>CANNGL010000002.1:0-835000 GCA_947504205.1 uncultured Litoreibacter sp. | reverse complement strand
GCGGTCCATTATCTGGATCCGGGACCCTGTGTGGCGGGTAGTTTGACTGGGGCGGTCGCCTCCCAAACAGTAACGGAGGCGCGCGAAGGTTGGCTCAGAGCGGTCGGAAATCGCTCGTTGAGTGCAATGGCAGAAGCCAGCCTGACTGCGAGACTGACAAGTCGAGCAGAGTCGAAAGACGGCCATAGTGATCCGGTGGTCCCGAGTGGAAGGGCCATCGCTCAACGGATAAAAGGTACGCCGGGGATAACAGGCTGATGGTGCCCAAGAGTCCATATCGACGGCACCGTTTGGCACCTCGATGTCGGCTCATCTCATCCTGGGGCTGGAGCAGGTCCCAAGGGTACGGCTGTTCGCCGTTTAAAGAGGTACGTGAGCTGGGTTTAGAACGTCGTGAGACAGTTCGGTCCCTATCTGCCGTGGGTGTAGGATACTTGAGAGGAGTTGCCCCTAGTACGAGAGGACCGGGGTGAACGATCCACTGGTGGACCAGTTGTCATGCCAATGGCAGTGCTGGGTAGCTATGATCGGAAAGGATAACCGCTGAAGGCATCTAAGCGGGAAGCCCCCCTCAAAACAAGGTATCCCTGAGGACCGAGGTAGACCACCTCGTCGATAGGCCGGAGATGTAAGCGCAGCAATGCGTTCAGTTGACCGGTACTAATTGTCCGATAGGCTTGATTTGATCCAGTAGAAGCAAGATTTCTGCTAGATATATCAAGAGCATACTACACCAACAAACACGCACCTGACTTGGTGATGTTAGTGTTCTTTATTTGGTTTGGTGGTCATAGCGCGAGTGAAACACCCGATCCCATCCCGAACTCGGCCGTTAAGCACCGTCGCGCCGATGGTACTGCGTCTTAAGACGTGGGAGAGTAGGTCACCGCCAAACCTAATAAGGAACACTCAAGACGTATCTCTCTGACGATCTCGACCGAAAAAAACGCCGCCCTCCGGGGCGGTTTTTTCGTTTATGACCACTCCGATTTTGACTTTTGAGCAATCTTGAGGATACTACCCTCCGGTTTTGAACAAGAATTATGGTCACTGGTTTCTTGGTTCGGGGGGGTTGATGAGAACGATTGTAGCAGGGCTTGCCACAGCCCTCGTTCTGAGCGGTTGCAGCACTTTCAAGAATTTCACTTTGCCAGAAGTCGAACAGGATTTCGTCTATGCCTCGGACATTCTGTATTCTTTCGAGTGCGAAATCGTTGAATCGCTCAAGGGGAATATCGAGGCTGGTGGCACGCGACCCGGTTCGGATTTCTTCAAGGACAAAGCGGTTACCGCAAATTTCGAACTGACGGCCAAACGTATTGAGAGCCAGCCGGCAGCCCTTGATCTGACGATCCCGGCGGGATTGGCACAAATTGCTATCGGCACAAGCACGTCGGCGTCCCGCACCTCGACGCGAATTTTCGACTTCAACGCTGTGTTTAACGCAAATAGCGAGGAGCTGTGCTCTCCAAAGAAATTTGGAGACCATTCAGTGACGCGGATCGGTTCGGGGCTTGGTGTTATCGAATGGGCGTCTCAAATGGGACAGCTCGAACGGTTGAGCAACGGTGAGATTTCCGTCGTAAACTATCAGGTTGAATTCGAGATCAAGAATGACCTGAAGGCGAGCCCATCTCTCAGCAGGTCGAATACTGATGGCTTGTCGCGCAAGCTGTCTTTCACGCCAAGCAATGCGAAGAACAGCAAACATGCTCTCACCATATCAGTAGGTCCGCTTCCAAAGAGCAGCCGATCACCGAGCGCGCGGGTCCCACAGTCAACCCAAGAGAATATTCAGCGTAATCTGGACAACTTCCTCGACAGGGTCTCAGACTAGCGAGTGCGATACAGATGAAGGGGATCGAAGCGGTGCGATCTCAAACTGCTGTGACGTCGGAGAGCGGCGTGAAGCACCCCATGATCAACCTCTTCTGATCAAAGGGCGGCCCACCCGGCGGATCAAAGCGCGGATCTTCCGACATTGCTCGTTCAGCGGCCTCTAGCGCCGCCTTGTCCGGCCAGACCTGCCAGGAAAATACAATCTTCTCATCGGGTTGCGCGTTTACTGCGCGTCTGAAGTCGGTGTGTTGTCCATCGGGAACATAATCCTCCCAAGTCTCCATGACGTGCAGACATCCATATTCCGTCAGAAGCTGCGAAGACCGTTCCGACCATGTCTTGTAGGCGGCAAGATTTTGCTCCGGCACCGGAATGATGAACCCTGCAAGATACATGTCACCTTCCTCAAAGGGATGCGCATCACGCTTCCTCATCATAGCACAGGCAGACAAGTTTGATCAGCAGGTCAGCGGATATAGCGGGAATAGGACAGCTTGCCGCCATCGGAATAGGTGTATTCCGTCATGTTTCGGCCATCAGGCATGCGCTCGACTTCAACCGTCACAGCCGAGGTCCGACCGATCCGCGGGCTTGGCCCGCCCGCGCAAGAGGTGCGGAACTTTTGGAAGGCATATCCGCGCCGCGTCTTTGGCTTGCCAACATATTTCAACGCACCAACCTGCCCGCTGGCACAGTCTTCGCGCACGAAGCGCATGATTTCAGTCGGGGAGTAGCCATTCACCAGCATGGTTCCGTCGACCACCTGCGTCTTGGTCTTGATCGTATATCCGATGAACTTCTTGTCCTGAGCTGTCGCCCCGGAAGCCGCCAACGCACAGGCCGCCGACAAAACGATAATATGCAATTTCATGATAATGATCCGGTCCCGTATCTAAATCAGTGTGACTTTGAAAACAGGATTGATCAGGTAAACGGGTCAAAATTTTGACGGTGACCGGCAGCCCAGAGAAAATCACATCAGGCGCGTTCCAGAACCTCGACGCACAAGACTGTCGGCAAATGTCGGGCAATTTCCGACCAGCTGTCGCCTTCATCACGGGTTGCAAAAACTGACCCGGTATTCGTCCCGAAATAGACGCCGCCCGGGTCACGAAAATCCGAGGCCATCGCCTGACGCAAAACCGTGAAATAACAATGATCCTGCGGAAGTCCTGCGCGCATCGCATCCCAGCTATCGCCACCATCGCGAGATCGATAAACAGCCGCAGAGGCATCGGGCGGAAAGCGCCCCTGAGCGTCACCATTGAGCGGCAGCGTCCAGATGGTTTTGGGATCGCTGTGATGCACGGCAATCGGAAAGCCGAAGGTCGAGGGCAAACCGTTGGTGATCTCGTGCCAGCTGCGTCCCCCATCCGCACTGCGAAACACGCCGTGATGGTTCTGCTGATAAAGCAGATCGCCTCCGTCGCCTTTGGCCCGCACCATGTTATGCACGCACAGCCCCGTTTCTCCATCCACGCCAGCCGCAGGGTGCGATGACGGCGCCTGCACACTGTCATTGCTGCGCCTGTTCATCCGGTCCCAGCTTTCTCCACCATCTTCGGTCATAAAGACCCCCGCCGCCGAAATACCAATCCACAGCGTCTCGAGTTTCTCCGGATGCGGCACAATCGTGTGCAGGGTCAGCCCTACTGCGCCAGGCTGCCAATCCTCGGCCGATGGATGTCTGTTCAGCCCATCAAGCTTTGACCAATTCACCCCGCCATCTTTTGAGACAAAAAGTGTCGCGGGCTTGGCCCCGGCATAAAGCAAGCCGCCTGACAGTCCCAAAGACCACAAGGCTTCGATTTCATCCGTGAAAGGCGCAGGCGGGGCAGGGGTCATGCCAAGCTGCTCTGCAACCTCCGGCTCCGCAGCCATCCATTTGTCGGCATCACCATTGGCCAGTTTCGCAAGGCTCCAACTGTCGCCACCATCGCCGGACGTCCAGACGCCTGCGCCGCTCCAGCCATCGCCGCCAGCGGCCCAAAGGGTTCCGGTCTCCGGATCGCCAATCGCATGATTAATGGACCACAGATCGCAATACGGCCCGCGTGGCTGCCAGTTTTGCCGCCCAGCATCACTTTCCAGCAGAAACAGACCCTTGGTGGTGCCAACAAGCAGGGTGATCGTATCAGCCATAGCCCCTCTATCAGATGTGTCCTCTCATACTACCACAAGTCTTCAACCAAGTCGCTTCAGGCAATTTCGTTGCCGATGACAGGAGTTTGCGCCAACATTCGCGTCGATCACGAAGGAAGGTGCGATATGGCCGAAGAACACGACACCAGCATGATGGAGAACCTCTACTGGTGGGGCATCCCCACGCTATTTCGTACCCCTCACGAGCCTTTAGATGCACAGGATATCGTGCTGGCCGGGGTGCCGCACTCTACCGGCAATGGCACGACCGAACGCGACCAGCATCTTGGCCCGCGCGCGGTACGCAACGTCTCGGCATTGCAGCGCCGCGTGCATGGGGAGTTCGGGATCAACCCATGGGACATCAACATCTCTGATATCGGTGATGTCCCGTTTCCCCGGGCCAATGACAACGAACATTGCATCCAGCAGATCACCGACTTCTATGAAAAGGTTGTGCGATCGGGTGCGCGCCCGGTTTCGATTGGTGGCGATCACTCGATCACCGGCGGCATCCTGCAAGCTGTCGGCAGCAGCGCTTTGACCAACGGGCAGCCAGTCTCGCTGCTGCATCTCGACGCTCATACGGATGTCTTCACAAAAGTTGATCATTTTCTGGGTGCAGAAAAATCTGCTGCGCATTGGGGCGCCTACCTTGCCGATCAAGGTCAGGTCGATCCCAAAACCTCCATGCAAATCGGGCTGCGCGGGCACCCGAGAACACTGGACTGGCTGCAACCAAGCTACGATTACGGCTACAACGTCGTGACAATGAAAGAGTACCGCAAGCGCGGCGCTCTGGACGTGATCGAGCAGGTCAAGGACGTGCTCGCAGATCGCCCGGTTTACATAACCTTCGATCTTGATTGCCTCGATCCCAGCGTGGCCCCCGCTGTGTCGAATATCGAGCCCGGTGTGACAGGTTTCTCAATGGATGAAGCGACGGAGCTGTTGCACGCTGCGCGTGGCCTGAACATCGTCGGCGGTGATGTGGTGTGTCTGATGCCGACAAAAGACAGCCCGAACCAGATCACGGCCATGGTGGCCGCAGCCATAATGTTCGAGATGGTTTCGATGATCGCGGAACGCGTCAAAAAAATGTAACAAACAGTCCCGAATAGCCCTTGAAGACTCAAAATCCCAAGCGTAGATACAAGTCTCACAGATTGGCGCGGGATGGAGCAGTCTGGTAGCTCGTCAGGCTCATAACCTGAAGGTCGTAGGTTCAAATCCTACTCCCGCAACCAAATTTCAGAAAGACCCCGGACCGCAAGGCCGGGGTCTTTCTGCATTCAGCGTCAGCCAAACAAGCTTGACCACCGCCCTGGGCTGGCACACCCTCACGCCATTGCGGAATTAGGACATACTCATGGAAATCCCTTACCTGTCTTCCGAGGACCTTGATGCGCTTGGCATTACAACGGCAGATCAGATTGCGGCGATCGAAGCTGTGATCAAAGGCAGTGCAGACGGGCATGTATGGAGCGCACCGAAAGCCGTGGTGATCCCGCCCGACGACCAACGTTACATGATGGCTGCGCTCGCCGCACAAGATCATCCGTCTTTGCTGGCCGTCAAAACCGTCGTGCTCAATCCGGAGAATTCGGCAAAAGGTTTACCGCAGATCAACGGTCTGGTGACGATGCTCGACAGCGATACGGGGCTGCCCGCAGCCATTCTTGACGGCAACTGGATCACAGCCGTTCGAACCGCAGGTCTCAGCGCGACCGCGGCGAAATACATGGCCAACCCGCAAGCCAAAACCATAGGCTTTGTCGGATGCGGCGTGCAGGCGCACAGCCATCTGGACGCCTTCCATCAGCTTTTTCCGTTGGAAGAACTGCTCTACTTTGGCCGGGGGCAGGCCAATCAGGATCGCCTTGCCGCACGTGCTGCCCAATTGGGCCTAAGCTCCAAAGCCTGCAAGACGGGGCAGGAGGTGGCATCGAGCGTCGATATTCTTGTCACCACGGTTACCCACACCGGCGGGGCGGCGCCGTTTCTGGACGCTTCCGGCATGAAGCCCGGTGCCTTTGCCGCGGTGGTCGATCTGGCCGCACCTTGGCAACGCGAGAGTTTCGGCAGCCTTGATCGCGTCATTGTCGACGATCTTGTGCAGGAAGCGGCTTTGCCGAACAAGCTTTGCGATCCGGCGCATATCCATGGCGATCTGTCCGGCCTCGTTCTGGGGAAGGCGACGGGGCGTACGCACGATCAGGACCGCACGGCCTTCGTTTTCCGCGGTCACGCCTTGGGCGATCTCGCGCTCTCGGTATTGGCGGTGCAAAAACACAAGGCCATGCAGGATGCACGTTGATCTGAACAAAGCCCTGGCTTTCCCCAAATGACCGTCCTTATCGCAGGGGGTGGGATTGCGGGGCTGACCCTTGCGCTCAGTTGCCATCAAGTTGGCATTCCCTTCAGAGTCTTCGAGGCTAGCGCGCAGTTGCGGCCCTTGGGCGTTGGTATCAATCTGCAACCCAATGCCGTGCGCGAACTCTATGATCTGGGGCTGGAGGGCGCTCTGGACCGCATCGGGGTACGCACCCGTGACTACGGGCTCTACTCCAAATGCGGGTTGGAGGTCTGGACCGAGCCACGCGGCATCGCTGCGGGCTACGATTGGCCGCAATACTCGGTGCATCGCGGTCATCTGCACATGATGCTTCTGGACGAGCTTATCGCACGCGCTGGACCCGAGGTCGTCCGAACCGGCCATCGTGTGACCGGGTTCCGTCAGACAAAGGACGGCGCAGAGCTTCATCTCACCACCTCCGAAGGGCAGGCCACCAGCGAAACCGGAAGTCTGGTTGTTGGTGCCGACGGGATTCATTCCGCGATCCGCCACCAGATGAACCCGCAGGAAGGCGACCCGATCTGGAACGGCGCCGTGCTTTGGCGGGCCACCACGCAGGCCACGCCCTTTCTGTCAGGCGCTTCAATGGTATTGATTGGCCATGACGGTCTGCGCTTCATTTCCTACCCGATCTCTGCGCCGGATCCGAAGACCGGAAAGGCGACGATCAACTGGATAGCAGAGCTGAATTTCGACCCTAAAGACGGCTTCAACAAAGAAGATTACAGCCGAACAGCCCCGTTGGAGGCCTTCTTGCCCGCATTTGAAGGGTTCGACTTTGAGTGGCTGGACGTGCCCGAGTTGATCCGTGGCGCCCATCAGGTTTTCGAATACCCGATGGTGGACCGTGACCCGCTGGAATGCTGGACCGACGGGCACGTGACACTGATTGGGGATGCGGCCCATGCCACCTATCCCGTTGGCTCAAATGGCGCAGGCGCTGGCATCATGGATGCCCGCAAGCTCGTTACCGCTTGCCTTGATCACGGGCTGACCTCTGAGGCCCTGCATGCTTATGAGGCCGAGATGCGTCCCGCCGCCGAGAAATTCATTTTCGCTAACCGTGGCGCAGGACCGCTCGCTATTCTTGATGTCGTGGAAGATCGCTGTGCTGGTCAGTTCGACCGCATTGAAGACGTGATTGCACAGGAGGAACTGGCCAATCACGCGCAAGCCTACAAACGTATCGCAGGCTTCGGCATCGCCGAAACCAATGACCGCGCGCCGATCATCCCGACAGGCGCACGGTTCAAGACTTAGAGATCAGGCGAAATGAGCTTTGAACTGATCAATGCAGCGACGGAACCCGTCTTCGAAACTGCCATTTCCCGGGTGATAGACACTTTCAAACGAGATCACCCCGTCATAACCATCCGCCCGTAGCGCATCCGCCATCGGCTGGAACTGATCGGCCAACTGACCTTTACCCATCTCGCGCACTTCCAGTGTCGCCCTTGGCGTGTCCACCAGAACATCCTTGATATGGACATGGCCCAGATACCCGCCACGCACCTCTGCGTAGCCATCCGGATAAGCACGCTCATGCGCCCAGCAATTGTTGGCCGGATCCCACAGAACCTTCAGCGCATCCTTGGCATCCAGTTCATCAATCAGCTTCCGTGCGGTATAGTTGGAATTGACCATGGTCCCGTTTCCGGTCTCCACCACCAGTGTCACGCCCTCGGCCCGTGCCAGTTCGACCGCAGGTGCGATCATCGGTGCCATCGTGTCCCACGCGCCATGCGCCACGTTCCACTTCTCTGCGCCATTCTTGCCCCACAGGATCATCTCCTTCTTCTGGGTCATGATCCTCACCAACGGCGATCCAACGACATGCGCCATCTCGATCACCCGCTTGAGCGCGTCCATATGCTTGGTGTGCAGCTCATCCCCCGGCCGATTGGCAGACGTCGTACCGGCGAATACATGACGGCTCAGACACGACACTGGCTTGCCTCGATCCCGCAGCAGCGCATCGATCTCCCGAACCTCTGCGGCCGAATGATCGCCCACCTCTGTGTCGCCCACGAATTGCAGTTCCGCATAGGTCAGATCGAACTCGTCCATCACATCGACAGCATGTGTCAGATCGCGGCTGATCCCGTCGCAAATAACACCCAGCTTCATGACTTTGCTGCCTTGCGATGCAACTCCGCACCCACGATCTCCTCGATCACGCGTGTACAGACCCAATTGTCGCCATCTGGGTACTTGGTCCGCCCGGCGTGAAAAATCTGCATCGCGGCGCCTGCGGTGTGAAGCGGCACACCCAGTTCCTCCCCCAATCCCATGGAGATCGTCAGATCTTTATGCATCGTGTTGATGTGACTGCCGGTGCCCTCGAACTGACGGTCGATGATCTTCTCCAAAGCGTTATTCACCACCCCGCAGCCAGCGGAGGAGGTGGAGAACACATCCAAGATCACCTGTCCCGGCACACCCGCTTTGGCGGCCAGGGCCGCGGCCTCGAAAGTGGCCGAGAACTGCGCCCCGATCAGCGATTGCAGGCAGGCCTTCACCGTCTGTCCGTCGCCGGGCCGGGTGCCAACGCGGTGAATATTGGCACTCACCGCCTCCATCACCGGCGCGAACTTGTCCAGAACGTCATCCGGCGCCGCAGCCATCATCGTGAGTGTTCCGCTCTGTGCGCCGGGAAACCCACCCGAGACCGGCGTGTCGATCAGATGCAGACCTGACCCCTCCATCGCCTCCCCGATTTCGCGCGCTTCGTTGGGTTTCACCGTGGCAGACAGGATCACCGCGCCGCCCTTGGCCATGGTCGAGACAAGCCCGTCCCCCAAGATGACCTCCTTGGCCTCAGCCCCTTTCATTACCATGACGAAAACCGCTTCAGCCTGTGCGCCGACCTCTGCGGCTGACGTTGCAAGGTGCCCGCCCATGTCCTGAAACGCTTGCTTGCGATGATCGAGCAGATCGAGCCCGGTCACTTCAAAACCATTTTTGATCAGATTTTTTGCAATGCCTGAGCCCATATCGCCCAAGCCGATGACGCCTGCTTTCATGGCGCACACCTCCCTATTTGCCGGATCTCTCCGGCGGTCACATAAAAGCCCTTTGCAGAGCCGGTTCATGTGGGGATTTCACGCGTCAGCCTGTCGCCAACGTCGGGCGCGTCCGGTAGACACCCCAGCCCGGTTAGGTGGGTTTACGCTAGCAGCAGAATTTCATCTGGCAAGAATTTTTCAGGCGGCGCGCAATCCCAGGATTTCACGCGCCTGCGTGGTAGAGGCCACAGGTCGATCATACTTAGCGCAGATTTCAGTGGCGCGTTTGACCAATGCCGCATTCGACGGTGCCAGACTGGATTTGTCCCAGCGCACGTTGTCCTCAAGCCCGGTGCGCATATGGCCGCCAGCGGCAATCGCCCATTCGTTCACTTCGATCTGGTGTCGGCCAACCCCGGCGGCACACCATTGTGCCTCAGGTGCGAGCCGCTCCATCGTCTTTACGTAATAGTCGAACACATCCTTGTCGGCGGGCATCGCATTTTTAACGCCCATGACGAATTGCACATAGAGCTTGCCGGGCAGAACGCCGTCTTGATGCAACGCGACGGCCCTGTGAATATGGGACAGATCAAAGGCCTCAATTTCCGGCACGACTTCATATTTGGTCATCTCGGCAGCCAACCACGCCACCAGATCGGGCGGGTTTTCATAGACCCGGGTGGGGAAGTTGTTCGAGCCGACCGACAGGGACGCCATATCAGGGCGCAATGGCAACATGCCGCCCCGCTCGGACCCCGCACCTGACCGCCCACCCGTGGACAATTGCACGATCATTCCCGGGCAATGGGCCTCGATCCCCTCCTTGAGACGTGCGAAACGTTCCGGGTCGGATGTCGGCGTGCCATCATCCATTCGCACATGGCAGTGCGCAATCGACGCGCCGGCCTCGAACGAGGCATAGGTGCTTTCAACCTGCTCCTCGACGGTGATGGGCACCGCCGGGTTGTCAGATTTCTGCGGCACCGACCCTGTGATCGCGACACAGATGATGCACGGATTGTTCATACGGCGGATAACCCTGCATCCATTGCGTTGATCAGTGTCTGGATTTCGGCCTCGGTGATCACCAGTGGCGGAGACATCATCACATTATTGCCGCCGACGCGCACCATACCGCCCGCCTCATAGGCCGCATTGGCAACCTGCGCCATGATCTCCGGCGACGCCGGTGTCTTGGCCGCCCGATCCGTAACGAGCTCCACCCCTGTCATCAGCCCGTGCCCCCCGCGCACATCGCCAACGATATCGTGCTTCTCCATGAGCCCCAGCATGCCCTCGTAAAGCTGTGTGCCACGAGGTGCGGCATTTTCATTGATCTTGAGGCGCTGCGTCTCACGCAGACAGGCCAGCGCGGCGGCGGCACCCACCGGGTGTGCTGAATAGGTGTAGCCATGCCAGATCGAGCCCTCGGCGGCATCTGACTTCTCGAAAACTTCGGCCACCTCTTCTGACAACATGCATGCCCCGAACGGGAAGTAGCCAGAAGTGATCCCCTTGGCCATCGTCATCATATCGGGCTTCACACCCCAATGCCGGGAGCCTGACCAATCGCCGGTGCGCCCAAAGCCGCAGATCACCTCATCGGCAATCATCAGAATGCCGTGCTGTGTGCAAAGCTCCCGCATGCCCTGCATGAAGCTTTCATGCGGCACGATCACACCGCCAGCCCCCTGAATGGGCTCCATGATAAAGGCCGCAATGGTGGACGGGTCCTGAAACGCGATCTCATCGGCCGCAGCCGCAAGACAAAGCTGCGCCAGCTTCTCGGGATCGCTCTCGTTGAACGGGTTGCGATACGGGTAGGGCGAGGGGAGGTGGAAACATCCCGGCAGCAGCGGCTCATACCCGATCCGGAACCGGTTGTTGCCATTCACCGAAGCGCCGCCGAAATGCGTCCCGTGATAGCCCTTCTTCAGTGACAGAAACTTCGTCCGCGTGCTGTGACCCTTGATGCGTTGATATTGCCGGGCCAGCCGCAATGATGTCTCTACCGCATCAGACCCACCCGAGGTGAAAAATGCACGCCCCATGCCATCAGGCGCATACATCTCGCGCAGCTCGTAGCTCAGCTCGATCGCAGGCTCATTCGAGGTGCCCGCAAAGGACGAATAATACGGCAGAACCTGAACCTGCTCGGCGATCGCATCTTTGATCGGCTGACAGGAATAGCCCACATTGACACACCACAAACCGCCAACGCCGTCCACGGTAGTATGGCCGGTCGCATCAGTGATGGACGACCCTTCCGCCTTCACGATCACACGGGGCGGATGCTCCTGCATCGCGCCAGGATGCCCCATCGGATGCCACATATGACGCGCATTATTCTCGGTGAAGAAGTTTGAGTCTTTCATGGCACTCTCCCGCAATGACCTTTGGCACGGAGCATCCTCCTGCCGCAGAGCCGGGTCAATAGAATTTGCGACGCCCTTGCACCTGCGACGACCTGAAAACCGCCATCTACAGCGCGGCAAGCTGGTGCAACACCCCAAAGCAATGTTGCCCGCCCCCTTGTCCCTTATGCACGCCGCCTCTACATCCCCCCCATGAAACGCTTCATCCCTTTTATCAAATCCGACCCTCTGGTGTCCGTGGTTCGCCTGCAGGGCGTCATCGCGTCAGGCGGCAGAGGTCAAACCTTAAACGATGAGGGCCTGGCCCCGGTGCTTGAAAAGGCATTCCGCAAGGGCAAACCCAAAGCTGTGGCGCTGGTGATCAACTCGCCCGGCGGCTCACCTGTGCAATCGTCCTTGATCGGCGCGCGCATCCGCAGGCTCAGCGCTGAATGCGACGTACCCGTCACCGCCTTTGTCGAGGATGTTGCGGCCTCCGGTGGCTATTGGCTGGCCGCCGCCGCCGATGATATCGTCGTCGATCCCTCATCTGTGATTGGCTCCATCGGTGTGATCTCGGCCAGCTTTGGCTTTCATGAGCTGATGACCCGTCAGGGGATCGAACGTCGTGTCCACACTGCCGGTAAAGACAAATCCATGCTGGATCCGTTCCGCCCCGAGCGCCCTGCCGACGTGAAGCGGCTCAAGGCTCTGCAACAACAAATTCACGACCACTTCATCGACCACGTGAAATCCCGTCGCGGCGCGCGCCTGTCGGATGATAAAGACCTGTTCACGGGCGAAATCTGGGTTGGTCAAAACGGCATTGATGTCGGTCTGGCCGATGCCATTGGCCATCTGACCCCGACCATGCAGGACCGCTACGGCGAAAAGGTGAAGTTTGCCCGGTACGGCCAGAAACGCGGATTGTTGTCCCGCTTCGGCGCAACGATCCTCTCTGACACACTCAATCAGGTCGAAGAACGGGCGCTTTGGGCGCAGTACGGCCTATGATCCTCAAGATCGTCAGCCTCTTTCTGATCGTCATGGCCGTGCTCGCCATGTTCGGACGGTTGCGCATGTCGACGATCAGCAAAGCGCTGGGCGTGAAAAAACCAGCGAAGTGTAAAAAGTGTGGTCGCTTTCAGATCGGTAAAGGCCCTTGCGCCTGTGAAAGAGAAACATGAACGAATTTGCCTTTGCGGCCCTTGGTCTGGTGATCCTTCTGTTTGCCGGCGATTTGCTGGTGCGGGGGGCCGTCAATCTTGCACTGCGCTTAGGCATTCCGGCACTTATCGTCTCACTGACAATCGTGGCCTTCGGCACATCCGCCCCTGAACTTCTGATCGGTGTGAAATCCGTTCTCGGAGGGGCACCCGGCATTGCGATTGGTAATGTCGTGGGCTCGAACACCGCCAATATCCTGTTGGTACTGGGGGTGCCCGCCCTGATCGCAGGCTTGCCCGCCAGCGGCACCGATACGCGCAAGACGTTCAACATCATGATTGCATCGACCGTCCTGTTTATCGGGCTCTGCTTTTTTGGCCCGCTGACCTGGTGGCACGGGCTGGTTTTGCTGGGCGGTCTCGCCTTCGTTCTGTCCGATGCCTTCCGCGCAGCGTTGTCCCATCGCCGCGACGGCGCTGATGAGGAAAACGATATCGAAGGTGTCGACAACGAAATGCCTGGCTGGAAGATCGGTGCCTTTCTTGCGCTGGGTCTCATCGGATTGCCCATCGGCGCACATCTTCTTGTGGAGAACGCCACACTGATCGCGCGTGAATTTGGCGTGTCCGAAACCGTGATCGGCCTTACCCTCGTGGCCATTGGCACCTCCCTTCCCGAGCTTGCGACAACGGTCATGGCTGCCCTGCGGAGAGAGGCTGATGTGGCCTTGGGCAATGTCATCGGCTCCAACATGTTCAACCTTTTGGCGATCATGGGCGTCTCCAGTCTTGTCGGCCCAATCCCGGTGCCAAAGGAATTTCTGACATTCGATCTTTGGGTCATGCTGGCATGTTCGTTGCTGTTAGCGCCCATCGTGTATAGAAATCTGCGACTTGGATATCGTTGGGGATTTTTCCTGTCCGGCGCCTATATTGCGTATCTGGTGGGTATCCTCGCATTGGAGGTTTGACGTGATTTCAGGGGCAGCACTTGTAACAGGCGGTGGCGCTCGTCTTGGCAGGGCCATGGCACTTCATCTGGGCAATCTCGGATTTGATGTGGCCGTGCATTACGCCTCGTCGTCAGATGACGCCGATCAAACCGTCACCGAACTGCGCAACATGGGCTGCACTGCCGAAGCGCTACAGGCCGACCTGCTGGACCTCGATGCCGCCGAAGCTCTGGTCCCGCGCGCGGCGGAGGCTTTGGGTCAACCCCTGACGGTCCTGATCAACAATGCTTCCATCTTTGAATATGACACCTTGCAGACAGCGACCCGCGAGAGCTGGAACCGCCACATGGTGTCAAACCTTCAGGCACCGTTCCTTCTGACCCAGGCATTCGCCGCCCAAACACCTGACGTGGGCACAGATCATCATGGTGAGCCGGTCGCCAGCGCCTGTGTGGTCAACATGATCGATCAAAGGGTGCGAAAACTGACGCCAGAGTTCATGACCTATACCATCGCCAAGATGGGCCTCTGGGCTTTCACCCAGACCGCCGCTCAGTCCTTGGCGCCGCGGATCAGGGTCAATGGTATCGGCCCTGGCCCCACCTTGGTGGGCGGTCGGCAGTCGGATGAACACTTCGCTAAACAGCGTGCAGCAACCATTCTGCAGCGAGGATCGAACCCCGAGGATATGACCGCCGCGCTCGAATTTATTCTGCGAAGTCCTGCCCTTACCGGACAGCTTCTATGTATGGATGGCGGCCAGCATTTGGGCTGGCAAACCCCGGATGTATTGGGTGTCGAATAGGCCTTGACGGCAGTCCGGGTTTTGACTTGTCCACTTGTCACTGACTCGTCAAAAACTTGTTACCAAAAGCCTAATGATATCAGTAACTTGTAAAAAATGACCTTTTTTAACTATTAAAATCAAATAGTTAGATAAGTGCCTAAAAATTAGGCAAATAGTGTCTCCCACGGAAAAATAAGGAAAAAATCTCCCTCTACAAATCTTTCCCCCAAGTTTATCCACAGGAAAAGTGGACAGGTTTTTGCTTGCATGGGTCGTAAAGCCATTGCAGCGAAAGCCGGGAATCACGACATTGAGAGCATGGCTGAAAAATCTGACCTGACGTTACCTCAGAAAACCGATCCAGTTACCGGACATCGATGTATCCAGTCATACCTCAAGACGCTGGACAATTCGCCCGGCGTCTATCGGATGCTTGATGAGCAGAACCGCGTTCTCTACGTGGGCAAGGCGCGTGCGCTGAAAAAGCGGGTGTCGTCCTACGCCAAACCCACCGGCCACACACCCCGCATCGCCCGGATGATTTCCGACACCGCGTCGATGATGTTCCTGACGACCAAGACCGAGACCGAAGCGCTGCTGCTCGAACAAAACCTGATCAAGCAGCTCAAGCCCAAGTTCAACGTGCTCCTGCGCGACGACAAGTCATTCCCGAACATCCTTGTCACCAAGAGCCACGACTTTCCGCAGATCAAGAAGCACCGCGGCGCCAAGCGCGAGAAGGGTGACTATTACGGCCCCTTCGCCTCGGCCGGGGCCGTCAACCGCACGCTCAACCAGCTGCAACGTGCCTTCCTTCTGCGCGACTGCACGGACTCAAACTTCGAAACCCGCTCCCGCCCCTGCCTGCAATACCAGATCAAGCGCTGCTCCGGCCCTTGCGTCGGACATATCTCGAAACAGGATTACGCGGGCCTCGTGGCCGATGCCGAACGCTTCCTCAAAGGCCAAAGCACCAACGTACAGGCTCATCTCGCTGAAGAAATGGCTGCCGCCTCCGAAGCGATGGAATTTGAACGCGCCGCCGCCCTGCGCGACCGCATCCGCGCGCTCACGCAAGTGCAATCCGCCCAGGGCATCAACCCGCAAACCGTCAAGGAAGCCGACGTCATAGCGCTGCACCTCGAACACGGGCAGGCCTGCGTGCAGGTCTTCTTCATCCGTGCCAACCAGAACTGGGGCAACCGCGACTTCTACCCGCGCACCGCCAATGCCGACGAGGCCGAAATCCTCGAAGCTTTCCTCGGCCAGTTCTATTCCGACAAGGAGCCGCCCCGTCAGATCATCCTGTCCCACGGGCTGGAGGATCCTGACTTGATGGCCGCCGCCCTTGGCGAGAAAGCCAAGCGCAAAGTCGAACTCTTCAATCCAATCCGTGGCGAAAAGCATGAACTGGTCACCTCCGCGCTGCGCAATGCCCGCGAAAGCCTCGCCCGCAAGATGGCGGAGACCGCGACCCAGACCAAGCTTCTCAAGGGCCTCGCAGACGCCCTCGACCTGCCGGAACCGCCCGCCCGGATCGAGGTCTACGACAACTCCCACATTCAGGGCACCGATGCCGTCGGCGCGATGATCGTCGCGGGCGCTGACGGGTTTCTCAAATCCCAGTACCGCAAGTTCAACATCAAGGGCGATGATCTCACGCCCGGCGATGATTTCGGCATGATGAAAGAGGTCCTGACCCGCCGCTTCAAACGCCTCCTGAAAGAGGATCCCGACCGCGAGCTGGCCATGTGGCCCGACCTGCTGCTGATCGATGGCGGCGCGGGGCAAGTCTCCGCCGTGCGCCAGATCATGCGCGATTTCGGCATCGAGGACATCGCCATGGTCGGCATCGCCAAGGGCCTCGACCGCGATGCCGGGAAGGAGGAATTCCACCGCACCGGCAAACCCGTCATGGCACTCCGCCACAACGACCCCGTCCTCTATTTCATCCAGCGCCTGCGCGACGAGGCCCACCGCTTCGCCATCGGCACCCACCGCGCCAAACGCGCCAAATCACAAATGAAAAACCCGCTGGACCAGATCGAGGGGATCGGCCCCAAACGTAAAAAAGCGCTCCTGACCCATTTCGGCAGCGCCAAAGCCGTCGCCCGCGCCAATCTGGTCGATCTCAAGGCCGTCGAGGGCGTCTCGGAGGCCATGGCCCAGACCATCTACGACCACTTCCACACCCAAGCGTAGGGCAGCGCTCCCCCGCCCCCAATCCCGCACAACCCGTAGGGTGCGCGTTCATGCGCACCACAACCCTCTCCCCCACACCGCCAGCCCCGGAGACGGTCCGGCACCTTCGGTTTGCGTCCGGCAAATATTTGACCGGAATGACCGTTAAGAGCTCCAATGGCCCATGCTGCGCTGCGCAGGACTGTCAGCTAACTAAGTCTTGGCAGAGTTCTTTCAGCCAGACCGAATACGGATTGTTGTAGTCATTCCGGAACATCAGCGTTGCTGGCGCGTCTGGCATCTTAAAGGGTGTGGGCAAGGCCACCATTCCGAGCCGCTTCGCTATATTCTCAAAGGGTGAGCGCAGCGTCGTCAAAAGCGCGCCTGTCTCCGCAGCAAGGTTAAGCGCAGCAGAAAAGTTTGACGTGTAGCAAACGACCCGACGCTCAATGCCGTGCTTTCGAAGAACCTTTTCCACTGGCCCTTCTTGCGTACTGCCTTGCCCAACTAGGATATGCCGGGATGCACCCCATGTTTTTGTGGTCATGTTCCGATGGTAGTCATGCTGCTTTGGAGCGAAGGTGCACCAGTCGAGTGGCGCAATATTGTGCATCACGAGGTTCGGGTCAGATTTTGGCCTGCCAAATCCCAAACCAATGTCAGCCTCAGACCTCAAAACCGCTTGGCGGGCCACTGTGCCTTCGACGAATTCGACCGAAGCGAGTGGGGCCGCCTTTGCCAGTTCGCCGATCAGACCTGTAAAAAGCGACGCGCATAGATCCGGTGCCGCGATCCGGATGCGGCGCGTGGTCGTGGCCGGATCAAATCCGAAACTGGTGGCGAACATCAATTTAGCAGCCTCGGACGCTGCCGAAACACGCGGATGCAGGTCCTCCGCAAAAGGCGTGAGACGCATCGCCCAGCCGTCGCGCACAAGAAGCGGATCGCGAAAGTGGTCGCGCAATCTCGACAGGCTATGAGACATTGCTGACTGTGTGCGACCAACCGCGTCTGCAGCTTCAGAAACCGACTGATGATCCAGCAGCGCACTGAATGCCGTGATAAGATTCAAATCAAGTGCTGCTAGATTTACATTGCCTTTGTTCATGCAATCATCATATTGATTAATTTGTTTCACGTCACTTCCTCTGTGAGGTTCGCCGTTGAATGGCACCGCAGAGGATACGATCATGAAACTGACACTGAATAACTTTTGCCTGACTGCTGTCAGCATGCTGGCGACACCAGCCCTTGCGCAAGAAAGCACGCTTGACCTTGACGGAACCTGGGAGAGTATTGCTTGCGAATTGCGCCCACAGGCGGGGCAGGATGGCATTGCCCCTTGGTATCTTAAGCGCTCCATCACCTTCACACCGGGCCGCATCGACGCCCATTTCACAACCTTTGCCGATCCAACGTGTTCCGCGCCCTTGTTGGAGCTAAAGTTCGGTGGCGACGTCAATGTTCTGGGGGCCTCAGAAGTGGCACCGGGCGCGCGCGACGTCGATCTGATCGTTAACGACTACCTGACCATCACACCACAAATGGAAGGCTTCGCGGGGTTTTTGAACTCTGCTGAGGTCGGCTCTTGCGGCGCGGAAAGATGGTCGGTTGGCGCCGAGCAGGACGTGTTTGAAAGCGGATGTTCGGTCATGGGGGTTGCGGCCAATGCGCCAACAACGGAATACGAAGTGCTCCATGTCTCAGCCGGGCACCTCTATTTCGGCGCGCGGCCCGTTGACGGCCAGCCCTTGGCGGCACCGGATGACCGGCCAACAGCCCTGCAAATGCCGCTAAGACGATTGGAGGGGGGCATGACCCAGAAGGTAGGCGCGGAGGATCTGCGTGTTCCCAAGCATGTTGAGATCGTTCTATTCGAGCAGGCCGACGGAGCCGACCCTGCCGACGTGCGCGCGTTTTTCGAAACCATCACGCAAAAGATGAACCAGAATGACACGCTACTCTACCGAACCGTGGGTCAAGGCGAGGACGGCACATGGCTTTGTGTGAACTACTGGAGCAGCCGCCCCGATATGGAGACCCTGAATGCACAGGCACAAAGTTGGACCGAGGAGTTCGCGGCCATGGGTGAACTGGTCAAGTCGAGCAGCTTCCGATTGACCAGCTACGATACCGGTCTTTGACGGCATCGAGCACGTCTCAAACCCAAGTGTAACGTCTCATCCACCGAAAGGAATGCCCGCAAAGTCCGCGCAACGACCAAAGTCAGCGTGGAGCCAAATCGTAAAAGAGACCGTCGAAAAGCCGCTCCCTTGTGATCAAACAGCGGTTGTTAAGTTTGGATGAGCTCGGCGCGTTCATCTATCTCGTTGCCGACAAGATCAATTGCGCCACTGGCGACGAGATTTGCAATTTCCACTATTTCCCGGGAGGTGAAAATACTAATAGCGTGTGAAACGGATAGGTTTGCCAGCATCGCAGGCATGCTTGACTTGACCAAATCCCCTAACCCGTCGTGCAGTTTCCTCGAACTCGTCCGTAGAGCATTTTTCTTTCGCCCAACTCAGCACTGGAAGCCATGTAAAAAGGCTCAGAGTGTCGGCAAAGTCTACCATTTCACCACTGCTGGAGATCCGGCAATCTGCTAGCGAAATGTCGGCGTCGCGAGAGAGCAATAAGCAGTCAGCTCTTTTTCCAGTGACTAGTCGATTGACGTCGGGAACGTCTGTGATTTCGATCCCCCATTGTTGCAAAATGCGTCCGTCGGAAAACACGAACTTACCGTCATCCTGAACGGCCTCAATCTTTCCGGAAATCTCAGTTGCTGAGCATATCGAGGTTGTAGCGACCAACCCCACGACAAGAAGCCCAGTACAATGAATAAGGGACATAAATCAGCTCCGCCAAATGGCTTTTCACAATTCTCGCTAAAATTGAATGGTTTATGAGAACTGTCCAGCCGTATAAGAAAGCTGCGGCCACTTACAAATGTGAATTGGCATGACGCTGGTTCCAGTTTCTATCGAAGACACAGACAAATCCCCTGAGTTGAAGGGCGCGAATTACATTTCTTGATCGCAGATACGATTGATCTGTCCCCAAAAAAACCGGGGAAATTGAACTCCGGTGGGATATCAATTTCGCCTAGCTTCGGTGCGTTTGAATGAAGATTAGTTTCTGCTGAGAGAGCTGGAGACTTTAAGCGGCTCGCCATCCTCGTCCAAGAGGATTCCAACGCTGAGGCTATGAACATCGAACACCTGCACCAAACTAAGTCCGATATCGAGGGGCTTTTTGGGAATTGACGCGCTTATCAAAGCCCCTTCACCATTATACCCAAAGGAAGCAATCATCGTCCTAGCTGAATAGGTCAGAGGATCCGCCACATCGAAACCTTGACGAGACAGCCAATTTGAAATCTGCAAAGCGTCACGCAACTGGTTCGAAGCCACAGACAGACATCTATCGAGTTCTTCAAGCGATGAAATCGCGCGCCAATTCAGCTCGAAATCTGACACGTCCGCTCCTACAAAACTTGAACATTCGCCCGATGTTAGCGTGGGAAGCGTCTTCGAGTTCGGTTTGGCCTCAGCTCCAGCAGATACAGTCTGCAAAATATTAAGAACTATAAAGAATAGGCTACCTATGATTGCCGCTCTTAATACCATCTTTAGGTGCTCGGTCCACTCTACAAGTCGGCGCAATTTTTCGGCATTAGGCAGCCACAATTGTCGAAATTGGCTAACTAAAATCCTTTCCAAGAACACGATTACAAGCCCTGCAAGTCAAGCCTCGAAGCTCAGTCCATTTCAGCGGCTTTCTTTTTTGCTTGTTGTCCCAAGCGCACAGTCGCATTTCAGCAAACTATTCAGGACACCACGCTTGAGCACTTGGCAGCAGCGCTGCGCTAACTCTTCGACGAGCTAATGAAGACCGTTCCTCCAAAAGCGGACCTTGGCACAGCAACAGTAATGTCAGCTTCTGTTCCGCGCACAGAACCCAAAGCTGCACTTCCGCGCTAATTCACACGGCAAAAAGTATCGGGTGGCAGCTATATAGCCCAGCGCATGATGCTACGAAATGCGCGAATGACCGCTTCGGCTCGGATAGAGTAGCGGATCACTGTTTTCCGAACCGCACAATGCGCAGGAAGAGTTAACGGTAGGGCGTGCCGCACGCCTGCTCGACCTTCGGGGTGCATGCGTCGTCACGCCTGATGCGCCAGCACTTCGTTTCAACTCCTTCGGTCCACCAACGGTAGGTCTGCGGCAGACGATGATACGGATTGTCGATCCGGTCCGGCAAAGCCTGATAATCACCGAGAGACAGGAGTGTGCGCAGGGGGATCTCTTCGACATCCACAAACGCCGGGCGAGTCACCTGCCCTTGGCTCGTGCGGGGCTCGTTGCCAAGAGAGCAACTGAACGACTGGTCATGCGCGACGATATGCGCCCGATAGGAACGGCTCTCTGTGACGTGCGGCAGCTGCCAATCATCATGTTCGCGCAGCGCGTCGTGACAAACATCCTTCAAGGATGTGTAGAGGGCGGCATCCGATCCGAAAGGCACGATGAGGTACGCAGGTCCAACTCGCTGAATGACCTTTGGTGCACTTGGCGGTCCCTTCAGTCCTCCGGGACGGACAAACTGCTTTCGGTAGCAGTCCACTGTCGCGGTCGCAGATCCCCGATCAAGCGCTTCCCCGGAAGAGACCTGCACAGTGACACGCTAACCCGGTTTCCCAGTTATTCCGGTTCCAGTCCTCGGCTTCAGGTTGCAGTCGTGCATATTGAAACGGATAGAAGACTTCGAGCGCGATAAACATCCACACAATCGAGCCAACAAACCAGACAAGGGGTATCGACAGGAGAAGAAGAACGAATTTAATTACGTGCAACAAAAGCTCCAATAACAGGTGGGCTTTAGCAACAACCCTAGAGACCCAAAATCTCGATAGTCAATGCAAGCGCTGCCGGATGGCTTGATACTGGTCGACGGTTTCTCAAGCGATCTGCATTGGGTGGATAACCCTCCATTCACCTGGTCGCGTGGCCCAGATGCGCCCGTCGGGCTATGCTTTGCTGGCCTTTGACTTCGCTGAAAGGCGGGAGGACAGCAAATCACCGGACCTTGCAGCGATAGGTACGCCGATCGTGGCAAAGGCGGCATTGATGTTTTTGAGTGTGCGCAGAATGTCCTGATGCACGCGGCTTGTCTCGAAACTGGCAGGATTGTTTTCACGCAGACGCATCAGATGGCGTTCCTGCAGCTTTTGTTCGACCTTGCGCACCTTGTCCTTGGCTTGCAAGAGCTGCCGCGCGGCATCCGGCGCGCCTGTCATCAGAACGCCCAGCGCAAGTTGCGTGTTGCTCAGAACCCTGTCGTGAAAATCCGTCAAATCCGACCATCCGGCATCAGAGAATTTCAGGCCCTCGATATGCAATTGCTCGGCCTGCGGGACAAGCCCCTGCGAAATCGCGTTCGCGGCTGTCTCAAGGTTCAACGCGTTGGCGGTATGCTCGGCCGATCTGTCCCGGTCGGTCTCTGACAGGGTCTTATGATCCAGCCCCGCAAGAAAATGCTTGATGTCAGCGTGCATCGCGCCTACATGTGCGGCCTTCTCGGAGATCGCCTTTGCCGTGGGCGCATCCCAACTTTCGAACAACGACATCGAAGAGCGTAGCATGGCTTCCGTTGCCTCCCCCGCCTTCAGGACTTCCCGCGCCGTGCACGCCAAAGCGCGCGTTGGCTGATCCAATGTCGCGGTATCAAGGGCGGAGCCTTGGCCAAGCGGGCGTGCTGGTTCATCGGGTTCCGACAGCAGCAGGGGCATCGCCGAGGCGATCCAGCCAAGAAACGGCAGGCTGATCAGCGCCAACCCGACGTTGAAGACCAAATGCAGGTTGATGATCTGTCGCGCCGGTTCCACGCCCAGAAGATTCAGAGCGACCCCACCCTGAGACAGCACAATCAGGACCAGCCCCGCCCCTCCGCCGCGCAGGATCAGATTGGCCATGACCATGCGGCGTGCTGTTGTCGGGGCGGTGAGCGTCAGGACATAAGCCAAAACCGCACCACCGGCATTGGCTCCCAGGACCATCGCCGCAGCGCCACTTGCTGGCAAAAGCCCCTGTCCCGTGAGGGTGACAAAGAACAGAACCGCAGCCACTGAAGAATGAATAGCCCACGCAAACACAGCACCGATCACGAATGACGTCACCAGATCACCGGCCAAATAACCCATGACGCCCGCAGTAGCGGGGCTGCCAATCAATGGCCCCGTTGCGGTGCGGATCATGTCGAGGGAGACGAAGATCAGGCCTACTCCGATCAGCATGCGGCCGAATTGCCGAACTTCGTTCCGCCCACTGCGCAGGAACAACACCACACCACACAGCAATAGCAGCGGTATGAGGAAGTCGAGCCGGACCAAAAGTATCTGCGAAACAACGGCCGACCCGATATCCGCCCCCAGCAGGATCGCTATGCCAGCCAACAGGCCAACCCCGCCTTTGTTTGCAAAATTCGAAACCAGCACGGCAACAGCGGTCGCGCTTTGCAGGCAGAGCGCGGCCAAGACCCCACTGCCCAGGGCCTGCACTCGGTTGGAGTTGGAACGGCGCAAAAAGGCGCGCAACTGTACCGAGAACGCGCGTTCGACCCCGGTGCGCAGCAGTCGAACCGCCCAAATCAGGAGGGCGGCAGCGCCTGCAACATGCAGTGCGAACAAGATGATACTACTGTCGCCCATAATCCTTCAATCAGGATAGAATAGATATGGGCCTGCGTAGTGTCCAACAGGAATATGGTGGGTAAAGATACCCGCGCGCGTTTCATGCAGAAGGAAGCCACCGGGTTCCTTTGTCAGGCAATTGGGCGCGCCTTCTCTCAGGTCCATCGTCACCGCATGGGAGACACCAGGGCCAACCTGGCACATGACTGCCCCAAAGGGCGCAACGATGTTGCGATGGATATGCCCGCATGTCAGGCGCAACTCGCCGGCATACCCCGACAGGATTGCCTTCAGTGCAGCGCTATCGCGCAGGTTCTGGATGTCCATCTTCTCGATCCCGGTCAACACAGGCGGATGATGCAGGGTTACGATTGTGGGCTTCCCGGCTTGCGTCTCAAGCGTTTGGGCAAGAAATGACAGCGTGTCTTCGCTGAGATAGCCATAGGCATGGCCCGGCACACTGCTGTCCAATCCGATGAGTGCAAGATCATCAAACTCCAAAGCCCAATTGATTGGACCCTCAGAGACCATCCAAGGCTGATCCGAGAAGCACGCGCGCATCACGGACACATTGTCATGGTTGCCCGGCACCGCACGATATGGCGGCTCCAAGAGCTCCATAATCTCGCGAAACCGTCGATATTCTTCTTCCGTCCCGAAGTCAGTCAGATCTCCGGCAACCACCACCATATCAACTGGGCCGATTTCCGGCAGCATCCGATTAATCGTTGCAACACATTCGCCAAGCGCGGCGGCGGTGTCGACCTGACCGTAGGCCAGCTGGCCAAATGGCACGATGTGCGGGTCTGATATCTGGATGATACGCGTCACGCTCCACCTGTCTCGTTTGGCAGCAGCATCAAGGCTTCGGGCTTGATGGACAGTTTGACCGTTTCCCCTACTTCGGGTGCCTCTTGTCCCGCATGGATCGAAGCCAGCAGGTTCGACGTGACACCCGAGAGGTTGATACGGTAATGCGTGCCCAGAAACGTGACTGTTTCGACTTTACCATGAAGTGGGCCATCGTCGTTGATCCGCACATCTTCGGCACGCACAAAAACAGTCTGGCCCCCGCCATCGCTTGGCAGAGACAGCACTCCCCCATCCAGATGGAGCGCTGTGCCATCCGCCCTGCCACGCAGAGCCATCGCGTTGCCGACAAATCCCGCGACAAAGGCAGAGTTTGGATTTCGATACAGATCCTCGGGCGTTCCGCTTTGCACAACGCGGCCTTGGGACATGACGGCGACACGGTCCGCGATGGCCATGGCCTCGTCCTGATCGTGGGTCACAAAAATTGCCGTGATGTCGAATTCACGCAGCAGAACAGCCAGCTCGTCGCGCAAGGCTTCGCGCAATGACGCATCCAGAGCGGAGAGCGGCTCGTCCAGCAACAGCAGCCGTGGGCGCGGTGCAATCGCGCGCGCTAGCGCGACCCGTTGCCGCTGACCGCCAGACAGCGCTGTGATCGCGCGCCCGGCAAAGGGTTGCAGCTGGCACATTTCCAGAACTTCGGTGACACGCGCCTCGATCTCCGGTTTGGACAGCTTCTGCATTTTCAGCCCGTAGCCGATATTGGCGCGCACCGACATGTTCGGAAACAACGCGTAGGACTGGAACACCATTCCCACCTGACGACGCTCAACAGGCAGCGCTGTCACATTGTCATCGTCAAACCAGATATCGCTTCCCGCATCCGGGGTTTCCAAGCCCGCAATAATGCGCAGCAACGTGGTTTTTCCGCAGCCGGATGGACCAAGTAGCGAGACAATCTCACCGCGCTCCACGGAAAGATCGGTCGGCAACAGCGCTTTGGTTCCATCTGGATAGGTCTTGGCCGTGTGGGTCAGGCGCAGGGTCATTGTGCAATCCTTTGTGCCCGCGCCGAGGCCCATTGCATGGCCATCAGGAGCGGGACGATCAGTATGAAGAAGACGAGTGTGTAGGCCGAAGCGATTTCAAGCCGCATTGAGGCATAGCTGTCTGCAAGGCCCACAGGCAGGGTTTTCAGATACGGCGTGTGCAGCATCCAGGTCAGGTTGAACTCACCGATGCTGAGCGTGACCACGGTCAGCGAACCGGCCAAAATGCCGGGCATCGCGTTCGGTACAACGATGTCGCGAAAGCGCTGCCAAGGTGACGCGCCAAGGGTTGCGGCCCCTTCCTCAAGCGTTTTGAGATCCATGGCCGCCAGCACCGCCAGAATGGAGCGCACCATGAACGGCAATGTGTAAAGGACATGACCCACCAGAATGAAGGTCCAGGACGCGCGGAAGCCCTTCATGGAGCCATAGAGCTGAAGCAACGCAAGCGCGAGCGCCAACCCCGGAACCGCGAGTGGCAGGGAGATGAATTCTTCCAGCAGCCGCGACAGCCAGCCGGGATTGCGCGCGAGGCCATATGCGGCGGGCAGACCGATGATCAGCGTGCAGATCAGGCAGGCGAAAGCGAGCCACAGAGACAGAAAGATACTGTCGGCATAAAGCTCCCAAACCTGATAGATCCACTTCAGTGTCAGCCCCGAGGATATCCCCTTGAAGTAGTTCGCCGTCAGCCCAGCCATGACCGACAGGATGGTCGGGACAAGCAGAAAGGCGCAGGCGCTGAGGGTGACAGCAAGTTGGAGGATTTTGGTTTTCGACTTGAACATGTCAGCCACCTGCCGCCACGGTTGAGCCTGAAAGCGACCGTGCGATCAGCAGCAAAATCCAGGTAATGATGCCCAGCACGATGGACAGGGCAGACGCCATCGCAATGTTCGCGGATAAGGTGAATTCTGTGTAGATGACCATCGGGATCACATCGATATTGGTGGCCAATGTAAAGGCCGTGCCAAACGCGCCCATGGCGGTGGCAAAGGCGATAGCGCCCGAGGCAATGAGCGAGGGCATGAGCCCCGGCAAGATCACATCAATTACCACGCGATAGGGCGACGCCCCCATGGTCCGTGCGGCCTCTTCCAATGAAGGGTCGAGCTTTTCGGCTGCCGCCATGACGGTCAGCAACACGCGCGGGATCGAGAAATAGAGGTAGCCCAGAAACAGACCCAGCGCGGAGTAGGCAAAGACCACGTGGCCCGGCGTCAACTGGTTCACCAACCCTTGCCGCCCGCCCAGCAGGATAATCAGAAACCCGATCACGACGCCCGGAAATGCCAGAGGCAACGTCAGAACAGACAGCAGCGTTCCGCGCCCTCTGAACCGGTTGCGCACAAGAAACATGCCTGCGGTCGTCGACACGGCCAGCGCCGCGAAGGTGGTCGCGAGCGACACAAGCACAGTCAGAACCAGAGTGTTCAGGTAACGCGGCTTGCGCAGGATATCGAGATAAATGGCCCAACCCGCATCACCCTCACCGGAGGCCAGGAACAACCGGACCAGCGGCAACGCTAGGAACGCCAGAGAAAAGATCAGCAGTGGCGCGAGGCACGCCATGACAAAGGTACGGTTTGACATCGAACTTCCTTTGGGGCCGCGCGGACGCGGCCCCTTGGTGTTGATT
This sequence comes from uncultured Litoreibacter sp., assembly GCA_947504205.1. Lineage (GTDB taxonomy): Bacteria > Pseudomonadota > Alphaproteobacteria > Rhodobacterales > Rhodobacteraceae > Litoreibacter. Next base: position 808,019 of record CANNGL010000002.1, on the reverse strand, counting down.
GAAGGCTTGGGTTACTTGACTTCGGACAGGTAACGCTCGCCAAAACCAGCCTGCGCCTTTTCCATCTTTGCGTAATCCACGGCCACGGCGCGTTCATAGTCGCTGGCTGGCAGGAACTTTTCGGCGACTTCGGCAGGCAACTCAACAGGGCGCGCGGGCTGCAGATAAGCATTGGTCCAGATCGCTTGGCCCTGATCGGACAAGATGAAATCCAGAACGCGTTTGCCGAGCTCGGGGTTCGGGCCATTGTTGACCAGGCTCATCACATAAGGGACGCGGACCGACCCCTCACAAGGCAGCACGAATTCAAAATTGCCGTCCTCCTCGTATTTGCCGCGATAGGCATTGAAGTCGTAGTCGAAGAGGATCGGAATTTCACCCGAGACCACGCGTGCATACGAGGTCTGCTTGGGCACGATCGGGGAATTCTCGCCAAGATCATTGAAGTATTTGATGGCCGGATCGAAGTTATCCAGATCACCACCAAAGGCCATATTCACGGCAACAGCACCGGCATAGCCGACAAAAGCCGACGATGGATCAAGATAACCCACCATGCCGCGATATTCCGGCTTGGTCAGATCGGCGAAACATTGCGGCACCTCAGCCCCGCCCAAAGCATCCACATTCACGAAAAAGCCAAGCGTACCGTAGTGAATGGCAAACCACTTACCATCAGGATCTTTGAGGCCCTCTGGAACCTCGTCAAAACCAGCTGGCTTGTAAGCAGTCGCAACGCCTTCGTTGCCAGCCTTGATGCCAGTTGTCACACCGTAATAGGCAACGTCCGCGACCGGATTGTCCCGCTCTGCCAACAGCTGGCTCAGGGTCTGGCCCGAGTTCTTGTTGTCATGGGGCATTTGAATGTCGAGTTCCTTGTCGATCGCTTCCAGCATCGACGCCCAGTCCGCCCATTGCGGTGGGCAGTTGTAGCATACGGCATCTTCGGCAAAAGCAGGCGCAGCAAACGCCATTGTCAGGGCCGCAGCAGCAAGTTTATATCTCATGTCGATCTCTCCTGTTGGATTTTAGCAGTCTTGTGGGTTGGGTCGTCTGACGGTGGGAGGGCTGCAACCTTCCCGCCGTCTTTGCTTTCGGCGCGCAAGGGCATCAGGCTGCCCCCGGCACGGAAACTGAATGTTTGATTTTTGCTCGGCTTTTCAGGTGGCGAGGTCCCGTTGATCAGCGACAGTATGGTCTGACTGGCACCCGCACCCAGATCGCGCGGCGCGGTCTCGATTGTTGCAAGACTGGGTTCGACCATGAGACCAACTTTGATGCCATCAAACCCGACAATAGAAAGCTCCTGTGGCACTTTTATGAATAGATTTCGGGCGCTTCGTATCGTAGCCAATGCAAGAAAATCGTTAGATGCGAAAATCCCGGTCAGATCGGGATGGTCTTGTAAAAAAACCTTCAGATGATCCGTCAGATCAAGGCCGTCATCATCCACCTCCAGCAAGGCAGGCGGCGTCATCGAGTTATTGGCACACCCTTCAACAAACCCCTCATATCGTTGCCGCGCGCGGTCAGAGTTCAGGAAATTCAGTGCCAGAAATCCAGTGTGCCTGTGGTTGTTTTCGGCAAATTTGTCCGCAACGAGCGCTGCAGCAGCATGATCCCCGACCGACCAGCTGATCTCCCCGTCCGGTGCCTCATTAAACAGAAGACTGTGGGGCAGCTGACGGCTTTTGATCAGATCCAACCCTTCGCTGTTCTTCGCATCGGCGACCGTCAGCAGAACACCATCGACTTGTTTTGCGACGAGAGTGCGGATCGCATTGGTCTCAATCTCCGAGTTGTAGTTGGTGCAGATCAACAGCATCTGGTAACCAGCGTTCAGAAAGACCTCCTGCGCGCCTTGCACAGCGTCAGCATAGACGGGGTTTTCGATGGACGGCACCACACAACCAATCGTGCGCGTCGTGTTGCTTTGCAAAGATCGGCCAACTTCGCTGAACTGAAAATCAAGCGCATCTACGGCTGCCAGAACACGTTCTCGCATCTCTGCACTTGCCGGGCCAGTGTTGTTCAAGACGCGGCTAACAGTTGCCACACCACAACCGGCGTGCTGCGCGACATCCTTGATTGTAGCAGCCTGACCCAATTTCCACTCCCTATGGAAACGTTTCCACAAGTAAATAACCGAAATCGGCTTTTCGCGCAAGAATTTCTCGAAACCAAGATTTCGGGTGAAAGCCTTTCACCGCGTTCGGCCCATATCGGACACCGTACCAAGTTGCGGTTGCAGCCGCGCAGTTCCGCAAAGCGGACATCCACGACAGGCATGGTCGTCAACTCATAGAGACCACACCTTGGTCGGCTAGCGCCTGTATCTCATTGGGCGCGTAGCCGAGCATGGTAAGGACATGGTGTGACCCGGATCCAAGCGTCTGTGGCGCTTCTGCGCAGCTTTGATCTCCCACGCCATGCATCGTGAACGGCAAACCGCAGAACCCATCCGGGCCGCGGCTTGTGAAAGCGCGCTCTCTCGCGGGTGGAAGCTCCATTGCCTCCGGAAGCGTACGGACCTTCGCACATGGGACACCGGCCGCCATCAAAGTTCTTTCCCAATCATCAGCTGTACGCGATTGCAGGACATCGCAGATGGCCGCGCCGAGATCGTTGCCGTTCCGATTGCGACTGGCCGGGTCGGCGAACCTTGGATCGGTTAGCCAGTCTTCTCGATCAAGTGCGCGTGCAAAGGTCTGGAACTGTGCGTCCTCGTTCACGCCCAGGCTTATGTGGCCCTCGGCGCAGTCAAATGTTCCTGACGAGGGTGAGCGGCTATTGGCAGCATTCCCCCGCGGTTTGGGGGCATGTCCCGTCAGGCGATAATCGGTGATTGTGGAACTCATCAATGTGAAGGCGGTTTCGAGCATGGAGACATCTACGAACGTCCCCTGACCTGTCTTCTCGCGCCGCATCAACGCCGCCATGACGGCCATGGCGCCGGCCATTCCCGTAGCGTAGTCCATGATCGGCGCGCCTGTTCTGAGTGGACCGGTCTCGGTCGTGCCAGTCAGGGCCATGAGGCCGCTGATCGCCTGAATATTCACGTCGTAAGCGGCTGCGTTAGCCATGGTGTTCCCGCGCCCGTAACCGGTCATCGCACAATGGATCAGGCGTGGATTGATTGCGCGTGTCCTGCCTTCGTCCAGGCAGAGGCGCGCGAGGGTTTCGGGGCGGTGGTTTTCAACCAGGACATCGGAGGCTTTGAGAAGCCGCTCGAAGACGGTTCGTCCCGCCTCACGCTCAAGATCAAGAGCCAGCGACCGCTTTCCGGCGCTTTGTGTCAGATAGGCCGTGCTCATACCTTTGGCGGCCCGCTGCTTGTCGGTGCCACCTCTATGACGCATGGCATCTCCCCGTCCCAGGCGCTCGACTTTGACAACCTCGGCGCCAAGAAGGCCGAGGTAGTAGGAACAGGCGGGGCCGGCGAGGACATGGGTCCAGTCGATGATACGGATGCCGTCAAGTGGAGCGACCATCATACGTCTCCCAGGGCATGGGCTCTGGCCTGCCTGTTCAGGCTACGCACCCGCGCGACGAGGACGGAAATGCCGACCAGCAAAAACAAGAGCGCAACCGGGCGTGTGACGAAGATCATAAGCCCGTTGTCGGACAGCAAAAGCGCCTGCCGGAACGTCTCTTCCGCACCACCCGTCAGGACAAACGAGATAACAAAGGCCGCAGGGTTGAAGTCGAGCTTGCGCATCAGCCAACCGGCAAACCCGGCGACCACCATCACGTAGACATCAAAGAGGTTTCCGCGCGACGTATAGGCCGCGACGAAGGAGGTCAGGAAGATGAGCGGATAGAGCACGCGGGTCGGGATGCGTGTGATGAACCGCCCGACGATGGAAGCCCCATAGTAGCCAATCAACCCGTAAATCACGATCCCGATCAACCCGCAGGCAAAAAGCGCGTAGACGAGATCGCGGCTGGTCAGGAATAGCGTCGGGCCGATCTGGATGCCGTGGATCAGAAAGACCCCGATCAGGATCGCACCGATGGTCGAGCCGGGAATGCCGAGCGTCAGAAGCGGTGCCATGGACGGCCCACTGACGGCATTGTTGGCAGCCTCCGGCGCGGCCACGCCTTCAAGCGAACCCCGCCCCCATGCCGCCGGGTTCGTCGCACGCCGCTTGCCCTCGCCATAAGCCACGAACGCCGCGATAGCGGAGCCAAGGCCGGGGAGCATCCCGATAAAGGCCCCTATGAAGGACGAGCGGGCAACATGCGGCAGGCAAGGCCTGTATTCCGCCCATGTCAGGCCGTTTTGCGCGGGGTCGTCACTGTCTCGCACCATCTCCGTTGCGTTCCCGCGCTCTTCGATCTGGGCAAAGACCTCTCCCAACACGAATATCCCGATCATCAGCGGGACAAGGCTGATGCCGTTCGTCAGGTCGAAACTGCCGAAGGTAAACCGCTCAGTCGAGCTGATTGGATCGAGCCCGATCATCGCGACCAGCACACCTAAAGCTGCGGACGCCAATCCCCGGGTTATCGATTTACCGATGACTGATCCGATCACAATGAAAGCCGCGAAATAGACCGCGAAGAGCTCGGGCGGTCCAAGCTTGAGCGCAATAGCCGCGATCCAGGCGACGCCAACGATCAGAAGGATTTCGCCAGTGAAATCGCCGATCACTGATGAGATCGTGGCGACTTTCATCGCCTTGCTGGCCTTGCCCTGCCGCGCCAAGGGATAGCCGTCGATCTGGGTCGCGGCGGACGCGGCTGTGCCAGGCGTGTTGAAGAGAATGGCAGCGATAGAGCCGCCGTAGCGGCCCGATTTGCCAATAACGTATAGAAAGGCAAGCGCTGGCAACGGTTCCATGTAGAAGGTCAGCGGCAGAAGCATCGCGATCGCGGCCGAGGCCGTCAGCCCCGGGATCGCGCCCACAATCATCCCAACGATAGCGGCGAGAAACACCCAGCCCAACAAGACAGGGTCAGTCACGACACTCGCGAGGGCGGGAAAAATATCCATCCGCTTAATATCCGGCGATGATATCGAGGAGGTCGAACCAGCGCCCGAGCGGAGGGAAGACACCAAGAAGCTCGAAGAACACCAGATGATAGATCCCGGGGCAGAGCACGACGGCAGCCGACAGACCAAGTGCGCTCCGCACACCGAATATCCAGAGCGCCAGCGGCGCGGCAATGGCGGTTGCGATTAAGTATCCAACGACCGAGATTGCCCAGACATAGGCAAGCGACAGGGCCAGAAGCCCGGCAATTGCAGACCAGTGCTGGCGATCGAGCGACGGACCACCCGCGCGACGCAGTTCGACCATGCCCAAGGCGACCAGCGCAAGCGATCCAGCCAGCGGGAAGAACCGCGCGCCCCAGCGACCATATTGATCGAGCGAGATAGTCAGAGACGTAAGAGTGGCGCCGATCCCGATCAAGATCAGCGCCAGTCCGACCACCCGAGGGGCGGGAGAAAACCCAGGGGTCACTCGGCTCAGCCTTGCGATTTCAAAGCGTCGATGACCGGCTGTGTGTCGATTTGCATCTGTCGCAACCGAGCCTCGGTATCCGCTCCGTTCAGGAAGGCAGGAACGTTGCCGCGTTCGCGCATAAGGTCAGCAAACTGTGGGGTTTCGGTAATCTCCTTCAAGGCGGCCTCCATGCCGGAAACCATCTCCGGATCGGTTCCTTTTGGCGCAAAGAAAACGATGGGCGACGAGACGGCGACATAATCGAAGCCAAGCTCAGCCAGAGTCGGGACATCGTCGCGGATCGGGTCACGCTCGGGTGCGACAAGGGCCAGCACGCGCAACTCATTCTCGAAACCCGCGGCCTGCTGGATGCCGACGAAGGCGAAGTCGACCTGAGCGCCGATGACGGCGGCGCGGGTTGGTCCGCCCCCTTTGAAGGGTACATCCTGCGCGTCTAAGTCATTGCGGTTGAGGAAACTTTGCCCGGCCACTTGATGGAAGCCTCCTCGCCCGTTATGCGCCCACCGCAGGCCTCGCGGGGTGGCACGGGCCGCGTCGACAAGATCCTGAACCGTCTGGAACGGGCTAGCCGCAGGAACGATGACCGCAGGTGTCAGGTTGCCGATCTGCGCGATGATGTCGAAGCTGTCGAAGGGGTTCACATCCGTTTCACGTAACATCGACGTCAGCAGAAAGGAGCCCGCCGAGGTAACCATGACCGTGCTGCCGTCGGGCCGGGCTGCCGCGGCTTCGGTCGCCCCGGTGATGCCGGAGGATCCGGGCTTGTTCACGATAACCAGCGGCACCGGCAGGATACCATCTGCCGACGCGGCGGCGGCACGCGCCAGCGCATCGGTGCCTCCACCCGCGGAGTAGGGGAGTATGGCATTGATCGGTCGGCGCGGGGTCCACTCGGCCAACGCCGGACCAGCGGCCAGAAAGGCACCTGCAGACAAACCTGTTCTGATGAAATCGCGTCTTTTCATAATGTCCTCCCTTGGTGCGTCGGTGCTTTTGACCGACGTCTCTTCGTTCTTCAGTGGACGGTAAAGCATTTTGAAAGTAAGAAAAAACGCAATTATCAAAACTATACATCGAGAAATTCGAAGAATGAATCTCCGCAGCCTGAAAGTCTTTGCGCTCGTGATGGAAGAGGGCACGCTGGCGCGCGCGGCCACGAACATGAACCTCAGCCAATCTGCGGCAAGTCGGTTGCTTCAGCTGCTAGAGGAAGAATTCGCGGTTCGGCTCTTTCGTCGGGACAATCGCCGCCTGATACCGACCGCCGAGGCCGAACGTTTCTATCCCGAGGCGTTGCGGATACTTTCCCAGATCGACGGTCTGCCGCACTTCATCCAGCAAATTCAGTCTGGCGCGCCAGAGCCCTTTCGCATCATTGCTCAGACAAGGCTCGTCAACGGCCTCGTCATCCCTGCAATCGCACTATTGCGCGACACCTTTGTCGACCAACCCATAAAGCTTGAAATCTACCCGCGCCGCGATCTTGGGCGGCGCATGATAAACGACAGGTATGATGTCGGCATCACCGCACTGCCGTTACCGATAGATCAGCCCAAACCAGCTCTTCTGGGCTCTGCGCCACTGAAAGTGGCAATCGCCAAAGACCACCCACTGAGCAAACGCCCCGTTTTGCGACCTGAGGATGTTGTCGACGTTCCCTATGTTGCCCTTGACGAGACCACCGTCATCCGACGGATCGCCGACCAGAAATTGGAGGCCGCGGGAACCACGCTGAAAGTTGCGCATGAAGTGTCATCGGGATCGGCAGCCTACCGGTTGGTCCGGCGGGGTCTCGGCTTCACGTTTGCAGATCCGATTGCCTTGGACCCTGAATTGGAAGAAGAGGTGCGGTTGGTCGACTGGGAGCCGGGCATGAAGATCGAAATCGGCTACTTCATTCCGAACGGCGATGGAAGAGGAGAGGTCAGTCGTGCATTCGTCAATGCCCTGCACACGATCTATGCGCAGCGCTGTAGGAAGCAAACTGGTTGATCTCAAGGCGGTCGAGGGCGTCTCGGAGGCCATGGCCCAGACCATCTACGACCACTTCCACACCCAAGGGTAGGGCAGCGCTCCCCCGCCGCCCAATCCCGCACAACCCCGTAGGGTGCGCGTTCATGCGTACCACCCCCCTACACCAGCCCCGGAGACGGTCCGGCGCTAACCGGCGCCTTCGGTTCGAGTCCGGCCGAATATTTGACTGGAATGACCGTTAAGAGCCCAGAGTGATGGATACTACGGATGGTTCGATTGTGAGCGAGCGCAGGAAGCGGACTTTGCAAAGTTTCGAGCACGGCCCTTATCTGCCGTTGACCACCTCATCCCGATGCTGCGGTCGCGCCCGCAAAGCTGCCGTTCAACTTAAGTCGGCTTGAAATAATTTCGCCTGCCGGCGAGAAGCGGCCTGTTATACCCCAAATAGTCCATGATTGGACAATCTGGTCGATGATCTCCGTTGCATGCATCGACGAGGTGCGACAGGTCGTCGTGCAGTGCCTGGAGTTCCTTCTGCTTCGCCCGGATTTCTTCCAGCTTTTTGGATGCGATTTGCTTCACATCTGCGCTGCTCCTGTTCTGGTACTCATAGAGGCCCAAAAGCTCTCGGCACTCTTCGATGTTAAATCCGAACTCCCGTGCCCTTCGAATGAATGCCAGCTTTCGGATCGATGCATCATCGTAAGTTCGATATCCGGACGTTGATCGTGATGGAGCGGCGACCAGGCCAATGTCGGCATAGTACCTGACCGTCTTAACCGGCAATCCGGCAGCATCGGCGGCGGCAAAAAATGTTCATAGCAAAGCTCCTTGACCTTCCAGTTACTGGAAACATTAGGTAGTGACCGACGCCACTTCAAGCCACGGAAAAAACCCGCCATGCCTAAGGATGCAACGACGCAAACCGCCAAACTCTATCGGATGTTTATGTCCGATCACATGTGCCCTTACGGACTAAAGTCGAAGGACTTGTTGGAACGTCACGGCTACCTCGTCGAGGACCAGCACCTGACCAGCAGAGATGCGGTTGACGCCTTCAAAGAGGAATATGACGTGAAATCGACGCCGCAGACCTTTATCGGCGGAGAACGCATTGGTGGATATGAAGATTTGGCGAAACATCTTGGGGTCGCCGTGAAATCCAAAGATGAAACGACCTACCAACCAGTCATCGCGCTCTTTGCTGTAGCGGCTCTGATGGCTGTCGCAGTGACCTGGGTTTCACTGGGAACGATGATCACGGGTCAGACAATCGAATGGTTCATATCGATTTCTATGGTTCTTCTTGGACTTCAGAAACTGAAAGACTTGGAAGGCTTTGCGACGATGTTCCTGAACTATGACCTGCTGGCCCAACGGTGGGTCCGGTATGGATATTTTTATCCGTTCGCAGAGACTGGTGCGGGGCTGCTCATGATGGCGGGAGTGTTGACGTGGGTGTCTGCCCCCGTCGCCCTCTTCGTTGCCGGTATTGGCGCTGTGAGCGTGTTTAAGGCTGTATACATCGACAAACGCGAACTGAAGTGCGCCTGTGTTGGTGGGAATAGCAATGTGCCACTTGGGTTCGTCTCGCTCACCGAGAATCTGATGATGGTCGGAATGGCGATCTGGATGCTCACGAAAGCGTCAGGATTGGTCGGTTGACCTTCCACCTACTGGAAACCCTAGAACGACAAGAAAGAAAACGGATTACCAATGCGGGCAATGCAACTTCTCTCCATTCTCCTGGGCGTAGGTGGTTTAGCCTATTGGTTTACGATGGATACGGATAGCCAGGTCGCACAGGTGCCCGAGGAACCGACGTCTGCAATCGTCGAGATTAACATCCCTGAAACGCTGTCGGCAAACGCCCAGGTCGGGAAAGTGGCGTTCGAAGCGAAGTGTTCCGTCTGTCACGGTTCCAACGCTGTGGGCCAGACCGATGTTGCGCCGCCCCTTGTCCACAAAATCTATGAACCATCGCACCACGCTGATGAATCCTTCCAAAGAGCGGTGTCTCTCGGGGTTCGCCAGCATCATTGGCCGTTTGGGAACATGCAACCGGTCGAGGGGTTAACCCGAGGAGACGTGACCATGATCATCGCCTACGTCCGTGAACTGCAACGAGCCAACGGCATCAACTGAACAAGAGAAAATAATGAAACGAAAATCCATAGCACTCGGCCTTCTACTCGCTACAGCAACCGCCGCTCTGGCCCACCAAGGTGTTCAAAACCCCGCTGTGAAGGCCCGAATGGACGGGATGAGTGCCATCGCCGAAAACATGAAAACACTCGGCCAGATGTCAAAGGGGGCCACAGAGTTCGACGCAGCGGTAGCCAGGTCGGCTGCTGCGGCGATTGCCGAACATGCTGCCGCAACGCCAGGATTGTTTGAGGCCAACGAGACCGATCCGAAGTCAGAGGCACGGGCAAAGATTTGGTCGAATTTCGAGGATTTCGCCTCGAAGGCAACTGAGCTTGAAACCATCGCGATTGGCTTCTCGACTTCGATTACTGACCCGGCGGACTTGAATGCAGCAATGGGAGCACTCGGAGCGAATTGTAAGTCGTGCCATTCGGTCTATCGTGAGTGATATGTCGATATCGAGAAGAACTTTTCTGGCGTCGTCAGCGGCTATCGTTCTTGCCCCGTCGATGGGTATGGCCGCTACTCATCGTTTACGGGCAGAGCCGGTTCTCACCCAAATTCTGACTGGGGAATTTCGTGAATACGGACCAACCCCGTCTCTGGGCTTCAACGGTGGCACCCCCGGACCGCTCCTCACAGTTCGGCAAGGTGAAGAATTGGCGGTGACGTTCGAGAACCGGACGGGAGAAGCATCGTCCATTCACTGGCATGGCATCCGAATAACCAACGAGATGGACGGGGTGCCGGGCCTCACTCAAGACGCCGTTCCTGATGGGGCAGACTTCGAATACCGCTTTGTCGCTCCTGATGCAGGGACATTCTGGTATCATTCGCATAGCCGGTCGTGGGAGCAGGTTGCCAGAGGTCTTTACGGACCTCTCATTGTGGAAGAGACCACGCCGCCGGACGTGGACGCGGACATCATCGTTATTGTTGATGACTGGCGGTTGGACGAAGATGCAACTTTTTTCGACGACTTCGACGGTATGTTCCATTTCGCTCACGGGGGGCGAATGGGGAACTACGCGAAAGTCATTCCATCACAGTCCTCCGTCCGAAGAGGTGATCGCGTTCGCCTCAGATTGATCAACACGGCGAACGCCCGGGTTTTTCCCCTCGATATGACGGGGATCGAAGGCAAGCTTGTTGCTTTGGACGGGATGCCCCTTGAAGATGTTGAGGATATAGGGGCGGTCACCCTGGCTCCCGCCCAACGGGCCGACATCATCGCCGACGTTGTAGATGACATCGAGTTCAGCTTTTGGACTGGCCAAGATGACTACGCCTTGGGAGCCGTCATTATCGAAGGTTCCAATCCGTCCCCAAGAAGCGTCGAGATTCTGCCGCTCCCGTCGAACGGTATCGCCAAGCCAACAGGTGACCCTGAACGCCGCGAAACCCTGCGGATGCAAGGCGGGGCCATGGGCGGGCAACATCCGGGAGAGGATATCTGGTCTCTCAACGGAGTCTCAGATCTTCCTGACCAACCATGGCTGAAGCTGGATCGTGGCACCGCAGTTCAGATTTCTTTGGTAAACGACACATCATTTCCTCATGGCATCCACTTGCACGGACAGCACTTTTACGAGGTCGCCGACGATGGCTCACTCGGTCCACTTCGCGACACGTCGTTGGTCAATGCCCGAGAAAGCAGAGACATATTCTGCGTCTTTGAAAATCCTGGGAAGTGGTTGTTGCACTGTCACATGTTAGGGCACTCGGCCACTGGTATGAAAACCTGGGTGGAGGTAACATGATGAGCCGGTTCACATTCGTCGTCCCATTCCTGCTGCCCACAATCGTCTTTGCTGCCCACGAACTCGAAGATCGTGATCTTGCACGGGGTCAGACGCTATACGCGGAGCAGTGTGCCTCTTGCCACGGCGCCGAGCTTCAGGGCCAGCCGAACTGGCAGCGACAGAACGATGACGGGACGATGCCTGCTCCTCCTCATGACGAAACGGGGCACACCTGGCACCACGACAACCAACTGCTGTTCTTTTACACAAAGCTTGGCGGGCAAGGTGCATTGGCGGAAAGAGGCATCACCAACTTCAAGAGTGGAATGCCGGGGTTCGCCGATGTTATCTCAGACGAAGAAATCTGGGATATTCTTGCCTACATCCGCTCAACCTGGCCAGAACGTGTTCGGGGAATTCAAGCCGGACGAAACCCGCCACATCAGTGACGGTTATCTCGGAAGTCTGTATTCACCACGGCTCGGGTTTTCCAACCTTCCCTGGCTGACCAGTGTACGCAGAGCCCTATAGGTCGCCTCGTGGGTCAGCGCGATGCGCTGCGAGAGGTTCATGATTGAGGCGTCCAGCAAACCAGCGACCACAGCCGCGTATACTCTTTCCACTGCGGACCGTATCGACATGATCTCAACGATTTGTCGGTAAGCCTGGACCTGGCGAGACATGATGCGGTTATAGGCGGTGGAAAATTTGGGATCGGCAAATCCAGCCAAGACGACGGACTTGGGGATGCGAATGACCTCACCTTCTACGAGGACAACCGCGTCGCAATGGTATCTGTCAGCGAACACGGAAGCTTCGGCAAAAGACTGACCTTCTTGAACCGTGTGGATCGTGACGGGCTCTCCATCTGGGCCGATGCGCTCCATCCTGATCATCGCCGTCGAACTCAGGAACAGACCTTTCGTAGGATCACCCTCTCGAAACAAAACCATCCCTTTGGGAGTGGTGAATTTCTTCAGCCGATCTGACGGCAGCATATCAAAGGGTGCTGGGATCATATGATCTTGATCATATCCCCTTGGCTCCATCGGTTGTAGACAAAAAGAGATAGATGGAGACCCAGATGCTCAGATTTACCCTTGTCACCGCACTGATGTTTGGAAGCCCAGCGTTGGCGCAGCACTCTCATAACCATGCCGATCCGACAGAGGTCGGCCAGTCCGCATTCGCCGCTCTGGCTGAAATCGTGGACATGCTTCGACAGAACCCTCACACAGACTGGACAACTGTGGATATCCCTGCCCTACAGAGACATCTGGTCGATATGGAGCTTCTCGCCACCCAGTCGGTAGCTGAGCAAAAGGAGGTCGAAGGAGCGGTCCAGTTCGATGTGACCGGAAGCAAAGAAGTGATCGAGGCACTGCATCGTATGGTTCCGGCACATGCTCCGTTCCTCGACGCTGAAACTGGATGGACTACGGAAGTCGAAACCAACGAAGCTGTTGTCGTTGTCCGAGTGAATGGCGAACAGCAAATGATCAAAGCACTAGGGTTCCATGGCTTGATGACGATTGGGGCCCACCACCAGGAGCATCACCTTGGGATCGCGACCGGAACGATGACCCATCATTGATCCCACCCGTTGAACTAGGAGACCAGGATGACCAGTAGCGGACCAGTCCTAAGAATATTCGAAGTTCAAGTCAAAGACGGCCATGTCGAGGAACTGCATGAGAACTTCTCGACCACTTCTTCGAAGGTCGTGGAAGGGCATCCGGGAAATGATGGGTACTTCTTTGGTCGGTGCATCTAAGGTGATGAGAATATGGTGATGTTTGTATCCATATGGGACGATCTGGATGCCGTTAAGAAACGGTTCGGAGACGACCGGAAGGTGTCCTACTTGCCGGATGGCTATGAACACCTCATCGACTCGTGCTCGATACGACATGTCGAAGTGGGTTCTGGCTGGAACGTCTAGAGTCCAAATTGGAGCACCAACTGTCGCCCAATAGTTAGCGGAGTCGTGACAACATGCATCGCCCCATGACGTGATAAGACAGACCGTCAACGTCGTGTTGTCGGTTGGGGGGGTATGGCGGATCGGAGGATCAGTCATGGAAACACCTAACCTACCAGCCATTCGCGCTCTTCGGCCTGCATGGAACAAAGGACGTATCGTTGGACAAAAACGTCCACTAAAACCAAAACATGTCTGGGCAATACGCGTCCGACTTGAGCTTGCCGAAAATCACCGCGATCTCGCACTGTTCAATATGGCAATCGACAGCAAACTCCGCGGCTGTGATCTGGTCAAAATGAAGGTCGTGGACATCATGGCGTCGGGTCAGATCAAGGAACGGGCATCTGTACTGCAAAGCAAGACGCAGAAACCGGTGCGCTTTGAGATATCAAAGGGAACCCGAGCTTCTGTCGAGAAGTGGATGCAAGATGAACTTATGGTCGGCTCAGAGTACCTTTGGCCTGGCCGCTTCCATGAGCGCTTGCATATCTCGACCCGCCAATACGCGCGGATTGTCCGCGACTGGGTGACTTCCATTGGATTAGAGGCAAGTGCCTAAGGCACACATTCGATGCGCCGAACCAAAGTCACCCAAATCTACAAGAAGACGGGAAACCTAAGAGCAGTTCAGCTGCTGCTTGGTCACACAAAGATGGATAGCACGGTCCGATATCTTGGAGTTGAACTGGAAGATGCGCTTGCCATCGCGGAAGCCATTGAGATCTAGTGCCACAGGGTCGCCTGCAACGGCGGCCCTAATCGGACTTTGGCCGTTAGTTCGGGATGCTGCGGTGCGAACCGCCAAACCGGACATTCGTGCATGGTGCCGAATCGCGGACTGTCGAGGATCAACGTCGCGCGCTAAGTGAATGTTCAATCAACATAGCTTTCGGGCGCACTAAAATGTTGCCCCCGTGTGGTTAGAACCAATTTTTGGTTCATAAATTCATCGGCAGAAACACGCCATATTATTGGCAACTTTACCTCGGACAAATGAGCCGCAAGGTTTCTGTGAGAATTGCAATGAGAGTGTTAGCCATATCATCCTACGTTTTAGGAGTGCTTGCGGTAATTGCCGCGTTCTTGGGCCTGATGGCCTCCGGGAATGGGAGACGCGAGCTATTGTCTGCGGGTGCGGAAACACTTTTGCCAGCATTGGTGTTATTCCTCGGCGGCTTACTTTTTATAGCACTCGGTCGGTCTTTGGCGGCACGAGGCACAGCACACGCGCCAAATCTCAGCGCAAACTCCACCGTCAGCATGTCAAATTCGGCAAACGACCCGCGCTTGGATATGATGAAGTCCATGGGTATCCCCGTCAAAAAGGGGGATACGTTCGAAAAGATCGCGCGAGAGGTCGTGCAATCGGGCAACCAAAACCTAACAATCCCAACAAAAAGTCAACCGGCCCCGAAGAGAGCGCGGGTCGAAGTTATCGTACCACCTGTGCCATCCAGCAGTTGGCTGGGCGGGCGCCCCTCCTTGCCTTCGGGCACGCTGTGGCCAACTCGTGATCAGAAACCAGCAACATTTATTGCGCAAATTGCATTGCATGACCTGCCAAGCGGGATTTGGGCAGATCACGCCCCAAAGGACGGGTGGCTGGTGATCTTTGTGGATCGCGGTTGCAATGGCGCACATCTGTTGCATACAACAGAGCTTGGGTCCGAGCGGGATTTTCCGTCTGGATACGAAAACATAGGTGTCGCCCATATTTACAAGAACATACCGGCCCTTCAGCGGTTATTCGGAGATCCTTGTGAAATCACAGCACGCTGGCCGGTGCGAATCCTGCCGGAAGAAGCTCCGCCATCCGACGCAGAGCGCCCAGACGCGCTGGATGATCAAGGCAAGCCGCTCTATCAGGTTTGGATAACAAAGGATGAGGTCGGGTTTGATCTACGCGATCCAGATTGGGCACCGTTCGATGTGCCTCTCGTTCAAGCCCTTTTGGAGAAAAGCCTAGATCTTCTGACACAGGCAGAAAACGTGCCTCAATGGCGTCTCGACAAACGCGCAAGCGAAGGCGAAGACCTTGAAAAGCATGCCGCAAAAATCGCAGAGCTGGGGATTCTCTTCAAAGACTTGCTTGCCAAGGCCGAGGCCGTGGAGCAAACGGCGGCCAATTCCCACGAAATGGCGCAGGCACTTTTTCAGCCTCTTCGGGGCCTTCAGTGGTCAAAAAACGAGCTTCTTTTTTCCCTAAGTTCATCCGACACTTTCGAATTCTATGAAAGCTATGCACGGCATCAATACGCGCGAGACCCGGCGCTGGTGCCGCTTCGCATTCGCGGAAAGCTTGAACCCTACTGGAAGCGCCAAGCGGAGGTCGAGGTTGGCTTTATTGGAGGCGATATTCGCGATGCATTTCGCCACGCAGGCATTGATGAAACGGCCGTGGTGCTGGACATACCATCAAGTAGCTTGATCGGTTGGGAATTTGGTGACGCTTCGCGACTTGGTGTATTCCTGTCCGAACAGGACTTTTCGGACCGCGCGTTCCATAAGTCAGTTGCTAAGACAACGCACGGGTACATGTGACCGCCATTCATCCTGAGCCAGCTTAGGACTCGGAGCGGACCATAGGTACAATGCGGTATTTGTCATACGGCTGTGAATTCTGTGATACAGACTGGCCCTTAGCCGCCGTTGATCCGTGACGACATTGCTGCGTTGTGGTCAGTCAAACCGCCCATTTGCTACGGATGCAAAATCTCGAATGATCCGAACGGAAACCACTCAGGACAATACCGTTCTTCAATTCCTAAATCACGACACTGAACACTCTTGACCTGCTGTTTACTTAAGTCGCGAAGTTCGGCCTCACACTGGCCAACAGCATGGAGCAAGACAAGGGCGCAGGCTCCGAAGATCGAGACGCAGGTTACTTGCCCAATTGCGCAATTGAATTAAGTCCCGTGCAAACGACCGAAGGCACCACGCTTAAAGCACTATGCTGCTCGACTTCAGAATGGATTAGGAATGCGAACATTAGAACGCGATTTCTCAGAAAACGATCTTTTGAACGCGTTGGCAGACGGAGTCGGTGGGGAAATCGGGACAATTTTTCTGAAACGCGTGGTCCATACATTGAGCTGGGCGATGGACGCGCAGTTAGTTCTGATCACAATTGGTGACGGCAAACCTGCCAAACGCGCCGAGGCGACATATGCGCTTCGAAACGGCATCGCAGACGATAGCATCGCGTATAGATTGAAAGGTACGCCATGTGAGTGTGTCTACGGGGGAGAAGTCTTCACCGTTCCACGGGCCTTGGCAAAGCGATTTCCCCGCGAAAGTGGGTGGGAAGGGTACATCGGGGTCCCGATACGCGACCGCGATCGAGAGGTTGTTGGAAACTTCGCCTTTTTTTCAAAGGACCCGATCAAACAACCTGAGCTGGCCACTCAGATCATCAAGATATTTGGCGCACGGATCGAAGCAGAGATGCAGTATCGCGCGTTGCTAGAGGAACGCGAGTTATTGATCAAAAAACTGCGATCAGCCAACCACTCAATAGAATTGCGCAACAAGGCACTGCACGACGCAAATCAATTCAAAACCAGTATCCTAGGAATGGTTGCCCATGATCTGCGAAATCCACTTTCTGCCATAATGGCGAAAGCCGAGGTTTTGCAGGCCCGACTACGACGGTCAACATTCGATGCAGAGAGAGCAGACAGCGATCTCGAAAAGATCACCAATAACGCAGAGCGTCTTTCTGCAATCATATCGGCGACGCTGCATCGGTGTCGTAGTGACAGCGCTGAGATGCAATTGCGTCCCAAGCAGACCGATGTGCCAGGATTGGTTCGACAGGCGATTGATAACAACTCCGAGAACGCTGAACGCAAGACGATCAGCTTGTCTTTGACATCCGAAGCTGATTGCACGGCGTTTCTTGACGAAAGCCTGTGCCTCGAAGCGATAGACAACCTGATAAGCAATGCTATCAAGTATTCGCTCGCAGGGACACAGGTCAGAGTTTGCATCGAGAACGACGGCGACTTTATTTCCGTCATCATTCGCGATCAGGGCCAAGGCATGACAAGAGATGACCTGAAACGGGCTTTCGGTGCATTTCAGACGCTTTCGGCTAAGCCAACTGGGGACGAAAGTTCGACGGGGCTTGGGCTCAACAACGTTCGCCAAATCGCTCATGCACATGGCGGAGAAGTTACAGCAGCGAGTGAAGGGCCAGGCATGGGGTCCGAATTCACCCTCCGGCTTCCAACAAAAGAAGTGGTTGGACATAGCGCGGACTTGTTGACCGTGGCCGAGTAAGCTCGGTCAGAGAGTTGTACGCCCTTTCTCCCGTGCCGTGTTGAACTGAATGATCGTCCAACCGGCCCTAAGCGGACCTTCAACGTGATCAATTTATGCTGCGATCGCAGCCCGCATTGCTGCCATTCGCTGTGCATGCTCGATTTGTACAACAGACGAGCTCGGCCAATAGTCGGGGGATGCTTCATGGACGATCTCAAGCGATAAGCATAGTGCTATTAGTCATCAGTTTCCGGGACATTCCCGAGCCTGACAAGGAAGCTGGGTGATCCGACTTCGCCACTGCTTGGGTCCTCACTAATCATATAGGCATCGGCACCGACGCAATCTTCGGACTGGGCTTCCCGTTCCGCTCTGTTCTGAGCTTCTGCTGCGGTGGAATACTGAAATTGTTTGCCAATCTTCAGGCTCGCTTGCCCGTCGCGCCCCGGCTTCTGTTCCACGTATGTCTGACAGATATAGTGAACTTTTGTTGTGCTCTCGTCTGCGTGCGTCATTGGCAAATTCCTTCTGGTGTGTCCGGTCGCTCAGGCAGATTGAAAGACGCAGGCGAAGCGTGGGGTGTTGCGATGTGGTTCGCCTTGGTTGAACCTTTCCTACGCCCCTAGCGCGACGGCTTTGTCGGAGTGTTAGCTTCTCGTTCAAGGCGCGCGTTGCGAAGACGGTCGTTCTTGGCTTGGCGCTGCTCGGCCTCTTCTTCGACCATCTTGCGAACGATGCGGGTGGTCTTCTCCATCGGTGTTTCGGCTTTGGGAGTTTGAGCCTTGAACACGTTTGCTTTTGTTAGTTTTGCCAAGTGATAATTTCCTCTTTGGTTTCTCTTTGTCGGGTCCCAACGCTGTCGGTCAAACCAATGCCAGGTGTTTCTTTGGGCCATGCGAACCGTTTACCTGTGACCGAGGCCGGTCATTGTGTAGAGTCGTTTGAATGTCAGGCGCGGCCATGGCGCGCATCAATGCGCCATAGTTCATCTGAAACCGCATTTCCGATCCGACGCGGAGCTTCTGATCTGTCGTGCTAATGACGAGGTGATCGCTTGTCGCACCAACAAGTGTACTGCCAGCAGGCATCGAAAGCCCCTCCACATCCACGTCTTGGTTTCCAAGGGCAAGAATGATCCTTGTCGTCTCGAGGGTGGTAGAAACGAGCCGAATTATTGCCGATACGTGATCCGCGGTGCCTAAGAGTGGGCTCACTGTCTTGGTGTCGGTTTCGATCACTTCGGCGACAAGTGTGAAGGTGTCTCGAAACAAACCACCGATCTGATCTCCTGTGATCGGATCCACGCCGAGCAGTATGGCTTCGCCAATGCGCAGATCGTTGATCCGGCCGGTGGCGCGCGCGCTGAACGCCCAAGGCAGGTTTGCAGAGTTGCCGCCAGATACCGTCTCGAGGAACGGGCCACACTGCCCCTCGGCTTCATTGGCAAGCGCGGTCAGGGTCTGCATCTTTGTGGCCGTCGGGGCGATGCCGCTCAGACAGGCGAAGTTGGCACCGATGCCCTTCAGCGCCACCCCGGGCATGTCGACGACTTGCTGTCCTATATGGCCAACGTCTTGCGGCACAATCCCGTCGCGCAGATCGCCCATTTCGACCATCAAGATAATGCCGTGAACCTTGTTTTGTCTGAGCGCAGCAGCGGCCAACGCTGCGATCACAGACATCTCAGTGTTGTAGCTTGCCTCACAGAGTTGCACGACGTCATCGACCTGGCTCAGCATTGGCGTCCGGATCAAGGTGATTGGGCATGTCATGCCGGTTTGGCGTAACCGCTTCACATTGCTCAAACGCGCCTCAGCCAAGCCTGTAACGCCACCGTCAAGCATGGCCTGTGCGATGGCTGGATGCCCACATACCGCTTTGGTCACTGCAGTCACCCGAATGCCACGCCCTTTCAATCGCTCGACAACGGTTCGTGTGTTGTGTCGCAATTTGCGCAGATCAACTTCTATCCGAGGGCAGCTCAAATCGCGGCCGCGGGTGTTCCTTGCTGCAGGCCTGGATAGGCCGCAGCAACCATCGCCAGCAAATGAGCCGCTGGTCTACTGAGCGCGTCAGTGACGGGCAGCTCAAGTTCCTCGCTTTGGGCTGCGATAGCACCTGTGATCTCGGCTTCCGACATCCCCTCGTGGTTGAGCGTGATGCCGATGACCTTGGTGTCAGAAAAGGCCTCGATCAAAGCAATCTCGCTTGCCGCGGTGGGCATTGGCATGTTGGGAAAATCGCAGCGATGCCTGCGTTTTGGGGCATGCTGAAGGATGACGGCGTCGGGTTGGCTGCCGCGCAGGATAAAGGCCGATGTACAGAACGCCGGATGGCTTAGCGCACCCTGGCCCTCGATCAAAATGACATCTGGTTGCTCTGCCTCTGAGGCCGCAACAATCTCGCCCTCAAGTTCCCCGCAGCAGAATTGGGGCGGGACAGCATCCATCGCTACACCATATTTTGCGCCCTGCATCAGGCCCGTCTGGCCCGTGCCCACCAGCACAGTCTTGATGCCCTTTGCGTTCAGCGCACGGGCCAAGACGGTCGCAGTGGTCCGTTTGCCGATCGCGCAATCGGTCCCCAGAACGGCGATGCGCAGCGCGCCGACATTTGCAACGCTGCCGTCGAACAAGCGCATGTCTTTGCTGGCTTTGGGTTTGCGGATGTCGCGGATGGTGACCTGTCTATCTGAGGCGGCTTGCGCAATTTCGGGATCGTCACTGAGGTATTCATGCAGGCCACTGACGATGTTCATACCGCGCGTGATTGCGTCCAGCACGACGCCACGATCAGCGGGCGAAAGCCGCCCTGTCGAGGGGGCCATGCCATAGATGAAAGTATCAGGCATGGAGGATTCTCGGGCGATAGCGATGTTCAGGCTTTCGAGGATTGGTATATCGTTGATAACGTCATCAAGAATCCACCCGGCGTTCTCGCCGATATGGGTGCTGTCGATGACCGAAGTAATCCTGTAGGCCTCTGAATGACGTACAAGGCCGTTGGCCGTCTTACCGTCAATTTTGGCGAAGTTGCCTTCGCAGTAGACAACCGCTGTCGGAATGTGAGTGAGCGAAGATGACTGTACCTGTGTGTCACGTATCATGGGAGGCGCTTGAGCGCCCCTGACGGGACGGCGAACGGTATCTACGGTCTGGATTTCGGTTTTCATCTTGTCTTCCTTTTGGTGGTGAGGCTGTCGTTCGACCAAGTGTTGAAGCGGACGTCTTGGCGCGACGCGCTTAGTTATTTAGAACGCACAGACCCTTGGTTTTTTGAAAGTTCCGATTGCATTCCCAACGGTTGCCAGACCTGTCGAGATGGGCGTTTGCGGGGATTTCGATGACTTGGCAGCCTGCATCAGAAACTTCATAGCCTCTCTGGCATTTCCATCCCTCACCGTAAGATGCATCGTCGAAATATGCGAACTCAGGGATCACGACGGCCTCGCACAGACCGTCCTGTTCGAAAAACCCACGTTCGCATGACCAGGGTTGACCGTAGCGCGATCCATTCAGATATCCGTTGACCGGGACCGCGATTGCGGAGCAACTGTCATCCACTTGCTCGAACCCGCGTTCACATACCCAAACGGCCCCATAGGTTCCATCCACCAGATAGGCATTTTCAGGCACGACAACCTCTAGGCAAGCATCGTCGACTTTGAGAAATCCGCGCAGGCAGCGCCAGCGTTCGCCTGAAGGGTCCAGGAACCCACCATCGGGGACAACCACCGCAACGCAGGCCACCTCGTCGACCTTGCGAAAGCCGTGATGACATTCCCATCCGGAACCGTAGCTTCGGTTTGTCTCATAGGCGTTTTCGGGGACCACAATTGCTGCACAGGTCTCATCCGTGAGCCGATACCCGATATTGCATTCCCAACCGTCGCCATAGCTCTTTGCGCTGGCGTTTTCCGGCATGGTTTGGGCAATGGCGGGCATTGCAAAGAGTAGCAGAGCAAAGATTGGGCCTATGAAAACGACCCAAAGTATTCGGGCGTTCACGAACATCGGTGTCCCGCAAATTGCCGGTGAAGTTTTCAGCGTGATGCTTGAATTATGATCCATCCAATTCAAGCCCCGCAAGACAAGCGTCTGCAAGGTCACGGTCCGGCGCATCTGAGCCTGGGTGGGTCGCCCAACCCGTTTCCATCATTGCGTTGCGGCGGCCAAAACTAGAGAGATCCTGAAGAGTTGCGAGCTTCTCTGTGCGTTCCGGATCAGCCGCTGACATATTGAGGCAGACCGGCACCATCGCCAAAGTCACCTCTTCAGCAGCCAAGTCCTGTGCCATGGTTTGGGCGTTGCTGCTTGTTGTCCAGCCACCCCAAGTGAAGCCAAGTATAGAAACCGCAATCGCACCACCCAAAGCACCGTAGAGGCCGGGTTTCGTCCATTCTGGAAAAGTCATTTTTGATCCTTTGACGGAGAAAGTGCCGCCTCACTGGTTTTTTGCTCCGACAAAACATTTTGTCAGAGCAGCTTCGAGGTCGTTTGATCGAAGGCGCGCAGTCAATGCCTGGGCGCAAATCGTTGGTCCGTCAGGCCGCCAAGACGGAAAAACATGACGCATGGGTGATGCGGTCGTGCGCCATCAGTCGGCAACCGTCCCAAGCGCCGAGCCCCTGTAAAGGCACGCGACAGTCGAATTTTCGTGATAGATAATTGCAGCTGGCTCTGGCAGGCGATGCACCTCTGCCGAAGAAGACCACAACTTTGTACACGTTATATAGTCGCCCAGAACCCAATTTACAATGCTGGCTGACTTGGCCCCTTTTCAGAACAAAGCCCGTGGTTTCTAGCTCTTGACCTCTTTGAGCCGCCTTCAGCGAAACGCGGGGCCATGCGCCCAGACGGTCAACGAGCGCCGGATGCCCCGCTTGATCGGCGTCACCTGATGTAGTGCAAAACTCGGAAACACGCTTACAGATCCCTGCGCCCGATTGGCTAAGAGGACCTGAGCACTTGGCCTGATTTCCAAGTCACCCCCGTCGTAGGTGTCAGGGTTGCTCAATTGCAGCACAAGTGTGAGCTTTCTTTTGCCGGCAGCGGGACCATGACCAATGTCAGAATGCCATGCGAAATGTCCCTCTTTGGCCGCATCATAACTGGCAATTTGCGGACTTTCCGCAAATTCCCGCACGTCGAAATTAAACCGTTGGTTATTGGAATGACTGACAAGCTCAATCAACCGGGTCATCACCCAACTGAGGTCTCCGACATCGTCCATCCAAACGAGTTCCGCATTACGCAGATTGTGATACCGCTTGCGGCCCACAAGCAGCGCGTCATCGGTGGGCATTTTGGCGATTGCCGCAACGATGCGTTCACATTCCCACGTCGTGAACGCATCGGGCACTGAGTGCACTGCCATCATCCCGCCCACCATTTACGGATCATGGTTCGCGTCTGCGTCGATGCGAGAAGGGTCTGCATCAATGCACAGCCGGTTTCCCGGATCGATCCGATAGGTCTTTGAATACTTTTATAATTTCTGCGGGTTCAGCGCGATCAAGTGCGGCATTTGCGATCTCTTCTTCCGTCCAAATCCAGGTCTTCGCAGGATCATGAAGCATCGCCCAACTTGCAAACAATCGACTTTGTATCTTGAGATTCAGGAGTTCTTTGACCCCGGCATGGCGATCATCGCGACAAATCCTTGCATAGGCCGCGCGCACTGCATCTTCCGGACCTTCCAATAGTTGAAGGTAGATGTCATGTCGACAAACCAGCGCGCCAGTCACGTCATCCCGCTTATTACAGCGTCTGGCATCGAGCAAAATGCCTGCCAATGTCGGCTCATCGTATCCAAACGGCTGTGACACATAAACGATCTGAATGAGATTTGTGATGAATTGGCTCCCTGCGGGATTGAGCGATTCATGAAAGTACTTTGGTAGAGGCACGGTCACATCGCTTCAGATGAGGACAGTACCGCTTCGGCGACGCTGAGTCTCGACCAAAGTGAACGAACGGCCAATTTGGAGAATACCGTCTCAACAAAGCGATTCTTGCGCCATGACCGCGCAGCATCCCTGCTTGAGTAAATACGGCAAGGAAATAAGGCAGTTTTGTCTGGAGCGTGTGAATCCGCAGCAAGGCAGCACCAATAATCAAACGCTTGCCGCATTTTCCACGTTAGGGACGCAGGCCACAAGAAACTTGAACTCGCAGGATGGCTTCGATCCTAACCTGGGGTGCAGCGCAGCAAGACCGTGATACGATGCCTTGTTAACGTCGTGTTGACGTTGTGGAGGGCGCGGCGGATCGGAGGATCAGTCATGGAGACACCAAACCTACCAGCCATTCGCGCACTTCGCCCTGCCTGGAACAAGGGTCGCATCGTTGGCCAGAAACGACCGCTGAAGCCCAAACATGTTTGGGCGATCCGAGTTCGGCTGGAATTGGCCGAGAACCATCGCGACCTCGCGTTGTTCAACATGGCAATCGACAGCAAGCTTCGCGGGTGTGATCTCGTGAAGATGAAGGTGGTTGACGTCATGGCATCCAGCCAGATTAAGGAACGGGCGTCGGTGTTACAGAGCAAGACACAGAAACCTGTACGGTTTGAGATATCGGAAGGGACTAGAGCGTCAGTTGAGAAATGGATGGAAGACGAATTGATGGTCGGGTCAGAATATCTTTGGCCAGGGCGTTTTCACGAACGACTGCACATTTCGACCCGTCAATACGCGCGGATCGTACGCGACTGGGTCACTTCGATCGGCCTTGAAGCGACGGCCTATGGCACCCATTCGATGCGCCGCACCAAGGTTACGCAGATCTATAAAAAGACGGGAAATCTCCGAGCGGTGCAGCTACTGCTTGGTCACACCAAGATGGATAGCACGGTCCGGTATCTCGGCGTCGAGCTAGAAGATGCATTGGCTATCGCGGAAGCCATTGAAATCTAAAACCTTGGGCCGCCTGCAAGGGCGGCCCAAAGCCGACCTTCGTCCAACCCTCAAGATGCTGCGCTTGCAGCCCGCTTTCCGGACATTCGCGGCGCAAGCATAGTCCCGCTGCGAGCGAACCCACGATCTGCGGACTTTGCGAACTTTTGCATCTGCGGCTACTGCTGACGCAGCATCTGTCTGTAGTTGCTGCGCGTTTTTCGTAACGTTGCAAATGGCGTCGCCAGAGCGGTCATTCATAGATGCTACATCCGTCCGACAAAGGATCGAATTTTCGCGACATCATCGTCAGAGCTTCTGGATGCGGACGAAAGAAACTGCAGCTGGGAATGCGCAACGATGTGCCTGTTGGTGGTGACAATTGCACCGGATGCCTCCTTTCCGTGGGAATAGCAGGTCATTGTGTCGACAAACGCGTGTCGTCCCGCAAGCTAACGTTAGGTCTCTTCGAGTACCTTTCGCGCGACACGGAAGCATTCCAGCGCCTGCGGAACACCACAGTAAATGCCAATCACATGGATAATCGCACGGATTTCATCCTGGGTGACGCCGTTGTTGATTGCTCCTTTGCAGTGAATTTCCCATTCATGCATTTTCCCCAAGGCCCCGATCATCGACAGGTTCATCATGGACCGTGTCTTGGCGTCGATGACATCGTCGCCCCAGCCAAAGCCCCAGCACCAGGCTGTCATCGCCTCTTGAAACGGACGCGTGAAATCATCGGCGGCGGCGAGGTTCTTTTCAACATAGTCGGCGCCCAGCGTCGCCTTTCGCTGCTCCAGCCCCTTTAGAAACAGGTCTTCGTCAAATGTGCTCATCTATTGTCCCTGCAACTTGATCGCGATGTTTTTGGTCTGGACGTAGCTCCAAAGCGCCTCGCGGCCTTTCTCGCGACCGTAGCCTGATTTTCCGTAACCGCCAAAGGGCGTTTCCACCCCGCCCGCGTACCATTCGTTGATAAAGACCTGACCTGCGCGCAACTGGCGGGCGGCGCTGGTTGCGCGGTCAAGATCGCGGGTAAACACGCCGCCAACCAGCCCGTAAGGCGTGCCGTTGGCGATCTGAACGGCGTCTGTGTCGGATGCAAATTTCAAAACGGACAGGACGGGGCCAAAAACTTCTTCATTGGCAATATCCATGTCGGGGGTCACATGCGTTACGATTGTGGGTTCAAGAAACGCACCGGGGATGTTCATCTTGCGGCCCCCCGTGGCGACCTGCGCCCCTTGGCCTTGCGCAGCACTCACCATGTCCGCGGCGCGATCCCGTTGCGCCTCAGACACCATTGCAGCCATGGTCGGGCCAAATTCGGGTTGATCCTTGCCGGGTCCCACCGTCAAGGACTTGGCCACGCCAACCATACGGTCCACGAGCTCATCGTGGATGCTTTCGTGCACAATCACACGGCTCATGGCCGAACACACTTGACCTGCGTTGAAATAGATGCCCCAGCGCACGTCGTTTTCAAAGGCATCCAGATCGGCGTCGTCATGGACGATGGCGGCGGATTTGCCGCCCAGCTCCAGCACGCAAGGCACAACATTTCGGGCGGCGGCGGTTGCAATTGCGACGCCTGTCGGAACCGACCCCGTGAACACGATCTGGTTGACGTGCGGATGCGCTGAGAGCCCAGCACCCGCCTCACCCCCCAGCCCGCAGAGAATATTCACGGCCCCTTTGGGTAGGCCCACGGCTTCGACCGCAAGGGCGAACCACGCGTTGCTGAGCGGGGTGAGTTCTGGCGTTTTGATGACGCAGGCGTTGCCCGTTGCAAGCGCCGCTGACAGCGACCGCGCCGTCATTTCTACAGGGTAGTTCCAAGGAATGATCTGGGCAGACACGCCGAAAGGTTCATATGTGGTGAAGTCGAAATAACCTTTGCCCAGCGGGATCGAGCGGCCTTCGACGGTTTCGGCCTGATTGCCATAGTATTCGAAATAGCGGGCCGCGCCCTCAACCTCGATCCGGGCTTCCCAGAGCGGTTTGCCTTGTTCCAGCGTCAGAACCGGCGCAATCTCTTCGATATGGTCGAGCAGGAAGCGCCCCATGGCCTGTACCATACGGCCCCGCTCCACCGGGCGCAGATCAGACAGCGCGCCGGACAAATGCACACACCGGGCCGCCATGACGGCGCGGTCCACGTCGGCGGCATCGGCAAGCGCCTGCTCTGCGAGTTTCTCCCCCGTTCCGGGGTTGAACACGTCGAGCCGCCCCGCACCTCCATCGACCCATGTGCCGTCGATGTAGTTTTGCCAATAGGTCTTCTTCATCGCACTTTGATCCGATGCTGATAAAGGTGATCGTAGTGCGGCTTCATACGGCGATGCACGCGGCGAACCCGCTCAGGCGCATCGGCGACTTCAACATAACGGCGCTCTTGCGGCTTAAGCCCTGAGGATTGGGCAAGGTTCGCGTGAAACGACCCCCCCATCCCACCAACTATGCGCCGACGGATCGCCACCGGGCTCCCAGCTCATGGCATCTGGCAGGAACGGAATGCCCACAGCCTCGCAAAAGGCCGCGACCATGCTGTCAGGGTCTTCCAGCAAATCGTCGCTGTCGATGACGGGCGGCGGTGCGCCGTTCAACGCCGCCAGCAAATCGAACAAGGCGCGCTGCTCCGGGAACCCGACTTCAAGTTCATCGAAGTCGGGCCATTTGTTGTACACGGACGAAATCGTCTTGGCCGGATCGCGGATCAGGAAAGCGTGGGTGAATTGCGCCAAGAAGTCGGGCGTCCACATGTGATTGATGTAGTGCGGGAAATCCTTGAGAAAGACCGGGCCCCTTGCGGCCCGTGCCTGGATGTCGTCCCAAACGCTCTCGATGGTAAGGCCCGGCGTCGTTTTCTCGCCGTCTTTGAAACGCGGCCAAAGCGGGTCCTCGCCTTGGTACCATGCCTCTCCAAAGGGCTCGTGCAGGCAGTCCAGATCGCCCCGCTGGCGCACCATCCATTCAAAGGCTGTCGACGTGGAACGCGGGATCGCCCAGAGGGCTATGATCTTATGCATGAAGACTCTCCAGCAGCTGGCTTTGTGGCGTGGTCGGCGCGATGCCAAGGTCCTTCATGATCCGCCAGTAAAGCGCCGTGTCGTGCCCAATGATGGGCTTGCCAAGCTTGGCTTCCATTGCGCGGGCAAGATGGAGGGGGCGCTGGGGCAGGCCGTTGGGACCAGAGCGGAAATTGCACATGCCGTTGATCAGATAGGCATCGGCGCCGGGGGCCTTGTCGGCCACAAAGCCAAAGCTGCGCTCGAACAAATCACCGTCGAAAATCCAGCGCTTGGCGTTCACGGTCTCCTGATCGGGAAACCAGCCCTGATCCACGAAATTCCCGGCCCAAAGCACATCAAACCCGGCTTCGCGCAGAAACCCTGCGGTGCCTTGCCACCAATCGGGCCAGTGATAGGCACCATTCAGCGCGACCTTTTCGACGTTCATCGCGCGCAGCGCCTCCACCATCGCGTAGCCGGCCATGTAAAATCGGGTTTCATACTTGTCCGACAGATCGGCACAGTGCTGGCGTATCCCCTCGACACCCAGACCGCTGGCATGGACCCAATTCGATCCAACCTGCCCGCAAACATCGACACCGTTGCGCGCCATGCAGTGCACGAAATCGTCCATCATACCGAAGTTCGCTTTGCGCTGGTCGAGCCCATGCGCGTAGTCCGGCACATGCAGCATCCAACCGTGCACGCCGACCGTTTCTGGCGACATGCGCAGAAAGTCAGAGGGTGCTGCGTCGTAGTCAAAGGGCGGGCAGGTAAAGCCCACCTGATGCGGGAACAGCTTTTGCTCCGCGCTCCATTTTTCAGGCATGGCAAAGTCAGTCATCAATCGCCTCTTTCATCCAAGCCTGCAGATGCATCACCGGATGCTCCGAATTCACCCCGCCTTTCGGATCAACCACAAGTGGCCCCGGCACATAGCCGCGCGATTTCAGGCCGCGATGAACGCTTTCAACGAGGTGGATGTCTTCTTCCACAGTGGTGGCGCGATCCTGTTGCGCGAGCTTGCGGACCTTCTCATCATCAATGGCGCCAACCGAATACCAGCCCCGCCAGACCACCACGTGATCCGCATCAATCGCCCGCCAGTGATAGGTATTCAGCACATTGCCCGGATAGACCTGAAAGCTGAACATCGGCCACAGGAACCAGCTTGAATATTCGTGTGAATGTGCAAAGCCCGAGTTGATGTCGTAGGTCATCTGATCAAGCGCCTGACACTCTGTTGTGTGGCGCAGGCATTTGCCTTGCGGTTGGATGTCATAGGTCTCGGGCTTGACGACACCGTTGGCAAAGGTCGGGTGATTGAGGGAGCAGTGATAGCACTCCGAGTAGTTCTCGACCGAGACTTTCCAATTGCACTTCTCCGGAATCTCAACCCATTCGAGCGGTTTCAATTCAGCCCAATTTGGTACCCATTCTTCCAGTTCGGCCCGCGCGTTTGGAAACCAGTCCTCCATCGGGGCGGCATCCGGGTCGAGGTTCACGAAGACAAAGCCAAGAAAGGTTTCGGCCCGCACCTCGGTCAGACAGATGCTGGATGTGTCGAACCCCTCAACGGCTTTGATATTTGGCCCTGCCCGCAGCTGGCCGGTCAGCTCATAGGTCCATGCGTGATAAGGGCAGACGACAACGCGCGTGGTGCCGGTTCCGCTGACCAACTGATGCGCGCGGTGCTGGCAGACGTTGTAGAACACACGGATTTTGTCGTCGCGCCCGCGGATCGCAAAGAGGCTTTCGCCCGCAATTTCAAAAGTTGCATAGTCGCCGGTTTTCGCAAGTTGTGACGCATGGCATCCGAACTGCCATGTCCGGGCGAGCAAGCCGCCCGTTTCCAGTTTGAACACTGAGGGGTCGGTGTAGTACCGCGCGGCCAGTGATCTGATCGGCCCGCTCATGGCGCCTCCGCGTGATACAGGCCAAGCTGGTGGCGGCGTTTGTGGAAGGTTTCAACCCGTGCAGGGATCTCATCGCTGGCGACAGCGATCACAAAGGACAGCAAGGTTTCCAGCAAGGCGATGATGCTGACGGAAGACGGAAAGAATTGCGGTGTCTCTACGGCTACGACAAAGCCATGGTCGGCCATACGAATGATGGGGCTCGCAGGGCTGTCGGACAGCGCGACAATGACCATGCCCTGTTCCCGTGCAATCCTGACGGCTTCAACCACTTCCGAACGGTAGGGCTTGCAGGTAATCGCGATCAGGATGTCCTGCTCATCCGCCCAGGCTAGATCATCCACCGGCGTGGACCCCGGGCGCGGAATGGCGTGGAATTCGGTCATGCCGGTCGAGGCCAGATAGGTGAAGTTCCGCGCGACAGAGTTGTTCACGCCCACGCCCAAGGTGAAAACACGGCGGGCGTTCCAGATCGCCTGTGCCGCGGTTTGCAGCTTTTCGGTGGAAATACCCGCAAAGGTTTCTTCGATATTGGCCATCACGTCGCGGACCATATCGGCGTAAAGCCCGCCAAGTTCGCCGGACTTGGAGATATCCTGCAGCCACCGGACACGATCGGGGAAATCTGCAGCGCCCGTCCGAATGGCGTCACGGAAGGGCGCACGGAAATCCTCGTATCCCTCAAAGCCCACCTGCCGCGCCATCCGCACCACGGTGTTCGGTTTCACATTCGCCGCCTCGGCAATCTCGCGCACTGTCGAAACTCCCACATCGCGCGGGTTTTCCAGCACGTAGGTCGCGGCCTTGCGCGCCTCTGGCGTCAGCTCTGACAGCTCACCGGCCAGCCGCTCCAGAATCGTTGATGATACATTTGTCCCATTCATGATTGACGATGGTACTTTTGTCCGATTAGCCTGTCGAGAGAAAAGAAACGATTCAGTCGGAAACTTGAAATGCAGACGTTCTACCTGCTTGCAGCTATTGTTGGGACGGTCCTGCCATGGGTCAGCTTCTTGCCCTTCCTGGTCGAGAACGGTCTTTGGCCTGTGACGATCTTGACGGCCTTGTACGTGAACGGCGCAACGGCTGGTCTGTCCACCGACTTCTTTCTGACCTGTGGCGTCTTTTGGATCTTTGCCATTCGTGAGGCGCGACTTGCGGGCCTTAAGGGCTGGCTTTTTGTGATCCCTGCCGCGCCATTGATCGGTCTTTCAATGGCGCTGCCCGCCTTCCTTTACCTCAGAGAGCGAACCGTAAATCATGTCTGATTTCCCCAAAACTGCACGCGTCGTCATTGTCGGCGGCGGCGTCATGGGCGTTGGCCTTGCCTATCACCTCGGCCACGAGGGCTGGGGCGAAGAGACCGTCCTGTTGGAAAAGGCAGAGCTCACGTCCGGCAGCACCTGGCACGCAGCGGGGCAGATCACGCACTCCACCTCAAGTTTCGGGCTCGGCAAATGCGTCGATTACAACATCGGGCTTTATTCCAGTGGGTTGGAAGCAGAGACCGGCCAGCCCGTCACATGGCATGGCTGCGGGTCGTTCCGCCTCGCCTACACCGAGGATGAAATGAACTGGCTGCGACATACTTTGTCGGTCGGACGCGCGTTGGGTTTCAACATCGAATTGGTCGGGCCAGAAAAAGTCGCGGAGCTTCATCCCTTCTATAACCTCGACGGTGTGCTGGGCGCGCTGCACACGCCAGATGACGGCCACGTCGACCCCACCAACGTGACAATGGCCATGGCCACCGGTGCACGTCAAAAGGGTGTGCAAATCATCCGCCAGTGCCGCGCCACCAACATCACGCAGTTGCCCTCCGGTGAATGGCGGGTCGAAACGGAGAAAGGCACGATCACCTGCGAACATGTGGTCAATGCAGGCGGCACCTACGCCCGCCAGATGGGCGAATGGTCAGGACTGCAATTGCCGATGACGTCCATGACGCACCACTACTTTGTCACCGAACCTGTGCCGGAGTTTGAGGCGCTGGACACCGAACTCCCCGTGATCCGCGACGACAAAAAGGTGTCGGGCTACATCCGGATGGAGCAAAAGCGCGGGCTGATCGGGATCTATGAAAAGGAGAACCCGAATTCCGTCTGGCACGACCATTGCCCGTGGCACTATGAAAACTGGCTCTTCGATGCGGATTACGACCGGGTCATGCCATACCTGGAGGAAAGCCTGAACCGCATGCCGATCTTTGCGGACCTTGGCATCCAGCGCGAGGTCCACGGCGCGATCAGCCATCCGCCCGACGGCAACCCGCTGATCGGTCCCGCACCCGGTGTGCGCAACTACTGGTGCTGCTGCGGCACGCAGATCGGCATCGGCTGGGGGCCCGGCCTGACGCGGGAGTTGGCGCGGTGGATGGTGCACGGGGCGGCGGATATCTCGATGCGCGATTACGATCCGCGCCGTTTTGGCAGCTATGCCACGAAGGACTGGCAGGTGGTGAAAGCAGAAGAAGACTACTGCCTGCGCCACGAAATACCCTTCCCTCATTTTAACCGGCTGGCCGGGCGGCCGATCAAGCCCTCCCCGCTTCATGACCTGCTGAAAGCCAAAGGTGCCGTGCACGAGGAAGTCTATGGCTTTGAACGTCCGCGCTTTTTCGCCAATTGGATCCCGCAGGAAGACCACTATTCCTTCAACCGCACGCCTGTCGACGACATGGTCGCAGCCGAAGTCAAAGCCGTCCGCGACAGCGTTGGCGTCATGGACGTGACCGCCTTTACCAAGGTGTTGGTCTCTGGTCCCGACGCCTATGCGCTGCTGGATCGCCTCACCGCGAACCGGATGCCGCAGAATGTCGGCTCGATCACTCTCACCCATATGCTTAATCGCGCCGGCCGGATTGAGCTGGAAACCACCATCGTACGGATGGCTGAGGACAAGTTTTATCTGGTTTGTGCCGCGTTTTTTGAGCAGCGCTTGCTGGATCATCTGGCCCACAACCGCGCCGAAGAGGACGTGACGATCACAGCCCTGTCCTCTGAATGGAGCGCGCTGTCACTCAACGGCCCAAAGGCGCGCGATGTGCTGGCGGCCTGCACCGATGCAGACCTTTCAAACGCGGGGTTCCGCTGGTTGTCGGCCCAGGAAATCACCGTGGCTGGCCACAAAAACTGGGCGTTCCGCATGTCTTATG
This sequence comes from uncultured Litoreibacter sp., assembly GCA_947504205.1. Lineage (GTDB taxonomy): Bacteria > Pseudomonadota > Alphaproteobacteria > Rhodobacterales > Rhodobacteraceae > Litoreibacter. The sequence goes on along the minus strand of CANNGL010000002.1, from coordinate 775,455 downwards.
CGGGCGAACTGGGCTGGGAATTCCATATGCCGCATGCTGCCTGCCTCGACGTCTACAATGCGCTTTGGGCTGCGGGTGAGGTCCATGGCATCGCTGATTACGGGTCTTTTGCGATGAACGCGATGCGGATGGAGAAGGGCTTTAAAGGCGCGGGCGAGCTGACCAACGAGGTCACGCTGGCCGAAGCCGATGTGCTGCGCTTCGCACGCAAGGACAAGGATTATCTGGGTCGCGACCAAACCCTGAACGCCGATCTACCGTGGATTTGTGCCTACCTCGAAATCGAACCCGACGGCGTTGCGGACGGCCACGGTGGCGAAGCGGTGATGCTGGATGGCAAGGTGGTCGGCTCCACCGTCTCCGTCGCCTATGGCCCAACCGTCGGCAAGGTCCTGGCCTTTGCCTATATCAAGCCAGAGGCTGCAGCACACGGTACCGCGCTTGAGGTTATTATTCACGGCGCACCGCGCGCCGCCAAGGTGCTGGGTGAGCCAGCCTATGACCCGCAAAGCCTGCTACCGCGCACAGATGCAGCGAAAGAGGCCGCCGAATGACCTTGCCAACAACAATGGGGGCCATGGTCACCATGGGCCACGGCGATCTGGATCAGATGATCTGGCACGGCGCTTGGCCGCGCCCTGATCCGGCTCCGGATGAAGTTCTGATCAAGGTGGGCGCCTGCGGGTTGAACAACACGGACGTGAACACGCGATCAGGATGGTATTCCAAAGCGGTGACGGCGGCCACAACCGGCGGCGCATTTAACGAGGTCGGCGAGGACGACCCGACATGGGGTGGTGCCCCGATCACATTTCCGCGCATCCAGGGGGCTGATGTCTGCGGAGAGATCGTCGCTGTCGGCGAAAATATCGATCCGTCCCGCATTGGTGAACGGGTGATTACGGACGGTTGGCTGCGGGACGCCGATGATCTCGATAACCTTGATAAGACTGGCTACTTCGGGTCCGAGCGTGACGGTGGTTTTGCCGAATACACAACAACGCCCGCCCGCAATGCTCTTGCCATCAACTCAGACCTGACGGACGCAGAACTCGCGACGTTCTCGTGCTCCTATTCCACTGCCGAGGGCATGTTGACCCGTGCCAAGGTGACACATGCTGACACCGTGCTGGTCCCCGGCGCATCAGGCGGGGTCGGCGGCGCGTTGGTGCAACTGGCCAAACGCCGCCGCGCGCGGGTGATCGCGATGGCGTCTGATGCGAAACACGGTGAGGTGGCGAAACTTGGCGCCGACGCGATTTTGCCACGCGCACCCAAAGACCTCCGGGCGGCACTCGGGGAAGAGCGCATCACCGTCGTTGCCGATATCGTCGGTGGTCCATACTGGCCAACACTCATAGACGTCCTTGAACGCGGAGGCCGCTACACCTGCTCTGGCGCCATCGCGGGTCCAATGGTCGATCTTGATCTGCGCACATTCTATCTGCGCGATCTGACCTTCACCGGCTCGACCGTAATCCCCCCCGAGGTCATGCCGAACCTGATCCGCTACATCGAACAGGGCGAGATCAAACCAGCACTCGCCGCGACCTACCGGCTCGACCAACTCCGCGAGGCACAGGCCGCCTTCATCGCCAAAGAGCACACTGGCAACATTGTTGTCGTGCCGACGGCGCGCAAGGAATCCGCCCTGTGAAAATCACCCGCATCCGCGTCTTTAAGACCGATCTGCCTTACGTTGGTGGGGCCTATGTCTGGGGTGCGGGCAATGCCATTAAGATCGCAAAGGCAAGCGTCGTTGTCATAGATACGGACGCAGGCCTGCAGGGTTGCGGTGAATTCACCCCTTGTGGCGAAAACTACATGGTCGCGTATTCCGAAGGGGTGGAGGCCTTTGCCCGCCTCGCCGCATCAAACCTGCTGGGCGAGGACCCCCGGCAAGTCGCGCGGATCGAACAGATTATGGATCATACGGTGCAAGGGCACGGCTATGCCAAAGCCCCGTTCGATGCAGCCTGCTGGGATATTCTGGGCCAAGCTTGCGGCCAGCCTGTTTGGATGCTTCTCGGGGGCAAACTTACGGACGGCGCACCGATGTACCGGGTGGCCCCACAAAAAGCGACCGAAGAAACCCTTGCCGAAATGGAACGCTACCGGGCGGAGGGATATCGGCAATTCCAGATCAAGGTCGGCGGCGATTGGACGTCAGACATTGATCGGATCAAAGCTGGCGTTGCGCTGCTTCAGCCTGGGGAAATGGCGATGGCCGACGCCAATCAGGGCTGGCGCGTCGACAATGCCATTCGTGTTGCACGCGCGACGGCAGATTTGGATTACATCCTTGAACAACCCTGCCGCACCTATGAGGAATGTCAGCAGGTCCGCCGTGTCGCCCAACAGCCCATGAAGTTGGATGAATGCGTTACGGGCATGACCGCCGCCCAGCGTATCGTCGTAGACCGTGGCGCAGAAATATGCTGTTTGAAAATCTCAAACCTTGGGGGCTTGTCGAAAGCCCGCCGCGTCCGGGACTTTTTGGTAGAGGCCCGCATTCCGGTGGTCGCCGAAGATACGTGGGGCGGTGAAATCGCAAGCACTGCGGTGGCGCATTTTGCGGCGTCAACGCCGTCCGATTTCCTGCAGAACACGACCGATCTGATGAATTACAACACGCGTTCAACGGGGGTGGGCGGCGCTTGGGCGAAGGCAGGTAAGCTTTATGCGCCCGACGCGCCGGGCTTGGGTGTTACGCCGGACTTTGACAGTCTCGGCGGACCAGCGGCGGAGTATACCGCATGAAGATCACGCGCCTTTCCGTGTTTCAGGTCGATCTGCCGCTTGAGGACGCCTATTGGCTCTCTGGTGGTCGGCTAAAGTTTGAGGTGCTCGACGCGACGATCGTCAAGATCGAGACCGATGCAGGCCTCACTGGCTGGGGTGAGGGCACGCCCTGGGGGCACACCTATGTGCCCGCCCATGGGCCGGGCATTCGTGCGGGGATTGAGACGATGGCGCCTTTCATCCTCGGGCTTGATCCACGCAAAGTGCTTGATGTCGAACGCGCGATGGACCTCGCCTTGCCTGGCCACCTTTATGCCAAAAGCCCCATCGACATGGCGTGCTGGGACATTGCGGGGCAAGCAGCAGGTCTGCCGATAGCCGACCTGATGGGCGGCGGATCACGCACCCCGCGTGCCATCGCCTCCTCCGTGGGGGCCAAAACAGTGGAAGAAACCCGCGCCGTGATCGAGCGCTATCGCCAACGCGGCTACATCGCTCATTCCGTTAAGATTGGCGGCGACGTGGCGCGGGACATCGCCCGCATCCGCGACGTCGAAGACATGCGGCGCGACGGCGAGATCGTCCTGTACGATGTGAACCGTGGCTGGACGCGGCAGCAGGCCTTGCGTGTTATGTCCGCGACCGAAGACCTGAACGTGATGTTTGAACAGCCGTGCGAAACGCTGGACGACATCGCGGCCATCAGCGGGAAACATGCGGCACCCGTGTCGGTCGATGAAAGCCTTGTCACGCTGCAAGACGCCGCCCGCATCGCACGCGATGGGTTGGCAGAGGTCTTCGGCATCAAACTCAACCGTGTCGGTGGGCTGACCAAAGCGGCCCGTATGCGCGACATCGCGCTCTCCCATGGGATCGACATGTTTGTTATGGCAACCGGCGGCACCGTCCTCGCCGATACTGAAGCCCTGCATCTGGCGGCGACAATACCGGACGCCAACTGCCATGCAGTCTGGGCCTGTCAGGATATGATCACCATCGACATTGCAGGAGGCCGTGGGCCGCGCAATACGGACGGTCACCTGCATTTGCCAGAAGAGCCCGGCCTCGGTGTTCATCCCGATGAAGACACCTTGGGCGATCCGGTGGCGGTCTACACATGAAGGTCACGCGCATCACCCTGTGGTCTGTCGATCTGACCAGCCATGAAACCTACTACATGGCCGAGGGTAAGACCTGTGACACGGTCAAAACCCACGTGCTCTGCCTCGAAACTGACACCGGCCTGCAAGGCTGGGGCGAAGTCTGCCCGATCCCGCATTACCTGCCCGCATTTGCCGATGGCGTGCCCAGTGCAATCACCGAAATGGCGCTGGAAATCCTGGGGATCACCCCCTTTGGCGTCGACGCGACCATGCGCAAGCTTGATGGTTTTCTGCAAGGACACCTCCATGCCAAATCCATTGTCGATATGGCGCTCTGGGACCTGTTCGGCAAAGCGACGGGGCAACCGCTTTATGCTCTGCTGGGCGGGCGCACGCGGGCCGATATGCCGCTTTATCACTCGATCACCTGCATTGCCCCGGATGAGATGGCGCGGATCGCGAAAGAGGCTTACGCAACGGGCATCCGCCAGTTTCAGGTCAAGCTGGGTGCCGACGCGGATTGGCAAGCAGATGCAGAACGTCTGATCAAAGTGCGCGAGGCTGTTGGCGCGGGGCCACTGGTCTATGGCGATTGGAACTGCGGCGCGACCAAACTGCAAGCCACCCGTACAGGCCGTTCCGTAGCGCATCTCGACGTGATGCTCGAACAGCCCTGCAAGACGCTCGAAGACTGCGCTGCCGTCAGAAATGCCACCGGTCTGCCCATGAAAATCGACGAAGGCGCTTACGATCTTGCCTCGCTGATGCGCGCGGCAGAGTTGGGCGTGCTAGACGCAGTCGCCTTGAAACTCTCGAAGTTCGGCGGCTTATCTGCGATGCGCCGCGCCCGCGATCTGGCCGTGCATCTTGGCGCGGAAATCTGCGCCGAATGTACTTGGGGGTCTGACGTCGTCACCGCCGCGTCGCTGCACTTTGCCGCCTCTACACCGCATGGCGCACTGTTGAATGTATGTGACCTATCCGGCTACGTCGGCCCCCGGGTCGCCCCGGATTGCCCCACGCGCAAAGATGGCCGCATCGCCCCGCCCGATGGGCCTGGGCTGGGTGTGACCCCCGATATGGACATCCTCGACCAACCGATCTTGGAGATTGATTGATGCAAAAACTGACAAGCCAAGCCGAGTGGATCGCCCGCGCTCAATCCGTCCTGCCTTCGGGCGGATTTGGCAATTTTGACCCAGGCATCATCATCGCACGGGGCGAGGGCAGCCGTGTTTGGGACGAAGATGGCAACGAATATGTCGACTACCTGATCGGCTCCGGCCCCATGCTGCTCGGCCACGGTCACCCAGAGGTGATGGAGGCGGTGCTGGAGCAACTCCCGAAGGGCATGACGTTCTTTGCCAACAACGCCAAAGGCATCGCTCTAGCCGAGGCAATCGTCGAAGCCGTGCCCTGTTGTGAGCAAGTCAGGTTCGTCGCGTCGGGTGGAGAGGCAGATATGTATGCCATCCGCCTCGCGCGCGCCTATACGGGGCGCAACAAAATCCTGAAGTTTGAAGGCGGCTATCATGGCATGAGCGCGGAGGCACAGATGAGCCTTGCGCCCGAGCGGCGCGTTAACTTCCCTCAAGCCGTGCCGGACAGCGCGGGCATCCCGCAAAGCGTTGCCGATCAGATGTTGATCGCGCCCTTCAACGATCTCGCCGCTGTTGAGGCTCTGCTGAGCGAACACAACGACATTGCCGCCATCATCGCCGAACCGCTGCAACGGATCATCCCCGCCGCACCCCGTTACCTGCAAGGCCTGCGCGATCTGTGCGACAAGCACGACGTATTGCTGATCTTTGATGAAATCGTCACGGGGTTCAGGCTGGCCTATGGCGGGGCACAGGAACGCTATGGCGTCACGCCGGATATCTGCACGCTGGGCAAGATTATTGGCGGGGGGTTTCCGCTTGCTGCCCTCGGGGCCAGCGCCGAGATCATGCAGCACTTCGACAAATCTATCGTAGGTGGTGATAAATGGCTGATGCAACTTGGCACACTTTCTGGCAATCCGATTGCGGCGGCGGCGGGTCTCAAGACCATGGAAGTGTTGAAACGCGACGGCCAGTATTATCGCCTCCGCGACAACGGCCGCAGGTTGCAGGACATGCAAAGCCGTGCGCTCGACGCAGCAGGGATTCCGCATCAAATCTGCGGGGACGAGACCCTTTTTGATATTCTCTTCACGACAGGCGCATGCCGCGACTACCGCACAGCCAAGCATGACGATCCCGCACAGAATGCAACCTACAATAAGGCGCTGCGTCAGCACGGGATATTCAAGTCGCCGGGTAAACTCTATCCGTCACTCGTGATCACCGCAGAGGACCTGGAGAAGACGAAATTCGCAGTTGAGCAGGCTGCGAGATCCATTTTGCCGACCTGAGAGGCATGCAATTTCCTGAAGTTAGAACACCTGCGATCTGTACAGCGCTGCCAAGTCATTAGTTCGGTATCGGTGATTGCTACACGAAGCACCAACAACCGCCAAAAAGTGGCGAACGACAGCGCCACTCGCCAAGGTAAGTTAGATGTCGATCCGCTCTGCAATACTCAGAACATCTTCTAGTTCGACACCTAGGTAACGAACGGTACTGTCGACCCTAATGTGACCTAGCAGCGGTTGGACGGCACGTAGATTACCGGTCTTGCGATAGATTTCCGCTGCCTTTGTCCGGAGCAATGAGTGCGTGCCATATCCACTTGGCTCTAACCCAATGGAAGTCACCCAATCGCGTACAATCCGACCGTACTGGCGCGTCGATATGTGTGGCCGATCGTGAAAGCTACTTGGGAACATGAAAGGGCCCGCGAGCTCTAGACGTGTCCGAATGGCCCAGACTTGCTTCGGTATCAGCGGCCGTTTTTGACCGATGATGCGCCCCTTGTTTCAGGCTCTGTGTTTTGGCGTGACAGCGGGAAGTTGGACTCTTGGCATTATTCATACCCTCCAATCCTCCCTCCGCACTCAGTCATCAGCACAGCGCTGACGGCAAGGACATAGCATATCTTGAACGGCCGCTTCCTTTGCAGTTCAATGTTGCTCTCCATAGTGCATATGCGGAAATCTTTTTGCTGTGTGCGCAAGCAGTGAAAATATCGAATTCACAGGTTGGGATCTTGGCGGCCATCAGAGCGAACGCACCATTCTATGCCCGAGGTCGGATCGCGTCTGTCAGGACGGCCCTAAGCTGCCATTTGGCAATGAATGTTGTCGCTGCGGTGCGGCCCGTCAGACCGGTCATTCGTGCACCTTACACAAGCTAACTCTCGTAATCTGCTTGCCTTTCAGCTTCCGCTTGCGGATCGTTCAAATAGGCGATTAAATCACGCAGCAATATTACGTCCATAACGTGGTTACCGTGTTCATCGGACAAAGTATGAGTAATACCGTGGTACTCACGATCGGAACTACCTTCGTCGATGAGCAGTGAGCTAAGGCCAAAGAGTTGTATGTAGTCTTCTCCAGCCTCCCACGCGATCACTAGATCGATATCTGAGGCCTGCTTGTCGCCAGTGGTTAGGTCTGAAATCAACCCATCCAATGAAAACTTGTACTCCAACACTTTTAGTTTGTTAGAAAGAAAGCCGCCAGGATGATCCTCTTCAAAATCAGCAGATAATTCATCTGTCACACCGAGTGGATTGGAGTCTTCATCAAAAATATGGTTTTCGTAGTCAGGTCCGACCTTTACGCGATAAGCACCATCGTAAGTGCTCATCTCGTTAGTGCCAACCACTTTAATCCCGCGCACAACTCCGCCTGCAATTAGCTGGTTGAATAGAGCTATAACATCTTGTTCCCTCGATGGTTCCGCGGAAATTGATATTTCGTTGACCGGTACAAAGAAATTAGCATTCTTGAGAAGCAATGGAGCTTCGATCTCGTGTTGTTCGAGCTGTTTTTTCCAGCCGTCCACTTTGTCGCTCTTAATCAGACTCTTGCTCTTGTTGTCTTCGTTCCGAAGGCAATCCCGTATCCTCGTGAAATTTTTCTCTAGAAGTAGTCGTGAAATTTTCTTCGCGAAATCCACGAATGACTTGTCAAAACCTTTTCGCCCAAGGTCAACTACGCAGTCCTTGAAATGCATTACGACGTGAACTTGGTTCTGCCTACCTGTATAACGCACCAATGGAATTTGAAGCATATCTCCTTGCGGCATGTTGTCGGCCGCTAGTTGAAGCCCGGATTCGTAAATTTTCGCTGTTGTCCGATAACCGAATTGCTTTTCTGCAAATCGTTTCCAAATTTTCGCGCCTGACATAAGTGAAGCAATGATGTTGACATCATGCTTTCTACAAAAAGCTATATCCTCATCGTCGAGGCCATCGATCTTATCTACGACGTCATTACTATCCCAGGATATCGAGACTGCATCTAAATTTCTAATTTTTGCTGGCAGCTTAGCCGCTGCACCGTTTTTCTGTACGTTCTTGTCAATCAGAGCGATTACGTCATCGTAATTCACCACTTTTTTGACGTGGCTGTGGGGCGGTAGATAGCCCGTTTTAGCCGCAGATGTCTCAGATTTGTTGCCGTTCTTATCAATGTGCGTAATCGTTATTTCTACTTCAGTATGTTGTGCTACTGCACCCAGAGCAGTTTTCACGGACAATGCCATGAGCCAAATTTCAGCGGACTTTAGCCCAGGCCACGATAGCTTTGACGGCTTTGTACTTTCGTCAAAACGTATCGAAATAGAAACCCCTGAAGAAAACTCATCAAACAAGCTATCAATGTGCGGCTCTTCGGTAGGAAACACTTCTGGATTTGAACTTGCATTGTCGTTGTGAAGCCATTTCCTTGCATCCTCCATCTCACCGCGAGCTTCAAAATGCTTGGTCTTTGTATCAATGCGAATGTAGTTGAAGCCATATGCAAGAAAAGTTGCGCCGACACCTTTACTACCGCGCTCACCTTTCTCTTTGAAAGATTCGTGTGGAGCCAAAAACTTGTAGAAAGCACTCTCATCTAGCCCGACTCCGTTGTCGGAAACTGTAACCTGGTTCTTTTCTTCATCGATAACTAAACTGATCTTTTTAGAAAAATCATCTTTCTGAGCCCGTTTCTCCACAGCGTCCAACGCGTTCTGAACGAGTTCGGCAAACGGGTCGTACCAACCAACGTAAGAATGAAGAATCGAGTGGATGCTGCGCTTTGTTCGCTTAAGAATGATGCTTTCATCTGGCAATGCCGCATCGTTGACGTTCAAGGGATCGAAGTTCGCAAACATCTAGGGAGTCTCTCATATCAGTTTGTTCGCAGGATAAGATGTTCTCGCGTGCATCACCACCTGCGATTCAAACTGTTCGCCAAGCGACGGAAATCCCACTGTCCTGCTTTAACCCCTAGGTGCCTCTCATGCTTTCTGTCGCCAGCATTTCCATTGAGTCCGAACCGAAGTCACTATCTAGACGTCCGCTCTTAGTCGTCTTGGTGAGATTGCATTGCTGTGCAGCGAACGACCGCTCTCCGCCCGGCGTGCTTTACGGTTACGTCCGCTTCGGTCTGCGAGCTGTCATAGCTGACCAATAGTCCAACGCCAGCTCCGCCCTACAAAGAAAACACTTATAAAATATTTCCCTTCCTCACTCTTCCAAGTCCAACCCCCGCAGTGCCGCCTCCAGCACGGCAGCCTCGAAGGCTTTGCCTTTCGGCACGGGCTCTCCCTGCGCTCTGGCCATGTTCATCTTCTGATAAAAACGCACGCCCTCCACGAACCGTTGCACGCCGGCCTGCACACCATCCTCGCCCCAATAGGGGAGGGCCGCGACCTGATCTGCAACCGCGTCAGCTCTCAGCACAATATCCGTCGTGTCCGGCCCCGCCACCACCTTTGCCAGCCGTCCATGCACCCAGGCGCGCAGCACGCGGGCCATCTTGATCTGATAGCCGGGGCCCATCGCCTTGAAGAACCTGACAATGTCCCGATCCAGTCGCATGGTGATCTTGTCGCGCACCATCGTGTCCTCGGGGTCGGAGACGATCTGCTGCCAGTCCTCCGGCAGACCATTAGCGTCGATGACGGCAGACAGCACGTCAAACTCCAGCTTCCGCAGCGCATCGGCCATCAGAGAGCTGTGCTTCTTTTCTTTCGGATTGCGTTTCCGGTAGTCCTTGATTGGCATCTTGCCCCCGCGAATTGAGAGGGCAGCAGGATGTGCTGAAGCAGGTTAACAGGGCGTTTTGGCACCGCGCGCAGCTGCCATACGCGGGCCATACGCCCCGCCATACGCTCTGCCACACGCGGTCTGGCGGTGGGCTATTTGGCCTCTGACAGCGCCCAGTCCCAGTACATTTCGCGCACTTGGCGGGTCACGGGACCCACCTGATATTGCGTGTCCTCGAACGCCGTCACGGGCGTGACTTTCATCATATTGCCGGACATGAAGACCTCGTCGGCATCCTCGAAGTCCTTGTAAGTCAATACCTTTTCGGTGACGGTGTGGCCGTTCTCGCTCAAGTGCTTCATATGCCGTGCGCGGGTGATCCCGGCCAGAAACGTGCCGTTCGGTACAGGTGTCAGCACCTCTCCATCCTTGACCATGAAGATGTTCGCCGTTGCCGTCTCCGCCACATTGCCCATGGCGTCAGTGACTAAGGCATTGGAAAAGTTACGTTTTCTCGCCTCAACCAGCATTCTGGCGTTGTTGGGATAGAGGCACCCCGCCTTCGCATTCACAACCGAGGATTCCAGCACTGGACGCCGAAAACTCGTTTTACATAAGGTACTTGCAGCGTTTTGAGGCGCCATCGGGATCTCTTCCAGGCAGATGCAGAACCCGGTGGAATTCTCCTTCGGTGCAACCCCCAGATCGCCGCCGTCGATCGCCCAATACATCGGTCGAATATAGACAGCAGAATCAACGGGATAGCGCTTCAGCCCTTCCCAAACGATCTGAGCCATATCCTCCGCAGCGACCGTCGGCGTCACCATCAAGGCCTCCGCCGACCGGTTCGCCCGCTCGCAATGATACAAAAGGTCCGGCGCGACCCCATCAAAGTACCGCGCGCCATCGAAAATCGTCGTGCCCAACCAGGACCCATGATCCGCCGCCCGCATGATAGGAACATCCCCGTCATGCCAATCGCCATTGAAATAGGTTCGGATATTTTTTCCGGTTGCCATCGCTCATCTCCCGTTCGCCCGCAGGCTATGTGGCTTTGGCACGAGCGTCCAGTGGCCAAGCTCATGATATTTGGCGACAAAAACCCCCGGCCCTGATGAGCCGGGGGGAAAGAGGCAGCGCTATGGATCAAGTCGCTGGATCATTATCAGCCCGCGGGGCAGAGCCGAGATTTGCTCCCACACGGGAAAGGTGGAAGCAGTCCGATCAACCGTCGGGGAAACGGTCGTGCGAATGCGATCATGGAAACGCCTGCGCTCAACCAGGCCACCCACAACAACGCCAGACACCTGACGTGGTCGCAGGTTAGGCCCAAATCTATTCAGATTTATGACAGCCGAACGCGTGCGATCAGGTACCTCAAGGCGGAACACTGCATTGAACTGCTGTAAAGCCTCAGGCGCAGATCAACGGACCATGCCGACAATATCGTAGGTTTTGCTCAGAATTGGTGTCGCGATTTCGCGCGCTTGCTCAGCCCCGATGTGAAGAATCCGATCTATCTCGGCGGTGTCTTGCATCAGGCGCGCCATCTCCGACGAGATGGGCGACAGCTTTGCCACCGCCAGATCAGAAAGGATTGGCTTGAATTCGGAAAACTGCTTGCCACCTACGTCACGAAGAACATCTTCGACCGACTGGTCTGTGAGTGCTGCGTAAATGTTGACCAGATTGCGTGCTTCGGCCCTCTCAGACAGTCCGTCAACTTCTGACGGCAAGGCATCCGGGTCAGTCCGCGCTTTGCGAATTTTCTGAGCGATCGCATCAGCATCGTCTGTCATGTTGATCCGAGACATGTCGGACGGATCGGACTTCGACATCTTCTTGGACCCGTCGCGCAGAGACATAACACGGGTAGCAGCCCCTTCGATCACAGGTTCGGTGATTGGAAAGTAGTCGACGCCGTAGTCGTGATTGAACTTTGCGGCGATGTCGCGTGTCAGTTCCAGATGCTGCTTCTGATCTTCGCCTACAGGCACATGAGTCGCGTGGTAGATCAGAATGTCGGCCGCCATCAGAGCAGGGTAGGCGAACAGCCCGACCGAGGCGTTCTCACGGTTCTTGCCAGCTTTGTCCTTGAACTGCGTCATACGGTTCAACCAGCCCATGCGGGCGACGGTGTTGAAAATCCATGCAAGCTGGGTGTGCTCTGGCACCTGGCTTTGATTGAACAGGATTGATTTCGACGGATCGATACCGGCCGCGATAAATCCTGCGCAAAGCTCGCGGGTGTTCCGGGCCAGTTCTGCCGGGTCTTGCCAGACGGTGATCGCATGCAGATCAACCATGCAATAGATGGTCTCGTAATCGTCTTCCTGCATATCTACAAAGCGCTTGATCGCACCGAGATAGTTCCCAAGGGTCAAGCCGCCAGAAGGCTGGATGCCTGAGAATACGCGTTTGGTGAAGGCCGCTTCGGCCATGTCCGTTCTCCATCTGGATTTCTTGGCCCGTCTCGCTTACCCATGGGGGATAAAGAGGTCAACCAAACCAAGACCCGGAGCAGGCACGATGTTCAATCCAGACGCGGATCAATCCCCATTCAATCCCTTGCCACCTGTAGTCATGGTCCTTGCAGCGGCGATGGCTCTCGTCGAACTGGCGTTTCAAGCAGGCGCCATGGGGCTCGTCGGTGGGCCAGAGGCTGTGGGTTGGCGGCTGGAGGCGGTCCGGTCTTATGCCTTTCTAGACGCTGTGTGGGATTGGATGGTGACCAATGGCAGATACCCGAATGAACATCTGCTGCGCTTTTTGACCTTCCCATTTGTTCACGGCTCATTCACCCACGCGGCCTTTGCGGTGGTTATCGTATTGGCCATTGGCAAGGCGGTCGGAGAGGTGTTCTCTCCCGTCGCCTTTCTCGTCACCTTCTTTGTAGCATCTGCTGTAGGGGCGATAGCCTTCGGCACTCTCATCGATACGGAGTATCCGCTCTTTGGCGGGTATCCGGGCGCTTACGGCCTGATTGGTGCCTTTACATTTCTGTTGTGGGTCAAGCTGGCGGCCGTCGGAGCAAACGCGATGCGCGCCTTCACATTGATCGGCGTGTTGATGGGTATTCAGTTGGTGTTTGGATTGTTTTTTGGCCCCGACCCCACGTGGATTGCTGATCTTGCTGGTTTCTTCGCGGGGTTCGGGCTGTCGTTTCTTATCAGCCCGGGGGCCTGGACACGCGTCGTCGCTAAACTGCGGCAACGCTAGCGCCGCATTGCAGCCCGGAAGTCGTTGATCCGGAAAGCTCCAAACCACTGGCCAAAGAGCCCGTAGCTTACACCACCCACGACCAACAGGATCGTCAGCGCGACATAGCGCCAACCCTCTACGCCCAGAAGCGGGCTAAGGGTCAGAAAGCCGAAATACAGCACGACACCCATAAGCAGCGCCGCAGATATTATGCGAGGCAACCTTTGGCGCATTCGCGCATCAAAGCGTGCGGCCTCCCCAAATTTCTTGGCATTAATCCAGAGAAGCCAGGCCATGATCCATCCTGCCAAAGTGGCACCAAAGGCGGCGGAGATATAACCGATGACAGGCGCGAGGCCTATCGCAACGACGGCGTTCACAGCCATGGCCGCAACAGCAAAATAGAACGGGCGCTTTGTGTCTTCACGCGCGAAATACAGCGGCTGAAAGACCTTCTGCAAGACAAAGGCAGGCAGCCCGGCACCGTAAACCGCGACAGCGATTGCCGTTGCTGCGGAATCGTCCGAGGTAAAAGCACCCCTCTCGAACAGAACGGAAATCAGCGGCAATGGAATGACCATTAGAGCGACCGCGCAGGGCAGGGTGAGGGCCAGTGCAACTTCGGTGGCTCGATTGAATGCGTCTTGCCCCCCCGCTGTATCGCCGGCCTGCAAACGTCGGCTCAACTGGGGCAACAGCACCACGCCAATTGCAATAGCGACAACACCAAGGGGAAGTTGGTAAAGGCGGTCCGCGTTATAAAGCCAGACGACCGCGCCATCAAAGTAGCTGGCCACCTGCCGTCCAACCAGTAGGTTTATCTGAACAACACCACCTGCCAGCGCAGCCGGAGCCGCGATGATGGCCAAACGCTTCAGCTCTGGTGTCATCCTTGGCAACGCAGGGGTAAGTTTGTACCCAGCACGAGAGGCGGCCCACCACACCAAAGCCATCTGCGCGATCCCCGCGATGGGAATGGTCCACACCAATGTCAGGCCAAAGTCCCAGCCAAGCAGGTAACCCAGAAAGATCGCTGCGATGAACAGCACATTCAGCAAGACTGGGGCTGCTGCGGCGGCTACGAACCGCCCTGTTGCGTTCAGTACTCCGGACAACAAAGCTGCGAGCGAGATGAATAAAATATACGGGAAAGCTATCCGTCCAAAGAGCACCGCCAGATCGAAACGCTGGTCCTCAGCAAACCCGGAAGCCATCAGATAGACAAGCGCAGGCATGAATATCTGCGCAATCAACGTGAAGACGATGAGCAAACTTGCAAGGCCTGAAAAAGCGTCTCGGGCAAACGTCAACGCGCCATCATCGGCCTCAACCTTTTTGGAGAACATCGGCACAAAGGCCATGTTGAACGCGCCTTCTGCGAAGAACCGACGGAACATATTGGGCAGTGAAAAGGCCACAACAAAAGCCTCGGCCACAGGACCTGCGCCAAGCGTGGCTGCGATCAGCACATCACGAACAAAGCCCAGTATACGACTTAGCAACGTCCAGGTGCCAACCGTCGCGAAACCGCGGAAGAGCCGTATTGGCTGGTTCACCCGAGCGCCCTTTCGGTCCCCAGGAGAATGGCTTCGCGTAATTTCTTCTCGATACTTGCTTGTTTGGATTTGGAGTGGAACTTCAGCCCGAACATATCCTTCACATAAAAGGTATCGACGACCTGCGCGCCATATGTCGCGATCACCGCCGATGCGATGTAAATATTGGCATTCGCCAGCGTGCGGGTGAGATCATAAAGCAGTCCGGGGCGATCGCGTGTATCCACTTCGATGATAGTGTAAATTTCTGAGCCATCATTGTCGAAAGTGATCGAGGTCGGCACGTCAAACTTGCTTTCGCGTTTCTTGACCTTATCGCGATCCTTGAAGGCGTCCTGTGCAAGAACTTCCCCTTTCAGAAGCCGCATCAGCATGTTTTTGAGGCGCGGTAAGCGCGCCGCCTCATATGGCTTTTCTTCAACATCCTGCACCCAGAATGCCGCGGTCACATAACCGTCTTTCGTGGTGTAGCTGCGGGCGTCTACGACATTGGCACCGACAAGGGCCAGAGCGCCGGAGATGCGAGAGAAGATACCCGGATGATCCGCCATTGCGAAACAAAGTCGTGTGGCATCGCGATCCTCGTCTGGGGTCGCCTCGATCTTTACTTCATCGTCCTTGATGTCGCGCAGCATATTCGCGAAGTCGACATGCGCGGTGATATGAAGGCCCTGCCAATAAGGGGGATAATGGCGCCCTGTCTCCAGTCGAAGTGTCTTTGTATCCCACTGTGACAACTCGGCGCGCAGCTTGGTTTTGGCTTCGGCTCCCCGGTTCTCTCGATTTAGGGCTTCCATCCCTTCTTCAAGCGCGGTCCGTGTTTGCCGATAGAGCGCCCGGATCAGAACGGCCTTCCAATTATTCCAGACACCAGGTCCCACGCCCCGAATATCACAAACAGTCAGTACGGTCAGCAGATCCAGACGTTTGACGGTTTTCACCGCTTTCGCGAAATCACGAACCGTCCTTGGGTCCGCAATGTCGCGTTTTTGGGCCATATCTGACATCAGCAGATGGTAGCGTACGAGCCACTCGACAGTCTCGGATTCCTCTGCGTTCAAGCCAAGTGCCGGCGCGATGCTTCGCGCGAGTTTCGCACCCAATATCGAGTGATCTTCAGGCCGTCCTTTGCCGATATCATGCACGAGAAGAGCGACATAAAGAACTTTTCGGTTTACCCCTGCCTTCAGAATATTGGAGGCTACCGGTAGCTCTTCTTCCAGCTCCTCACGCTCGATCTGGGCAAGATGTGAAATCGCCTGGATTGTGTGTTCATCCACAGTGTAGTGGTGATACATATTGAACTGCATCATCGCGACGATGGTCTGGAAATTGGGAACGAAAGCGCCAAGAACGCCGAGCTCATTCATCCGCCGTAAAGCGCGCTCCGGATTGCCATGTTTCAGCAGCGTATCCAGAAAGATTTTCGCGGCATCCGGGTTGCTACGCAGATCATCATCAATCAGGTCCAGATTCCTCGAAACCAAACGCATAAGATTAGGGTGAATCAAATACCCGGTCCGCAACGCCTCCTCGAATATTCGCAGAATGTTGAGAGGGTCCTTGAGGAATGTCTTGGGGCGCTGCACATCCAAGCGGTTGTTCTTGAGAACGTACCCCGGCTTCAGTCGCTTGCGACGGGTGTTCCGTAGCATCCCGATGATATCTGGTGCGCGCTTGACGTGCTGTGCCTCAAGGTCCGTCAGAAGGATGCGCGTCAATTCCCCAACCCGGGTGGCGTGGCGGAAGTAATCCTGCATGAAATATTCGACACCACGTCTGCCCTTGTCGCCCGTGTAGTTCATACGCTCGGCAACTTCGACTTGTAGATCAAATGTGAGCTGCTCCATGGCACGGCCCGCGACCAAATGCAGGTGCGATCGTACTGCCCACAGAAAGGTCTCCGCTTCTAGGAAGCTGTTGTATTCGTCCTGGGTGAAGACTTTGAGCTTCACCAGAGACTCAACTGCGCGGACGCCACGGGCATATTTTGCAATCCAGAAGAGCGATTGAAGGTCGCGCAGACCCCCTTTGCCCTCTTTGACGTTTGGTTCGACCATGTACCGCTGGCCGCCGTGTTTTCGCAGCCGCTCGGCACGTTCATCCAACTTCGCCTCTACAAACTCCGACGCGGTGTTTTTGAACAGCTCATTCCAGAGGCGCTCATCCAATTCTGCGGCAAGGGTCGCGTCGCCAAACAGGAAACGATGTTCCAGAAGTGCCGTCCGAATGGTGAAGTCTTGGCGGGCGAGCCTGAGGCAGTCTTTGATGGTTCGGCTGGAATGACCGACCTTTAATTTCAGGTCCCACAGAATGTAGAGCGTGCTTTCTATGACGCTCTCAGCCCAGGGAGTTATCTTGTACGGTGTCAAAAACAGCAGGTCGACGTCCGAGAAAGGTGCCATCTCTCCGCGGCCATAGCCACCAACGCCCATCAGGGCCAATCGTTCGGATTCTGTGGGATTCGAGATCACATGCAGATGCGTCTTTGCTGTATATAGGGCTGCCTGGATGATGCTGTCAGTTAGGTAGGTGTAGGACCGGGTCAGCGGGGCCGACGCAAGTGGCGCCAAAGCAAACGCATTAGCTATCGCGGCGCGGCCTGTTTTCTGCGCCTCGGATATGATGCTGACGACCTCACTTCGGAGACTTTTTGCATCAAGATTTTTTGCTGCAGATGCATCAATCAGCGCTTGCACGGCACCACCATCGAATATCAATGGTGCCGGACAAATCAGGTCATCTGGCGCTGGATCTGTTTGGTCAAGAACCGCCGCGGCGGAAGGATTTTGGAGCGGGGTCAATAATCTGGACCTGAGAGTTTGTCACTTGGGCTACCGCCAAGGCACGCTGGTTTGTGCCCCCGGATAGGAAACGGAATACTCCGTTCGCGCCCGCAAAACCAGAGGATTGCGTCAGGCTTGCTTGGTTTACAGCTTTCCCGTTCGACGCGAGTGACCCGACCGCTGCCACACCGTCATAGGCCAATGCCGCTAAAGGATGAGGTGCAGTGCCATACGTCGCCTGATACCGATCTTTGAATTGTCCGTTCGCCGCGGGATCAGGAAGGGCAAACCATCCCCCTTGCAACCCGGGCAAAGCCAAAGTCTGAGGCGGTATATCCCAACGAGTCAGGCCCAGATATTTGGTAATGGCCGGGCTGACACCCTGCTCAGGCAAGAGCTGCGCGAGTATCGGCAGCGCACCAGTGCTGTCAGATGTCAGCATCACGCCATTCGCGCCCGACGACTTGATCGTGCTCGCAATCGCCGGGATTGCCGCTGTCACGCCTTCCTGAGAAAAATCAAAAGCGCCTTCCCCCACAATTTGAACAGAGGTGGAGGCCGCAGCACGGGTGATAGCGCTCTTTGCAATCTGACCAACCGTGGTGCGAGGGTAGACAACCACCACGCGATTGCGTCCTTGCGCGCCCGAATACTGCATCAAACGCCGTGCAATATTGTCGAATGTGTTGCCCAGGATGAATAGATTACCGCCTGCGATCGACGGATTATTGGAGAAACTCAGAACGTTCAATCCGTCGTCGGAAGCCGCGACCGCAGCCGCGTTAGATGTGTCGGACCTCAGCGGACCAATGATAACATCTGCACCATCGACAGCTGCCTGATCTGCTACATTCGCAGCCGTTCCAGCGTTGCCTGCAGTGCGGTACACAGTGATGTTTACGGTCGCCCCTTTTAGGTCGGAAGCCGCGAGCCGTGCGGCATTCTCCAAGCTGTTCGCAATTGCCTCGTCCCCGGCTGCTCCGGATCCATAGGGCAGAAGCAGGGCGACATTCACGGTATCACCGGAATTTCCGTTGTTGGAACTTGGTCCGCCAATCTGGCTCAGATCAACATCACATGCCGCAAGCGATAGTCCCAATCCAAGGCCAAGCACGATACGCTTGCTCTTGCGAGCCGCAGCAAAAAAGTTGAACATCATTAAATTCCTCGTACCCCAGTGATTTCCCAGCTTAATCCGCAATCTAAGGGGTCCAAGCGATCAAGTAAATGTGAGGGTTAGGTTATTCCATGGCAATGGCTGTAAACCGCGTAGCGCTGGCCCCGGGCCTTTATTTTCTGGCTACACCTATAGGTTCTGCACGGGACATAACGCTTCGCGCGCTCGATATTTTGGCTTCTGCGGATGTTCTTTTTGCGGAGGATACCCGGACTTTGCGCAGGCTGATGGAAATCCACGGAATCGCTTTGGACGGGCGAAAGCTGTTTTCCTACCATGATCACAGCAATCAGGCCGACCGTGAGAAGGTGTTGGCCGCCGTCGCTTCCGGCAAGTCGGTCGCCTATGCTGCAGAAGCTGGAACGCCGATGATTGCTGATCCAGGATTTCAATTGGGGCGCGAGGTTGCGAATGCGGGACATCTGGTGACATCAGCGCCGGGCGCTTCAGCACTTCTTGCGGCACTAACCAACTCTGGCCTCGGTACAGACCGATTTTTCTTCGCCGGATTTGCACCGTCAACACGGTCTGCAAGACAGCGTTTTTTGCAAGAGTTCGCTCAAGTACCCGGAACTCTGGTGTTTTACGAGTCTCCGAAACGCGTTCATGCGATGTTAGATGATTTGGCCGATATCTACGGTGGCGAGCGGGAGGCTGTCGTAGCTCGGGAATTGACCAAGAAGTTTGAGGAGGTTCTGCGCGGTTCCATTGTGGACCTGCAAGACAGCCTGAGCGACAGAACTTTGAAAGGCGAAGTCGTGATCTTAGTTGACCGTCCTGCAGTCGTGGAACTGACCGAAGATGATATAGCAACGGAATTGGCGAAGGCTTTGGAAACGATGAGCAAGAAGGATGCGATACAACTGGTCAGCACATCGTTCAAACTGCCGCGCCGACGTGTGTACCAAGTTGCGCTGGAGCTTGCGAAATGAGCCAATCACCGCTGGCCCGATATCATGCCGGGCTGGAAGCAGAACGCTCGGTCGCGCGTGCCTATCTTCGCCAAGGGTACACGTTCGTGACACACCGATTCCGTGGGTCTTCGGGAGAAATTGATCTGATTATGCAGGACGGCGCACAGATCATTTTCATTGAAGTTAAAAAGAGCAAGTCACACGCGAAAGCTGCGAATGCATTATCGGCGCGTCAAATTGATCGGATCATGATCACCGCTGCTGAATTTCTGGACGGAGACGAACGTGGGTTGGATAGCGATTGCAGGTTCGACGTCGCTCTGGTTGATGAAGCGGGGCACATTGATGTGATAGAGAACGCTCTTTCAGTTTAGTCTGCTACCCTTGCCTCTTTCTAAATCATTGCGCATGAAGACTTAATAAAAAGAGGACCTGCTCATGTCGCTTTCCGTCGCATTTCAAATGGATCCAATTGATGCCGTCGACATCGATGCGGATAGCTCGTTCCGACTGGCCGAGGAGGCACAGGCGCGCGGTCATTCGCTGTTTATGTATACGCCTGACAATTTGATGTTTCGCGAAGGAAAGGTTTTGGCAAAAGGCGCTACCCTGCAAGTGCGTCGCGAGTACGGAAATCACGCAGATCTAACCGAGCAGCGCGAAGTAGATTTAAGCACGTTCGATGTGATTTGGCTCCGGCAGGATCCGCCCTTTGATATGGGCTACATTACGACGACCCATCTTTTGGACCGCATTCATCCAGAAACGCTCGTTGTAAATGACCCGACATGGGTGCGGAACTGGCCGGAAAAGCTAAAAGTTCTCGACTACCCGGACCTGACGCCACCAACCGCAATTGCGCGAAATATCTATGCCCTTAAGGCTTTCAAAGATGTACATGACGATGTGATCCTGAAACCGCTCTATGGCAACGGTGGGGCTGGAGTTTTCAGGCTTACACCCGAAGATCGAAATCTGAATTCGCTCCATGAATTGTTCACAGGGATAAATCGGGAACCCTTGATCATGCAGATGTTTCTTCCTGACGTCTCCAAGGGAGACAAAAGAATAATCCTTGTCGATGGCCAACCTGTCGGTGCAATTAATCGCGTTCCGGCAAAAGGTGAGACACGGTCGAACATGCATGTTGGTGGTCGGCCAGAACCTGTGGACCTGAGCGATCGTGACAGGGAAATTTGCGAGCGGATCGGCCGTGATCTGAAAGACCACGGACAGGTATTTGTTGGAATTGATGTCATTGGCGGCTGGTTGACCGAGATCAACGTGACCTCTCCAACAGGGGTTCAGGAGTTGGAGCGCTTTGATGGGATCAACGTGGCAGAGAAAATCTGGCAGGTTATCGAAGCAAAGCGCGCTTAAACACCACGGTAGCTAAGTGCTTCCGCCACATGCACGTCGGTGACACTCGGATCACCCGATAAGTCTGCGATTGTCCGTGAAACCCGCATTATTCTGTGGAAGCTGCGCGCGGATAACCCAAATCGATCCGCGGCCTGCGCCAGCAGGTCACGACCGGCTTCGTTAGGTTCAGCGTAATTACGCAGCATCTCACCTTCGATGTCCGCGTTAACGCGGACGTTTGGCAGGTTTCGATATCGTTCTGACTGTATGGCGCGCGCGTGCTCGACCCGCTTTGCAACCTCGGCCGAACTATCTCCATTTGCTGGTAAATCAAGGTCCATGAAGCTCACCGGCGGCACGTCCAGACGAATATCAAAACGATCCATCAGTGGCCCCGAGATGCGACCCATGTAGTCTTCACCACAGTTCGGTGCGCGGGTGCAGGCCCGATCCGGATCCGTCATATACCCGCATTTGCAAGGGTTCGCGGCAGCGATTAGCATGAACTTGCACGGATATTTTACGTGAGCATTGGCACGCGCTACGACCACGTCACCCGTTTCAATCGGCTGGCGCAGGGTCTCTAGAACTGCCCGCGGGTATTCCGGGAATTCATCCATGAAGAGCACGCCATTATGGGCTAAGGAAATTTCACCTGGTTTGGCGTTGCGACCGCCACCAACTATTGCAGCCATGGAGGCGGTGTGATGCGGGGCACGAAAGGGGCGAACGCGAGATATCCCCCCATCGTCGATCAACCCAGCCAGAGAGTGGATCATCGAGGTTTCCAGCGCTTCGGCCGGTGACAAAGGCGGCAAGAGATCGGGCAGACGCGCCGCCAACATCGATTTGCCGGATCCTGGCGTGCCACAGAGCAAAAGATGATGCCGGCCCGCAGCGGCGATCTCCAGCGCGCGCTTTGCGCGTTCTTGCCCTTTTACGTCTCGGAGATCTTTCGAAGATTGAGTTTTACTGACCTCACCCGGCTCTGCCGGCGACAAAACAGATTGCCCGTTTAGATGCTGGGTAATGGCCAATAGAGATGGCGCTGCGATCACACAGGCCGCATCGACCCAAGCCGCTTCCGGGCCGCATCCGTCTGGACAAATCAACTGGCAGTCTTCCTCTGCGGCAGTCATGGCCGCAGGTAGCGCACCGATTACCGAGACAAGTGATCCATCGAGGGAGAGTTCACCCAATGCTACGGTTCGGGCAAGTTCATCGCCGGGCAACACGTCCAGAGCCGCGAGAAGCGCCAAGGCAATTGGCAGGTCGAAATGGGAGCCTTCTTTGGGAAGATCGGCTGGGGAAAGATTAATTGTAATGCGCTTTGGAGGCATCGCGATAGACATGGCTGTCAATGCAGATCGCACCCGATCTTTGGCTTCACTCACCGCACGATCACCAAGCCCTACGATAGAGAAAGACGGCAAACCTGGGGTCACCGCGCATTGCACCTCGACCAGTCGCGCCTCGATGCCTTCGAACGCAACTGTATTGACCGTCGACACCATGCCGCCTCACAAGAAAACTTGGTTAACGGCTAGGTTCTAAGTGTTTAAGAATTGTAAATTTCAATTTGAAGCCGAGATTTCCGGATGGTTTCAAATACTCATATGTACCCTGATCGTATACGAACGGTCGCTGGATCACGCTTTTCCAAATCCGCGCTTGAGCGCTCCCCGAACCTTTGCACGACGATATTTCCAGCTTTTTCGGTAACTCTCGTAGTGAAGCGCAATTTGCTCGTCGTATGTGAGGGCAGTCCGAAGACTTTCAGTATCGCCTTGCTTTGCGCATTTCTTAAGGAAATGCTCGATCCAGCCTTTCGCGAGAGCCGGTAAGGGGCGTTCAGGGAAGTAACGATTGCGCCACTCGATAACCGTTTTGATTTGACGCCAGGTCTTTCCATGCAGGTTGTGACCGTGCGTGCGATATCCGAAACCAGGCTCAGACGTGAGCGCAAAAGACTGCTCGGGGTGCTCAATAAGATAGCGGAGCAGTTTCGTTCGTAAGACGATATCGTCTCCGATCATATCTTCGTCGAACCAGCCGATGGCTTGCAGAACACTCGCGCGGTAGATTCCCGCTTGTGCATAGAATGCTCCGAGTTGTTCATATTCCAAATCGAGTAACGCAACGGGATCTGAGACCTTTGTTTTATAGGCAGGTGAAAGATGGTTTTCGTCCAAAACCGTGCCGTTGGCATCGATCTCCAAGTTGCGAGTGCTGGCGACAAAGGCAAGATTTGGGTCAGGATGAAGCAACGCAATTTTTTTGCTGATCGAACCTGACACTAGAATATCATCAAATGATAGAAAGCCGATGAATTCGCCGCGCGCCCGGTCCAAGGCTCGATTGCAATTCAATCCGACGTTGCCGGTGTTCTCTTGTGCAATGAGATCAGACGGAAAAGGACTTTCAGAGAGAGCTTTTTCGAGAACTTGGACTGTTTGATCAGTTGACCCGTCATCGACAATAATGATCTCAATATCCGGATAGTCTTGCTGGAAAATAGATTGAAGCGCGGCTTCTGCAAAGGTTTCGTGGTTATAGGAGACGCAGATCATTGAGCAGCGGCCTGGGATATGATCATTCGCCATCTCTGGTATGTCCTTACCTGCCAATCTGCTGGCTAGTAGATAATTTCTGCTGTTCCACTGCAAGCAAGGTTGTCAGCAAATTTCCCATAAGGTAGCCCATGACCATCGAAATTTGAGTGTTGTCCAATGCCACTGTCAGATTGCCGTCAAATTGAATTGCCTAAAATAGCAGATCAACGTGGAAATCTGACATTTGTTGAAGGCGGCAATCACATCCCATTTGATATCAAGCGGGTGTATTATCTTTACGATGTACCAGGTGGATCGGACAGAGGTGCACATGCTCACAAAAACCTGCATCAGTTCGTCATTTGCATGTCAGGCAGTTTTGATCTGCTGCTTAATGATGGATCAGCAGAGCGCCGGTTTCATCTGAACAGATCTTACTACGGTATCTATGTATGTCCAATGATGTGGCGGTATCTGGATAACTTTTCATCTGGTGCGGTTTGCATGGTAATGGCATCGGCAGTTTATGATGAGAATGACTATATCAGAGACTGGGATGCGTATGTCGATGCACTGAAGCAGGACGTCTAAGCTACTTGAAAATCCACTTGGGTAGTAGGGTTCTCAGAAAGAAAGTTACGGGTTGATATAGTTATCGCTCAAGAGCCTCTCTAGTTCACGCGCGAAAATTTTGGGATCAACCTTGTAGTTCGCACGGAACGCGTCATCCGAATTCCTGACAGGCTGGTCTGGTTCGACGAAGAAGTGAAAAAGTTCTATACCTGAGACCTCAGTGAAGTTCGAAAACACACAGGCACCATCATAGACGTTCAAGGCCCAATTCAATCCACGCGTACCCGGTCTGCAAAAGAGCGTATTTGTCCAAGCGGCACCCGAAGCGCCAATCACAAATTCCGCGTCAAAGTAAAGCTGCAGTTGTTCGCGAAAAGACAGCTTTTCCGGCTGCACTACGACAAAGCCCGACTTTTTTGCAATCCTGAGCAATTCATCCTGATTGAAGTCGCGGTGAAGTTCGGAATTTGTTCGTTCTCGAGCAAGAAAAATGCGTTTCGGCCCATCGCCCGATTTGATCTGATGAAAATCAAGAATTTTCTGTCTGTAGTCTTTATAAAACTCAACGTCTTGGCGATAGTCCCCTGGCTCGGGCCAGGCATTGTCATGAACATGCGCTGGTGCAAAGGTCGGTGGCTCTATCTGGATCAGCTCGCGCACCAAAGTCGATTTTGAGTCAGGTATGCGAATTATCTTTCGACCATTTGCAAAGGGCGTCAAAGCGGCCTCGAAGGAAGACCGGTCGCGACAGCTCATCGGTACCAACAGCGGGTAGTCGTTGTATTCAGCGGGCAAGCTCTGCGCCAGCAGAGCTCGAGGCACTGCCTCGATCAGCCAGTGAAACCAGTTGTTCGCACCGCTTCCAAAGACGCAGATTCCTTTATCGACAACCATTTTGTGACGTTTTCGGGTTGCTATCAGATCACCAGTTTCCATGACTTGGTATGCGCTCTTTGGCGTAGGATAAATGCGGGACTTTTTAGTATGATAGAGCTGCGGAAAGAAGGCGCCGTCTCGCGTGACAATTACCGAGGAACCGCCGGTCACCTGTGCATCTCGAAAAACCAACGGTGCTACTGGTTCTAGTTTCTCGGCGCTAATCCTCTTGTTCTCCCCCATACAGCGCGGGGCCACTACGTGGGAAGTAGTCGCTCCGCGCAAAGGTGTAAGAACGCTGGCAGCACCATCCGCATAAGGACCGGTTCGACCAAGTGAAAGCCTAGCTGTCCGGAAGACAGCCCGCGCGAACATGGCCCCAAATCCTCGCGACTTTTCGAGCTCTGTAAGCGACTTCAGAATTCTTTCGTTTAGTATAAATTTATGACCCATGGTTGATCCAATATGGGTATTTCGAGATTTATTCGGATGTACTGAATTGTCTGTCGTAGAGTGTCCTGAAAACGCCGTTTTGCGAAAGTAGTTCGCTTTGCGAGCCCTGTTCAACAACATCGCCCTCTTTGATCACGACGATCTTGTCGGCGCTTAAAATAGTAGACAGCCTGTGCGCAATTACGATTGTCGTACGGCCCTTGGATAGCTGTCGCAGTGCTTCACTAACTAGAAACTCGGATTCCGAATCAAGCGCGCTGGTTGCCTCGTCCATGATCAGAATTGGACTATCGCGAAGAATTGCGCGTGCGATTGCGATGCGTTGGCGTTGGCCCCCGGATAGATTGCCGCCGTTCTCACCTACATCTGTCTCATATTGCTGGGGCATGCTTTGAATGAATTCATGGGCATTCGCCGCTTTTGCTGCGGCAATAATCTCCTCGTCCGTCGCATTTTCGCGGCCCATCGCGATGTTTTGTTTCAGCGTTCCTGCAAACAGAAATGTCTCCTGCCCTACAAACGCAACCTTGTCTCGTAGTGAGGCAAAAGTGGCATCGCGCAGATCGAAGTCATCGATTTCGATGCTGCCTTCCACAGGATCATAGAGCCTTAGAATCAGATTGATAATGGTCGACTTACCGCCACCGGAGGGCCCTACCAACGCTGTCGTTTTTCCGGCCTCAAAAATCACGCCCAAATTGCGCAGCAATGGCTTGTTGGACTCATAGTTGAAGCTGACGTTCTTGAAGGTAACTTTACCTGGGCCGTTGGGCAGGGGTCTGGCGTCCGCATTTTCGCTTACTGCAATTGGCGTATCCAAAATTTGATACATCAAGCCAACCCCGACAAGACCGGCTTGGATGCCGACACGCATGCGCGCAAGCCGTTTGGCGGGATCATAAGCCATCAGGAGCGCGGTGACAAAAGACATCAACTCACCGGGCGATGTGGCGTCATCGCCAAATATGCTGACAGTGCTGAGGGCGACTACGGATGCGATGGCAAATCCCGACAGTGTTTCCATCAGAGGACTTGTCGCGCCCGATAGTCTAGCCATAGCGTTTGAGCGGCTCTCCACTATCGAGACGGCCGAATTCATTCGGCTCGCCATGTGCTTTTCCAGCGCGAAGGCTTTCACGACGCGGATGCCTGTTGAGGTTTCTTGCACCACTTTGATGATCTCTGCCGTTGAGATCATGTTGGCCTCTACGATACCTTGGACACGTTTAAGGATTTGACGCACGCCCAAAATCGCCAATGGGCCGAAGATCAGTGAAAAGAGCGATAGGGTCGGTTGCTGATAGATCATCACAATCACCAGGCCAACGAGCGTGAGAAGATCGCGCACGAATCCCATGATCAAAGTGTCGATGACGCCGCGCGCGGCCTGGGCTGAGGTAGTTACGCGCATCAGAATATTTGACGAGTCGAGCGTGTTAAAAAACGCGACTCCGTGTTTCAGCAATCTGTCGTAGAGCTTGCGCTGCTGGTTTGCGACAATTCGATTTCCCGCGCGACTGAGGGCGACGACTTGGACGTAAGTTGCAATACCCTTGATCACGAAGATCAGCGCCACTGCACCTGCAACCGCAAATACTTTCGCTCGGTCACCTGCCGCCACCATTGAATCGATGATATCCTTCATGATCCAGGCGGTCAGGGCCGTCATGATGGCAATCACAACCATCGCCACGATCGCGACGCCATAACTCACGGATTGCTCGCGGAGGTTTTCGCGCAACAGGCGGCGTAGCATATCGCCGTTGATTTTTTCCTGACTGCTATTGGTCATTTTGACGGCATCCGGCTCTCATAAGTCCTTTTACGTAGGGGGGATCATTGAACCTGTAAAGGACTGTGGCGATAAGGTATGGTTTCTCAGTTGTAACTGCATCAGAGAATGCTAGGGTCCGTCACTTAAACCGACCTCGGCTATCATATGGAGTGTCCATGCAGGCTGTTCCTTTTCTTGATCTGCGCGCTGGATATCATTCACTAAAGCCAGAGATTGATGCCGCGGTCGCTCGGGTCCTCGATAGTGGTTGGTACATTCTTGGACCTGAAGTGGAGACATTCGAACAAGCCTTCTCCAACTACTGCGAAGCCGCACATTGTGTCGGCGTCGCCAACGGTCTTGATGCGCTGATACTGTCGCTGCGGGCTCTTGATATAAGGCAGGGTGATGAGGTGATTGTGCCGTCCAACACCTTTATAGCGACTTGGCTGGCGGTGTCTGCTGTGGGCGCTATACCTGTGCCGGTGGAGCCAGATCCACTGACTTACAATATCGATCCCACTAAGATCGGTTCTGCTGTCTCACCGAAAACCCGGGCCATCATTGCGGTGCATCTGTACGGCCAACCAGCCGACCTTGATCCCATCTTGGCCGAAGCGAAACACCATCAATTGGCGGTTATCGAAGACGCAGCGCAGGCACATGGGGCTACCTACAACGGCACTAGGGTTGGAGCGCATGCTGACTTGGTGTGCTGGAGTTTTTACCCGGGCAAAAACCTTGGTGCGATGGGCGATGGCGGCGCGGTCACTACCAACAGAACTGATCTTTCAGACCGTATCAGAACGCTGCACAACTATGGTTCGCGGGCCAAGTATGTGAACGAAGAACAGGGAACCAACAGTCGTTTGGATCCAATCCAAGCCGCTATTTTATGTGTCAAGCTCGAGCATCTGGATGATTGGACTGTTCGGCGGCGAAATCTGGCCAGCAACTATCTGGACAATTTGAAGGGAGTGACGTTACCGCATGTCCCAAACTGGGCCGACCCAGTCTGGCATCTCTTTGTCATTCGACATCATGCACGGGACATACTCATGTCCAAGTTGGCCGAGGAGGGGATCAGCACAATGATCCATTATCCAATACCGCCACATTTGCAGCAAGCCTATGCAGATCGTGGGCACGACAAAGGAGCGTTCCCGCTTGCTGAGCAATTTGCAGATGACGTGCTGAGCCTTCCGATTGGGCCGCAAATGCAGCGGGAAGCGCAGGACAAGGTGATTGAGGCCGTTAACCGTCTGGCCTCGCAACTCTGAGGCCAGACGTCCAATAACGTGCTAAGTGCTTTTTGACGCCACAACGTAATGTTCGCCAGCGATATCCGGGTACCGCTCGCCAAGCTTCATAAAGGCGTTCAACATTTCCGGAGTCCAGTTGTCTTCGATTTGCTTGTTCGAAACTGGTTTCATCCAATAGCCGCCAAACACCTCGATGTTTAGACCTGCTTGCATGAAGTCATGACGTATCGCTTCGGACGTATAAACCCGACGGTGCCCATGATGACGATCCGCATCATTCATTTGCTGCTCGTGTGTCAGCAGGCCCATGATCACTGCCGCCTGACGATGCAGAGAATGCGCATTAGGCACAGCCGCCAAGATGATACCGTCTTCGGTCAGCCATTCACGAGCGCGAGACAAAATATCAACAGGGTCTTCAACATGTTCCAATACGTGACCTAGAACGATGTTGTCATATTTTTTAGTGGGCGCAAAATCCTCGAAAAGGCTGTGATTGACCTCCATGCCCGGGTATCTCTCCCTGAGGTCGTTGCAAAATGACTCAGCGCCCTCCACCACTGAAAGTTCGAAATCGGTTTGCGCCAACAGTCGCGTCATGACGCCTTCTGCGGGTCCCATTTCCAGCATGGTCGTTCCGCGAAAGTGCCTTTTGAAAACCTCATAGCTATAAAGAACCGTGTCGGTGTTCACACCGGCAGCATATAGGGAATTCTGCGCAATTCCCTCAAGCGCGCTTGTTTCGTCCAATTTCAAACTCCATTATTAGCTGCCGGCTGCCCGGCGAAGCTATTCCATTTCAATTAGCTCAGCAATTAATCGGGTTGGCATCATCATAAACACCACCTTGCGCCCCCCGAACGCCACCGCTGGCTTAGGCGGCGACAGGGTCTTTGCGCGCTGCTGCTGAAGGAAGTCAATCGCTTCTTCCAATTCGGGGACCTCGAAGGCCTGATGATACATCTTTGTTCCGGCTTCAAGAAAAGGTGTCAAAGTGTTAGAGCCCGGTAACCCCTCTAGCAGCTCGATACGCGGTCCGGGTCCCGTCATGAAGAGCCCAGCAATTCCTTGCAACGGATCTTCGAACCTGCCCCCTTCTGGTGCATATCCGAAGGCACTCCAACCACGTTGTTCTGAGTCAATTCGGCGGCAGGCAACACCAATATGATGAAATTGGAAAATGTCAGTGTCGAGATTCATCGGGCTATCTTTCAGGCTACACACCACGATTGACCAACCTTGCCACTCTGTCTGCTTGGGAAGCAAGTACAGCGGAGACGCTTGGCCAGTCGGCCATTGGCAAGCGATGTTCGATCGCATCTACCGGACCTTCGGCGAGATGAAAGGCCTTTTCCAGCCGACCGGCACGTTTCAGCCCACAGCTGTCATGGAATGAGACGACGGCCTCATTCTCTGCGACCGTCCGACAGTAAACCTCAGACAGTTTCAGGACCTCGAAGGCGGCTGTGTATATCAGCAAAGCAGAGGCGGGTGCTGCAAGAGATCCGGGCGTCAGAAACCAACGACCCCACTCTGCACGGCCATCCGCTACATCGTATATGCCTATTGTTCCTTCAAAGCGGTGATCACGAGCACGCTCAACAACAAAGTAAAAATCCCCATCTCGCGTGAAATATTCGTTTAACCAGGATATCTGATCTTCAACACGCGGAGAAATGGAATGCACAAATCGTGCCTGCGCAGGATCAGACCGCAGGGTGACAATGGCTGCGGCGTCCTCGATGCCTACAGGGCGGATCGAGAAAGCCGCATCAGCTAGGCTAATCTCATGCTTCAAGGCGAGTTTCTACCAACGTTACAATTTCGGCAACGCTGCTCATTTTGGGAAAATCGTCTTCAGCAAACTGCACATCAAACTCATCCTCCAGCATGAAGATCATCTCGACATGCTTCAGCGAGTCCCACTCTGGATTTTCTTCCCGCGAAAACCCTCCTGTCGGTGGCACTTGCTTCTTAAGTGCTAGTGTCAGTGTCTCACGCACTCTTCTATCTATCTCAGCGGGTTTCATCTGGCTCACCTTTTAGGAAGCGAATGGGAAGGGTTCGTGTTTTGTCGAAATGAGATGTGTCTGTCCTGCTCAACTCAACCGAGGTTTTGGTTGCCAGGGATTGTCCGCTGAATTTCTCTAGCCAAGTCAAGGCAGGCCCGTTGCGCGGCCCTTCCTGTAGGGCAAACGTCACCGACCTGATTGGTTTTTCGCCCGCTTGAGTTCGAGTCTCGGACACAGCATTGATGGCCGCAACAACCATTGCATCCTCTATACCTCGACCAAGTGCGCGGCAGCTAACGCAAAGTTCATCTACGCTTAGCTTCCCAGCCTTGTTGACGCTGACAAACATCGCCGCAATCAAGCCGGAGTCAGAAAAGCGATCAGTCAACCAGACTGCAACAGCGTGTTTATCTGGGCGCTCAAGAACCTCTGCAACATCGGGCGTGCTTAGCCTTTTCAAAGCAGTATTAAACTGGTTCGTCTTTTGTGAAAGTTGAAAGAGTCGTTCTTGATGTGCGGCAGGGTCGACCGCTACTCTCATTTCCAACTGCAACGAGGAGAGATAATCGACCTCACTTTTTGTAGTTGAACGCAACTCCTGACGCGCGTCGTTGGTCGCTAAATCTGTAGAACGAAGCAAATCGGTTTCATCTACGCCCCAGGAAAATAGCCCAGGGAAATACTTCAAAGCCGCACGTGTTTCTAGGGGATCGGGTGCCGCGTGCAGCAGCTTTATACCGGGACAGGCAGAAGCGACCGCTGCCAGCTCGCCGGGGTTGTCATCCACGAACAGGATCGAATCAAAGCCAATGCGTAGTTTTGTGGCGATCTTGGCCATTCCATCAGCCTTATGTCCCCAGCTAACTGAACGATCAGTAACCTTTTCTAGCGGCAGTTGCATACGGCCCGATGCGAACATAGCTGCGACATCAGCGTCTTCGTTGCGGGAGAGAACCCCGATAAAAAGTCCAGAATCTGCAAGATCGACGGCCTTTTCTTGCAAAGTAGCATAACCTTGATCGATCACTACGCCATCCGGCCCGTCTTCCCCCAAAACCCCACCCCACAAGGTGTTGTCGAGATCGAATACAACGGCCTTCAGGCGCGGCTCTAACACTGAGGGTAGCCAGCACAGACCCAACTTCCGTGCTAACGTGACATTCGCACGCTCCGATAACTTGGTAGCCCCCACATCTGACATGCGCTTGTCAAAGTAATCCTCACCAAGATCTTCTGCGATCTCGTTCAGTGGCAGTATCCTCACTGCTGGTATGTCTTTTGCCCATTGGGTAATTGAGGCATTAAACGTGCTGGCATGGTTTGTGGCATCCGGATGGGCCGCGATTAATATGGGAGCCAAGCTGCCTCTACGAAGCAATGTGGTTTGGTTCTTCAACCATTCAGAAAGCTCGTTTAGGGGCAACTTGTAACGCGTGAAATCCAGCCAAATCAGCTCTGCATCAGCACTTTCTTCCAATGAAAAGTGAAGTGAGTCGTCGTAATCACTTATGCTTACTTCGATGTTGCGCCCTGCATAGCCACAAAAGGAAGGTAGTAGGGTTGCAATAAACTCAAACGGATGATTGCGATGGACCCGAAGCTTTATCGGAGGTCCCTGCGTTGGCATCGCCGCCGCAGCTCGCATCAAGCGCGCACGCTTGGGAGTATCCGCGAAGACAACTGACTGAAACTCAGCACGGTGTAGCGCGGCTTCAACGCGTGTTTCCGTCATCGACTCAGCTTTGGTTTGACTGGTGGTCATATTGGACGCCAATACATCTTAGACTGCGATATCTTGCAGTCTTTCTTTCATGCTGCTTTTCGCCACTGGTCTATAAGTCTAGTTTAGATTCCGCAATCAAGCTTGCTCTCTTGGTTGCCGAGAAACGATTGGGCTACGCCTTCTGGAAATGCCGGGTTTGGAGTTTTTCTGCCTCTTGCAAAGCTTCTTTCGCAGAGGCGGCATCTAGCGCGCGCAGTATTTGCAGAGTCTTGTTGTACGTGTCCTCTTCCAGCCAGACCGGTGACTTCTTCAAAAACGGAAAACCTTGGTCAGAAATATTGAAGTCAGCGGTTGCGTAGCTGACGCCTTTGCGTGCTGCCGAAGTCAAGATGAAAGCTATTACGTCTTTTTCCGGCATTTTCTCCATAGTCGAAACTACCCTTGCCTGAACCTGTCTCATGCGGCGGTCGTCCATTATGAGCAGCATTGAGGCGATTTCGCGTAAGCGTTCTTCCGGAAGGGAGGCAAGGTTCTTGTCCATATTTGCGATGTCAAATGTGCAGCCGTGCGTCATTCCGTTTCGTATCGCCCATTGTGTGAGGCCGATTTCGCCGCGCCTTACCGTTCGTTTCTTGCTATTGCTGAGAGGAAAGCTCTGCCAATAGCGCAGGAAGCCCGGATGCTGGATCACTCGCGGCCCGAAGCTGAGCGCGTAAGAGCAATAGTGAAAATTCGGGTGGTCGGTGCTGTAGCTAAACTCAAAATTCAAAAAGCCCTCAGGATCGACACGTCGCAGTCCGTAATTTGAAACGGCGGCACCAAAGTCGACATTCAGATCATCGATGTCGTCAAGCCAGTCTGTCGTCTCAACTATCGGAAACCAGCAAGAGTCATTCAGGAGAACCAGCTGGTCGATCTCTGCAGTTTCGCGCTGGAGAGAAAGAACTCCATCCCGATAGCCGCCAAAGTCATAGCCAAAATTAGGGCGCTCGATGTAGGTGCTACATAGTTCGAGCACGCGGGCTTTGTCGTTTGGCTCCAGAGGTAAATTTGACACAACCGTTGTTGCTAATCCCTTCTTGTTCAAATAGCGCAAACATCTTTCATGAGATGCGAGCAGGCCGTCTGCCGGAAAAATCAGATAAATCGCACGACGTCTTTTTTTTGGCAGTCGACCATCTGTTGTAGCGACCTTGTTGGCCAGAAAAATGTCGTAGTAGCGTGCGCCAAAAAGCGATGTCAAAATACCTTCGGGGAACGCGCGTGCTCGTTGGAACATGCGCACGATTTCGCGCTTAACCTTCCACAAAGGTATTGCCATCTACAGTCGATCCGTACGGCGGGGTTCAGCAGTTGTCGTGTCGCCGATTAAGTTACCATTTGGCTTTTCATGGATATGGCGCGCGATATCAAGTTTCGCGGCACAACTGGTGGTCTTAGCCGTGGTTGTAGATTTCTATAAAAGCCGGAAATGCCGCTGCATCGACCACTGTCTTATCGCGGCAAAAGGCGTTGCAGAAACCAAATATTCGCCCGTCAATTTCGGCTAAATGAGTAACTTCTTTGCCGGAATACGGGCATTGCTCGTTCTCAGCATCACCTGCCTCGACCGCCTTGGCCGGTATTGGCGTTGGCCCGGGCCAACTGACTTGTTCATGGGACTTATTGTACCAGGTCAAGACATCGCCGGCGGCAAAACCCATAGCGCGCCAACGGCGAAACGCCGGATCTGCCAAATGCGCGTCGACATAGGCCTTAGCAGCTGCGCTCACGGGCAGTCCATAGCCTGCAATGCGTCCTGCAATGGGCGCAAAGAACGCATCTGCTGCACTGTAGTCTCCACACAGCCATGGACCCTTGGGCTTTGTCACCGACCGAGCATGGTCCCAAATTTTCTCTAGTCTTTGAAGGTCTGCCTTCAAGTCGGCATCAAGTGGTACGCTGGTATATGCGATCCTTAAGTTCATCGGACATTCAGAGCGCAGGTTCATAAAGCCGGAGTGCATTTCGGCGCAGAGATTTCGTGCGGTAGCACGCGCATCCTGATCGGTCGGCCAAATACCTAAAGTCGGATGGCGGCTGGCCAGCTCTTCTGCAATTGCGAGGGAATCTGAAAGCACAAGAGTATTGTCGATTTGCAGAGCCGGTACGGTTTTCGCGGGCGCAATCTTTTCCAACTGCGCGGCAACGGTTCCAGAATTAAAATCTACGAAGTGCGTGTTGCAGGCCAGGCCGAATTTCTCGAACAGTAACCAGCCACGGAGTGACCAACTCGAATAGGTGCGATCACCAAGATAAAGATCATATGTCATGACACCACAGTAGCGGGCATTTAAGTCATCAAAAAATTCTGAATTTTGGTGGCTGCCATCAAAAAAGATGATTGACCCGACCAATTGACCAATCTGAACCGTCCCAGAATGTTTCGGTAAGCGATAGATTATCGATTTGTTGGGCAAGCGCTTGATATGGCGTCAGCTTCTTCGCGCGACAGAGTTGGGTCAAGATAGTTCCAATATGCGCTACTATGACTATGTTTGATTTTGGGTGAGTTTCGATCAATTGATCTACGGCGCGACTGATCCTTTGGCTGGCGTCGTTCCAGCTTTCCCCACCTGGTGGTGTGTGATCGCCGGGGGATTCCCAGTAGAGGCGAGACAATTGCGGATCCCGGGACGCAACTTCATCCCATTTCAATCCATCCCATTCACCGAAATTGAACTCACGAAAGTTTGGGTTCTGCTTCATCCTGTGACGATCGCCTTGAATGGCATCCGCAGTTGCAGTTGCTCTTGTCAGATCTGAGCTTGTCACCTTCGCGTCCTTTGGCAAGCCCGCCTCAAGTCTCGCCAACGCGGCTATGTCAGACAAGTCGGCGGGTACGTCTCGCCAGCCCGTGAACGCTTTTTGATGGGTCGGACCATGTCGAATCCAAAAGAGCCTTGTCATGTCATGGAGTCCGGGAGTTTGCCTTTTAGAACCACTGCAATTCCGGTGACGACCTGAACGACCAAGTCGCACTCCTTGGCAATCGCGATATTAAGCGCACCCTGCCGCTTGCGGAACTCTCTGCCCAAACTGGTCTCTGGCACGATTCCTTGTCCGACCTCGTTGGAAACAATTGTGACAGAAGCTTTTGATAGCCGTAGTGCTTCGATCAATTCGGCTTGGGCCCGAGCGAAGTCGTGCTCGGCAAGTAGAATGTTACTTAGCCAAAGGGTTGCGCAGTCAAGCAGGACGGCATGGCCAGCTTTGGCATTTCGTAGAATTTGCGCAACGTCAAAAGGCTCTTCTACGGTCTTCCAACCATCGTTTGCCCGCGCTGCTTTGTGCGCCAAGATCTTTTCTTCCATCTCAAGATCAAATGCCTGAGCGGTCGCCACATAAGTCTTTGGAACATTCTGCGCTCTGACGAGTTGTTCACCATATTCTGATTTGCCGGATGACGCCCCGCCAACGATCATTGCCCTAGTAGGAAAACCGCCCAAGTCAAATTTCCTTTGATCCAAGTTCAAACTTGGCACGTAACAAGCATAAATAATGAACCAAGACTACGTAATAAAACAACAGAGAGCTGATCGCATGGCCTTAGACATGAGAGCTGACAACAGATTATCCCGGACCGCTATGAAGGCGGAACTGCTTGATGCAGAGACGGAACTCCGATTGGCTTATGCTTGGCGAGATGAACGCGACGAACAAGCTCTCCACCGACTGATTACAGCCTACATGCGCTTGGCGATCTCGATGGCGTCAAAATTCAAGCGTTACGGCGCCCCGATGAATGATCTGATTCAAGAAGCTGGATTGGGGTTGATGAAAGCAGCTGATAAATTCGACCCTGACCGGGGCGTACGTTTCTCCACATATGCGGTCTGGTGGATCAAAGCATCTATTCAAGACTACGTAATGCGAAACTGGTCTATGGTTCGAACAGGATCGACGTCATCACAAAAATCGCTCTTCTTTAATATGCGCAGGGTTCAGGCTCGTCTTGAGCGCGAAGCCGCTGCTTCGGGTGAAACTCTCGACAAACATCAGTTGCGCCAGATGATCTCTACCGAAGTTGGTGTTCCCCTTCACGACGTCGAAATGATGGAGGGTCGCCTGTCCGGCTCAGACTTTTCGCTGAACGCTACGCAGTCGACTGAAGACGAAGGCCGCGAATGGATAGACGCATTGGAGGATGACAGCCCACAAGCGTCGGAGACCGTTGAACAGAGCCACGATCTGGAAACGCTGCGCGGATGGTTGTTCAAAGCCATGAGAGGATTGAACGAGCGTGAGCAATTTATCGTAAGAGAGCGAAAACTGTTGGACCAGCCGCGCACTTTGGAAAGCCTCGGAAACGAACTTGGGTTGTCCAAAGAACGCGTGCGGCAGCTAGAGGCCGCGGCCTTCGCAAAAATGAAAAAGTCGCTGGAGAACCAGTCAAAAGAGGTTTATCACTTCCTCGCGCACTAATCTGACTGGGCTCAGACCGGATGTAGCGGCTGGCCATTGATGAGCTAGTTGATTTTCGAACGGCCTTCGACAACATAGCCAACCGCCCATCCGGTTGGCTATGTTGATTGTAAAAAGTCAGAGCTGATTTGAGACCTGCTTCGGTTTTCCGGTGCTGATCAATTGGTTTGAAAACAAGAAACCGCTATCCTGAAACAGCAGCGGGCTCTGCTCTTAACGCGATCTCTACCTGAGCAACTGTTTGATCTAACCCAAAGAACTGCCTAACTATTCACCGCAACACGTATTGCGAAAAGGCAGCGCTATGCTTTCAGGCAAGAAGATTTTATTGGTGATCGGCGGTGGAATAGCAGCGTTTAAGTCGCAGGATTTGATCCGCCGACTGCGCGAGCGCGGGGCGACTGTGACGCCCGTTCTAACAAAGGCTGCGGAAGAATTCGTTACTCCCTTGTCTGTGTCCGCCCTAGCCGCGCAAAAGGTATATCGCGATCTCTTTGACCTGACTGACGAGGCGGAAATGGGTCACATCGAGTTGTCTCGTGCTGCGAATCTTGTGATCGTCGCGCCAGCTACCGCTGATCTGATGGCAAAAATGGCGGGGGGGCATGCCAATGACTTAGCCACCACCCTTCTGTTGGCCACTGACAAACCGGTGCTCATTGCGCCTTCGATGAACGTGCGCATGTGGGAACATGCCGCAACACAGCGGAATTTGACGACGCTTAGCGAAGACGGCATTCACGTGGTTGGACCAGACAATGGTGACATGGCCTGTGGCGAATATGGTCCCGGTCGCATGGCCGAACCAGCTTCCATCATCGATGCCGCCGAGAGCGTCCTGTTGAACGGCCCGTTGAAGGGTAAGCGTATTCTGGTCACTTCAGGCCCAACCCATGAGCCGATTGATCCGGTTCGTTACATCGCCAACCGGTCATCCGGGGCACAAGGTTCCGCGATTGCGTCTGCGCTTTCGGCGCTCGGCGCAAATGTTATTTTCGTGACGGGCCCCGCAGATGTCGCGCCGCCAGACGGTATCGAGGTGGTGCAAGTCGAAACTGCCCGCCAGATGATGGAAGCGGTTTCTTACGCGTTGCCGGTCGATACTGCGGTATTTGCGGCGGCAGTGGCGGATTGGCGGGTGAAAGGTGCTTCGGACAAAAAAATGAAGAAAGACGGCCAAACGCTGCCGGACCTTCAACTACTGGAGAACCCGGACATTCTGGCCACTGTATCCCAAATGACAGACAATCGACCCAAACTGGTGGTCGGCTTCGCTGCCGAAACGGACGATGTCATTGCGAATGCAACCAAAAAGCGAGAACGCAAAGGGTGCGACTGGATCGTCGCTAACGACGTTAGCCCCGAGACCGGCATAATGGGCGGCGACGAGAATGCGGTAATCGTTATTTCGGATACTGATACCGAGACGTGGCCGCGTCTTAGCAAGGCCCAAACTGCGATGCGGCTCGCAAGTAAAATTGCCGAGGCTTTATCGTGACCCCCGAAATCCGTTGCAGCTTCGTCGAAGATGCCGATCAATCGCTTGGACTGCCAAAATATGAAACCAAAGGCGCCGCCGGGGCTGATTTGCGAGCTAACTTCCCCACAGCTCAGAGAAGTGCAGGTGTTGTGCTGAGTGCTGGCGAACGGGCGTTAATTCCAACTGGACTGAAGGTTGAAATCCCTGCTGGTTATGAAGCTCAAATCCGTCCGCGTTCTGGTTTGGCTCTGAAGCAAGGAATTAGCCTGCCAAATACGCCTGGTACGATCGATAGTGATTATCGCGGCCCATTGGGGGTTATACTGATTAACCTGAGCGGGATGAGTGTGGCTATTGCGCATGGAGACCGTATTGCTCAAATTGTCGTCGCTCCGGTCGTTCAGGCAAGCTTTGTCAGTGCGGATACGCTTAGTGAAACAGAACGTGGTGTCGGAGGATTTGGCTCTACTGGAGTTTCGTGATGCTTTTGACGTTGTTCATTTCTGCATTGCTGTGGTTCGGTGGGGTCTACGCTGGTGTTTCCCGTCGCGCATTGATCGCAGTTCAGATTATCTTATTCACAGCGGTTCTCTTCTTTCAGGCAACTCTGCCCGATGGGAATACCCTAAAGCAGATCACTGGTGGTTCGTTGATGAATTGGCTGATCCTTGCAGGTGTATTCCTGTTGGTCTGGGCATATCGGTTACTGCTCAGGCGACTGCGGGCCCATCACAATGAGAGCTACCAAGATGATAGCATATCTTCAGAGTCCTTTACGTCGTCCGAGTTAGACCGATATGCGCGGCACATTGTGCTTCGTGAGGTAGGGGGGGCAGGACAGCGAAAACTGAAACAGGCTCGCATACTCGTTGTTGGAGCCGGTGGACTTGGCGCGCCCTCACTACAGTATCTTGCGGCAATGGGGGTGGGGACAATTGGGGTTATTGATAACGACGATGTCGATAATTCGAACCTGCAACGACAGGTAATTCACTCTGATGCCAGAATCGGGATGCCTAAGGTTTTTTCAGCCCAAAAGTCCATTGAGGCACAGAACCCATTTGTTTCGATCGCGCCGTATCATCGCAGATTGGATGCTGAGATAGCTTCGGATTTGATTTCGGACTACGATATCGTTCTGGACGGAACGGATGACCCTGACACCCGCTATCTGATCAATGAGGTCTGCGTCCAACTTTCGAAACCCTTGATCTCAGGCGCGATCAGCCAATGGGAAGGGCAAGTCAGTCTCTTTGACCCTGCGAATGGAACGCCTTGTTACCGTTGCGTGTTCCCTGAAAAGAGCGCGGCGGGTCTTGCACCAAGTTGCGCAGAAGCCGGGGTCGTGGGGGCGTTGCCGGGCGTTGTGGGATCGATAATGGCTCTTGAAGCGATAAAGTACATCACCGGCGCGGGCGAAACGCTTAAAAATCGCATGATGATCTACGATGGTCTTTACGCAGATGCGCGGGTGATTTCTCTTCATCGAAGGGATGATTGTCCCGCCTGTAGCCTGACTAACAAATAGCGCATCTTCTTGCTGCACCCACAAAGTGTTGTGGATTATTCAAAATAACCCTTTACAGAGTCCGCGATACAGAACACCATATCTTGTAAGGGGCGCGCGTCAGAAAGCGACCCTTTGATTTAGGACCCAGTGCTTTGGGGTCGGGCAAGCCCTAAGCACCAGAGGCAAAAAGGGGCCGGGCATGTCTTCATTAGAACATTATCTCGAAACAGAGGATCTTCATCCGATTGATTTGGTTGAGACCCTTGCAGAACACCACGATTGGGATTTCGATCGTATTGCGGATGATCAGATCGCAATGGCAATCGAAGGGCAGTGGCGCACGTACTCGATTACTCTGGCTTGGTCTGCCTACGATGAAACGCTGCGTATGGTCTCGACGTTTGAGATGGAACCTCCCGAGGAAAAGCTTCCAGCTCTCTACGAGGTGCTCAATCGGGCCAATGACACTTGCTGGGCCGGAGCTTTCAGCTACTGGAAAGCTCAAAAGCTGATGGTTTATCGCTACGGGTTGCTTTTGGCTGGCGGTGCTGGTGCGGGTCCTGATCAGATTGACCGCATGTTATCGGCCGCGGTTATGGCCTCGGAGCGTTTCTATCCTGCTTTCCAATTGGTGTGTTGGGGCGATCGGACGCCCAAAGACGCTATGCAGGTTGCGATTGCGGAGGCCTACGGGCGCGCATAGTCTTGTCCCCAAGTGAATTGGGGGCGAGATGGACTACACCAAAATCAATGAGGCAGGGCTTGTCTTGCTGGGATGTGGCAAGATGGGCTCGGCTCTACTTGAGGGGTGGCTCAACCAGGGTATTTCTGCCAGCTCCGTCTATGTCGTCGATCCAAAGCCCTCAGATTGGTTGAGCGGACAGGGTGTCCACATCAACGAGACCTTACCCGAGATGCCCGGCGTGGTGGTCATTGCTGTGAAACCGCAGATGATGGGCGACGCGCTGCCGCAACTTGAGGCTTTTGTCGGAGGCTCGACGGTCTTCCTATCCATTGCCGCAGGTACGCCAATCTCAGCTTTTGAAGCAGTCTTTGGCCAGAAGGCCAGCATCATACGCACCATGCCAAACACTCCGGCGGCTATCGGTCGCGGCATTACGGCGATTGTTGGGAATGAGGCCACCTCGGAAAATGAGTTGAAAACGGCAGAAACACTGCTGCAAGCCGTAGGTCAAACCGTGCGATTGGAAAATGAAGATCAGATTGATGCAGTTACGGCTGTTTCGGGTTCCGGACCGGCGTATGTATTTCATCTCATCGAAACTCTGGCTGCAGCGGGCGCCGCAGAGGGGTTACCGGCAGATCTTGCAATGTCGTTGGCGAAAGCCACAGTGGGCGGCGCAGGTCAATTGGCGGAAGACGCTACAGAAGATCCCGCGCAACTTCGGGTCAATGTCACAAGCCCGGCGGGCACTACCGCGGCAGCGCTTGAGGTGTTGATGGATGAAAAAACGGGCTTCCCCGATCTGCTTCGTCGCGCAGTTGCGGCGGCTGCAAATCGCGGACGCGAACTAAGGCAGTGATGACGGCATGACAGAGATCAGTTTCGACGACTTTCTGGCGGTCGACATACGAGTTGGCCAGATCGTCAAAGCAGAACCTTATCCCGAAGCGCGAAAGCCCGCGATCAAACTGTGGGTAGATTTTGGTCCTGACATTGGCGAACGTAAAAGTTCTGCCCAAATTACAAAGCACTACACGCCAGAAGAGCTCGTCGGAAAACGCGTTATGGCGGTCGTCAATTTTCCACCGCGTCAGATTGGAAAATTTATGTCTGAGATATTGGTCTTGGGGGTGCCGGATCAGGAAAATGAAGTTGTTCTGTTGGTTCCAGACAAGGATGTCCCTGTTGGTGGGCGGATGTACTGATGCACAAGTTGCTGATTTCACGCAGACTGCCTGAGAGCGTCATGTCGGACGCGCATGAGCGCTATGATGTCTCCCTTCGCGAGACCTCGCGGCCCATGTCAGAGCAGGAGGTAACAGAAGCACTTCAGGGCTATGATGCGGTTCTACCGACACTGGGTGATAACTTCACTTCAAGCGCCATTGGCGCGGCTCCCAACCCAAAGTGTCGTCTAATCGCAAATTTTGGCGTCGGCTACAATCATATTGATGTGGCCGCTGCCAAAGCGAAAGGCATTGCCGTCACCAATACGCCTGGGGCTGTTACAGATGCCACCGCGGACATCGCGATGACCCTCATTTTGATGACGGCGCGCCGAGCCGGTGAGGGAGAGCGTTTGGTACGCGCGGGGCAGTGGACCGGTTGGCAGCCGACCCAGATGTTGGGGTTTCATGTTACCGGTCGCACCATAGGTATCGTTGGCATGGGCCGCATTGGTCAGGCTATTGCAGATCGTTGTCGCCTTGGCTTTGGGTGTCGGATCGTCTTCGCGAACCGTTCAACCAAAAAAATCGAGGGCGCAGAGCAACTTGAAGACATCAACGCTGTCGCGCGTGAGGCCGATATTGTTGTTCTTGCCACCCCCGGAGGCCCAGAGACCCACCACCTGATCGGGTCTACATTCTTCGACTCCATGCAACCTCATGCGATCTTTATCAACATTGCCCGAGGCGACATCGTGGACGAGACGGCGCTAATTGCAGGCCTCCAAAACAATCAGTTGGCCGGTGCGGGCTTGGATGTTTACGAATTTGAACCCAAAGTGCCAGAGGCGTTGCTGGCGATGGAAAACGTTACACTGCTTCCTCATTTGGGGACAAACGCCCTGAATGTGCGCGAAAACATGGGACAAATGGCCTTGGCTAATCTCGATGCGTTCTTTTCTGGCGCGCCGTTACCGAACGAAGTCTAGCGATCCGCGACAGCCTCTCGCCAGTGCTTGCGGCAGAGCGACCGGTAGGTTTCGTTGCCGCCCACCTGCACCTGATCACCATCGGTCAACGCTTTTCCGTCTGGCCCTTTGCGGATCACCATCGTGGCTTTCCGGCCGCAATGGCAGATTGTGCGCACTTCTCGCATTTCGTCCGCCAGAGCCAAAAGCGTGGCCGAGCCGGGAAACAGCTCCCCCCGGAAATCGACGCGCAGGCCGTAACACATGACCGGAACGGCCAGATCGTCGACTGCACGTGCCAACTGCCAAACCTGGTCTTTTGACAGCCATTGCGCCTCATCAACCATAACGCAGGCAATGGTGCCTGCCTCCAGACGCTTGGATATCATAGCAAACAAATCGGTGGAGTTGCCGTATGTGTCTGCGGGGCGACCGATGCCGATGCGCGACCCGATCTTACCTTCCCCGGCGCGGTCATCGAAACTTGCGGTCAGAAGATAGGTCTCCATCCCCATTTCCTGATAGTTATGGGCGGCTTGAAGAAGCAGGGTCGACTTGCCTGCGTTCATCGTGGAGTAGTGGAAATAGAGTTTGGCCATGGCCTTTGCTACTGCCTCGATTTCGGCATGGCAAGGGACCGGTTGGGGTGTTTTGGGACCGGCAAAAAAATCAGTGTTTTGACAGTGTTATGTGTGGGAATACTGTTATAAACAATGGGCTAACCAATTGGATGAGAGCGAATGTCGGCACGGTTCAGATATCTCAAAAAGCACACTGAGGCCCTTGTGAAAGACGTGGGCGTGGAGCCTGCGTGTGAGCTGACGGGGCGCTCGAAAGCGACCCTTGGTCGCTATTATTCTGACGCGGATGAGCACTCTGACAGGTTCATGCCGATTGACGCTGTGGCGGCTCTGGAGGCTGCCGCGTCGTTCCCGCATGTGACCTCTGCCTTGGCAGAAATGAATGGAAATTCAATAGATTACGACAGCGCGCGTCACGGCAACGAGACCACCAATGTCAACCATGATGTCGTCGCTCTGGCCCAGAGATTTGCCATGTTGATGGGTGAATACAACCAGTCGATCGAGGATGGCGTGATCACTGCCAACGAGGCCAAGCGGATGCTGACTGAAACGCTGGCGCTGCAAAAGGTGCTGGTCGAAATGAAGCTGCATCTGGAAGACGAAGTCACCGCGCCGGGCGGCTGAGTCTCCCCCTCAAAACCGCTGTAGTTTTCCTGTAGGGTTCCCGTCGTTTTTCCGTAGCTACACGCGTAGCGCACGTATCGCTGAGAACTCGTTAACCAATCTTTCAGACAGTGCCCCGGATTTTCAAGGATCGGGGGTCGCCGGATGGACGACAAAAACGTGCGCAAAACAATGACCAGACGCCAGCGTCTGCATCATTCCTTTCTGCATGATCTGATGCAGCGTCTGGAATACGATCTGCATTCGAGCATGTGGAAGGACGAGGTGATCCCGGCCGAATGGGAGGCCATCGCCACCCGACCCAACACGCCGCACAAGAAGCAACTGACGATGCGCGTGGATCAGGATGTGATCAAGTTCTTCAAAGCCACCGGGCGCGGATATCTGACCCGCATGAACGATGTGCTGCGCGCCTATATGGAGGCGCGTCTGTCCGGGATGATCCTGAGCGGGGAGCGGTTCGAACATTACATCAACCACGAGGATTATGCGCACCGACCGATTGTTGGAGACTGGGAGAGGACAAAAGCCGAGTTGGAGGACAGTCGGCTGGAGTTCGAACTGAAGCGGCAGGTCAGGGAGC
The DNA here is from genome assembly GCA_947504205.1 of uncultured Litoreibacter sp. GTDB lineage: Bacteria > Pseudomonadota > Alphaproteobacteria > Rhodobacterales > Rhodobacteraceae > Litoreibacter. The sequence goes on along the minus strand of CANNGL010000002.1, from coordinate 731,205 downwards.
GGCGTGACGCGCGGCGCGCAGACATGGCCAAACGGGATCCAAATGCAGCACTGAAGCGTATGGCCGCAGAGGCACGCGAAGATGATGAAGCCGCGCGGGAGGAACGCGCGCGGATCAGGAAACAGCGGGATGGGTAATGCGTGGCGCCCGCCCGAGAGGGTTTAGCGCAGAGGCACGGAATAAAGTACGTAGCCATCGACGCGGGCCACTTCGACACCGCCGGTGTCCAGCGCAAAGACACCGAGATTTTCCATGTCTTCCGGACAGGCCACCAGATCGGCGGCATCGTCAAGGAACTGATTGGTGAAATCATTCTCGCCCACCCGGCGACACTGATCACCCTTCGCCCGGTATCCATCGCCAAACAGAGGCAAAGTGGTGCCGGTCACAGGCTCAGGCTGCGCACAGGCGGAAAGGCCGAGGGCCGCAGCGGTCAAAAGGGTCAAAATGCGCATGGATCAAATACTCCGGTAAGTTCAATGGCAGGAGTATAGCACGGATTTATGGGTTTGGGGGCGGTTTGAATGTGTGAGAACCACGGCGATTGCGCGATCTGTAGCGAAACACTCCGCACTTACCACAGTTAGATTTTTACAAGTCTACCACATCATGTGGCGCACTACGCCTCTGTAGTACCAACATGTAGATTTTCTCTTGCAAAGTATTATCTCTCGTGTAGATATAATGCCAAAATCGATAAAAACTGTATTGGGGAAAAAATGAGCGATCCCATCTTCACCTTGACCGCTGCAATGGCGATTATGATGGCCATAGATTTGGTGATCACGATCCATAATATCTCCAAATAAGAAAGGGTCCGCCTGTGGGGGTTTTGCTTCAATGAGAAATGAATTTGGAGAACGGAGTAAGGCTTTTCGAGCTAGGCTGGGACTGAGCCAAACTGAGTTCGCGAAGAGAATTGATGAGCCGATTACGCGGGTAAGCAACCTTGAGTATGGTCGTACGAATATCGGAGATGGTGTACTTCAAAAATATGTGGATATCTTGTGTTCCACCGATGGTGAGGCCGACGAACTGCGAGAGAAGGCTGCGTATTCGAACCGCAAGCGCGCACTAATTGCAAAGAACGAACCTCTTCCTTCATTGCAGGCTCTGTTCTCGCTGTATGGTGACAAACTGTCTGAACGAGCCACAAGTAAAATAAGATCAATAATTGAAAGAGACGTTGGAGAAAAAACTAACACCGACATTAAGGTTTTAAACCTCCAAAACCTTAAAGCCACAAAACGGAGAAGGACGCAGAAACAAACTCGAGCGCTTCTGACCCCAGATCGATTTGCCGAGGTGGCATTACATGCAGATGAAATCAGAAGGCTACATTTCTCGGTTTCGGAACGAACTGACTTGACCAGGTTGTTCGAGGAGCAAGCGCTAGAGTTGAAGAGTTTTGATTATGATGTTGTCGAAGAGATGCCAGATTTTGCAAGAGAATCATATGCTTGCGCTCTTGGAGAAAAGATCGGAATAAGGATTTTCGCCCGCCGCGAAATTTTTGAGCGAGCGGAACAAGGAAATCCGTTTGCGCGTTTCGCTCTCGGTCACGAGTTTGGACATGTCGCGTTACATAGCAACCTTTTGAAGACAGATCAGAGAGTGGTTATCAACTTTCAACCAAGTGTTAGTTTTGATGGCGAAGGCACCAATCAAGAGTACCTAGCATCGCCGGAAGAAGAAGAGGCCGAAGTATTTTCAACGTTTTTGTTGGTTCCTTTGGAGAAACTTGTTGGGAAGCCTGATGGATATCTCAATCGGGACTACGGGATTCCTGACGGAAAGACAAAACACTGCGTGAAATACTACACTCGCAACCAGACGGTATTAGATCGCGTCCGCTACAGGTTGTACGACAGGGGCGATCACGACCACCCATTGCTTAACTCCTAAGTCTCCTGCAACGCCATAACCCCGACATCCCCTTCAACCCTTGCTTTCATGGCCAGCGCGGCGGCGTGTGACCCGGCGGCGGTCGTGTAGTAGGGGATTTTGTCGTAGAGGGCGATGGAGCGGATTTCGCGGCTGTCTTCGATGGCCTGGGCGCCCTCGGTCGTGTTGAAGATCAGGGAAATCAGGCCGTCTTTGAGCTGGTCGGTCACGTCGGGGCGGCCCTCGTAGACCTTGTTGACGACCTCACAGTCCAGACCGGCCTCGGCCAACCATTTGGCGGTGCCGCGGGTGGCGATGAGCGTGTGGCCCAGAGCGGCGACGGTTTGGGCGGCTTCCAGCATGTCGGGGGTCTTGTCCTCGTTGCGGATGGACAAAAAGACCTTGCCGGTGCCGCCTTCGGGCAGCTCGGTGCCCGCGCCCATCTGGGCTTTGAGGAAGGCGCGGTGGAAGTTCGTGTCGGAGCCCATGACCTCGCCAGTAGAGCGCATTTCGGGGCCGAGGATCGTATCGACACCGGGGAAGCGGGCGAAGGGCAGGACGGCCTCCTTCACGGCGAAGGTGTCGATCATGGGATCGATCAGGTCGAACTCGGAAAGCTTAGCACCTGCCATGACCTGAGCGGCGATGGACGCGATGGGGGAGCCGACGGCCTTGGCGACGAAGGGCACGGTGCGCGAGGCACGAGGGTTGACCTCGATCAGGTAGATCTCGTCGTCTTTGATGGCGAATTGCACGTTCATCAGGCCCACGACATTGAGCGCCTTGGCGAGCGCTTCGGTCTGGCGGCGGACCTCGGCGATGGTGGCATCATCGAGGGAATAGGGGGGCAGGGAACAGGCGCTGTCACCGGAATGCACGCCGGCCTCTTCGATGTGCTGCATGATGCCTGCGACATGGACGGCGGTCCCATCGGAGAGTGCGTCGACGTCAAGTTCAACGGCGCCCGCAAGGTAGCTGTCCAGCAACACAGGAGATTTGCCGGAGACGACGACCGCCTCGGAGATGTAGCGTTCAAGCTGGGCCTGATCGCGGACGATTTCCATGGCGCGGCCACCCAGCACGTAGGAGGGGCGGATCACCAGCGGGAAGCCGATCTCGGCGGCGATTTCCATGGCTTGCGCGTCGGTGGAGGCAATGCCGTTATGCGGTTGCTTGAGGTCGAGGGACTGCACGAGTTGCTGGAAGCGCTCGCGGTCCTCGGCCAGATCAATGGCATCGGGCGAGGTGCCGAGGATCGGGATGCCCTCGTCATTGAGCGCCTGGGCGATCTTCAGAGGCGTCTGGCCGCCGAATTGGACGATGACGCCGTGGAGCGTGCCGTTTTCCTGCTCGACGCGGAGAATTTCCATGACGTGCTCAAAGGTGAGCGGTTCGAAATAGAGCCGGTCGGAGGTGTCGTAGTCGGTCGACACGGTTTCCGGGTTGCAGTTGACCATGATGGTCTCGTAACCCGCGTCGGTCAGGGCGAAACAGGCGTGGCAGCAGCAATAGTCGAATTCGATCCCCTGACCGATCCGGTTGGGGCCACCGCCGAGGATGACGACCTTCTTCGCATCGGTGGGTCGGGCTTCGCATTCCACTTCGGCCATCATCGGGGCCTCGTAGGTGGAATACATGTAGGGCGTCTGCGCCTCGAACTCGGCGGCGCAGGTGTCGATGCGCTTGAAGCAGGCGACGACACCAAGGTTCTGACGCGCCTTGCGCACGTCAGCTTCGTCGCGCCCGGTCAGATGCGCGAGGCGGGCATCTGTAAAGCCCATCATCTTCAGTTCGCGCAGACCCTCTTCGGTCATTGGCAGGCCATCTTTGGCAACGCGCGCCTCGGTCGCGATGATTTCGCGGATGCGCGAGAGGAACCACGGATCAAACTGGTTGATCTCGTTAATCTCATCATTGGAGAAGCCGAACCGCATGGCGTGGGCAATGACCCGCAAGCGATCTGGCGTTTGCTGCGCGAGGGCACGGGTGAGTGTCTTGTCGATTGCTTCCTGCGAGGTGGCGTCCTTGCCAACCACAATGCGCGGGATGATGTCATCCTCGGTGGTCTGCCACTGCACGGCATCGGGGCCGGGCATGCCATCAAGCGGCACTTCGTCAAACCCGGTCAGGCCGGATTCCATTGAGGCCAGGGCTTTTTGCATGGATTCGTGGATCGTCCGACCAATCGCCATCGCTTCGCCGACGGATTTCATTGCGGTGGTCAGATAGGGTTCGGAGCCGGGGAATTTCTCAAAAGCGAATTTCGGGATCTTGGTGACGACATAGTCGATCGTCGGCTCGAAGCTCGCGGGCGTGACCTTGGTGATGTCGTTGTCCAGCTCATCGAGTGTGTACCCTACGGCCAGTTTTGCCGCGATCTTGGCAATTGGAAAACCCGTGGCTTTTGAAGCCAGCGCAGAGGAGCGGGAGACGCGCGGGTTCATCTCGATCACGACCATGCGCCCGTCGGCGGGGTTGATGGCCCATTGCACGTTCGAGCCGCCGGTTTCGACGCCGATCTCGCGCAGAACAGCAATCGAGCCGTTGCGCATGATCTGGTATTCCTTGTCAGTCAGGGTCAGTGCGGGGGCGACGGTGATGGAATCCCCGGTATGCACGCCCATCGGATCGACGTTTTCGATGGCACAGACGATGATGGCGTTGTCGGCTTTGTCGCGCACGACCTCCATCTCGTATTCTTTCCAGCCAAGCAGCGACTCGTCGATCAGGATCTGAGACACCGGAGATGCATCGAGCCCGGATTTGCAGATATTTTCGTAGTCTTCGCGGTTATAGGCCACGCCACCGCCTGTGCCGCCCAATGTGAAGGCAGGGCGGATGATGGCGGGCAGGCCGACGTAATCAATCGCAGCCATGCATTCTTCCATCGTGTTGGCGATGGTGGCTTTCGGATTTTCGAGGCCAAGGCGGTCCATCGCTTCGCGGAACAGCTTGCGGTCTTCGGCCATTTCGATAGCGGGACGTTTGGCGCCAATCATCTCGACGCCGAATTTTTCGAGTATGCCCATTTCCTCAAGGGCAAGCGAGGTGTTCAGCCCGGTCTGACCACCCATCGTGGGCAAGAGCGCGTCGGGGCGTTCTTTCTCAATGATCTTGGCGACGATTTCGGGGGTGATCGGCTCGATATAGGTGGCGTCGGCCATATCTGGATCGGTCATGATCGTGGCGGGGTTCGAGTTAACGAGGATGACGCGGTAGCCTTCTTCGCGCAGTGCTTTGCAGGCTTGAGCGCCGGAATAGTCGAACTCGCAGGCCTGTCCAATGACGATGGGCCCTGCGCCGATGATCATGATCGAATTGATATCGGTTCTTTTTGGCATGTCCCGGACCCTCTGACGCGCAAATTATCGTGGGTTTAAGGAGTCCCCACAGGGCGTGCAAGGGTGCGCGGGGCCTTTTTCTACATGGATGAGGGCAGCTTTTGCAGATTGCGCCAGAACAAATAGCTGAGTGCTGCAATTCCGAGCGTTGCGATGATCTGAATCGGGCTGAGAAGCGGCAGCGCCAGATTGAACGTTTTGTAGTTGAGACCAGCGACGACATAGGTGGCCGGACTGAGGGCCAGCAGGCACAAAAGAAGTGCCGTCCAGCCTTGCCAGCGGTGCAGGGTCATCAGGAACATGGGCAGGAATGCGAAGACGGCCAGATAGTGATAGGCCCACGATATCGGCCCGATCAGGCCGAAAACGCCCATCAGGACAGGCCAGACTGCGGCTTGGCGGTGCGGGTTTGCTTCTTTGCGCAGCGCCAGGACCGATACTGCGATGAAGGTCAGAAGGGCGGCCTTGTTCAGCAGGGTGTGCCACAGGGGTTTGCTGGCAACGGCCCATTGGATTTTGTCGCCCGGGCCAAGGAAGTCGGGTGTGACCTGAACGAAATTGCCGGGATAGAACAATTGGGCGATCATGGGATCGATGCCGTGGACCAGCGATGTCAGCAGGGCGGTGTTCGAAATAGCGCTTATATGGCCAAGAAATTCGGCATGCAGCGGCCAGCCCGCGACAAGCAGTGACGTCAGTGCGCAGAGAGCGCCGATGACGAAGAACCACACCGCTTCGGTGCGGCGGCCCGCAAAGAGCCAGATCAGTGCAAAGATCAGCGGGTAGAGCTTGATCGAGGCGGCGATGGCCATGGCGATCCCGGCAGCGGCAGGGCGGCCAGCAAAGCTGCGTTCAAGGGCCAGAACCGTGAGAAACGAGACGATGATTTGCGGCTGGCTTTGCAGCTGAGCAATGAAGGTGGCCATCAGGACGGAACTGATCACAAGGCCGACGAGCAACCAGCGCCATAAGGGGATATCGGGCCGCATTATGCGGTGGGTAAGGACGAACATGCCGGCGATGCTGAGCGTGTTGATGATCGTCAGCACCAAGACGGTTGTCTCGAACGAGGCGATTTGCGTGAGGGTCTCCATGACCCAGGCCCAGAGGGGTGGATAGATAAAGGGATACAGTGCGCGCAGCCCTTCGCCTGTGTTCCATGCCTCGGGCGGGAGCATCAGGAAGATGTCGGAGGGGCTGGCGTAGATGTTGCCGAATTGGCCCGTGGCGAAGGCTTTGCCCGCTGACCACAGAGCAATGAAATCGGCAGAGGAGCCGGGATAGATTTGCAGCGATATCGCCACGAAGGCCGCGATGATCAGACCTGAAAGCAGGCGATCCTGCGCCGGGCTTTGCGGCTGGGCGTGTGTTTGGTCGGACATAATTTGCCTGTTTTCACTGCCGATGGCGGTTTTTCTGCTCAGTTTGGTTCTGTCTACTGGTCCTTATTGCGCAATTGAATCCGTTTTGAGGCGTGTCTGAGGCAGGTGTGCCTGAAGCGCGACAGGGAAAATCGGCGCGTGGGTCTACGCTTTTGCGAATTCAGCCCTAAATCGGCTGTCATGACGGACGCATTGCATACCGAACGCGTAGCAGCGGGACCGGCCCGGTTGCGGGTCGAGTTTCTGGCGCTTTACTTCGGCGTGCCTGCGGCGATTGCGATCCTGCTTCCAGCCTCTGCCATGTTCACGGCGTTGTTCTTGTTCACCGGGCTTGGCCTCGTGTTGCTGTGGCTGACCCCGACGTTTCGCTGGCGCTCACTGGTGTCGGGCATGGGCCGGATTGGCTGGACCTATGTCGCAGTTGTTTCGATCCTGACGGCGTTGGCGAGCTATCTGGTGATACAGGCCTATAGGCCCGAAGCGTTGTTCTTCCTGTTGGGACCGGATGCGCCGCGATTGCCGAATGGATGGCCGATCATTGTGATGATTGCGCTGTTTTACCCTTTGGTCTCGGCGCTGCCACAGGAACTGGTGTTCCGGTCGCTCTATTTCAGGCGTTATGCGGGTATTCTGCCGACAGGCACTGCAGGGATTGCCCTGAATGCGGCGGTCTTTTCCTTTGCGCATTTGATGTATTGGAGCTGGATTGTGGCGGCGATGACATTCGCCGGGGGGCTGGTTTTTGCATGGTCCTATGAGGTGCGACGCAACTTTCCAGAGGCGGTGGTGCTGCATTCGATCGCGGGGGTGGTTCTGTTCGCCTTTGGGATGGGCGTCTATTTCTATTCCGGCAACGTGGTTCGGCCGTTCTAGCGACCCCGGGTCCAGTCGAGGGTCTTCGGGCCGAAACGGACGGCGATATGCACGGCAAAATAGACGGCAAAGCTGATCGGGTGTCGAAGTGCCAGACCAAGGGCCTGACCCGCTGACAGGGAGCCTTCGCGCTCGTTCCGGAGGAGGTCGGGAAACTTCTGTGCTATTTCCTCCACACCGATATTTTGGCGTTTGCGCACCTTTACCAGCGCCCGAAACCCTTCGATCATTGGCCAATGGTAGCGCGCGGGCACTTCGACGCGCTCGTGTGGCGCGAAGTTCAGGCGCACGAAGGTGTCATCGGAGATGATGTCTGGAAACGTGTCCCAGCGCGCGCGCCCATGAGCGTTGACGGAAAACAGACCCGCCCCGACAGCGCCGCCTTTCACAAAGGGGACCTGCTGCCAGATGCGCGCATAGTGGCGCGTGGTCCAACTGCGTGCAGGTTGCACGGCGAGAGTGCCCGTGGCGTAGATGGCGTGGGGCGCTGAGAGGGCTGTGATGAGCTCGTCGATGAGCGTGGGGTCACACAAGACATCAGCGTCGAGGTAAATCCGGTTTTCCGATTGCGCGATCTCTTCGGCGGCATTCAAGGCCTGGAGTTTCCCACCTTGGGCCAGATCGAGAATATCGAAGCGCCAGCCTTTGTCTTCAAATCGGGATTTGTAGGATGTCGCGACCTCGACAGACTGGTCCGTGCTGCCATTAATCGCGACGATAAGCTGCACCGGGCGCGCGCCGGTCTGCGCTATCAACGCATCGAGCGTTCCGGGCAACAGGTCTTCTTCATTATGCGCGGGAATGATCAGAGTGGCATCGTAAGACATCTGAAAAGGTCACTCCAAACGCGGGCAGCACATCACATATCGCGTCAATCTCTGCGAATTGCGCGGATATCTCAAGCCTCGTTCTTGTGGGCTGGACTACTCGGCGGCCTTCATGTCCGGCATGTCATCCTCTGACGGAAAGGCCGAGCGCGGCTGCGTTGCACCGTCGACATAGAGATAGTCGCGGGTGATCGGCACCGTTGTCTGATGCTTTTGCAACTGAACGTGGAACAGCACGTGCGGCATGTCGGAGAGGCTGAGCTCGGACGCGATCAGGTAATACCGCCACATGCGAATGAAGCGCTCGTCATAACCCATCGCGCGCACCTCATCGAGCCGGGCTTCGAAACGCTGCAACCACTCCCAAAGTGTCCGGTCGTAATGTGTGCGCCACACTTCGATATCGGCTTGTTCCAACGAAGTTTTTTCAATCTCTCGCAGAACCTCGGACAGGGCGGGCGTATAGCCGCCCGGGAAGATATATTTCTGGAACCAGGGGCTGAGATTTCCGGGACCGGAGGTGCGACCGATGAAATGCACAAGTGCGATGCCGTCGTCGGTCAGGTTGTCCTCGATCTTGCGGAAATACGTGCTGTATTGCGGTTGGCCCACATGTTCGAGCATGCCCACGGAGACAATACGGTCAAATTTTTCGGTGACGTCGCGGTAATCCTGCAGGCGGAATTCAACTTTATCGGCGACACCGGCCTCAATGGCGCGTGCGCGGGCCGCTTCGAGCTGTTCGGTGGAGAGTGTTACCCCCACAACATGGGCGCCGTAATCCTTGGCCAAGGTGATCGCAAGCCCGCCCCAGCCCGACCCGATATCGAGAACCTTCATGCCGGGTTTGATCAGGAGTTTCCCTGCGAGGTGCTTCTTTTTGGCAATCTGCGCTTCTTCCAGCGTCATTGAGGGGTCGCGGAAATACGAGCAGGTGTATTGCTTATCCTCGTCCAGAAACAGGTAATAGAACGGCGTGGAAATATCGTAGTGGTGATGCGCGTTCTTACGAGCGCTGGTCTTGGGAATCCATTGGTCCCAGCGGCGCTTAGCGATCCTCAGATTGCGTGCAACCAATTGATACCACGGAAGATTACCGTTCTGGAAATTGCGAACAATAATCGTCAGAAGGCCGCGGACATCATCGTTGTCGATGGTCAGGCCTTCGTCCATATAGGCCTCTCCGAGCCTCAATTCCGGGTTCAGGATCAAGTGCCGGGGCAGGCGTTTGTCATGCAGTCGCAGGGTGACATGAGGTGCTCGACCGTCGCCTCCGCGCACTACCTCACCGTTCGGCAAATGAACCGTCAAACTACCTGATCGAACCAGCGCTGTTACAAGCTGCGCCAGCAATTTATTCCACATTCAGTGTTCCTGTCCCCAACTAGTAGAATGCCCCCACACACTACCGAACGGCTCGTGACAATAATAAGCCAGACCTCAAAGGCAAAGGTTATGTTTTCCTTACCTTTTGAGCGGGGAGGCGGAACGGGTTAACACGCGAACTATTGGCAGACAGGGGCAAAGCCACGATACGTATGGTCTAAACGGGCGGATGTTTAAATAGCCAATTTGCCCATGAAAGCCTTAGTGCGCTTGACTTTCTGCTCGCCCGCATGTGTATCAGCGCGACCGCATAATTCTTTAGGATACGCCTCAAATGCACGCCTTTCGTAGCCATACCTGTGCCGAGCTGAACAAGTCCCATGTGGGTCAGACTGTGCGTCTGGCCGGTTGGGTGCATCGCGTGCGAGATCATGGCGGTGTTCTGTTCATCGATTTGCGCGACCATTACGGCATGACACAGGTGTTGGCCGACCCCGACAGCCCGGTCTTTTCCGAGGTCGAAAAAGTGCGCTCGGAGTGGTGCATTCGCATCGATGGCGAAGTGAAAGCGCGCGACGAGAGCCTCGTGAACCCGAAAATCCCAACCGGCGAGGTCGAGATTTTCATTCGTGATATGGAAGTTCTTGGCGCCTCGGAAGAGCTGCCGCTGATCGTGTTCGGTGATCAGGAGTATCCCGAGGAGACGCGTCTGAAGTATCGCTTCCTCGACCTGCGTCGCGAGGTCATGCAGGACAATATGAAGCTGCGTTCGGACGTCGTGGCCTCGATCCGCAAGCGCATGTGGGATCAGGATTTCCGGGAGCATCAGACGCCGATCATCACGGCCTCCAGCCCTGAAGGCGCGCGTGATTTTCTGGTGCCCTCGCGTCTGCATCCCGGCAAGTTCTATGCGCTGCCGCAGGCGCCCCAGCAGTTTAAACAGCTCTTGATGGTGTCGGGCTTCGACAAGTATTTCCAGATCGCACCGTGTTTCCGGGACGAAGACCCGCGGGCCGACCGTTCGCCCACGGATTTCTACCAGTTGGATCTGGAAATGAGCTTTGTTGAACAGCAGGACGTGTTCGACACGATCCAGCCAGTTCTGACGGGAATTTTCGAAGAGTTCGGTGGCGGGCGCAAAGTCGATCAGGACTGGCCGCAGATTTCTTACCGCGATGCGGCGCTTTGGTATGGCACGGATAAGCCGGACCTCAGAAACCCGATCAAGATGCAAGTGGTGTCTGAGCATTTTGCTGGGAGCGGCTTTGCGATCTTTGCGAAGATTCTGGAGCAGGAGGGCACGGAAATCCGGGCCATTCCGGCGCCCGGCGGTGGCTCAAGGAAGTTCTGCGACCGGATGAATGCGTTTGCGCAGAAGGAAGGGCTGCCCGGCATGGGCTATATCTTCTGGCGTGATCAGGGTGACGGCATGGAAGCTGCCGGACCTTTGGCCAAGAATATCGGGCCTGAGCGCACCGAGGCCATTCGCCAGCAGCTTGGGCTGGGTGTGGGCGATGCCGCGTTCTTCCTTGGGGGCAAACCGAAATCGTTCGAAACCGTGGCTGGCAAGGCGCGGGTCGAGATCGGCAACGAGCTTGGCCTGACCGAGACGGATCGCTTTGCCTTCGCGTGGATCGTGGATTTTCCAATCTACGAGCGCGATGAGGAAACCGGCAAGATTGATTTTGAGCATAACCCGTTCTCGATGCCGCAAGGCGGGATGAAGGCGCTGGACGGCGATCCGCTGGACGTGCTGGGCTATCAATATGACCTGGCGTGCAACGGCTATGAGCTGGTGTCGGGTGCGATCCGGAACCACCGGCCAGAGATCATGTTCAAGGCGTTCGAGATCGCGGGTTATGGTCGCGAGGAAGTGGAGAAGCGCTTTGGCGGGATGGTCAATGCGTTCCGCTTTGGCGCACCGCCCCACGGTGGTTGTGCGGCCGGGATTGATCGGATCGTGATGCTTCTGGCGGATGAGCAGAATATCCGCGAAGTCATCCTGTTCCCGATGAACCAGCGGGCCGAAGACCTGATGATGAGCGCGCCAAGCGAACCCACTTCGGATCAGCTTATGGAGCTGGGTCTCAGGGTCATTCCGCAGGAGTAGCGTTTTGGCCGCAGACCTCTACACAGCGTCGGTGCCGGTCTTTGATCACTATCTGGACCGGGCTGATGCGTTGGTGAAGAAAACGGGCCGCTCGCCCGAGGTGTTGGAGGCGCGTCTGGCACCTGACATGTTCACCGCGGCAGAGCAATTTGCGACAGCAGCGGGGTTTGCGCTGCGGATCGCCTGTCCCTTGGCCGGGAAGGATATCCCTGATTTCCCGGAGGCCGGGTTGGACCGGGACGGGCTGATCACGCGGATCGCGTTTTCGAAGTCTGGGCTTGCTGACCTGTCGCCAGATGATTTTGCGCTGGCCGAGACGCGGACCTACACGCACCGGGCGGGCTTTGCGGAACTGGACCAATCGGCCTCGGATTTTCTGCACCTGTTTGGACTGCCGAACTTCCTGTTCCACCTGACCATGGGCTTCGCGATCCTGCGCCAAAGCGGCATAGACATCGGCAAAGCAGATTTCGATGCGCTCCATGATTACCCACAAGGGTTTCGGTTTTAGGAGTCTACTGAACCGTTTTGGAGATGAGACTGATCGTTAATCTGGCTGCGTAGGAATGATAATGGGTCGTATCTCTGGTTGTGATCCTGCTTTTGGAGGTGCCATACCGGGCACGGTTCGCTCTGCTTCCCGTTTATCGAGAACCGGTCCTCGATCCTCTGGTTGCCAATCTGGATCGGTTTCCCAAGGCGGTGATTTATCCAACGGCCACGGTGTTCCGGTTTTTCGAGGCAAGGTTCCCGCGGCGCAGATGAATTGGCTGCGGACCGCACTTTCATCGAGTCCATTTCTTTTTGATACTTCCTTGATCAAGTCCCAGCCTCCGGGTTCGCTTGTCCAGCAAGACGGAATATAAAGCGCCTCGCCAGAGTCACCCTCATTGACCGGAAGAAGCGTATACTCGTTCCCCACCATCTCCAGAAGCCGGTCTTGACTCAGGCTTGGGCTTCCCCGGAAATCGGCTGCCTGTGCGACCGCACTCCCGACAGGGCCTTCCCATTGCGTCGATCTGAGATCTGTTTGGATGAGCACTGTTCCGTTGAGACTCGTTCTAGCGAGACTTGCTCCCTGCATCTTGGCCTTGAAGAGATTTGTTCCGTGCAAGCTGGCATTGTTGAGCAGGGCATTGTTCAGTGTCGCTTCGGTTAGATCCGCATTAAGTAGAGCGCTGCCGTTCAGATTTGCATCGTCTAAATTCGCCCCTTTCATATACGCGTCGGTCAGGAAAGTATTACGTAGATCGGCACCCTCTAGTTGCGTGCCACTCAGGTCTGCCATATCAAAAAAGGAGTGAGCCAGATTTGCGCCAACCAAGGACGCGTTGGAAAGATCGGCGCGTTCTAGCACCACCGATTCGAAATCGGCACCATTCATACGAGCATTGCGGAAATTCGATTCATTCAGATACAGGCCCGCTAACTTTAATCTGCATGTGCGCATATCGAAGTGTTGCGTCCCCTCAAAAATATTTGGGGACAAGTTAGCACCGACCCATGGGAGGCTCGGAAGTCGCAACCCTACACCGAACGCACCGGCGAAGTCGGCATTGCGTAAGTCGGCATCCCGAAAGTCCTGCTGTTTTACTGACGAGATTTCTGCATCACGTCGTCTGAGCCATTCTGCTTCGAACGAAGCCAGATGTTTCGGAGTCCATTCAGACGAATAATCCAATCCCTCCCGCTTTGCATAATCGGCTCGTGCATCTCTTTTAGCGAACTCACAAGATAGCCAACCATCCGGAACATCAGAAAGCCGGATATCTTTGAAATCTAGTGGCGCCAATCGCCAGTCGAGAAGGTTGCCTACTGGTGACTCGAAGACACCTTGATCGTACATTCTTTCAAGGGACAATTCCGACAGTCCTAGTGTTTCGGGGCCGTGCGTTTTGGCCACCGTGAGCGGCATGGTTACCAAAACAATCAGCGCTGTCGAAATTGCTACCAAGATATCGGCCGGGCCTCTGTGGTCGGCTCTGCCGTAGCGCAGTCGTGTGACCGCTGTGAACAGGCTGGACAGCATGGTCATGCATGTCAGCGTGAACAAAAGCGCGCTGAAAATTGAATGGACGAGTTCATGAACAGGCCAATAGCGGACCCAAAAATACCCAATGACGATGGGACCTATGGCAAACACCAGAAAGAAGGTGACTGTGTGAGAAAGCCAGGCCATTGGGCGACGTTGGTAGGCGTTGTCTCGTCTCAGCCAGAGACCCAAATCATTGATGAGCCATGGTGTGACCTGTAGCGATAGAGCCTCTCCGTTTGGGCGAGGGGGCGCGGCGGCCAGAGCGTCCCACAGCTTGAGGAGATAGAGGTGGAGATAAACGAATAGTGCCGTTCCAAGGATCGGGCCGAACAGGAAGAAGTCGCGGGTTGGGATTTGAACCCCAATCAGCGGCAGTTCGGTTTGGCGGCTGTCGATGAAGAAGTCTGCATCTTCGACGCCCAGAAGTGTCACACCCGCAAAGGCAAGATAGGCGAGAAGGCCGAACCAGCTTGTGCGTGCGATCTTTGACAACTCGTTGATGCGCGCGATCTGATTGCCGGCCAGCTCGGGGTTTTTGGGCGGAGATGATTTCTTAGATCCGGTTCTGACGTGCCTGAGGGATCGCATTAGGTCGATACGTGCAATAATTAAACTATGCACGTCAGCCTAGGTCGCAGACCCCGTTACGGCAAGTCCCGGCTAGACCAGGCCCTTAACCAAGGATGTCAGTCCTCCAGGCTGTCCTCGACTTTGGCGTCTACCAGGTCGCGCTCTTTGGCTTTTCGGGCTTCGAAATTCTGGCCGATTTCTTCTGTTTTGGCGTCGTCGACCACTTTGCGGGCCCGGGTGAAGACCTCGTTTTCTTCTTCATCCATGTGGTGTTCGTATTCGTGTTTGAGCGTCTTGAACTTGGTCAGCCAGCCGGGGGAGGACATGTCCATTTCGTTCAGTTCTTCCATCAGATCGTCGAGTTGCTGATGTTCGTGCACCGAATGGCGCGCGGCGTCCTGGCCCCATGTCTTGGAAATCAGGGTTGAATAGAAGGTTTCTTCTTCGGCAGCGGCATGGGCTTTGACGTGGTAGTAGAACTCCTGCCAGGATTTCTGGCGCATTTCGCTGTCACCGGATGTTTCCGCAAGGAGTGAGAGCAACTGACGATGGTCGTCGTGGTCGGCTTTGATGGCATCATAGATATTTGGCATGGAGGTGCTCCCGAGGGCGGTTGACATATGATGGTCAACGCACGGGCGCGAGCAAATGTTCCGTTGCCTTTTATCAGAAGGCCGGACTGTGATTTTCGAACGGAGATTTGTTTTGGGAGTTGTTTTGGGAGATTGACTCAGCAAAAGGGCGCAAATTGCGCCCTCGCGTTGGTCTTTATCAAGTCTTTGGGTGTCTTAGAACAGGCGAACCGAGCAGACAGCGTTCAGCAGGCCACCACAGCCAAGAACGCTCAGGTCGATTGTACGCTGAGACACCGAATGAGACGACGTATCCAAGCTCACGATTGCGACGGCAGTCGAGATAGCCAAAGCGGCCATGGATGGTCGAAACACCGACTCAATTACAGATGTGAAGAATGTGGTCATACCTAACCTCTACTCACTAAGAATCACTGTTACGCCTTACTTGTGCCGAATTTGGATCGAGAATGTGGCGGAAATTTGGCCCTTAGATTAACAGAGAGATAAATTTGTCTTAACTCGCGTATGGGGCTGGGTCTTTTGTTCCTGCGGGCAATCAGGTAGCAGAGGCAAAACTGATCCCGCGTGCAGGAAACGACCCATGAAATTCACATTGTCCTGGCTGAAAGAGCATCTGGAGACAGAGGCCAGTCTTGATGAGATTACCGAAACGCTGACCGATCTGGGTCTTGAGGTGGAAGATGTCTCAAGCCCGGCTGATCGTTTGTCAGAGTTTTCAATCGGTAAGGTGAAGTCTGCCGAAAAGCACCCTGACGCGGATAAGCTGAAGGTTTGTCAGGTCGAGACCGACGAGGGGCTGACACAGATCATTTGTGGCGCGCCGAATGCACGCGAAGGCATCACAGTGGTGATCGCGAAACCGGGTGTCTATGTACCGGGTATCGACACGACCATTGGCGTGGGCAAGATCCGCGGCATCGAGAGCTACGGCATGATGTGCTCGGAACGTGAAATGGAACTGTCCGAAGAGCATGATGGCATTATCGAGCTGCCGTCGGGCGAAGTGGGGCAGAAGTTTGTTGACTGGCTGGCCGAGCATGACCCGATCAAGGTTGATCCGGTGGTCGAGATCGCGATTACGCCGAACCGGCCCGATGCGCTGGGCGTTCAGGGCATTGCCCGTGATCTTGCGGCGCGCGGTCTTGGAACGTTGAAAGCGCGTGATGTGGACGCGGTGGCGGGGACGTTTCCGTGTCCGGTTACAGTCTCGATTGAGGAGGACACGCTGGATGGCTGCCCGGTTTTCTATGGGCGGGTCATTAAAGGTGTGAAGAACGGCCCGTCTCCGGAATGGATGCAAAATGCGCTGAAGGCCATTGGTCTGCGCCCGATCAGCTTTCTGGTCGATGTGACGAACTTCTTTACCTACGACCGCAACCGTCCGTTGCATGTCTTTGATGCTGACAAGATCGCGGGCAATGCTCTACGTGTTCATCGCGCCAAGGGCGGCGAGACGCTGACGGCGTTGGATGACAAGGAATACACGTTCAACGCTGGTGACATGGTGATCTCGGATGCCGAGGCGCCGGAGAGCATTGGCGGCATCATGGGCGGGCTGGCCACGGGCTGCACCGAGGAGACGGTCAATGTCTTCGTGGAAAGTGCGTATTGGAATCCGATCCAGATCGCGCATACCGGCCGGGCGTTGAAGATCAACTCGGACGCACGCTATCGCTTCGAGCGGGGTGTTGACCCGGAGTTCACTCCTGTGGGGCTGGAACATGCCACGCGGATGATCCTTGATATTGCTGGTGGCGAAGCTTCGGAGGTTGTGGTTGCGGGTGCTCTGCCGGATCAAGACCGGGCCTACAAACTGGATACGGACCGGGTGATGTCACTGGTGGGCATGGATATTCCGGCTGAGACGCAGCGTGAGACGCTGAAGGCGTTGGGGTTCCGTCTGGAAGGTGACATGGCGCATGTCCCGTCGTGGCGGCCCGATGTGATGGGTGAGGCTGATCTGGTGGAAGAAGTGGCGCGGATCGCGTCGCTGACCAAGCTGGAAGGCAAACCGATGAGCCGTCCCAGCGGTGTCTCGAAGCCTATCCTGACGCCGATGCAGAAGCGTGAGCGGATGTTGCGGCGCACGATTGCGGCTTTGGGCTACAACGAATGCGTCACCTACTCCTTCATCGATCAGAAAACGGCGGCGCTGTTTAATGGCGGTGAAGATGCGACAGCGTTGGAAAACCCGATCAGTCAGGATTTGAGCCATATGCGGCCTGCCTTGTTGCCGGGCCTTTTGCAGGCAGCGGCGCGCAATCAGGCGCGGGGCTATGGCGATCTGGCTCTCTTTGAGGTTGGACTGGCGTTTCACGGCGGCGAGCCGGGTGAGCAGCATATGCTGGCCTCGGGACTTCTTGTGGGGCACACCGGGCCAAAGGACGTGCATGGCAGCCGACGCGCAGTCGATCTTTACGACGCGAAGGCTGATGTGGAAGCGGCACTGTCCTCTATCGGGGCGCCTGCCAAAGCGCAGATTTTGCGCGGCGCATCTGACTGGTGGCATCCCGGACGGCATGGCATGATCTGTCTTGGGCCTAAAAAGGTGCTGGGCATCTTTGGTGAAGTCCATCCGAAGATTTTGCGCGAGATGGATGTGAAAGGCCCGGCTGTGGCCTTCACGATCTGGCCTGCGGAAGTGCCGTTCCCGAAGACGCGCTCGATCGCGCGTTCGGCATTGCATTTGCGGGATTTGCAGGCTGTGGAACGTGACTTCGCGTTCGTGGTCGATGCACAGGTCGAAGCGTTGACACTGGTCAATGCGGCGGGCGGTGCCGACAAGGCGCTGATCGAAACTGTGCGCGTGTTCGATGAGTTCATTGGCGGGTCGTTGGGCGAGGGCAAGAAGTCCATCGCTATTACGGTGCGGATGCAGCCCACCGACAAGACGCTGACCGATGAGGAAATCGAAGCGGTTGCGGGCAAGATCATCGATAAGGTCAGTAAAGCCACAGGTGGCGTCCTACGCGGCTAGTCCTTGATGGCCGGTGGATCTGTCAGTCGGAGACGAACTGAGAAACGGCCTTGTCGAGCTGAGCCCAATCGGTGAATTCGTGTTCTTCCGTGTCGGGATCAAAATCACGGTTGTGCAGGACCACGTGGCGCAAAACCTGAGAGGCGTAGTAGTCATATTCGCGACTGCGAATGGCCCCGGCGACGAGCACATCGGATTTCGTCACGAGCCCGGTGCGCATTTTCATCTCGTCGACATAGTCCTGCGCTTCATCAAGGCCTTCCGGAAAGGCGGCGCTCATGCTGACGGACAACATCATCGTCTCGAACGCCTGAAGGGTCTTGGCATTGGCCGCAATCAGCACCTCAAATGGTTTGGGATGCCTGCGCTCATGCACGGACCCTGCAAGGATGACTTTGTCGACGTTATCCAGTGAAAAACTGACGGCCTTGTCCCCGGCATCGACCAGCGTGACCTGATGGTCGGCGTCTTGCAGAAGCGTTTCGACATATCGCGCGATTTTGCCGGTTTGACCTTCGATCGTCGCAAAGATGATCAGGATATTCATGTCGGTCCTCCGTCCAGTAACGGTGCACAGGCAGGCTAGAGCACGCCAATTCGAGCGTCTTTGCGCGAGATCAAAGAGCGAATGATTGGCCCTATGGGGCCACAGCAGCCAGCGGGTCACGATCCTTTTAAGTGCATTTGGGAAGAAATGTCGGGAAAGTCCTCTGCAACTCAGGAGATCACTTCATGACCTTATCCCGTCGCGCATTTGGTGCTTTGACCCTCGCGGCTCTTGGTGCGCCTTCCCTGTCGTTTGCGCGGGATCTCGATCTGGAACTGGCCCTGATGGCACAGCTTTTCGGAACCACCTCCGAATACAAGGATGGGCTTGCGGTGATCCGGGCGCGGGGCAAGCCTGATATAGCCGCAGGGCTTATTCAGGCGTTGCGCTTCGCAGAACGGCGGCGCGATGAGATCGCTGAGGTTCTGGAGGAGATTACGGGTCAAAACCACGGGACCAGTTGGTTTGACTGGATGTTGTGGCAGGAAGAGGCGGTCGACATTGTTCCGCATCCGTCGCTGATCCCGTTTAAGCGCGCGGTCTATCTGGATGTCGATCCGAATTTCGATCTGTTTCTGCGTCCTGACTATCTGGCCCGCGACCGGATGAATATCAGGCTGGAGGAGATCACCTGGGGTGGCGTACTGAAAGACGGGATACCGTCGCTGGACAATCCCGAGATGATCGCTGCGAAAGAAGCAAGCTATCTGCGCGGCGATGATCTGGTCTTCGGTGTGTCAATCAATGGGGATGTCCGGGCTTATCCGTTGCGGATCATGGGCTGGCACGAAATGTTCAACGAGACGATTGGCGACGTGCCCGTGGCCTTGGCCTATTGCACGCTTTGCGGGTCAGGCATTCTGTTTGAGACACAGGTCGCGGGACGCAGCGCCCCGTTGGTCTTCGGGTCTTCGGGATTTCTGTATCGCTCCAACAAACTGATGTTTGATCGAGAGACCCATTCGCTCTGGAACCAGTTCACAGGCAAACCCGTGGTGGGACCAATGGTCGAGACCGGGATCACGCTACGGCAGAGACCGGTTGTAATTACCACGTGGGACGATTGGAAAACGGCACATCCCGAAACGCGGGTCTTGTCGCTGAACACCGGGCATCGGCGAAATTATGGCTCTGGCGTTGTTTATTCCAGTTATTTTAACTCGCCCGAGCTGATGTTTCCGGCTCAGGTTGATCAAACCACTTATGCGCAGAAGGACTACGTCTATACGATCCGGGATTTCGGGGCGGCGCGGGCCTGGCCGTTGGAGGCCTTCACGCGCAAGACGGTTATCAATGATGCGATTTCGGGCAAACCCCTCGTCCTGATCGGCGATGCGCGCACCAGATCGGTACGGGCTTATGAGCGGGGTGCATTGACGTTTGAGGCCAGCGCGGGCGGATTGCTGGCCGATGATGCGACGCGCTGGCGCGTGAGCGAAGAGGCTTTGGTGTCAGACAGCGGCGCGCGCCTCCCGCGCGTGGCAGGTCACATTGCCTATTGGTTTGCCTGGAACAATTACCTTGGAGCGGCGGCCACGATCTATGAAGGCTAGGCCTTTTGCGGCTTGCCAATTGCCGCCTGCGCCTATTTGAAAGGGGCAGCAAAGGAGCATCTCATGACGTTGAAAGTATATCTGTCCGGCGAAATTCACACCGATTGGCGTGAGCAAATCATTGAAGGCTCGAAAGGGTTGGATGTGATCTTCGACAGCCCGGTGACGGATCATGATGCCTCTGACGATTGCGGTGTTGCGATCATGGGGGCAGAAGATCAGAAATACTGGCACGATCATAAGGGTGCGATGCTTAACGCGATCCGCACCCGCAAAGGGTTGCAGGATGCGGATGTTGTCGTGGTGCGCTTCGGTGAAAAGTACAAGCAATGGAACGCGGCCTTTGATGCGGGCTATGCCGCGGCTCTGGGCAAGTCGCTGATCGTGGTGCATGGCGCGGAGCATCAGCACCCGTTGAAAGAGGTAGACGCCGCAGCGCTGGCAGTCACAGATGATCCGGCGAAAGTTGCAGATATGTTGCGCTATGTGCTGACGGGTAAACTGCCGGGCTAGGGCGTATCGCCCTGCTGGCGCAGGAGCGATCCGGCCGGGGAGGAGCACACGCCTCCCCAGACCCCACCTCGGTATGGCGCAGGGTTATCTGGGCAGAGCAGAACTTTCGGCTCGTCTGTATCGGCGCAATGCGTAAACTGCGCCCATGGAATTTGATTATATCATCGTCGGTGGCGGATCAGCAGGCTGCGTGATGGCCGCGCGCTTGTCGGAAGATCCGGATGTTTCCGTGTGTTTGCTGGAGGCCGGGGGCAAGGGGCGGGGTCTTCTGGTGCGTGCGCCTGCCTTGGTCGCAGCGATGGTGTCGGGTCGGCCAAAGATCAACAATTGGGCGTTTCACACAGAGCCGCAGGCCGGACTGAATAGACGACGTGGCTTTCAGCCCCGGGGCAAAGCGCTTGGAGGATCATCGGCGATCAATGCCATGCTCTATGTTCGCGGCCATCGGAGTGACTACGACGAGTGGGCCGATCTGGGGTGCGACGGGTGGGACTGGGAGAGCGTCGCGCCCTATTTCGTGAAATCCGAAGGCTATGTGCGCGAGCGCCCTCCGCATGGCACCGACGGACCTTTGCAGGTGACGCGCCAGGGAGAACCTCGTGCAATCACCCATGCCTATCTGCAAGCCTGTTCGGATAATCAGATTGCCCTGAATGATGACTTCAACGGACCCGAGCAGGAGGGTGCGGGCCTTTATCAGGTAACGCAATTCTACACGGGGCCGCGCCGAGGCGAGCGATGCTCTGCTGCCGCGGCTTATCTGCCACGACAGGTTCGCAGGCGGCCAAACCTGACGATCCTGACGCGGGTGCTGGCGGAGCGCGTGGTGATGGATGAGGGTCGGGCCACGGGTGTTGTTTATCGCAAGGGGCGGATCACCCACCACGTAACGGCACGCAAGGAGGTGATCCTGTCCGCCGGGGCGTTTGGATCGCCGCAGCTGTTGATGTTGTCCGGGGTTGGTCCGGAGGATGAGTTGCGTGCCCATGGCATCGTGCCTGTGCACGCTTCGGCGCAGGTCGGGGCAAACCTTCAGGATCATCTTGATTACGTGTCGTCCTATACATCAAGGCGGCGCGATACCGTGGGCCTCAATCCCATGGGCCTGTTTCAACTGGCCAGTGCTGGCTTGAAATGGAGCAAGAGCGGGACCGGTCTGTTTGCCTCACCTATGGCAGAGGGGGGCGCGTTTCTGCGGACGGATCCGGAGCTGACGCGGCCCGATGTTCAGCTGCATTTTGTGATCGGGATCGTTGATCAGCATATGCGCAAACTGCATCTGGCCCACGGCTATTCCTGCCATGTCTGTGTGCTGCGCCCGGAGAGCCGGGGTCATGTCGGGCTGGCTTCGCGCAATGCTGGCGATGCGCCGAGAATTGATCCCGATTACCTGAGTGATCCGCGTGATCTGGAGACGATGAAACGAGGGGCGCGGAAGATGGAGGCGATCTTGCAATCCCCGGCGCTGGAGCCGTGGAGGGGGTCGCTGCTCTATGGCCATGATGGATCAGATGCAGCACTTGAATCCGATATTCGAGCGCGGGCTGACACGATCTATCACCCGGTGGGCACGTGTCGAATGGGCTCTGATGCTGATGCGGTTTGTGATCTGCAAGGCCGGGTCAACGGTGTTGCCGGGTTGCGGGTGGTTGATGCGTCGTTGATGCCCCGGCTTATCGGTGGGAACACGAATGCCCCCACCATGATGATGGCCGAAAAGATTGCGGCCGAGATGGTCAGTCGCGCGGCGGAGTGACCAGCCCTTTTTGAACTGCAGGGCGTTCCACGAACCGGTCGAGATAGGCCACAAGGTTCTTGTGCTCGTCCCAGCCAAGCACCTCTTTTGCACCGTAGAAATCAAGTGCGCGCAACCAAGGCGCGATCGCGATATCCGCGATGGAGTAGCTGCCGGTGACCCAGTCGCGGCCATCGAGTTGTTTCTCCAAAACAGCGAGCAGGCGTTTGCCCTCGTCGATATAGCGTTGCTGAGGGCGCTTATCCTCCCATTCGGACCCTGCGAATTTGTAGAAGAAGCCCAACTGGCCCAGCATGGGACCAAGCCCGCCCATCTGGAACATCAGCCACTGGATGACCTCTGCTTTTTCGGTGGCGTTGTTGCCGGCCAGAATGCCTGCTTTCTCGGCGAGGTAGATCAGGATGGCACCGGACTCAAACAGCGTGACCATTTCGCCGTCAGGGCCGTTAGGATCAATGATCGCCGGAATTTTGTTGTTCGGGTTCAGCGAGAGGAATTCGTCGCTTTTAACGTCCGCATCGGCAAGCGTGACCTTGTGCGCCTCGTAAGGGATGCCGCTTTCTTCCAGCATGATCGAGGCCTTCACGCCATTTGGTGTCGGGAAGGAGTAGAGTTGGAGAACAGATGGATCTTGCGCGGGCCATTTCGCGTTGATCGGGTGAGCGGTGACATCAGTCATATGAGGGGAACCTTTCCTGTGGTTTCTCCATACCTAGCACTCTGAAATCATTAAAAAAGAGGTGCGTCTGTGAGCAAAAATGCTAGAACATCTGCGGGAGCGCACAGAGAAAAAGAAGGCGCGCCACGGGAAGAAACCAAAGGGACAAGAAATGCTAAATGAATTCAAAGACTTCATTGCCAAGGGCAATGTTATGGACATGGCTGTCGGTATCATTATCGGTGCTGCATTTACGGCTATTGTAACGTCGCTGGTCGGCGATCTGATCAATCCGATCATCGGATTGGTGTCAGGTGGGGTGGATTTCACTAACAATTATGCAGTGCTTGCTGGTGACGTGCCCGAAGGTGCTTCGCTGGAAGCTGCGCGTGAGGCAGGCGCATCGGTGTTTGCCTACGGTGCCTTCATCATGGCGATCATCAACTTCCTGATCATTGCTTTCGTGGTGTTCATGTTGGTTCGCTACGTCAACAAGGTGAAAGAAGCCGCAGAGAACAAAGAAGAGGAGGCACCGGAAGAGCCCGCGGGCCCAACTCAGGAAGAGTTGCTGGCCGATATTCTGGCTGCCTTGAAAAAGTAAGACGCTTCATTTGCGTTCGGAAAGCCCGTCGGTTCAGGCGGGCTTTTTTCATGCCGCAGTGGCGCTCTGGCGGAGGCCCTAACCTACCGCTGATATCGCGAAAAACGCCATTTCTGGACGGTGATTTTGGCTGATTTCGCTGTCTTGCGTTTGAGAGGCGCTGCGGCCCCGCGGCACTGAAGCTCTATCTTGATCGAGCAATTTGTGGTACTCTGACACGTATTAGAAGACTTTTCAGGCGTGGTTTTTGTGCGCGCCGCTGATCAATAATTTTGAATATTTATTTAGACTCCAGTGATTTGTGAGGACGTAATGACTTTTTTTAAGCGGTTTCTTTTCTATCCTTCTTTCATCATCGGAACTGCGATCACCACGCTGCCCAGTGCCGGGCAAGGCGTGTGCGGATCCGATATCGCAATAGGCCGAAATGACGGTGTGAATATGCGCTGGGCGGTCACGGGGGCTGAGCCCACGGCCTTTGCTCAACGCGCCAGCGGCGGCGATGGGTGGGGTAGCTCGCGCAGCGCCTCTGCGATGGCGTGGGGCGACGTTGATGGTGATGGCCGGCCTGAGTTGATCATCGGACGTGATGCGGGTGGCAATATGCGCTGGACCGTTCTGGATGATGTTCAGTCGGGTTTCGCGACGCTGACATCCGGTGGCGATGGATGGGGCAATAGTCGTGGTGTCACGGCGGTGGCCACTGGCGATGTGGATGGAGACGGTCTGGACGAAATCGTTATCGGTCGGAATGGTGGCGTGAACATGCGCTGGCAAGTGATTGATGACGCGCAAGCCGGTTTCGCTGCGATGTTCAGCGATGGCGATGGATGGGGATCATCCCGCGGGATCGCGTCGCTTGCTGTGGGTGATGTGGATGGCGATGGCCTGGATGAAATCGTTATTGGCCGCAACGCGGGTGGAAACATGCGCTGGGCGGTTCGCGACGATGCTCAGGCCGGGTTTGCGCAGATACATTCTTCGGGCGACGGCTGGGGCAATTCACGCTCGGCCAGTGCGCTGGCTGTTGGCGATATTGATGAGGACGGCATTGATGAAATTGTTGTGGGTCGCAACGGTGGCGTGAATATGCGCTGGGCGATCCATGATGATGCAGCTGCCGGTTTTGCGCAGCTTCATTCAGATGGCGATGGCTGGGGTGGCACGCGGGGCACAACCGCGCTTGCGGTTGGAGATGTCGATAATGATGGCGTGGCCGAGATCGTGATCGGTCGCAATGGCGGCGTGAACATGCGCTGGGCTGTTCATAACGATGCCGAGGGCGATTTTGCGCAGATAGCAAGTGGCGGCAATGGCTGGGGCAGCTCGCGGGGCGTGTCAGCTTTGGCGGTCGGCAATCTCGACACGGATAGCGCGATGGAAATTGTTATTGGTCGCAACGCTGGAACCAATATGCGTTGGGCGGTTGTCGATGATGCGGAGTCCGGCTTTGCCCAGATCCATTCTGGCGGTGAGGGCTGGGGCAGCACGCGCGGGACACGTTCCGCCGCTATAGCAGAGTTTCCTGACCGCGATGGCGATGCCCTGCCAGATATCTGGGAAGGTGCAGGGATCGATGCGGATTGCGATGGCACACCTGATATCGATCTCGCCAGTCTTGGTGCTGATCCGCTGCGCAAGACGCTGCTGGTAGAGATCGACTACATGGAAGACCATGAGCCGATGCAGGCGGCACTGGACGCCGTTGTCGATGCTTTTGCGGCTGCGCCGGTCAGCAATCCTGACGGTTCAATGGGTATCGATCTTATCCCGATCGTGGATGATCAGATGCCACATATTGACGATATCACGACCTGGGATGGTTATGATGACCTCAAGGCTGATTGGTTCGGCACCGACGCGGAGCGTTCTGCCCCCAATGCGACAGCGCTTTTGGCCGCGAAGGATCTGGCGTTCCGCTATGCCCTCTATGCGCATGGCTATGATGGTGGTGGCTCTTCGGGGCGCGCCAAAGGCGGTGGTGACTTCCTTGTCACGCTGGGCAATGGAAGCTGGGGCGTCGACCCTATAAGCGGCCACACTGTCGGCACGCTGGAAGAGCAGGCGGGGACCTTCATGCACGAGTTGGGTCACACGCTGTCGCTGGGTCATGGCGGGACCGATGGGGTCAACTGCAAGCCCAACTACCTCAGTGTGATGTCCTATAATTTCCAGACCTCGTGGCTGGATGATCTGGATGCTGGCACGACGGTTCTGGACTATTCGCGCAGTGCGCTCGATCCGTTGGATGAAAGCGCGTTGGACGAAAGCGCAGGCATCGGTGATGGCTCGCTTCAGACGGAATGGAGCCCTGATGGTGGTGCCACGACCTTGACTGGCCGAGGCGATGGGTCGCTCGACTGGGATGGCGCGGCACCGTTTCCCGACCCAGGCACGGTGGCTGTCGATCTGAATGACAGAAACATTCGAAGCTGTGGCCGCGACAGCGACGGAAACTCCGCTCCAACACCCGGCCAGACGCTGGAAGGCGCCGATGACTGGAACAACATCCGGTACAAGGTTCTGGTGGCCGGAGAGGGGTCGGAATTTGACTCCCCCGCGGTTGAACTTACCGATGAGGACGCAGAGCGGCTGCGGCAGGAGTGCCCGGCAAATGATACCAGTCCGCGGTGTCGGCCCTTGGGGTTCGAGTATGTCGCCAAGCTGGTTTGCGGGCGGCAAACAGACGAAGACAGTCTGATGTTCGTACCCGGTCGTTATGCAACGGCGGTCAACATTCACAGCCCGCATAATCGCGATGTTCGGTTTCATCTCAAAGCTGCGCTGGCTTTGCCTCCGGGCGGACTTCTCCCGGGCAAGCGCTACAAGATTGGCGAGGGCGTGCTGCGGTATGATGATGTGATCATGGTTGATTGTGATCTGTTGCGGCGTGAGATCTTTGACGGTGAGATGCCTGCGCCGCTGATCGATGGCATGTTTGTGTTGCAAACCAATGCAAGGGTCGATGTGCGCGCGGTTTACACGGCAGCACCATCGGGTGGTGTGAGCACGATGCAGGTAGTTGATGTGCCGGGCAATCGCACGTCGCGGCCACCCAGACCAAGCCGTGCGGACCTGGTTGTGCGCGATATCGACATGGCCAACATTCGGGTCAGTTGTCCGACTGGAACCGGCAGTTGTGTTACGCGCGTTCGGGCGATCATTGCGAATATCGGCAATGGCCCTGCAGATATGAGTACAGCGCGCGCCCGGCTTGATCCGTCGCAATCGGTTGTCGTGGACCGACCCGTAGGTGCGCTTGCGCCCGGGCAGACCCAAACAATCACCATTACGACACCGCCGGGTGGCAATTGCTTCGACCCCGACTGTCAGGTCTGTGTCACGGCCGATTTCGGTGATGCCGTGCCGGAGGTCAACGAGACCAATAACCAGCTTTGCCGAATGCGTCAGGGCTGACTGCGATAACGCGGCAGCCTTCTGGGTGCCGCGTTACGCCCGCACATAAACTGTGCTCTCACCATCTATTTGCGGCAGTTGGGAATGGGGCTACCCTTCACGCCATTCTCGTTTCAGATGGTGGAGAATTTTGAATGATGCAATCGGGTGAAGGAATACCGGGAGCGCATGTGGGGCACGGGCACCTGATGGTCGCCGATCTGGATCGCGCAGTTGAGTTTTACCGGGATGTGATCGGCATGCGGGTGGTGCTGATGTACGGGGAGCAGGCGGCCTTCCTGTCCTTTGATGACTATCATCACCACCTCGGTCTGAACACTTGGGAAAGCAAGGGCGGCACGCCTCCGCCCAAGGGCCATACGGGGCTTTATCACGTGGCGTTCCTGTTCCCGGATCGAAAGACGCTGGGTCGTGTGATCGATAGGGTGCAAAGGGCCGGGTACAATTTGACGGGCGCGGCGGATCACGGGGTCAGCGAGGCTGTCTACCTGAACGACCCGGACGGGAACGGGCTGGAACTGTACCGCGACCGTCCTCAATCCGAATGGTCATTCGGCGAGGACGGTCAGCTTGAAATGATCAATAGTCCGCTCGATGTCTCGGCTCTGGTTCAAGAGGGCCGGGCCTGACTGGGACCTGACCGAGTGACTGCTGGCGCCTAGGATTTAAGCGCCAGTTGAGGGGAAATGACATCTATGCCGAGCGCCTTGCCAACTGCATAATAGGTGAGCTTGCCTGCATGGACGTTGAGACCTTCCAGCAGGTGCGGATCGTCCTGACAGGCTTGTTTCCAGCCTTTATCGGCCAAATCGAGCATGAAGGGCATGGTGGCGTTGCCAAGGGCGATGGTCGATGTGCGGGCCACTGCGCCGGGCATGTTGGCCACACAGTAATGCATTATGCCGTCGACCTCGTAGATCGGGTCTTTGTGGGTTGTGGCTTTAGAGGTTTCAAAGCATCCCCCCTGATCGATCGCAACATCTACAAGGGCAGCGCCGGGCTTCATGGTCGAAAGCTGAGCGCGTGTAATGAGTTTAGGGGCTGCGGCACCGGGGATCAGGACCGCACCGATGATCATGTCGGCTTGCTCGGCCAGTTCAGCCACGTTCCCGGCCGAGGCGTATTGCGTTTTGAACTGACCACCAAAGACATCATCGAGATAACGCATGCGCGGCAGGGAGCGATCGAGAACAGTCACGTCTGCGCCCATACCAGCGGCAATCTTGGCTGCGTGGGTGCCGACGACGCCACCGCCGATCACCATGACGCGTGCAGGGCCCACACCGGGCACGCCGCCCATCAGAACGCCGCGCCCACCATTGGCTTTCTGCAACGTCCAGGCGCCGACCTGAGGCGCAAGACGGCCGGCAACCTCTGACATTGGGGCCAGAAGCGGGAGGCCGCCATTGCGGTCAGTGACGGTTTCATAAGCGATGGCCGTGCACCCCGATGCGATCAGGTCCTTGGTCTGCTCCGGGTCTGGGGCGAGGTGAAGATAGGTGAAGAGCAGCTGACCCTCGCGCAGCATCTTGCGCTCTG
This sequence comes from uncultured Litoreibacter sp., assembly GCA_947504205.1. GTDB lineage: Bacteria > Pseudomonadota > Alphaproteobacteria > Rhodobacterales > Rhodobacteraceae > Litoreibacter. The sequence goes on along the minus strand of CANNGL010000002.1, from coordinate 702,700 downwards.
CGGCTTGTGGTTCTTTCACTTTGACGATCATGTCAGCGGTCGCAAAGACCTCAGCCGCGGTGTCGCAGATCACCGCACCTGCTGCGATATAGGCGGCGTCATCGAAGCCCGATCCTGCACCAGCGTTCGTTTCGACAATGACCTCGTGGCCATGGGTGATCGCTTCACCGGCTGCGTTTGGCGTCAGGCCGACGCGAAATTCCTGTGGCTTGATCTCTTTCGGGCATCCGATGCGCATGATGGTCTCCTCCCTCTCTTGCTTGTGACGAAGTTTGCCCGGTCAACGATGCAATTGCTTTGAAATATCGCGCGGTTTCTGCCATGAAGTTAGAAGAGCCTTGCGTTCAGATAAGATATATCGGGAGGAATCACCGACATGGACGACATAGACGAAACAGACGCCAGAATTCTGAGGGTTCTGCAGAAGGCTGGACGAATCTCCAACGCTGATTTGTCCGACAAGGTGAACCTGTCCCAGTCGGCCTGTCATCGCCGGGTCCAGAGGTTGGAGCAATCCGGGATTATTCGCGATTATGTCGCGCTGCTGAACCCGCGCAAGGTCGACAGGCGCACAACGGTTTTCGTCGAAATCACGCTCAAAGGCCAAACCGATGATATTCTGGATGCCTTCGAGCGTGAGGTGCGGCTTATCCCTGATGTCCTGGAATGCCATCTGATGGCCGGGACGGCGGATTACCTGCTGAAGGTGGTGGCACAGGATACGGATGACTTTGCACGCATCCATCGCCGGTCCTTGTCTCGTCTGCCGGGCGTGGCGCAGATGCAGTCGAGTTTTGCGCTGCGCACGGTATTCAAGACGACGGCGTTGCCGCTTTAAGCCGGATTTAGCCCAGAAGATATTGCAGCGCGTAGAGCGTCACAGCGCCTGCCAGCATCGCGCGCACGACCCCCTTGGTGACATATCCCACGATGATGGTCGCGCATGCCGCCGCCAAGCGTGCCGGATCGGGATTGCCATCGGTGGCTTGTGGCCAGAGCACCAACGGCGCAACAAGTCCGGGCAAGATCGCAACTGGTGTGTAGCGCAGGTGGCGCAGCACCCAGTCGGGCATTTTTCGATCTCCGATCAGCCCCAGAAAGGAAAATCGGATCAGAAAAGTACCAATCCCGAGGACAATAATGATCGTCCAAATCTGGCTGTCTGAATAACTCATGCGCTGCGTCTTTCAATCTCAGCGCCGATCATCATGGCAATGATCGCAGTGATCAGAAGACCCAGGTTGAACGGGACCCAAACCAGAGCAAGCGCCAGACTGGCGGAGGCGACGGCAGCCGCGATGTGGGCCTTTGTGCGTAAGGCGGGCGCGACCATTGCCAGAAACGCGATGGGTACGATGAAATCCAGCCCGTAATCTGCCGGGATCTGCGCCCCCAAAACGGCCCCCACCCATGTGAACACGTACCAAAGTGGGCAGATGGGGGTCATGGCGCCGAAGAAATAGGCCGTCTTCTCGGGCACGCTCATTCCCGGTGTGGTCTCATATCGGTTGAGGGCCAAAGCATAGGATTGATCGACAAGAAAATAGGCGATCACCATGCGCTTCCAGAGCGGTTCAGCCCCCAGATGCGGTGTGATTGAAGCCGAATACATCGCCATGCGCAGGTTGACGGCCAAGGCTGAGCCGATGATCACCGCCAACGGCGCATGTTCCAGCATGAATTGCAGGGCAGCGAACTGCGAAGCGCCCGCGATGACCAACGCGGAAAAGCCCATGACCTGTGCCAAGGTCAGCCCTGCTTCGATGGCCACCACGCCATATAGCAGGGCAAACGGGATCACCACGATGACGAAAGGCAGGCCCGCTTTCAGGCCCTGAACATAGGCAGATTTCGAACTGGCGGAGGGCATGGGCTATCCTTAAGATCATCTTGTGGTACCTGCGCGGGAGGGTGGGATCAAATGGCAAATCGTGATTGTTCAAATCAAGGTCTGTTGATTGCGCCTGATCCGGGTCGGGCCGGGTTGACGCGGGCTGTTCAGGGCGTTGATCAGATGGGTGTGGCTCAGGATATTGCCGTGGTGGAAGAGCGCCCGCTGACCATATATCTCAACAGCCGTGAGATCGTGACGGCCATGACCATTGGCGACTATCCTGAATATCTGGCACTGGGATTTTTACGCAATCAGGGCATGTTGTCGGATAGCGATGAGGTCACCGGTGTTGAGTATGATGAGGATCTTGAGGTTGTCGTCGTACGCACTGCAGTTGAGACGGATCACGAGGAAAAGCTGAAAAAGAAAACGCGGACCTCTGGCTGTGCCGTGGGCACGGTTTTCGGCGATATGATGGAGGGTCTGGAGGGGACGACGCTGCCAGCGTTAGACGTGCGAACGTCCGACTTGTATGCCCTGGCCTATCAGATCAACCGCATGCCGAGCCTATATCTGAGCGCCGGAGCGATCCACGGCTCCGTTCTGTGTCAGGGCTCTCAGCCGTTGGTCTACATGGAAGATGTCGGACGCCATAACGCTGTCGACAAGATTGCAGGCTGGATGGTCGCCGAAGATACCAATGGCGGCGACAAGCTGATGTACACAACCGGACGGCTGACCTCTGAGATGGTTATAAAATGCGCCTTGATGGGGATACCTGCCTTGGCGTCTCGTTCCGGCTTTACGGCCTGGGGCGTCGAGATCGCGCGGCAGGTTGGGTTGACCTTGATCGGGCGATTGCGAGGGCAACGTTTCATGTGTCTGTCGGGCCACGGGCGGCTGATTTATGATTCGGATTTAGGCGCTGTGTCGGACGAGCCAGCGAAATCGCGGCGCAAAGGATCGCACAGCGCATGAAACAGCCAGCAGGGGTGATTTTGGCGGGCGGGTTGTCGCGCCGGATGGGCGGAGGCGACAAGGGCCTGTTGATGTTGGGCGGTCAGAGCCTGCTCGGCCGTGTGTGTGACCGACTAGAGCCGCAGGTGGCGGAGTTGGCACTGAACGCAAACGGAGATAGCGCGCGGTTTGGTGTCTCACTGCCAGTGATCGCCGACACTATCGAGGGTTATGCAGGTCCTTTGGCAGGGGTCCTTGCCGGGCTCGATTGGGCAGCACCACGCGGTCATTCTCATATCGTGACCGCAGCGGCTGACACGCCGTTTTTTCCGCCCGATCTTGTGGCGCGCCTGCTGATGGCGTCCGAAGAGGCGCCGATCGCCTTGGCCAGCACGCCTGATCCCCAGCGCGGGATGAACCGTCATCCGACCTTCGGTTTGTGGCCCGTCGCCCTGCGCGAAGATTTGCGCGCGGCGCTGGAGGGCGGGATACGGAAGGTCTTGGCGTGGGTAGAGCCGCATGGTGTGGCCTATGCGGAGTTTCCAGCAGAACCGTTTGATCCCTTCTTCAACGTAAATACGCCCGATGACATGACGCAGGCAGAAAGGTTGTTACAGTGAAGCTCTATGGCGTCGTCGGATGGAAGAACTCTGGCAAAACAGGGCTGATGGAACGTCTGGTGGCGGAATTCGTAGCGCGGGGGTTGCGTGTCTCGACATTGAAACATGCCCATCACGTTTTCGACGTGGATCAGCCCGGAAAAGACAGTCATCGACACCGGGAAGCGGGGGCGACCGAGGTGTTGCTGTCATCTGGACGGCGCTGGGCGTTGATGCATGAGTTGCGTGTGGCAAAGGAACCTTCACTGGAAGAGCTTCTGGAAAAGCTGTCGCCGGTCGATCTGGTCCTGGTGGAAGGCTACAAGCGGGACAGCCATCCCAAGGTTGAAGCCCACCGCGCCGAAACCGGCCAACCGTTGTTGGCGGTGGAAGACCCGACGGTGCGGGCCGTGGCGTCGGACAGCAAGCCTGACGTGAGCGTGCCCGTTTTGGATCTGAACGACACCAAGGCAATTGCCGATTTCATTTCCGGCGAGCTGGGGCTTTGAGCCTGTTTGATACGCATATCATGGTGGATTGGTCTGGTGGAAATGACACCGGGGCCAAGCCAAGAAAGGATGCGATCTGGATTTGCGAAGCGGACCAAGAGCCGGTTTATCTACGCAATCGCGTCTTGGCTGAGGACTGGCTGAACACGCGGATCAGTGCGGCCGTAGACGCAGGAGAACGCTTGTGCATCGGTTTTGATTTCGCCTTTGGATACCCAGACGGATTTTGCGAAACCGTGACAGGGCACAAGGACCCATTGGCGTTGTGGGCGTGGCTTGAGGAGCGAATGAAAGACGCGCCTGAGGCCAATAGCAGGTTTGATATAGGGGCTGAGATTAATCAGCTGTTCGACGGAATTGGTCCGTTCTGGGGCAATGGGTTGAAGCGGGATATTGAGGGCCTGCCGCGCAAGGGAAATGATCGCACGGGCAGAGCCATGCCAGAGCGTCGTCATGTTGAAACCTTGGCGCGGGGTGCATTCGCGGTCTGGCAATTGTCGGGCGCGGGGGCCGTCGGGGGGCAGGTGCTGACTGGCCTGCCAGTGTTGTCACGACTGCGACGTCAGTTCGCGGAACATGTCTCGGTTTGGCCGTTTGAGAAGCTGGATAGCTCGATTGCTTTTGTTGAGATATGGCCGTCCCTGATCTCAGCGGAGATCGCGGAGCAAGCCACCGATCCTATCAAGGATGCGGGGCAGGTGCGCGTGATAGCCAATGTCGTGGCCCGTCTCGATCAAGCCGACAAGCTGCAGACCGTCTTGGACAGTGTGCCAGAGGAGAGCCGTCGAGAGGGGTGGATATTGGGCGTCGGTGCAGAGGATATCTTTCGCGCCGCCGCCACTGCCCGGCCTGATCGGCTGCCTTCGAACTGTTTTGCGTTACCACCGGGCGTTGATTGGACCCCGGTCGATGAGGCTCTGAACCTATTGCACGCCGCGATGCGGCCCGTGGTGGCGCAGGAGGACTGCCCGATTGCTGACTGCGGTGGCCGGGTCTTGGCTGAAGATATTTGTGCCGTTCGCTCACACCCTCCCGCGCCAAATTCGGCCGTTGATGGCTACGGATTTCACCTCGATGAAGTCTCGGGCAAAACCGTGATTTTGCCTTTGATGAAGGGACGATCAGCAGCAGGTGTTCCTTTTGACAGCGCTGTCCCGAACGGACAGGCCGTGCAGGTTTTGACCGGTGCGATTTTGCCGGATGGCGTGAACACGGTGGCGCTGCAGGAAGACACGGTTGTGTCTGGAAACCACATTACCATTCAAGGGCCGATCAAGCCCGGCGCGAATACCCGCGATGCGGGTGAGGACGTTCGCGCTGGTGAAGTTGTGCTGTCCAAGGGTCGGCGGATGAACGGCTGCGACGTGGGCTTGTTGTCAGCCGTCGGGTGTGATTTCGCGAAAGTGTTCGGGCGGTTGAGAATACGCGTGATTTCGACCGGTGATGAGTTGAGATCTCCGGGAGAGGTTGCCGCCGATCATCAGGTGTATGATGCGAATGGCCCCATGTTGGCTCGGATGGCAAAGAACTGGGGCTATGAGGTCTCGACAGTTCGGGTGGGCGATGATCGTACGGCGATGCGTCAGGTCTTCACAGAGGCGGCGAACGAGACGGATGCAATCCTGACATCGGGTGGCGCTTCCAGCGGAGCGGAAGACCATGTCTCGGCGCTCTTGGCGGAAGAAGGGCATATCAGCTCTTGGCGTGTGGCATTGAAGCCCGGGCGGCCACTGGCTTTGGGCCAGTGGCAGGGGGTTCCCATCTTTGGTTTGCCGGGCAACCCTGTCGCCGCTTTCGTCTGTGCGGCGTTATTCGCGCGACCTGCCCTTTCGGTGATGGCAGGCGGCGCTTGGCTGGAGCCACAGGGGTTCTGGGTGCCGTCCGGATTTGCCAAACGCAAGAAGGATGGCCGACGCGAATATTTGCGGGCGCGGATCGCAGAGGACGGACGTGCCGAAGTTTTTGCGTCAGAGGGCTCGGGGCGGATTTCGGGGCTCAGTTGGGCCACTGGTCTGGTCGAACTGCCCCATGAGGGGATCACTGTTGAACCGGGTGATCTCGTGCGGTTCATCCCATTTGCGAGTTTTGACCAATAGCTCATAAAGCAGCTTTGCTGCCGGATCGCTCCTGCGCCAGCAGGGCGAAACCCTCTGGCTGTTTTTATGAACAGTGCTAGTCGAAAGTGCCGGTCACGCGGCCCATCAACATGAAGGCACGTGCAGTGCGCGTGTCGGCGAGGCGGATGATATCGGCATCTGTGGCGCTGTCCGAGAACTTGGCGAAGGTCTTGTCGAATTGGCGCAGAAAGTGATGAACCGCATCACGAAACACCGGGTCGGAGCGCATCCGTCCAGAGGCAAGCGCAAGCGATGAACGGTCGTGAATGCCGCCCAGCCCTGCAATGGTGCGGCCACGTGCACCGGCTGCAAATTGTCTCCAAAGCTCAGGGCGGGAGCGGTCTGGGCGTAGATCATCCATATAGATGCCGTCCTGGCTCAAAAGCGTCAGGACATCCTGACTTGCGCGCACAAGCTGAGAGCTTTCATTGGCGGCAAGCGCTTTGCGCAGCTGCCGAAACCCTTCTGCATCGTCTTCGTTTTCGGGGAAGTTCAAAGCCCCGATAAAATCGTCGACTGAGAGAGGCGGTGTCGCGGCGCGCGCCGGTGTGCCAAGCGCCAGACTGGGCTGGCTGTCGGTCGAAACCCCATCTTGGGTCAACGCAGGGTGATTGCCCTTGGTCGGTACACGGGTTTCGCGCGTCGTGGCGAACGTGGCAATTGCGCTTTCGGTTTGCTTTTGCGAGGCCGCGATCTCATCAAGCTTTTTCTCAACGGCGGGCTTGATGCCCATACCAGCGGTCTGGCTTTGTGTGATGTAGGCATTGCGCATGGCGTCGATCGCAGCTTGCAGGCGCGCTGCCTCTTCGCGCATGACACGTGCGGTTTTTGCGACGGTCGCGCCGATCCAGATCAACCCGATGGGCAGAAAGACGGCCAGCATCGACAAAACATATCCTGAGCGCGTGCTTTCCTGGTCATCCGGGCGGAAGCCGAGAAAATAGATGCCAACGCCCGCCAGCCAGAGCACGGACAGACCAATCGCGATCATATCGGCGGCCATCAGCCCCCGGTCAGGTCGGGAATAAACCCCCAAATCAATTGGCTTGTCTTGCGGGTGCTGTGGCGGTTGGTCGGTCATCAGACGTATTTGATCTCAAGCACTTCATAGTCGCGTGTCCCGCCGGGGGTGCGGACTTCGACACTGTCGCCTTCTTCCTTGCCGATCAGCGCTCGTGCCAGCGGGGATTTAATGTTCAATAGACCTTTCTCGATCGAGGCTTCGGCTTCCCCGACGATCTGGTACGATTTCTCTTCTTCAGTCTCTTCGTCGACCAGCTTTACTGTCGCGCCAAATTTGATTGCGCCGGACAGTTTGGCCGGATCAATCACCTCGGCAAGGCCCAGCATACCTTCGAGTTCCTTGATACGGCCCTCGATAAAGCTCTGCTTTTCCTTCGCGGAATGGTATTCGGCATTCTCTGACAAGTCGCCGTGCTCGCGCGCTTCGGCAATCGCCTTGATGATTGCGGGCCGTTCTTCTGTCTTGAGCTGTTTCAGCTCACTGTCCAAAGCCTTGTGACCCTTCGGGGTCATCGGAATTTTTTCCATAGTCTTACTACTTTTTACTGGAGGGCCGCGTTTGAGGCGGCCGGTCTGAAATATCTCACGCGAAAGCGCGGGTTTTTGCAAGCACCAGAGTTGCGGGATGGCTGCTTATCGCTTGGCGATGCCCACCTCGGCGCGACCAGAAATCGAGATGCCGGTTTTGGTTGCGGGTTCAACCGGAAGCGGTTCACCGTCGACGCCACAGGCGCTCAGGAAAATCAGGGCTGTCAATCCAAACACAGTTCGGGTCATTGCAGTTTCTCCTTCCAACGCGCGATCTGCTTGCGCACCTCTGACGGCGCTGTCCCGCCATAGCTGGTGCGACTGGCAACCGAGTTATGCACACCGAGCACATCAAATACGGCTTCGGTGATTTGCGCATGGACGCTTTGCATGTCCGCCAGATCCAGGTCGGGCAAATCGCACCCCTTGTCCTCGGCCAGCTTCACGAGGCTTCCTGTCACATGATGGGCATCACGAAACGGCATATCAAGGGTGCGGACCAGCCAGTCTGCCAGATCGGTTGCTGTCGAAAAGCCTGATGCAGCGGCAATTTCAAGGTTCTCTTTCTGCGGTGCCATATCAGCAACCATGCCGGTCATGGCGGCAAGCGCCAGCATCAGATTGTCGGCCGCATCGAAGGTCTGTTCCTTATCTTCCTGCATGTCCTTGGAATAGGTGAGCGGAAGGCCCTTCATGACCATGATCAACGCCGTATTGGCGCCAAATATGCGTGCAACCTTGGCGCGGATCAGCTCTGCGGCATCGGGGTTCTTTTTCTGCGGCATAATGGACGAGCCGGTGGAAAACCGGTCACTCAGGGCCACAAACCGGAATTGCGCGGAGGACCAGATCACAAGCTCTTCGGCAAGGCGGGACAGGTGCATCGCGCAGATCGAGGCGGCCGACAAAAAGTCGAGCGCGAAGTCCCGGTCGGCAACCGCGTCCAGCGAGTTGGCCGATGGGCGGTCGAACGAGAGTGCCGCTGCGGTTGCATCGCGATCTATGTCGAATGACGTACCGGCCAAAGCGGCTGCCCCTAGAGGTGACTCGTTCATCCGAGCGCGTGCATCCGCAAAACGGGAGTGATCGCGGCCCAGCATTTCGACATAAGCCAGCATATGGTGACCCCATGTCACAGGCTGCGCGGTTTGCAGATGTGTAAAGCCGGGCATCACCCAATCCGCTCCTGCTTCCGCTTGTGACAAAAGCGATTTCTGGAGGGCAACAATACCACCAAGTGCAGCGTCTACCTGATCCCGAACCCACATCCGGAAGTCGAGCGCGACCTGATCATTGCGTGACCGGGCCGTGTGAAGCCGCCCCGCTGGCTCACCAATCAATTCGCGCAAACGCGCTTCGACATTCATGTGAATGTCTTCCAGCGCGGTCGAAAACTTGAAACTTCCGGTCTCGATCTCTGACAAGACCGTGAGCAGGCCTTCCCGGATCGCCTCTGCATCGCTATCCGTAATAATACCCTGCGCGGCAAGCATTGCAGCGTGGGCGCGGGAGCCTTCGATATCCTGAGCAGCCATCCGGCGGTCGAACCCTATGGACGCGTTGATCGCTTCCATGATTGCGTCCGGACCATCTGCAAAACGGCCGCCCCACATGGCGTTCGAGGATTTGGGCTTTGAAGAACTGGTCATGGTGGCCTTAATACGGAGTGAGACATGCGTCTGTTGAGATTTCTGGTCCTATACGCGGGGCTTGGGTTGGTGAGCAACCCTGCGACAGCGGATGTTGGACAGCTGATGTCGCTGGCACAAGGCGATTTGGCGAAGATTCGCTTCCATATGGACCCACGACCCGTCGAGGCCCCGAGCTTTCAAGATGCGAATGGCAAAGCGGTTTCACTTGATGATTATCGCGGCAAATACGTCTTGCTGAATTTCTGGGCACTGTGGTGCGCGCCGTGTCGCGAAGAGATGCCCGCCCTTGATCGTTTGGATGCTGCAATTCCCGGAAACTTCGAAGTTGTAACAGTTGCGACAGGACGCAACTCCAAACAGGCCGTGGATAAGTTCTTTTCAGAAAAGAACCTGACCAACTTGCCCAAACTATACGACAAAAGCTTTGCCCTTGCTCAGGCAATGGGCGTGCTCGGACTTCCCGGTTCGGTCTTCATCGGACCTGACGGAAAGGAAGTCGCGCGTGTTCAGGGCGAACTGGTCTGGGACAGCCCGCAAGCTCAGGCTCTCGTGCGTGCTTGGATGGCTGGTAGCTGACTTCGGTTCAACGGTGTCGATGTGTCTGCCTGTCGCGTTACAGGGCGTTCTCAGGTTGTCGGCTTTGATGGCAAAAGGCCCTTTGCCCGCACGGCTGACATATATTTTCGGCTGACTGGTCGGGTCGTCCCGTCGGAAAGGGTCACTTCTCCGCCACCGTTGAGCCGAGCAACCTTCGTGATCTGGTCAAGTCCGACCCAATGAGATCGATGAATTTGCAATCCGGGCGTGGCTCCGACCTCTTTTATGGCGTCTGACAACCGCATCAGGACCAGCTCTGTACCTTGCGTGGTCGACACTCGGACATAGTGGTCTTCTGCGCTTAGGGCGACAACTGCGCCTCGCTTCTCCAAAGGAAGCCTCTGCAAAAGAGGGGCGGTTTCGGGTTGGGCTGATGTCCGTCCGGTTCTGATCGCGAAGCCGCAGAGCTCTATTACGCCTGAGATTACGGTCACGGTTCCCAGAAGCCTCAAAAATTCAGTCCAATTCGCAGGCCAAAGCGCAAAGACGGCCAGATTTAAGACGCTCAAGATCAAGGTCACTGCGAGCCCGATTGCAGATGTGCTGCAAGCGAGGCGTAGCCAGTTCGGGCTTTGCTTCAGACCATCATGGACGAGGTTGCTGATCAAGCTGCCGGTGGCGTAGGTCAAGGCGACCACGGTGATCCAATAGATCAGCCTTGGCACAACGGTCAGATCACGCAGGGTGTCGAACGGGCCCGAAATCCCCAGAATGATGCCAAGCGCAAGCCCCCCGACAATTATTGGCCGCTTGGTCAGGTCTTCTCGCAATTCGCGAAGCGCAGAGGGAAAAAGACTGTCACTCACGTATGCCATGGGTTCACTTACGTATCCGCTGTTGAGTTGGCCCGGAAGTCTTCCGCAGGAGTGTGGCACGAAGAATTGACAGTGCCAAGATCAGGGAAACCCATGACTTTTGATCCATTACTGAATACCCCACTTGCGGTGCAGATCCATGTATGTGCGGCTCTCAGCGCTATTGCTTTAGGCCCGCTGGCCCTTTGGCGGCGGTCGCGGGATCGATGGCACAAAGCGCTTGGCTACGCCTGGATTGCTGTCATGGCAGTGACGGCATTGTCGTCGTTTTGGATCTCTGATGCGCCCGTAATCGGACCATTCAGTCTGATTCACGCCCTATCGGTGTTCACGGTCTGGGGGCTCTGGTCAGGTTTAAAGGCCGCGCGCGAGCGCCGCATTGCGAACCATCAGATGGAGATGCGGCGTCTCTATTTTTGGGCCATGGGCGTTGCGGGATTGTTCACGTTTCTGCCCGGACGGCGCATGAACACTGTGTTCTTCCGCGATGCCCCAACGCTAGGGTTCTTCGCGATGACGTGCCTGATCGGTGGCGCGCTGGCCTGGTATGCCTATCGTCAGCGTGCGGCGTCGGCTGACCATTAGCCCGTCTGACGCAACGCAGCCTTATGCTTTTGCACGTACCTTTTGCAGCAACGGCATAAGCTGGCTCATGTCGGGCCCGTGGGACATGCCCGTCAGAGCCTTGCGAAGCGGCATGAACAAGCCCCGTCCTTTGCGGCCGGTCTGTTCTTTCACTGCGGAGGTCCATGACGACCAACTGTCTGCGTCAAAAGGCATGTCTGGTAGCAGCGCCATGGCCTCTGCCACGAAGTCTGCATCCTCTGCATCTATCTCTGGTTCGGCTCCGTCACGACACAGCGCCCACCACTGCTCAAGCCCGGCCCGGGTGGTGATGTTGTCCTTGGCAACGGTCCAGAAGCTGTCTTGCAGGTCGGACGGCACGCCTAGAGCGTCGAGGTCCGCGGCCATGGCTGAGACTGGCTGCTGCTGCAAATGATGTGCCGTGAGTGGGAAAAGATCCTGTTCATCAAACTTTGTTGGTGCTGCTCCAAATTTCGACAGATCAAAGCCTTCGATCAATTCATCCACCGACCCGCGAAGTTCGACCGGATCGGATGAGCCAAGCCGTGCCATGTGGCTGAGAAGTGCCATGGGCTCGACGCCGCGCTCGCGCAGATCGCGCAACGCCAATGTGCCAAGACGTTTTGATAAGGCCTCGCCTTGCGGGCCAGTCAAAAGAGAATGATGCGCGAAATTCGGAACTGCACCACCTAACGCCTCGATGATTTGGATTTGGGTAGCCGTGTTCGTTACGTGGTCAGAGCCACGAACGACATGTGTCACCCCCATTTCAGTATCGTCGACAACCGACGCGATCGTATAGAGCACTTGCCCATCGGCCCGGATCAGAACCGGATCGGACACCGATGCCGCATCAATGGAGATGTCGCCCAGAATGCCGTCTGTCCATACGATGCGCTCATGATCAAGCTTGAAACGCCAGACACCGCTTCCGCGTTCTGCACGCAATGCGTCTTTTTCGGCGTCACTCAGAGCCAGCGCGGCACGGTCATAGACCGGCGGATTGCCCATATTGAGCTGTTTCTTCCGTTTCAGGTCCAATTCTGTCGGGGTTTCAAACGCCTCGTAGAAGCGGCCTTTCGCTCGCAGCTCATCCGCTGCTGCCGCGTAACGGTCGAGACGGGAAGACTGTGTTTCAACCCGGTCCCACGTCAGGCCAAGCCATTCCAGATCGACTTTGATCGCATCAGCGTATTCGGTTGTAGAACGCTCAGGATCGGTATCATCGAGGCGCAGGATGAACTCCCCGCCCTGCTTGCGCGCGATCAAGAAATTGAACAGCGCTGTGCGCAGGTTGCCGACGTGGAGGTATCCGGTAGGCGAAGGGGCGAAGCGGGTGACGGTCATGGCGGGTGTCCTTTAGAATGCGCCGGGAAAATCACAGACCGACGCATTTGTCCATATCGGGACTGTGTTCACGACACAGTGAAGTGCACGGCAGCATGTCGTGCTATGTTATCTGTGAACCATAAAAGGAGGATCCCATCATGTCTGTTTCCCTGTCTCGTCGCGCGGCTCTCGCAATGGGTGCTGCCGCCCCTCTCGCAGCCGCGACCCGGCCGGTATTGGCGGGTGCCGAAATGAAAGGCCCTGATACCGCGAAGCATCATCGTTTTATGCTGGGCGATTTTGAGGTGACGACCTTGCTTGTCGGGTCAGCATCGCGCGATGAACCGCAAACGATCTTTGGTATGAATGTCAGCCCTGAAGAGTTTGCCAAAGCGTCGGAAGAGGCGTTTATTCCCGCGGATAAGGTGCAGTTTTTCTTCACGCCTACGGTCGTCAACACTGGATCAGAATTGATTTTGTTCGACACTGGCCTGAACCCCAAGGGTATCACGAGCGCGCTGGATGCAGCGGGCTATTCACCCGACCAGATCGACAAGGTCGTGATCACCCATATGCACGGCGATCATGTCGGGGGCCTGATCGGCGAAGGCAACGAAACCTTCTCTGGTGCCAGTTACCTGACCGGCTCGGCGGAGAACAATCACTGGGGTTCTGCCGGTGGTGAAGCTTATTCAAACAAAGTTCGGCCACTGCTTGAGAAATTCAGCTTCATTGATGATGGCGCTTCTGTTGCCTCTGGTATCACGGCGGTTGCGGCCTTTGGCCATACGCCGGGCCATATGACCTATATGCTCGAGTCGGGTGGAGAGCAGATGCTGCTGATGGCTGATCTGGCCAACCATTATATCTGGTCGCTGGCCCACCCAGACTGGGAAGTTCGTTTCGATATGGATAAAGCTGCGGCGGCCGCCTCACGTCGGAAGGTTCTGGGGATGTTGGCCGCTGATAAGGTGCCAACTATTGGCTACCATATGCCATTTCCCGGGATTGGTTATGTCGCGGCGCGCGGGGATGGCTTCGAGTATGTCCCCATGAGCTACCAGATGATGCTGTAATTTAGGAAAAGTTTCGACAACTTAGCACTGCTGGGTCGAAATTCGGCCCGGCGTTAAACCTCATGTTAAAACATGGATGATCTTACTCTGCGCATTGTTGCAAGAGAGATCGTCCATGAACGTGCCTTCCCCAAGAGCAAACTTCTCGCCAGTTGTCAGTGTATGCGAAAGCATCGGCCAACCGACCTTTCTGTTGGACGTTTTAGGGGAAAATCAATTCCGTTTCGTGCATCTGAATGCCTGCCACGCCATCGAAACAGGTCTCGACCCATCAGCATTCGCGGGCAGGCTGCCGCATGATGTGCTGCCACCTGCCGTGGCAGACACCGTTATTGCAAACTACGAGCAGTGCCGCGTAAGCGGGAAGCCGTTTTCGTATGTCGAAAATCTGCAGCTTGAAACGGGCGCGCGGTGGTGGCGTACGACCCTGTCTCCCTTATTTGATGAAACGGGCGAGATGACGCAGATACTTGGCGTGGCGGTGGATATCACAGAGTCAAAAGCCCGGGAGTTTGATTTGACCTCCCGGTTGAGCGAAGCGCAAAAACTCAACGACGAAATCAGGCAATTCGCGGCGTCGGCGGCATATGATGTGAGGGGGCCGTTCAAAACCATTCTTGGGTTGCTGGAGCTTGTAAAAGATGGGTTCCTTGATCTCGGCGACGAGAAACTGGACCAAATTCGTCTTTGCGAACAGACCGCGATGGAAGCGATGGAGCGATCCATGGATATCGTTTCGCAGGCCAATGCATTGAAGACGGCCCGGATAGAACCTGTGCCGTTTGATCTGGGTCATGTATGTCGCGACATACTGGCTTTGGTCGATCCGGAGCAACGCTTTCAAACCATGCTGCCACGGCGCCAAATCAAGGCAGATTGGGCGGCGACCCAGATGATCCTGCGATGCTTTATTCAAACCTCTGCACGCTATGCGGAGAATGAAATTTCGATCTCGGTTGATCAGGGGGCTGACGGTTTTCTGCAGTTTGAAGTCTGCGACGATGGGTTTGTATCCGCCTCCGGCCAGCGCTCAGATGGGGAGCCGATCCTGGCACGGGAGAACAACAGCAACTTCCTGAGCGAGGTTTCATTGGCTGCCGGGCTGGTCTCGTCCCGAGATGGATTTGTCGAAGGTTTGAAACGCGATGCCAGAGGGGCTAAGCTGCGCTTTTCATTACCGGGGGAACTGGTTCAATAGCGACGACAAACGAACTACGTGCTTTCTGATCAAGAATAGGGTCATCGGCCGATCAGCTTCAGAGCTTGCCGGCGGTCTCAAACGTCTCCCAAGCGAGCTTCAGGAATTCAGATCTGAATGAGTGCCCGCCCTTGAACATGCAGAAATTCAAGATATCGCCGTTTGGGTTGGACCGCTCCTTGCAATCAAGCCCGCCCATCCTGCGCTCTTTAGCCGGGGCGAATTTCCCATAATCTGCGTACATTTCCAGAGCCTCAAAGACGTCGCCCTGATGTGTTTCCAAAATGGGTCTGCCTGAGAGGGGAACGGTGCGATCCGCGTCTCCATGAATATGAATGACGTTGGCCACTGGCCCGGCACAGCTTTGAGGTGGCTTTAGCCAGAATGTTCCTGAAATAGGAGCGAAGCCAGCGAAACTGTCTGGCCGCGCGCAAGCAAGATTCCAAGTCATCATGCCGCCAGCCGAAAAACCTGTCGCCATCAGGCGATCGGTATCAATGGCGAAATTATCAGATGCGTGATTCAGCACCGCGTCCACGTAAGAGAATTCCTCTGATCCGTCACTGTCCATGTGACGTGGTGAGTTGGGCAGCACCCAATCATCCTCTTTGGACTTCAGGGCAATCAGCGCCAGGTTCATGTCGGAAATCATGCGGCGCAAATTGCCGTTGCGCATTAGGCCGCGGGCTGTGCCTCGATAGCCGTGCGAAAAGACGATGGCCCCAACAGGTTCAGCGCCGTCATGCCCGTCCGGCATCGCAATCCTGTAAGTGCGGTCACCCAACACACAATCCGTATCCGGGCCGCAAGCCAGCGCTGGCCCGGCGCTGACGGTGGCTATAAGTCCAACGATGGATGCGCGCATGGTAACTCCTGCAGGTTTCTTGTTGTTCGGAGATTGATCCGTTTAGAAGGCTTTGAGCAAATCACATGCCCGTCAGTTTCCCCGATTTCTTAATCAAGTCTTAAAACCCGAGATGGGGTGCGTTAGCATGGCACTCGCGAGGGAGAGCCGGGCATGAGATCAGCGATATTGGCGGGAATTGCATTCGCCGCAGCCTTAGGTGGCGCGGTGCAGGCGGATGTGAGAATTGTCGACGGCGATACACTCGATCTGAACGGCGAACGGTATCGCATCAATGGAATTGACGCGCCTGAGGCCGGTCAAACATGCAGAGATGGCTCTGGGCGCGCTTGGGCTTGCGGTGATGTGGCGACCGAAGCTCTGTACCAATTGACCCGGCGCGGGCGCGTGACCTGCGAGGCACTTGCGCCCGACGGGTATGGCCGAACGATTGCGCGCTGCACCGCTAGCGGTCGTGATCTTGCACGAGAGATGGTCTCGCTGGGAATGGCATGGGCCTTTCTGAAGTTTTCTGACGAATACGCCCCGCAGATGGCTGCAGCAAAGGCTCAGAAGCTAGGCGTTTGGCGCGGATCTGCCCAACCACCGTGGGAATTTCGTGCAGCCCGCTGGGCCAAAGCTGAGCAGGCCGCACCGGAAGGGTGCCCGATCAAGGGCAACATCTCGGCCAATGGAAAGATCTATCATCCGCCCTGGTCGCCTTGGTACAGCCGGACGAGGATCAACGAATCCAAGGGCGAGCGCTGGTTCTGCGATGAAGGCGAGGCGCTAGAAGCCGGGTGGCGTGCCCCTTACTGGAAGTAGATCGCCAATCAGGTCGGATCACGCCAGCGGTTCACGATAGGATAGCGGCGATCAAGCCAGAAGGCGCGATTGGTCAGTCGCGCGCCGGGTGCGGACTGAAACCGCTTGTGTTCGCTGATGTAGATCAGGTGTTCGATCTTTTTGACAATTTCCCGATCATGGCCCGCAGCAACAACTTCTGCGACTGATTGATCGCGATCGACCAGCCGTTCAAGAATATCGTCTAGCACTTCATAGGGCGGCAGTGAATCCTCGTCCTTTTGGTCTTCCCGCAGCTCCGCCGATGGGGGCTTATCAATGATGCGCTGCGGAATGACCTCTCCCTCTGGTCCCATCATCCATGACCGGTGATTGGCATTTCGCCATCTACAGGTTTCGAACACGCGCATTTTGTAGAGGTCTTTGATCGGGTTATACCCACCGGCCATATCGCCGTAGATCGTCGCGTAGCCGACAGCCACTTCGGATTTGTTACCGGTGGTCAGCAGCATTTCCCCGAATTTGTTGGACAATGCCATGAGCAGCAAACCTCGCAGGCGGCTTTGTATATTTTCTTCGGTCAGATCGGGTTTCGTGCCTTCAAAGAGTGGTGTCAAAGCCTCGGTCACAGCGGCGCGTGCTCCGGAAATCGGTATGGTGTCGTAGCCCGTTCCCAAAGCTGCGGCACAGGCGGCTGCATCCTCCAGCGAGTGATCTGAAGTGTATTCCGACGGCAGCATCACACAGCGCACATTGTCAGCCCCAAGTGCATCAACAGCAATGGTCGCGACCAACGCGGAATCGATACCACCCGAGAGACCCAAAAGAACCTTTTTAAACCCGGTCTTTGCCATGTAGTCGCGCAGGGATTTGACCATCACGCGATAGTCTTGCTCCCAATCCGAGGGGTAGGTGATCCGGTCCCCTTGTTCTGCCCGCCAGCCTTGCTCCGTTTTATTAAACGTCACATGGGTAATTGTTTCATCGAAGGCGGGCATTTGCAGGGCGAGTTCACCGCCGGGGTTCAACACGAAAGACCCTCCGTCGAATACCTGATCATCCTGACCGCCGACCATGTTGAGGTAGACCAGAGGCAGGCCTGTCTCGACCGTTCGGGCGACCATATGGGCCATGCGCTCATCGTGCTTGCCGCGGTAGTAGGGAGAGCCATTGGGCACCAGCAAAAGTTCTGCACCGGTTTCAGCGAGTGTTTCAGAGACATCTTCGTGCCATGCGTCCTCGCAAATCGGTGTGCCGATACGCAGTGGATCGATAGAATAGGGCCCTTGAATCGGGCCGGGCGTGAACAGACGCTTTTCGTCAAAGACGCCGTCATTGGGCAGCTCGTGTTTCAGAATGCGGGCTTTGACTTTACCCCCATCCAAGATGGAGTAAGCGTTGTATAATGTGCCATCCACATCCAGCGGGTGGCCGATGCCCATCACGGGGCCGTCCGAACTGTCCTTGGCCAACTGCTCGACAATTGCCATGGCGGTCTGTGTGAAGATCGGTTTCAGCACCAGATCCTGCATTTGATAGCCTGTCACGAAAAGTTCCGGCAGGGCCACCATATCGGTGCCGGCTTCTTTCCCCTCCTTCCAGGCGGCTAAGGCTTTGGCTGCATTGCCTTCGAGGTCGCCCACAGTTGGGTTGAGTTGGGCTAGGGTCAGGCGAAAGGTCGTGGACATGGGCATCTTTCCGTCAGCTTACCAATGTTGTTCTAGCAGACACTTGCCGGAGGGAAAGGGCGTCTTGAAAGGCCTCTAGGCTTGACCTAGGCTTGCTGGATGAGGGGCAAACGGCCGGGGAGACTATCGTGCGTTCAATTCTGGCTATGACAACCTGCTGCATCGCCTTGATGTCGGGGCCTGCAGTGTCGCAGGACACCGGAACCAAGCAATATGATGATGGTGGCGTTTATACAGGCGAATTCCGAGAGGGTCGCCGTCATGGCCAAGGTACTTTCACGCTTCCCAACGGGTATGAATATTCGGGCTCCTGGATAGAAGGAGAGATCAGCGGGCAGGGCACTGCGCGCTTTCCTGACGGCTCATTTTATGAAGGTCAGTTCGAACAGGGAAAACCTGATGGTTTTGGCAAGATCATATCCGCGGACGGTGGCACGTATGAAGGCGATTGGGTTGACGGCAAAATCGTCGGCCGAGGGATCGCGACCTACGCCAATGGAGTGCGCTACGAAGGTGAATTTCGCAATGCGCTGCACCATGGCACCGGGCTAATGGTCAGCCCGAATGGCTATCGCTATGAGGGGCAATGGGTCAACGGCGTAAAGGATGGGCGTGGCAAGATCACTTATCCTGACGGAGCCGCCTATGAGGGCGGTATGGTCAATGGTTCCCGTGAGGGCGATGGAACGCTGATCATGCCGGACGGGCTGACCTACATTGGTCAGTGGAAAGCAGGGCAGATCGAGGGCCAAGGAAAGCTTACGCAATCGAACGGCGATATCTACGAGGGCACACTTGTTGAGGGCGCACGTCAGGGTCAGGGCAAGATTGTTTATGCCAATGGTGATGTCTATGAAGGCAACTTTCTGAACGATAAACGGAACGGCTCTGGCACATTCACCGGCGTAGATGGGTTTGTTTATTCAGGATCATGGGTAGATGGACGGATCGAAGGGGAAGGCACAGTCACCTATCCCGATGGCTCAGTCTATGTTGGCCAACTTCGTAATGAACTTGCGGATGGGACGGGCCGTATCACTTACGCTGACGGCTCAACCTATGAAGGAGAATGGCTTGCAGGTGTTATCGAAGGCACAGGTGTTGCTCGATATGCCAACGGACTGATCTACGAAGGCGGCTTCAAGAACGCGCTCAATGACGGACAGGGAAAGATGACCTATCCGGACGGATACACCTATGAAGGGGGGTGGGTAGCGGGCACGCGTGAGGGTCAGGGCGTTGCCACCTACGCAGATGGCACGGTTTATGAAGGTGAGTTCAAGGCTGGCGAACGCGAAGGTCAGGGGACCATCCGAATGTCAGACGGCTTCACCTATACTGGTGAATGGCAAGCAGGCGAGATCGAAGGGCAGGGTACGGCAACTTACGTGTCTGGTGACGTCTATGAGGGGACTTTCCGCGACGGAAAAAGATCCGGGACAGGGACGATGCGCTATGCCACTGGTGAAGTGGCGACCGGCAACTGGAAAGAGGGCCTGTTGACTGAGGATGCGGCGGAAAGTGAAGGCGCTGACTCAAACTAAGTGAAAGATGCGCCAAACCTGACTGCATTTGGCTGTCGCAGCGTATCTGGCGTTAAACAGTTTCGCCAGCATCCAGTTTCTTCAACCAAGTCTCTGCGTCACTCAAAACTGTTTCTCGCCTCTCCTCATCCATCCGATCCCATGTGCGATACATGTTGCGCATTCGTTGGTTGCTTTCGAACCGGTCGCGGTGGCGATCAAGAAAGTGCCAATACAGCAGATTAAACGGGCAGGCATCCTTGCCCGTTTTTTCTTTCACCTTATAGGCACAGCTTTTGCAGTAGTCCGACATGCGGTCGATGTAGTTGCCGGATGAGACATAGGGCTTGGACCCAACCAATCCGCCATCGGCGAATTGGCTCATGCCGATTGTGTTTGGGGCCTCGACCCATTCATAGGCGTCGGCGTAAACCGCAAGGTACCATTCATGCACGTGGCCCGGATCGATCCCGGCAAGCAGAGCGAAATTGCCCGTGACCATAAGGCGTTGAATGTGGTGCGCGTAGGCCTCTTCGCGGGTCTGGGCCACAGCCTGAGAGACGCAGCGCATCTTGGTCTCGGCGCCCCAATAAAAGTGCGGCAACACCCGTTTATGACCAAGCGCGTTGCGAGAGGTGTAGTCCGGCCCTGCCAGGAAATAGATCCCGCGGATATACTCGCGCCACCCGATGATCTGACGAATAAAACCCTCAACAGCATTTAGGGGGGCTATACCATCCTCCCAAGCCTGTTCCACCTCTTGGCAAACTTCCAATGGGTCAAGAAGACCCGCGCTGATATATTGCGATGTGATCGAGTGATAGAGAAATTTCTCGTCGTTCAGCATCGCGTCCTGATAATCGCCAAATTTGGCCAGTCCGTTCTTGATCCAGTGAGTTAGATGTCGCTTTGCCTGCCCTGGGTCAGTGGCGAACCAAAAGGGATGAAGGTCGCCAAAGTTTTGGCCAAACCGCTCTTTGACCAGCTCCAACACCTCTGAGACCGTTTCGTCCGGAGTGAATTGCATCGGACCTGAGTATTTGATGTCTCCCGGTGCAGGTTTGCGATTTTCGTGATCGTAATTCCACTTGTCGCCAGCCGGTTTGTCTCCGTCCATCAGCAGACCGGTTTTGCGCCGCATATCCCGGTAGAACCATTCCATTCGCAACTCTTTGCGCCCGTCTGCCCAGCTCTCAAATTCCTCGTGTGAGGCGATGAAACGCTCGTCGTCGAGTTGCGTGACTTTCAGCGGGCATTCGTTCAGCGCGTGGATCAGCCGCCATTCGCCGGGCTCGGTTGCAACAACTGTATCGGCGTTGTGTTCCTCTGCGTAACGCAACAGCTCCCCGACGATGGAGCCCGAATTTTGCGGGTCATCGAGCTTCGTGTACGAGATGTTCCAGCCGTCAGTTTCCAGCCGCAGTGCAAATTTTCGCATGGCGGCAAAAAGAAAAGCGATTTTCTTGGGGTGATGCGCCACATAACTCGCTTCGTCCGCCACTTCTGACATGACAACGACGTCGTGTGACTTATCAGCTGAGCGCAAGGCAGCGATTTGCTCGGTAAGTTGGTCTCCAAGGATCAGGATAAGACGGCTCACCAAACGATCTCCTGACCTGCGTAGTCGAAGAATTGTCCGGTGTCCTCAGGCCTCAAGCTGTCGATCACAGCTAGAAGGTTTTGTGCGGCTTGGTCAGGCGTCACGGTTTTATGACGACTGGTATACTTAGTGGTTAAGTCCGTGGCGACCGTGCCGGGATGGAGGGTCGCTACGATGGCCTGCTTGTGGGTGCGCTTGAGCTCGATTGCAGCGGTGTGCAGCGCTTGGTTCAAGGCTGCCTTGGCGGTGCGATACGAGGTCCATCCACCGATATGGTTATCACCGATTGACCCCACGCGAGCTGATAAAGCAGCGAAAACGGATCGGCGGTCTTTGTGCAAAAGATGCAAACTATGTTTCAGGCACATCAACGGGCCAATTGCGTTAACCGCAAACTGATCCGACATTGCCGTCGGTGAGAGCGATTTTATCGACTTTTCAGGCTCTTGTCCGTCTATAACAAGCGCACCTGTTGCCACGAAGATGAGGTCGAATTGGGTGCTGATGGCGGACAGAGCCAACTTGATCGAAGCCTCATCGCGCAGATCAAACCCGTCGCGTGAACGCGACAGAGTTGTCACATCGCCAGTCTTAGAGAGCCGCGCGGTCAACGCTGCGCCGATGCCACCGGAGGCGCCAATGATCAAGCTACGAGTCATCTTCTGCGAGCTAGTCAGATTGTGAGATTTGGCAAGGACAATCTCGGCACGTTGGAGGTTGGCAGAGATCGGACGGATCAGTGCAGGCCCGCATCGGGGTATTTTGTGGAACAATGATGGAGAGGGGTTTTCTTTTGAGAGGTCTTTTGTATAGTTTGCGCCATGATCTTTGCTATGCAGAAATTGGGCCTCGCCCTAATCCTTCTCCTTAGTCGCCTCTGAGCGTGCCTTTCAGCGCGACCGCTCAGGGGTAGGCAGCGCCGGCAAGCAGAGAAACGCAAAGACAATCAGGATCAAGACTATGAGTACAAAAGACCAAGTGGTGATTTTTGACACCACCCTGCGCGATGGCGAGCAATCCCCGGGCGCAACCATGAGCCATGCCGAGAAGCTGGAGATTGCCGGGCTGCTTGACGACATGGGGGTTGATATCATCGAAGCTGGTTTTCCCATCGCCTCAGACGGCGATTTTGCGGCGGTCAGTGAAATCGCGAAACAGGCAAAAAGCTCGGTCATTTGCGGGCTTGCGCGGGCGAACTTTAAGGATATTGACCGCTGTTGGGAGGCTGTAAAGCACGCAAAAGCACCTAGAATACATACGTTTATTGGCACTTCACCTCTGCATCGCGCAATCCCCAATCTCAACAAAGACGAGATGGCGGAACGCATTCATGAAACTGTCAGTCATGCGCGAAACTTGTGTGACAATGTGCAGTGGTCACCGATGGATGCGACGCGTACCGAGGAGGACTATCTGTGCCGTGTCGTGGAAATCGCGATTAAGGCTGGTGCAACGACCATCAATATTCCCGATACGGTGGGCTACACTGCGCCTGTAGAAAGTGCCGATTTGATCAGGATGCTGATAGAGAAGGTTCCAGGCGCCGATGATGTGGTCTTTGCCACTCATTGCCACAATGATCTGGGGATGGCGACGGCGAACGCGCTGGCCGCTGTCGAAGGCGGCGCCCGTCAGATCGAATGCACGATCAACGGTCTGGGTGAGCGCGCTGGTAACACAGCATTGGAAGAGGTCGTGATGGCCTTGAAGGTTCGGGGGGACATCATGCCCTTCAAAACCGGTATCGACACCACGAAACTCATGCATATTTCGCGCCGTGTCTCGACTGTCTCGGGCTTTCCAGTGCAATTTAACAAAGCCATTGTGGGCAAAAACGCCTTTGCCCACGAAAGCGGTATTCATCAGGATGGCATGCTAAAAAATGCCGAAACGTTCGAAATCATGCGCCCCGAGGACGTTGGACTGACCGAGACCAATCTGGTTATGGGCAAGCATTCGGGCCGCGCGGCTCTTCGCTCGAAGCTGAATGATCTGGGTTTCGAATTGGGCGACAATCAATTGAAAGACGTTTTCGTACGTTTCAAAGCCTTGGCCGATCGCAAGAAGGAAATCTATGACGATGATCTGATTGCCTTGATGCGCGATAGTGCAGCAGACGAGCAGGGAGAGCATATCAAGGTGAAGTCTCTGCGTGTGGTTTGTGGTACAGAGGGTCCGGCCCAGGCCGATCTAACCCTTGAGATCGATGGTGCAGAAAAATCGACTTCGGCACAGGGCGATGGTCCGGTTGATTCAGCCTTCAATGCAGTAAAAGCACTGTTTGAACATACGGCGCGGCTGCAGCTTTATCAGGTTCATGCTGTGACTGAAGGCACAGATGCGCAGGCTACCGTGTCGGTTCGAATGGAAGAGGATGGCAGGATCGCGACCGGTCAATCTGCCGATACCGATACGGTGGTGGCGTCAGTCAAGGCCTATGTCAATGCGCTCAACCGCCTGATCGAACGGCGCAAAATGGGATCGGTCGGCTATGATGAGAAGTCGGTCAGCTACAAGGACGCGGGCTGATAAGAAGTCCGGTGATGAATGAGCTGTACGAATAGCAAGTGCTGCTCATTTGTCATCGGGTCGAATTCGCAGAAATCTGGCAGCAAGTGGGGCACAGGTGATTACGAAAATCACGCGCACCAGATGGTGCACGATTACGAAACCCAGATCAGCCCCTACAACAATTGCAAGGATGGTCATCTCGGCTTGGCCGCCGGGGGCAAAGGCCAGAAATCCCTCCAAAGGTTTGGCAAAACCAAGGGCCACGACGATTTCGGTAAAAATGGCGGCCAGAATTGCGAGCAGGGCCACAAACAAGACCCCAGCCGCGACATCACGTTTGATTTCCGCGAGGGTGACACCAACATAACCCACACCGATCGCAAGGCCGATCATGAACTGAGCGCCTAAAATCGCTTCTGAGGGTGGCCGAAAATGGATCAGATCGGTTAGGGATAAGATTGCTGCCAAGATCATGGGCCCGAGAATCGACGCACCAAAAAGTCCAATCCGTTCTCCGGCTTTCCAGCCGATCAAAGCAGCGGCAACCATTAACAGAAGCTCGTGCCAAGGCATACCGACCACCGGGTCCCCGATCGGGTTGTTCAGACTGATGTCAAAGCCTTTTGTCAGAATCAAAGGGACGATGGTGATAATAATCAACACGCGCGTTGCGTGTATCAAAGACAAGGCCCGCGGATCGCCGCCGGCCTCTTGGCCAAAAATCACCATGTCTTGTAAACCACCGGGCATGGCGGCGTACCAAGATGTCGCCAGATTGAAGCCGTATACCTTGTGGAAGAACGGGACTCCGACCGCCGCAATGAGCGCGATGTAGATCGGAATGAGAGAAACGGACGCCACCATGTCAGGAAGGCGTTCTACGACCTCCGGGGTGATCGAAGCCCCAACAGCGACCCCGATGATCGTTCTGGCAGCAACCGAAAGGGAACCGAGACCCTTCAGAGGAAGTCCGGCGAGCGCTGCCAGAAGGCAGGCCGCCAAAGGTCCGAACAGAAATGGAAGTGGAAGCGACAAGGCGTAGAAAAAAGCGGTACCAGCAGCGGAAATCAGAAGCGTCAGGCCTCGATCTTTCAATGAATTCACATGTCGGGCAGGCATTTGGGACCGTTTCATAGCAAAGCGATCTAGACGAACTCGGCAAGGATCGCTGGTTGCATGGGTATCAGGGAACTACAAACAGCGCCATCGACGTTTTTCGAGGTGAGATCGTTGCGTCAACACGGCTCAAGAGCAAGCGAATCTGTGCTGATTTGCCCCTAGCACTCCCTTTATCCTCTTGGAGTGCCTAGCTATAAGACTCGCTATGCCTGCGACTTGATGTGAGTCGGCGGGACAAATTTTGAGCGGAAAGACAAACGATCCATGGCAGGACTTTTTGGTGGGCTGTTTTCGTCAGATATGGCGATTGACCTGGGGACGGCGAACACGCTGGTTTATGTGAAAGGCAAAGGGGTCATTCTGAATGAACCTTCAGTCGTGGCTTATCATTCCAAAGCGGGTCGAAAAGAAGTTCTGGCCGTGGGCGAGGACGCGAAGCTGATGCTTGGTCGGACGCCTGGATCAATTGAGGCCATTCGGCCGATGCGCGAGGGCGTGATTGCTGATTTCGACACCGCGGAAGAGATGATCAAGCACTTCATCCGCAAAGTTCACAAGCGCTCCACCTTCACCAAGCCAAAGATAATCGTTTGTGTGCCGCATGGCGCGACCCCGGTTGAGAAACGGGCCATTCGTCAATCGGTGCTCGGTGCGGGCGCGCGAAAGGCGGGCCTGATTGCAGAGCCGATTGCGGCGGCGATTGGCGCGGGAATGCCGATCACCGACCCAACCGGGTCGATGGTTGTAGATATTGGTGGCGGAACCACAGAAGTCGCCGTTCTGTCCTTGGGGGACATCGTGTACGCGCGGTCGGTGCGTGTCGGTGGTGATCGGATGGATGAGGCGCTGATCTCTTATTTGCGGCGTCACCAGAATATTCTGGTGGGTGAGTCCACCGCTGAGCGGATCAAGACCTCAATCGGGACGGCGAGAATGCCCGACGATGGGCGCGGGTCGTCCATGCAGATTCGCGGGCGCGATCTGTTGAATGGCGTTCCCAAGGAAACGGAAATAAATCAAGCGCAAGTGGCAGAAGCTTTGGCCGAACCAGTACAAGCGATCTGCGAGGCAGTCATGACTGCACTCGAGGCCACGCCGCCTGATTTGGCTGCTGATATCGTGGATCGTGGTGTGATGCTGACCGGCGGTGGTGCGTTGTTGGGCGAGCTTGATTTGGCACTGCGCGAGCAGACCGGGTTGGCGATTTCGGTTGCCGACGAGAGCCTGAACTGCGTGGCGCTGGGAACTGGCAAGGCGCTGGAATACGAAAAACAACTGCGCCATGTGATAGATTACGATAGTTAAGGGTAGCCCGTCGGTGAGGCCCAATGGCACGAGATCGGTATGCACAAGATGAGTATGGCCGCCCGATCAGGCGTATCCTGATCGGACTGCTTGTTATTGTGCTGCTTGCTGTTTTTGCGCTGTGGCGGATCGACAATCCACGGGTCGAGCGTTTCAGAGGGGCGGTAATCGACACGGTCGTCCCAAGCTTCGATTGGGCTTTCGTTCCAGTGACCAAGCTGTCGCGGATGCTTGGAGACTTTCAGTCATACGCTAGGATATATGAGCAAAATCAGGAACTTAGACGAGAACTGCAGCAGCTGAAAAGTTGGCGAGAAGCTGCGCTGCAACTCGAACAGGAAAATGCGCGTCTGCTTGATCTCAACAAGGTACGTCTCAACGCGCAGCTAACCTATGTTACTGGCGTTGTTCTGACAGATAACGGTTCGCCTTTTCGACGTTCGGTCCTGCTTAATGTTGGCGCCAGAGATGGTATTCGCGATGGGTGGGCCACGATGGATGGTCTCGGCTTAGTGGGACGTATCGCCGGCCTGGGGAAGCAAACCAGCCGCGTGATCCTCTTAACCGATACCAACAGCCGCGTGCCTGTTACCATCCAACCGTCTGGACAAAAGGCGCTTTTGGTTGGCGACAACACTTTGGCGCCTCCGGTTGAGATCGTGGAAAACATCGAGGATGTGCGCCCCGGCGACCGCGTAGTGACGTCGGGTGATGGGAAACTCTTTCCGGCAGACATTTTGGTGGGTCAGATCGTGCAGGGTCGGGATGGCCGTTTGCGTGTAAAGCTCTCTGCTGATTACGGGCGACTGGAATTCCTCCGAGTGCTACGCACGCCGCAGACCCCCACAATAGCTTCGACTGGTGCGCTCATTTCGGTCGATGAAACACCGATTGATCCAGACAGCTTGGAGGCCGGGGATGGTTGATCCAGCCACGTTCCGTAGATGGCTCTTCCGGGCGGTCTTTGTGGCGCTCTGCGCCGTCGTGATATTTGGGAAGATGTTACCACTGAGCGCCATACCCCGTGTTGTACCGGGTCCGGATTTGATCTTCGCGTTTACTGCAGCGTTCATTATGCGCAGGCCTCGCTATGCGCCGGTTGGGCTCATCGTGGTAATCCTGCTGTTGACTGATATCCTGTTTTTGCGGCCAATTGGTCTATGGCCCGCGATTGCTCTGGTTGGCTTTGAGATCATGCGAAATCGTTCGACGGGATCGACAGAGACACCTTTGCCCGTCGAGATTTTTCTGTTCTCGGCGGTGTTTACTGGATGTGTCTTGATAAATGCTTTGATCCTGCTTGCCTTTGGATTGCCATTGATCTCGTTCCAGTCACTGGTCTTGCATGTATTGGTAACGCTGATCTCCTACCCCTTGGTTCTGCTGATTACTCACTTTGGGCTGCGTGTACGCAGAGCCCGGCCTACAGATGTTGACGCAGTTGGAGGTACTTTGTGAGACGATCTCCTAAAGATACCGAAGAAAGCGCGCGTCTCGTAACACGACGGGGCTTGGTGTTGGGCGGCTTGATGGGTGGGTTTGCCGTGGTTCTGGGTGGCCGCATGCGGCATCTGCAGGTGGATCAGGCTGATCAGTTTAGGCTTTTGGCGGAAGAGAACCGTATCAACATCCGCCTGTTGCCACCGGCACGCGGACTTATCACTGACCGCAACGGCTTTCTGATTGCGGGGAATGAGCAAAATTATCGCGTTGTTATGGTCCGCGATGAAATCGAGGACACCGACCAGGCGCTGTACGAGTTGAGCAAGCTGATCAATATGACGGCTGACGAGATGGCTCGGGCCAAGGAAGAGCTGAAAAAACGGTCGCGCCTTGTGCCTGTGACGATTGCCGACCGCCTAAGCTGGGAAGATTTGTCTCAGGTGGCGGTCAATGCTCCAGCGCTGCCGGGTATCACGCCCGAGGTGGGTCTAAGTCGCATCTATCCGCGCCAAGAGGATTACGCACATATCATTGGGTATGTAGGCCCGGTAAGCGATTACGACCTCGACCGTATCGAGAACCCCGATCCTGTGCTTCAAATCCCGAAGTTCCAACTTGGCAAATCAGGTGTAGAGAACAAGCTCGAAGACCAGTTGCGCGGTCGCGCAGGCACGAAAAGGGTTGAAGTCAACGCCGTCGGCCGAGTGATGCGAGAGCTGGGTCGGGATGAAAGCGAGAAAGGAAGAAATGTTCGACTGACGATCGACACACGGCTACAGAACTTTACCCAGGCCCGTTTGGGTGAAGAAAGCGCCGCCGCTGTGGTGATTGACGTCAACAACGGGGACTTGTTGGCCGTCGGTTCCTCCCCGTCCTTTGATCCAAACAAATTTGTCCGGGGTATCTCTGTCCCGGACTATCGGGATCTGCTGGACAACAAGTACCGGCCGTTGGCGAACAAGGCCGTTCAAGGTGCCTATCCACCGGGCTCGACCTACAAAATGGTAACGGCCCTCGCAGCTTTGGAAGAAGGGCTGATAACGCCGGAGGATACGTTCTACTGTGGAGGCTTCCTCGAAGTGGCCAACAGGCGGTTCCATTGCTGGAAACGAGGCGGTCACGGTAAGGTCGATCTAAAGAATTCGCTGAAGCAATCATGCGACGTTTACTACTACGAATTGGCGCAAGAGGTCGGCGTCGAAAAAATGACCGAGATGGCGCGCAGGCTCGGTCTCGGGCAACGCCATGATCTGGAAATGTCGGCTGTGGTTGCCGGGCTGACACCGACCAAACAGTGGAAGCTTGAAGCACGAGAAGCCGAATGGGTGATCGGGGACAGCCTGAACGCAGCGATTGGACAGGGGTTTGTTCTGGCCTCTCCGCTGCAACTGGCCGTGATGACTGCGCGGCTGGCGACCAACCGCACGGTAACGCCCCGGCTCGTGCGCGAGATAGACGGCGAAGCTCGTCCAAGTGGCGCGGGTGAGCCCCTTGGCGTCTCATCAAGCAACCTTCGCTATATCCAGGAAGGGATGTTCGCTGTTGCCAACGAACAGAAAGGCACGGCGTATTCTACTCGCATAGCCGAAAAATCAAAGCGCATGGCAGGTAAGACCGGAACCAGTCAGGTCAGGAACATCACAGCGGCAGAGCGCAGGGCGGGGGTTTTTCGCAACGAAGATCTTCCGTGGGAACGCCGTGACCACGCGCTCTATGTGGGCTTCGCGCCCTATGATGCACCGCGTTTTGCCATATCGGTGGTGGTAGAACATGGTGGGGGTGGGTCACAAACTGCCGCGCCGATTGCACGTGATATTATGCTCGCAGCTCAGAACGATGGTGTACCGCCTTTGTCTGACTACCCACAGGCGCAGCGGGGCCGCATCAGCTCAGCCCTCAGCAAACTTCCGGTCTGGGAGCCGGGAGAACCCCGCCCTGAGGACGAGCAAGCATGAGCTATCTTGAGTACAACAAAAAGTCAGTGCCCGCTGGCCCGTCGAAAATCCTGTATCTCAACTGGCCTGTGGTGATCCTGCTCGTGGCCATTGCTTCGGTTGGTTTTCTGATGCTGTTTTCGGTTGCAGGCGGGTCAATGCTGCCTTGGGCCGAGCCGCAAATGAAGCGATTTGTTCTCGGATTGGCTTTGATGTTCAGCGTCGCGCTTATCCCGATCTGGTTTCTTCGGAATATCGCAGGGGTCGCCTACGGGTTGAGTGTTTGCCTTTTGATAGGCGTCGAATTGTTTGGCTCGATTGGCATGGGGGCCCAACGCTGGATCGACCTTGGTTTTATGCGCTTGCAGCCCTCAGAGCTCATGAAAATCACTTTGGTCATGTTTCTGGCCGCCTACTACGACTGGTTGGATATCAAGAAAACTTCGCGGCCCGTTTGGGTTATAATTCCACTGCTGATCATCGCTTTGCCGGTGTTTCTGATCTTGCGCCAACCTGATCTGGGCACGGCCCTTTTGCTCGTATTTGGCGGTGCTGGTGTCATGTTCCTCGCAGGCGTGAGTTGGCTATATTTTGCGGGAGTTATTGGTGGCGCGATCGGGCTTGTCGCCACGGTTTTTCAGTCCCGCGGGACAACCTGGCAATTGCTTAAAGACTATCAGTATCGACGTATCGATACCTTTCTGGACCCGGCTTCGGACCCTCTTGGTGCTGGATATCACATTACACAGTCCAAGATTGCTCTGGGTTCTGGCGGATGGACTGGTCGGGGTTTCATGCAAGGCACGCAATCTCGTCTGAACTTCCTGCCGGAAAAGCACACCGATTTCATATTCACAACATTGGCCGAGGAGTTCGGCTTTGTTGGTGGGATATCCCTGTTGGCGCTGTATGTGTTGGTCCTGGTCTTTTGCGTCTTCTCTGCACTTAATAATCAAAACAGGTTCGCCTCCCTTCTGACTTTGGGGATCGCCCTGACGTTTTTCCTGTTTTTCGCGGTTAATATGTCGATGGTGATGGGGTTGGCCCCTGTGGTGGGTGTCCCTCTGCCTTTGGTCAGCTATGGGGGCTCGGCCATGTTGGTCTTGCTTCTTGCCTTTGGATTGGTGCAAAGCGCTCACATCCATCGACCCCGGTAGCAGCCCATGATCAACATACTTTTTGCAGCAGTTCACGAGAGCTGGAAGGACTATGAGCGCCCGCTCCGCTCCGCATTCGCCGCAGCTGGCATTGATGCAAACTTGTCGACCGATTATCCGGCTTCAGAGGTCGACTACATCATTTATGCGCCCAACAGCGAGGTGCAGGACTTCAGTGTATTTCCAAAGCTGAAAGCGGTTATGAACCTGTGGGCCGGTGTGGAAAATGTCATCGGGAATGAGACACTCAAAGTTCCTTTGTGCCGCATGGTTGATCCAGGATTGTCCGAAGGAATGGTCGAGTGGGTGACCGGCCATGTACTGCGTCACCATCTAGGAATGGATCGACATATCCTTGGTCAAGACGGAGTATGGCGTGCAGGCGCAGCCGCTCTGGCGCGGCACAAGGCTGTCGGTATTCTGGGGCTTGGCACACTTGGGCAGGCCTGCGCCAGGGCGCTGAGAGCACTGCACTTCAATGTGCATGGGTGGAGCCGTACCGAAAAACACATTGCAGACGTGACCTGCCACTTTGGATCCGATGGCTTACGGGCGTGTTTGTCCGGGTCTGATCATCTGGTGGTATTGCTGCCATTGACCGATCAAACACGGGATATCCTGAATGCCGAGCGTTTGGCATGGCTTCCAAAGGGTGCGAGCATCATAAATGCAGGACGCGGCTCATTGATCGATGATGAGGCGCTGCTGGCAGCGCTTGATAGCGCGCACCTGAGCCAAGCAACACTAGATGTTTTCCGGACAGAGCCATTGCCGCCGGAGCATCCCTTTTGGGCAAACCCACGCGTAACCGTGACCCCTCACATCGCGGCGGAGACCCGGCCAGACACCGCATCGGAAGTCATCGCTGAAAACATCAGACGTGGTGAGAATGGCGAACCATTATTGCATGTCGTGGATCGCAGCGCGGGATATTAACCTTTTAGAATTGGCGGCTTATCAGGGTTGCTGCCGGGGGTTGAAGGGACGGTCGGCGATGTCGGCTGCGGTAGATCAAACCGCAATCCGACCGTCGCCAATTTTGCGGCAACAGGGTCAGAGGCATCGAAGAAGGCCACATCCAAACTTCCTGCTTCGATGCCGGAAAATACCAAGGCTTCTGACATGGACCGGGCAAGCTGATCTTGCGCTTCGGGTATCGCATCAATGAAGGCCAGCAGATGGCAAGTGCCGCCCTGTTTATAGGTCACGCCACACAAGTAGGCGCTCCGTGCCAGACCAGCACTTGCCGCAAGGCGCGAGTCCAAGGCCTGTAGCAAAGACTCTGGAACCGCGGATGGCGGATGCAGGTTGTCTGGTCGGGCCTCGCCCGTTTCGGGCGAACGTTCCAGAGTTTCTGCTAGCCAATTCACACCCTCCGCATCCAATAGGAAGGAGGAGGGGGCAACATCCAAATTCAGACCGAGGCCGGGGCCTTGACCTGCAAGCATTTTAATCAATTGCCTCCCGCTCATAGCCACGAAAGGTGAAGGCCCGGCGAGTTCGGTCAACCGTTCTTCTTTGTCAAATGCGAGCACCAAGTCGTGTTCATCAACAGGAAAGAGCTTGGGTGTGATTTCCGTTCCGTCAGCTTCATGCTCGAGCAAGAGAAAAAGTTCGGCCGTTGACAGGCGTTCAAAGAAATGAAGCCGATCGTTATCGGAGCCGGAACTTTCCATCCGGCTGTGAGCCACGTCGAGGGGTGTTGTCGTCATGCGAGTGCCGCTTTGATAGCGCTGCGGAGGTCTGGCAAAAGCTCTGCCTCAAACCACGGGTTTTTCTTGAGCCATCCCGTATTGCGCCATGATGGATGCGGCAAGGGAAAAACACGGGGTGCATGCTCGCGCCAGCTTCGGACGGTTTCGGTGACGTTGTTTGTGCCGAGATGCCAGTTTTGAGCATAACCACCAACCAGAAGTGTCAGCCTCACATCGTGAAGGGCATCAGCAATTGGTGCGCGCCATGTATTTGCGCAAATTTTTGGCGGCGGCAGATCACTCCCTTTTGCATCATAACCGGGGAAACAAAATGCCATTGGAATGATAGCGAGACGACTTCGGTCATAGAATGTTTCGCCGTCGATTTGCATCCAATCCCGCAACCGGTCCCCCGAAGGATCTGTGAAGGGTTTCCCAGACAGATGAACTTTCATACCGGGAGCTTGTCCAGCAATCATGATGCGCGCGCCCTTGTCAAACCAGACCACAGGTCGCGGCGTGTGCGCGGTATGTGTTGCAGCGAAGCGGTCCTTGCAAATCTGACAACGGTTCAGGTCTGACTTAATAGTTTTGAGGTTTGCCATACCGTTCAAACTAGAGATGCATGATGGCGCAACAAGGGGGTTGCTTTGATTCTATATTTTTATATTTATAGAATTATGAAAGCTTTTGATGATTCTGACCTCTCCCTAGTCGAAGCCGCCAGCGCTTATGCTGCGCTGGGTTCAGAGCAACGTTTGGCGTTGTTGCGTCATCTGACGCGCTCCGGCTCAGAGGGTATTTCAATCGGGGACCTTGGCCAAGCCACAGGTCTGTCGGGCGCGAACCTTACCCATCATCTCAAAATTCTTGCTGGAGCAGGATTGATCCGCCAAGAGAAGCAAGGCCGAAGTATCATCTGCGCCGCAGCAGATTATGAAACCTTCAAACGGCTTAACGATTTCCTTATGGCCGAGTGTTGCGCCGATATGGAGGGACATGATCATGGCTGATCTGAGCGCTCCAACCCCTGCTCCGTGGGCCAAACTATCCAAGGTTTGGTTGGTCATCTTGGCAATTCCGCTGACGCTGGCTGTATTTGACCCGGCCCAAGTTCTGCCAACGCTGCGCTTCACGGTAGAGGCTTTCGGTCATACTGCGATCTTCATCACTTTTGCGGTGCTGGCCATTGGGTATCTCAAAGCAACCGGTGCGGAATCCGTCCTGGCAGAAGCCTTCAAGGGGCGTGAGACCCGGATGATCTTTCTCGCCGCGACATTGGGTGGCATAGCGCCCTTTTGTTCCTGCGAAGTTATCCCTTTTATCGCGGCACTGCTTGCGGCTGGTGCACCCTTGTCAGCGGTCATGGCATTCTGGTTGGCCTCGCCGCTGATGGATCCCGCGATGTTCTTCATAACATCAGGAACGCTAGGTTTTGATTTTGCGATAGCGAAGACAATCGCTGCTGTCGCGCTTGGCTTGATGGGTGGATTGGGCGTCAAGCTATTTGCAAAATCGGCACTCTTTTCAGACCCTTTGCGCGAAGACAGTGCTGCGGGAGGTTGCGGTTGCGGCTCTCCCTTCAGAGGTAAGCCCGTTTGGGCCTTTTGGACCGAACCAGCTCGTGTGACGATGTTCAAAGACGCAGCGCTAAGCAATGCCTTGTTTTTGGGGAAATGGCTGTTGTTGGCCTATCTGCTCGAGAGCCTCATGCTGACTTATGTGCCGTCGGACTGGATCAGTTCTTTCCTTGGAGGTAGCGGCGCCGGTCCGATTGTTTTGGCAGCTCTGGTCGGCGCTCCAGCTTATCTCAACGGGTATGCCGCCGTGCCACTGGTGGATGCGATGCTGACACAGGGGATGAGCAATGGCGCTGCCATGTCGTTTATGCTGGCCGGTGGCGTAAGCTGCATTCCTGCCGCAGTTGCGGTCTGGGCTTTGGTCAAGCCGCGGGTCTTCGGCGCCTATCTGGGTTTTGCGTTCATAGGTTCGGTTGCTGCTGGCCTTGCTTGGAATGTGATCGCTTAGTCATTGCTCCGTGATCGAGCTTCGATTACCCCATCTGCACGCCTAAAGCAGATGGAGTGGGAATGTATCGGGTCTGGAATTTCATCACCAATTATTCGCTGCTGCTGATCATTGGCGCGCTGATAGCCCTGATCTGGGCCAATACCGATCCCCACAGTTATCACCAGATGGTTGAGATGCCTCTATGGTTTAACGATCTGATTGGGCTGGACTACAGTTATTGGACCAAAGTCTACGGCCACGGATACGAGAAATACGAAGTTGGTGATGTTACCAAGGTCCTGACATTTCATTATTTGGTGAACGACATCCTGATGGCGTTTTTCTTCGCAATTGCTGCCAAGGAAGTTTGGGAAGCCGTCATTTTGAAGAACGGATCACTACGGGGAAAGAAAGCAGCCACACCTTTGTTTGCCACGGCAGGCGGTATGTTTGGTCCGATCGCGATTTATCTGGGTTTGGCGGCTTGGTTAGGCTCCGATACCTACAGTGCGGTTGCAAATGGTTGGGCCATCCCCACCGCGACGGACATCGCTTTTTCTTACTTGGTTGGACGCTTGGTCTTCGGCGCAGGACACCCGGCAGTTCGGTTTTTGCTGCTGCTTGCGATTGCTGATGACGCCGCTGGGCTTATCATTCTTGCGGTGTTTTACCCTTCGGGTGAGCTGGCCCCAAGTTGGTTGCTGCTATCGCTTGCCGCGGCCGTCGGCGTCTATGTGCTCGCCAACTGGCTTCCGCGAAAGCTGGATCGGCACAAACAGACGCGTCCGAATTCGACTTTTGTGCGTAAGCGCCTCAACTTTTTACCTTACCTGATCGCTGCAATTCTAAGTTGGTATGGTTTTGCGCAGGCTGGCCTGCATCCAGCGTTAGGACTTCTACCTATTGTTCCAACGATCCCACATGCGGATCGGGCATTCGGTATTTTCAGCGAGGCCGAGCAGTATCTGACTGACCTGCTCAACCAGATCGAGCACGCTCTGAAGCACCCTGTTGAGATTGTCCTGTTTTTCTTTGGCTTGCTGAACGCCGGTGTCGAGTTTTCATCCATCGGCGAAGCAACTTGGTTGGTGTTGGCAGGTCTCATCATCGGCAAACCTATTGGCATATTGCTTTTTGGCTGGATTGCGGCAGGGCCGTTGGGCCTCGGATTGCCTCAAGGAATGCGCAATGTTGATCTGATCGTGATCGGGTGCGTGGCTGCGATCGGGTTTACCGTGTCCCTCTTTGTGGCGTCGGTCGCCTTTGATCCGGGCGCAGTTCAGGATGCAGCGAAGATGGGAGCTTTGTTCAGTTTTGTCGCGGCGATCATCTCCATTATCGCGGGAAAGCTGCTCCGGGTCGAAAAACAGCCCGCCTGAACAGCGTTGTTGCAGGGCTCAAGTTGGGCGCTAAACCCACGCGGTGATTTTGCCGCATTCATGGGATATTTACGCAAATGGCGTTGATCAGCAGGGCAACAGTCCGACATAATGCGGCCAAAATGCGGATATAGAATATTCGCCAAGCAGACCCGCAGATAACATGTGGGCAATCCTGAGGTGGGGCACACCCGCATGATTGAGTTTCGCAATGTCTCCAAGTCCTTTTGGACGGGAACGCAGCGCAAGGTCATCCTTGATCGCGCATCGTTTCGCGTGGAACTTGGAAATTCCATCGGAATATTGGCGCCGAATGGTACCGGAAAAACTACGCTGGTTAATATGATGGCCGGCCTCGAAAAGCCCGATGAAGGCGAAATATTCAGAAGCTCTCGGATATCGTTCCCGTTGGGATTTATGGGCGGTGTCGTGGCCAAGCATACAGCGACTGAAAACTGCCGCTATATCGCGCGCCTTTATTCGCTGGACCCAGACTATATCGAAGCCTTCTGTCGACATCTTTGCGGTCTGAAAGAATATTTCGATATGCCGATCGGTACATATTCGTCGGGCATGAGGGCGCGGTTCACTTTTGCCCTGATGTTGGCGCTTGATTTTGATATATACCTGATCGACGAAGGCATGCCTTCAACCACCGATGTTGAGTTCAATCGTAAGGCGGGCGCGATCCTCAAGGAACGCCTGCAACGTGCCACAATTGTTGTGGTCTCGCACCAAGCTGAGACCCTGGAAAAATTCTGTCGTTCTGCCGGCGTTCTTTTGAATGGGCAGCTACACATGTTCGACACGTTGGAAGAGGCGAAAAGGCTCTATGACTACGAAACCCAAAGCTAAGAAGTATCGGATCCGGCGCAGCGACGAGGCTGCTCATGGCTTGGCTCCGCCCAAGACCCAGACCGCGTCTCCGATGGAGGGCGTGGCAGATGAACAGCTGTTTACGCCGACAGACGACGGGTTTGGGAGTCAGACCTTTCCGACGAAACCGACTGAGCTGGAAGCGACGGATGACAAGCCAAAAACCCCCGCGGAACAGATTGAAGCCATCCGTAAGGAAGAACTGACGGGGCGACAATTGCGAATGGCGCGCAGGGTTGCACAAAAACAGGGGCTTAACCCAGAGTCTGATTTTGACGCAGTCCGGCTGCTGCGTGAACGTGGAATTGACCCCTTCAAGCGCGCCAACATGCTTGAGCTTGTGGTTCCGCCGTCCTCCGATGACGCAGCATCCCCCGCGCAGCGTCCTGCTCAGGTGCCGTCCACCGAAGCTCGGCCCACTGGTCTACCATCGACACGCGTCTTGACCGAGGGTGAACGTAGTCAGGATATCATTGAAATTCAGCGAGACATCGCACGTCGCCGCAAACGCCGTGGAATGCTGCTTTTGTCGCGGCTCTTGTATTTCGTGATGATACCGACATTCATCGCAGGCTATTATTTCTACGTCGTGGCAACACCAATGTATGCCACCAAAACCGAATTTGTCATTCAGCAAGCAGAGTCCGGCGCAGGTGGCCAGTTGGGATCTCTGTTTTCTGGGACAGGGCTTGCCAACAGTCAGGACTCCATCACGGTTCAGGGCTACCTGCAATCACGCGATGCGATGCTGCGTCTGGATAGAGATGCAGGTTTCAAGGCTCATTTCAGCGACCCACGGGTAGATGCAATCCAACGCATCGAAGTGGATAGCACAAATGAGGCTGCATATAAGCTTTTCAAAAAGCACGTAAAAATTGGTTACGATCCTACCGAGGGCGTAATCAAGATGGAAGTAAGCGCCGCTGATCCTGAAACAAGCGCTGATTTTTCCAAACGCTTGATTGGCTACGCTGAAGAGCAGGTGGATCAACTCACCGCCCGCCTCCGAGCAGACCAAATGGACGGGGCCGAGGTGTCTCGACAGCAGGCCGAAGCGAAGATGGTCGCAGCCCAAGAGCGCATCGTCGAAATACAGGAAAAGCTGGGTGTCCTTAGCCCGGAAAGCGAAGTTCAAGCCGTGTTTGGGCAGATTACACAGTTGGAGACGGAACTGCTGACTGAGCGGCTATCATTGCAGCAGTTTCTGGCCAACGCGCGACCGAACCAGGCCAAGGTTAGTGCCGCCGAAAACAAGATTGATGAGCTTGAGAAACTGATTGCCGAAAAGCGATCTCAGCTAACCGAAAGTAGTGCGAGTTCTGGATCGTTGGCCCGTATCTCGGGCGAGCTTCTCGTCGCGCAAGCTGATCTGGAAACCCGCCAGGCGCTTCTGGCACAAGCCGAAGCCCAGTTTGAGGCGGCGCGTCTCGAAGCAAATCGTCAGGTTCGGTATCTTTCGGTCGGTGTTACGCCTGTCGCGCCCGACGAGCCGACATATCCGCGTGCATTCGAGAACACCATTTTGGCCTTCTTGATCTTTTCGGGCATCTACTTAATGGTCTCGCTGACCGCGTCGATACTGCGCGAACAGGTGTGAGTTCTATGAAAACTGTCGAAATTGGCCAGTTGACTGCTGGCAATGATCTTCCACTGACCGTTATTGCAGGTCCTTGTCAGTTGGAATCTCGTGACCATGCATTGATGATTGCCGAAAAGATGGCCAAAGCCTGTGGTGACGCGGGGGCCAGCTTTGTTTTCAAGGGATCGTATGACAAGGCAAACCGGACATCTTTGAAGGGCAAACGCGGACTTGGCATGGCCGAAGGGTTGCGCGTTCTGGGCGATGTGAAGGCCGAGTTGGGCTGCCCAGTGTTGACGGACGTACATACGCCAGAGCAGTGCAAACCTGTCTCTGACGTGGTGGACATTTTGCAAATCCCCGCATTTCTTTGTCGCCAGACAGATTTGCTAGTCGCGGCTGGGGAGACGGGTGCGGCAATTAACGTCAAGAAGGGGCAATTTCTGGCCCCTTGGGACATGCCAAATGTCGTGTCTAAGATCGAAAGCACTGGCAACCGAAAACTGCTGCTCACCGAACGCGGTGTTTCGTTTGGTTACAACACGCTTGTCGCAGATATGCGCAGTCTGCCCACCATGGCGCAAACTGGGTATCCAGTGATCATGGATGCCACCCATGCAGTGGCGCAACCCGGTGGACTTGGTGGCTCGTCTGGGGGTCAACGTGAGTTTGCCCCAATACTGGCACGCGCGGCTGTGTCTTTGGGCATCGCTGGAGTTTTCCTTGAAACGCATCAAGATCCTGACAACGCGCCTTCAGATGGCCCGAACATGATCCATCTCAGTGATATGCCAGCGCTCATGACAAGCCTGATGGAGTTCGACCAGCTGGCCAAAGCCAATCCTTGTCGGGTCTAGCAGATTTGCCCGGCGGCCCAGCCAGATGACCATGCCCACTGGAAGTTATATCCACCAAGCCATCCCGTGACATCCACTACCTCGCCGATGAAGTAGAGGCCAGGCACTGGTTTTGCCTCCATTGTGCGACTGTCCAAGATATCGGTACTAACGCCGCCAAGCGTGACTTCGGCCGTTCGGTAGCCTTCACTTCCACTTGGTCGCAGCTTCCATTCATGAACTGCGCTATGAAGATGCGCGAGCTTTGCGTTGCTTTGGTCGGCTAAAGGCCCAGATAACCCGGCGCGTGTCACGACCGATCCCGCGACCCGCTCAGGCAGGATGGTCGACAAAGCGCTCTTCAACCCCTGCTTGCCATTGGTTTGTCGCAAGTCCATCAGCGTCGAACTGGCACTCGTATCACGCGCCAGATTCACCGAAATCTCCTGACCTTCGCGCCAAAAGGACGAAATCTGCAATATCGAAGGGCCGGAAAGCCCGCGATGGGTAAACAGCATTCCTTCCTCGAAACTTGTGTCATTCACACTGACTCTTGCAGCAACGGAAACGCCGGCTAGCGCTTTCATCGTCTCAAGGTCTTGCGGTCCGAATGTCAGTGGCACCAGTCCAGGCCGTGTCTCGACCAGAGGTAGGTCAAACTGTTGTGCGACGTGATACCCGAACCCGCTGGCCCCCATCTTCGGAATGGACTTGCCACCCGTTGCAATCACCAAATTTGAAGCCTTTAACGTTGCAGCTTCGGTTTCCAAATGAAAGATATCACCAGTTTTTTGAACACGCTCTACTTTGGTCTGCAGACGAAGATCGACACCCGCTTTTGTCAGATCTGTGTTCAACATCTCGATGATTTGCTTGGCAGAGCCATCACAAAACAACTGGCCAAGGGTCTTTTCATGCCAGGCAATGCCAGCTTGATCGACGCGCGAGATAAAGTCCCACTGAGTGAAACGCTTCAGAGCCGATATCGCGAAGTAGGGGTTTTCGGAGATGAAGCGGTCGGGGGAGACTTCCAAGTTGGTGAAGTTGCAGCGCCCACCTCCGGAAATCCGAATCTTTTCACCGGGCGCTTTTGCATGGTCAATCAGCAGGACACGTCGACCACGACGTCCGGCCTCCGCCGCGCAAAACATGCCGGCAGCTCCCGCACCGACTATGATGACGTCCCAGACCATGCTGCTGAGATAGAACTCCGCTTTCCCACCGACAAGGCATGATTTTTTGCTTGCAGGCCTGCGGTGGGCGCACTAAATCAGCGAGACTAATTGGGGTGTGGCCTAGCGGTAGGGCAACTGTTTTTGGTACAGGAGATCGTAGGTTCGAATCCTACCACCCCAGCCAACCACTTCTGACTTATGTTGATCAGTCGGCGCACGGTCATGGAGACCAGCGATTGCGTGGAAGCACATCCTGAGTTTTATCAAGTTTGCGCAAACTTTGGATTGCTGAATGAGAGCTAGGCTTTGGCCGAAATCCTGCTGTCGCAAAAATTCCTGAAATCCTTCGCGAGGGCAGCTGCAGCGGTTGTGAGCAAGCGTTCTCCCTGTTTCGGGGTCGCAAGAGCGGAGTGAGAACCCACCCGACCATCCGGGAAGCGCGCGCGGTGTTCGTCTGGCGGGCCATGCCTGTCACCACTATGAGCGGCGATATATTCAGGTGAAAGCTTTTCGGGCGGTTCGGCGGCCGCGCCTTCAGGTTTGCTTCCGTGGATCGCCTGAGTGATCGCGATCTCTGATGGCGTAGCGTGCATACCTTCCCAGTCGCCAAACATCTGGGCCCGCATTTTTGCGACGGGCTCCGGATCCCACCAGCTTTGGATCCGCACCAGACCTTCGGGCAATGCTGCCGCTACCGCACGAGCCGGTTCGAGATTTGCGCCATGACCGTTGACGATAAAAACTCCCTGAACGCCCTGCGCCAGAAGCCCCTCACATACTTGCTTTAGCGTTTCCTGAAAGAGTTCGGTTGTGACCGAGACGGTCCCGGGGAAACCTATGTTGAACGGGGCAGGGGTATAGTTGAGAGGTGGCGCCACGAGACCATCACACAATTCAGCAGCGGCAAGGGATATCCGGTTGGCACAAATAGCGTCGGTCCCGATCAACCCCATAGGTCCATGCTGTTCGGTAGATCCCGTGGGAAGCATCACGCAAGCGCCCTGCGCGAGCCGAACATCCACTTCGGGCCATGTCATCAGGCTCAGTTCCATGACAGTCCCCAATGAAATAGGCGATGTGGGTACAAGACCACCACCGCCTATTTCTTTATCCTCAAAGGCCCCACTTCGCTTTGTTGCCTTCGAAGAAACCTTTGGCTTTTTTCAGTTTGACCCAGTTGTTGACATAATTGATCCACACCTGGTCGTTCTGCGGCAGCAGCATCGCAATGGGCGACGGAGCACGCGGCGCCGTGTCAGGCACACGCACCACACCAAATTTTTCCTCCAATGTAGAGCCCTCTATATTTGAGGTAATGAACACATCAGCGCGACCAGCGAGCACTTCCTGATAGCCGCGAGCCGGCGCTTCGACCACCTTGATATCGGCATCCGGGAACCATTCGCGCACCAGCTTTTCAAAGGTCGTGCCCAATGTTGTGGCGACCTTTACATCAGGCTTGTTGATAGAGTCGTAGCCCGAGAAACTGCCCGCCTTGTCTTCCGTCGTGAATGGAAAAATTTCTACCGCAATGTAGCTTTCGGAGAAGCCCGCCGCTTTCATCCGAGGCGGAGAGATCGAGGCAGAGCCGGTGATTTGGTATTGACCCGCGACCACGCCATTGACCAGAGTCTTCCAGTCAGTGGGGACGAATTCCACTTCCACACCCAAATCTGCTGCCAGTTCGTTCATGATGTCGATGTCGAAACCCTTGTAGGAGTTCGTTGCCGGGTCCTTCACAGTCATCGGGTTCCAGTCACCCGTGGTGCCCACCTTTAGCACGCCAGCATTCAAGATTTCATTCAGCGCGGATTGCGCTGTTGCGGCACCTGCCAGCGTCAAGCCAATCGCGGCAACGGCCGCCGCCTTGAATAGTTTTCTCACGTCTTAAACTCCCCTTGGTTCAATGTCGTTATTGGTTCTTCGACGCGCCATATTTGCTTGATACGCCATGGAAATCAAATAGGCTCGCATCTTACGCGCTGGCATGCGTCGGAATGTGGGGAAAGTGATGGTCGAAACAGCAATAGAGCTGGTTGATGTAAACAAATGGTTCGGCGACTTTCACGTTCTGAAAGACATTAACCTTAAAGTCGGAGCCGGCGAAAAGGTGGTGATTTGCGGCCCGTCAGGCTCGGGCAAGTCGACCGTTGTGCGCTGCATCAACAAACTTGAGGCGCATCAAAGCGGCACCATCCACCTCTATGGTGCAGAATTGACCAATGACCCCCGATCCGTCGCTTCGATTCAAGGCGAGATTGGCATGGTTTTCCAGCAGTTCAATTTGTTTCCGCATCTCAGCGTACTTGATAATTTGACCCTCGGCCCGATGAAGGCGCGCGATTTAACCCGATCAGAGGCTGAAGAACGAGCGCGTCATTATTTGACGCGTGTGCGCATTCCCGATCAAGCTGCCAAGATGCCCAAACAACTGTCAGGCGGTCAGCAACAACGTGTGGCCATCGCACGGTCCCTCTGTATGGAACCCAAAGCGCTGCTTTTCGACGAGCCTACCTCTGCGCTCGACCCGGAGATGATCTCGGAGGTGTTGGATGTGATGGAGGAATTGGCACAAGACGGTATGACGATGATCGTCGTGACCCACGAGATGGGGTTTGCGCGCAAGGTCGCCGACCAGATGGTGTTCATGGACGAGGGCGAGATCGTGGAGCATGGCACACCTGAAGATTTCTTCGGTGACCCAAAGACTGCGCGCTGCCAGAAATTCCTTAGCCAGATTCTGCAGCATTAGGAGGCGGGCATGAAGAAATTTTTCGTCCCGCTAATGTTGCTTGTGTTGCTGTCAGGTTGCAGTGCCTCGGGCAATTGGGGCTGGTATGTAATCGACCCACGTACCAATGGGGGCTGGACCAATATCAAATTCCTGATCTCCGGAATGGGATCCACGATTTTGATTTCGGTTATTGCGGCCACTATCTCCATAGTGCTCGGGTTGATTGTGGCGTTGCCCGGACAGTCCGGCAACCGCTGGTTACGCCTTATCAATCGAATATATGTGGAGTTCGTGCGCTCTATCCCACTGCTGCCCATGCTGTTCTGGGTCTTTTACGGGTTGCCGATTGTATTCAAGTCCATGGGTTTTAACATTCCCATTGATCCATTCTGGGGCGCGATCATCACGTTGGCGATTTCAGACAGTGCTTTCACGGCTGAAATCTATCGCTCCGGCATTCAATCCATCGCGCGTGGGCAGAGCGAGGCGGCACAGACCATCGGTCTTAACTACTATCAGACCATGCGCTACGTGATCCTGCCGCAGGCGGTGCGGCGTATCCTGCCGCCTCTGGCCAACCAATTCATCTACATCGTGAAAATGAGTGCCTTCGCATCCGTTATCGGAATGCAGGAATTGACCAGACGCGCCAATGAGTTGGTTGTGACCGAGTACCGCCCGCTTGAGATATATTCGCTCCTGATCGTCGAGTATCTTGTGCTTGTATTGATCATCAGCGCCGGTGTTCGCTGGCTCGAACGCAAGATGGGCGCCGACGAGCGCGTATAAAGGAGAGGGTTATGGACTGGCATGACTTTATGGCCGAAACAGAGGCCAATATTGCCAAACTCAATCGCGAAATCCCGGATACGGCCAAAGCCTTTGGCCTGATGGGAAAGGCTGCAAAAACCGACGGCGCACTCAGCGAAAAAACGAAAGAGTTTATCGCACTAGGCATTGCTATAGCCACTCGCTGCGACAGTTGCATTGGTTTCCACATACGCTCGCTGATCCGTCTGGGTGCCACGCGCGAGGAGCTATGCGAAGCGCTCGCTATGGCGACTTATATGGGCGGAGGTCCTTCCTATGCGTTCAGCGCCAAGGCGCTCAATGCCTTTGACCTTTACTCGCAGGACGCAAATCCTTCGGCTTAATGTCGTAGCGCGCCATGCGGTCGTATAAAGTCTTGCGCGCCAGCTTCAGGTCCTGCGCTGTTTGGCTGGCTTTTCCGTCATTTCGTCGCAGC
This sequence comes from uncultured Litoreibacter sp., assembly GCA_947504205.1. Taxonomy (GTDB): domain Bacteria; phylum Pseudomonadota; class Alphaproteobacteria; order Rhodobacterales; family Rhodobacteraceae; genus Litoreibacter. The sequence continues at coordinate 658,424 of CANNGL010000002.1, read as the reverse complement.
GCTTCCAGCAAGATCTGCCGCTCAAATGCCTCTATTTGCTCCACCAAACCGGGTGGTTCCGCGGCTTCCTCGACCGTGGGCTTGCCGACAACATAGCGTCGAGCGAAAGCGCGTAGTGCTGGCAAATTGCCAGACCAATCAGCGTTCTGGATGGCATCCAAAGTGGCTTGACTGGCCGATGGCATATCCGTGTTCAGATCTCGTGCCGCCTGGCGAAGCAGCGCCTCAAAAATGATTGGTAGATCGCCGGCGCGGTGAACAAGGCTCGGAACGTAAATCTCGATCGGATCAGACGGGGTCAGCGTGTCTGTGACCACAACTGGCAGCCGCGCCAGCTCAGTGCGGCCTGTTGAGATTACCCGCAATCCGCCCAGATTGCGGCTTTTCTCTTGCCAGATTCCAAGATCATCTTTTGACATCGCTTCGACATTCTTCAGGATTAACAAGCCCTCGGTCGCGTCCTTGGCGACTGCCAGCTGATCAGCACTATCCAAATCCTCGCAGTTCACAGCTATATAGGGGGCGACGTTCGAGAGAACTTGAACCGTGTGCGCTGCCAGGCGTTTGCCGGCACCGGGTGCGCCATGGAGATGAACGTTTACGGTTAAATCACCAACCCGTCTTAGATCGGCGCGCAATCGTGTTGATGCAGGTGATGCACCGGGAAAGTGAACTGCAGCCACATCACTGCTTTCCAGTCGGCGCTCGAGATGCCGAGTTTGCAGTACCAATTGTCGGTGCCGCATCGCCCGACGCAGAGATTTTAGAAGCACATCTGTCGCACACGGTTTTTCGAGAAAATCATAAGCTCCATCCCGAAGCGCGCGTACGGCCATCGGAACGTCTGCCTCGCCGGTCAAGAAAATCACGGGCAGATCGGTATCAACCTCTTGAACCCGGGCCAGTACATCGAACCCGTCGTTTAATGGCATCCGAATGTCCGACAGAACCACGCCAGCAAAGTTTGCGCGGATTGAGCGTCGAGCCTGTGCCAACCCGTTGGCCTGTAACACGGTGATGTCTTCCAGCTCCAAGGTTTGCGTCAGCGATGCGCGCATCGCGTCGTCATCCTCGATCAGCAACACCCGGTCGCTCATGGCACAGTCTCCACCAGAGGCAATTCAATTTCAAACTCTGCCCCGCCACCCTTCGTATTGCGGCAAGCCAACGTGCCGGAGAAGCTGCCGATGATGCCGTGAGAGATAGATAAGCCCAGCCCCATTCCATTGCTCGAACCCGGGTCTTTGGTAGAATAAAACGGCTCAAACACCTGGTCCGGGGCTTCGATTCCTGGCCCGGTGTCACGGATGCTGAGATGGGCGCGGTTGCCCATCTTTTGCAGGTCAAAGGTGATTTTCCGAACGTCGGAATCTGCCAGCGCATCAATTGCGTTGCCGAGGATGTTCACCAGCACCTGCTCAAGTCGCACCTGCCCGGCAGAGACTGTAACGGGTTCGCCAAACCCATGTCGTTCGACTTCGACGCCGTTGCGTCGCAGTCGAATGTCCGAGATGGCCAGCGCACGGTCTACCGCTTCGCTGATATCGATCGCTCTGATTTCCTGTTCTTCTTTCCGCGCAAAAGCGCGAAGCGATCGGATGATCCGCCCGACGCGATCCACTTGTTCACGCAGCCGATCGAAATTTTCCGAAGCTTGTTCTGTCCGCCCCTTTTCAATCAGTTTCTTGCCGTTCTCAGCAAAGTTCTGCATCGCTGCCAGCGGCTGATTCAATTCATGACTAATCCCTGCTGACATCTCGCCCAAAGCAGAAAGCCGGCCTGCCGCAATCAATTGCTTCTGCGTCTCGCGCAGTTCTTGTGTGCGGGCATCAACCCGGGCCTCCAACTGTTCATTCGCGGCTTCCTCCGCCAATAGTCTTTCCGCCAAGGCGCGCCTTCGCAGGTTTGTCACCCACACGCCGAGGCCAATCAATCCGACAAGCGCAGAGCTTAAGAGCGCGAAGAGAAACGCACGCTCTTGTACCGGGCGGATATCTTGAAAAATCGCCGCCTGTAGCTCGATCCGTGGGATATAACGTGCCAATACCAAGGCCGCATCAGGCAGGACGTCACTGTCGATGTCGCGCCAGATCCGATGCCCGAACAACTGTGTCGAGCGGTAGTCGAATATCTCGGGCAACCCATCAGTGGGAAACTGTACGCGCCGGGCGCGTGGCAAGGTCAGACTTGGATCACGTTGTAGTGCCAAGTCCGGTCGGTTGGTCACAAAGATTACACCGGCCTGATCGAAATAGGCCACAGGCTCGAGCCCGAAAGACCATTCGAATTCCAGCGCTGCTACGCTCACCGAGACAACAACAGATCCGATAACCGGCCCGTCTTCACCAAATACTGCGCGCGCAAAATAGAGCATGCGTGGTTCGACAAGCTCTTCCAACCCGTGGCTCCAGCCCAAACCGCCATCAAGAGCAGCCTGGATGTAATCTGACGACGCGACCGAGCGTCCAACCCGCCCGGGTGTCTCCGCACCGCGATAATCCGAGGACGCGATGATAACACCATCATGGTTCACAAGAAAAACGTCACCTGCTCCAGACGCCAGAGCAAAGGTTAGCATCAGGTCCGAGATGTCGTCTTTGGATTTGCCGGCTGCCACAGCTCCGATTTGCGGATGTCTTGCGAGCGAGTTTACCAGTTGCTGAAACCGAGTTACTTGGCCCAGAAAGCGGTCGTTCGATTGGGCTAATCGCGCTTGCGCAGTGCGTTGCAACGTATCCAAACCTTCTCTCAATGATACCGCATAAACAGCCGCAGCTACAGCGGCCCCCGCGAGGAAGAATCCCGCTGGTCCAAGCAATTTTCGAAGCGGCAATGTCACGAAAGAATCTCTTCGGTGTGTGCAGGGGAAGACGCTAAGGGCTGGCCTTCCGGAGCGCAAGAAATCTGTGTGGAAAGTCGCACAAACGTCCATCGGTTGAAATGTCGCATGCATAACTGCCTGAAATAACGTCGTAAAAATTACCTACGAATATCGCTTGTAAAGAGTTTCTTGCCTGATGTTGTCAGGTCAGAAACGCGCGGGAGGCGCGCTTTATCTACGGAGGAAAAATATGAAAAACTTTTTAAAAGCTGCCTGCGTCGCAGCTGTGGCAATGGTGCCGGGCATCGCAATGGCCGCCTGCGAAGAGGGTGAAGTTGTCGTCAAGTTCAGTCATGTCACGAACACCGACAAGCATCCTAAAGGGATCGCTGCATCACTATTGGAGCAACGCATCAACGATGAGATGAACGGCAAGATGTGCATGGAGGTCTTCCCGAACTCCACGCTCTATGACGACAACAAAGTTCTGGAAGCGATGCTTCAAGGCGACGTTCAACTCGCAGCCCCTTCGCTTTCGAAGTTTGAGAAGTTCACCAAGCAATTCCGAATCTTCGATCTGCCCTTCATGTTTAATGACATCGATGCGGTTGAGGCATTTCAAGCCTCTGATGCAGGTCAGGGTATGCTCGATTCCATGCAAAAACGTGGTCTTCAGGGACTAGCGTACTGGCACAATGGTATGAAGCAGATGTCTGCGAACGTGCCTCTCGTTGCGCCAACAGATGCCAACGGTCTGAAATTCCGTGTCCAGTCGTCTGATGTGTTGGTTGCGCAGATGGAAGCCATCGGTGGTAGCCCTCAAAAAATGGCATTCTCAGAGGTCTATGGCGCGTTGCAACAAGGTGTGGTCGACGGTCAGGAAAATACTTGGTCTAACATCTACGGTAAGAAGTTCTTTGAAGTACAGGACGGCATCACGCAGACCGATCACGGCATCATCGACTATCTTCTGGTCACATCCATTGACTGGCTCGATAGCCTTGATGCGGATGTCCGTGATCAGTTCCTGACAATCGTTGATGAAGTCACCGAAACCCGCAATAGCGAGTCGACCAAGGTGAACAACGAAGCCAAGGCGTCGATCATTGCCGCAGGCGGCGTTGTGCGCGAGCTGACGGCCGAACAACGCCAAGCTTGGGTTGATACCATGAAGCCTGTTTGGGACAAATTCTCAGACGATGTTGGTCAAGACAACATCGACGCTGCGCAAGCGATCAACGCAGGCAGCTAAAGCTCTTGAGCGCGGCTCGATAAGTGGGCCGCGCTCTTACTATGGGTCGGGGGACACCATGCAAGACTCTTGGACGGACAAGATCGAGGAGACGCTCATTGCCGTTATCCTCGGGCTAATGACAATCATCACTTTCGCCAACGTAATCGCGCGTTTCGTTTTTAACTCGAACATTCTCTGGGCGCTGGAGCTTACGGTCTTCATGTTCGCCTGGCTCGTTTTGTTGGGCGCATCCTACGCGGTCAAGAAACGCGCCCATCTGGGCGTCGATGCTGTGATTAACCTCGTCTCTCCTGAGCTGCGAAGAATTCTCGGTCTTATCTCGGTGGCCTGTTGCATCATATTCTCATTTCTAATGCTGAAAGGCGCTTGGGACTATTTCGCGCCTTATGCGAACCTGTCTCCAACATCCGGCCGCTGGTTGCCGACCGGCTTTGAAAGCGTGCGCGGCCAAGGTTGGTACGAGACACAAGACATCCCCGTGCCATTCTGGATGCGCTGGCTTGAAGGCGCCTTCAACGATGGCGACGCCTACGAGAAGCTCCCGAAACTCGTCCCTTATATCGTGTTACCGATTTCAATGGCGCTTCTGCTCTTCCGCTTCATCCAAGCGGCCATTGCGCTCTGGCGCGGTGAGATCGAAAGCGTCATCGCAAGTCATGAAGCTGAAGAAGCGGTTGAAGAAGCCGCCGCCAATCTGAGGGGCTGATCTCATGGAAGTTGTTGTCCTATTTGCTATGGTCATTGGCTTCCTGCTGATCGGCGTTCCGATCGCAGTCTCTCTTGGCCTCAGTTCCATGATTTTCCTGTTGGTGCTCAGCGATACATCGTTGGCGTCTATCGCGCAGACCTTGTTCAATGCGTTCGAAGGGCACTTCACGCTGCTCGCAATCCCGTTTTTCATTCTTGCCTCAAGCTTTATGTCTACAGGTGGCGTCGCGAAACGGATCATTCGTTTCTCGATCGCATGTGTGGGCCATTTCCGCGGTGGACTTGCTATCGCCGGTGTCTTCGCTTGCATGATGTTTGCAGCGCTTTCAGGCTCCTCGCCTGCCACTGTGGTTGCTATTGGCTCTATCGTCATCGCTGGCATGCGTCAGGTTGGCTATACGAAAGACTTCGCAGCGGGCGTGATCTGTAACGCAGGTACACTTGGCATCCTGATCCCACCCTCCATTGTAATGGTGGTCTACGCCGCCGCCGTTGAGGTTTCTGTCGGACGGATGTTCCTCGCAGGTGTTATTCCCGGCCTTCTGGCGGGCTTCATGCTGATGGTTGGCATCTACGTCATTGCGCGGATCAAGGACCTGCCAAAGGGTGAGTGGCTGGGTTGGGGCGAGGTTGCAACATCTGGGAAAGATGCTGGTTGGGGTCTTTTCCTCATTGTTATTATCTTGGGTGGTATCTACGGCGGTATTTTTACGCCTACCGAGGCCGCTGCCATCGCTGCGGTGTATGCATGGATTATCGCTACATTCGTCTATCGCGACATGGGTCCGTTGGCGACGGAGGACGGGGCAAAGAACATTTCACTCATGTCCAAGCCGCACGCCTTGGTTACGGCCTTCTTCCACCCTGATACGCGGGATACGCTGTTTGAGGCAGGCAAGCTGACCGTTACGCTGCTGTTTGTCATCGCCAACGCGCTAATCCTGAAACATGTACTTACCGATGAGCAGATTCCTCAGAAAATTACCGAAGCCATGCTGGCGGCGGGACTGGGTCCCATCGCGTTCCTCATCGTGGTCAACGTGATCCTACTGATCGGTGGTCAGTTCATGGAGCCTTCTGGTCTTCTGGTCATTGTCGCGCCGCTCGTCTTCCCCATTGCGATTGAGCTAGGAATTGATCCGATCCATCTAGGCATCATCATGGTCGTGAATATGGAAATCGGGATGATAACTCCGCCGGTGGGTCTTAACCTCTTCGTGACCTCAGGGGTCGCTGGCATGCCGATGATGGCCGTCGTTCGGGCAGCTTTGCCATTCCTTGCGATCCTCTTCGTATTCCTGATTATCGTGACCTACGTGCCGATCATCTCGACGTTCCTGCCCAACACATTCATGGGGCCAGAGATCATAACGAATTAATGGCATGGAAAGGTATGGTGCTGCACAACTCCTCGAATGTCTGTTAGCTTGGAGAGATGCATACATCGCGGCAGCCCGTCTCATTCATCGCAACTGATAATCCCGATAAGGCGCGGGTATTTTTCTGTGATGTTCTGGGACTAGAACTTCTTGAGCAAAGCGCTTTTGCGTTGGCATTTTCCGACGGAGGTCATCTGCTTCGGGTGCAGATAGTGCCAGAACTTCGGCCAGCGGCCTATACCGTCCATGGTTGGCGAGTTTCTAATATTAGTGATGAAATTGAGCGGCTGAACTCCAAGGGCGTAAAGTTTCATCATTTCGATCAGCTTTCCCAGGATGCACTTGGTATCTGGACAAGTCCCGATGGCCACAAGATTGTGTGGTTCAGTGATCCGAGTGGGAACATCCTTTCACTGACGCAGCATGCCAAAATCTAAGGCCCGTGCACAGCACGCCAAACTGATTTGTCCGTCAGTGACATTTTGAAAGGTGCAAGAAGATGACCATACGACCAACCAATTCCGACGATATCCCTTACTTGCAAGAGGTACTTAATAGAACAGAGCTTTTGCCTGGTGAAATGCTTCCGGACATGGTGAGTGGATTTCTAGCCGATGAAAAAAGTTCCGACATTTGGTTGACCTGCGAAGCTGGGGGCAAGCCCGTTGGTTTCTGCTACGCGGTTCCCGAAGAACTTGCGGAAGGGACGTGGAATATGCTGGCTATCGCGGTCTTGCCAACAGAGCAGGGCAGCGGTTGCGGCGCTGCTATGATCAAACATTTGGAGGGCGCGCTTGAGAAGCGTGGACAGCGTATTTTGATAGCCGATACATCGGGCGCGGACGGCTTTGCGCGCACACGCGCGTTTTACCGCAAGAATGGTTATGTTGAAGAAGCCCGCATCAGAGATTTTTGGGCAACGGGAGACGACAAAATCACCTTTTGGAAGTCTCTGAAGTAGGCCCCTGCGAGAAACGTTCAGATCGACTATCTTCTCCGACCTGCCATCCTGCAAAGGCCTCTGATGCCTAAGCAGACCTATTTAGATACGTCCTTCTGCACTAGTCTTTCGAGTCATCTCAAGCAGATGCTGCTGTATCAAAAAAACCAGTTCGAGCTTTTCAAAAAAGGTGATGGTCAAAGGTGCCTTGGCCACGGCCGCGAAAAAAACAACCACGGGTGGAACAAATTTTAGCAGATCGAGTTATAGATCGATCAACGGAGTTCATGAATGTCAGCTCATCAGAAACCAGATGCGAACGAGACTGAGGCCCGCGACGCCCTAAAGCTTTCATCGAAAGAGATTTTCGAGATTATCAGAGAAGAGGGTGAGGAAGAGCTGGAGCGCCCAAACCGGTCCTTGATGTGGTCGGGCGTTGCTGCTGGCATCATGATTTCGCTATCGGTTCTAGGAGAAGCGATCTTCCGTACGTATTTGCCTGAAGCGGATTGGGCATATCTCGTTGAAAACCTTGGGTATTGCCTGGGCTTTCTGGTGGTTATTTTGGGTCGCATGCAGTTGTTCACTGAAAACACCATCACAACTGTACTACCAGCCATTTACGAAGGCACCGCGCAGATCTTCCGTCGTTTGGCGACTCTTTGGGCAATTGTCTTATGCGCAAATGTCGTTGGTGCGTTCGTCGTCGCGACACTCTTTGCTCATACATCGGCAATCCCGGCCGACATTCGACCGGCAATAGAAAGCTTATCCTACCACGCAACGGGGTTCCCTGCCTTGGAAGGCTTTCAAAGAGCTATCCCAGCGGGTGTTTTGGTTGCGTCCATCGTCTGGATGATGCCGAAATCGGAAGGCTTCGGGTTCTTCGTAATCCTCGTGTTTACGTGGCTTATTGCAGCGGGGGACTTCACCCACGTCGTGGCTGGCTCCGTCGAAATGGCATATCTCGTCGTGCAAGGTTTGCTGTCGCCATTCGATGCGGTGTTTCGGTTCTTCTTGCCTGTACTGGCTGGAAACATTGTTGGCGGTACGGTTATTTTCGCACTGCTGGCTTTCGGTCAAGTCCGCAATGAGCTTGACGAAGACAAGCCTATCTAGCCCGAAAACCGTGCCTCACTCCGTTTTTTTTGGAGCAATGTAAATTTGGTGGTTTAGAGCTCTTGGCAAGAGAGCAGCCCGACGGCGCGAGTTATTCCCACGCCGCCGGAGTCCAATGCGCGGTCAAGCGCCAGATGATTGCTAATCGGGCAATCAGGTTCTTAAAACAGCGCTGACGACTGGAAGCGCTGAACAACAGCGGGCTAAAACATTGGAGGCGAGTACCGGAATCGAACCGGTGTACACGGATTTGCAATCCGCTGCGTCACCACTCCGCCAACTCGCCTCAAGCAGTGCTGCGGCTTCTTAGACCAGTGAAAAATCGCAGGCAAGGGCCTGCATCGCCAGATGGCCGTTGCTCGGTCTTTCTTTCTGTGCGAAACGGGATATAACTGAAACTAGACTGACGAGTTTAGTATGACTGATTTTGCCGCGAATAGAATAATGATGGTGGACACCCAAATCCGCCCATCAGATGTGACCAAGTTTCCTATTATTGACGCAATGCTGACAGTGCGCCGTGAACATTTTGTTCCTGATCGAATGCGCTCTGTTGCTTATGCCGGAGAAGATATTCCGCTTGGCGAGGGCCGCGTTATCCTTGATCCCAGAGTTTTAGCCAAGATGTTGGATGCTGTGGATATCCAAAACGAAGACATTGTGCTCGATATCGGATGTGGGCTTGGCTATTCATCGGCGGTTCTTGCGCGAATGGCCGACGCAGTGATTGCTGTTGAAGATACAGATGAACGCGTGTCTGAAGCCGAACATCTGTTGTCTCAAGCTAATGTTGATAACGTTGCCGTCATTGAGTCGCCCTTGACCGAAGGCGCAGCCAAGCACGGGCCTTATGATGTGATACTTGTGCAGGGGGCGGTAGAAACCATGCCTCAAGCGATTCTGGAGCAGCTCAAAGAAGGTGGTCGCATCATCGCAATATTTGTCGATGGCGCGTTGGGCGAGGCACGCGTCGGTATAAAGGCCGACGGCCATGTATCCTGGCGTATGTCGTTTAATGCTGTGGCACCCGTCTTGCCCGGCTTTGAACAAACCGCCGAATTTGCGCTATGATGGCTTAGGAGAACGCAACGTGATTTCAGGTCTTAGAAACAGCGTTGTCGCGCTTGCGCTGGTGCTCTCCACCACAGTCTCTACCAATGCCGAGAGCCTTCGTGATGCTCTAACCGCGGCATATAACAATTCAAACTTGTTGGAGCAGAACCGGGCCTTGCTTCGGGCAACCGATGAGGATGTCGCGATTGCTTTGTCAGCTTTGCGGCCTCAGGTGAGCGCCACCAGCAGCATCCGGCATTCAGATCAGGCATCAAATCCCGGTCGGGGCCGTCTGTTATCGACGTTGAATCTGACAATTGATCTTTTGCTCTACGATGCCGGCGCAACCGCACTTGCCGTGGCAGCAGCGAAAGAAACGGTGAATGCAACCCGGCAGCAATTGGTATCGCTTGAGCAGCAAGTGCTGTTTAGTGCGGTCCAAGCGTATCTGGCGGTTGTTCGCGACGCACGTGTGGTGTCATTGCGCCAGTCTAATATGCGTCTGATCACACAAGAGCTTCGGGCGGCACGAGATCGTTTCGAAGTCGGGGAAGTTACCAGAACGGACGTGGCACAGGCTGAGGCACGCTTGGCAGAAACGCGCGGTGCTTTGGCAGAAGCTCAAGGCAACTTGGCTATTTCGCAAGAACTTTATCGCGTGTCGGTAGGCCGCTCGCCCGGGTCTTTGGCCAGCATCAGGAATGTCCCGAACCTTCCAAGCTCCCTTAGGAATGCCATTGTCTTGGCGGAACGTGAAAACCCCACGATCAAGCAAGCCCAATTCGAGATTTCCGCAAACGAACTTAACGTCGCGCGCGCGCGGGCCAATACGAAACCTCGCATTACACTTGATGCACGCGCCGGTCATGATCGACTCAACGATAACAATTCCTCGGTTGGTTTGACCATGAATGTGCCAATCTATCAGGGTGGCCAATTGTCTGCATTGGTGCGGAAGTCGATTGCTCAGGTTCACGCTTCTCGGTCCAACCTGAATCAACAGGTTCTCGTAGTGCGCCAGAACGTAGCAGATGCTTGGTCCAGCCTTGCTGTCGCACAAGCGCAGCTTCAGTCTTCCGACAGACAGATTCGCGCAGCTCAAGTTGCGTTTGATGGCGTGCGAGAAGAGGCCAAGTTGGGCTCACGTACCACTTTGGACGTCCTGAATGCTGAGCAGTCTTTGCTGGATGCCAGAACAAATCGTGTTGTATTTGAGACACAAGTTTATGCGGCCGGATATCAGGTTCTTCAAGCGATGGGGACGCTAACGGCTGATAAATTAGGGCTTCCGGTCGAACGGTATGACCCGTCCGAGTATTTCAACGCAGTAAAGTCTGCCCCTGTTCCGACCACTCGGCAGGGCAAAAAACTTGACCGCATACTCAACCGCTACCAAAAAAACTAACAGTTTAAGCGATCTGTTGTAACGAGGGCCCCTGGTCGGTAGTTTGCCGAAAAAAATGCGGAGGCTGAGCATGTCTGACCCTAGCGTGAATGTTGATGTTGAAGATGTTTTGTCTTCGATCAGAAGGCTCGTGTCAGAGACTGATCATAGCTTGCGCCCCGCACCCAAGCCGGACCCCGAGACGGTTCGTCCAGCTGCAGAGCAATCGGAAGAGCCGCAGAAAAAAGAGGCAGGCGAGATGGGGGCATTGATTCTGACCTCGGCGTTTCGCGTGACCGACCCCACGCCAGAGGTGGAAGACACCGTTGAGGAAGTGGAGCCTGATACTGATGCCCCCGCGATGCAGGCGGAGCTCAGCAATCTGAGGTCGGCAGTTACAGATCAAATTGCAGAAGACGCCGAAACGGTTGAGCAGGAAACAGTGACAGAGGTTGCTAATCTAGAGCTGGCCGAAGCTGAAGTTGTGTCGGAGCCTGCCGAGGCGTGGCAGATCGACGTGCCGGAAGAGGAATACTACGAAGATCAGGATGAGATGATTAGTCCTGAATTCCGGCATGTCGAAGTTCGTCCTTCTTCGACTGTGGAAGAAGACGAACCGGACGAAGCTGAACTTGAAGCTTGGTCGGAGGGCCAGCCTACCGCCGCTGAACTCGCTCAGTATTCCGGCGATGTGATCGAAGCAGAAGCGGAAACGCTTGATGTGGAAACAACAATTGACGAAGAACCCACCGCCACGCCCGAGGAATACTCGCCGGTCGAAGAGGCTGAGACAGACCTAGTTGCTGAAGAAGACGCGCCAGCCGTCGATATACTTGTCGAGGAAGACGCGTCGCTGAATGCGCACGACGATGCGGATATCGAAGAGGTTGAAAGTGCCGAGTTGACGTCCGAGGATGCGTCGCCAGCCGAGGATGAACACCCGATCTCAGAAAACCAGCCTGACTTGGCCGATATCGAAGACGATGACGAAACGCAGCCGGAAATCGCAGACAGCGAACATGTCGATGAGGTTGAAGAAACGCTTGTTGTCCTGGCCTCCGCTCCGATCGAGGAAGCGCATTCCGAGCTGACAGATGCAGTCGTGGAGGCGGCTCAGTTGGGCGAATTTGACGAGTCGGTGGTTGACGAAGACGTTCTGCGAGATCTCGTTGCTGATATCGTTCGACAAGAGCTCAGTGGCGTGTTGGGAGAGCGAATTACCCGCAATGTTCGCAAACTTGTCCGCCGCGAAATTCACCGTGCGATGTTAACTCGCGACGTCGACTGATCCATATTCGACGGCCAGTTCCAGAATAGCTTCGCAATCTAGGTTGCGACCCATGTGATCTGCCAACCGGTCAAGTGTCTCATCTATACTAAGAGCGTAGTCCGTCGGGGTTCCGCCGTGACCTAATCGAGACAGTGCAATTTGCCTGAACTGATTTGAGGCAAAAAGCCCGTGCAGATAGCATCCACGCACTTTTCCAGATTTTGACATGGCACCATGCGGACCGTTCCCGATCTCCAGCCATGGACGTGCACAATCCGGACCGCCTGTTTCCCCGATGTGTATCTCATAGCCCGTCAGTGGCGTGTCGCTTTCAATCTCGCGGCCCTCCACGAGAGAAAGCTGCTTTTTCGGTGTCATCACCGTGGTCACGTCGAGCAGCCCCAAGCCAGCAACTGCGCCAGCTGATCCCTCGATACCTTCTGGGTCGCTGACGATACGGCCCAACATTTGATAGCCACCGCAAATGCCAATGACGTGGCCGCCGCGCCTTACGTGGGCAAATATGTCGGTATCCCACCCGTGAGCCCGCAAGAACTCAAGATCGCCAATCGTGGATTTGGATCCCGGAAGCAACACCAAGTCGGCGTCTCCGGGTAAGGCACGCCCGGCTTCTATGATCTCAACAGATACGCCGGTTTCGTGAGAAAGAGGATCAAGATCATCAAAATTAGCGATACGAGACAAACGTGGAACAACGATTTTCAAGTCGCCACCCCGCTTCGAGGCGATATCCATCACATCTTCGGCGGGCAATTTCCAAGCGTCCTCGAACCAAGGCAAAACACCTAAAGATTGCCAACCAGTTCTGTTCGAAATTTCTACCAAGCCTTGATCGAATAGCGAGACATCGCCTCGAAATTTGTTGACCATATAGGCAGTAACCCGATCACGGTCTGACGCAGGCAGAACTGCATGGGTGCCGACAAGCTGCGCAATAACACCGCCTCGGTCGATATCACCGAGTAACACGACCGGCGCGTTGACGGCTTCAGCAAACCCCATATTCGCAATGTCGCCCTTGCGCAGATTGATTTCTGCAGGGCTTCCTGCGCCTTCAATGACAACTAGATCGGCATCTTTTGCGATCCTCTTGAAACTCTCCACGGCATACTTCAGCAACTCAGGTTTTGCTTTGGCATACTCCCTTGCTTTGAGCGTGGCATAGCGTTTGCCTTGAACAATGACCTGAGCACCAATGTCTGTTTCTGGTTTGAGCAGGACCGGGTTCATATCCACGATAGGATCCACACCACATGCCGTCGCCTGCATGGCCTGCGCTCGCCCAATTTCGCCGCCATCGACGGTTACCGCAGCATTGTTAGACATATTCTGGGGTTTGAAGGGGCGAACGCGAAGGCCCTTGTTCCTAAAGTGTCGACAAAGACCAGCCACGACCATGGATTTTCCGACATTGGAACCCGCGCCTTGCACCATGATTATCTTGGTCATTCGTTCCAATCCCCCTACTTTTGCCAGACGTGATTTTTGCAAGGATGTAAAGAAGAATGAACACACCTGCGCATCTGATACTAGGTGCCGCTGCCTTCGCTAGACCCGGTGCGGTCTGGGTGACCTCTGCGGCTCTCCTTGGCGCTTTGGCACCTGACATCTCACTTTATGTCATGGCCGGGTGGCATCTTTTGATCTTGGGAACAGATGCGCGGATCGTATTTGACGAGCTGTATTTTTCCGAGATGTGGCAAAGCGTTTTCGCAATCGACAACTCATTCTTCATCTGGGGTGCGCTCCTTGCTCTCGCACTATGGTTGAGAAAAAGTTGGTTCATCGCTTTTGCCGGTGCGGGATTGCTGCACCTCGTCTTTGATTTCCCGCTTCATCACGACGATGGTCGACCGCATTTCTGGCCAGTAACCAATTGGATTTTTGAAAGTCCAATCAGTTACTGGGATCGCAATCACTACGGGCAAATCGTGGGTCCACTAGAGATGCTTCTTTCGCTAATTCTGTTAGGGATTCTTTGGCGACGGTTCCATAAATTGATCCCGCGCCTTGTGATTGGGGTTGCAGCGCTTTTGCAACTGGCTCCCGTCTTCATCTGGGTGTTTGTCTTCGGATCATAGAGCGCCTTCTTTCACAGCTTCCATCGCTACATGGGTTGAGCTGTGTGCGACGTGCGGCAGCGCGGAAATCGTCTCACCAAGAACCGCCCGATATTCTGTCATGTCAGCGCATCGAACTTTCAGCAAATAGTCAAAAGCACCGGCAATCATATGGCATTGCTCAATCTCCGGTATCTTCTGAACAGCAAGATTGAAGTCACGCAATGCCGCTTCCCGTGTGTCGGATAGCTTGATTTCAACGAATGCGATGTGGGTTAGGCCCAAGCGCACTGGATCAAGTTGCGCCGTATAGCCCAAAATTACACCGGAGGTTTCGAGGCGCTTCAGACGTGCCTGTGTGGGTGACTTTGATAGATTGATTCGATCAGCCAATTCTGTGATCGTCATACGTCCATGGGACGACAAAGCGTTCAGAATCGCGCGGTCGAACTTATCCAACGAGAAGTCATTTGTTCTGTCATTGATGTCAGGCAAGGTGAAATATCCTGCATATCGAGCCTATTCAGCGAAAATAGTATAAGAAATATGATAATATGAAAGGGATATAACCTTCGTGGAGTTAATGAAATGCTGGTCTCTGATCTGCGAGCTGCAATTCGCGCTGACACTCTGAAGTCTGACGCGGACAAGGTACCAGAATTGGCCGCATTGGCAGATCTTACGGAGGACAACCGCAAAGCAATATCGGCGCGAGCCGCTGAATTGGTTCGAAGCATTCGCGGCGGCGAAGAGCCGGGGCTGATGGAAGTCTTTCTCGCCGAATATGGTCTTTCAACTAACGAGGGTGTTGCACTGATGTGTTTGGCTGAGGCGCTGCTCAGAGTGCCGGATGCCGACACCATGGATGCGTTGATTGAAGACAAAATCGGACCGTCCGACTGGGGCAAGCATCTAGGACACTCTGCTTCATCTCTTGTCAATGCATCGACATGGGCGCTGATGCTCACAGGCAAGGTGCTTCAGGAAGATAGCAACGGTGTATCTGGCGTTTTGCAGGGCTTGGTAAAGCGACTGGGCGAGCCGGTGATCCGCTCGGCTGTATCGCGCGCGATGAAAGAGATGGGCAGGCAGTTCGTTCTGGGGGAAACGATCAAATCTGCCATGCGGCGCGCCAAACAAGAAGAGCAACGTGGATATAGCTATTCATACGACATGCTTGGGGAAGCCGCACGTACAGAGGCGGACGCAAAGGATTACTTCGATGCCTATGCGAGCGCGATTAACTCCATAGCCGATG
This sequence comes from uncultured Litoreibacter sp., assembly GCA_947504205.1. Lineage (GTDB taxonomy): Bacteria > Pseudomonadota > Alphaproteobacteria > Rhodobacterales > Rhodobacteraceae > Litoreibacter. Next base: position 643,156 of record CANNGL010000002.1, on the reverse strand, counting down.
CAGCAACAACAGGAGATATTCGGACAAATCCGGGAATCTCAGTCAAGTTGTCGGCGCTATACGCAAGGTACGAACATCCGAAGCGCAAGGACGTTATGTTGCATCTGGTGCCGCGTTTGTCGGAGCTTTGCAAAGCGGCGGCCAAAGCACAAATAGGTTTGAATATAGACGCAGAAGAAGCGGATCGGCTGGATCTCTCATTAGATGTGATCGAGGCGGCTTTGTCCGATCCTGATTTAGCCGGGTGGGATGGATTTGGCGTCGTCGTGCAAGCCTATGGTCCCCGCGCGGGTCAGGTTATCGACTGGTTATACGCATTGGCAGACCGGCTTGACCGTCGAATAATGGTGCGGCTCGTCAAAGGCGCTTATTGGGATACGGAGATCAAGCGGGCTCAGGTGTTGGGTCTGTCGGGCTTTCCGGTCTTCACCCGCAAAGCCGTCACCGACCTGTCTTACATCGCGAATGCGCGCAAGCTGCTCAACATGACGGATCGGATTTATCCACAATTCGCGACGCATAATGCGCATACGGTCGCGGCAATTCTTCATATGGCGGGTGACCATCACGACAACTTCGAGTTTCAGCGACTACATGGCATGGGCGAGCGTTTGCATGACATTGTCTTGGATGCTGAAAAAACCAAGTGCCGGATCTATGCACCAGTTGGAGCGCACCATGATCTGCTAGCCTATCTGGTCCGCCGGTTGCTGGAAAATGGCGCTAACAGCTCTTTCGTGAACCAGATCGTTGACGAAGACGTTTCGCCGGAAGAAGTCGCGGCAGATCCGATTCCAGATATCTTCGATTTGGCGCCGCTTCGTTTACAGCACCCAGGCGAGCTGTTCCCTGGGCGAAGCAACTCACAAGGCTGGGATTGGACCGATCCTTCAGAAATGGATGCGCTACAGGCTTCGGTAGATCCGTTTTTCGGCACCTCTGCTGAAATCATGTCACGTACCGTCACGTCCTGCACCCCGTCACGGCCTGTCTCGATGCGATCTCCCGGTGATCCCGCTGATTTGGTAAGTACGGTCCGCTTCGCAAGCCCAGCCGATGTCAGCGCTGCAATCGCTTCTGCTGAGCCATGGAATGAGAACGCAACTGCCCGCGCACAGGTTCTGAGACAAGTTGCTGATTTGTATGAAGACAATCATGGAGAGATTTTTGCACTATTGCAGCGTGAAGCCGGCAAGACTTGGCCAGATGCCATAAGTGAACTGCGCGAGGCGGTCGATTTCTTGCGGTACTACGCGCTTGATGCAGAGCAATCCCTGCCAGAGGCGCGCGGAATATTCACCTGTATCTCGCCTTGGAACTTTCCTTTGGCGATTTTCACGGGGCAAATTGCAGCGGCCTTGGCCGCGGGCAACGCTGTGATTGCAAAACCAGCCCAACAAACGCCAGCGATCGCTGATCTGGCGGTATCGCTGATGCACAAGGCAGGCGTACCGATTTCAGCCTTGCAACTTGTGCAAGGCGCTGGTGAGGTCGGGGCAGCATTGACCGCATCGCCCGATATTGACGGTGTTTGTTTCACCGGCTCAACGGCAACGGCCAAGGCCATCCATCGGGCGATTGCAGAAACAGGAAACCCCACTGCACCGCTGATCGCGGAAACCGGTGGTCTGAATGCCATGATCGTCGACAGTACCGCGCTGCCTGAGCAAGCGGTGCGCGACATTATCGCTTCGGCCTTTCAATCTGCCGGACAACGGTGCTCGGCCTTGCGCTGTCTTTATGTGCAGGAAGACGTAGCCCCCGCACTGATGGAGATGCTGAGTGGCGCGCTTGATCTGCTAAGTCTTGGCGATCCGCGAAATGTTGCGACCGATGTGGGCCCCATCATCGATGCGGAAGCAAAGGCGAAGATCGATGCGCATATCGAACAGGCGCGGCAAGATTGGCGTATTGTGGCTGAGGGAGAGGTTCCTTCCGAAGGACACTTTGTTGCCCCAACGATCATCAAGGTGGCCGGAATTGAGGAAATGCAGGAGGAAATATTTGGCCCCGTTCTTCACGTCGCGACATTCAAAGCCAAGGATCTGGACAAGGTAATAGATACTATCAACGCAAGCGGCTACGGTCTGACATTCGGTCTCCACACGCGTATCGATGACAGGGTTCAGGATATTGTTGATAAGGTTCATGCAGGCAACATTTACGTGAATCGCAATCAGATCGGCGCTGTGGTCGGCTCCCAGCCGTTCGGTGGGGAGGGGCTGTCGGGCACGGGACCGAAAGCCGGTGGGCCACTTTATCTTGCAAAATTTGCCGCGCGGTCTCGTTCTGGTGGCAAACTCGGCACCCTAGAGATGCCAGGACCGACCGGCGAAACAAACCGACTGACAACCACACTCCGAGGGCCTTTTCTTTGCGCGGGCCCGGATACCCGAGGCCAGATGGAGCAATTGGAGGCGCTAGGCGTGCAAGGCGTCGAGGGCAACCTTGAGAACACAGCTCAATTCTCAGGCGTTCTATGGTCAGGCGACAGCACTACGGCGAGAGAAATACGCCGGACGCTTGCATCCCGTGACGGCCCAATCCTGCCATTAATCAGCGCAACTCCGCGTTTGTGTGACGTCGTAGAGGAACGCCACGTGTGCATTGATACTACAGCATCAGGTGGCAACGCTGCGCTTCTGGCTGAGGTGGCAAGAGAGGATTGAGCGGGTTGACCCGGTTCTTCTGATGGGCCAGCGTCGCGCACATGTTTCCAATCCGTGACCACAACCCGTCCGAACGCACGCCTTATGTGACCTACGCGTTGATTGCGATCAACGTCATCGTGTTCCTGAGCTATTGGCCTCTATTCAACGACGAACCTGCTCTCGCCGCGTTCTTTGACACTTGGGCAATGCGCCCCGTGGAGATTGTCAATGGAGCAGAGCCCTATACGCTCGTAACCTCTATGTTTTTGCATGGTGGTTTCATGCATCTGGCCGGAAATATGCTGTTTCTTTGGGTGTTTGGTGACAACCTGGAAGACCAAATGGGCCACTTGCCTTATCTTGGTTTCTATCTTGCAAGCGGTGTCGGAGCCGCCTTCGGTCAACTATTCGCTGATCCTAACTCTGTGATCCCAATGGTCGGTGCATCCGGCGCGATTGCCGGAGTGATGGGGGGATATCTGCTGCTATTTCCCAAGGCAAAGGTCGATATCCTCATCATTATTATTGTTTTCTTCAAGATATTCCCGGTTCCGGCCTGGATTATGCTCGGGCTCTGGTTTGCGTTCCAGCTGTTCAATGGGGTCGCGGCTGATGCAGCCTCTGGTGGCGTTGCCTATTGGGCCCATGCAGGTGGCTTCATCGTAGGCGTTGTTCTGGCGCTTCCTCTATGGATACGCCTTGGCGGAAGTGCATTCTGGCGCCGCACGGAAGGGCACCCACCTCACCCGGAAGCGCAGTACGATACCAGTTCCATTCCCAGTATCGGGCGGCGGAAATGACTGACATACCTGCCAACGCAAGCTGTCACTGTGGCGCGGTGAAGGTCGAATTTCTGATGATCGAAGGTCTCGCAGGGATGCGAAGATGCGATTGCTCGCTTTGCCGTCGCATCAAACCCGCCGCCGTGACTGGGCGCGTCGGAGAACTGCGCATTATTGCTGGCGAAGATCAGCTAAAACTCTACCAGTTCGGCACCAAGACCGCAAAGCACTGGTTTTGTAAAATCTGTGGAACACATACGCACCATCAGCGCCGCTCCAATCCAAATGAATACGGGGTCAATGTCGGATGTCTTGAAGGAGTTGATCCGCGTCTCGCAGGCCGGGCCGAATGGGTCGATGGTGTTCATCACCCGAGCGACGAGCTTTAAGCGCGCTCAGAATATTCCATGGACTCGGTATTCACGATGATGTCTTCGTCCTGTCCTACGAAGGGTGGCACCATCACTTTGAGACCGTTATCAAGCACTGCGGGCTTAAAGCTATTTGCGGCTGTCTGACCTTTTACCACCGGCTCGGTGTCAACAACTTTACAAGTCACCTTTTGTGGTAGCGATGCGCTGAGCGCTTCGCTCTCGTAGTACTCGATGACAATTGTCATACCATCCTGCAGAAACGGACGGCGCTCTCCCAGAATATCTGCGGGTAGCTCGATTTGTTCGAATGTCTCGTTATCCATGAAGGTTAGCATGCCATCTGCTTCGTAAAGGAACTGTTGGTCCTTTTGCTCAAGACGTACGCGTTCCACTTTGTCGGCAGAGCGGAAACGCTCGTTCAACTTGGATCCGTTGCGCAAATTCTTCATTTCGACCTGGGCGAAAGCACCGCCTTTTCCGGGTTTTACATGGTCGACTTTCACGGCGACCCAAAGCCCGTCGTTGTGCTCCAGAACATTTCCCGGGCGGATTTCATTGCCGTTGATCTTTGCCACTATGTCAAATCCTTGACGAAAGGTTGATACAATTTTGGCGCATCCTATATATTGCTATTAGGAACGGGGCAAGATGACTATATTTGGTGAAGCACAAAGTGGCGATATGCACACAACGCATGACTGCCATTCCCAGATTGCAATGACGAATCGCGCAAACTGCGTCATAACCGTCTCTACGCCCAAGATACAAGAGCAATAACAAAAGGAAACGAAATGGCTGCTGATTTCGTTGATGGCAACGCTTTCAACTTCGAACAAGGCCAACGCGCCCGTAAGCTTTTTGCTGCGGTGGTCCTTGCTGCACTTGATGATGCAATTGCAGATGACAAGAAGTATGGCAACGGTCCTGAGCAGATCGCCCGCTGGGCGCGCTCCCGTGATGGCCGCGAAGTGCTCAGCTGTGCTGGCATCGATCCGAACGAGCGGGTCGTTGATGGTCTTATGAAGTTTGTGGGCAATGGCGTACGTACGTCGGTCGCCCTGTCTCGTGAAGAGAGCGAGCGCCGCAATCAGGCTGAAGCCGAAGCTGCATAAAGCACCCCGAAAATTCTGCAAAAAAGCGCGCTTCTAAGGCGCGTTTTTTTATGACCGATTTCCAAAGCCAAGAATTAGAAACCAAAGAACGAAAATGGGGCGAGTAGCGCCTCCGCAAAGCCGGACCATTCATCTTCGTCGTTGTCGATATCGTCTCCTTCCGCGTCCTCGTCCGTTTCTTCAAATGGGCCCACGTTGACGATGGCCGGGCCAACCAAAGGGTTGGAGGCTGGTTCCTCCTGAGGTTCGCGTGAGACGTCTGGAGCTGATGCAGGTGTGGCAACAGGCGTAGGCTCAAGATAAACGTCTCGCTCGGGATTCACTAAGTCGACGGCACTTCCCCCGTGCCAATTATCGATGTCCTGTGCACCGGCATCGTTGCGGGCGAAGCTTAGCCGGATGATTTCGCCAGGTTCCGTAAAGGTGAGTTCCAGAACTCCATCTTGAACCTCCGGCTGGAAGTCTTGCCGAACGCCTACGGTATAGGTGCTGGCCTCCGCAGATTGATCAACACCGCTCGCGGTTGTCACATTGAAGAGGGACTTCCAATCATCCGGAACATCACCTGTCAGACTATGCCCCCAAACCTTCTCGACCGAACCAAGATGGCTTGTATCAAAGGACAAACGGTAGTCATCGCCCTGAAACTCGGGGGCAGCCAAAAATACGACCAGCTTTTCTGGTGAGTTGAAACCGTAGACGCTAACGTCTTCCTTCTGGGAGTGATCATTGTCCTGATACCAGTCGAGTGCCGACGTGTCTTGCAGGCTCTCGGCCATCATGTCCTGAATCTCGCCGCCAATGAAGTGATAGTCCTGCCCGTCAGTGCCTCGGAAAGATGAGCGCGAAGGATGGATCATATCCCATCCGTAAACCCCAGCAGCTTCCACTCCAACAGCCTGGTATTCGCTGAAGATCTGAAGCAGCGCATCGCCGTGTTCCATCCCCACGGCGCGTGCGCCTAACTCGGCTTGGTAATACTCTTCAAAGGCTTGGGTCGAGCGGCCTGTCAGATCGATATCCTCGAAACTCAAACCTTGCGTATTGGCGTCGGACGTCACAAAGGCTTTTGCGGCTTCTTTGGCCGTCAAGCTTGCTGCGTTATAGGCGGACAGATAAATCCCGGGATCGCTCAACCCCATACCGTCGATGGCGTTGCTCCACAGCGCCTGAACGTCCTGAATTTCGTCGATCTGATGTCCGGCATTCGCTGTATCGACATTGAAACTATGTGTCGAAAGCAGATCGGTAACCTGCAGTGTTGTATCAGAAAGCGTTTCGATCAGAGCCTCGTTCGCGGGTGTGTCGCGGGCAACCTGCAATGATACTTCCACCTGATCTGGGTCGAGATCATAAATCTGCTCCATGTCTTGAACGATGTCGGCATAGACATTTGCGATCGCGCCGTAGTCTTGCGCCATTCCTACGGTGTCATCACCAGAGAACGACCAATAAAATTCGTTACCGATCTCGAAGATCAGTTTCTTCGGCAGAGGCCCAAAATCCCCGCCGTACAGATCGTGAAAGAATGCTTCTGCATCGGCCGCAAGCGCTTGCGGATCGTCTTGATATCGTGTGGTTGGCAAGATGACGGAAACGCCGAGATCAAGTTCATGAGCAGCTTGAAAAATGTCTCCCAAGCCAGGTTGCCCGGTGTCGGTGGTGTTGTATAGGCCATGATGATCAAAACCGTAGCGATCATCCTCATATTCTGACAACGCGCCATCCGGCCATATTAGCATCCCAATGTCAGTCTCACTGATCTGAGACTCGAACCGATCGAAATTGCGGTAGGACGCGTATCGTGCCCCGAAGTGGAATGCGTTAATCGTCTTAGCTTCGGCCAGACTTGCACCAACTGCTTCGAAAGACATGTCCATGGATTTACCCTCGCGCTCAACAACGAGAGTTGGACTACCAGAACTTGGGTAAGCTTATGTTTTTAAAAGATTAAGTATTTAGTCATATTTAAAGATAATGGTACCCGCGGCCGGACTTGAACCGGCACGGCCTTTCGGCCCAGGGATTTTAAGTCACTGAATAACGGATATATTGCCGCCTGATAACACCTAATCAGGGTCCGCGGTCCCAGCAAAACAAGACATCATCGCCTCATACTACGTCCCGGGATTTCTCGGGACCTCATCGAAACATGGCCTGAGACATGGCCTACGGAGGCGAACACACATGACCACACGACTAACCCAGGCCGCCGTTTCGCGGCTTGCCGATGACCATCCTGCCGGGACGCAGCTCTACGACAGCGAGGCCAAGGGGCTTCGTCTCATCGTGGGCAAGCGCAGCATCTCCTACAAGCACGTGGGGCGCATCAACGACGGGACCGATCGGTACGTGTCCGTGATGATCGGCCGGACCGACGAGATGTCGCTAAAGCACGCCAGAGAACGCTCGGCAGAGCTCAGGCTGGCGCTTAGGCGCGGCGAGGACCCGAGGCGCAAGAAGGTGACGGTACCGACCCTCGCAGAGGCGATGGATCGCTACATCGAAGGTCGGCCTGACCTCAGTGAAAGAACGGTCGACTGGTATCGACAGAAGGTCGAGGGGCCACTCAGCGCACTCCGAAAGCTGCCCGTGGACCGGATCGATAGGGAGACCGTCCGGTCGCTTCACTAGCGGATCACCAGGAGGTCTGGCCCGTATGGAGCGAACGGCGCTATGCGCGTCCTGAAGCTCCTTCACAACGACGTGGCCCGGACGCACGACCTCGGTCCAAATCCAGTCACGCGCGGCGTGCGCATGAACAAGGAGAGGGCTCGCGACTGGGCTGTCGGTCCGAAGGAGATGCCGGCGCTCTGGCGGCGACTGGACGCGATGGACGACCGGCTCCGGCGAGCCTGCTGGCTCCTCATGCTTACCACTGGACTACGATCTACCAATGCCAGGTCTGCCAGGTGGGAGCATCTTGAGGACGATGGCGTCCTGTTCGTGCCCAGAGCCAAGTCGGGACGCAGCTTCCGCCTTCCCCTTCCCCGTCTCGTGATCCAGGAGTTTGGCGAGGTGCGCGAGCTGTCCCGCCCCTTCGAGAGTGGGTTCATCTTCCCGTCGGCCACATCGAAGTCAGGTCACATCGAACAGATGAGCCGCATCCGGTCTTGGCCGTACGCGCCGCACCAGATGCGCCACACCTACAGGACCCATGCGCTTGAGGCGGGGGTGGACTTCCAGTCGGTCACGATGCTGATGGACCACGCGAACACGCACGTTTCCTTCAATTACGTGACCCGTGCCCACCTTATTGGCCACCTTCGCGAGTGCCAGGAGCGGGTCTGCGAACGGTTGGTGTCCTATCGGAGTCCGAAAGTTGAATTCAGCCTGTGCGATTTGAAATGACGATCAAGGAGCCAACTCATTAGTTATGTCCTCTGCCGCATAGCGAAGAAGAGGATCGATTCCATCGTGCACCACCCGAAGTTTCGCACTCATATTTCCCAGCCTTGAGTATTCGTGGGGCTCAATGGCTTCTCTAATCAGCGATGCGCGAATAAACGAAGACCGCCCTTCGTTCGGGGTCTCCGAAACAAACCGCACGTAAGAAGACCATCTATCCAAACGAAATCGCTCCGGCAAATGAACACTGTTGACAGCGTATCGGACGGTCTTCGCATAATCGCGTAGTGCCCACATCACAACGCTAGCGTTGTCCCAACCGGTAATAGCCGCTTCCGATGCGTGGTAGTTCTCTACGGGCAACTTGTTCCACAGCTGTATCCAGTCTCTTTGAACGCATGTGATCTCGTAGATTAGCCGCATAGCTAGCGTGGGAAACTCGTCCTCTTGATTGATTGGATCCCAGTGACTGTGAAGTTCGATTAGCTCCTCGGACATCAAAGACATGTACATGAGCCACATGTGATATTCGACGCCGTCTCGTGCAGCATTGCCCACCATGGCGGAAAAGAACTGTGCCGTACAAAACACGGGGTCATCAAACAAGACGGGATCATCCGGAGGCGCTGCCAAAAGGCGCTCTCGATACGTCACATCGTTTCTTATTAGGCTTAGCGCCGCATCGCCGAATGGCTTCCAAATACCGTGACTGTTACTGAATTCGCTGTCGAGAGCGAACTTCTTCATTAGCACCAGCTGATCTTCGTACACGTAGCCACCAGCGCCATATCGGCTATCCATCAGTCTTATTTCACGAAAAAAGTGGCTATCTGGCGTAGCTACCATGCGTTCAACGTTGTCCTTAAAGAACTCCTCAGTCGAAAAGCGGTCGAGCACCATCAAATCGATGATGAAGTCGGCACGGGAACTGACCAAGAAATCTTTAAGCCCAGTTGTATTCAGTAGAGAAATTTCAAGGTCAGTAGCTGTTTGTGTGGCTTCTTTCCTGGCAGGCACTAGCCGGGCCAATGGTGAAACCAAAACCCTACCTGCTTTTCTAAGTGCGCTGGAAACTGTCCGTGTTGCTAATTCAAACTTTCCCGGAGATTTCTCTTCAAGTCGTAACCAATCGTCCATGCCGAGCGCAAAAGGGCCTCCATTTGCGAGCCAGTCATGAAGTCTTTGCGTTCTTAGCAACCGCTGCGAAGCTTTGCTCGTCAAAGGGACATAGGGTTTTACAACATTCACTAATTCTAGGTACCGTTTTTGAGTAATAAGTCTTTCTGCCAATATGCTGAGCTTCTTCAATGACGCTGCCGTGGGCCGCGCGGTTTGATAGAGGAAAAGGGCAACAGCCACCCAGCTGATCACGACGAGAAACGCAATCCCCCCGGCGCCAACAGACGTGGCATCTGCCCAAACAACTAATTCAGAAACAAAGTTCGGATAGATCTCAGGCATGCTTACTGCGGGGTCTTCCGGCAGAATTAGAAACCCCACCACCGCGAACGCCAGCAAGAACAAAACAAGCTGTCGCTTAATGTGGAGCAGAATCCGCAGCTTCGACACCTCGTCAAGAAGAGCAAATCCCGCTGCCAGGAAGCCAAAGAAAGTGAGGAGACCATCAATCGACATTTCGTTTAAATTCCTGTTTGCAACATAATACTTCGCGGGCAAGCATCGTTCTTTCTAAGTAAAGCTTTCGCCACGCCGGCTCAACACACCGTAGGCGTTTGGTGCATTCCACTAGGCCGCCAAAAAAATGGAGATTTCGGAGCCTTCCAGAAAACGGCTCGCGGTTACTCTTTCGCTCAAAGAGACCTAAGTAGACCTGCTACCACCCATTTGACGGTCAACGCGATCGGTGAACTCATCCAAAATGCTCATGACATACGCCGATCAGGAGTGAGCAAATGGATCAAATCATAGCGCGTCTCGAGCGGATCGAAGAAAAGCTATCAGTGTCGCCGCAGCGCGAGTACCTCAATATCGATGAAGCCGCTGAGTTCATTGGCGTAAGCCGACAAACGCTCGACCGCTGGCGAATGGAAGCAACCGGACCAGCCGTGCACCGTGTCGGTCGACGGGTGCTTTACTCGCTGGTCGACCTGCGGGCATTCATGGACGCCCACCGCCAGAAATCCTTGGCCTAACGAAAGCAATCCATTCCTTAGAATTTGCGTTCCCGTTGAGTGAGAATCACGTCTCTGCATCCTCGTACCGGATGGGCGCTCACGGAGAAAACAGCCATTTCAGCTGGACCATACATCTACCCAAAAACCCCGCAAAATACTGATTCAATGAAATAAATAGACTCTTCCTGCAAGTCTCTGCCTGCTGGCAAATGTTTATATACAGGGTCGCAAACGTTGGCATACTCGTCGGCCATCGAGGACTACGATTGTGTTCGTAGGACGAGATGACCCGTCGCGCTAGGGGGCGGCGACGGGTCTCACGGTGCAAGGAAGATACACGTCCAAGTCCAAGGAGACGAAGATATGCCTGAGAACGATAATGCCACGGTGGCGATCGCCGCCATGCCCTCGTTGCCCGACGGCGACCGATACCTGACGCCCGAGGAGGTGTCCGGGATGGTCGGCCTTAGCGTGACGACCCTGCGCGACTACCGGTCAACGCGCGGCCGGCGGTACGGCCCGCCATTCCATAAGTATGGCAAGACGGTCCTCTACCGCCTCTCGGAGGTGCTGAACTGGACCGACTCCCGGGTCACGCACCACGGGAGGCAATACGATGGCTAATGTCAAAATCAATGTTGAGCAGATGCGCCCGCTGGATGCCGGGGGCTATCAGCTCATTCCACTCCACGGTTATCGTCAGGTGGCAAGAAGTCGAAATTCAATTGGGGTAAGACGCAAACTCGGCAAGGCCCCATTGGACAAGAGGTGGACCACACGACCCTATCGAAATGAGGAAGTCTTGTCAGGTGCAGAGACCTCCAACCGCAACGTCGGTGTACGGCTTCGCTCAACCGACCTGATCGTGGATATTGATCCCCGGTCAATTCAAGGCGGTATCCCCGCAGCCAAACGCAAGTTACGGTCGTTGGGAGTGAGACTGAGGGACTACCCGGCGGTCTCTACGGGATCGGGTGGCTATCATCTCTATATGTGTAAACCTGCGGCATTGCCGGTCCGCGACCACTTGCCTGACGCCTGGAAGGGCATCGAATTCAAAACGATCGGTCGCCAGGTCGTCGCCCCAGGTTCAATACACCCAAACGGCAAGCCCTATACCTGGGCAGAAACCGATTTCGACCCAGATGACCTCTGGCTGGGCGCACCAACGGCACCAGCAAATCTGCTGAGGGCTGCCAAACGGAAAATCGCCAAACCGTCTTCTTTTGGGCGAGATGGTCAAGGTGATCACCCTTGTGGCGAGATCAGCACCATTCTGGGCCACATGAACGTTGAGGACTTCCGCGATCATGGCCAATGGCTGCAACTAATGATGGCGGTGCATCATGCATCTGCGGGCCAGGCGTGCGAGGAATTCGTAAACTGGTGCGAAGGTGATCCACTCTATGCCACGGATGGAGAGGAAATCCGGCACAGATGGGCCAGTCTTCGGCGCCATGGCATTGGCCTGGGCACGCTTTACAAATTTATGCGCGATCAGGGCTGCTCCCACCTGATTGAGCGGAGACCCCGCGTTGTCCCCCACGATGAGTTTGGGGAGGCAATCTGATGGCGCTTGATGAACGTGCTCCGCTGAGCAACCTGGCGCCAAGCCATCTTGCCGCCGAGGTCTTGTCTTGTCGGCCAATGATCTACGCACTTGGCATGTGGTTGGAATATCAACCCGGCAAAGGCCACTACGTGGAAAGAGACCAGAAGGCCCTGACAAGCGCGATCTATCGTATTCTTGACGGACGATCTTTCACAGACAAGAACGGGGAGCCGGCAACGCTCTACGTGGATACAAAGCTGTCCGCAAACGTCCGTGAAGCGATGATCCACCTGAGCATGATTGAGGATGTGGATGAGCTGCCCTTCTGGCTTCCATCGGACGAAGGCGAAAAGGACTTGCCTAACCCCAGCAATTTGCTTCCCGTTTCAAACGGCCTGCTGGACTGGCAGACCAGTGAGATCATCGATCCGACGCCTCGCTTGGTCACAACCAACTGCGCCGACGTTGAATTTGATGTGTTTGCCGAAGAGCCGTTCAACTGGGACATGTTCCTCGATGAGATTTTCGATGGTGATCATGAGCAGATAGAACTGCTTCATGAGGTCCTTGGAGCTATCATTACGGGTCAGCACAAGTACCAGAAGGTCTTCCAGCTATTTGGCCCCACCAGATCAGGCAAGGGCACCATTGGACAGATGCTTGTCGAACTCCTGGGCATTGGCGCTGTGGCATCACCAAAGATCAGACAGATCGCATCAGGTGGTTTCGGCCTGCAATCGCTGATTGGCAAATCTGTTGCGATGGTCACTGATGCGCGACTGGATCGTGGTGCGCAAACGTCGGCCTTGACCGAAATCATGCTCACCACATCAGGTGGCGACATCCAGACAATCCAGCGTAAATTCAAAGACGATTATGTTGGCTACTTGCACGCCCAATGGCTTCTTATGTCCAATGAGCCCGTCCTGCTGACGGACCTTACAGGCACAGTTGCAAAGCGCATGGTGCTGATGGAAACCCGCAGAGGCTTTCTTGGAAAAGAGGACCCAGACTTGTTTATGCGCGACCTAAAGCCTGAGGCCTCTGGTGTGCTGAACCGATGCCTTGATGGTGCAAGAAGGTTCAAACGCAGGGGGCGCTTCATGGTCCCTTCAACCATCAAGGACAGACAGGTCGAGATTGTTAGGGAAGCGTCAAACGTGGCTGGCTTTGCGAACGAGTGTTTGGTTGCTGACGCCTCAAAGATGACAACGAAAGAAGACGTTTACAGCGCTTACGTCCAGTTCTGCCTGGGCCACGATCAATCACCAACCTCACCCAACATTTTCTGGCGAGACCTGAGATCGTCAGGAAAGTTCCAGGACCGAATGGTCAGGCGTGTGCGCATCGAAGGTGAGCGCAAACAGGTCGTTGAAGGCCTGTCATTGAATGAGGACGCTATACCTGAGATCAGCGACTTTGAAGACGCCACTTGATGCCAACCATCCCTGACCGATGCCTGGTCGGTCAGGACAAAGCGGACTGGTCTGGGTTCGGTCTGGGTTCGGTCAGGGTTGAGTTGCATCAACCTTGACCGCCTAACTGCTTGTTTTCGATAATTCATCCTTGCCTTCACACTCCATGGTCAGGGCGGTCAGGGTTATTTTGTCATTATGCGCTTAGAGAAGTAGTTCCTTTGGTTAAGTCGCATATGCTGCCCTTTGTAAAAGAACCCCGACCGATCTGACCGCCCTGACCGTCTAAATGGTCCATATGTGCAATGAATGGATCAAGATGGTTGTGGGCGAGCTATTGGCTGAATGGGAGCTTCGCATCCCACGAGAAACGCTGGTTCGATGGGGGTGCGCGGAACGTCATATTCGTCCTGAACGGACGACGCGGCCTCCCGGTTTCTCCGGCCCGACGCCTCCTCATGGGAATGGGGACTGTCGGTCACCCGTCCCGTCATGGGGCCCGAAAAGCCCTTCCATATCAACGCCCTATGAGGGGCAGAAAGCGCGGCCCGACGGTGGGCCCGACGGAGGTGCAGCATGGGCAACGGCGCGATGCAGATCAGGCCCCCCGCGGTGGCCAACGCGCCCAGCCGCTACCACACGCGCGCCGCGATCCCGGCGGACGTGGACGAGCGCTTCCTCGCCGCCCTGTCGGAGTTCGGCCAGGTGACCTACGCGGCGAACATCGCGGGACCGACCCGCCGCACCTTCTATAACAGACGCAGGCAGGACCCGGACTTCGCCCGGCTGTGGGACGAGGCCGTGGAGGCGTTCGAGGAGACGCTGACGCAGCGGGTGATCGCCACGGCGCTTCACATGGGCACGGGCCGGTGGGTGCCGTCGATCGACCCGGAGACCGGCCAGACCGAGCTCGACGACGACCTCGAGCCGCTCATGCGCTTCGACTGCTCGAACGTCGATCCGAGGATCGCTGTGAAGCTCATGTCGCTCCGCATGCGGGACCTGAACGCCCGGACCGCGCCGCTCGTCGCCGTCCAGAACAACAACTACGCTGCCGGCCCGGAGGTGCAGAGAGGCGAACCACTGGACCTGGAGGCGCTGAGGGCCGAGGTTGACGCCGCGCGCGTGATCGACGCGGGGGTCACGGACAGTGACCAGGCGGACGACGCCCAGGGGGAGGGCGCGTGGGATGACTAGGACCGTATACCTGTTCGAGGACGGCACCGCGCTCGTGGACGGGATCGAGGCGGACGCGACCGGCGCGCGGGACGACCTCCCTTTCGCGACGGACGCGGTGCGGGTCGCCGCCGCCAGGGCCGCACTGGCCGAAGACGACTGGGAGGCGGCCGAGGCCGCATCGGCGCGCGGGGTCGTGTCCCCCACCGACGAAGAACAGGTGCAGGTCTCCTTCGTGGCGCCGCCCGACTGGAGCGCCCACGGCACGGCGCTCTGGGAGCCGACCGCAGGCACGGCGCACGCGGTGTTCACGTCGACCGTCATGATGGTGGACGGCGTCGCCGTGACCGACTGCGTCGGCCTGCCCTTCGCGGACGGTGCGGCGCGGCGCGACTGCGCCGCCTGGTGCCTGGCGAACGGGTTGGAGGAGATCGCGCTGCGCGTGAGCCGCACGCCCGTCGGAGGACCGGGCCCGCACTGCACCTGGCCAGCGGCCGACCTCGGGGACGAGGCACCGCAGGACGAGACACCGATGGAGGTCCCGCCCACCGAAAAGGTGCCGGACGTTGCCGATCCCGGCGACGAGCCGCCAGAGGCGTTGGCCGCCGAACCGAAGGAGCCCGTGGGCAACGTGGTCCCCCTGTTCGGGTGCGTGGTCGGCGAGTGGGACATCTGACCTCTACTCCCCCCACGACACCCAAAATCCAATCGAATGGACGAGCGCATCGCGGGGGTTTCGCGTGTGCCCAGCCCTGAGACCGCGCCAGCGCTTCTTGTCGGTGCATGAAACGATGGTGTCCCAGGTGCCGTGTCTCTCCGCACGATGCGCGGAGAGATTTCAAACAGCCGAGGAGCGCCAGACGTGTTCGAGAAAGCCAAAGACCTCGTCCTGAGGGACCGGGGCGCGGCTAGGAAGGCCCTGATCGCCGACATCAAGAGGGACGAGGCCGCGGGCCTGGAGGCCGAGCTCGACGCCCTGGCCGAGGGCGCCCGCACCGAGGAACTGGAACGTGAGCGCGACCGCGCTGACCGGGCGGCCGAGGACGAACGCCTCCGACAGGTCGCTGAGACCCGAGAGGGGCTTGCCGCCGCCGCCGGACGGTTCGACGCATCCGCAGCCGAACTTGGCGCGGCCTTCGACGAACTCGAGGCCCTTCAATCTAAACTGGCGCAACTGGAACCAACGGCCCGCGTGGACGTCAACATGAGAAAGTGGGGCTACGTGCGCGGCCTCTGGTTCGCCGCCGCGCCGCTATGCCGTCGGCTGGGCCTCGCGCGCACGATGGGCTCGAGGCCGAACGCCCCGCTCGCAGAGCGCTTCAACCGGAAAGGAACAGAGGGATGACGATATCGAGGGAGAAGTTGAGGGCACTCCGCGCCCTGGTGTCGAAGGCCGCGATCCGGCTGCACGACGAGGCACCGAACCGGCTCAAGAAACGCGCCGAGACGATCTCGGAGACCGCGGCAGAAGCATCGGCTTCGAACCTGTCGCAGATGGCCGCGGAGCTGCTCCAGGTCGTCCAGGAGCGCCGCGACGAGATGATCGCCGGCATCGTGTCGAGCACGGGTACGGACCGCAGTCAGGCGGAACGCGCACTAGACACGACGTCGGCGGGAAGGACCCTGGAGGAGATCGTGGGTGCCATGAAGGCCGTCCTCAAGGCCCTGGAGGGCGCGGGTGACGTGCTGGGCAAACGGACGGGCGAAGTGGACGAAAGCGTTGGCGGCGTGACCAAGGTCGTGACGCAGACGATGCTGGATGCTCTCCGCCGGACGGTCGCCGCACAGCCTGCCAGCGACCAGCGTGATGAACTGCTCGGCGTGATCGACGACGCCGACCCACGCGAGACCGACGACAGGAAATTCGAACAGATGATAACGGCGGCGAGGACGCTGCCCACGGAGAAACGTGAGATGACCGAGAAGCACGAGTTCGCGAAGAACGGGCACCTGCCCGACACCTACTACGACCGGTTCGGCAACGTCCGCCCAGACATGGCCGGCGCCGCCCTGGACCACCTGTCCAAGGCCCACGTCGCCCAGACCTACGACCTGACCGAAAGCGCATCCGAGAAGTCGTTCTACGCCAAGGTGGACGCACTGACCGCCGAGGGTGCCGACTTCGCAGGAGCCTGCGCACAGGTGACCAGCCAGGAACCGGACCTCGCGAAGCGCGCCTTCGGCCACTGAGCACTGGCCCTGGCGGTGCACTCCATCGCCGCTCGGCCATTGGTCGGAGTTCCTGAGTGGACGTTCGGCCAAAATCGCCCGTCGCTGTCCACGCTCCTCTTGGTCTGCGGCGGGCGAACTTGCCTGCCCATTTCAATCACACCAACTCGAGGCGAAGGTTCTCGAATTTGCGGCGAATTGCCCTTAAAACGCTCCAAGCAGGCGCGAATGGCCCATCTATTCGGCCAGTTTGGCCAAAAAAATCTCGGTCTGGAGGAGAATTCCAGCCGGCAAGCTCAACGCATCAAACCGCGCATTCGAATGATGGGCGAGATCAAATCCTTTTGTGAAGTCAACTCATAACCCGCTGTAATTACGTGATCTTGGCCCGCAAAGGGATGGCTGAACTTGACGATCTCAGACGCTCATGTGCGTTTTCCGGGTGACTGAACTACGTCTACTATTGTTTCTGTTTTCAATTTGTTTTGTGTCTGGCTGTGTGGCTTTTCGGCACTCTTGAGTAATAATAATATCTTCGACGCCCACCATTGAGAATCCTGTTTGCAGCGGAGCCGAAGTGCGGTTTCGCGTACAAATAGAGGAGCAATTCATGGGCTTTCATGACCAACATCTAGACACGCAAGTTCTTATCAATCGATCGGTAGGAACCGCACAAAGCGCCCCAAAGACTGTAGGCGGCACAATCGGAGATCACGCGCGACACGCCCTGAGGCTGGGACTGAACAACAGAGAGGCGCTTTCGTACGTGAAGGCAGTATTCCCGGATGGGCAGACATCACTCAAGTGCATAGCCTACTATCGAAAGACCCTGCGCAACTCCGGCGAAGATGTGCCGACGTCCCGTCAGGCTGACAAGGCACGGGAAGCACAGTCGGGCCTGGCCGCCGTTCTATTCACTGGCGATCCTGTCCACCTGCTTGAACCGCACGAGGCGGTCAGTAAGTGGTCGGAGGCATCGATCAAGCGCATTGGCGTATTGAAGACTGCTGAGAGGCTCGAAGCCTTCGGCCAGAGTGCATTCTACCTGTCAGACAGGGTACTCGAGGCACATTGATATCGATTGGCATAGCGCTCCCTTGAATTAAACTTTGGGGAGCGCTTTCATGAAAGCTTGAAGGAGCTCGGCTGCAAGATGGTCCGAGCCTGACTGATCCAAACAGCACGCCGCCGCCTTTCGATCTTGTATAGGCTCCTTGCGGGCACGCGCCCTACCCACTAGGCTCCATCCCAAGGCGTTTTGGGATGTATTTTTTGTCAGACGGGATTGGGAATAGAGACGACCTAGCCGACTTGTTAGAATCGATCGGCAAACTCAATCCGATCCAGATTGAGGTCCTCTCGGGTATCGTGGAAAAGTTTGCCGAGGACATCCAGCGCGAACACATCTTGACGGACTTCCTCGACTCGCAGGCCTTCGAGTACTTCTCGACTAGGCTTTCGGCCCACCATGCTTCAAGCGCCGTGGCGCTGAAGAAGGAGAACTTCGAGCACATCCTAGAGCACGCGTTCAAGCGATCAGGCCATCAAGCCAAGCTCACCGAGGACATGACGCACCGCGGCGCCGACATCCAGATCGACGGACACTTCCACTCCTTGAAGACCGAAGCGGCCAAGGGCTTGAACCCCAAGTCGATCACAATCTCGAAGCTCATGGAGGCGCGGTGGATTAGGGACCTGGACAGCCACGAGGACGCCCCGGATCAAGTCCGCGCACGGGTACTGTCGCATCTTGCGGAGTATGAGCGCATCTTCATGCTGCGGAGCTACGGAGACGAGCACCGCATTCGCTACGACCTCGTGGAAATTCCAAAAGAGGTCCTTGCACTGGTCGAAGACCTCGGGCCGGACGACTTCCGGCCCCTTACCGCGGCTGGCGGGACCGGCGCGAACGTTATGAAGGGCGGTCGCCGAGCGTTCAGGTTGGTTCTGGACGGAAGCGTCGAAAAGATTACGATTTCAGGCTTGGACGTGAGACTGTGTCCGCTACACGCCTGCTGGGAGCTTAGCCGACCTGGCTAAACGGCCAATCTCATCTGTTCGGGCTTTGCTCCACGTCCGTCCATGTCGGCTATAATTGCGTCGGCAATCATCGCCGAGATCATCGGCGGTACGGCGTCACCGATCTGCCGGTACTTGAATGACAGCGACCCCTCAAACTGATAGTCTGGCGGAAAGCCCTGCAAAAGCGCCATCTCCCTAACAGACAGTAGCCTGTCCTGCTCAGGGTGACTGTAGCGGCCGTTGCCGGGGTGGCTGCACTCCCTCGTAATCGTCGGTGCTTGTCGGTCCCAAGCCAGCCTTCCGTATACGTCGGGGAACGAACCGGGCTTCTCCACGTTCATGCTAGGAATGCGTAGGTGCGCCTGATCTTCGGTCAGGTCCGTCCAGCTCCCTCCGTCCTTGGGTATTGCCTGCATCCGTTCAAGGGAGTGACCGCTGATCCTTGGACATACGTGCATTGGATCGTCTGGGTCGGCCTCACCTGCGGCAAGTGGCGGCAGATGCCCGATCGCGTCGCGCACGGTCTTGGGTTCGGACTTGAGCAAGTCGAGGTGGAAGTTGCCGTCCAGCTTCGCCACGATAAGCGATCTGATCCGGCTCTGGGGCAGGCCGAAGTCCTTGAGGTCGTGTATCTCCGCGAAGACGTCGTATCCGAGCGCCGAAAGGCCCCTGTGCAGTGCCTGAAAGTGGTGTTTGTGCCGCCCACGCAGCAGCTCCTTGACGTTCTCAATGACAACATACTGGGGTCGCCAGGCAGCTGCGAATACTGCGGCCCTCTCTACCAACCTGTTGCGACCGTCGTCCTTTATGTGGTTGCGGCTCTGCTTCTGGCTGAAACCGGTGCACGGAGCGCAGGAGATCAGTACGTCGACGTCCCCGGCTCCGAAGCCGAAATGCGAGGCCACCTCATCCGGTCCGGTCTCCGCCAGATTGGCAGACATTGGTCTCAACCCGAGATTTCTCTCGTAGGTGTCGTTGCAAAAAGTAGCACCCGTTCCGTGACTTGGCTTTGCAACTTCCAGATCAACTGCGCCAATTGTCCGAAAGCCCTGCCTAACGAAGCCCGACGACATGCCCCCACCACATGAGAAGAGATCAACTAGGTTCACGGTTCCTCCAAGCTTTCAACATCTTGCGTCATTTCTATCGCTGTGGCACAAGATAGCATGGGTTTTGCGGCACGGGAACGCCCGAATTTCAGACCAGTCCTATTTATGGATGCTGCAAGTTAATGACGTATGATGAGCGGATCGAATCCTTCAAGTCAGACATCGGTTCGCTGGACAATGCGTCAATGCTCGACCGTTGGTACTATTCGGGTGAGTGCGCAGGTTTGACGCAAACCGACGAGGCTCAACTCAGAAGAGAGGTTTCTAATCAGTTTCGCGTATCGATACGTGACATCTTAGTAGTTGGCTCAGCTCGGCTTGGATTTACGATCGTTCAAAAGCCGCAAAGGCCAACATTCTCCCATTTTGGCAATTCCGATATTGATGTAGCCATCATTTCCAGGACTCTATTCACCAACTACTGGCAGTTGGCTCTGAGCCATTGGGAAGATCATAACGACTGGAAAAAAGCGGAAAAGTTTCGCCTGTACCTGTTTCGCGGGTGGCTTCGTCCCGACATGCTTCCAACTGGATCAGGGTTTGCCGCATCGGATGATTGGTTCGACTTCTTTCGTGAACTCCAAGCCTCAGGGCAATATGGTGGGTATAAAATCAACGCTGGCATCTACTATGATGAAACGTTTCTCGAGAGATACATTCATTCGTCTTTGGACAAATGCCGACGCTTTATTGAGGATGAGATATGAGAACAGCACCAGAGAGTAGAAAAATCTCGGCGGTACTCAAGTCGTTGCGCGAAGGCAGCCTTCAACCTTCTCCCGACTTTCAAAGGCGGGCGGTTTGGACGAACAAAGATAAAGTTGCTTTCATTGAGACCATTCTTCTCGGCTATCCGTTTCCTGAGATTTACGTCGCCTCAGGAGACGTCGACACGCAAACCGGTGATGCTACAGAGCTATTGGTTGATGGCCAGCAGAGGCTCCGAACAATCGATGAGTACTTTAGGGGAGTAAAACCATTCGCCAGGACGCAGGCCATCACGCGATACAACCAACTCGAAGATAGCCAAAAAAGAGATTTCCTAAATTACGACGTATCCGTGCGCAACCTTGGGATCATAGGTCTCGACGAAGTAAGGGAAGTGTTTCAACGGATGAATGCAACCTCGTATGATCTAAATGACATGGAGCGCTTCAACGCGGCATACATCGGAGAATTCAAACAGTTTTGCGAGCGTATTGCTCTAAACGACTTTTTGGCCGAGCACAGGATTTTCAGCGCTGCGGACATACGCAGGATGAAGGATGTTTCTTTTATTGCTTCACTTACGACCACAATGCTCTCCGACTACTTCCATCGAGACGAGGAAGTTGAGGACTATCTTGAAAGATTCGACGAGCAATTCGACGAGGCGCAAGCACTTGAGGACCGGTTCTCTTCGACGTTTTCTTGCATATCTCAGATGGGCTTCGACCGAGATAGTCGCGCGTGGAAAAAAGCGGATTTCTACACGCTGTTTATTGAGGTCGATCGCATTCTAAACAGGGATGGTCAGGCCCTGGATGCGCAATCCGCGGGCAACCGCCTCGTAACTTTCTTTCAGGCCGTCAATGAGCTTAGGGTCAGCGAAGATGCTCAAACCGGCCCAGTAGGTGAATATCTAGGGGCAACTATGCAGTCTACAAATGACCGCAACGTGCGAGCAACTAGAGGCAGGATTGTTCGAAACGTCTTGCTTGCTCAAGACTAATTGTTGGTACCCGCGGCCGGACTCGAACCGGCACGGCATTTCTGCCCAGAGATTTTAAGTCTCTTGTGTCTACCATTCCACCACGCGGGCTAAGCGTGCAGGGCCTATTTCGGGCCTCAAAATCTCCTTAGGGCCACAAGGCCCTGATAACAATGTGCAACTCTAGCGGCATGGCGGGATTTTAAGTCCCATGTGTCTACCATTCCACCACGCGGGCAACGAAACGCTGATTAGCGCGTTAAAGCTTTGGTGAAAAGCTCAGAGTTCCTTTTCCTGAACTGGTGTTTACTCAAGGGGAACGAGCCGCTTGCGTTCGGGCAGCCAAGGATGAAGAGCGACGGCTTGACGAAGTGCAATTTGACCTTCCCTGTCTCGCCCCAGCTGAATGAGCGCGAGGGCCTTTCCAGTGAGTGCGCCGATATGATCTGGCAGAATAGCCAAGGCGCGGTTCAAGTCTGCCAGTGATAGTTCGTAATCTTGAACGATGAAATTCACAAAAGCCCTTTGATTATAACCCTCTGCGTAGTTGGGGCAGTAGGTGATAAGCGTATCGAAATCTTTAATTGCACCGGCAAAATCGTACGAGGCGCGACGTTCCATCCCGCGCTGCAATATTTCTTGTGCGGTCTCATCGGGTGCCGTCGCCCAGATTTCCCAAAGCTCGTTGGTCCACTCCCGAGCTTGGGTTTCGTTTGGCGCCTCTGCGACCAGTTGCATCAACTGTGTATGACGATTCGACCGGTCAGGCACTTCGGGGCAATCGGCCAAAGCGATTGCGGGGCTAAAGAAGGCAGCAATTAAAACGTAGCGCATGACCTAAATGGTGCCCGCTTAAGCAGTTGGGTCAAGCCCTGGATTGCCGGGTTTTCATCAAAACAATGCGAAAATAAGTTATAAGACTAACAAGTTTGGAAGTATTTTAGTGCCGGACCGAAGCCGATATCGGCGCCCGTCATCCTGCCAACACACGTTTCCAGAGGGAAACGATTCGTCGATAAAGAGCACTCGACAACGTATTTGTTAGTCACGAGTTCCAGCAAAGCGGTCCTGCCAACTTTCGCGATCTTCATCAGAAATCTTCGCGAACAACACGTCAGGCACCGCAAATTCATGCCCACCTGACAGAGCCGAGAGCGCCGCAGACACGTCATCTGGCCAGTCCGTATCCAAGGTGTTCATCGCAGACAGCATTTTCGCCGACGCATCTGGAATGAAGGGCGCCGACAATACTGCGTAGAGGCGGACTAGATTGAGCCCAAGGCGCACTTGAGCGGCAGCTTTCGCTTCGTCCTCCTTGAAGGTGGACCAGGGAGCAGCGGATTGCAGATATTCATTGCCAGCAACCCAGATAGCCCTTAGTTCGGTTGCGGCCTTGCGCACCTCCATGGCTTCCATCTGTGCCACATAGGCCTGGATGCGGGTTTCCAGCTCAGCAATCAATGCCAACTCTGCAGAACCGTAGTCACCAGCTTCCGGAACGGCTTCGCCAAATTTTGAGCGGCAGAATTTCGTGATACGCGACACGAAGTTGCCCAGAACATCAGCGAGATCTTTGTTCACGCCCGCCTGGAAATTCTCCCAAGTAAACTCGCTGTCGTTGGATTCAGGTGCATGGCTCAGGAGCCACCACCGCCAATAATCGGCGGGCAGAATTTCAAGCGCCTGATCCTGGAAAATACCGCGCCCTTGGGACGTGGAGAATTGCCCGCCATCATAGTTCAGGTAGTTGAACGACTTGATGTAATCAACCAGCTTCCAGGGTTCACCCGAGCCCTTGATGGTCGCTGGGAAACTGAGCGTGTGAAACGGCACGTTGTCCTTTCCCATGAACTGAATGTAGCGCACGTCATCAGCGCCTTTGTCAGTTCTCCACCAGCGCTCCCAATCGCCACCAGTCTTGTCGGCCCACTCTTTTGTCGCTGCGATGTATTCGATAGGTGCGTCGAACCAGACATAAAAGACCTTGCCTTCCATTCCGGGCCAGTCGTTCTCGCCGTCTTTGACTGGAACGCCCCAGTCCAGATCGCGCGTGATACCACGATCTTGAAGCCCATCACCATCGTGGAGCCACTTCTTCGCAATAGATGTGGTCAACACAGGCCAATCGGTCTTGGTATCAATCCACTTATCCAATTCGTCCTTCAAGGCGGACTGGCGCAGATAGAGGTGCTTGGTTTCCCGCACCTCCAAGTCCGTAGAACCCGAAATCGCAGAACGTGGTTCGATCAAATCGGTCGGATCAAGCTGTTTCGTACAGTTCTCACACTGATCTCCGCGAGC
The DNA here is from genome assembly GCA_947504205.1 of uncultured Litoreibacter sp. Classification (GTDB taxonomy): domain Bacteria; phylum Pseudomonadota; class Alphaproteobacteria; order Rhodobacterales; family Rhodobacteraceae; genus Litoreibacter. The sequence goes on along the minus strand of CANNGL010000002.1, from coordinate 619,320 downwards.
TTTATCATAGCCGCAATTCGGGCAAATGCCCTCGATATAGCGGTCTGGCAGAAACCGACCGTCCGCGTTGGAATAAACCTGCTTTTCGCTGACTTCCTCGATCAGTCCGGCAGCCTTCAACCGCCCTGCGAAATGCTGGGTCAGCTTGTGGTTCTGAGGAGAAGAAGAACGGCCAAAGTGATCAAAGGACAGTCGAAAGCCATCAGCGATCTGAGCCTGAACGGCATGCATCTCGGCGCAAAATTCAGCAACAGGTTTACCAGCCTTCGCGGCAGCCAGCTCAGCTGGTGTGCCATGTTCGTCGGTGGCACAGATAAACATAACCTCATGGCCGCGGGCGCGGTTGTAGCGTGCAAACAGATCAGCCGGCAGCTGAGAGCCGACCAGATTACCCAAATGCTTGATCCCGTTAATGTACGGAATGGCCGAGGTGATAAGAATTCGAGACATGATGTTCCTATGGCGGGTACGTGCGGCTGTCTTAGCGGAGCCCTGACAGGGATGCTAGTCTCTGGGTGCCGCAGCGCGCTCAAGGCGATCATTGATTGCCAGCCCAAGTCCATGACGAGGAACAGGCGATACAGCAATCCTTTGAGAGTTTGCGTCTGCGGTGCGGAGCATCGCAAACAGATTTGCCGCGGCTTCGGTTAGGTCTGCAGCCTGAGAGAGGTTCAGCGGCGTATCAACAGCACCGAAACCGATCAGAAACTCGTCATCGGCAACTTCGTCTGCATTCAATCGTAACGTAGCATTTGGGGCATAGTGTGAGCTTAGTTGACCCGGCGCCACGATCCCATCGTCGGAGGATGCGGCAGGCAGGCGTCGGCCCAGGCAGGCCTCGACAGCCTCCGTAGGTACGCCACCCGGGCGCAGCAAGCGCGTTGGATCAGTGCCGATAATGGTCGACTCAAGGCCAACGGAGCAGGGGCCACCATCCAACACAGCATCAACTCTTCCGGACAATCCATCCATCACATGCGCGGCCATTGTCGGACTGATCTGTCCGGATGGGTTGGCAGATGGTGCAGCGATTGGCACGTCTGCCGCCTGCAACAAGCTTTGCGCCAAATCTGACGCTGGGACGCGAATTGCAACCGTATCCAGTCCGGCCGTAACCAGTTCTGACAGACCAGCTTGTGCAGCGACAGGCACCACGATCGACAATGGCCCAGGCCAGAAGGCTTGCGCCAAATCGCGGGCGACTGCGCTGAATTCGCCAATACGCTCCGCGGCTTCGATATCGTGTACATGTACAATCAGCGGGTTGAAACTCGGGCGTTCTTTCGCCTCGTAAATCCGCGCAACGGCAAAGTTATCCAGCGCGTTCGCCCCGAGCCCATAGACCGTTTCCGTGGGAAAGGCGACCAGACCGCCACCGGTTAGAATCGCTGCAGCCTCGGCGATGTCATCAGATGAAAGAAGTTTGGTCACACCAGTCCTCTACCGAAATTACGCGGCGTTCTTGTTGAAGCTTGCCCCTGATCGGGCCAGTTTAGAAGTCAGAAACGACGCTTTACCTGATCCCTATTCCGGCGACCAGCTTGCGCCGCAGTTTTGAGGAGGTCTCATGCCTTATCGCGCCCCAACGCTTGATTATCAGTTTCTCTTTGACCATATCGTTGGATTGGAAAGACTGCGTCAGACAGAACGTTTCGAGGAAGCCAGTGAAGACATCACGGCAGCAATCCTTGAAGAAGCCGGGAAAATGGCAAACGAGGTGCTGGCGCCCCTGAACCGAAACGGTGACTTGCACCCCGCCAGATTGGAAAATGGCGTCGTCCGTACGTCACCTGGTTTCGGAGATGGGTATAAGGCTATTGCCGAGGGCGGGTGGATCGGCATGGCGGCCGATCCTGAATATGGCGGCATGGGGCTGCCGTACTCCCTACAAAACGCTGTCAACGAAATGATGGGCGGCGCGTGCCTGTCGCTGCAGCTAAATCCGCTTATGAGCCAAGGACAGATCGAGGCGCTTGAAAGCCATGCCTCCGATGCGATCAAGGATTTGTACCTTCCCAAGCTCATTTCGGGCGAGTGGTGCGGTACGATGAACCTCACGGAGCCACAGGCGGGTTCAGACGTTGGTGCGTTGAAGTCGAAAGCCGAAGACAACGGTGACGGGACATACGCGATCACTGGTCAGAAAATTTACATCTCTTGGGGCGACAATGACTTCTCGGAAAACGTCTGCCACCTTGTATTGGCGCGCCTGCCTGACGGTGTGCCGGGTACGAAGGGTATCTCATTGTTTATGGTGCCTAAGCTAATTCCAGACGAAAGCGGTACGCCGGGCGTTGCCAACTCCCTAAAGGTTGTCAGCCTTGAACATAAGCTGGGCCTTCACGGCTCTCCGACAGCGGTGATGCAGTATGATGGCGCAACCGGTTGGTTGGTTGGCGAACCGCATGGCGGTATGGCGGCGATGTTCACCATGATGAACAACGCGCGTGTGGGCGTAGGCGGCCAGGGTATTGCAGTAGCCGAAGCGGCTTATCAACACGCGTTGGCCTATGCGACCGATCGCAAACAAGGAAAAGCCGCGCAGGGGGACACAATCTTGGGTCACGCCGATGTGCGCCGGATGCTGGCAGAAATGAAGGCCGACACATTTGCTGCCCGCGCAATTGCCGCTGCCTGTGCTGTTGCTATCGACATGGAGACCGCTACGGGCGAGGGCGACTGGCAGGCCCGCGCAGCTTTGCTGACGCCTATCGCAAAGGCCTTTGGTACGGATGTTGGCATTGACGTGTCGCAAAAGGGTATTCAGGTCCATGGTGGCATGGGGTTCATCGAAGAGACCGGAGCCGCACAATATCTGCGTGATGTGAGAGTTACCGCAATTTACGAAGGCACCAATGGCATTCAGTCTATGGATCTGGTGGCACGTAAGATGATGGATGGTGGTGAGGCCGCCTATGCGCTCATCGATGAGATCGAGGCATATGCCGAAAGCTGCAAGGCGAGCTGGCCTGAACTGGCCGAGCCCGTATTTACTGCGTCTGAAACATTGCGCGAAACCACCGAATGGCTGGTCGAACAGAAAATGAATGATCGATTTGCAGGTGCGGTGCCTTATCTGCGTCTATTTGCACGTGTTCTGGGAGGGTACTTCCACCTTTGCGCAGCAAAGGAAGCCGGGGCCAACAGTGCACGTGCGCGTTTGGCACGGGTCTATATTCAGCGCTTGTTGCCGGAGCATATCGGGTTGGCTGAGCATGTGCGCCAAGGGGCCGACGATCTCTTTGCGCTGACTGATGAAGACCTCGCCGCGTGAGCCAAAAGCTTTTCTATCCTTTCGAGGATATTCCGCCCGAAGGTGAGGCGATAGAAGTGGCCGAAGGAATTCTTTGGATCCGTTTACCACTTCCTATGACGCTCGATCACGTGAACGTCTTCGCTCTCGATGACGGCGACAGTTGGACGGTTGTTGATACAGGCTTCTATTCCAAACGTGGCGTCGCGATCTGGGAAAAACTGCTCACAGGACCACTAAAAGGTAAGCCGGTTTCGCGGATGATTGTCACGCATCACCATCCCGATCATATCGGCATGGCTGGTTGGTTTCAGGAACGAGGCGCCGACCTTGTGACGACCCGAACCGCTTGGTTGATGGCCCGCATGCTTGTTCTGGACGAACAAAGCGAGCCGACACCAGAAGCAGTTGAATTCTATATTCGATCTGGAATGAAGGCCGATGTGCTCAAAAAGCGACGTCGGGAGCGTCCGTTCAATTTCGCAGATTGCGTTTATCCGATGCCGCAAGGCTTCACCCGTATCCGCGAAGGGGACACTTTGAAGGCGGGCGGTCGCGAATGGACTGTTCACATTGGTCACGGTCACGCACCTGAGCATGCTACGTTTTGGTCAGGCGATTTGGTGTTGGGTGGAGATCAATTGCTTCCCTCGATCTCACCCAATCTCGGGGTCTATCCCAATGAGCCCATGGCCGACCCCGTGACGGATTGGATTGATGCCTGCGAGAGCTTCAGGCCTCACGCCACAGATACGCAACTTGTTCTTCCGGGACACAAGCTGCCTTTTGCTGGTTTGCCGTTCCGTCTGCAGCAAATGATCGAGAACCATCATCATGCGTTGGATCGTTTGCTGGACCACCTTGACACTCCAAAGACCGCTGGCGAGTGCTTCCTGCCCTTATTCAAACGTGAAATTGACGGTGGTGCGTACGGGCTTGCTCTTGTGGAAAGTGTGGCCCACCTCAATCACCTATATTTGGCTGGACAAGTGGCGCGCGACCTGTGTGAAGATGGCGCTTATCGTTACACGCGCAAAGGTTGAGCCATGGAAGACGAGATCAAAACAACAGCAGAAGCGATTGAAGGCTACGCCATACCGCGCGCACGTGCTGTGCATGTCACGGACTGCGCGCCCGGTGCCGAAGAAGAGCCGCTGCCCGAAAGCGTAGCGAAGAATTTAGCTCAAAAAAGCCCGGCAGAATGGGCATATGAACGCCTGATCCTCTACATCAAGAATTTCGAAGAGCAGCTCGATAACAACCATGAAGTTGCGATGGGGTTTACCGGCGGTGACGCAGGGATCATGAAAATCGAGGGGATGGGCTTCTATGCTCCCGATATCATTACCTTCTATGGATCGGACCCGACTGGTACGAAAACTCAACAAATTCAGCACGTCAGTCAGTTGAATGTGATGTTGCGTGCCCTTCCAAAGCACGTGGACCAACCAGAGCCGACACGCATTGGCTTCCGACTGGCGGCTGATCTGGAAAAACAGGACTGACTGCGGCGCGGCGCCGCGTGACACTGCTCTGAGAATCCGCTAATCAGCAAAAAGAACGGTTTTGTATAGAGAGACACAGACAATGGCTGAGCACGAGCACGGCACGATGGATATCAAAGACCAGGAACAAACATTCGCTGGTTTCGTTAAGTTCACCACCTACACGGTTATTGGTATTTTGATCTTCCTCGTCTTTCTGGCGATGGTGAACGGCTGATCCGCGAATGCGTCGTGCGTTCTTGGTTATTGCTGCCTGCGTTTCTTTGGCAGCGTGCGGGGCTGAACCAACTTGGGCTCCGGATGAAGATATTGCGGATAAGCGTTACGTACATGGCGGTCCCGCCTCGCTCACGCTGATCACAGTGATCAACAATCGCTCGGGCGCGGGTGGCCATACTGGTCTGCTCATCAATGCTGACGAACGCGTTGTTTGGGATCCGGCTGGTACTTGGTGGAGCCCCAATGCTCCCGAGCGGAACGATCTTCACTACGGCATGACCAATCGTATGGTAGATGTATATGTCGACTACCATACACGAGAGACATATCACACGGTCACCCAGGAAATTCAGGTGAGCCGCGAGGTGGCTCTCATGGCCAAGCAGTTGGCGGCGAATTACGGAGCTGTACCAAAAGCCTCCTGCTCGCAATCGACCTCGAACATTCTGCGCCAATTGCCGGGCTTCCAATCGATCCCTTCGACGCTTTTTCCGACAAAAATTCAAAGCGCATTCGCCAAGCTTCCCGGTGTCAAAACCCAGAAATATTACGATGACGACCCGGACGATAATTCTGGACTGTTGCCTCAACTTTGAGGGCAATATGAGACGCCACGCTTGGCGTCTCACTCATTTTCAGAACCCGATCAACATCTCTGCAAGGGCGATCCAAAGCGGAATGCTCAGGATCGCGACAGGCGTGCCAAGGCCGGTCGATGTCCCGACATAGGCCGATGCGTTTGCCTCGGGCAACGCGGCGCGCATTGTCGGCGGGCCAGAGATGTCCGAGCTAGAGGCTGCCATAACCGCGAGAAGAATAACGCCACCCGCCGAGAACCCAGCAACTTCATGCGCAATCATGCCTGCACCAAAGCCAAGTGCACCGTGTACCAGAGGGGCCATCAATCCATACAGAATATAGGCGTGGGCAACCTTGCGAAGCTCAGACAACCGCGCCCATGCCTCCATCCCCATGATCAGCATCAGGATTGACAGAAGTCCTCGGAACAATGGCTCATAGAAACTCTTGTAGACAGAGTCCGGCTCGGCAAACAAACCGATCGCGAGACCGATGAGCAGTGCCGATATGGCTGGGCTGCGAAACGTATCAACGAAGATTCCTTTAAGAAGTCCCGACTCCAGCCCATCGACCTGCGGTGCCTGAAGCTTGGGGCTGCCTTGCCCAGCCAGTATTGCGGTGTCGCCGCTTGGTATTGTGCTGTTTGCGCGCCGCGCAAGGCTGACTTTGGCCAGAACAATGGCAGTCACCAGCGCAGCGATGTCCATAAATGGATAGAGAGCCCCGATAAAGCCTTCATAGAAGATCTGTTCATCGTCCAAAATTGCCATACCTGCCGCAAGCGTGGAGGCTGAGACGGCTCCAAAAAGTCCACCTGTTGCCAGCCCATCAAGGCGGGACACACCCCGGAAGCGCGCCAGTGTCTGGCTCCCTAACAGGACAATAGCAATACCTACGACGACCGCGCAGATTGCCGGAACCACAAGCGCGGTCAAATCTGAATCCCGTACTGAAATCCCAGCACCCAAGCCCACCTTCAAAAGAAGTAACATTACAACGAACTTGTAGACCGGCTCCGGCACTTCGAGCTTGCTTCCCAACGAAGCAAGCAACATGCCCCCGATCAAGAAAGCGAGGGTCGGTTTCTGAAGTTGATCAATGATGGTGGCGGCGATGGTGAAAACGATATCCATGATCCAGCTCCTTTGGGTGGCTTAATCTGGCTACAGCGATCCAAAGAGAAAATAAAATATATCTATTGCTCGTAATTGTTCTATATTATTTAAGAATGGAGACACTTAATTACCATCATCTTCGATACTTCAGAGAAGTTGCGAATGAAGGCCATCTTGGTCGCGCAGCTGAAAAGCTGAATGTGTCGCAATCCGCACTGTCTATTCAAATACGGCAGTTGGAGGAGCGATTGGGCCATCAGTTCTTTAGCCGTGAAGGGCGCAAGTTGGTGCTAACGGAAGTTGGTCGCATAGCGCTTGATCATGCAGAGCGTATCTTCGGGGCCGGTGAGGAGCTTCTGGCGACTTTGCGTCAAAGCGGCTCTGTGAGCCCTCCGTTGCGCATTGGCGCGCTATCGACGCTTTCGCGAAATTTCCAACTGCAATTTCTTCGACCGCTCTTGGCATCGGAGAGCTGTAGTATCGAACTAAAGTCGGGGAACACCCAGAACTTACTGCGGGATCTGGAAGCATTGAGTTTGGATGTTGTGCTGACGACAGAGGTCCCGGCTGGAGGACGCGCGGTCACCTTCGCTGCGCAAAGAATTTCTGAACAACCAGTCGGTATGCACGGAAAGCCTGAATTGATCGGCCAGAAATCGACGCGCGAATTGTTGGAAGATACTCCGCTCATACTGCCCACTGAAAGTGTGATCCGCACAGGGTTTGAGGCCTTGATCACCCGTCTCGATATCGCGCCGTATATCGTGGCAAATGTGGACGACATGGCAATGGTCCGACTTCTTGCGCGGGAAGGGGTCGGTGTGGCAGTCGCCCCGGCAGTTGTGCTTGCCGATGAGATAGCAAATGGCGCTTTGACAACTGCGCCGGTTGAGTTGGATATCGTCGAGCCATTCTATGCGGTAACCCTGCCGCGGAGATTTCCACATCCGGCTTTGGCAACTCTGCTGAATGCCAATTTGTCCAAACCGGGGCCATAGATCATCGTAAAAAAACAAACCCCCGGGGCGGGGCCACGGGGGTCGTTTTCATCGCATAAAAGGCTGAGAGTCTCGCTCAGAGCATCCCTTCGCGCTGGGCCTTTTTACGAGCCAGCTTGCGGGCACGGCGAATGGCCTCGGCCTTTTCGCGTGCTTTCTTCTCAGACGGTTTTTCGTAATGCTGCTTGAGCTTCATCTCCCGAAAAACACCTTCACGCTGAAGTTTCTTCTTCAGAGCACGAAGAGCCTGATCGACGTTGTTGTCGCGAACGCTTACCTGCATGTGGTTGTCACCACCTTCCTAAGTTAAAGTTGCTATAAGTAGCAGGAAGTGGCCGTATAACAACTGCGACTTATGTTGTCTAGCATCACAACCAAAGGCGGTGGATCTCATGACCGATGCAGAAAAAATTCTCGAAGCAGCGCTCGCTCACGTAGTTTTTGATGGCTGGTCGGAGGCCACATACCAAGCCGCGTTGAAAGATACTGACGTCGATGCTGCGACCGGCAAAGCCTTATTTCCTCGCGGTGCGTTGGATATGGCGATCGCCTTCCATAAGCAAGGCGACGCAGAGATGAAGGATCGGCTAACGCGTGAGAATTTGCTTTCGATGCGATTCCGTGACCGCGTAGCAGCGGGTGTTCGATACCGGATCGAAGCCGCGGACGCGCATAAAGAGGCTGTCAGGAGAGGCACGACACTCTTCTCCCTGCCTCAATATGCACCTGAGGGCGCCAAACTGGTTTGGGGAACCGCTGATACAATTTGGGATACGCTCGGCGATACCTCTGAGGACTACAACTGGTACACAAAGCGTGCGACGTTATCCGCTGTCTATAGTGCTACGGTATTGTATTGGCTGGGTGACAACTCCTCAGATCAATCACCAACTTGGGAGTTTCTGGATCGCCGCATCGAAAACGTGATGCAATTCGAGCAATTCAAGTCCCAAGTCAAAGGAAACCCAATTGCGTCCAAATTTCTGGCGGGGCCAGAATGGTTTCTGTCGAGAATCAGAAAGCCGGTGAAAATGCCTGATCCTGATCTGCCCGGAAGATGGAACCCGACACCGCCGAACTCGGATGCTTGAACGCGCTCGAGGGTACGACTTGATCCGCCTCGACACCCAAATCAGCTCATGCCCCAACAGGACAAATCAGCAATGACCAATATGATGCGCGTTGTGGAAATCACCAAACCCGGTGGACCTGAAGTGCTTGTAGAAGCGAGCAGACCAGTTCCAGTTCCCGGACAGGGAGAGATACTCATTCGGGTGGCTTATGCGGGCGTTAATCGGCCAGATGCCTTGCAACGTGCAGGTGCATACAATCCCCCTCCCGGCGCGTCCGATTTGCCCGGGCTCGAAGCATCAGGAACGGTCTTGGCCGTTGGACCCGGCGTTGCGGAATATGCTGAAGGTGACCAGGTTTGTGCACTGCTGCCTGGCGGCGGGTATGCCGAATATGTGACGACACCAGCCGCACATGCCTTGCCCATCCCAGGCGGGTTGACACTAAAGCAAGCCGCAGCCCTTCCAGAGACCTACTTCACCGTTTGGACAAACGTTTTCATGCGTGGTGGCCTTAAGGCGGGCGAGCGTTTTCTGGTGCATGGTGGTTCATCGGGCATCGGAACGACCGCGATCCAACTGGCCAACGTTTTCGGAGCGCGGGTATTCACCACAGCCGGATCGGCGGAAAAATGCGACGCTTGCCTTGGTCTCGGGGCTGATACTGCAATTAATTACAAAGACTCTGATTTTGTTGAGATTCTGAAAGCCGAAGGTGGGGCAAACCTGATCCTCGATATGGTCGGAGGGTCCTACCTGCCGAGAAACGTACGAGCTTTGGCCACCGAAGGTCGGCTTGTTCAAATCGCTTTTCTCGAAGGGCCGAAGGTAGAACTGAATTTCGCCCAGATCATGATGCGGCGTCTGACAATCACCGGATCAACCCTTCGTGCGCAAAGCGATGTCGCAAAGGCCCGAATAGCAACGGAACTGCGTGCGAAGGTTTGGCCACTGCTCGCTGCTGGCCGGATTGCTCCGGTTATGGATAGCGAATTTCAACTTGCTGACGCGGCTGACGCGCACAACCACATGGAAAGCTCAAAGCACATCGGGAAGATAGTTCTGAACGTAGCGGGCGAACTCAACTAGCGCTCAGGAAATTTCCACCGGCTTGAGGTCTAGAGCCGCGGCCAGGAGAGCTTGAGTATATGCTGTCTGCGGTCGTTCGAAAACGTCATTCGCCAGTCCAGCTTCGATAACATCGCCCTGCTTCATCACCATGATCTTATGGCTCAGGGCTCGAACGACTTTCAAATCGTGACTGATGAACAAATAGGCCAGCCCATATTTTTTCTGGAGGTCGCGAAGCAAATCGACAATCTGCACCTGTACAGTCATGTCCAATGCAGATGTCGGCTCATCCAAGACAACGAGCTTCGGGCGCAGAATCATAGCACGGGCAATTGCGATACGTTGGCGCTGGCCGCCGGAAAACTCATGCGGGTAACGGTGCATCATCGAAGGATCAAGGCCGACCTCGGTCATGATCTCCGATACCAGCTCGCGCGGCGCGCGCCCGTCGCGGCTGCCATGCACGCCCAGACCTTCAGCAATAATTTGTTCGACCGTCATACGTGGACTTAGCGATCCGTAGGGATCCTGAAAGACGATCTGCATATCTGCGCGCAGGGGGCGCAGTTGTCGAGATGACAGGCCCTGAATATCTCGACCAAGATAGGCAATTCGCCCGGTGGAAGAGATCAACCGCATCACGGCCAGAGCCAACGTGGTTTTACCCGAGCCACTTTCACCGACAATCCCAAGTGTCTCGCCCTCGCGCACAGAGATGGTGGCGTCGTTCACCGCTTTGATATGCCCGACGGTCCGTTTGAGGAAACCGCGCTCGATTGGAAACCAAATGCGTAGGGCATCGGTTGATACGATCTCCTGTGCCTCACTTGAAACCGGATCTGGTTGCCCAACGGCTTCCGCTGCCAGCAGCATCTGTGTGTAAGGGTGCTGCGGGTTGTCGAATATTTCGGACGTCCTGCCGTGCTCGACGATTTCGCCATTTTGCATCACATAGACCCGGTCAGCAATCTTGCGGACCACACCCAAATCATGGGTGATGAACAGCAGACTCATCTGCTCCGTTTGCTTCAATTCCGCAAGTAAATCGAGAATTTGAGCCTGAATGGTCACGTCCAGCGCTGTAGTCGGTTCATCCGCGATCAAAAGTTCGGGCCCGTTTGCCAGCGCCATGGCGATCATGACCCTTTGACGTTGTCCGCCTGACAGTTGATGAGGGTAGCTAGAAAGACGTTCTTCAGGGGCATGAATGCCGACTTTTGTCAGAAGTTCGATTACTCGGTCCCGCGCAGATACCCCAGACAAACCCTGATGAAGCTCAAGGCTTTCAGTAATCTGCTTTTCCAATGTGTGAAGCGGATTAAGCGATGTCATTGGCTCTTGAAAGATGAAGCTTATGTCATTGCCTCGAACCTGCCGCAGCTCGCGTTCGGTCGCATTGGCCAGATCGCGGCCATCATATTTGATTTCGCCGCCAATATGAGCGCTGTCTGGCAAGAGCTGAACGGTGGATAGTGCCGAGACCGACTTGCCAGAGCCGCTTTCGCCAACCAGCGCAACCGTCTCTCCCTTATCGACATGAAAGCTCACGCCTCTCACAGCGTGGGTTGTGGTTCCGTCCTGCCGAAACGCAACGGTGAGATCCTGAATATCGAGTAGGCGATCGCTCATTGGCCTGCCTCCAAACGAAGCTTCGTCTTGGGCATTGGCGTTTCGTCATCCGCATCAATCGGTCCACCGGTGAAGGTTTTTCTTGGATCGAAAGCATCTCGGATACCCTCGAAAATAAAGACCAGCAGGGAGAGCATTACTGCGAAGGTGACAAAGGCTGTAAACGCCAACCACGGAGCTTGCAGGTTCTGTTTGGCCTGCTGGGTAAGTTCTCCCAGCGATGGAAGCGATGCTGGCAGACCAAAGCCAAGAAAGTCGAGACCTGCCAACAGGCTGATCGTGCCGGTCACGATGAAGGGCAACATGGTCAGCGTGGCCACCATCGCATTAGGCAGCATGTGGCGGAACATGATGGTCCAGTTCGAAACGCCCAGCGCTCTGGCCGCACGAACATACTCGAAGTTACGCGCGCGCAGGAACTCTGCTCGGACAACGCCCGTAAGTGCGGGCCAGCCAAACAGGATTGTTAGGAACACGAGCAGCCAAAACGATCGACCGAGGATCGCGAACATGATGATGATGACGTAGAGTTGTGGGGTTGATCCCCAGATTTCCAGAACGCGCTGAAAGATCAAATCGGTCCGGCCACCAAAGAAGCCCTGAACGGCCCCGGCGATGATGCCAATGATTGATCCGATAACCGTCACGATTAACGTAAAGAATATCGACAAGCGGAACCCGTAGATGACACGTGCCAATACATCGCGAGAGGCATTGTCCGTTCCCAACCAATTCTGGCCGTCAGGCGGGGCAGGGGCGACACCCGGTTTATCGACGATCGTGTTGTAGCTGTAGGGTATGAGGGCCTTGATGATCCAACCCTTCTCGATCGTGGAGCCCCCGACCTCGCCGTCCTGAGCATCCTCGATAATCCCTTCCGGATCATCGAAACAGTCTTCCATTCCGTTTGCGATGATCAGGCATTGCACTTCGATATCGCGGTAGATGGCTTCGGTTCTGAAATCGCCGCCAAAGGTCGTCTCGGGATAGAATTTCAGAAACGGGACGTAATATTCGCCGTTATGTTTCACCAAGAGCGGTTTGTCATTGGCCACCAGTTCGGCGAATGCCGATATGATAAAGAGAATACCAAAGATCACCAGCGACCAAAACGCCCGTCGGTTACGACGGAAGTTCCGCCAGCGTCGTTTGTTGAGTTCCGAAAGCGCCATCCCTCAGGTCTCCCGGCTTTCGAAGTCGATCCTTGGATCCACGAAGACATACATCAGATCGCCGAGAATATTGACGAGCAAGCCGATCAATCCGAAGAAAAACAACGTCCCGAACACAACCGGGTAATCGCGGGCGACAGCGGCTTCAAATCCCAGCCGTCCCAAACCATCGAGCGAGAATATAGTCTCGATGATCACCGATCCTCCGAAGAAGACACCGACAAATAGAGAAGGGAAACCGGCAATAACGATCAGCATCGCATTCCGGAAAACGTGACCATACATCACTCGGGTTTCTTTCACGCCCTTCGCGCGTGCCGTCATGACGTATTGCTTTTTGATTTCGTCGAGAAAACTATTTTTGGTCAACAGCGTGAGTGTTGCGAAACCGGAAATTGACATTGCGATAACCGGCAAAGCGATATGCCAGAAGTAGTCTAGAACTTTGCCAATCAGGCTGAGCTGATCCCAGTTGTCAGAGGTTAGTCCACGGAGCGGGAAGATCTGGTAATACGATCCACCAGCAAACAGGACGAGTAGCAGGATCGCAAACAAGAAGCCGGGGATGGCATAACCCACAATAATCAGGCCGGAGGTCCATGTATCGAAATTCGATCCATCTCGCACGGCTTTGCGAATACCTAAGGGAATAGAGACCAGATAAGAGATCAACGTCGCCCATAGTCCTAACGAAATTGATACCGGCAATCGCTCCCAAACAAGTTCCAAAACACCTTTCGACTGGAAAAAGCTCTCACCAAAGTCGAAGGTCATGTAGTTGCCCATCATCAGCAGAAAGCGCTGTAGGGGCGGTTTGTCGAGGCCGAACTCGATCTCAAGTTGTTTTATGAATTCCGGGCTGAGCCCTCGCGCCCCGGCATAAGTGCTGTCCGAGCCCAATTCCTCCAATTCGATGTCCGAGGTATCACCCGTGATGGACGAAAAGACGTCACCTTCCCCTTGTTGCTGGGCGATGATCTGTTCAATCGGGCCGCCCGGCACGAACTGGGTCAAAGTGAAATTTACCACCATGATGCCGACCAGCGTCGGAATGATCAGTAGTAACCTGCGAAGGATATACGCGCCCATAGAGGTGTCCCGACGCTTAGAGCGCGCCTTTTGCCTTCAGTTCTGCTGCTTTGTCGGCATTGTACCACCAGAAATCATACTGACCCAACGCCAGCGGCGGTAGGTTTTCGGGGTGCTCATACATGTCGAAATAGGCCACCCAATGCGTGTCGTTGTACCATGTCGGTATCATGAACTGTTCGCGTCGCATGATACGGTCAATTGCCCGAACACCGGCCTGCATTTCTTCAAGTGTGGTACCTTTTCGGACAAGCTCGATCATCTGATCAACGGCGGGCGAATTGTAACCCGAAACGTTGAACAGACTATATTCAGCATCTTCCGAGCCATAGCGCTGCGCCAGCGCGCCGCCTTCCTCAAGACCATTGCGATAGAAATGATAGATCATATCCCAGTCTTGGGCACGGCGCCGGTTGGTATACTGCGCCGGGTCAATTCGTGAGTAGGTGATGTCAACGCCCAGTCGCTTCAGGTTCTGAACATAGGGTTGAAAAATACGATCGAAGCTCGGATTGTCCTCCATCAGTTCAACCGTCAAAGGCTGACCGTCTTTTTCCCGGACGCCGTTCGCGCCCACAGTCCAACCTGCTTCGTCCAACAGGCGTGAAGCCTCGCGCAACTTTCTCCGATCAAGCTGCCGCGCGCTGCTCTCATGTGGCACTACGACCGGTTCCGTCAGTATGGCGGGATCAATGAGATCGCCGAGAGATTCCAGGTACTCAAGTTCAAGCCCCTCTGGCACACCCTCTGCCATCAGCCCGGGATATTGCCAGAACGACGCCCGCTGGGCAAAGAGCCCGTATTGCAACGTCTCATTTGTCCAAGTGAAGTTGTACATAAGAGCAAGTGCCTTGCGCACCCTCACATCCTGAAAAATTTCACGGCGCAGGTTGAAGACGAAGCCGACCGCTGTCGGCAACGCACCGTTTTCCAACTCTTTTTTGACAACGTAACCATTGTCCAACGCAGGGAAATCATAGGCTGTTGCCCATTTGAGCGAGCTGGTTTCCTGACGGAATGTGTATACGCCACTTTTGAATGCCTCGAAAGAAGCTGTGTCGTCGGCGAAATATTCCTCGCGGATCGTATCAAAATTATGGCGCCCGCGATTGATCGGCAGGTCTTTGCCCCAGTAATTCGGATCCCGCTTTGCGATAATCCGACGGCTGTTCTCAACAACATCGATCACATAGGGGCCGGTGCCCGGCGAAAATTCCTGTCTGGTCTCGTCCAGACGCGCACCGGTCTTTTCAAACCAGCTCTTTGACCAGACAGGCGACCCGGCAGCGGTATGTATCAGACCCTTCCGAGGGATATCTGGCTGGAAGGTGAACTTGAGGCGGTGATCGTCCAGGGCCTCGACTGACTTGTAGCGCTTCTTGACCGCTTCGCGATATGACGGAAGCCCTTGCTCAAGTATCAGTTCAACCGAGAATTGAATGTCATGCGCGGTCAGCGGCGTCCCGTCAGAAAATCTGGCTTCGGGGCGCAAGTTGAAAATAACCCAATCCTGACTTTCCGGATATTCAATAGTCTCGCATAGCAAACAATAGACGCCATATGGATCGTCTGCGACCGTCGTCATGATGTCTTCTTGCGGTAACACCGACAATGCAGGCGCGCGGCCCTTACGCGAATAGGGGTTCATTGAGTCGAAAGTGCCCTGACGCGCTGTCGATATCTCGCCGCCCTTGGGCGCATCGGGGTTCACATAGTCCAGATGTTCGAAGTCCGGTCCGTATTTGAGCGTCCCGAAGCTGGAAAACCCATGGCTCTTGATGATTTTCTCGTGGCTGTCCGCCCAGAGTGATCCGGCGGTGAGTAGTGCTGCAAGTCCAAGACCTAATGCTAAACCCCAACTTTGAAAGGTACTGCGGTCATCTGACGAGGCAATAGCAACACTGGCGCGAGATTTAATCATAAAGGTCCTCCGGTCGTCGTTCGTGCATACTGCAAGAGCATGTAGAGCAGAAGAAGTCCGTTTCACTTAAAACTCAAGCAGCGATTGCGAGAATGTGAGGTGTTGTGCGCAGTGAGCACGAAAAAGGGCCGCTCAAAGGCGGCCCTGATTGGTATTCGAATTAGCTTAGCCGCCAATCGTGGCGAGATAGGCAATGATGTTGGCGCGGTCCGCTGGTTTTTTCAGACCGGCAAAGCCCATCTTTGTGCCAGGCGCCCAACCTCTTGGGTCTTCAAGAAAGCCGCTCAGCGCTTCTGCATCCCATTCGCCGCCTTTGGTCGCCAGGACCTCGGAATATGCGAAGCCGTCGACGATGCCGATCGGACGATCTACGACCGAATAAAGGTGTGGACCTGTGCCGTTCGCGCCGTCCTCAAGCTTATGACAGGCTTTGCACTTGGAGAAGACTTTCTCGCCTTTGCCCACATCTGCGCTTGCCATCATTTCGTTGATGTCGACCACTGCGACCTCGACCTCTTCAACGGCCTCTTCCTCGACCTCGATCACATAGGCTTGCTGATGCTCACCGTCGCCGTGGCCACCACCACCGTGATAAATAAGTTCTGCAGCCCAGCTGCCCAGAAGAAAAACCAGAAGCGAACCACAAGTGGCGCCCAGAATTTTTGTCATTGTCATCGTGTCGAACATGTATCTCGTCTCACCTCGTTGGCGTCTGGCCGTTATCTATTACCTTCCATTGCTGTTCCGCAAGGTGTAGGAGCCGCGACCAAACGCCCAAATTGCGGAAAAATACGATGGTTCACAAAATTGCATTCCAAGGAGAGCTCGGAGCCTATTCCCACGAGGCCTGTCTCGCCGCGCGCCCTGACCACGAGCCAATGGCCTGCGCGACCTTCGAAGATGTCATCGACGCCGTGCGGTCGGGTGCAGCAGAACTCGCAATGCTGCCGGTCGAAAACTCGACCTACGGACGTGTTGCGGACATTCATCGTCTTCTGCCCCAATCCGGGTTGCACATTGTCGATGAAGCGTTTGTGCGCGTACGCATTGCCCTGATGGCGCCGAAGGGTATGCAGTTGGCTGATATCCACACGGTCCGCGCACATCTGGTGTTGATACCACAATGCCGCAGCTTTCTTGCTGAACACGGTATAACTGGCGAAGCCGCGGCGGATAGCGCGGGTGCGGCCGCCGATATTGCTGCGTCAGCAGACCCTGGCGTTGGCGTTCTGGCATCGGTGCTTGCAGCAGACACATATGGATTGAACGTTCTTGCCAAAGATATTGAGGACGCTGACCACAACACAACGCGTTTCTTGATAATGGGACGTGACGTTGATTTGGCGCGTCGCGGTGACACGCATATGATCACAAGCTTTGTCTTCCGCGTTCGCAACATCCCTGCCGCTCTTTATAAAGCGATGGGCGGTTTCGCGACGAATGGCGTGAACATGACCAAACTGGAAAGCTACATGATCGACGGAGAGTTCACGGCAACCCAGTTCTACGCTGATATCACCGGGCACCCCGATGATGCGAATGTGAAACTTGCGATGGAAGAACTTAGGTATTTCACAAGCGAACTTAGTGTTCTGGGAACGTATCCCGCTGCGTTCCCACGTTCTTGAGCTACCGTGTCAGGAACGAGAGCTGCGCTTGTAGCGATCCTCGATATCCTCGGCGAAATGCGCAACCCTGTTCTTGAAACGTCTGTTCAGTCGGTTGCGCGCCAGTTTGGCTGATTGGATCAGCAATCTGGCCGAAAGCGTCTTTGGTTTCACATCGAGCTCGATGCGCATACGGGTGCGATTGCGTGACAATGCAACCAGCTCAATCAGAAAATGAGCCAGCATACCGCCGGACTTGGCATCAAACTTCATCGAGTTTGGAACATCGTATTCGCTGACTTCCAGCTTGAAATTTCGGGGTTTCCCACGAAAGCTCGCTCGAACGTCCCATGACGCACCGACATCGGGTTGCGCGTTCGCATCCGTGCGGACGACATCGGCCCCCCGCCTTAGTGCCGCGGTTTCAAAAAATTCGAAATCCGAGAGCATCCTGAAACAGTTCTCGATCGGGATTTCCACATCTTCTTTCGTCGAAAACTTCATTTTCGCCTGTAGTTTGAGCTCTCAGCATCATTGCTACGCGTCAATCGAGTGTATCTGCAAGCCAGTTAAGAAGCAGGAAATGCGCAATAGCGCCCGCCCGTGCCGGTTTCATCACATCAGAATTTCCAGCGAAGACATCCATCATTTCTTCCCGCGTGACCCATTTGGCGTCCTCTATTTCCTGTGGATCGACCGTAATTTCGGTACTCAGCGCTTCTCCGTGGCAGCCGAACATCAGTGAAGACGGGAACGGCCAGGGCTGGCTCGACAGATAACTGACGGCCCCCACTTTGATGCCAGCTTCTTCAAAAACCTCGCGCCGGACCGCCGCTTCGATGGTTTCACCTGGCTCAACAAACCCTGCAAGTAATGAATACATACCCTCAGGCCAGCCGGGAGATCGTCCTATCAATACCGAATTGCCGTGGGTTATCAGCATGATAACCACAGGATCGGTGCGCGGAAAATGATGCGCTTCGCAGACGGGGCAATCACGTTGCCACCCGCCCTGACTTGTATGGGTCGCTTGCCCGCATTGCGCACAGAATTTGTGTGACGCGTGCCAGCCCAAAACCGCTTTTGCTGTTGCAATGAGCTCGGCGTTTCGAGGGTCTAATGCTGTCATCACACCGCGCAACTCAGCAAAGATGTGATCTGGCGGAGCCTTCGGGTGGTGTTGCTCGGTTGGATCGAAGAAGTCGTTAAGTGTGTCCGGCAGGTCCTCGGGCTCCCATTGGGAGATATCTTGTGCGAAACGCGCAATCCCATCATCCAAACCGAGAAACACGATATCTGCCCCACCGTCTTCTAAAACCGAATGACCGCTATTCACCCAACCAGCACGAACGCTGCCGTCAGACATACGACGCAATAAAGGTTTGCCGCGCCAAATCGGCAGGACAGTCCCCTCGGCGCTTTCTCTCAGTTTTTGAAGATGCGCTTGATCCGCTCTTAGATGGGCCGCGCGATCCAGCGCAGAGCCTCCAAATGTTACGGTTTCGGCATGTTTCATGCTCACTCCCCTTCGCCCGGGAACCTCTTGGCATGCAGAAACTGTCCGGTCCAGAGCCAGACCTTGCAGACTCGGGTCTTATTCACTAATTGATGGGGTGAGGGGTTGGCGCGGGCAAGTGCCTCGCCAACCTGGTCAGGTCCGGAAGGAAGCAGCCACAACGAGCCCCACTTGGGTCGATGTCCAACCTCTCACCTTTAAGCGATGAAACATCGCTTCAGGCAATCAGACTGTCCCAACATTTTGAGTTTTCAGGCGAAAAAGCACCGATATGTCCAATATTGGACAGTCCATGGTCGCTAGGCCTTATAACTTGCTGCGTTATGTGGGCGTCTCGGTAAAAGTCCATCAGCCGCCAAACAGCCTTGGGTGGAACAAGATCGTCATCCGCCATCGCAATGACCTTGACCGGACATTTGACACCCACCCAGTCCGGGTAGGGAAGCGCCTTGCCGAAGTCGTCGCTGAAGAAATTGCGCGTGGTGCACCATTTGCGCCATTGCCAATAAACGCCTGCAGGCAAATCCGGACCAAATCCCAGCTTCTTGCCAGGAAGAAAGCCGAACATTTTGGTCGCCAACGGGGCGTGACCAAACCAGAACAGGCGAGCCAACGCTTGGTAAGGCCAAGGATGATCGGCCACATGCACCGGACCACTTGCGACTGTGATTACGCGCGCAATATTGCCGAGCTTTGACTGAAACGGCAGCATGAAGCCACCTAAAGAATGTCCCATCACCCAAATCGGGACGCCGGGCATGATGCGAGCAATCCAATCCCGCGCTGCTTGCTGGTCGTGGATGCCCCAATCGCTCATTTTTGCGGTTGAGTCGCGCATATCACCCGTTTGGGAGGCGCCGAAATCCCGGTAATCGTAGGTCAGGCAAGCGATGCCTTTTTTCAAGGCCAGCCATTCTGCAAAGGCATGGTAATATCGCGCCTTTACGCCCGTGGCGCCGTTCAAGACCACAACTGCCTTTGGAGGACCAGCAGGATGCGTGAGCCTCCCCGAAAGTGTCGCGGCTCCGGAACGAATGCGGACATCGCGGATCAGAGGTGTTCCAAAGTCCTGAGTGCGGATCTGCGCCGTCATGATATTCTCCAATATAGACCACTCGGTCTAATCTCCTTCTAGACCAAACGGTCTATTTGTGTCAAAATAAAAATATGAAGCTCGCAACACCCGACCGTTTGGCCCAATCTGCAGCCCGTTTGTTTCAAGAACGTGGGTATGAAGGCGTAGGCCTGTCAGAAATCTTATCCGCAGCAAAAGCGCCCAAGGGCTCACTCTATCATCATTTCAGAAACGGCAAATCTGACTTGGCTCTGGCCGCTGCTCATTTTGCTTCCCGCGAAATGCTGCGGATTATCGATGATGCTTTCACGCCGGCAGAAAACTACAAAGACGGTATGACAACGCTGTTCCACAAGAGCGCCAAGTTGTTTGACATAATGGGAAAATGGAACGGGTGCCCTGTTTCGGGGATTTTGTTGAACGGCTCGCCCAATCCGATGTTTAGGAAAACTTCGGAGATGATCTTCAACGCCTGGATTTCACGGGTGAAGGAACATGGCCAACGGCTGGGGCTGGATCCTGACGAGGCAGATACCCGCGCCACCCATCTGTTTGTTGTGCTCCAAGGTGGCTGGGATCTTGCCCGGGCCCGCGGCGATAGCAACGTCTTGCGACGACTTCCCGACCTGCTCGCGCAAGGATTGTAAGGCTTGCTCGCGCCTTTTCAGAGAACTAGGTAGATCAGCATGTCAAAATCCAGCAACGATATGGCCGAAGACCGGACCGACTGGGCCGAAGATCGTACTTTGCTTGCGTCCGAACGTACGTTCGCAGGTTGGATGCGTACTGGAATGGCTGCAATCGCCATCGCGCTGGGTCTGAAAGCAATTTTTGGAGATATCGAACCCACTTGGCTCGCCAAGGCGGTCGCGACGGTTTTCATCTGCCTTGCGATAGGTATTTTCTGGTCTGCGCGACAAAACGCCTGCAAAGCGCATGCGCGTCTGGATGAACACAAGACCGAAGCGCACTCCACACAGCGCATGACGATCTTGGCAACTGTCATGAGCCTCGGCGCGGTTCTGACGGGCGTCTGTCTGTGGATGCTTTAGGTGGACGTCACGAGGACCCGCGCCTAGTCTGTTGTGGTACTGATTCATCCTGAGGCGACATGTCTGACACTCCCGAACAAGGCTATCAGGTTCTCGCTCGGAAATACCGGCCAGCGACCTTCGCCGACCTGATCGGTCAGGACGCTATGGTGCGTACGCTCAAGAACGCGTTTGAAGCAGGTCGCATCGCCCAAGCCTTCATAATGACCGGGATCAGAGGTACCGGAAAAACGACCACCGCCCGGATCATTGCGAAGGGGATGAATTGCATCGGTCCGGATGGGACGGGTCAACCTACGACTGAACCGTGCGGGGTTTGTGAGCACTGTGTCGCAATTTCCGAAGGCAGGCATGTCGATGTGCTCGAAATGGATGCCGCCTCACGCACTGGCGTGAATGACATCCGTGAGATCATTGACAGCGTCGCCTACAGAGCGGCGTCAGCACGTTACAAGATCTACATCATCGACGAGGTGCACATGTTGTCCACCTCGGCGTTCAACGCGCTTCTGAAGACGTTGGAAGAACCGCCTGAACATGTGAAATTCATTTTTGCAACCACCGAAATTCGTAAAGTACCAGTCACCGTTCTGTCGCGCTGCCAACGATTTGACCTGCGCCGGATCGAGCCGGAAATCATGATCGGACATCTCTCATCGATCGCCGAGAAGGAAGGCGCGTCGATCGCGGATGACGCGCTGGCGCTTATCACCCGGGCAGCGGAAGGGTCTGCGCGTGATGCGATGAGCCTTATGGATCAGGCGATTTCACATGGTGCAGGCGAAACGACGGCTGAACAGGTCAGAGCGATGTTGGGTCTGGCAGACCGAGGCCGGGTGCTTGATCTTTTCGACCTCATCATGAAGGGCGATGCCGCCGCCGCACTACAAGAGCTTTCCGCTCAATATGCTGACGGTGCAGACCCCATGGCCGTTTTGCGCGATCTTGCGGAAATCACCCATTGGGTCTCGGTCATCAAGATCACGCCAGAAGCCGCCGAAGACCCGACTGTCGGTCCTGATGAGCGTACGCGCGGTCGCCAAATGGCAGACGCACTTCCGATGCGGGCAATGACGCGCATGTGGCAAATGCTGCTGACAGCTCTGGAAGAGGTTGCCAATTCGCCAAACGCAATGATGGCGGCTGAGATGGCGGTGATCAGGCTGACCCATGTGGCAGACCTGCCGACACCCGATGACCTGGTGCGCAAGCTTCAAGACACACCTGCACCTACGACCCCGCCTGCACCGGGCGGCGGCGGAGGAGGTGCGGCGGGGCCATCAACAGGTATGACGACAGCACGCAGCACTCAGAGTGCTGTTCAGGGCACTGCAGCGGGCGGCGTAACAGCCTTGGCCGTTGCTGCCGATGCGGATACATCGCTCGCGCGGTTCGCTACATTCGCCAAAGTCGTCGAACTGATACGGGCCAATCGGGACGTGAAGCTGTTGGTCGAGGTTGAAACCTGCGTGCAGCTCGCAAACTATGCGCCGGGACGCATCGAATTCGTACCGGCCGAGGGCGCGCCCAAAGATCTCGCCCAGCGTCTGGGCGCGCGCTTGTCCCAGTGGACTGGCAATCGTTGGGCTGTCACATTGGTCAATGAGGGCGGCGCACCTACCATAGCCTCTGAGAGGGATGCCGAAGAAGAAGCGTTGAAGAACGAAGCTCGGGCACATCCGATGATGCAGGCTGTTCTATCGTCCTTTCCAGACGCGAAGATCATCGAAATCAAAACACCGGAAGATCTGCTACAGGAAGCAGCCGTTGAGGCTTTGCCAGAAGTCGAGGATGAATGGGACCCCTTCGAGGAGGAGTAGTCCTCGCCATATATCCCGGCTCAGTGGTCGCAGAGGTTTGCGATAAGGTGCGTCCCAACTGGACAGGAGAACAGGTCTCTGCAGTCGGCGAAGCAGTGCTGAGTTTTTCAACTGTCCCATCGCTCGTACTGCTGCTGGCAACCGCACTTGCCATCCGACTCCGCAGCCAATGGGGCGCGCTTGCCGTTGTTGTGCTTTGGACAATCTGGATTAGCATTATCTCGATGACCGATGCCGGTGGTCTTAAGAAATTAGCGATCGAGGAGGGATGCATGAGTTCTCCCACCTTGTTCATTGCGGTCGTCGCTGCAATATGTGTGGGGACGATCCTATATACCACGCCCCGTCAAAAACGGGACTGACCTGAACGGAGACAGACATGCTCAAAGGACTTGGCGGCCTAGGCGATATGGCCGGAATGATGAAAAAAGCCCAGGAAATGCAACAGCAGATGGCCGAGATGCAGGACAATCTCGGCAATGTGCATGTCACCGGCGAAAGCGGTGCGGGCCTTGTGAAGGCGACCGCTACGGCAAAAGGTGAGCTGATCGGTTTGGACATCGACCCGACGATCTTTGACCCCAACGAAAAAGAGGTGGTCGAAGACCTGATCCTTGCAGCAATCAAAGACGCACAGGCCAAAGCGCAGGAGCGCAGCCAGGAAGAAATGCAGAAAATGACCGAAGGTCTGGGTCTGCCAGCCGGAATGAAACTGCCCTTCTAAGCTCACCGTGTCAGACGCAACCAAAGAAATTGACGCCCTGATCGCGCTGATGGCGCGGCTGCCCGGTCTTGGTCCGCGATCTGCCCGCCGCGCTGTCCTGCATATGATCAAAAAGCGCGGGCTTTTGATGGCCCCGCTTGCCGAGGCATTACAGTCTGTCGCCGCATCCGCGCGGGAGTGCCTGAATTGCGGTAATATCGGAACGTCCGATATATGCGATATCTGCGCATCACCAAAACGCCAGACCGGTGAGATTTGCGTCGTCGAAGATGTTGCGGACCTGTGGGCGATGGAGCGCGCGGCCGTCTTCAAAGGCCGCTACCACGTGCTTGGGGGCACTCTGTCCGCGCTGGATGCCATCGGGCCGGATGAATTGCGCATCCCGAAGCTTCTGGATCGGGTCGTTAGCGAAGAGGTGAGCGAAGTGATACTGGCGCTGAACGCGACGATTGATGGTCAGACCACTGCTCATTATATCGCGTCCGAACTTGAGCGGCGCGATGTGGCCGTGACATCGCTGGCGCAAGGCGTGCCCATTGGTGGCGAACTCGACTACCTCGATGATGGCACGATTTCAGCCGCGCTGAAGGCCAGAAAGGCGCTCTGATACGGGCTAGATTTCCTCACCTTTCTTAAGAAGATCATCTATCAAACCACGCAAAATTTCCTGACTGTCACCGCCGCCATAGCTCAATGCGCCACCGGAATAGACGGTGCCATAAGTTCGGGCGATGTTGACGGTTTGCCCAAGCGCGGAGATCAGTTGGTTTTTCTCCAGCGGTGACAGCGGGTGGATGAACACTGCCCAAAGTCGTCCCTGCGCAATGGCATATCTTGCATCCAGAGCAGTGTCGAAATTGGCCTGCAAAACGCGAACGACTTCCTCGGGCGTCATCTCTTCGACGGCGCGAATTGGCACCATAGCGCGCATACGGTCCGCCACCGGATCGGTGATAATGACCACCGGTATATCGGCAATCGACAGAAACAGGCGTGTCCCTTGGATCACGGCCTCATCGTCGAGACCTTTTACGATCTCGCTCAGCCTTGGCAATGACATGGGTTCTTCGGATTGTGCGGTCTGCGACAGTGCCATGCAGCAGCTTGCAAGGGTGAAAACTACAGAAAGAAAAAGCTTTGGCATAAGGGTGTCCTCGTTTCGGACAAGCCTAGTCGTTTGGTGGCGCTCCCTCCAAGTCACGTTTTGACGAGCAACGCTCTGATAATAAAAAAAGGCGACACCGAGGTGCCGCCTTCTTAAAACTCGTTACTTGGAAATTACGATTTCTTGCGACGTGTCGCTGCCAAGCCACCGAGACCGGCCAGAAGCAGCCAGCCTGCCGCTGGAAGCGGCACGGGTGGAGGGTTGAACTCGCCACCTTCGGTCACGCCAAGGCGCAGGTCCAGACCAACGCAGGTATAGTCTGGTGCTTGATTACAAGTGCTCGCGTGCGCGAAGTTGCCCTTGTCTCCCCAGAGACCCAGCTCGCCGCCGGTGCCCAGGGTGCCAAGGAAGGCATTTGCAATCGCTGTGCCCGAACTGGACACGAATGTCTGGTCGTCAAACTTGATAGTATGCATACCGCTGAATGAACCAGCACCTGCAATGTTAAAGCGCAGTTCACCTGTCAAACCTTTGCCACTTGCGCGGCTTGTCAGGTTGATAAAACCGATCGCATCGACTGTCCCGCCGCCCTGAAGCTGAGACGAGAAGTAGATGTTGTCAGACGTCGCGCTGCCAACGATGTCGGTCGACCAAGCACCGGTTGTGGTTGCTGTGTCGCTGAAACCGATGATTGTGCTACCGCCCATCCGGTGGCTGCTTTGAGTATGGAACAACGACGAACCAAACCCGTTTGCACTCGAATTAATCACACTATTAATGGTGTAAGTTGCGGCATCTGCAGCTACCGCACTTACAGCAAGGCTAGCGGCCAGCGCTACACTCTTGAAAAACTTCATTACACACACCTCATTACATCTGCCGAAAGCCGAGCAGGTACGGAAATCCTTACCCATCAAAAACTGACTTGTCAAAAGGTGGCAGAAATTAGCCGAGACTAGTGTTTTAAGGCAACTTATGGGCACCAAAGGGCTAAAATTTGCCATATTTCGGCGAATTTGAGCACAGTTAAGCACGTCTGTAGTGGCAAAATACCGCCGATATTTAAGATTGATTCGTTTATTTATTGACTGACGTAACGTCAAAGAGAGGTCGAGCAGTGTTATGCTACCGTACTGACTCGAAAATTGCTCGTTTGCTTCGGCAATCACGCATGACATCCGGCCCACATCGCCTGAACTGCAACTCTTTGGTGAGGCAGATGCGGGCCTCCTGAATGTGGTTTCTTTTGCAGGTAATCGTGATCATGTCTTCGGTCAGATCGGGATTTACCTCAAGAAAGGCCGCTTCAACGACTTTCGCGGGTAACTCCACACTGCGCTGCAGTTGTCGGAGAACATCGGGGCGCTGCACCAAGCCGTAAGCTTCTCTGGAAAGCGCAAAGTAGTCTTGCGCGGCTTTGCCGCTGCATCGCCCATGCTTGTTCCATTGATGCCAAGCCAGACCGCCCGACGCCATGATATCGGACATCGCGCCGGTCTCGCTTCGGCTGGGGTTGCGTACATTCGTTTGACAATAGCTGGGCCAACCTCGTTCGAATTGCGGCCACAAGCCGTGTAGTATCCAACCAAAGTCATGGCGGGGATCGCATTGGTCCGCATTTCGGGCGTCCCCTTCCAGCGCGCACCAATTGGGCGACCAGCTTAGCGCCATGACATAGTAATCGAATTCGCCAGCCCGCTCGCCTTTCGCCAAGCCCATCGTTGCAAGACCTGTTGCGATAATCATCGCTGCCAGCAGTCGCATTGCCTCTTCCCCTTTTCAGAACTTGATACTATATGACGGGACAGTTCCCCAACAGCGCGAACTTGTCCCGCCGGGACAGCCCCTGATCCGGGCGACGGGCGAGGTGTATCCAAGGTCAAGCGCATCCGAAGGAGAAAAGTTATGGGCAAACCGATTATGGCGAAGGCAACTGCGGTCTGGCTGGTAGACAACACCACGCTGACCTTTCGGCAGATTGCCAAATTCTGCGACCTGCACGAGCTGGAGGTCCAGGGTATTGCCGATGGTGATGTTGCTGCTGGCGTCAAAGGGTTCGACCCGATTGCAAACAATCAGCTGACCCAGGAAGAGATCAACAAGGGCATTGATGATCCGCGCTACAATCTTCAGCTCAAGTACAACGCCGCTGCCGAAGGTGAGCAGGCACGCCGTGGTCCACGTTACACGCCACTGTCCAAGCGTCAGGATCGCCCCGCGTCTATCCTCTGGCTGGTCAAATTCCATCCGGAATTGAGTGACGGTCAGATTTCCAAACTGGTGGGCACGACGAAACCAACGATCAACGCGATCCGTGAACGCACCCATTGGAACATCCAGAACATTCAACCGATTGATCCGGTTGCCTTGGGCTTGTGTAAACAGTCCGAGCTCGACGCCGCAGTTCAAAAGGCCAACGCCAAGCGCGCGAAAGAGGGCGACGTGATGTCCGACGAAGAACGCCGCAAGCTCGTATCGACAGAGCAATCGCTGGCGGGCGACGCAGAACCAAAAATCCCTGCGGCAATCGCGGGTCTGGAAACGTTCACTCTGGGCGATGCTCCAGAGAAGGAGGAGGAAGAACCGTTGGTCGATGCCGACAGCCTCTTCAACCTGCCAGAAAACAAAGAAGACGAAGACTGAGTCGAAAAACAATCAGACCATGACGCCGCAGCTTGACCAAAGCTGCGGCGTTTTTTTGTGCGGATGATCGCCATTTTGTTGGTCAGGACCGACCCATTCCGCCAATTTGTCACGTTTTTATTGCCTTGGGCCGCTAGGCAGACGCAAACTGAGACATTCACACAAAAAGGGGGTTGTTATGGGAAATCGTTTCAAGTTGAGCCGTCGGAGCTTTCTTGCAGGCACGACAGCTGCAAGTTTCATCTCGCTGCATCCATACTCTGTGCGCGCTGCCGAAAACCAAGCGCATCTGCGGATCATGGAAACGACCGATCTACATGTCCACGTACATCCCTATGACTATTACGCTGACAAAGAACGTGACACCGTCGGGCTGGCGCGTACCGCGTCGATCATCAAAGAAATCCGGGCCGAGGCAACCAATGCACTCCTGATCGACAATGGCGATTTTCTTCAGGGCAATCCGATGGGCGACTACATCGCCTACGAACGCGGTATGAAAGAGGGCGATCTTCATCCGGTAATCAAGGCAATGAACACCGTCGGCTTCGACGCATCGACTTTGGGAAATCACGAATTCAACTACGGGCTCGATTTCTTGATGAAATCGCTTGCGGGCGCAGCGTTCCCGGTTCTGTCGGCAAATGTCGTCAAAGAGGCTGGGGCGGACCCCACGAAGGACACCACCCTGATCGAGCCTTATACGATTCTGGAACGTGAGGTCACGGATGGCGCTGGCAACACCCACCCAATCAAAGTAGGTCTGATCGGCTTTGTGCCGCCTCAAATCATGAACTGGGATCGCCAGCATCTGGAGGGCAATGTTCAGGCCCGCGATATCGTGGCAACCGCCGAGGCCTATGTTCCGCAGATGAAAGAGCAGGGCGCAGACATCATCATTGCTCTGTCGCATTCCGGAATTGGATCGGCAGATTACACGGACGGTATGGAAAATGCGTCAGTTCCGCTGGCGGCTGTCGATGGCATTGATGCAATCCTGACCGGGCACAGTCATCTCGACTTCCCCGGACCGAAATACGAAGGCTTCGCAGCGGTAGATCTGGAGAAGGGCACGATCCACGGCAAACCAGCAGTGATGGCCGGGTTTTGGGGCTCGCATCTGGGTTTGATCGACTTGATGTTGGAACGCTCCGGCAACGAGTGGCGCGTCGTCAGCCATACTTCCGAAGTCCGGCCGATTTCCAAACGGAACGAAGACCGCTCGATCACTGCGTTGGTCGAAAGTGATCAGGCAGTGCTCGATTCCGTCGCCGAAGATCACGCTGCGACACTGGACTACATCAGGCGCGCTGTCGGGAAAACGGATGCGCCCCTTCACAGCTATTTCGCTTTGGTTGCGGATGACCCTTCCGTTCAGATCGTCTCGATCGCGCAGCTTTGGTACATCGAACAGATGATGGCGGGCACCGAAAACGAAGGTCTGCCCATCTTGTCCGCTGCGGCACCCTTCAAGGCCGGCGGGCGCGGTGGTCCGGAATATTATACCGATGTGCCCGTAGGAGATGTCGCGATCAAGAACGTGGCCGACCTCTACCTTTATCCAAACACCGTGCGCGCCGTGAAAGTGACCGGGGCGCAGGTCAAGGACTGGCTTGAACGCAGTGCGGGTATGTTCAATCAGATCACTCCGGGCGGGTCCGATCAGGTTCTTCTGAACCCGGAATTTCCGTCCTACAATTTTGATGTGATTGATGGCGTCAGCTATCAGATTGACCTCAGCCAACCCTCTAAGTTTGGGCCAAAAGGTGAGCCTCTGAACGCTGACGCGAACCGGATCGTCAACCTCACCTATAACGGTGCACCGTTGGATATGGAGCAGGAGTTCATCATCGCCACCAATAACTATCGTGCCTCTGGCGGTGGCAGCTTCCCGGGCGCGATGGGCGATACAATTGTCTTTGAAGGCCCCGACACCAATCGCGATGTGATCGTCAGATATATTGTCGAACAGGGGACCGTCAGCCCTCGTGCAGACAGCAATTGGTCATTCGCTCCTATGGAGGGGACCGATGTCCTGTTTGATACAGGACCAAAGGCGAAGGACTATTTGAATGATCTCTCGGGCATGAAGATCGAGGAGGCAGGCTCTGGTCCCGAAGGTTTTGCGCGCTTCCGGATCGCGCTCTAACGCACACTGCCGGAGAGGTATGTAGCTTGGGGCGGCGAACAACGCCCCGGCTCACACACGTCTAGTGAGCTGCGGTTTCAACCGGATCCAGAAGGGTCCGTCCACCGTCCACGGTCATGATCTGCCCGGTTACGAACCCTGCACCGTCAGAGCACAGGAACTGTACGGCATCCGCAACCTCGCCCGCACCAGCAATCCGCGCGAGCGGCGTATGCTCGACTATTGTATCGCGCAGCCCATCGGTTTCTTTCAGCGCATGTTGCAAACTCGCGCTCATCACAGACCCAAACGCCACGGCGTTCACCCGAATGCGGTGTGGTGCCAGGGCGACTGCCATCGTTCTGGTCATCTGATCCATGGCCGCTGTTGCAATAGAAAAGCCCATCAAACCGGGCCGGGTCCTGCGCGCAGCAATGGAGGACAGATTCACGATGGCACCGGCCACTCCGTCCTCATCATCGCTTGCCTCAGCCTGCTTGATCATGCGTTTCGCAATAACCTGACTTAGCCGCAAGCTCGACATCAGGTTCTGATCAATAAGCGTCTGGATACTATCGTCGTCGGGATCCATCGGATCTGTCGGCAAGACCTGCCGAGACGCGTTTACAAGGATGTCGACACGGTCAAACGCATCAAGCGTCGCTGACAACAGATTTGCCTGACTCAGCTTTTCTCGCAGGTCACAACTGAAGGAATGCGCCCGCCCATCCTCGTTTTCGGCCAAACCTATCTCACTTTTGAGACGCTCTTCGTCCCGGTCAGCGAACATCACATTCGCACCTTGAGCCACCAAATGGCGCGCAACTGCCAGACCGACCCCATTTGCGGCGCCTGTAACGATTGCGGTTTTTCCTGAAACAGAGAAGGACATCGACTGACGCTCCTGTTGAAAGTTCGGATTACGATAAAGAAGATTGTTCTCTCTGACGAGAGCGGGATTTCGGCCCTAGCGGCCCTTCGGCGCGCAGTATCTTGAAGCCCGTTGAACTCGCAATCGTTTCGGACTTCCGAAAAAGTGAGTCTAGCATAGCCTCATAGGGCAGGGTTCGGTTTGCAACCATCCAGAGCACACCACGAGGTTTCAGGCATCTGCCCGCCGCCTCTATAAATGCCTGGCCTATGGTTGGGTCTGGTTTCCGTCCAATATGGAAGGGCGGGTTGGTGATAATCGCGTCGAAAGCCGTATCCAGTCGGGAAACATCCGCCCAGTGGACAAACGCGCGAGCATCATCGCCCAGATTGCGCCGCGCGGCATCGCACGCGTGATAGTCCGCTTCGTAAAGATCAATCTGGCTGATGTCGGCGCTGTTCCGAAGCACTGACTTAGACAGATACCCCCATCCAGCTCCAAAATCCGCGACATGCCCCGTCAGCGGTGGCAGCGCATCAACCAGAAGTTGAGACCCTGTGTCGATCCCGTCGCTGGAGAAAATCCCCGGCCAAGTGACATCCCCATTCGGCAATGTGATCCAGTCGCTAAGCCAATCATCGCGCGCCTGACCCTCACTCCGAGTGAACCAAACGATCTTGCCGTGCGACTTGGCGTAGGTTTCAAGCTCAAATCCAGCCGCACGCAGCGCCTTGATGTGGCTGTCGATTCCATCTGTCTTCGCCCCATCAAGCGCGATCAGGCCACCCGGTTGCGTAAGCTTCAGAGCTTGAGCCAGCAGATCCAACGTCGCGTCTTTGCTACGGTGGCAGAAGACGATGGAGGCCGCGACCGGGGTGTCAGGCGTAGGCGACACCCGGAAACCTCGTGCAGACAGCAAGTCGTGTGACGGGCGGAACGCTTGGCTGACAATGGTATGATCGACGGGCAAACGCAGGTCGTCGGGCGCATTCCACGCGCCAACGGTTGCATTATCGGGAAATGAAAGCTGCCCGGTTTCAAGGGCACGCATCAGTCTATCGGAAGACATGTCAGAACGGCGCGGCGGCGCCTATTCCTTTTCCATGGTGCACTGCAAGGGGTGCTGGTTGCGACGGGCGAAATCCATAACTTGCGCCACCTTGGTTTCGGCAATCTCGAAGGCAAATACGCCCACAACGGCCACTCCCTTTTTGTGAACCGTCAACATGATCTCGACAGACTGGGCATGGTTCAGACCGAAGAACCGCTCCAGAACCATCACCACAAACTCCATCGGCGTGTAGTCGTCATTGAGCAGCAACACCTTGTAAAGCGGCGGCCGCTTGGTTTTTGGCTTGGTCGCGGTGATGACGGCAGCGTCGTCCTGACCCTCCCCGTCGTCTCCCGACATATGTATCTGATGCGACGTCACGCTTGGCAGCTTTCTTGCTTTCGATGCTTAGTCAGTCTTTTGGTGAATGCGCTTACTATATAAGGCAAGCTAAGGTCCAGAAAAGAGGGATAGAGCGCAGAATGGGGAAAAACCTGACAACAATTGGTTTCGATGCGGATGACACGTTGTGGCAAAATGAAGAGTTCTTTCGCCTGACTGAAGCACGATTCGCAGACCTGTTGCGCGATTATGCGGATGCTGACCACCTTGCCGAACGATTGTTGCAGGCCGAAAGCAGAAATCTCGGTCACTACGGCTTTGGCATAAAGGGCTTTGTCCTCTCGATGATCGAAACTGCCATCGAAGTGACAGAGCAACGGGTTCCTGCCTCGGTGATTGCTGAGATTATCGACGCAGGTCAGGAGATGCTGCGCCATCCCATCCACCTTCTGCCTCATGCGCGCGATGCGGTTGCCGAGCTATCGAAGTCCTACAAGTTGGTTTTGATTACCAAGGGCGATCTGCTGGATCAGGAACGAAAACTGGCCCAATCCGGGCTTGGTGACTGGTTTGATGCGGTGGAAATCGTGTCAGAGAAGGTGCCGCGCACCTATATTCAGGCGTTCATGCGTCACGGCGATGGGCCAGAGAGGTCAGCGATGATCGGCAATTCCATGAAATCGGATGTTGTTCCGGCCATTGAAGCGGGCGGTTGGGGCGTGCATGTCCCCGCGAAATACGAGTGGGAAATCGAAAAGGCCGACGCGCCAACGGATCATCCTCGCTTTCGCACGATTGGCCATCTGGGCGAATTGACAGATGCGCTCAAATCGCTGCCATAAAGCCTGCCTCACTGGGCGCGAAACGTCATTTTCTCACCGACGTCATTCGATAAGATCAATATGTCGCCGCTCACCTCTGAAATCGTCGCAGCTTTCAGAGCCGTGAAATAGTCCTGCTCCAGCGCCAGCTCCGGGCAAGCCCGCTTCGTTGATGCGATTTCCCCAACCTCGAACCAAGGGTAGGGCGCAAGTTGCCTCGCGGTGAAAGCGTTACAAGGCCCATCACCCGAGACGACCCCGTCGTCTGCAAACCTGATGGTCGCAGACACATCCACAGACGCACCATTCATCTCTTGAAGGACCCAGACGCGATCCGACGCCCCATAGGCTGCGAGTGTTTCATCACCTTGGCAAAAGCCGAGAAACAGGGGGAAAATCAGCAAAAACCGCATGGATTAAAAATGTCGCGGCGCACAAGATTTTGCAACCTTGCCGAGAGCGACCCTTGTCAAAGCGGTGTTGTGTTGCTGATACCAGATTAACGGAGGTTCGATCACATTGGCTCAACTGTTTAGAAAGCTGGGTTGGCTGGACATGGTCATTATGGTCCTGGGGGTGGGTGTGCTGGTCTATCTTCAGGTAACCAAAGACGCCGAGATCGAACGCACTGAGATCGAAATTGCCGTCTACCCTGACACGACTGAAATCATACTGACCGGGGAGATTCCGTCCGCTGGCTCGGTAAGGGCAGCCTATGATGAATGGGCCGCTGACCTGTCGTATTTCGGGGCTTTCGCCGTTGGCGCAGACGAAAGCTACGGTTGGAGCACGCGTTACGGCTCACCGGAGTCCGCACGGATCGGCGCCCTCGCATTTTGTGAAAATCGCAGCAGTGACTGCCAGGTCATCGCAACGACATTGCCCGTGGACTTCGTACCAACCGACGCCGAAACTTTGGAGGCCGACGCTGCGAACGGGCTTCTGGCCTATGAAAGCAAGGAAGGGGCCAAGGCCTACGCGCACTCGCCTCTGGGCATTGCACATTGGTCCTGGGGGTACACCACAGTGCAAGAGGCCGAGCGGGTTGCTTTCAACAAATGCGATGAACGCGTGCGCGCCTACGGAGAGGGCAAACCCATCCCGTATTGGCCGTGTCGTGTCCTGCGATCCGAACCTTAGCCGAGCAGACGCCGTGCAATCACCTGCGCCTGAATCTCGGCTGCACCCTCAAAGATATTGAGGATTCTCGCGTCGCACAGCACCCGGCTGATTGCATATTCCGTGGCAAAGCCGTTTCCGCCATGAATTTGCAGCCCGTTATCTGCCGCCGCCCATGCAATCCGCGCGCCCAGCAATTTCGCCATGCCCGCTTCGAGATCACACCGCTTGTCTTCATCTTTCTGATGCGCCGAGAAATAGGTAAGCTGCCGGGCGATCATGATCTCGACCGCCATCATGGCAAGCTTGCCAGACACGCGTGGGAAATTGATCAGCGATTTGCCAAAGGCCTTCCGATCAAGCGCATATTGCATCGAGATATCGAGCGCTGACTGCGCTACGCCAATCGCCCGCGCCGCAGTCTGAATGCGCGCGCTTTCGAAAGTCTGCATGAGCTGCTTGAAACCTTGGCCTTCCTGACCACCAAGAAGGTTTTCGCCCTTCACGTGGAAATCGTCGAAGCCCAGCTCGTACTCTTTCATGCCGCGATAGCCGAGAACCTCGATCTCGCCGCCGGTCATACCTTCCGTTGGGAACGGATTTGCATCATCGCCGGGCGTCTTTTCGGCGAGAAACATGCTCAAGCCTTTGTAATCTGTCGTATTCGGATCGGTTCTCGCAAGCAGCGTCATCACATGGGTCCGCGAAGCATGCGTTATCCAGGTCTTGTTTCCCGTCACACGGTAGTCATCACCGTCTTTAACCGCTCTGGTGCGCAATGCGCCCAGATCTGAACCCGTATTCGGTTCAGTAAAGACAGCCGTTGGCAGTATCCCGGCAGACGCCAGTTCAGGAAGCCACTTTTGCTTCTGCTCTTCCGTACCGCCGCACAGGATCAGTTCAGCGGCGATCTCGGACCGCGTGCCCAGCGATCCCACACCAATATAGCCACGGGACAATTCCTCCGAGACAACGCACATGGACGTCTTTGACAGGCCAAAGCCGCCATATTCTTCAGGGATCGTCAAACCAAATACACCAAGTTCGGCCATCTCTTCGATAATCTCGATCGGGATCAGCTCGTCTTTGAGGTGCCAGTCATGCGCATGCGGCTCGACCCGGTCGACGGAAAACCGGCGGAACTGCTCCCGGATCATTTCTAACTCTTCGTCCAGACCGGACGCACCTACCGTGAGATTGGCCGATTGCTCTTGCATCAACTCAACCAAACGAGAGCGGGCGGCTTGCGTGTTCCCCGACTGGGTCAACGTCATGATGGATGGCTCCATCAGCGCCCGCTGATCATCCTGACCCAATCCGATATCTTGCAGTCGCAGAATTTCGCCTTGGGACATCGGAATGCCCCCGTACAACTGCCAGAGGTACTCACCAAAAGCGATCTGGTGGATCAGTTGTTCTGCTTCTCCAAAAGCGCCGTCGCTTTGAAGCCTCTCGGCCCAGTTTTGCATCTGGCGCAGCGCTTCGACATAGGTCGCAAGCCAGGCAAGGCCGTGGGCTGCCGTCTGGTTTTCCTCAATCAATTCAGCAGAAATGCGGCCATCTTTGCGCGTCGCGTCTGCCACTGATACCCGCGCCTTTTCAAGAAGACCCGCCAGCGGGTCGAGCGTGGCGCGCGTCAGATCCAGAAGATCCGGCAGGATCACATCTTGTCCGGTTTCGAAAGGCATATCCTGTCCGTCATGAGGCATCGGTCGAATCCTTTGTATCACGTTCTGGCAGGGATAGGATGTTTGCAGGTGCAGCGCAATTATAATTCAATTGAGTGCGGCATTTTGGACTAATATAACTTCGAGGTGAGTTCTTGTGGCGCGGCGCGCGCCAGCAAAGCGCCATCACAAAGTGCCTCAATCCCCTCATATTCACTGACCGGCAACACCTCAAAGCTCTGCCTCAGAATTTCGCGTGCGCCATGTTCCACAACAAAGGTCCATTCACCCGGCACCATCTCGTAGCGAAACTCAAAGACGAAGAAATTCAGATTGGAGCGGCCGGGTTTGATATCGCCGGTCCAGCTTTCGGCGGTGACATCTGCATTGAGGTAGGGCGGGTGGATCAGTCGGATCGTTACGTCATCGAGCGCGCGCGGCCCGGTCGGTTTGACGTCGAAGCCAAAGCCGACATTCTTCGACAACGGAATCTTGCGCGTCTGATAGACGATGTTCTGCCAGGGTTCGCGCTTTTTGATATGGCCCAGCAACGTGTCAGGCGCAGGCACTTTTTCGGCCTCGCCCGACGGGCAGATCAGCCCGAGCTTCAGATCTCCTAAAAGGGTCTGATCAAGGTAGTCCTGCGCATGGCCCAGCCCCGCGCTGACCAGCAGCGAGGTCAGCGCCAGCAGAGACCTAGCCGATCGCAGCATCCCGCACGTCTGCGTCGATATGTGGAAGATATTGCTCAAAGTTGTCGGCAAACATCTGTACCAGTTTTTCCGCCTGCGCATCATAGGCCGCAGTATCGTCCCACGTGCGGCGCGGGTCCAGCAGGATATCGGCCACGCCATGCGCGGTCGCAGGCACTTCAAAGCCGAAATTTGGATCCTTGCGGAACGTACCCTTGTTCAAAGAGCCGTCCAGCGCCGCCGTCAGCAATGCGCGTGTGGCCCGGATCGGCATACGTGAGCCAGTGCCATAAGCGCCACCGGTCCAGCCGGTGTTAACCAACCAGCAGGTCGCGTTGTGCTTGGCGATCTTGTCCTGCAGAAGTTTTCCATAAACCTCTGGACGACGGGGCATGAACGGGGCTCCGAAGCAGGTTGAGAATGTGGGCTCCGGTTCAGTCACGCCGCGCTCTGTGCCAGCGACCTTCGAGGTAAAGCCCGACAAGAAATGGTACATGGCCTGCGACGGCGTCAGTCGCGCAATCGGAGGCAAGACACCAAACGCATCACATGTCAGCATGATGATGTTCTTGGGATGCCCACCAAGCGCCGTATCAGAGGCGTTCGAGATATAGTGCAACGGGTAAGCGCAACGCATATTCGCGGTCAGGCTGTCATCCTCGAAATCCAACTCCAGCGTCTCGGGATCAAAAACCATGTTTTCGATAACCGTGCCAAACTTCTCAGTCGTGTCGTAGATCTCAGGTTCGGCTTCTTTGCTCAGGTTGATCGTTTTTGCGTAACACCCGCCCTCGAAGTTGAACGATCCGCGCTCGGACCAGCCATGTTCGTCATCGCCGATCAGAGTTCTGGACGGGTCCGCAGAAAGAGTCGTTTTACCAGTGCCGGACAAACCAAAGAAAATCGCCGTATCGGCTGGATTGCCGGGCGCATGATTGGCCGAACAATGCATCGGCATGACACCCTTTTCGGGCAGCAGGTAATTCAACAAGGTGAAGACAGATTTCTTGTTCTCGCCAGCATAGGCAGTTCCACCGATCAATATGATTTTCTTATCGAAATTCATCGCAATCACGGTTTCGGAGCGGCACCCGTGCTTCTCTGGATCAGCGCTGAAAGACGGGCAGTTGATGATCGTGTATTCCGGATCGAAATTCGCAAGCTCATCGGCGCTGGGGCGGCGCAGCAGGTGGCGGATGAACAGCCCGTGCCAAGCCAGTTCTGCCACCACACGCACATCAAGCCTGTGGGCTGGATCAGCGCCGCCAAACAAGTCCTGCACAACGACATCGCCACCCTTCAGATGGTCCAGCATATCCGCATGAAGTTGGTCAAACGCGGCTTCGGTCATCGGCGCATTGTTGTCCCACCAGATCGTTGGCTCGACCGATGCGCTGCGCACCACGAATTTATCCTTGGGGGACCGTCCAGTATGTTTGCCGGTGGTCACAAGAAACGTGCCACCTTTTCCCAGCTTGCCTTCGCCGCGCTGCAGGGCGAGCTCAATCAGGGCAGGTTCCAGATAGTTGTAGTGAACGCTCTCAAGTCCAGTAATTCCCTGAGACTCCAGAGTTTTGTCTGGATTCACCCGTCCTGTAATCATGTCAATCGCTCCCGCTGCGAACCCACCGGATTCGCTGTATTTAATTGATACGAGGGGCCAATCCCGTACCTCCCGGCCACTGTGACGGGGTGCTGCACTTATAACACGTTGCTGCGCTTGAGAAATACTGCAGGAGCGCTAGGTTAGCGTTATCATCGAGTGAAATGTGCGGCATATTAGTCAAACATTAGGGTGGAAATGCCCAAATCGGGTGTGATTTTGGGCGATTCGTCACAAATTCATTGATTCCCCAGACGCCGATACGGATGATGGCGGAAAATAACATAAGTGCAGTGCAAAGGGATCTCCAATGTCAAAAATTGCGTTGGTGGACGATGACAGAAACATTCTGACGTCAGTTCAAATGACTCTTGAGGCCGAAGGTTTCGAGGTAGAAACATATAACGACGGACAGTCAGCGCTCGACGCGTTTTCGCGGAAGATGCCCGACATGGCCGTTCTGGATATCAAGATGCCACGGATGGATGGTATGGACCTGCTTCAGCGTCTGCGTCAGAAATCTGCCGTACCTGTTATTTTCCTGACCTCCAAGGATGACGAAATCGACGAGGTTCTGGGTCTGCGCATGGGCGCGGATGACTACGTCAGAAAGCCGTTCTCGCAGCGTCTTCTGGTGGAACGCATTCGCGCAATTCTGCGACGCAAGGAAGCCGTCGCCAAAGACGAAGCGGGCGAAGGTGAAGCGACGCAGGTGATGGTACGTGGCGATCTGGTCATGGATCCGCTGCGTCACACTGTGACTTGGCGCGGGAATGACGTGACGTTAACGGTGACCGAATTTTTGCTTCTTCAAGCTCTGGCGCAACGGCCAGGATTTGTAAAAAGCCGTGATCAGTTGATGGATGTGGCCTATGACGACCAGGTTTACGTAGATGACCGGACCATCGACAGCCATATCAAACGTCTGCGAAAGAAGATGCGAACGGCTGATGACGAGTTCTCCGCGATTGAGACCCTTTACGGGATCGGGTACAGATACAACGAAGAGTAACGATGACCATCGCGTCGAGGGTGACCGTGGCGGACGGTAGGCCGGCGGGCAACGCAGACCTTGTGATGGGCGAAGATTGGACCGAGGCGGTAGACCCGGCCGAAACTGAGCTCAGGACCAAACGGGAACAGCGAAATTTCATTTCGCTGAACCGCTCCCCTTTGTCGCGCAAAATCATCACATTCAACCTGCTGGCGATCGTTGTTCTGGTCGTTGGCGTTCTGTTTCTGAATCCATTTCGCGACAGCCTCGTTGTGCAACGGGAAACGGGTCTCGTCGCTGAAGCACAGTTGATCGCAGATGTCTTCGAGATGCGGTTGCCCGAAGGCGAGCCGATCAACATCATCGCGAACACGGAAGTTGATGCCGAGGAAGTTCTGGGCGAGCTTGATCTCTCGCCGGACGTGAATGTCTTCGTGTTCTCACTGGGCGGTCACCTGATCGCCTCACAACAAACTGAGGGGCGGGAGGCGCTTGATGGCATGCAAGGCGTCCGGTCCGATGGTCCCAGCACCATCATCACCGATTTTCTTGGCAAGATCTGGGATGGCTTGTCAGTCATCGTCAGTCCGACAAATTCGGAACTTATCCCTGTTTCTGCTGAGCAAGAGGCTCGAAAGCTCATTGAGCGTACGTTGGAAAACGGAACGCAGCTCCGCACCGGAACGGATGGCACCGGTGGCAGCATCTTCTCTGTTGCCACGCCGATTGAGCAAAATGGGGAGGCCGTGGGCGTTGTCGCGGTAACGACCGTTGCCGGTCAAATTGACCAATTGGTACGCGCTGAGCGAGAGCAGGTCCTGCAGATGTTCGTGATCGCGATCCTGGTTTCAATCGGGCTGTCGCTGGTTCTGGCCTCCACAATTGCCAATCCATTATCTGATCTGGCTGCTGCTGCTGAACTGGGGCGTGAAAAGAACTCCCGTAAGGTCAGCCCAAGCCGTGTTCGCATTCCCGACCTCACGGCGCGCCCGGATGAAATCGGCCGCCTGTCAGGCGCGATGCGCGGCATGGTCGCGGCATTGTACGAACGCATTGATGCAAACGAACAGTTTGCCGCTGACGTGGCGCACGAGATCAAGAACCCGCTCGCCTCCCTGCGATCTGCGGTCGGCACGCTGCATGTCGCAAAGACCGACGAACAGCGGACCCGCTTGTTGGAAGTCATCGAACATGACGTGCGCCGCTTGGACAGATTGGTGTCTGATATCTCCAACGCCTCCCGTTTGGACAGTGAACTGGTCAAAGAGGATGAAGAGCCCTTCGATCTTATGAAGATGCTCCACAACCTGACGGAATATCTGGGCCAGCAAGCCGCCGAGCAGGGCGTTGAGTTCATCAAAGACGTGCCGAATGAACCGATCATCATTCATGGTCTTGAGGCGCGTCTGGCTCAGGTGTTCGTCAACCTGATCACCAACGCAACCTCGTTCTGCGAAGATGGTGATGCCGTTCGCATCTGGGCGCGCCGCCGCGACAACCGGGTGCTGGTTGTTGTGGAAGATACCGGCCCGGGCATTCCCGAACAGGCGCTCAACAAGGTATTCAACCGCTTCTATTCGGAGCGTCCGGAACAGCAGTTCGGGAACCATTCCGGCCTTGGCCTGGCGATCTCGAAACAGATCATCGAAGCTCATGGCGGCGTTATCTGGGCGGAAAATATCCGGCCCACCAATGCTGATGTTACCTCCGAGCCTCTGGGCGCGCGCTTCGTGGTTGGCCTTCCAACCTGATGCAGCGCTAGGCCCCATGTGATGACGGAGCCGAGCCTAAATCTTCATGCAAACGCGGTTGTTCTTGCGGAAAAGGGCTGTCTGATCCTTGGCGCCGCGGGTTCCGGTAAATCCAGCCTTTCACTCGCCCTGATGGGCCTTGGCGCAGAGCTGATTGCCGATGACAGATGCAAGGTGGAGCGGCACGTGGACAGGTTGCTTGTCTCGGCTCCCGAAACCCTTCCTCCTGCGATCGAGGCACGGGGCGTCGGTTTGCTCAAAGCCCATCTCGCCCCGCGGGCCGAGCTTGCGGTGATCATCCAACTTGATGAAATCGAGATCGACCGCCTTCCCAAACCACATATGAAAGAGCTGTTGGGCATCAATCTCCCATGCCTTCACAACCCCGATACCGCGCATTTTCCTTTTGCCATTCGGCATTATCTTCTGCATGGGTTTGCGAATATCTGAAAGGACTGCTCAGAAATGGCGTCTCCATCACGTCAGCTCGTACTGATTTCCGGCCCCTCGGGCGCAGGGCGCACGACCGCGCTGAACGTGCTGGAAGATCTCGGGTTCGAGACGATCGACAATCTCCCACTCACCCTCATTCCACGCCTTCTGACGGAGCCCTTGGAGCGACCGCTGGCGTTGGGCGTTGATGTCCGAAACAGGGATTTCTCCACCGAAGCCATGCTGGAGCTGCTGGACGAGCTTCCACCCCGCGAAGAACTGGACAGCCAGTTTCTCTTTCTCGATGCCAGCGTCGATATTCTGCTTCGCCGCTTTTCCGAGACGCGTCGGCGCCATCCGCTTGCCCCGGAAGACAGCCCAGGCGACGGCATCGCCCGCGAATTCGGGATGTTGGAACAACTTCGGGACCGGGCCGATCTGCTGATCGATACCACCGATCTGTCGCCCCATGACCTCCGCGCCGAACTGACCACCTGGTTTGCCAAACCGGGTGAGGCGCGAATGGCTATCACACTCAGATCGTTTTCCTACAAACGGGGCCTGCCGCGCGGCGCTGATCTGGTCTTCGACTGCCGCTTCCTGAGGAATCCGCATTGGGAGCCAGAGCTTCGAAGCTCGACCGGTCAGGATGCAGCGGTGCAAAAGTTCGTCAGCGCCGATCCGGCCTACGACACCTTCTTTCAGCAACTCAAGGCGATGCATGATCATCTGCTGCCGGCCTATGTCAAAGACGGCAAAGCGCACCTCACAATCGCCTTTGGGTGTACCGGAGGGCAACACCGTTCCGTTGCCGTAGCGGAACTTATGGGCAATGCCCTTGCAAATAAGGGGTGGCGGGTGTCTATAGGGCACCGGGAATTGGACAAGCGCCGATGAGGCGTCTAGGGGACTTCAGGTTCGGGAACGTCTACGCGTGATCGGGATTGTAATTGTCGCACATGGTGGGTTGGCACGAGAGTATCTCTCGGCAGTTGAGCATGTTGTCGGGGCTCAACCCGGTATCCGTGCCATCACGATCGAGCAAAACCACGACCGCCAATCCAAACAAGACGAAATCTGCGCGGCTGCCGATGAGGTCGATAAAGGCGATGGCGTCGTTGTCGTCACCGATATGTTTGGTGGCTCACCGTCGAACCTGTCCTTGCGGGCCTGTAATCCCGACAATCGCCGCATCTTGTATGGGGCAAACCTTCCCATGCTGATCAAACTCGCAAAATCGCGCCATCTCGATGTCAGCTCCGCTGTTGACAATGCCATGGCTGCCGGTCGCAAATATATCAACAGCTTCAACGGCCAGGCCTAAGACTATGACATCGCGCGTGCTCAGCATTGTGAACGAAAAGGGCCTGCATGCACGCGCATCGGCCAAGTTTGTCGAGGTGGTCGAACAATTTGATGCCCGCGCCAATGTCTGCAAGGATGGTCTGGACGCCTCAGGCGACAGCATCATGGGCCTTTTAATGCTCGCCGCTGCGAAAGGCTGCACAATCGAGGTCGAAACATCAGGGTCTCAGGCCGAGGCACTGGCAGACGCACTCGAAGAATTGGTTGCGAATAGATTTGGCGAAGACCGTTAGTCATATGGATGTGGGACATCAGGATGACTCCACCGAGTCAGACGAAATCTATGTGCCATATGACAAGCGCAACCTGTCCTATGCCAATACGTTCACCAATCCCTGGAAAGCCACCACGATCCGCGTGATGGAATGGTTGACGGGCAAGTATCATCTGCTCCGCCTGATCCGAAAGTTCGAAAAGGGTGGCGTCAAGTTTGGCCAGGGCTTCTGGGCTGACGCGCTCGAAGTGATGGGGATCGAGCTGCAAACCCCTCAAGAGCAGATCGCACGCATCCCCAAAACAGGCCCGGTGATCATCGTCGCAAACCATCCTCACGGGCTGGTCGACGGCATGGTCCTCGCCGAACTGATTGGCCGCGTCCGAACAGATTACAAAATCCTGACCAGATCGTTGCTGACAGGCGTCAATGCCATCGATCAATTCATGATCCCGGTCCCGTTCCCTCATGAGGAGGACGCGCTGCAACAGAACCTCGAAATGCGCCGAAAAGCCATGGAGCATCTGCAGAACCAGGGCGTGATCGTCCTGTTCCCCTCCGGTGTTGTTGCCACCTCCGAGACCATGTTTGGCGAGGCGGTCGAAGCGGAATGGAACCCGTTCACGGCCAAGATGATCCAGCGGTCAGGCGCGACAGTGGTGCCTATCTTCTTTCAGGGCCAGAACTCGCGCTGGTATCAAATTGCCAACCAGCTTTCGCCCACGCTGCGGCAGGGTTTGCTGATCTACGAAGTCAGGCACGCACTCTACAAACCGCAAGCGCCTATTGTCGGTGAGCCGTTTCGGGACGAGGACATCAAGTCTTGGTCAAGCAATCCACGCGGTTTCGTGGCGTGGCTGCGCGAACAGACCACAGCGCTGAAATCACAGGCAAAGAAATAGCCTATCGCGTCGGTGTGGGCGGATCCTGACGATAGTCATAAAACCCGCGTTGGGTTTTTCGTCCAAGCCAGCCAGCTTCCACATATTTTGTCAGCAACGGGCAGGGGCGGTATTTGGTGTCGGCCAGTCCATCGTGCAGCACATTCATGATGGCCAGACAGGTGTCGAGCCCAATGAAATCTGCAAGCTCCAAGGGCCCCATCGGATGGTTGGCGCCCAGTCTCAGCGACTCGTCAATCGACTTCACAGACCCCACGCCTTCGTAGAGCGTGTAGACCGCCTCATTGATCATCGGCATCAGGATACGGTTAACAATGAACGCGGGGAAGTCTTCCGCACTGGCGGCTGTCTTGCCCAGCTTATCCACGACACCAAGACAGGTCTTGAACGTAGGCTCATCAGTGGCGATCCCACGGATCAACTCGACCAACTGCATCACAGGCACCGGGTTCATGAAATGAAAGCCCATGAATTTTTCCGGGCGATCGGTGCGCGACGCCAGCCGCGTGATCGAAATGGAAGAGGTGTTGGAGGTCAGAATGGTATGCGGCTGCAAATGCGGCACCAGATCCTCGAAAATGGCGGTCTTGATGGTCTCACGTTCGGTCGCTGCTTCGATCACCAGATCAGTGGTTCCAAGCTCTGGCAGATCAAGCGTCGTTGAAATCCGCCTCATTGCATCGGTTTTTGCATCCGCGTTGATCTTCTCACGGCTGACCTGACGTTCCAGATTCTGATCTATCTGCGCGACGGCGCGATCGAGCGCGTCACGATCAATATCGGTCATCATCACATCGTAGCCCGCCAAGGCAAACACGTGCGCAATTCCATTGCCCATTTGACCGGCGCCGACGATGCCGACTTTGCTGACCTCCATAGAGATGCCTTCCTCGCTGAGATGCGTCAGATTAGGCCGCCGCAGCGGTCACACGCAAGTTCCTATCACAGATAAAACTTGAGGCAATTTGACAGGTTAGCTGATTGATAACCGGGAGCGCCCACATTCGTCCTCGGTGATTCTAAATGAGGTGGGACAATGGCCTATGCGGCTAGAAGCGATGGTGCGCTAGACTACGAAAAATGCCAGTACGGTACGTCGAAACTTCTGTTTCGCGGGCCGAAACGGGCCACACGCGGCTCGCATATCGCGTTCGTGGGTGGCTCGGAAACGTTCGGTAAGTACGTTGAAACCCCTTTTGTTGATCAGGTAGAGGCCGCGATTGGCAAACCCTGTTTCAACTTTGGGACCATGAATGCCGGGATCGATGCGTTCAGGGATGATACCGAAATTCTCAATTACTGTATTCGCGCCGACGCCACCGTCGTGCAGGTCATGGGCGCACAGAACATGTCGAACCGGTTTTACTCGGTACATCCTCGGCGCAATGATCGGTTCATCAAAGCCTCGGCAGTTCTGAAGTCGATCTTTCGGGAGGTCGATTTTACGGAATTCGCGTTCACGAAACACATGCTGATTACGCTCGATGCTCTCGATCCACAGCGCTTCGTGGCAATCCGCACCGAGCTTCAAAAAGCTTGGGTGGCGCGGATGAAATCGTTTCTGAAAGCCATCCCAAACCGCAAACTGTTGCTTTGGGTGTCCAGACGTATGCCCGACACACCCGCCGACCGGCCATCCGAGGCTCATGATCCCTTGTTCATCACGCGCGAGATGATTGACGCACTGGTCCGGGACGCCGACGACTACGTCGAAGTGGTGGTGAACTCCAACAGCAATGCCACTGGGCTGGAGGGCATGCAGTTCCCCCCGATGGAGCTTCAGTCGGCGCGGGAAATGCCTGGGCCCGAGGTGCATGATCTCGTGACCAAACGCCTGTTACAGTACCTCAAATGAAAAAAGGCCCGCCAAATTGG
This sequence comes from uncultured Litoreibacter sp., assembly GCA_947504205.1. GTDB lineage: Bacteria > Pseudomonadota > Alphaproteobacteria > Rhodobacterales > Rhodobacteraceae > Litoreibacter. Next base: position 574,330 of record CANNGL010000002.1, on the reverse strand, counting down.
CGGGCCCTTCTCAAACCATGTTGATCTATCAGATCGCGTCAATCAGCTCTGGTACGGCGGTAAACAGGTCAGCGACCAGCCCGTAATCAGCGACTTGGAAGATCGGTGCTTCCTCGTCTTTGTTGATCGCCACGATGACTTTCGAATCCTTCATGCCGGCTAGGTGCTGAATCGCGCCGGAAATACCGACCGCAACATAAAGATCAGGTGCCACCACCTTGCCGGTCTGGCCAACTTGCCAATCGTTTGGCGCATAGCCCGAGTCGACCGCCGCGCGGGACGCGCCAACAGCCGCACCCAGCTTGTCCGCCAGCTTCTCGATCAGGGCAAAGTCCTCCTCGGACCCAACACCACGACCGCCGGACACAACAATACCAGCTGATGTCAGCTCTGGGCGATCGCTCTCGGCAACCTTGTCTTCGACCCATTCCGACAAACCGGGATCACCGGCCGCGCCGATGGTCTCGACCGTCGCAGAATTGCCTGTGCCAGCCGCATCGAAGGTCGAGGTCCGGAAGGTCACGACCTTTTTGCTGTCGCCAGACTTAACAGTCTGGATCGCGTTGCCTGCATAGATCGGGCGCTCATAAGTGTCGCCATCGACAACCGCAGACACGTCAGAGATCACCATCGCATCCAGCAATGCGGCAACACGCGGCATGACGTTTTTCGCATCCGTCGTTGCAGGGGCCACGATATGCTCGTAGTCACCAGCCAGATCAACGATCAGCGCCGCAGTGGACTCCGCCAGACGATGCCCCAGTGCCGCATCCTCGGCGCATAGCACTTTGGACACACCATCGATCGTCGCAGCTTCTGCTGCGGCAGCAGATGCCGAAGCACCCGCGCAAAGAACGGTCACATCACCAAGCTTCTGAGCTGCGGTGACAGCTTTCGCAGTCGCGTCCATCGACAGCTCACCCGAATTCACTTCTGCAAGAAGAAGAACAGCCATCAGATAACCCCCGCTTCGTCTTTAAGTTTCTCCACAAGCTCGCCAACCGAGCCGACCATGACACCAGCTTTGCGCGCCTCAGGCTCTGTCGTCGAAACAATGGTCAGACGAGGGGTCACGTCCACGCCGTAATCGGCAGGTGTTTTCTCATCCAGCGGCTTTTTCTTTGCCTTCATGATGTTCGGCAAGGACGCATACCGTGGCTCGTTCAAGCGCAGATCCACAGTCACAACCGTTGGCATGTTGACCTTGATTGTCTGAAGGCCGCCATCCACTTCGCGGGTCACAACAGCCTTGTCGCCATCAATATCCACCTCGGAGGCGAACGTCGCTTGCGACCAGCCCATCAGCGCCGACAGCATCTGACCCGTGGCGTTCATGTCATTGTCGATCGCCTGCTTGCCGCAAAGCACCAGACCCGGTTGTTCTTCATCGACAACAGCTTTCAGGATCTTCGCAACGGCCAGAGGCTCGATATCGTTGTGAACGTCGTCACTGGCAACAACCAGGATGGCCCGATCAGCCCCCATCGCCAAAGCCGTGCGCAATGTCTCTTGGTTTTGTTTGACACCAACAGAGACTGCGACGATCTCTTCAGCTTTTCCGGCTTCTTTCAGACGGATGGCTTCTTCGACGGCTATTTCGTCAAAGGGGTTCATCGACATTTTGACATTTGCCAGATCGACGCCGCTTCCATCCGCTTTGACACGAACTTTCACGTTGTAGTCGATCACGCGTTTGACGGGCACGAGGACCTTCATCAGCGGTATCTCCCAAAGTTTAAGTCTGCAAAATTGTGCAGACGGCCAAATTTCTCAAAAAATCCTTAGCGGAGCGTCGCACCGGAAAACAGTTCAAAATCGACGCAGGCGGCGGATGTGACGTCGCGTTTGTGAAATTTTGGCAAATAATTTCACCAAACTTGATCAAACCAGACCCGCCATCTGTGCTATACTTTGCCCAAACGAGGGGATCTTTATGGAAAAAGTACTCGGATTTGGGGGGTTCTTCTTTAGGTCGGAAGACCCGAAGGCGCTGGCTGAATGGTATGAGAAACATCTGGGAATTCTACAGGTTCCCACAGATTACGAGTCGCCGGTCTGGACTCAGCAGGCAGGTCCAACAGTCTTCGCCCCTTTTGAGAAATCGACCGAATATTTTGGCAACAAAGACAAACAGGTCATGCTGAATCTCCGTGTCGGCGATCTCGAAGCGATGATTGCCCAACTCGAAGCCGCCGGGGTCAAGGTCAAACGCGACCCCGACTCGCCTCAGCCAAATGGCAGTTTCGCATGGCTCAATGATCCGGAAGGCAATCCGATTGAACTTTGGGAGCCGTTGGAAAGCTAGGCTTAGCGGTTAGCGCCAGGCACCCACAGAACATCGTCTTTGCCGTCATTATTGGCAATCCGGGAGGCCACAAAGAACCAGTCCGACAGCCGGTTCAGATATTGCACCGCAGCCGGGTTCACGGATTCCATTGTCGCCAGCTCGACCGCCAAACGTTCCGCACGGCGCGACACTGTACGGCAGAGATGCAATTGCGCCGCCAAGGCCGATCCACCCGGAAGAATGAACGACCGCAAAGGTTCCAGTGCCTCGTTCATGGCATCAATTTCCGTCTCCAGACGCTCGACCTGCCCGGCGGTCATACGCAATGGTGGGTATTCAGCCTCGGCATCTTTTTCCATGTCCGGGCGGCACATGTCAGCGCCCAGATCGAACAGATCATTCTGAATAGCTGCAAGCTGGGTGTCCATGTCGCCCTCGGCATGAAGGCGGGCCAGACCCACCGTCGCATTGGCTTCATCGACCGTGCCATAGGCCGTGACACGCATCGCATGTTTGGCCACACGCGCGCCATTGCCCAGAGCAGTTTCGCCAGCATCACCGGTTTTGGTGTAGATTTTGTTCAGGACGACCATATCACGCGCCTCCCATGCGCCGGAAAAAGACAAAAGCCAGGATCAGAACAATCGCAATGAACTGCCCGTAAATCCGGTATCGCATGATCCGGTTGGCATGTTTGCGATTAAAATCACCGCCTTTGGCAAACCCTCCGATCCCGATCAAAAGGATGATCAGAACCGCGATACACGCAATTGCGACGACGATAAAAAGCGGATCATTTGCCATGACGGTGCAGTCCTTTCTGCCTTGAGGCCTCGACGTAGCAGGTGTCAAACGCGAGACAAGAGCCAATCGAGCATACGCGTCGGTAAAAGTCGTTTCATCGCGCTGATGACATAGGTGGGTGTTGTCACGAAATAACGCGGCTTTGGATTTGCGTGCTCCAGGGCATGCACGAGCTTGGCCGACACCGCCGAGGCGGGCAACTCGAACCTATCCGGCTTGCCTTTCGATTGGTAGAGCCGCTTTCTCAGAGACGCCTCATATTGCGGCGCGCGCGCGGATGACTTCCAATCAATCCACTTCTCAAAATGCGGAACAGAATTTTCCCGGATCTTCGATGTAATCGGGCCCGGCTCAATCAGGATAACGTGGATGTTGGTATCTCGCATCTCTAGACGCAGCGTATCGGTCAGCCCCTCCATTGCGAACTTCGTTGCGGTGTAGGCGCCCCGCCAGCGCAGCACCGACAGCCCCAGCACCGAAGAGCAATTGATGATCCGCCCGTAGCCTTGCGCCCGCATCACCGGGATCACCTGACGCGTCAGCTCGTGATACCCGAACAGGTTGGTTTCAAAGATCGCGCGCAAGGCATCGGTCGGCAGATCTTCCACCGCGCCCGGAATCCCATATGCCCCATTGTTGAAGAGCGCCGTCAGCGTACCACCAGTGCGCGACAACGCCTCTTGCAAGCCCGCGGTGATCGACCCGGTGTCCTCATAATCCAGAACAAAGCTCTCAAGCCCCTCGGCCTCCAGGCGGGCACAATCCTCCTGCGCTCTGCAGGTCGCAAAGACACGCCAGCCCCTGTCTTTCAGAACATGCGCCGCATCATAACCGATCCCGGAAGAACAGCCTGTAATAAGAATGGATTTCTGTGTCATGCCCGCTGGCTAATCGACCGGGCCAGGGGATGCAATCATCCCTGTTCCGGCGACAGGAAGTCGGCTGACATATAGGCCTCGATACCGGTATCCAGAATGTAGACCTTCGCCCATCCGTTCTCCAACATTTCAACGATCTCTGCGCTTTCACCCCGGACGGTTTGACCGACAACCCCGTTTTGCGTGGATGCACCCGCACGCAGATTCACGCGGTTGCCGGTCACGGTCCAGATTTGCCCAACCGGAGAGGTCGGATCGGCCGAAGGTGTTGATGTGGCATCTGTGGTTTCCGGCAACAAAAGCTGCGCCGCAGGGGCCGCTTCGGTGGCGTCAGGCGTCTGTGCGGTATCGGTGGTATTCAGAACCAGCCGTGGCCGCGCCGGCTCTTTGACCGCATCCCCCGCAAGCGAGGCGGTTTGAACATCCGGCACAACGGCCACCGTTCCCAGCTCCGCAATAGAGGTTCCCACGTCAGAAGGCGCAGGGCTCGCATCCGCCGGGCTGATCTCAACGGCGGCGCGTGTCACCTCCACCTCTTCAACCGGACTGGCTTCTGCATCCCCCGCCACATCGACAACAGGCTCGGGGGCCGCGTTCGCGACGGCCTCAGGTTGATAGCCTTCGCCCCCGAACAAGATCAGGACAGCATAGAGGCTGACGCAAAGTCCAAATACCCATTTACCCATCTGATCCCCCGATTCCTTTCGTTTCGCCCGACAATATACAGCTTCAAAGCCGCGATGACTGGGAAAGAATTCCATTTCCTCCCCGCAAAGGCCGTTTACCTCCGATTCCGGCGGCGTTACATCTACCCCTATGTCGAGCAACGCAGACGATCCCAAGATCGTTCCACAGGAGATAGCAGAACCCCTGCGCCGCGCCATTGGCGAGCGGTACCTAACCTATGCGCTCTCGACGATCATGCACCGCGCCTTGCCCGATGCACGCGATGGCCTGAAGCCTGTGCACCGCCGCATCCTCTACGCGATGCGCGAACTCAAACTGGCCTCGAACGGGGGGTTCCGTAAATCCGCGAAGATCTCCGGCGACGTGATGGGCAACTATCACCCGCACGGCGATCAGGCGATCTACGACGCGCTGGCCCGCCTCGCGCAGGAGTTCAACGTGCGCTACCCGCTGGTCGACGGGCAGGGCAACTTCGGCAATGTCGATGGCGATAACCCCGCCGCTGCCCGCTATACCGAAGCGCGGATGACTGCCGCCGCCGAGGCGCTGCTCGAAGGGCTGAACGAGGACGCCGTCGATTTCCGCGACAACTACGACGGCACCTTGCGCGAGCCCGTCGTGTTACCCGCGCGCTTCCCCAATCTTCTGGCCAATGGGTCCTCCGGCATCGCCGTGGGCATGGCCACAAATATCGCGCCACACAACATTGACGAGCTGATCAGCGCCTGCCTGCATCTGATCAAGGCGCCGAATGCCCGCGATGACACCTTGCTCGATCACGTCCCCGGACCTGACTTCCCAACCGGCGGTGTTCTGGTCGAACCACGCGAAAACATCGCGCAAGCCTATGCGACCGGGCGCGGATCGTTCCGCCTGCGCGGCAAATGGGAGATCGAGGACCTTGGCCGCGGTCAGTGGCAAATCGTTGTCACCGAAATTCCCTATCAGGTTCAGAAATCCAAACTGATCGAAAAAATTGCCGAACTGATCCAGCTCAAGAAAGTGCCAATCCTCGCCGATATTCGCGATGAAAGCGCCGAGGATATCCGGATCGTACTCGAACCGCGCTCCAAGAATGTGGATGCGGATGTGCTGATGGGCATGATGTTCCGCAACTCCGATCTCGAAGTGCGCTTCTCGCTCAACATGAACGTGCTGATAGACGGGCTGACGCCAAAGGTCTGCTCGCTCAAAGAGGTTTTGCGCGCCTTCCTCGACCACCGGCGCGATGTGCTTTTGCGCCGCTCCAAACATCGCCTCGAAAAGATCGACCACCGCCTTGAGGTGCTCGAAGGCTTTATCGTGGCCTTCCTCAACCTCGACCGCGTTATTGATATCATCCGCTACGATGATGACCCCAAGACCGGCCTCATGTTTGAAGACTGGTCCAAGGAACATACGCGCGCCACGTCCGAGGCGGATTACAAGCCACCGCTCATTCCGGAGGTGCAGGACGATCCTTCTCTGACAGAAGTGCAGGCCGAAGCCATTCTGAATATGCGCTTGCGGTCCTTGCGGCGCCTCGAAGAGCTTGAGTTGAAGCGCGAGCGCGACGAGTTGATGAAAGAGCGGGCCGAACTCGAAGACCTGCTGGAAAGCGATGACCTGCAATGGGCCAAGATTGCCGATGAGCTGCGCGAAACCCGCAAGCAATTTGGTGCGAAATCCGAGGGCGGCGCCCGCCGCACCCAATTTGCCGAAGCTGCCGAGGCTGAAGAAGTTCCACTGGAAGCAATGATCGAGCGCGAACCGATCACCGTGGTCTGCTCAAAAATGGGTTGGGTGCGCGCGATGACCGGTCATATCGACCTCGATCGCGAACTGAAGTTCAAGGATGGCGACGAAGGCCGGTTCATCTTCCACGCTGAAACGACCGACAGATTGCTGGTTTTCGGCTCCAACGGGCGCTTCTACACAGTTTCTGCCGCGAACCTGCCGGGTGGTCGGGGCATGGGCGAGCCATTGCGCCTGATGTGTGATCTGCCCAACGAGGCCGAAATCGTCGCCTTCTTTATCCATAATCCAGAGCGTAAACTGCTTGTGGCGTCCTCCGCTGGGGATGGTTTTGTGGTGCCCGAAGCCGATGTGCTGGCCCAGACCCGAACCGGCAAGCAGGTCCTGAACGTCAAGGACGACAACCGCGCTGTGGCCTGCAAACCCGTCATCGGCGATCACGTTGCCGTCGCATCGCAAAACGGCAAGTTTCTGGTCTTCCCGCTTTCGGAACTGCCGGAGATGGGGCGCGGCAAAGGTGTGCGCATCCAGAAATACAACATGGCGCGCGGGCGTCAGGGGTCGCTCGAACTTGACGGTGGCTTGTCAGACATCACGACCTTCACGTGGGCCGACGGTCTTAGCTGGGAAATGGGTGGCGGCAAAACCCGTCACGAGGCCGACATGACCGAATGGCTGGGCAAGCGGGCCGGCGTTGGCAAACGCCCACCTTACGGTTTCCCAAAAACCAACAAATTCGGCTAGAGCGGCTCAGCGCGCAGCTTCAGCCATTGTCCAGAAAACGGGTGAGCCAGATCGTCTGTTGTCTGCAGTTCGGATCTTCCACAACGTGGTCGACAAACTCGAAACCATGCCGGTCCAACAGCTCTCGATATTCATCGGCGTCGAGGCTGGAGTGATAAAGCGGCTCCCCCTCAAACTCTCCGATGGCTTCGCCATGACTTGGACCGCTCGTAAAGATAAGCGCCGCATTGGCCGCGGCATGCCGCTGAAAGACCGAAAACATCTTGCGCTGATCATCCGGCGTGAGGTGAAAGAAACTGTTCCATGCAACAATTCCCTGAAACGTCCGATCCAGGTCCAGCGCGCGCATGTCTGACACGATCCATTCCGCAGCGGGTAAGCGATCTTGTGCGAAACCGATAAGCTCCGGCGAAGCGTCAATCCCGGTAAGCTCGCAGCCATGCTTCATCAAGAAACGACCAATCGGCTCTCCCGACCCGCAACCGAGGTCGAGAATGGAAGGCGTGTCGGGCAACAGACTCAGAAACTTTTCGAACCACGACCGCTCGGGGAAGCGCCCGCGGCGGCGCTCGTCCCAAGCCGATGCATGGCGGCGATAAAGCCCGATGATCCGATGTGCGTCTTCAACCATATCTCACTCCTACCCAAACGCCCGGCAGATCGGAACGAAGATATAGGGCATCCCACAGCCGAATGGCTCTCATGTAAAACGACACAATGGTTAACGCGCCAGATGCTTTCACCACGAAGTCGGATCATAATACCGCCTCCCCGACACCGTGTAGCTACGGAAAAACTACGGAAACCCTACGGGAAAACTACAGCGGTTTTTCATAGAAATAAGGGGCGTTCCTCGAAGATGTGCGAAAATGGAAACGTCAGCGAACGGCGCGTTAACCCTTCGTCCTGAACAACAGGCTAACTCGGCTTCAGCAGGTCAATGAGGGACAGACCCATAACCTTCGCGGAATCCACCATATCGTCCACACTGATATACTCATCAGGCTTATGGGCCAGCTCCAAAAGGCCCGGACCATAAGCGATGCAATTCTTCAGCCGTCCAATCCGGTCGATATGTTTTTGGTCGTAAGTCCCTGGCGACACGACATATTCCGCAGTCTTGCCCAGAACATCCTGAATTGCCGACTGCACGGACGTCACCACAGGCGCGTCCTTTTCGGTCATCGTGGGTGAAACCGACCACATCTCGCGCAAGTCATAACTGAAGTTCTCACGCTCCGATTTGACCTTTTCCAACAGGTCAGTGATCTCCCCGCGCACCTCATCCTCGCTTTCCTCAATCAGGTAGCGCCGGTCAATAATCATCCGCGCGCGATCCGGGACGCAGGCCGATGGAAGCCCCGTGAAATCCGGGTCAGGCTCAGCCTGACCGCCGTGGAAGCTATTGATATTCATGGTAGATTGCCGTGCACCTTCCGGCACAACAGGCATTGCTGTGTGCTTTTGAGCAAGGGCAGGAAATAGGCTATCCTCCATTTCCCGGACGACCGCCCCCATATGCCGCACAGCGCAATCACCCAGAAACGGCATGGAGCCATGCGCGATCTCCCCATGGGTCTCGATCTCGGCCCACCAGACACCCCGATGACCCAGACAGATGCGATCTTTCTGTAATGGTTCTGGAATGATCACATGCTGGACATGCGCGTAATGACCTTGCTCCGCCAGATAAGCGACACCGCCATATCCTCCGGTTTCCTCGTCCGCCGTCCCAGAGATTTCGATCGAGCCCTGAAAGCTGGGGAACTCTTCCAGAAAGGCCTCCGCCGCAATGATCGACGCTGCGAGCCCCCCCTTCATGTCACACGTGCCGCGCCCATATATCTTGCCATCAATAAGGTCAGCTCCGAACGGATCTACCGTCCAGCCCTGTCCAACCTCCACGACGTCAATATGCGAATTGAAATGCACGCAATCCCCCACCCCAGAGCCTTCGCGCCGCGCGATGACATTCCAGCGGGGATACCTCTTGCTGTCTCCGGGCGTGCTCTCGGCGCGAACCATCTGAATTTCAAAGCCTTTTTCGCCAAGGCGCTCCGCCAGATAGCCGCAAATTTCCCGGTAATTCTCACCCGGAGGATTGAGCGTAGGAATGCGCACAAGGTCCTGCGTCAGCGCGATCAGATCGTCGCGCTTGTCCTCGATACGAGACATCAGACGGGTGTTTGGATCAGACAATTTGAAGGCCTCAGATGGGATTTCCTGAAAGCTTAGTCGCTTGATCCCACCTTGCCAATGAGCGTCAAAACAGTCTGCTTCAAAGCGTTCAATCGAGCTTCCACGACCGCGCGTGAGGGTGCGGTGTGCTTGGCCCCATGAGCCGAGGTAAAGACGAAGTCGGCAAAGGTCTCAATCGTCATGCCAGCCGCCTCGATCGGTTCAGCGTGGGGGCGAAACATCTCTTCCAGAAGCGTGGTGAAGCGAGAATTCAGCGCCTCCATTTCTTCCTGCGCCGCCGCGTGTATCCCCTCGATCAGCTCAGCCGTATCAGGGCTTTCCTGTACACGATCATACCAGGCAAGCGGCCCAATCACGAGAAAGGCCTCAAGCTTATCCTCAAGCGTATCCGCCTTTTTCCACGCGGCACAAACTGCGTCATAGGTCGTCGCACCGACATGCCTGACGGCCGCGCGAATGACCTCCCCTTTCCCGGGATAAGCATTATAAAGCGTCTGCCGCGCGACCCCCGCCGCCTCGGCAATATCGCCCATTGTCGTTTTCTTAACGCCGTAACGGGCAAAGACCGAAACCGCGGCATCCAGCATCATGATTTCGCGTTCATTCATGGCCGTTTCACAAACCAGTTGCCCATCACTCAAGAATTGGACATAAAGAACAAAATTGTCCAAATGTCAATTTTAGCCGACAGAGGAGCCAGCCGATGAAGCTATCTGTAAACGGGAAATCACATGATGTGGATGTGGAAAACGACATGCCACTGCTGTGGGTGCTGCGCGATGAGCTTGGCATCACCGGTGTAAAGTATGGCTGCGGTATCGCGCAATGTGGGGCCTGCACCGTCCATATCGACGGTCAGGCTGTGCGATCCTGTCAGATTGCGGCAGGTGAGGTCGAGGACGCAGAGATCACCACGATCGAAGGCTTGGGTCAGCCCGAAGCATTGCACGCCGTTCAGTCGGCATGGATCGAACATCAGGTGGCCCAATGCGGCTACTGCCAATCCGGCCAGATCATGCAGGCGGCATCGTTTCTGCAACTCAACGATGAGCCCACAGATGAGGATATCGACTTCGCGATGAGCGCTAATCTCTGTCGTTGCGGGACGTACCCCCGGATCAGAGAAGCTGTGAAGACAGCCGCCAAAACATTGCGGGGTGCATGAGATGGGAAAACTTGGAACAATCGCACGCCGCACCTTCCTGATCGGATCCGTTGCCGTCGCAGGTGGCGTTGCGTTTGGGTATTACATGTACAAGCGCCCAGCCGCGAACCCTTTGCTGGAAGAGCTTGGAGAAGGCGAGACGGCGCTTACAGAATATGTTCGCATCTCATCCGATGGCATCACTTTGATCACGCCCCGCGCCGACAAGGGACAGGGGGTTTACTCCATGCAGGCCGCCTTGATTGCGGAAGAATTGGATGTCGAACTGGAGCAGGTCACCGTCGATCCCGGCCCACCAAGCCCCGCATATTACAACACGGCCCTGTCAGAGGAAGCAGCGCCTTTCCGGTCCACGGATGACGGCTTTGCGGCCGAAAGTGTTCGGAGTGTCATGGATGTGCTGATGAAATTTCTGGGCATGCAGATTACCGGTGGTTCAACCTCGGCCCCCGATGGGTACCAGAAGCTCCGCATCGCAGGTGCTGTTGCGCGGGAAACTTTGAAGAAAGCCGCTTCGCAAAAGACTGGCGTCGCTGTGGCGGATCTCACAACCGAGGGTGGAGCTGTGCTTCTGCCGGATGGCACTTCGCTCAGCTATATCGACCTCGCGCCGATGGCGGCACAGATCGAACCCGTAACTGAGGTAAGCCTGCGCGATCCGTCTACATGGCGCTTGATTGGCCAACCAATGCAGCGTGTTGATATCGTGGACAAATCCACGGGCCGTCTGGTCTACGGGATCGACCATAAGGTCGAAGGCATGCTGCACGCAGCGGTCAAGCTGAACCCGGCACAAGGCGGCGAGATGTCAGCCATAGACGGCTCCGAGGCTGAGAAAATGCGCGGGGTTGTAAAGGTTGTACCCGTCAAGGGTGGGGTGGGTGTCATTGCCGACAATACCTGGCGGGCCATGCAAGCCGCCGAGGCGGTAAAGTTTGAAACTGGCCCATCTCCGTTCCCCGCATCAATGGATGATCATTGGTCCGCGCTTGAAGCGTCCTTTGTTGAGGATGCTGTGGACTCCCGGCAGCGGGACGAAGGCGATACGGCAGCAAGACTTGAAGGGGCGGAGGTTTTCGAAGCCGAGTATCGCGCGCCATATCTGGCGCATGCGCCACTTGAGCCAGTCAGCGCAATTGTTCAGGTCCAGGATGATCGCGTTGATGTTTGGACCGGAACGCAGATCCCTCGTTTTGTTCAGAGCAATGTGGCTGACCTGACCGGCATGGATATCGAGAAAGTGCATGTTCATGTTTTCATGATGGGTGGCAGCTTCGGCCATCGCCTTGAAGATGAGGTTGTGAAGCAGGCCACCCAGCTTGCGATGGCGGTGAAGGGTAAACCCGTCAAATTGACCTACAGTCGCGAAGAGGACATGATGCATGACTTCACGCGCCAAATTGCCATGGCGCGCATGAAAGGAACGGTCAAGGACGGTAAGGTCGAGACACTTGATCTGGGCATTGCGATGCCTTCGGTTGTGGTTAGCCAGATGGGTCGGCAGGGCTTTCCTGTTCCCGGGCCAGACCTGCAGATTGTTGCCGGTGCTTGGGAACAGCCATACCGCATTCCCAACTATCGCGTGACCGGATATCGCGCCCCTCAGCTTGCGCCAATTAGTTCATGGCGCTCGGTCGGCGCCTCGTCCAATGGATTTTTCCATGATTGCGCATTGGACGAGCTGATCCACGCGGCGGGTGCCGATCCGATGGAAGAAAGACTGCGCCTGATGTGGCACGATGCATCTCGCAAGACGCTGGAAGCTGTGGCGGAGATGTCAAACTGGGGCTCTGATCTTGGCGCGAACAGGGGGCGGGGTGTGGCTTTTGTGATGTCTTTTGGTGTTCCAACTGCCGAAGTAGTCGAAGTAACGAACACGCCCGATGGAATCAAAATCGACAAAGTCTACGTGGCGGCAGAGGTAGGACGGGTCATTGATCCGCTCAACTTCGACAATCTCGTCAAAGGCGGGGTGGTCTGGGGATTGGGTCATGCGATGAACTGCGAAATCACGTATACCGACGGGGTCGCAGACCAGACAAACTACCATGCTTTCGAGGCGATGCGCCTCTATCAATGCCCAGAGATCGAGGTGCGCGGCCTCGAAAACAGCGATAAGATACGCGGCATCGGTGAGCCACCGGTTCCACCAGCTGCCGCTGCTTTGGCAAACGCGATCTATGCTGCAACCGGCCAACGTATTCGCGAAATGCCGTTCAACAAGCACATCGATTTTGTTTGAGGGGTTCTTGATGAGAGTTTTAACAGTCCTCGCGATATTGTTTGCTGCACCGGCATTTGCCGAAGTGGGAAAGATCGAGATCAATCCTCCGGCTCAAGGGTCGGTGACCCGGGCAGAGGGCTTGCAAGCCTTTGATCGCATTTACGAAGTAGCGTCGCATCCACGCTGTTCAAACTGCCATGTCGGCGCATCTAACAGGCCCATGTGGTCCGGTCCCAGCTATGGCAAAACCCGTCCTCATGGAATGCTGGTGAATGCGGGTGAAAGCCGGATCGGCGCGGAGCATATCTTGTGCTCGACATGTCACGTGAATGTCGAGGCAACGGAGCGCGGTAACAACGTGCCGCACGCTGCACCACGGGTCGCAGCAGACTGGCAATTGCCACCAGTGGAGTTTGAGTGGTTTGGTAAGACTTCAGTGGAAGTGTGCAACCAGATGCGTGATCCCGAGCGGAATGGTGATCGGACGTATCTGGATATAGCAAGCCACCTTGATCACGATGTCATCCTGCATTGGGCGTGGGAGCCAGGCGGCGGGCGCGAACCCGCTCCGTATTCACTGCAGGAGCATGTGAATGACGTCTTGGCTTGGGGTGTCGCGGGGATGCCGTGTGAAAGCGACTGATCCTTAACTCACCCACGGTCCATGAAAGCCGCCGCCGTCCTTGTCGATGCGCTCAAATCCGTGCTCTCCAAAGAAGTCGCGCTGTCCTTGTATCATGTTGGCCGTAGAACGCGCCGTGCGCATGGTATCGAAGTAGCTCAATGCCGCCGACATCGCCGGAACCGGAAGGCCATGAGTCACAGCGACAGCCACTGTCTTGCGTAAGGCATCATGGCTCTGACGCATCTTGTCGGCGAAGTAGCCCTCAAACATCAGGTTGCGTTCTGGGTGCTCGCTTAGGGCTGAGGCCATGTCGTTCAGCATCGATGAGCGTATGATGCAGCCCTCTCGCCAGACCTCGGCAATTTGCGGCATGGGGAGTTTCCAGTCGTAGATTTCACCCGCCTTGTTGAGCAGAGCAAAACCCTGCGCGTAGCACATGATCTTGCCAGCCATCATTGCAGCTTCAAGCTCGTCAATTGACAACGCATCAGCGGGCAGCGGAGATGGGGCGCTGCCAAACACGTCTTCCCCGGCCTTACGCGTGTCTAGATCAGCCGACATATTTCGCGCGGCGACCGCAGCTTCGATAACAGGAACTGGTGCGCCGACCTGCTGGCTTTCGATCACCGTCCAGCGGCCGGTTCCCTTTTGGCCCGCACGATCAAGAATGATGTCGAGCATCGGCTTTCCAGTTTCCGGATCGTTCTCTTTCGCGACTTTTCCAGAAATTTCGATCAAATACGATTGCAACGGACCTTCATTCCAAGCCTCAAAAACACTGCCACAGGCTTCAGATGTCATCGCCATGCCATCTCGCATCACGCCATACGTTTCGGCGATCAGCTGCATGTCGGCATATTCAATTCCGTTATGTACTGTTTTCACGAAGTGCCCGGCGCCATTTTCGCCCATCCAAGTGGCACAGGCCTGACCTTCATACTTAGCCGAGATGGCTTCGAGAATGTGGGAAACTCGATCCCAGTACTTCTTTTCGCCGCCGCCCATGATCGACGGGCCGAAACGCGCACCTTCAGACCCCCCTGAGACCCCAATGCCAAGGTAAGCCTCGTCCTTACTTTTCGCGGCCTTTGCGCGCCGGATTGTGTCGTGAAAGTTTGCGTTGCCCGCGTCGATGATCAGGTCATCATCGTCCAGCAGAGGGCGCAGAGCTTCAATTTGGCTGTCAACAGCATCGCCTGCAGGGACCATCAGAATGATAGCGCGGGGCTTGGCAATGGAAGCGACAAGCTCTTCCAGTGTTTCGGTGGGCGTGATTTTCGATGCCAAATCGCCCGCTTCGTCTCTCATGAAGTCATGGGTCTTTGACGTGGTCCGATTATAGACGGAAATCGCAAAGCCGTTGTCTGCGATATTCAGTGACAGCATGGCCCCCATCACTCCGAGGCCAACGAGACCAATTTCAGACGCGCTCATGGCAGCAATACCTCCCCAGTGTTTCCGCTAACAGACGGGAATATGCGCTGGGTTTCAACCTAGTTCTGGGCATTGAATAAAGCCGGTTGTCTAATCGCACAAATTGTATTGAACTAACCTCGGGCCACCACATATTGACGATATTCATGTTTTGTTCTATATTCACTTGTGTAATGGAGGTCTCTCATGTTGCCACAAACTCAGTCTGATCTCTTCGATCAGCCGACAAATGATTATCATACGCTGCCTGCGTCGGAGAAACAGTTGCGCTTTGCACGCGCATTGGCGGAGCGTACTGGCGATATTCTGCCGTACGAATTGCGCATGGATCGGCGAGGTCTGTCGGCCTGGATTGAGCGACATAAGGCGAAAGTACCCGTGCGATCCGCAACAGGCGGCAAATTCTCAAACTATCCAACATCAAAACAAGTCGCCTTCGCAGAGCGTCTGGCGCGTATGAAGCGGCGTGACATTCCTCAAGAGTGTTTTCAGGACAAGGGCCTGATGTCCAAGTGGATTGATCATAACAAAGTTTGATTGGCCTTTTGCGACAGGATTTGTCGCGCTTGAGGCATAGACAGTCTGTATTTCTTTCTCCTAGCGTTGCGTTAAGTAGCGCAGGAGGGTTCCCATGAAGTCGAATTACAGGGTCGTCGTTATTGGCGGCGGCGTCGTCGGGGCCTCAGTCTTATATCACCTCGCCAAGTTCGGTTGGACTGATGTCGCCTTGGTTGAGCGTGATGTCCTAACCGCTGGATCGTCCTGGCATGCGGCGGGTGGGATCCACGCGCTGAACGCAGATCCGAACATGGCAGCGTTACAAGCCTACACGATTGATCTGCTAGCTGAGGTGGAGAAGGAAAGTGGCATTGATATCGGTCTGCATATGACAGGTGGTGTCACTGTTGCCTGTGCGGACGCGCGTTGGGAGTGGTTGCAAGGCGCGTATCGTACATTCCAGACAATTGGCATTGAAGATTGTCATTTGATGACGCCTGACGAGATAAAGGCGGCTTGTCCGATCATGAGTACGGAAGGCGTTATTGGCGGGCTTTGGGCGGATCGGGAAGGTTATGTAGATACAACTGGGACAGTTCATGCGTACGCGCGCGCTGCCAAAAACCGTGGTGCAGACATTATTGAGCATAACCGTGTTTTGGAACTGAACCGAAAAGGGTCCGAATGGGAGGTCGTCACCGAGAAGGGTACGATCACCGCAGAACATGTGGTTAATGCAGGTGGTCTATGGGCCAAACAATGTGGGCGGATGGTTGGTCTTGATTTGCCGGTCTCACCGCTTAGCCATCACTACTTTCTGACCGAGAGCATCCCCGAAATTGAAGCGCTGGACTTCGAGGTTCCGATGACGGTGGACCTCGAGGGGTTTACCTACATGCGTCAGGATAAGAAAGGAATTTTGGTGGGCATCTATGAGATCAATCATGAACATTGGATGATGGATGGCGCACCCTGGGAATATGGCATCGAGCTTTTACAGGAAGATACGGATCGCATTGAGAACGAATTGATGCTCGCATTCGAGCGCTATCCTTGCTTGAACGATGTGGGTATTTCGTCTTGGGTCAATGGAGCATTCACCTTCTCACCTGATGGCAATCCGCTTGTTGGCCCCGTGAAGTCTGTGCCAAATTACTGGCTCGCGTGCGGTGTGATGGCGGGCTTTCTGCAAGGTGGGGGCGTTGGAAAAACCCTAGCTGAATGGATGATCCACGGCGACACGGAGACGGATGCTTGGTCGATGGATATCGCCCGATACGGGGAGCATCAGTCAAACAAAGAATACATCAAGCAGACGACGGGTCAGTTCTACTCACGGCGTTTCGTGATGACCTATCCCAATGAGCAACTTCCTGCTGGGCGGCCACTGAAAATGGCCCCCGCTCATGACGCGATGACCGAAGCCGGCTGCCGGTGGGGTTGTTCTTGGGGGCTTGAGACACCGCTCTACTTTGCGCCGAAAGATTTCGTGGAAACCCCGTCACTTAACCGCTCCGACGCCTCACCCTATGTGAAGGATGAGTGCAAGGCTGTTCGAGAGGCCGTCGGGCTGCTTGATATCACTGGTTTCTCGCGTTTCGAGGTAAGTGGACCGAATGCGGAAAGCTGGTTGAACCGCATGTTCTCGACCCGTTTGCCGAAAGAGGGGCGGGCCCGCCTCGCCGTGATGTTGTCGCCTGAGGGTAAATTGAAGGGGGATTTGACACTCTTCAACTGGGGTGATGGCACCTGGTGGATCATGGGCAGCTACTATCTTCGCGAATGGCATATGCGCTGGTTCAACGATCACATGGAAGATGGTGTTTCGATCCATGACATTGGCGATGATATCTGCGGCTTCTCCCTCAATGGACCAAATGCCGCCAAGGTGATTAAGTCGCTTCAGCCTGATCTGGATCTGCCCTTCATGGGCTGTGGTGTGTTTGATTTGGGGCTCTTACGTTGCAAGGTTGGTCGCTTGTCCGTCACGGGTGAGCTTGGTTATGAGATTCATTGTCGTGCGAACGAGCACGTCGCATTGCGGCGAACTCTTCTGGAGGCCGGAGCCGACCACGGCATCAAGGAGGTCGGTTTCAACGCGCTTTTGTCACTCAGGATTGAAAAGAGCTTTGGCATCTGGTCTGCAGAATTCACCCAAGACCGCACTGCCGCCATGACGGGTATGGATCGCTGGATTGATTGGCAAAAGGAGGATTTCGTCGGACGCGAGGCCGCGATTAAAGAGCGGGACATAGGACCGTCTCAGGTGCTGGTGACACTTGGGCTCGATAGCCCCCATGCAGATTGCTCGGGCTATGAGCCGGTCTGGTTTGATGGCAAACGCATCGGATTTACAACGTCTGGAGCCTATGGTTATTCCGTCGATCAATCAATCGCGATGGCTCTTGTCGATCCCAGATTTGCAGAACCTGGCACGGAGCTTTCCGTCCACGTAGTGGGAATTGAACGGCAGGCGAAAGTGTTGGCGCCGTCTCCTTACGATCCGGGCGGCAAGGCCATGCGGGGATGAGCGGGCGAACCGGACGCAGAAGATCACAAACCGCGCCTGTGTCGCGTCGTCAGGTCGACTACCATAACCTGAAAAATCCGTTCCCGCCGATGAAAGCGTTCTCGGACGACCGGATTGAAGCAATGCACCAGACCTCACTTCAGGTCTTGGAAGAGTTGGGCATCAAAGTACTGCTGCCAGAGGCTCGTACTCTGTTCAAAGCGGGGGGTGCGCGGGTGGACGGCGAGATGGTCTTTATCGGTCGGGAAATGATCGAAACGGCGGTTGCTTCTGCTCCTAAATCGATTCGTTTGCGCGCGGGTGTGAGAGAGAAGGACGCATTGCTGGAACTGGGCTCTCTTGTGTTTCAGCCGGGTGCAGGGGCGCCGCATGCCACCGATCTGGTAAACGGACGCAGACCGGGTACGCGACAGGACTTTCGTGACCTCATTCGGCTGACACAGCATTTCGATGTGTTCCAAATGGTTCCTCCGTTGATCGAACCACAAGATGTTCCCACCCACCTGCGCCATTACGAAACGCTAGAGGCGCAGTTGACGCTCTCCAACAAGTTTCCGTTCATCTTTTCGCGAGGTACTCCACAGGTTCAGCAAAGCTTTGAACTGTTGCGAGATTTTCGTGGGTTGAGTGATGCGGAGTTTGAAGACGAGGTCTGGTGTTACACGATCATCAACACGAACTCGCCTCGTCAACTCGACATCCCGATGGCCCAAGGGTTGATTGATTTTGCGAAAGCCGGACAAGTTTCGATCGTCACGCCATTTACACTTATGGGAGCCATGGCACCAATTACGGTCGCAGGAGCGATCACGCTGAGCCATGCCGAGGCTTTGGCCGCGATAACGTTGACCCAATTGGCGCGCCCCGGTGCCCCGGTGTGTTATGGGACGTTCACGTCAAATGTTGATATGAAATCTGGCGCTCCCGCATTTGGAACACCTGAACATTTCAATGCTTCACTGGCCGCAGGGCAATTAGCGCGTAAACTTGATTTGCCTTGGCGATCTGCGGCCGGGTCAGCTGCAAACATGAATGACGTGCAGGCTGCAAACGAAACTCAGTTCGGGCTTTGGGGATGCCTGATGGCAGGCGCCACCGTGGTTATCCATTCCGCAGGCTGGCTGGAGGGAGGTTTAACGGTCTCTTTTGAAAAGCTGATTTGCGATGTTGAGGTTTTGCAAATGGTCGCCGAACTCTGCACCAAAGCGCAAGCCGGCTCTGCCGAGATTGGGTTAGAGGCTTTGACCGAAGTGCAGCCCGGCGGCCATTTTTTTGCTGCGGGCCAGACAATGGATCGCTATCAGACAGAATTTTACGAACCATTGGTCGGCGACTGGTCCAACTTTGGCACGTGGACCGAGAATGGTGCGGTGGATGCCAACCATCGGGCCACAAAAATCTGGCAGGACATTCTGGCTGCGCCCAATCCAGTGCAGGTGAATGGCGACCGCAAATCGGCCTTTGACGATCAGGTCGTGCGCATGTCTGATGCCGGTGGCGCTCCGCCTGAAAGCTAGCGCGCGAGCCGACTTACAACGCTATGGCGGTGACACTTGGTTAGGTGGTTGTTGAATAACCCGCAGGCCTCCATCCACGCATAGACAATCGTTGGGCCGCAGAACTTGAATCCAGCTTTCTTTAAATCTTTCGAAATTTGCGTACTTAGGGGTGAGGATGTCGGCACCTCAGCTTGTGTGCCATAGTTCCCTTGCAACGGTTTGCCGTCGATGTACCGCCACATGAATTCGCTGAAGTCCTCCCCAAGGTCCAGATACGCCTGCGCATTTCCAATTGTAGCTTCGATCTTGCCACGATGGCGAATGATCCCATCGTCTTGCAGCAGACGAGCTATCTCAGGCTCATCCCATTTTGCGATGACCTGCGGCTGAAATCCCTCAAACGCTCTGCGGAAATTATCTCGCTTACGAAGGATCGTGATCCAGCTTAGTCCGGCTTGAAAGCCATCAAGAATCAATTTTTCCCACAGCGCCCGGCTGTCATATTCTGGCACGCCCCATTCCTCGTCATGGTAGCGAATGTAGATTTCTTCTTCGCCAACCCAGTCACAACCGCTCATTATTCTCTCGCTTTTTCAATGGAATAAATCTCCAAACACACTTTAGGCAAATTGGAACAAAATTGGAACATTAACCCGCGCTTAGCCAATGGCGCTTATGTCGTGCTCTGTGAATGGAGCAGTGGCTTGTCAAACAAAGCGCCCGGAAAGCAATATAGTAACCCGCTCAGCATAGCAGTTTCTGAGCGGGATAAAGATGTGCTTGGAATGGTCAGGCGGGCGCTGCGCGACCGAAAGGTTATGTTGGCCTATCAACCAATAGTTCAATGCCGGGATGTACGTGAGGTCGGGTACTTCGAAGGGTTATTACGTATCCTCGATGAAACAGGGCGTGTCATTCCGGCCAAAGATTTTATTCAAACAATCGAAGCTACAGAAGAAGGCCGTCTTATGGACTGCCTCTCGATCGATTTTGGCTTGGAGGCGCTATTTCGACACCCTCGACTACGATTGGCGATCAACATGTCGGCAAGATCAATCGTTTATGATGATTGGACAGCAGCGCTAGAACGCGGGATAAGCCGGGACCCTTCTATCTCTGAACGCCTGATACTTGAGATTACCGAAAGCTCTGCAATGGAGATGCCGGAGGCCGTCGTCAACTTCATGGATTGTTACCACCGCCGTGGTGTATCTTTTGCCTTGGATGATTTTGGAGCCGGCTATACAGCGTTCCGTCATTTCAAGGACTTCTATTTCGACATTGTGAAAATCGACAAAAGCTTCATTCAAAACGTAGACGCTGACAGCGACAATCAGGTTTTGACCAGTGCTTTGGTCTCGATCGCACAGCAGTTTGACATGTTTACTGTAGCGGAAGGTGTCGAACAAATTGCTGAGGCTGAGTATCTGATCGAAGCCGGTGTAGACTGTCTGCAGGGGTACTTGTTTGGGGCGCCATCGCTTCGCCCCGCGTGGAAGCTTGGGGGCGCGAAAAAAGCCTCCGCCTGAGCGTGCCAACCAAGCTCAAGACTGATCCGCCAAGCCCCGCTGAGACAGACTGTCCTGTTGCCCCCTCTTCGCATATGCTGCAGATGCCCGTCAAAGCGCGGCCGAATCTTTGGCGGCGGAAAGTCGATATCTGCTTCGCAGGAAAGGAAACTTCATGACAAACGTTGTAATTGCATCTGCCGCCCGCACACCAGTTGGCAGCTTCCTCGGCTCGTTCGCCGGAACACCAGCCCACGAGCTCGGCGCGACCGTCCTTGAGGCCGTTGTACAACGTGCCGGGGTCGACAAGTCTGAGGTCTCCGAAACTATTCTTGGGCAGGTGCTGACAGCGGGGCAGGGACAAAACCCGGCGCGTCAAGCTCATATCAATGCGGGTCTTCCCCAAGAAAGCTCTGCTTGGGGTCTCAACCAGGTTTGTGGGTCAGGACTTCGCGCGGTCGCTATCGGAGCACAACATATCCAACTTGGTGACGCCTCGATTGTTGCGGCGGGCGGTCAGGAAAGCATGAGCCTGAGCCCGCATGTTGCACATCTGCGTTCTGGCCAAAAAATGGGTGACATGAAGTATATCGACTCGATGATCAAAGATGGTCTTTGGGACGCCTTTAACGGCTATCATATGGGTCAGACCGCCGAGAATGTCGCTGAAAAGTGGCAGATTAGCCGTGACATGCAGGACGAATTTGCGGTCGCTTCGCAAAACAAAGCAGAGGCTGCGCAAAAAGCCGGCAAGTTCGCCGACGAGATCACTAGCTTCACTGTTAAAACTCGCAAAGGTGACATTGTTGTCGATCAAGACGAATACATCCGTCACGGAGCAACCATTGATGCCATGCAGAAGTTGCGTCCCGCCTTCACCAAAGAGGGTTCTGTGACCGCTGCGAATGCGTCTGGTTTGAACGACGGTGCTGCTGCAACTCTGCTTATGAGCGCTGACGAGGCCGAAAAACGCGGGATTGAACCGCTGGCCCGGATTGCCTCCTATGCCACTGCTGGTCTTGACCCATCAATCATGGGGGTCGGGCCAATTTACGCGTCGCGTAAGGCGCTTGATAAGGCAGGTTGGTCGGTTGACGATCTGGATCTGGTGGAGGCGAACGAAGCCTTTGCAGCACAAGCCTGCGCAGTGAACAAGGATATGGGGTGGGATCCATCAATCGTGAACGTCAATGGCGGCGCGATTGCGATTGGCCACCCGATTGGTGCATCTGGTTGTCGTGTTTTGAACACGCTGTTGTTCGAAATGAAGCGTCGTGACGCCAAAAAAGGCCTCGCAACGCTGTGCATCGGCGGTGGCATGGGCGTAGCCCTTTGTGTCGAACGTCCTTAGTCGCTCACGAAGCACTTTGGGCGCAGGTAATATAGTTGCGTGCAAGGTATAGTTTGTGCAATTACATTACTTGAACGGAATAGAGGAGAAAGTCCTATGGGACGTGTAGCATTGGTCACTGGTGGTTCGCGCGGAATTGGCGCAGCGATATCAACCGCGTTGAAAGACGCCGGATATAGCGTTGCGGCAACGTTCGCTGGTAATGAGGAAAAGGCGTCGGCCTTCACCGCGGATACTGGCATTAAAACCTACAAATGGAATGTTGCCGACTATGACGAATGCGTCGCCGGTATTGCGCAGGTCGAAGCTGACCTCGGTCCCGTTGAGGTGTTGGTGAATAATGCGGGGATCACGCGCGATGCGCCCTTCCACAAGATGAGCCAGCAACAGTGGAAAGAGGTGATGGACACCAATCTCAGCGGTGTGTTCAACATGACCCACCCGATCTGGCCAGGGATGCGGGAACGCAAGTTTGGTCGTGTAATCACAATCAGCTCGATCAATGGTCAAAAAGGCCAGTTTGCGCAGGCCAACTATGCTGCTGCCAAAGCTGGTGACATCGGATTTACCAAGGCTCTGGCGCAAGAAGGTGCCCGCGCTGGCATCACCGTGAATGTGATTGCGCCTGGTTACATCAATACAGAAATGATGGCGACCATCCCAGAGAAGGTTATGAATGATGTGATTTTGCCCCAAATCCCGGTTGGGCGTTTGGGTGAAGCCTCCGAGATTGCTCGATGCGTCGTATTTCTCGCATCAGACGATGCGGGTTTTGTGACAGGCTCAACAATCTCAGCAAACGGCGGTCAGTATCTGAGCTAATTAAGCAGAATGTAAGGTGGTTGAAGGCCGGCTCTGGAAAACAGAGCCGGCCTTTTTTCCATGCGCTATCTGAGGGGAGCTCAGTTTTTGTGGCGCAGGGAGGAGAGTATGCGAGGCACGGCGCGGAACAGGTTTGTCATTGCTTCGCCTCGTTCTTGATGGGCCAATTTTTGCGCATCAATAATCCTGCGGTTTAACTGTGTTTCGATCATTGGTAGAACTTTCATGATGTGATTTTTTGAATTGAATCAGTTATGCGCCTTTGTAATTTCACATACAAACGAGACTTTTTCACATTTCACACAAGAAATTCTTAACCATGATAGATAAGCTACCACCTCTGACTGCATTGCGAGCGTTTGAATCGGCGGCGCGTCATATGAGCTTTGCGCGCGCGGCCGAAGAACTGCATGTCACACCCGCGGCCTTGAGTTTCCAGATAAAGTCGCTGGAAGATCATTTGGGAGCGCAGGTTTTTCGACGATTGAATAGGTCAGTCGAACTTACGGAGGAAGGATTGCTACTCCAACCGGGCGTAAGTTCTGGCTTTGAAGCCTTGCAAGGCGCTTGGCGCGCGGTTCGAAACCGATTGGATAGCTCGACGCTGACCGTCACTGCCGGTCCGGGCTTCACTGCAAAATGGTTAGCACCCAGGTTGTTCCAGTTTGCACAGTCCAATCCTGATATCGAACTGAGATTTTCCGCTAGTCTGAGACTGATGGATTTTGCCAGGGACGATGTTGATATCGCAATTCGCTTTGGTCAACGGGATGATGAAGACGGTCTGTTTAGTAGGACGATTATACATGAGTGGATCACGCCGATGGTTGCCCCGCAATTGGCTGATCGTGTCAAATCACTCGAAGACTTGATGCATCTTCCACTTTTGCATCAAGAAGACACAGCATTCCTTCGTCCCAGGATTGATTGGGCAAGCTTCTTTGACGCATTTGGTCTGGATTTAACCAGCGATGCCGGGCCCAGATTTAGTCAGGCCGATCACGCGGTTGACGCTGCTTTGTCAGGCGCAGGCGCGGTCTTGGGCCGGATATCGTTAACGGAAGGCCACGTGCGAGAAGGCAGATTGGTCATGCCTTTGAAGCAGGCCATGAAAGCCAATGCGACCTATAAGCTGATATGCCCCTTGGGTGCGGAGCAGCGCCCACAGGTTTCGCGCTTTATCGACTGGGTACTGGAGGAAACAACGGCGATCAAAGACTTGGAAGCTGATCGAGTGTTTGCCTGAAAAAAAATGATCTAGTGTTGTCGCGCACCATCGCGCGGCAACCCAATAGAGCAATGTGATTTTGAATTTGCGGCTAACTTGCCAGCCGCGAGATTTCCTCTTTCAATCGTAGCTTTTGCTTTTTCAGTTCCACGATGGATAGATTGTCCGTGCCAGGGCTGCGTTGTTCTTCTTCAACACGCTGGGAAAGGGTTTCGTGCTTGCGCTTCAGTTCAGACAGATGCGAACTGATGGTCATAGGCATTCCTCCGATTGTGGGTTTATATTTATATTGCAGCACAAATACGTTGATCTGTCACGGGTTTCGGCCGCTAAAACGCGCGAAAAATCGCTAGAACTCTAGTGACCTGCCGTTGCGCAAAACCTGCTGGGCTATTTCTGTAAAGTCCTTCTTCCCCTGTTCGTGGTGCAGGCCCTCATGCAAGATCAAGGGGTTATACAGTCTGGTTGCGGAACTGGAGCCTTTCTTCGCACGGATGATTACACGATTAGGGACCTTGTTTGGACGAGGGCTTATAGGCTTGATTTCAATGCGGCCCGCCCGCGTATTGAGCAGCGAAATAATATCGCTCAGCCGCTCAACCAAGTGAATGAGCGTGATGCAGCCATTTGGTACGAGTCGCGTCAAGGCGACGTCAATCCAGTCATGCAAGGGTGTCTGTTCGCGCCTGGCGAGATCTCTCGGTGGATCAGCCGACGCGCTTCCCGGCCCGAAATAGGGCGGGTTTAGAATGACGTGGTCAAAACTGCGTTGTTTCAACTCAGCAGGCAAATTCGTGATATCTGCGGTGAATACTTCGGCGTCTACACCGTTTCTTCTTGTATTTGCCCGAGCTAGTTCAGCAGCGCTTGCATCCAGTTCCACGCCGCTGACATTTGCCTTTGTTCTGTGTCCAAGGCAGACGAGCGCTGCCCCCACCCCGCATCCGAGCTCAAGTACACTCTGCTGACACTCTGCGGGGCAAGCCGCAGCCAAAAAAACCGCATCCTGGCCTGCCCGATACCCTGATCTTGGTTGCCTCAGAGAGACTTGGCCTCCAAGAAACTTATCTTCCGTGGTGTTGTCGGTAAGGGTCGCCACAAACGTTACTCTGCTAGTTCAATATTGTTATCGCGCATAACTGAGCGGGCCATGAACAAATCGGTCTCCCGGACCATAAGACGTCGCGGCAATATGCCTACGGAGCCTTCGAGCGCGCTCATATGGACGTCAAGCTCGAAGACGCCTATATCTTCACCCTGTAGAAGGGCTTTGGCGAACGCGATGATGGTGGGGTCGTTGCTGCGGAGAAGTTCTTTCATGTGCTGGAGATAACGACAGTCCGAAAGGTTTGTCGAGTAGCGGGAAATCAGCGGTGATGAGCCTGGACGACGCAAGTGTAAAACCGCATGACCGGATGCAGGCTGCTTTGGCCGGTGATCTGGAACAGGTTGCAAACCTGATACGCGAACGTATGGCGTCGCGGCACGCACCTCGTATTCCGGAAGTAACAGCACACCTAGTGGATGCAGGCGGTAAGCGTGTACGGCCGATGCTTACCTTGGCCAGCGCCCGGCTATGCGGTTATGAGGGCCCGTACCACATTCACCTCGCAGCAACGGTTGAGTTCATCCATACGGCCACGCTGCTTCACGACGATGTCGTTGATGAAAGCAAACACAGACGGGGGCGCCCCTCCGCCAACTTACTTTGGGATAACCAGTCAAGTGTTTTGGTTGGCGACTATCTATTCGCCAGATCTTTCCAGCTCATGACGGAAACGGGACGCCTTGATGTGTTGAGGGTGTTGAGCGACGCTGCAGCGACAATCGCCGAAGGTGAAGTCTTGCAACTAACAGCTGCGCGAAACCTGGCGACCACAGAAGAGACCTATTTGCAGGTCGTGAGAGGCAAAACCGCGGCGCTATTTTCTGCAGCAACGCAAGTTGGCGCAATGATCGCTGATGCCGACAAGGAAACCTCCGAGGCACTATTCACCTACGGAAATGCGTTAGGTGTGAGTTTCCAAATAGCCGACGATGTACTGGACTATGGTGGTGCGGCGGATCAAACGGGCAAAGACGTCGGGGATGATTTCCGGGAAAGAAAGCTCACACTGCCGTTGATAAAGGCAGTGGCTGAAGCCGATGCGGACGAGATGGAATTTTGGCGTCGCGTTATTGAGAAAGGCCAGCAAGATGATGGTGATCTGGCACAAGCGCTCCGTTTGATTGCGAAACATGGCGCTTTGCAGGCTGCACGCGAAGATGCAATCGCCTGGTCAGAGCGAGCCAAGAATGCTTTGGATGCTGTTCCGGAAAGCGAGTTGACGGGTATGTTGCACGACCTAGCGGACTACGTCGTTGCTCGTATCAACTAAGCATTCTTGCGCACTGGACCCACCAAGTGGGTTGATTTCGGCTTAATTCTGACGCTGCTAACTCGGCATCTGACTTATTTTCAAACAAGCCAAAACAGGTACTGCCTGATCCCGACATTGCCGCGAAACCACATCCGTCCGTCAAGCGAATGCCGCATAAGACCTCTGAGATCACGGGTAAGATGCTCGATGCGGGCGCTGTAAGATCATTTCGTTGACTGTGCAGCCACTCACAGAAGCTTCCATACGACGCGTTTGGTGCCGGAAGCTCGTCCATGCCCACGTTGTCGATTGCGTGTTCCGATCGAAGACCATCAAATACCGCCGACGTCGCCAGCGGCTCATTCGGGTTAACCAAAAGCATCCAGCATTTAGGCAGCTTACTGACAGGCGTGAGTTGCTCGCCAATCCCCTGCATTCGCACGGGTGCAGGGCTTAGGGTGCAAACTGGGACATCAGCACCAAGGGTCAAAGCGCTTTCAATAGAGGGAGGCTCCAACCCCCAGAGATTCGAAAGCGCTCGAAGCGCCGCTGCGGCATCGGCTGATCCGCCCCCAACGCCTGCCCCATGCGGCAGATTTTTGGTCAAGTGAATGCGGCACTTGGCATCTGGATTTAGGTGCCGGGCAGCTTTCGTGACGAGATTGCGATCATCAATTGGAACGCCCTTGGCAAACGGTCCCGATATTTCCAATTCAAAGGTTGATGCTTCCTCGACCTTTATGAGGTCGGCCACATCAGCAAAGACCACGAGGCTATCCAGAAGGTGGTACCCATTCGCGGTTCGACCAGTCACATGCAGCGTTAGGTTGACCTTAGCAGGTGCACGGACCTCAATCATTCGCGGTCTGCGTGTCTCCTGCGGCGTCTTCTTCCTTGAGCACTACATCGAGACCCACATCCAACTTACGACGAATTCGTTCCGCGTCGGCTTCCTCTGGCTCGAATGAAAGAGCGCGCTTCCACTGAAACTCCGCCTCGCGATATCGGCCAACCATCCAATAAACATCACCGAGATGGTCATTCACAATCGGGTCGATCGGCAGAAGTTCGACCGCACGTTCCATTGGGCCGACTGCTTCTTCAAACTGACCCAGACGATAATAAACCCACCCCAAACTGTCGGTGATGTATCCGCTCTCGGGGCGTTTTTCGACTGCGGTCTTGATCATCTCTAGCGCCTCTGGAAGTTTTGTGCGCTGCTCTACCAACGAGTATCCCAGATAATTTAGGACATCGGGTTGATCGGGCGACAGTTCGAGCGCTTTTCGAAAATCACGTTCCATTCCCGCAAAGTCGCCCTCACGTTCGTGAATAATGCCCCGCGCGTAGTAGACGCCCCAAGCAGATGGTTGGTCGCTTGGGCGCAACTCAAGGCTCCGCGTATATGCGGCAATCGCCTCCGCATCACGTTCCAGTCTGCCCAGCAAATCACCAAGAGCGGCGTGCACGATTGGTTCATTCGGAACCGCGCGAGCCAACGCTGTCAGCACTTCAGCGGCCGCGTCTTCGCGACCGCTTGCGAAGAGCACATCGGCACGGCCCATCTCGGCAATATAGTAAGCAGGGTGCTCTTGCGGGATATTTGCATAAGCTGTTGCTGCCAATTCATACTGGCGCAGCTGTTCCAGTATTTCAGCGATAGTAAGTATCGCAGGCGCATGATCCGGGCGTAGATATTGAGCCAATCTCGCGTACAGCAGGACGTGGTCTGGGGAGGCTTGGTTCGCGAGCGCCGATGATAGATTGTAAAAGACCTCGGCGATCCCGTCGCTTGCGCCCGTAACGATTTCGAACGGAAGAAGCTCTCCTGCTTTCGCTCGATATAGTAGCTTGTCGACATCGGGATTGAGCGCTGCGCTGCCAGCTACCGTCAGAAGTTCAACGGCGTCGTTATTCCGCTCAAGCTGTGACAATACTTGAGCATGCGCCATTATTCCGCGCGAGCTGAGGGCCAAAGGGCCAAAGGCTTCGCCTGAAAAAATAGTGTCGGCGGTTTCGAAATCGCCAACCATCGCGAGCGCCAGCGCCTGATGATAGTAGGCAAACCCTGCGAAATCTTCGATCTCGGCGACGGCGCCAAAGGCGGCGATGGCGTTTGTCATGTCGCCTTGTCCCAAATGCGACCACGCTTTGATCAAGCCGCCAATGAGAGGTGCTATCCCCGCATTGCTGTCAGTTGCCAACGTCCCATCAGAATAGTCCCCGTCTTTGATCTTCTGCGTCATCAAAATCAGGTCGATTATCTGATTATTCCCGCCGGCGGCGCGATGTTCGCGAGCTATATTGGCAGCGCGCGAAATGTCTCCGCTGGCCACAAGCGACAAGACTGCTGCTTCTTTGAGTTGCAAGTCATCAGGTCGTGCGGCCATTGCGCGGGTATAGAAGTGAGCAGCTTCTGAATAGTTGGAGGCCAGCGCTGCTTGGCGAGCTGCCAGATACGGGCCTGCAATCCCATCAGCCTGCGCCGCAGGGGCACAGGATAAGAAGATCGCACTTGTCAGAGCGGATTTGATCAGTGTCGAGACGCGCCTGCTTGCCATTTCTCAATGCCCTATATGCTCAATTTATCTCTTCGGCAGAGACTATTCGGGCCTATGAGACTTGTCCATGCGGTCGCCGGTTCGTGGCGATGAGTCGCATCGCATGCATCAGCTACATATTGGGATAGTTGGGTCCGTCTCCACCCTGCGGGGTTGTCCATGTGATGTTCTGGCTGGGATCTTTGATGTCACATGTCTTGCAGTGCACACAGTTCTGAAAGTTGATGACAAACCTCGTGTCTTTGTTCTCTTCCTCAACAAACTCGTAGACACCGGCCGGGCAGTATCTAGCCGAAGGCCCGCCATATTTTGGTAAGTTTACGCCGACGGGAACTGTGTCATCGGTCAATTTCAGATGTGCGGGCTGGCTTTCTTCGTGATTTGTGAAGGCAAAAGCTACGTTTGTCAGCCGATCAAAGCTAAGCGTCCCATCTGGTTTTGGATAGTCGATTGGCTTGTGCTTGCTCGCCTCTCCGGTCGCTTGGGCGTCCGATTTGCCGTGTTTCAGGTTCAGAGGCGACCAATTGAACAGGTTGTTCATCCACATATCCGCGCCCCCGATCGCCAGCGACGCCGTCAAACCATAGTTGGACCAAAGTGGCTTCACGTTGCGGACACGTTTAAGATCTTTTCCAATGGGTCCGTTGCGAACTTCACCATCATATGCGTCTAACTCATCACCCGCACGACCGTCTTGAATGGCCTGATAGGCGGCTTCGGCAGCGGCTTTGCCCGAGAGCATCGCGTTGTGATTGCCCTTGATGCGCGGCACATTCACCATGCCCGCTGAGCATCCCAAAAGTGCGCCGCCGGGGAATGAGGTTTTTGGTAAGGACTGCCACCCACCTTCTGTGATCGCCCGTGCGCCATAGGCCACGCGTTTGCCGCCTTTTAGAAGTTCAGCGACCATTGGGTGGTGCTTGAACCGCTGGAACTCCATGTAAGGGAACAGGTGAGGATTTTCGTAGTTCAGATGGACCACGAAGCCGACATAGACCTGATTGTTTTCAAGATGATAGATGAATGATCCGCCGCCAGCGTTCTTGCCAAGTGGCCAGCCCATAGTGTGGGTCACTGTACCTTCGCTATGTTTTTCCGGGTCGATCTCCCAGATCTCTTTCATGCCGAGGCCGTATTTCTGCGGATTTGCATTCACCGCAAGTTCGTACTTAGCGATAACCTTCTTAGACAGCGATCCTCTCACGCCTTCACCTAAGAAAACGTATTTGCCGTGCAACTCCATGCCGGGTTCGTAACCATCGGAGTGAGTGCCATCGGGGTTCAGTCCAAATTCACCAGCGACAACACCCTTAACCTCGCCGTTCTCACCATAAACGATATCTGAACAGGCCATTCCGGGGAAAATTTCGACACCCATTTCTTCGGCTTTCTCAGCCATCCAGCGACACACATTGCCCATGGACACGATATAGTTGCCGTGGTTGTTCATCAGCGGTGGCATAACGAAGTTAGGAATTCGCAATGAGCCATCACTGCCCAGCATATAGAAATTGTCTTGTTTGACCGGGACGTTGATTGGAGCGCCCATGTCGCGCCAGTCTGGCAGCAGCGCATCGAGACCAACTGGATCGAGCACGGCACCTGATAAAATGTGCGCCCCGACTTCAGATCCTTTTTCGAGCACAACGACATTCAGGTCGGAATCGAGTTGTTTCAGGCGGATAGCGGCCGACAGACCTGCAGGTCCGGCCCCGACAATAACGATGTCGTATTCCATGCTTTCGCGTTCAATCTCGGACATGATGCATTCCTCTCCCGGCGCGCCACAACAGGCTTTGTTCGTATAGATAAATAGCCTTTACCCTTCAATCAGGCAGTAAAGTAAGTGGCAAATGCGACGTTGCGTCGCCACCTGGCGCCTGTGAACCCAGATATGCCATTGCGTCTGACGGCAACTGCATTAGATCACGATTGTGCTGATCAGGAGGGCGCGATGTCCAATCTACGTTATTTGTACTTGGCCTTGGCCGTCTGGGGTACGATTCATCCCATGAGTTGGTTCATCAGCTGGTTCAACGAAAACGGTTATGATCTGGCTGCAATGATCGACGCTTGGCATGCAAACGCCGCCACGTCGGGACTCGTTTGGGATCTGACAATCGCCGCTGTTACGCTGACACTATGGATCTTAGCCGAAACTTGGACACACAAAAACTGGATGGGCCTTTTGGCAATTCCTGCGACGTTCTGCATCGGGGTGAGTTGTGGGCTACCGCTGTATCTTTTCCTGCGCTCCAGAGCAGTCTAAAGGGGCGTTATGGATCATTTTCTCTATCGCTCGGGCGAACTCTACGCCGAAGACGTTCGTGTAGCCGACATCGCGGCGACGGTTGGCGCACCGTTTTATGTCTACTCAGCGGCAACCTTAAAGCGTCATTACGAGCTGTTTGATCAAGCTCTCGATGGCACCGAGCATTTGGTTTGTTACGCCATGAAATCAAATAGCAACCTAGCTGTGATCAAGTTGCTGGGAGATCTGGGCGCGGGCATGGATGTGGTCTCTGGCGGGGAATATCGTCGGGCCATCGCGGCAGGTGTTCCCGGCAGCCGCATTGTCTTTTCCGGTATTGGAAAAACCCGTGAAGAAATGACCCTCGCGCTGAAGGGAGGTATCCGGCAGTTTAACGTGGAAAGCGAGCCGGAGATGCAGGCCCTTTCAGAGATTGCATCATCCCTCGGGATCGACGCCCCGATTACCATTCGCGTAAATCCAGATGTAGATGCCAAGACCCACGAAAAGATTGCCACCGGGAAGTCTGAGAACAAGTTCGGCATACCGATTTCCCGCGCGAGAGAGGTCTATGCGCTTGCCGCAAGCCTTCCCGGTCTGAACGTCGTCGGTATCGATGTTCATATCGGTAGCCAATTGGTAAATCTTGAGCCCTTCGAACTCGCCTATCAGAAGGTTGCCGAGCTTACGGAAGTTTTGCGGGCCGACGGACATGAAATAAAGCGCCTCGATTTGGGCGGGGGATTAGGTATTCCTTATGAGCGCTCTAATTCGGCTCCACCTCTGCCTCTGGACTACGGCGACTTGATCAAACGAACGGTCGGTCATCTGGGTTGCGAGATAGAAATTGAGCCGGGCCGCTTGATTTCTGGGAACGCAGGCCTGCTTGTAAGCGAAGTCATCTACGTGAAGTCCGGTGAAGACCGCGAGTTTCTAATCCTCGATGCAGCTATGAACGATCTGATCCGCCCAGCGATGTACGGCGCTCATCATGATATTGTGCCTGTCGTTGAACCAGCGCCCGGGGAAGAACCGGCCAAGTATGATATTGTCGGACCGGTTTGCGAAAGTGGCGATACGTTCGCCAAAGAGCGCGTCATGCCGTCTATGAAAGCTGGTGAATTGGTCGCATTTCGCTCAGCCGGCGCTTATGGCGCGGTGATGGCGTCGGAGTATAATTCACGCCCGTTAATTCCCGAGGTTTTGGTCCAAGGCGATCACTTCGGTGTCATTCGGCCACGCCCGACCTTTGACGAGATGCTAAATCGCGATACCATTCCCTCATGGCTATGAGACTATGGGGTCTCAGCCCGTCGGGATTTTGCGATGAAGATCACACCGCAGAGCGAAACTCTCAGCAGCCTTAAGTGGCAGTGGAGAAAGACTTTTCTTGGCTTAGCCGCTGAGAGACTTGTGCGTGCGTTTTGGCCTCTTTGGACCGTTATTCTGCTTGTTTGGGCGCTTTTGGCTTCGGGTATTCTACGCGACGCGCCGCTGGAGCTGAGCTGGTTAAGCGGTGTTGCCGCACTCTCAGGCGTCATTGGCGCGATGTATTACGCCATTAAGTCTTTCCAGATGCCCAGTTGGGCAGAAGCGCTTGATCGCATTGATAGAGCGATGGTAGGCCGCCCGATCAGTGCTGCTTTGGACGATCAAGCGATCGGCACGACGGACGCAGCATCTCAAGCAGTATGGGACGCGCATCAGACGCGCATGACGGCACGTCTAGCGCAAGCCAAGTCTGTTTCGGGTGACTTGCGAGTTTCAGATCGCGATGGTTATGGGCTGCGATACATTGCTTTGCTTCTTGCCGTCCTAACGATCGGGTTAGGTGTCGCGACCAACAAACCTCAGGCTTTCGACGACGGTTCTCTTGCTGAAAATGGCCTTGGTGTTGTTGGACCAAGCTGGGAGATTTGGATCGAGCCGCCTAGCTATACCGGCAAACCGTCGCTGTATTTGAACGATATTGATCTAGCAGAACTTGAGGTGCCAACTGGCAGTCTGGCGACAGTACGTTTGTACGGTGATACATCGCAGTTTGCGGTCAGCGAAAGCGTTTCCGGGCGTCCGGTAACGGACGATGCCTCGACGCCATCCGCCCAGAGTTTCGAAATTGTCCAAAGTGGCGAACTGGCGGTAGAAGGCGCTGAAGACGCCCAATGGTCTATTCACGTTACTGCGGATGCGCGGCCCGTCGTAGAGGTGACCGAAGAGATTACGCGCAGGGTGTCTGGTGATATGGAACTGCCCTTCGATGCGCGCGATGACTACGGTATCGAAAGAGGCATTGCAGAAATTGCGCTGGATTTGGATCGTGTCGATCGAAGATATGGCCTGACGATTGACCCCGAGCCGCGCGATACTGTGGTCTTCGATTTGCCGATGCCGATCCGTGGCGATCGAGCAGATTTTACCGAAGTGTTGATCGAAAATATGGCTGAGCATCCTTGGGCAGGGTTGCCGGTGACGGTCACGTTGACGGTTTCCGATGTTCAAGCAAACGAAAGTGAACCCTTCGCGCTAGAAGTCGACTTGCCGGGACGCAGATTCTTTCAACCCGTGGCAAAAGCGGTGATCGAACAACGGCGAGACCTGCTGTGGTCGATCGAGAACGCGACACGGGTCGAGCAAATTCTGCGGACGATTAGCCACAAGCCAGACGGGTTTTTCCCAAGCGAGCGCGCATATTTGATGCTGCGGATGGGCATTACGCGTTTGGATATTCACAACCAGTATGGGCTTTCTAGTGAAAAACGAGACGAAATAGCCGAACTTCTGTGGGCTACCGCCGTTTTGCTAGAAGACGGTATTCTTTCCGATGCACTAGAAGCTCTGCGTCGTGCTCAAGAGCGTCTTGCTGAGGCGATGGAGGACGGCGCGACTGACGAAGAAATTGCTGAACTGATGGAACAGCTTCGCGACGCAATGCGCGACTACATGGAACAGCTTGCACAGAACGCTGAGCGACAGGACGGAGATCAACAGGCCCAGAACCAGCAACAGGGCGAAGAGATCACCAGCGACGAATTGCAGGACATGCTCGACCAAATTCAGGAATTGATGGAGCAAGGTCGGATGGCTGAGGCCCAGCAGTTGCTCAACCAACTCATGGAAATGATGCAGAACATGCAGGTTGCGCGTGGTCAGCAGGGCCAACAAGGTCAGCAGGGTCAAGGCCAGCAGGCGATGGAAGGATTACAGGAAACACTGCGCAATCAACAAGGGCTTAGCGACGAAGCGTTCCGTGATCTTCAGGAACAATTCAACGATGGCGCTCAAGCTGGCGAAAACTCTCAAAACCAGGGTCGCAACGGCGGGCAGGGCCGCGGACAAAGCCATGAAGGCCAAGGTGGACGCAACCCGCAACAAGGTCAGCAGGGTCAGGGCGGCGGCTCGGATCAGGCGCAGAACCAGCAAAACGGTCAGGGCGATGGACAAGAGAGCGGGTCGCTGGCCGACCGGCAGCAAGCACTCCGTAACGAGCTCGAACGCCAGCGCCGCAATCTCCCCGGAGCGGGGACGCCAGAAGGTGATGCCGCCCGCGAAAGTCTAGGCCGTGCGGGCGAGGCTATGGATCGCGCTGAAGATGCACTTCGCCAGAACCAAACGGCGGAAGCGCTGGGTGCCCAATCTGATGCCATGGAGGCACTGAGGGAAGGCATTCGCGATCTTGGCGAAGCGATGGCCCAGCAACAGCAGCAACAAGGTGGTCAGCAGGGCCAGACTGCCGGCACAACAGATGGCCGAAATCGTGACCCGCTTGGTCGCGAGGCGGGGTCAGACGGGATGATTGGGTCCGAGGACTCGATGTTGCAAGGGCAGGAGGCCCGTAGGCGCGCTCAGGAACTGAGAGACGAAATCCGCAAGAGATCAGGTGAACAAGAGCGGCCAGATGTTGAGCGTGATTATCTGAAGCGTTTGCTCGATCGATTCTAGTCCAAGCAGGTCGAGGCTACTTGGAAACCTGACCAATCATGCCGTTGATCCGCTCCACCATCGTTTGAGCTGTGCCGTCCAAGGATACCCGCAACTCATCAATGCTATGGTGGTATTGCTCAAGCACGCCTGCCATTGAGGGGAAACTCTCTGCGAGGCTGGGACCACGCAAATACGCTATGATCAACGCCGCGAAAATCAGCAGCGCAAAACCAAAACCAATTCGGAAGCCACGCCGGAATTTCGCAGCACTCATTGCCGGGGTGATCGTAGGCTCAGGATCCACACCCGGTTCCGGGGCCTCTTTCAAGGTCGAATTAATTTCCTCAATATCAGGAAGGAGTTCGCTCTTGGTTTGCGGATCGTCACGACGGGGAGCAGGTTTGATCTCGTCAATATCATCGGCCGGTGTCGGCTCTTGTGTGACCTGATCGCCGTCCACAGCGTCCTGCCCGCGTCGCCGCGCGATACGATCGCGCGCAGCTTCAGCCCTTTCGAGGGATTCTGTGTCATCGAGACCCAAATCAGGTTGCGTCTCTAAAGCGCCTGTCTCGGCCTTGCGGGCAGCTGTTTCGCGGGCAACTTCTTGCTCGATCACATCCAAGTCTTCTGGCTTGAGTTGCGGGCGCCGCGGCTGTTGATTGCGTGCTGCCGCCAGTTGAGCAGCAGCGGCCATTGCTGAAGCGTCGTCTGACAGGTCACCTTCTGGCCGCTCGAAATCATCTGCGGTGTCAGTAGTTTCTGAAGTCGCTTCCTTCTCGGTGTCAGGTCCGGCCTGAAACCACGTCGTATTGCAGTTTGAACATTGGACATCGCGCCCTTCGTCGGGGATGACGCTGGCATCCACTTCGTAATGTGCATCGCAATTCGGGCAAGTCAGCCGCATGTGTTCCCCGTACTGCGCCCTAAATCGGCGCCTAACCTGAATCTCGCCCCTCGTCATATCGCGACGATTCGCTTTATCCAAGCATTAGTGTTTCCAACTCATTGCAAGAGTTGCCAGCTATGGCGTAATTGTTCACATAAGCGATAATGAAAGAGGCCTTGGGTGATTGAGCTGGAAAACGCTGCCTATAACTATGGCGGCGGAGAATTGCTGAACGACATGTCGTTGCGTCTGCAGCCGGGGTCCTTTCACTTCCTGACTGGTCCCTCGGGGGCAGGGAAGTCAACTTTCCTTAAGCTTTGCTATATGGAACTGGTCGCAAGTGGTGGGGCCGTACAGGTGTTTGGCACCGATGTTCGCGACCTTGAACGCGACCAGATTGCCATGGCCAGACGCCGCATCGGAGTGGTCCATCAGGATTGCAAGTTTCTAGACCATCTGAGCGTTGCTGAGAATATTGCCCTGCCGCTCACGGTTTCGGGTCGGGATGTGCAAGCAGAGCAACAGAACCTCAATGAGTTGATTTCCTGGGTTGGGCTTACGTCGCAACAAAATCAACGCCCGCCAGAGTTGTCAGGGGGCGAACGCCAGCGTGCAGCACTTGCAAGGGCGATCATCATGGATCCAGATGTTATATTGGCAGACGAGCCCACGGGAAACGTTGACTGGGAAATGTCTCAACGCTTGTTGTCCTTGTTGATCGAACTCAATCGCATGGGA
Organism: uncultured Litoreibacter sp.; assembly: GCA_947504205.1. Classification (GTDB taxonomy): domain Bacteria; phylum Pseudomonadota; class Alphaproteobacteria; order Rhodobacterales; family Rhodobacteraceae; genus Litoreibacter. Next base: position 537,396 of record CANNGL010000002.1, on the reverse strand, counting down.
AAATCGGTCCTCATCGCAACACATGATTTGAACCTGATCCGCATGGCCAAAAGCCAGATTTCTGCGCGCGTTTTGCGTATCAAGGACAAACGGTTGCAATTGGCCGGAGCAGATCTTTGAACGTCGTTGGAAGGCTTTCCTCGATGTTTGAGGTGGTGAGAGGGGATCCGCAGGCTGATCGCGTCGTGCCCCCCTCGGGCTTTACGTCTTGGTTGACCGTTTTCACGTCGGGCGCGATGGCGTTTCTGGCGGTGTTTGCCTTGGCACTTTCTTTTGCTACGGGCCGTCTTGCAGATCGGTGGGCCTCCGAATTGGCACAGAGCTCCACAGTTCGGATTTCGGCGCCTCTCGAAGAACTAGACCTACAAACACGTGCGGCTCAGGAAGTCTTGCGGACCACACCCGGCGTGGCACGCTCTCGTATCCTATCTGAAGAAGAACAAAGACTGTTGCTTGAGCCTTGGTTTGGTCCGGACTTACCGGTTGAAGAACTACCGATCCCGCGGCTGATCGAGGTTGTTGAGGATGCCGATGGATACGACGCTGAGGGTTTGCGTCTCCGACTAGCTGCTGAAGCACCCGGAGCGTTCCTTGACGATCATACGAGATGGCGCAGACCCCTGATCAATGCGGCGGAACGGCTGCGGTTGCTTGGCTGGCTGGCGATTGGTTTGATTGGCGCATCGGTTGCCGCGATGATCACGTTGGCAGCGCGCGCGGCGCTTGCTGCAAACGCTCAGGTAATACGCGTAACGCGTCTTGTCGGCGCAACCGACACTTACATTGCGCGCGCCTTTGTTAGGCGTTTCACGGTTCGGGCATTTGGTGGTGGCTTGGTCGGTGCGGTTTTGGGAATGATCGCGGTTGCTTTGTTGCCCAGTGCATCAGAGGCAGGTGGCTTTTTGACAGGGCTCGGCTTTGTAGGCTGGCAATGGCTCTGGCCACTGGTTATCCCTTTGCTTGTCGCCACCGTTGCATTTTGGGCGACCCGCGGAGCCGCGCTACGTGTTTTGAAAGAGGTGACTTGATCCATGGCTTATGCAATTCAATGGCTGCGGTCCCTGATATTCAACATCATGATGTATGTGGTGATGGCGGTCTTGGCAGTCATCTATTTTCCTTACGCTTTGATCAGCCCCATCGGCGCGTTGCGTGCGTGCCATGCCTACGCAGCCTATGTGCGATGGAGTGCTGCATGGATGATTGGTTTGAAGACAGAAGTCCGGGGCACCCCGCCCACTGACGAAGTTTTAATCGCCGCGAAACATCAGTCGTTCCTGGATATTATCGTGATCTTCTCCGCCATTCCGCATGGCAAATTTATCATGAAACGGATCTTGCTCTTCTCTCCGATCCTCGGCCAATACGCTTATCGTCTGGGCTGCGTACCAGTGAACCGTGGCAAGCGCGGTGCCGCAATTCAGAAGATGCTGGAAGACGTGAAGAAGGGACAACAATTACCTGGCCAATTGGTGATCTATTCCCAAGGCACGCGCGTGGCTCCGGGCGTGCAAAAGCCCTATAAGGTTGGCACCGCGGTCTTGTACGAACAGCTTGGTCAAGACTGCGTGCCTGTTGCCACCAATTGCGGTGTGTTCTGGCCGCGGCGTGGTGTTTACCGGAAACCGGGAACCGCCGTAGTTGAATTCTTACCTCGCATATCCGCTGGAATGGACAAGGACGAGTTTCTCAAGGAATTGGAAACTGAGGTTGAGAGCGCGTCCGACGCCTTGTTGGATGAGGCTGGTTTTGTTCGGCAAACAAAGGCGACGTCTTGAAGTTTGTTGAAGATATCACCGAGCTGGAGGCTATCTATGGCGCGCCCGGGCGTGCGTCTCTGGATAAGGTGGCCGTTGGACTAACGCCGTTGTACCGCAAGTGGGTAATGTCCTCCCGGTTTTGTGTGCTTACGACGGTCGGACCGGATGGAACGGACAGCAGCCCACGTGGGGATGACGGGCCGGTAGTCGCCGAACTGGACCATCATACACTCTCGATGCCTGATTGGCGGGGCAACAATCGTATGGACTCGCTTCGCAACATCGTTGCCGATGGTCGCGCGTCTTTGATGTTTATGATTCCAGGATCCAACAACGTTGTGCGTGTAAATGGCGAAGCGCGCGTTTCTCTTGATGAAGATCTCAAAAAGCAGTTTGAAAGAGCAGGAAGGCTTCCCCGTTCGGTCATCGTTTTCAATATTTCACAAGTCTACACCCAATGCGCACGCGCATTGATGCGTTCAGAGTTATGGGGCGGTGTCAAAGCGGCTGGATTGCCGACAGTTGGTGAAATTCTGGCTGAACAGACATCTGGCGAATTGGACGGAGCCAAATACGACGCCGACTGGGCACCACGAGCGGCTAAGACGATGTGGTGAGCTTAGCTCAGGCCTTTTGATCCCAAATCGATGTATTTCTTGCGACGGCTGGTTACCAAGTCTTGCGCGTCTTTATCACCCAATTCGTCCAATAAGCCTTCAATGGCTTTACCTACAGCATTGATCGTCTCTGTTCGGCTGCGTTGAGCGCCGCCGACGGGCTCTTTGACAATAAGATCACAAACTCCGAGATCACTCAGGTCCTGTGCTGTCAATCGCAATGCTTCCGCGGCCTCTCGCATTTTTTCAGCGTCTTTCCATAGGATTGAGGCGCAGCCTTCTGGGCTGATTACCGAATAGATTGAATGCTCCAACATCGCGACGCGATCAGCGGTGGCAAATGCAACCGCGCCTCCTGAACCACCTTCACCGATAATGACAGATATCAGCGGCACACCGATTTCGAGGCATTTCTGGGTGGCGCGTGCGATCGCTTCGGACTGGCCTCGTTCTTCCGCACCTTTACCTGGATAAGCGCCGGGGGTATCGACGAGGGTTATCACCGGCAACCCAAACCGACTAGCAAGGTCCATCAGACGGATCGCCTTACGATAGCCTTCGGGTCGCGCCATGCCGAAATTTCTTTCGATGCGCGTCTTTGTGTCATGGCCTTTTTCATGTCCTATGACGACGACCGCACGATCTCCAATACGGGCCAACCCACCCATGACAGCGTGGTCATCGGCAAAATTACGATCACCGGCCAATGGGGTGTACTCGTCAAACAATGCCTCAATGTAGTCTTTGCAATGGGGGCGATCAGGGTGTCGCGCCACTTGGCACTTCCGCCACGGCGTTAGCGATTGATAGAGATCGGTCAGCAGGTCCTGCGCTTTTTTATCGAGCGCTTTGGCTTCTTTTTCGACATCCATTTCCGCATTTTGCCGCGCGAGCGCACGCAGTTCTTCGGCTTTGCCTTCAATTTCAGCCAAAGGTTTTTCGAATTCGAGGTAGTTGGTCATGCATTTTTCCTATCGTTAAAAACTATATGGCTGTCCGAGCTGTCGGATGCAACAACAGCAAGATTTGTGAAACTGGCCTGTGCCATGTCAGTCTTGAAACAACCCGAAGGGACAGAGCTTGGCTCAGAGTTACGAAGATCGATTGCTGCGTGTCGTAGATTACATCCACGCGAATCCATCCGGTGACTTGTCGCTGGATAATTTGGCGGATGTTGCAGCGATGAGCCGGTTTCATTGGCATCGCGTTTTTCACGCGATGACGGGAGAAACCTGTGCGGAAGCCGTCAGACGTATTCGGCTTCATCGCGCTGCCTGTTGGTTGGTGCAACGCGATTGGCCAATTGCAGTGGTGGCAGAGCGCTGTGGCTATGAAAACCAACAAAGCTTCACCCGAATCTTTAACGCAGGCTATGGGATGTCCCCGGGTGCGTTTCGAAAGCGAGGTGAGCTGCGCTCACCGTTAATGGAACCGCACAAAGGAGATTATCCCGTGTATCCTGTAGAAATTCGACAAGAACCCGAACGCCGTCTGGCAGCTTTGGAACATACCGGTGCTTATCTGGAAATTGGCAAGAGCTTCGAGAAACTGGGAACAATTTTTTCGTCTAGGAATTTGTGGCCTCATGCCAGTGGTATGGTGGGACTATATTATGATGATCCGTCCGCCGTCGCTGAGGCAGAGCTCTCTAGCCATGCAGGTGTAGCCGTTTCAGCTGATCTTGATATGCCAGATGATCTGGTCGAGGTCCAAGCCCCCGCCGGAAAAATGGCGGTGATGCGATATCAGGGTCCTTATGCTGGACTGAAAGCGGCTTATGACTATTTGTTCGGTGTCTGGCTGCCGCAGAGCGGTGAGGAACCGCGCGACGGACCCGCGATGGAGAACTATCTGAACTCACCGACGGATACAGCGCCCGATGAATTGCTGACAGAAGTTGCGGTGCCGCTGAAGTAGGTGAGGCCTGCAATGTTGGAGTAACAAAGGGGGCCGGCTGGCCCCCTTACTTGGTTGATGTGTAGCTTCGGTGGTACTGGCTAGCCGTTGATCATCTCGAATTGTTTGACGATGACTTCCGCCTGTTTGATGGACGCGATATCGACCAAACGCCCTTTATATACAGTGGCGCCTTCGCCGTTCATCTTGGCGTCTTCCATGGCGGATAGGATCTCTCGGGCCTCTGTGACCTGATCTTCAGATGGTGTAAAAACTTCATTGGCAAGAGCTATCTGCTTGGGATGAATAGCCCACTTGCCTACCATACCCAATGTGGCGCTACGGCGAGCTTGTGCACGGTAACCATCGTCGTCTGAAAAATCGCCGAACGGTCCATCGACCGGTAAAACACCATGGGTGCGCGCCGCGGCAACGATCTTCGCCTGAGCCCAATGCCACGGATCGGACCAGTGATGGTCGCCGCCTTGTAGCATGTAATAGTTTTCCTGTGTTCCACCGATCCCTGTAGTTTGCATCCCCATAGAAGCTGCAAAATCTGCCGCTCCAAGTGAGATAGCCTGAAGTCGCGGCGATGCCGCTGCGATCTCGTTTACATTCGCGATGCCCGCGGCGCTTTCGATGATGATTTCGAAGCTGACTTTCTTCTTTCTCTGCATGGCCACTTCAGCAGCGGTCACCAGAGCATCAACAGCGTAAATGTCGGACGCATTGCCGACCTTGGGGATCATGATTTGATCAAGGCGCTCGGAGGACTTCTCGATTAGGTCTACCACATCACGATACCAGTATGGCGTATCGAGGCCGTTGATGCGAACCGACAAGTACTTAGAGTTCCAATCCACGTCATGGGTAGCTTGAATAATGTTCGTGCGTGCCTGAGCCTTGTCATCTGGTGCAACGGAGTCCTCCAGATCCAGATTGATGACATCCGCGTCTGACATCGCCATTTTTTCAAACAAGGCTGTTCTTGAGCCGGGACCAAAGAGCTGACAGCGGTTGGGCCGAGCGGGTGAAGTGGGTTGCAAGTGGAAGCTCATTGCGTTTCGCCTTCGTAAGGATGTTTCGTATTCGTCGGGCTCGGTGATATGATGTTGCGTGATCAAGCGCAAGCGCTGCGCTGCAGCGAAAATTACCAGCCTCTGCCTTTGAAACAAACGCAGTTTTTTGGACGATAAATGACTAATAATTGCGCGTGAAGCTATCTCTAAGGGTCGACAAAAGAGAAATTGCCGGTGCGCCAAGCTCAAAAAAAAGTGCGCTGCCCCGCGAATTTCAGTGAAAATAGGTCAGAAACCGCGAATTTGAAACAAACGGCAGAGAGCTTCGTGATCGTGCTGATCGCAACTCACAGGGTTCGTGATATTTGCTACACGCCTTATCAATTTGAAAATATTAAGAAATTAAGGAGTGTCTGAGCCACATTGATAATTCCACGAAAAATTCAGTCACTCACCCGTCAATGACAGGATCGTTGGTAACGCAGTCATTTGGCCTGAGCTAGTGCTGAGAGGCCATCAACAAGAATGGCACGACAACTAAAACTGGAGATATTGAAAATGAAAATGCATCTTGCAGCACTGACAGCGGTTCTGGCTTTTTCCGGCGCAGCTTTCGCAGACTCTCACTCAGACATCGAAGCACTATTTGCAATGAGCAACAACTCAGCTGCAGAAATCCTTGTGCGTGAAACGTCAATGGGCGACCTGACAGCGGCTCAAGTTTCAGCCGCTCTGGGCAACATGAGTGCTGCTGAACGCCGCGCGTTTCTTGAGGCAGACATGTCTTCGCGTCTGGAAGTCATGGCAGCTCAGATGAAGCTGCTCGACGGCGACAGCGCCGCTGAAGGCAACTAATGTAGCCCCAAAAAAATCTCCAGGCGCGGGCATCTACGCATCGCGCTTGGTTCACCATCACAATAGCGGGGATAAAGTCGTGTTTAACAAACTAACCAATTCTCTCACCCGACGCGGTTTTTTTGCGAGTTCCAGTGCCGCGGCCTTGTCGTTGGGTGCTACAACCACTGCTCGCGCCACTAGCACCTCCGACAGCGACGCTATGACCTACGAAGTCGTTCGAACGGACGACGAATGGAAGGCGATGCTCAATGATCTCGAATACTTGATCATGCGCGAAGGCCGCACAGAAAAACCCAAATCCAGCCCACTTTGGGATGAAACCCGAAACGGATCTTACCACTGTAAAGGCTGTGATCTGTGTTCGTACGAAGCACGCTGGAAGGTCGTTTTGGATAAAGGCTGGGTCTTTTTCTATCACGCTCAACCCGATACGGTTCTAATGAGCATTGATGGCGCTGTACCTGAATATGGTGATATGACTTCCGGTCAATTCTCGGTCACTGAAGTGCATTGTCGTAGATGTGCAAGCCACTTGGGCCATTATGTCTACATCGCGGGTCGTATGACCCACTGTATCAATGGCGCTTCATTGGTCTTCAAGCCGTTGGACGCATAGCAATGATAACGCACGGCTCGGTGACTGCGGGCTGTGCGACTTTATTGCAAATCCGAAAACGCGCGCCGCATTCGGTCGACCGCATCTTCAATTTGTGCGCGCGGCGCCGCAATATTGAACCGGAGAAAGCTCTCCCCACCTTTTCCAAACGTTGGCCCGTGATTAACGGCGATTTTGGCGTCGTTCTCGACCCGGCCTGTAAACTCCGCCATACTCATACCCGTATCAGCAAAGTCTACCCAAGATAGGTATGTGGATTCCAATGGCATCGAAGCCAGCCCAGGAATTGAATTTATCCCTGCGTCAAATAGCTTCCGATTTTCATCCAGGTACTGCACGAGATCGTCGACCCACGCAGCACCTTCTGGCGAATAGGCCGCAGTCGCCATAAACAAACCAAACGAATTTGGAGATATACCCAAGGCGCTCATGCGCTCAGCAAAGCGTGCGCGCAGATCTGGGTCCTCGATAATGACATTCCCGGCATGCGAGCCTGCGATATTGAAGGTCTTGGTCGTCGCAGTCATCATTACCAGCCGATCTGTAATACCGGTGATCTGGCTCATTGGGATGTGATTGTGGCCCAGGAAAACCAGATCATGGTGAATTTCGTCTGACACCAGGATTAGGTCGTGACGCTTGGCAAAGGAAGCGACCGCTTGTAGCTCGGCCTTCGACCAGACACGTCCGCCCGGATTGTGCGGGGAACACAGAATAAGCATACGCTCGTTTCCGGTTAGGGCTCCGTCGTAACTTTCAAAATCAAACTCGTAGCGGCCGCTATTGTTTACCATCTCCATTTCCACAAGTTCGCGACCAGCTGCCTTAATCACCCGGGCGAATGCATGATAAACAGGTGTGAATAAGACGACCCCATCGCCCGGATTGGTAAAAGCATCCAAACAAAGCGCGGTGCCGTTCACGAGCCCATGTGTGGTGAAAATCCAGTCTGTTTCGACTTTCCATCCGTGTCTTGTTTCCATCCACCACTGGATAGCAGCCCGGTATTTGCTTTCATCGCCGAAATAGCCATAAACACCATGGTCGTGCATGGCCTGTACGGCATTTTGTACGCAGGCTGGTGGTTGGAACTCCATGTCCGCAACCCACATCGCAAGACCATCGTCCGGGGAGACGCCGTAGAGCTTTTCCATCGCGTCCCATTTGACGCAATGCGTGCCACGACGATCAATTGGGGTGTCAAAACTCATATCCGGTCTCCTTGTTCGCTCTAACGTAACGCGCCTATGGGTCGCTGCAAGAGCGATTGCATGGGCGAGGGGCATGTCCTAAATGGTGGCTATGAAACGGCCCATCATTCTTCATCCAGATCCGCGCCTTAAGAAGGCTGCCGCTGCCGTCGATGACCTGAGCGACGCACGCAGGGCTTTGGCAAATGATATGCTGGAGACGATGTATGATGCCCCCGGCATCGGCCTCGCCGCGCCGCAGATCGGCATACTTGAACGGCTGATCGTACTGGATTGTGAAAAAGGCGACGACGCAACTCCACGTCCGGTGATAATGTTCAACCCCGAGGTTGTCGCTCTATCGGATGACATGAACACCTACGAGGAAGGTTGTTTGTCTATCCCGGAACAATTTGCGGATGTGACCCGCCCGGCGGAGGTAACGGTCTCGTGGCTGGACCAGGATGGAAACCCCCAACAGGAAGACTTCGAAGGTTTGTGGGCAACATGCGTCCAGCACGAAATTGATCATCTCGATGGGAAGTTGTTCATAGACTATCTCAGACCGCTAAAGCGCCAGATGATTACGCGGAAAATGATTAAGCTGAAGCGAGAATTGGCGCGGGAAAAAGTGTGATCCGAGAAATACTGAAACATCCGCATCCGGACTTGCGTCGGATGTGTGCGCCTGCGCTTGAGGTCGATGCAGCGCTGATCAATGATTTGTTCGACACGATGTATGATGCGCCGGGCCGCGGGCTGGCGGCTCCACAGATTGGCGTTCTGACTCGTATTTTTGTTGTGGATACACGATGGAAGGACGGCGACAAGAACCCAATGGTGTTCGCCAACCCGGAACTGCTCTCTACGGATGGCTCGCAGATCAACGAAGAGGGATGTCTGTCGATCCCGAACATACCAAGGCGCGTGCGACGACCTGAGAACTTAGAGATTTTCTGGATTGACGAGACGGGGTCGCAAAGGCGGGGGGCGTTCAGTGGCTTCGATGCGGCTTGTATCTGTCATGAGCTGGATCATCTTGATGGGAAATTGATCCTCGATCATCCGGAGGCGGAATGAACAGGACTTTTCTGAGCTGGCCTGATAAACGTCTGAGCACCCCCGCCGAGCCTGTCGCCGAAATTACTGAAGACATCCGTTTCATCTGGAAAGAAATGGTTGAGCTGATGGACGCAATGCCCGGGGTTGGCTTGGCTGCACCTCAAATCGGGATCATGCAGTGTTTGTGCGTGGTTGATGCCTCGGATGGGCGTGGGCAGGCGATCAAGATGGCTAATCCGGAAATCCTGCACCACAGTGGCCAAATGCGCGAGCATCAGGAAGCATCTCCAAACCTTCGGGGCGTGGCCGCCGTGATCTCGCGACCACGTGCTGTCACCGTGCGCTATCTCAGCGAGCACGGGATTTGGGAACGCAAGGAGATGGTTGGTCTTTGGGCCACATCCATTCAACACCAGATCGACCATCTCGCGGGCAAGATGTATTTTGACCATCTCAGCAGAACAAAACGGGCTATGCTCCTTAAGCGGGCTAAACGGCTATCGGTAGCGAGGTGACGATGAAAATTGTGTTCATGGGAACACCGGAATTTTCGGTACCGATTTTGGAAGCACTGGTCGAACACGGCCATGAAGTCGTGTGTGTTTACACGCAACCACCACGTCCCGCAGGGCGAGGAAAGAAAGATCGCGTTTCAGCTGTGCATTCACGAGCGCAATCGTTGGGCATACCCATCCGCCATCCGGTGTCGCTAAAGGCACAGGCGGATCAAGAAGAGTTCGATGCTCTGCGCGCTGATATTGCTGTCGTCGTAGCCTATGGATTGATCCTTCCACAAGTCATCTTGGATGCTCCGGAAATGGGCTGTCTGAACATCCATGCGTCATTGTTGCCGCGTTGGCGCGGAGCGGCGCCAATACATCGTGCGATCATGGCTGGTGACGAGACAACTGGTGTTTGCATCATGCAGATGGAAGCTGGATTGGACACCGGCCCGGTTTTGTTGCGCAGGAACTTACAGATCGGAACAACCGAAACGACGGGTCAGCTTCATGACCGTTTGTCCTTGTTGGGGTCTGTTGCCATCGTCGAGGCACTGGAAAAGTTCGATGCGTTGACCCCAGAACCGCAGCCGGACGAGGGCGTTACCTATGCGGAGAAAATCGATAAGTCGGAATCAAGAATTGATTGGACTGCACCAGCAGTTGAAGTTGATCGGCTGATCAGGGGCCTCTCGCCCTTCCCCGGAGCTTGGACAACGGCAGATGGCGAGCGGATCAAGCTTCTTGGGTCACATGTGGTCCACAAAAGCGGGTCCCCAGGTGAAGTAATGGATGGCTTCCGCGTCGCTTGTGGTGACCACGCAGTGGAAATCACACGCGCGCAACGCTCTGGTAAGGCCGCGATGGATACGGATGAGCTTCTCAAGGGGCGCAAGTTGCCCCAGAAACTGGTTTAGTCAAAGCCGAAAAATTCCCAAAGACTGGTCTTTTTGTCTTCTTTGGGAGCTACGGTCACACGTCTTGCTCCCGGATGAGGCTCCTTGTAGCGCTTTACCGCGCGGGGCTCTCTAGTGGGATCTCCAAGCGAACGTCTGCTGCTGCGAAGGCTGCGATTGACGCCTTTTGTCGTATAATGCTTTTGCGCGCGGCTTTTGCGCTTGTAAGAGCGCTTCGCGCGATAGGTGACGCTGGGACCTGAGCTTGACGCCCTGTAACCCGGCTTTACGGTTTGTGCTGCGACGGGTGCCACAACGCCGGATGTTGAGGCGATAGCCGCCGCCAAGAAAAAGCATTTTACGTTCCGCGCAAACAAAATAGCACCTTTCACATGTCGCTGTTTACGTTACACCCTAGAACCGAACGCGGCAAACCGGGCTATCTTTACCGAATGCTATGAGAATTTGGCGTCTTTATGGCCGTTATTGGAAAAGGAAAAGCAATGTTTCCAGTACTGATCGGAACCGTCGTGATCGCAGGGATCGTTGGCTATATCTCAGAAAAGTCTGGATTTACCCACAATGGGTACGTGCAAAGCATCATCATCTGTGTGGGTGGTGCGTTCCTGTTTTACTTCGTGCGTTTGATGTTTGGTTTCGGGTTTTCTTCGCCGGGAATGAACGCGATCGTCTCCTCAATTGGGGCGTTGATCATCGTGCCTTTTCACTGGCGCAAATAGCCTAGCTTTTTGGCGGCGCGGATCGGTAGGTCGGAAGGCGCCATCCGAAGGCCAGTGAACCGGCACGCAGAGCCCACACCATGATCGCGCCCGCCAACAGAGCCTCGAACGTCAGGGCAAAGTATCGGTGGACCAACCAAGCGACCAATGCCCCAACAAATGCGGCTGAGACGTAAAGCTCGCCTTGCTTCAGAACCAAGGGAACCTCACCCATCGTAACGTCTCTCATCAGGCCACCCATACATCCGGTTATGACGCCCATAAGCACTATGATTGCTGCGTGTTGTTCTAGGTCAATTGCGACGCCAACCCCTGCAGCGACTGCGATCGCTAGGGCGAAACTATCCAGCCAGATGAGTGTCTTGAGACGACTTTCGAGAAGATGTGCCGTGAAGAAGACCAAAATGGCCGACATTGCCGCTACTGCCAGATAGCTCGGCTGCGCAATCCAGAACACTGGATTTCGATCTAGCAAGACGTCTCGCACGGTCCCTCCGCCGACGGCTGTGAGTGCTGCGATGAACAGAAAGCCGATTGGGTCGAGCTGGGCGCGCGACGCAACCAAAGCGCCGGTCAGCGCGAAGATGAAAACCGAGCCGTAGTCGAGAAACGCAACCCAGGTCATGGCTTAAACGGAGCCATGCCTGCGCGTGCTAACTCATCGGCGCGTTCGTTTTCAGGGTGCCCAGCATGTCCTTTCACCCATTGCCAGCTAATATGATGCCGAGCTTGGGCTTCATCCAAACGCTGCCAGAGATCAAGATTTTTGATCGCCCCACCTTTTTTCTTCCACCCCTTGGCCTTCCAGCCATGTATCCACTTGGTGATGCCGTCTTTCACATAAATGCTGTCCGTCACAACGGTCAGGGTCGACGGTCGCTCCAGCGCCTCAAGCGCGTTGATTGCCGCTAGCAGCTCCATCCGGTTATTGGTGGTGAGTGCTTCGCCGCCGTTCAATTCGCGTTCTTTGAGAACCTCGGTGTTGTTTCTGGCGATCAAGACAGCGCCCCACCCACCAGGGCCGGGATTGCCGGAACACGCGCCATCAGTATAGGCAAATAGCTCAGCCATCAGAGAGAATGATCACAAAAGGCGCGACAGTTCCGTCCAGTCCAGCTTCAGCGCCTTCGCGGGGGGTGCGTGGTGAAAACCCCGCATCTTTCAGAAGACCAATCAGTTCTTTGACTGAGTAGTAGCTATACATCCGACCGATCGCATCTCTAGCACTGTCTTTCCCGAGTTTCGTTCCAATGTGGAATACGCCACCGGGCTTTAACGCGTCGCGGATCGCTTGCAGGTGACGCGGCATATCAGCTTTCGGAGCATGCAAGAGCGAGAAATTAGCCCAGATGCCATCATAAACATCTGTGCCTTCCAGCTCATCGAAAGTTGCGACTTTGGCATCCAGCCCATGATTATCACGCGCAAAGCGAACCATTTCTGGAGAGGCATCTGTGGCCTCCACTCTGAGGCCCGCGTCCCTCATCTGCGCCGCAGAGTTACCGGGCCCGCATCCAAGATCAAGCGCAAGGCCACCTTCTGGCATCGCCTCGATAAACGCGCGCAGATCCGCATCCTGTTGGCCGGTTGACAGGAATTTCGCGTAATCAGTAGCACGTGAATTATAGACGCGTATTGTTTCTTCATCGGTCATGCAAAAAATCCAATAGAAAGACAAATGACGACGATAGCCGTCAATAAAAGCCTTAGTTTCATCCACCAAAGTGGCGCCATTGCACGTTGGGCAAAAACCCAATCCAATGCGATCAACGCGATGAACCCAATGCCCAAGTTGCGGATGGTGTCGAGATTAGATGTGCTTAGCGAAAATAGATGCGGCTGGCAGAAAAAGAGCGCATAAATCGCTGGCAACACTGATAGTGCGTATGCGGTTGGCGCTTCATCTTTGGGGGCCTGAGCCGCAAAACCCCATAAAACGCCCGACATAAAGCACAGTATTATCGTGCCATATGCTGCGAATATCGCTTGGGCATCGCTAGGATATATCCACGCAAATTCACCGGGCGGGGGCGTCGGTTCCGGCATAAGAGCGAGCGCCGCTGCAAAAAGAAACGGGACCAGTCCGCTCAGGCCGAGCAGCAGCGCTGATTTGGGTATGTCACTCATGGGCGCACCATGGCTTTGTGTGTAGAAATGGGCAAGGGCTGGTGGATCAACCTGCTCTGTCAGTTGTCTTCGCTGGGATAGGCCTTGGCAGGCTCACGAAGCACGCGTGGAACCTTAAATTCAACATTCTCCTGTGCCGTTTCGACGATCTCCAGGGTTGTTTCAAAGCGGCTGCGAAATGCGTCAATCACCTCGTTGATTAGGATCTCAGGTGCAGAGGCGCCCGCCGTGATACCGATGCTGCTGATGCCTTCGAGGGCCCGCCAATCCACGTCATCAGCACGTTGCACAAGTTGCGCATAATGGCATCCGGCTCTTTTGCCGACCTCCACCAGCCGCTTTGAGTTTGATGAATTGGGCGCGCCGATAACCAACATGGCGTCAGTTTTCTGCGCCATAGCCTTTACCGCCTCTTGTCGGTTCGTTGTGGCGTAGCAGATGTCTTCTTTGTGAGGGCCGACAATTGCAGGGAAGCGCGCCTGAAGAGCTGCCACAATATCAGCCGTGTCGTCGACTGACAGTGTTGTCTGGGTGATAAAAGCCAATTGCAGAGGGTCGCGCGGCTCAAGCGCAGCAACATCGTCAACTGTTTCGACAAGAAGAACTTCGCCTTTTGGCAGCTGGCCCATTGTACCCACTGTTTCCGGGTGGCCATCGTGGCCAATCATTACCATTTGCAAGCCTCTGTCGTGATGGCGTTGCGCTTCAATATGAACCTTCGAGACCAGCGGACAGGTGGCATCAACGTAAACCATATTGCGTCTCGCGGCCTCGGCCGGAACTGCTTTTGGTACACCGTGAGCGGAAAAGATGACGGGTCTTTCATCCGGGCAATTGTCCAGTTCTTCGACGAATATCGCGCCTTTGTCGCGCAATTCGTCCACGACATATTTGTTATGCACGATTTCATGGCGCACGTAGACTGGCGCACCCCATTTCGCCAGCGCCATCTCCACAATCTTGATCGCTCGATCAACGCCGGCGCAAAAACCGCGAGGTGCTGCAAGGTAAAGTGTAATGGGCGATTTTGACATAAATGGCTCCTTCGTCACAGAGGTAAGGGCTCTGCCGAATGAGGTCCAGTGTCTTGCAGTGCTAAGGCGGGCTGACCGTTAATCCCCGCGGATAAATGGTCCATTGCGCGGAAAAAAGGCCGGATTGCTCCGGCCTTTGGTTTTTAGTCAGCGTGTTCTTCAGTGCGGACCAGAGTTTGATCGTCTTCGCGCGGGGGGCGACCAATGACATCGCGCAGGTCATCAAGTTCGATGAAATTATCAGCTTGGCGACGCAGTTCATCCGAGATCATTGGCGGATTTGACCGAATGGTAGACACAACCGAAACGCGCACACCCTTGCGCTGGATCGATTCAACCATTGGACGAAAATCCCCATCGCCTGAAAACAGCACAATGTGATCGACATAGGGGGCAAGCTCCATGGCATCGACAGTCAGCTCGATATCCATGTTGCCTTTGACTTTCCGACGCCCTTCGCGATCTGTGTATTCTTTTGCTGGCTTGGTCACCATTGTGAACCCGTTGTAATGCAACCAGTCCACCAGCGGCCGAATTGGAGAATAGTCGTCATTCTCCAGCAACGCGGTGTAATAAAATGCGCGAAGCATTTTTCCGCGGTGCATGAATTCTCGTCTTAGGAGCTTGTAGTCAATATCAAACCCCAAAGACTTGGCGGCCGCGTACAAGTTCGACCCGTCAATGAACAGCGCAAGCCGTTCGTCTTTGTAAAACATCAATTATCCTTCCGATTTGAGTCCCGCCTGTTACCGTGAGTGAGTGAGTGGGTGGCTTTTTTGGCGAAACCGCTCCAAAGAATACGGAAAATTCGATTTCTCGCAAGGCGGACCAATGGTTAACAGCCCGTTAATAGCGCTAACAGCACTGGGGAGTAACGCGACGTCAACCTGGGGCTCGCCCCATGCGACCGTTCAAGCCGCGATTCCGGCGCTAGAAACCGATTCGGTTATTTTACGTAAACATAGCCATATTTACCGCACACCTGCCTTTCCAGAAGGCAGCGGGGCTGATTTTGCCAATGCCGCAGCCGTTCTGGAAACGACACTCACAGCCCCGCAGTTGCTGGCGCATTTGCACGGTATCGAAGCCAAATTTGGACGCGTTCGGCGCGAGCGATGGGGTGCCCGCGTACTTGATCTGGATCTACTGGCTATTGGGGCCCAAATCCATCCCGATGAGGTTGAGTTCAAGCGGTGGCTTAATCTTACCCTCGATCAGCAGATGTCCAAGGCGCCACCTGAGTTAATTTTGCCGCATCCACGGCTACAGGATCGTAGTTTTGTCTTGATTCCACTGGCCGAGATTATTCCCGATTGGCAGCATCCGGTGTTGGGCTTGAGTGTGGCCGAGATGCTCGCAGCCCGCCCCGAGAGTGAAAAAGCGGCGATTGCCCCGTTTTCGTAGCCGCCTAAGAGGGGTTTTGAGCTTGTCAACCTTCGTTGAAGGGCCTATGTGAGCGTCTTACATTCTTGCAATGGCTGGAGAGACCCATGGCCCGTGTAACGGTCGAAGATTGCGTTGATAAAGTCCCTAACCGCTTTGAGTTGGTTATGCTTGCGTCTCATCGTGCGCGTGAGATCTCTGCTGGCTCGTCGATTACAGTGGATCGTGACAACGACAAAAACCCGGTCGTATCGCTGCGCGAAATCGCAGATGAGACTCAAACCTCCGACGAATTGCGTGAACGCATGATCGAAAGCAACCAAACGCAGATCGAAGTCGATGAGCCGGAAGAAGACGCAATGGCACTTTTGATGGGCGTTGAGCAAGATAAGCCCGCTGATGACGACATGTCTGAAGAAAAGTTGCTTCGCGCGCTCATGGAAGCTCAGGAGCCGAAGTAAGTTCTTTGCAGATCTGGACGGTTCGCAATGATATCTGCTGACGATCTCGTTGCACTCGTTCAAAGCTACAACCAAAACACGAATGCCAAGTTGATCCGTGATGCGTATGCGTATGGCGGCGAGATGCATGAGGGGCAGCTTCGCCATTCTGGTGAGCCTTACTTTACCCACCCCATCGAAGTCGCAGCTCTGCTGACGGAACAAAAGCTAGATGATGCGACCATCATCACGGCATTGCTTCACGACACGATTGAAGACACGAAATCCACATATAGCGAGGTAGAAGCTCGGTTCGGCGTTGAGATTGCCGAGCTTGTCGACGGCGTAACCAAACTGACCAACCTGCAGCTCAGCTCGTCAGAGACGAAGCAGGCCGAGAATTTTCGCAAGCTGTTCATGGCAATGTCCAAGGATCTGCGCGTGATCCTGGTCAAGCTGGCGGATCGTCTGCATAACATGCGCACCATCAAGCACATGCGCCCCGAAAAGCAGGTGCAGAAATCGCGCGAGACGATGGACATCTACGCGCCTTTGGCTGGACGGATGGGCATGCACTGGATGCGCGAGGAGCTAGAGGATCTCGCGTTTCGGGTACTCAATCCCGATGCGCGCGCCTCGATCATCCGCCGTTTCATTACGCTACAGAAAGAGACAGGCAATCTTGTCCCGAAGATTACCAACGACATCAAAGCGGAACTGACCAAGGCTGGGATATCCGGTGAAGTTTTTGGTCGCGCGAAAAAGCCGCATTCGATCTGGCGCAAGATGGAGGAAAAGAAGCAGGGTTTTTCTCGTCTCTCAGACATCTACGGCTTCCGGGTTATCGTTGAAACCGAAGACGACTGTTATCGGGTGCTCGGCGCGATACATGGTCGTTGGCGGTCCGTGCCGGGACGGTTCAAGGATTATATCAGCCAGCCCAAATCAAACGGCTATCGATCGATCCATACCACCGTATCGGGCCGTGATGGCAAACGCGTTGAAATACAGATACGCACCCAAGCCATGAACGAAGTCGCCGAAACAGGAGTTGCGGCGCACTGGTCCTACAAGGATGGCGAACGGGTTGAAAACCCATTCGCCGTTGATCCGGCGACTTGGGTTTCGAGCGTAAACGAAGGCTTCGGGCAGGCTGATGATTATGATGAGTTTCTCGAACACGTAAAACTCGAGATGTATCAAGATCAGGTGTTTTGCTTTACCCCGAAGGGCGATGTTGTGAAATTGCCCCGCGGCGCAACACCACTCGATTTTGCCTATGCGATCCACACGCGGATTGGCCACTCCTGTGTCGGCGCAAAAGTCGACGGGCTTCGCGTTCCGTTATGGACGCGACTACGCAATGGTCAGTCCGTGGATATTATCACCGCCGAGGGCCAAAAGCCTCAACCGACCTGGATGGATATTGCCGTCACCGGGCGGGCGAAAACTGCGATCCGTAAGTCGCTTCGTGAAGAACACCGCGACCGGTTTATCAAGCTGGGCCGCGAGTTGGTTCGTGTGGCGTTTGACCATGTGGGCAAAAAGGCGACGGACAAAGCTCTGGCGACTGCCGCGAAAGAACTGAGCATGAGTGATGCCGATCAGGTTTTGGAATTTGTGGGCTCAACCGAGTTATCCGCCCGGGACGTTGTGGCAGCGATTTATCCCGACCTGCTTGAGCAAAAAGGCGAGACTGAGATTGAGGCCAAGCGTTCTGTTGTCGGTCTTCCAAAAGGCGTTGCCGTAAAACGCGCAGCGTGTTGTCAACCGGTGCCAGGTGAGCGGATCGTGGGCATTAAGCACAAAGGTGACGGGGTTTGGGTACATGCGATCGCCTGTGAAGTGCTCGTCGATTTCGATGAGGAACCGGATCGCTGGGTTGACCTGCAATGGCATGAGGGTAGGCATGCTGCAAACAACCCTGTGACGCTAAATATGACAATTGGAAATGAATTTGGTGTGCTGGGTCGGATTTGCACATTGATTGGTGAGCAGAAGGCAAATATCTCGGACTTGCATTTCATTGACCGTAAACCGGACTACTTTCGTATTTTGGTCGATGTCGAAGTGAGAGACGCCGAGCATCTGCATGGTGTGATGACCGGGATTGAGGCCGATACGGATGTTGCGTCACTTGAACGGCATCGCGACCTTGACCGCAAACCGTAACGGTGCGTCTGTGTAGACTG
The DNA here is from genome assembly GCA_947504205.1 of uncultured Litoreibacter sp. Classification (GTDB taxonomy): domain Bacteria; phylum Pseudomonadota; class Alphaproteobacteria; order Rhodobacterales; family Rhodobacteraceae; genus Litoreibacter. Next base: position 519,066 of record CANNGL010000002.1, on the reverse strand, counting down.
GCCGCCAAACTGGGATGAATTCGTAGGTGTTCAAGCGCCGCACACCAAAAAGCTGGGCCTTATGGTTTTGGCATTTGATCTGGCCGCAAGGAGGCTGGGGGCGTGCGTTCGAGTATGTTAAACACCGTGTGCGGCGATTGCCTGACAGCCCAGAGAAAATATCACGTGGAATCTGGGCGGGCGTGTTTACGACGTTCACGCCTTTCTATGGCGTTCACTTTTTCATTGCTGCCGGTATTGCGACTGTCATGCGCGGGAACATTTTGGCGTCGCTGATGGCAACGTTTTTCGGCAACCCGCTCACTTATCTGCCAATCGGGATAATATCTCTGCAAACCGGGCACTTTTTGCTCGGTACTGAATTCGAGGAAGACATGAACATTGGCCAGCGATTTGGTGGAGCGGCCAGAGACCTCAAGAATAACTTCTTTGCCATGTTTTCAGATGCTGAAGCCGATTGGCACGGCCTTTCGATTTTCTACAACGAAGTCTTTTTCCCGTATCTGGTTGGCGGCATCATTCCGGGAATTATCGCTGCTACCATCTGCTACTATCTGAGCGTACCGGTTATCCGCGTGTATCAATCGCGACGCCGGGGTCGCATAAAAGCAAAGCTCGAAGAAATTCGCGCTCGGAAAGCCGCTGCAAAGGTCAATGATAGTGCTGCTGCGGATTGAGAGTGCCGAAAGCCCCGTATAGGCTCATCCCAAACAACACGAAGGATCAAACCGATGAACGGTTCGGAGTATTTGCGGCTCGGGGTTAACATCGATCATGTCGCGACCGTGCGGAATGCAAGAGGTGGCAATGTCCCTGATCCGATCCGCGCGGCCAAGCTCGCGGAAGATGCAGGGGCGGATGGTATAACGGCACATTTGCGGGAAGATCGCCGCCACATGGTCGACGCCGACATTGATGCTTTGATGGCTTCACTTTCGGTTCCGTTGAATTTTGAGATGGCAGCGACTGATGAGATGCAGAAAATCGCGCTGAAGTACAAACCCCATGCCGTTTGTATCGTGCCCGAACGCCGCGAAGAACGCACCACGGAAGGTGGATTGGAAGTCGCACGCGAAGAAAACAAGCTTGCACATTTCATCGCGCCCTTGGCAGATGCTGGCTGCCGCGTATCGATTTTTATCGCGGCGGATCAGAGGCAGATCGAGGCTGCAGCGCGTATCGGTGCGGCCGTCGTCGAGCTGCACACCGGGGCATATTGCGACGCCCACGCGGAAGGCAGGTTTGACGAGCGGGATGCAGAGCTAGAACGTCTGCGGCAGATGTCCAAATTCGCAGATTCACTTGGGCTGGAAGTTCACGCGGGACATGGCTTGACCTACGACACCGTGGAACCAGTCGCAGCTTTTCCAGAAGTCAAAGAGCTCAATATCGGCCATTTCCTGATTGGAGAGGCTATTTTCGTCGGGCTTGAAGAAGCGATCAACGGTATGCGCGAGCGTATGCAGGCGGCACGGTCTTGAACGGTCCTGAGCTAATATTATTATGGTTTGGCTGGCTTCTGGCGGGTGGTTCTCCAGGCCCTGCCACACTTGGCATTGCTGGTACGTCGATGACATCGGGACGAGGTCTTGGCGTTGTGTTCGCGCTGGGAATATTGGCGGGCAGCGCCTTCTGGGGCGTTGCCGCAGCGCTCGGTATGAGCGCGATCATGTTGGCCAATGCTTGGGTCTTTGAAGTGATCCGCTATGCCGGTGCCTGTTATCTGCTGTATCTGGCGTTCAAATCGTTTCGTTCGGCGCTCTCGAAGACACAACCTCTGATGCAGGCGGGGCAATCGGGTTCGGCGACGAAGGTCTTCGTCAAAGGGGCTCTGATCCATCTAACCAACCCCAAGGCGATCCTGTCATGGGGCGCGGTTTATGCAGTCGTACTTCCGCCCTCTGCCGCAACCCAAGATTTGTTTAGTCTCTTTGGCTTCCTCTATGCGGGATCGATTCTTGTTTTTGTGGGATATGCGTTTCTCTTCTCGACGGGTCGTGTTGTTCGAGTTTATGCGCAAGCCCGACATTGGTTCGAGTTTGCCTTCGCGGCCCTCTTTGGAGCCGCGGCGGTTAAAATTCTAACCGCTAAGTTGACGTGAAGCGGAGCAAGCTCATGCGTAGTATTTTTATTAGTTTGCTGATGACGCTACCGGCAGCCGCGCAAGAGGTGCGCGATTGCGACGAACTGGCCTCAGTCGCGTCAATCGCAGAACCTTGGGCGGATAACACGCGTACATTTGCCAATGATCGTGTGCGTTTGGTCGTGATCGATACACTGGAACCCGCTGCGGCCGCTTTTCACCTTGTTGTTTTGTCGCCGCCCTACGACGCGGTGGGGGATAGACAGTGCAAAATGGTTAGCCTTGCTGAAACGCTTGGATTTGCCGGGCTGAGCCTGAGCCGCCTTACTTCCAGCTACGATCCGGCTTTAGGTCTGAAGTGGCAGATGGATGCGACTGTCTTTGACCCAAACAGTAGCGATTTCATGCAGCGTATTTTGAACGTGACGATCAATCAAAGCTCGGGAGAAATTACGGCGGAATTGCCGTGATCTTGGGCGTCGGCACAGACCTTGCGAATATCGAACGGATCGAGGCAACGTTAGAGCGCTTCGGCGATCGCTTCAAAAATCGCGTCTTCACTGAAGTCGAACAACGTAAAGCGGAGCGGCGCAAGGATATCGCTGGAACCTACGCCAAGCGCTGGGCGGCCAAGGAGGCGTGTTCCAAAGCGCTCGGCACCGGATTGCGCATGGGGATCGCTTGGAAGGATATGGCCGTGTCGAATTTGCGTACGGGCCAGCCAGTTATGGAAGTAAGCGGATGGGCGGCGGAGCGCCTGCGCGAAATGACGCCGGAAGGTCATGAAGCCTTTATTCACGTGACTTTGACCGACGATCACCCTTGGGCACAAGCGTTTGTGGTTATCGAAGCAAGGCCCTTAGCTTGACTTGCGCAAGCGTGGGTCGCATGTAGCCAGAACAGAAGTGAGGCAGGGCGCATAATGGCAGCGAATGAGACATCCGAAGGGATCATGGAAACGGTAAAGACAGTGGTCTATGCGCTGTTGATTGCTGGCATATTTCGGACCCTGTTTTTTCAGCCATTTTGGATTCCCTCAGGCTCAATGAAAGACACGCTACTTGTTGGCGACTTTCTCTTCGTCAACAAGATGGCATATGGATATTCGCAATATTCCTGTCCCTTTGGCCTTTGTCCGATCTCGGACCGCCTGTTTGGCTCTGTGCCCGAGCGCGGGGATGTTGTCGTGTTTCGCCATCCCGTAACGGGGCAGGACTACATCAAACGGCTCGTGGGTTTGCCGGGCGATAAGGTGCAAATGCGGAACGGCGTATTGTTCCTAAACGATCAGGCGCAACAGCAAGAGGCTGCAGGCGTGTTCCAAGAGATATACGAACGTCAAGGATCAGTCGGTGGATTGCCAGCCTGTGCCAACGGCGCTGTTGGTGTGGGCTCCGTTTGTGAAAAACCGAGAGCGATCGAAACGCTTGAAGGCGGTACCGAACACAACATCCTGAATATTCGCAACGGCCTCGCTGGTGACAATACCCCGGCGTATAATGTGCCCGAGGGGCATTTTTTCTTCATGGGTGATAATCGAGACAATTCCATCGATTCACGGTTCCCGCCGGCTGGCGGTGGTGTGGGGTTTGTCCCTTTTGCCAATCTACTTGGCCGTGCGGATCGCGTTATTTTTTCTTCTGCCGGTAGTCGGATGCTGTACTTCTGGACTTGGCGTGGCGATCGTTTCTTTAAGGCGATCGATTGAGCGGCCCCGGCATTACACTTTCTTCCGAGGTGGAGGCGTTTGCAAAAACGCTAGGCCACGAATTCGAGCGGCCCGAACTCCTGTTGCGAGCATTGACACATGGCTCGATTTCTTCCGCTACTCGACCAGATAATCAGCGTCTGGAATTTCTTGGGGACCGCGTTCTTGGCCTCGTTATGGCCGAAGCGTTGCTCAAAGATGATCGCCAAGCAACCGAGGGCATTTTGGCTCCGCGCTACAACGCCCTGGTTCGCAAGGAAACCTGCGCCGAAGTCGCACGCAGCATCGACCTGGGCACGGTCCTGAAACTTGGGAAGTCAGAGATGGTTTCGGGCGGCCGTCGGAAAGAGGCGTTGCTGGCGGATGCAATGGAGGCGGTAATTGCGGCTGTCTATCTTGATAGCGGCTTTGAGCCTGCCCGAGATCTGGTTTTGCGCTTGTGGAACGATCGAATTTCATCGGTTGAGGAAGACGCGCGCGATCCCAAAACCGCGCTTCAGGAATTCGTGCAGGCGCGCGGCGAAGGCCCTCCAAAATATGAAGTTGTTGCCCGCGATGGCCCGGATCACGCGCCAGAGTTTACGATAGCTGTTAAACTGGAAGATGGCGCTCAGGCGGAAGCCAAAGCCGGCGCAAAGCGCCAAGCTGAGCAAGCGGCGGCAAAATTGTTACTGGAGCGATTGCAGGATGCATAAGACGCGCGCAGGGTTTGTGGCACTGATCGGCGAACCCAATGCCGGGAAATCAACGCTTCTCAACCGGATGGTCGGTGCAAAGGTGTCGATCGTTACACATAAGGTGCAAACTACGCGCGCGCGCATTCGGGGCGTCGCGATGGAAGGCGACAGCCAGATTGTTTTCGTGGACACGCCTGGTTTGTTTAAACCACGTCGTCGCCTTGACCGGGCGATGGTCGCGGCGGCATGGACCGGGGCAGGGGATGCCGATGTCGTCGTTCTGATGGTCGAAGCACATCGTGGTATTACCAAAGGCGTTGACGCCATTCTTGAATCCCTGGCGGACAGGGTGGGCCGAGCAAAAGTGGTACTGGCGCTCAATAAGATCGACCGGGTTCAGTCCGATGTACTTTTGGGCCTGACCAAGGAGTTTAACGACCGTTTCGCATTTGCCGAAACCTTCATGATATCCGCTGAAAAGGGACATGGTGTAGACAAGCTCCGCGAATGGCTTGCAAGCGAGATGCCCGAGGGTCCGTGGCTCTATCCTGAGGATCAAATAGCTGACCTCCCGATGCGCATGATCGCCGCTGAAATGACGCGCGAAAAGCTGACACTGCGCTTGCATCAGGAATTACCTTATCAGCTCACTGTTGAAACAGAGAGTTGGGAAGAGAAAAAAGACGGATCAGCCCGCGTCGAACAGATTATCTATGTGATGCGCGATGGCCATAAAGGCATAGTTCTTGGCAATAAGGGTGAGACGATCAAAGCTGTGTCTAAAGCTGCCAGAGAAGAGCTGGCAGAATTTCTAGATCGCAAGGTTCATTTGTTTCTTCAGGTCAAAGTGCGACCTAATTGGCTTGAGGAAAGCGAGCGGTACTCAGAGATGGGCCTTGATTTCAAGGACGGGAATGTCTGAGCCAAGGCTAACCAGCGAATTTTGGGTTCAGGCTTATCTGGCCCGCCTGAGGCTCGCAGATATTCCGGCGTTTGTGACGTCTAAGGGCGATCTGACGGCAGGCGCAGTTTTGATCAAACTGAATACGCTGGATGGGCAGGCTTGCTGCTATCAACGTTCATTCGATCTGGTGTCTGGTGAACGCGCTTGGATCGTGCTCAGCGAGGGGCAGGAGGCGATCGTGGACGACGCAATTGCGAAGCAGTGCTCGTTTGATCCTGATCTTTGGGTGATCGAGATTGAGGACCGCAGCGGTCGTCATCTATTGGATGAGCTGGGACTGGCGTGATGGAATGGCGCGCCGAAGGTATCGTGATTTCCATGAGACGCCATGGAGAAAGCGCCGCCATTGTCGAGGTTTTTACGTCGGAGCAAGGCAGACACGCGGGCGTAGTGCGCGGCGGGTCGTCCCGCAAAATGGCCCCTCTGCTGCAACCCGGCTCTCAAGTGGATGTGACGTGGAAAGCGCGTCTCGAGGATCATCTTGGCGCCTTCACTGTAGAGCCGGTTAGATCGCGTGCCGCTCAAGTTATGAATGACCGCTTGGCATTGGCAGGTCTCAACGCTGTTTGTGGACTACTGGTGTTTGCGTTGGCAGAACGTGATCCACATCCAGAACTCTACGCACGGTCCTTGGATCTGTTTGATAGGCTGGGAACTGATGATGATTGGCCTCGGGCATATCTTCTTTGGGAACGCGCTGTTCTCGATGAGATGGGGTTTGGCCTCGATCTGACGGCCTGCGCTGTGACGGGGAGCACCGAGAATCTGGTCTACGTCTCCCCAAGCTCTGGTCGCGCGGTGTCGCAGCAGGGCGCTGGCGAATGGGCTGACCGGCTGCTGCCGCTGCCGGGTGTGTTACGGGGTCGGGCAGGCGAGCTTAGCGAAATCGTCACAGCGTTAAAGACAACGGGTTATTTTCTGAGCCATCGGCTTGCGCCTCAAATGGGCGACAAGGCTTTGCCTGCAGCACGTCAGCGACTGCTTGATGCTTTAAATCGTTAGCCCGCTGGGCCTCTGGTTTCGCACTCGACCCCACGCGCGGACAATCTGGCGCAGGCGAGTTGGGCGCGATCCTGTGTCATTCCCACAAAGTTCGCTTCCCATCCCTGTGGTCTGTTCACAACTTTTCGGAGGGCTTCGTCCAGCGTTTCGATTTCTTGCAACGCGGTTTTCAACAGAACCCGTTCTGCCAATCCACGGTTCGAGTATTTGCCCAAAGATATGCCCCAGTGCCGTCCGCCCGAGGTCGAGGCGCGCGTGATGACCTGTCTCTCTCGTTTTGCGGGTTTGGCAATCACGGGTTGCAGCGCTGCGGTGACCAACCCTTCGGGTCGCTGCAAGGGTGTGATGGTAGGCGTATTCGCTGCACGCGCGACTTCGACGGCTACAACAACCGGCTTTTTGCTGTCGACATCCACCAGCGAGGGGTTTGGTTTTTGTTCGGGCGTTGCATCGATTTCCGCCACGTCCTCGCGTGCTTTGGACACATTCGTTTCGACGTCCTTCACCAACGCAAGAAGCATATCCGCGGAAGGCTCAGCCTCCGGCCGTAACAAAGGCCGTGGCGATTTTCTGACCGCCGTAATGGTCGGCTTAACTTTGATCACCTTCGGTTTGACCTTCTCGGGTGCAGAATACGCAGGCAAACGTGGCTTTCGGACAGCCACACGAGTTGGCGAGCGCTTGAAGCCCATATCCAAAAGTTCTGCCACGCGAGCGTTACGCGCTGCGCTGGAACTGCCTCCAAACATGGTTGCGATGACGCGCTCGCTGCCGCGTTCGGCTGAGGCGACGAGGTTAAAGCCTGCTGCGCGGGTGTACCCGGTTTTGATCCCGTCAGCACCGCGATAGTTTTGCAAGAGTCTGCGGTTAGTGTTTGAAACTTGCTTGATACCAGCGTGGGTCGTTTGTCGTGAAAACAAGTTGTAATACTGCGGGTAATCGAAGAGCAGGTGCCGGCCCAGTATCGTCATGTCACGCGCAGTACTAAGGTGACCCGATTCCGTCAGACCATGTGCGTTCTTGAAGGTGGTGCGTGTCATCCCCAGGGCTTTCGCCGTGCGGTTCATCCGTCTTGCGAAAGCTGCTTCGCTACCACTTATCGTCTCGGCAATTGCAGTCGCCGCGTCATTCGCCGATTTAACTGCCGCGCCACGTATCAGATAGCGAAAGGCAATCCGTGAGCCCGACTTCAGGCCAAGCTTAGACGGCTGCTCCGCTGCGGCTTTGCGCGAAATAAGAACCTTTGTGTCCAACGTAATTTCACCACGACGAATAGCTTCGAATGCAACATAGAGCGTCATCATTTTGGTAAGCGATGCGGGATGCAGTCGAGTGTCAGCATTTCTCGCATGCAACACTTCGCCCGTCCGGGCATCCATGACCATGGCTGCATAGGGAGCTGCCATAGCAGCCAAAGCGCCAAACATGACGCATAAAACGACAAGGCCCGCTTGGACCCTTCTCAAAAGACGCTGGTTCACGACGTCTGCCCGTTCTGCCTCGGAGATGTCGTTGCATCCCCTATTTCAATAAAATCCGACTGATTTGCGCCGGTTATCGTTAAGCTAGCATGAACGGTTGTTTCAGAAAACAGTTTAATTTCAAGAAGTTTGAGTGTGATCTTCGTTTGCCGCTGCCGTATCTTGAGTGATCCTATGGCGCTACCCCAACATATAGTTACTATTGTGCCATGGCAAAAAAAATCGAGTTTTTAGGGAGGCGAATTTATTCTTGGCTTGGATAGGCCTGTTCGCACTGCTGTAACGCGGTCAGACTTCGCTTTTTCAGCTCCGACTCTTTCTGTTTGAGCGAGCGCAGTTTTCTACGTTCATCATTCAGATCAACCGCCACAGGGGTTCGAGACACCACGGGTTGGGCCCGGTTGCAAAACCTGAACCCGCCATTGTGCAATCCAGTGCCAAAGCAGAAATCTGTATAAATAACCGTGCGCTCTTTTGTCTGAATGGCATAGCCCCGGTCTATGGTCGCCTGTGTGTCTGCGATGAGTGCCTGCACGATACCCAAGTCCTTAGTGGCCTCTTGCTGGCACACGGTCTTGGGATCACTGCATGCTGCCAGCGCGAGAATAGAGACAGGAATGAGAAACCTAACCATGGGCCAAATTGTAGCGGCAAAACGATCCGAAAGGAAAGTGACTTGACCCCCGAGCTTGGATAACATCATCACAACAAAGTGGGGCGAAGAAGTGACTGAAATTGCAGATACCCAAAAAGCACAGGCTTCGGCATGGTTTCGATCCCTCCGTGATGAGATCATTGCGGCCTTTGAGGGATTGGAAGGCACTCAAGAAACCGGACCGTTCGCTGGCCTTCCAGCGGGTCGTTTTGAGGTAAACGAAACTAAACGCGCAGCCGATGATGGATCCGATGCCGGCGGTGGATTGATGTCAGTGATGCGCGGCGGGCGCGTCTTTGAAAAGGTGGGCGTAAACGTCTCGACCGTATATGGCAGCCTTGGCGAGCGCGCCCAAAAAGCGATGGCCGCCCGTGGGGTGCCCGGTATGGCTGAAGATCCGCGTTTCTGGGCGTCCGGGATTTCTCTGGTCGCACATATGCAAAACCCGCAGACGCCGTCGGTTCACATGAACACGCGTATGTTCTGGACGCCAGGTGCGTGGTGGTTTGGCGGTGGGTCTGACTTGAACCCGTGTATCGAACGTGATGAGGACACGGCGTTCTTCCATGAGCAACTGAAGAAGCATTGCGACAAACACAATCCAGAGTACTATCCAAAGTTCAAAGCCTGGGCGGACGAGTATTTCTTTGTGCCTCACCGCGGCCGCGCTAGAGGGGTCGGCGGAATTTTCTATGACGATCACAACACCGGAGACTGGGAGGCCGACTTCGCCTTTACCCAAGATGTCGGGCGCGCGTTTTTACCAGCTTTTCTTGGCGTAACAGAGAAATGGCGCGACACACCATTTTCTGACGCCGACAAAGAAGCCCAGCTTGTGCATCGCGGTCTCTATGCCGAGTACAATCTGGTCTACGATCGTGGAACCAAGTTTGGTCTTGAAACCGGCCATGATGCCAATGCGGTTTTGATGAGCCTGCCGCCGGTTGCGAAATGGACCTGAGCTAGCCTTCGTCTGACAACAGATCGGTGGCCTCATCGTCTAACTCGGTTTCGGCGGTGAGTTTGGCGACCTCGGCCGTCTCATTCGCCAAGTCACCCTCAACCGCCACGTCTTTTTCTGTTGACGTTTTCTTGCGCTGATCTGCGTTGGTTTCGGCCAATTCGATCTGGGCCAGAGAACGCGCGCTTGCTTCAGCTGCACCATCGAGCTGAAGAACCGGAACGCCTTGAGGGAAAATGACTTCACGTGCATCGTCGGGCATGGAAATGCCTGCTTCTGTCAGTTTGTTCGTCACCTGACGCAGCAACGCAGACCGTACCTTGAGGATCGAGTAGTCCTGTGCATTCATCCAGTAATAGGCCTTGATGTTCACCGTCGAGCTTCCAAGTGTATCCACAAGGATCATCGGTTCAGGTTCTTTCAGCGTGGCTTCGTGGGCAGAAATCACTTCAAGTATCAGTGTTTGGGCCTCGGCGATGGAAACATCATAACCAACCCCGACGGCTAACGTGTCACGCCTATTGGGGGATGCGCTGTAATTGACGATTGTACTTTTAAAGATCGCAGAATTCGGGATTTGGATATGGTTACCTTCGGGCGAGATGAGCACCGTGGAGCGTGTGTTCATGGACCGGACCGTTCCACCCATATCTGCCACTTCGATGTAGTCGCCTGACCGAAACGGGCGTCGTATCGACAAGAGCAGTGAGGCGAGAAAGTTTTCGGCTATGTCGCGAAATGCGAAACCGGCAACGATGCCTAACACACCTGCACCACCAACTACCGAGAATGCGACCTGTGTTAGTCCCGCTAACTGGAGTACGATATAAAGACCAATAAGAAAGATCGGCAGTGCCAGCGTCCGCGCCAAGATGTCTTTCAAGAATGGTGAGTTGATGCCGCCCAAAATCCAGCGTCGCGCCAGTTTCGCCGCCTGCGTCGAAAGCCACCATGTTAGGGGTAAAATAATAAATGCAAAAAGAACCAAAGGCAGGGAGGTCAACGCTTGCCGCGCTAAACCGCTCATTTCGCGCAAGGCCGGCGCGAACGACCATTTGACTTCGGACACCACGCTTATGCGGTTCACAACCGCGACCACGTCCTGAGTTTTTGTTGCGAGATCTCGCGCCCACAACTTGTGATCTTCAGAGGCCGCCCGGCCATCCAGAAAGACGATGCCATCGGTGACATTGACGTCCGCGCCGCTGTACCAGCCTGTCGCCCGCATGATCTCAAGAATTCGTCGCGCGATCTCGTCATCGCGTGCCACTGGTTCTACCGAGACCGCTTGGCTCGGGGCAGTGACCTCGGCTTCTGCGGTGGTGGACTCGCTTGCCTGCTCTTGTGCAATTGCGCCAAACGGCACGCTAAAAAGGGCAACAAAGAAGATCGTACAAAAAAGGCGTATCAACATGTCTTCACTCTATAAGTAACACTCGCGCAATTGCGAGAATAACTGAAACTATGGGTTGCGGATCGCGTCCAGCATAAGATGCACATTCTCCGGATCGGCTTCAGGCGTGATGCCGTGCCCGAGATTGAAAATATGAGGCCCGCCTGAAAACGCCTTAACGATCCGCTTGGTTTCGGAGATCAATTCGTCTCCTCCGGTTATCATGTGAGATGGATCAAGGTTCCCCTGTACGCACCCATCTGATTGAACATTCTGCGCCGCCCAATCCGCAGACACGGAATTGTCTATCGCAACGCAGTCCGCGCCAGTCGCCTTGGCAAAGCCTACATATCCATCCCCTGCTTCTCTTGGGAAAGCGATGATTGGAACGTTGGGGTGTTTGGCTTTCAGAGTTGAAATAATCTTTTTGGCAGGCTCGAGCGCATAACGTGTGAATGCGTCGCCCTTCAGTGATCCAGCCCAACTGTCAAACAGTTTGACAACTTCCGCACCAGCTTCGATCTGATGTGACAGGTAGGATATCGTGCCCTCGGTGATCATATCCATCAACGCATCAAACGTTTCGGGATCTTCTGTGCGCAACGCATGAGCGGGCGCTTGATCCGGCGTACCCCGACCTGCGATCATGTAGGTTGCAACGGTCCAGGGAGCACCTGCGAAACCGATAAGCGTCGTCTCTTTCGGCAATTCGTTGGTCAGGATTGAGACAGTTTCATAAATCGGACCCAAGGTCTCGTGAATGCCATCCGTCCCTTTCAGTTTTGCAAGATCATCGCCCGAAGAAATCGTGGATAGTCGGGGGCCTTCGCCGGTGATAAACCATAAATCTGCCCCCAGTGCTTGGGGCAGCAACAGGATATCCGCGAAAAGAATGGCGGCGTCAAAACCGTAGCGACGGATCGGTTGCAATGTGACTTCTGCGGCCAAATCGGGCGTATAGCAGAGTGACAGAAAATCGCCCGCTTGCGCGCGTGTAGCCTTATATTCGGGGAGATACCGACCTGCTTGCCGCATCATCCAAACTGGTGGCGTCTTAAGGGTTTCGCCCGCCAGCGCGCGCAATATGGTTTTGGTCGATGCCATTTAATGTCTCCTAGCTTTCACTGTTGGTCTGGTGAAACCGTCGAGATGTCAAGACGAGAGGTTGTCACGCGAAGTTGACGCTATTAGACCTTTGATATGATTGCTGACTTACCAACTCCCGCCCAGCCGCTGAAGATCGGAACAAGAGGTTCGCCGCTCGCTTTGGCGCAAGCCTATGAAACGCGCGCGCGGCTGATGGATGCGTTCAATTTGCCTGAAGACGCGTTCACCATTGTTGTGATCAAAACGTCTGGCGACAGGATCTTGGACCGACCGCTTAAGGAGGTTGGCGGCAAGGGCTTATTCACGCGCGAGATTGAAGACGATATGTTGGCGGGTAAGATCGATATTGCCGTGCATTCGATGAAAGACATGCCGGTGGAGCAACCCGTGGGATTGCTGCTGGAGACCTATCTGCCAAGGGAAGATGTGCGCGACGCATTTGTTTCGCCGCACGTCAGAAGTATTGCTGAATTGGAACAGGGCGAGACGGTCGGGACGTCTTCACTGCGACGGAAAGCTCAGCTCATGAACCGCCGCCCTGATCTTAATGTCGTTGAATTTCGAGGCAATGTGCAAACACGGCTGCAGAAGCTAGAAGATGGTGTAGCCCAGTGCACATTTCTTGCCTTGGCCGGACTACGTCGTTTGGGCATGGAGGACATTGCTACCAATCCCATCGCTGTTGAAGATATGCTGCCAGCGGTTGCACAAGGCGCTATTGGGATCGAGCGTCGACAAGATGACATTCGCGCCGCCGAGATGCTTGAAGCGATACATGATGAGAAGACCGGACAGCGAATTGCGTGCGAACGCGCATATCTCGCCGCCTTGGATGGGTCGTGTGAAACTCCGATAGCAGGCCTGGCCGAACTTGATGGCGGGTCCATACATCTGCGGGCAGAAATCCTTCGGACAGATGGAAGCGAAGCGTTGAGTGATGCCGAAAGTGGTGCGATCGAAGATGGCGAAGAGATGGGGAAGGCTGTTGCAGAGCGACTAAAGCGTCGCGCTCCATCAGATTTCTTCGACTGGTTGACCGCCTGAACTTATTCAGCAGCCCGTCGGATCGGGACCACCTTCCCAGGGTTCATGAGATTGTTTGGATCCAGCGCCATCTTAATTGCGCGCATAACATCTATGGCTACAGGGTCCTTGAGGCGCTCCATGGATGGAAGCTTGGTCAGGCCGATTCCGTGCTCTGCTGAAAAGCTGCCTCCGAGTTCATCTGCGACGAAATCGATACGCGCTCTGATCTCGTCACGTAAGACTGGATCGTCGTGGCTGGGGTATACTGTGTAATGAAGATTGCCGTCACCAAGATGGGATACGACCAAATCCTTGGCTTCGGGATCAAGTCTTCGAACGTCTTGTTTCATGCGGTCCAGGAAGTCGCCCACCTTGTCGACAGGCACACATATGTCTGTGTCTACTAAGTTCGGCGTGATCAAGGTGATTTCAGCGGCCTCCTCTCGACGCGCCCACATTTCCCGGCGCTGTGCCTCAGACTGGGCGACCACTGCGTCCAGAACGACCCCGTCTTCAAGCAGATGTCCGAGTATCTCTTCCAATTGACGAACGACGGGAATGCCGCCATCTGGCGAGGGCGTGGCGTCGCGAAAGGCTGTGGCGCCAACCTCAACCATGATGTTGACCTCATGGCGCTCATCAAACGGTGGGCGCGCACCGTCAATGCGTTCCAAATGGCGCGCGATATACGAGTCGGGCATATATTCGAAGGCTTCAACCGCGCCACCTGTTGCCTCTTGCAAGTGGTTCAACAATTTCAATCCGTCCTGGAGGGAAGGGGTTGCGACCATTGCTGTGGCGTAAGCGCGGGGCTTTGGTGTGAGTTTCAACACAGCACGGGTGATAATTCCAAGTGTGCCTTCTGCGCCGATAAGTAAATCGCGCAAGTCATAGCCCGAATTGTCTTTGTGAAGTGCGCTCATCTGGTCAAGCACCCGGCCATCCGGCAATACCGCTTCAAGCCCTAGGCAAAGTCCGCGGGTCGAACCGTAGCGGACGACGTTTGATCCTCCCGCGTTTGTCGATAGACACCCACCGATCATCGCAGAGCCGCGTGCCCCGAAAGTCAGGGGAAACAGTAGATTATCATCAGCTACAGCGTCGTGAAGTTGCGATAGCACGACGCCCGCTTCAACAATGGCGATGCGGGCATCTTTGCGAATTTCCTCAATCCTGTTCATACGCTCCAGCGAAACCATGACTGAATCTTCGGCATGGCCGCCGCCTGTTAGTCCAGTATTGCCTGAAATTGGGACGATGGGCACCTTTGCCGATCCACAGGCACGCACCAGAGCGCTGACTTCAGCGGTCGAGCCGGGCCGCACAACGCAACAGGGTGCGCTGGTATATTTGCCGGTCCAATCTCGGCCATAACGTTCAGCCTCTGTGCCAGTCAAAATATTGGAGGCTCCAACAATCTCCGATAGCGCGTCCAATAGGTTCATCTTAGGTCCTCCGGTCATAAGAATGTCGGCAAGCACACAAGAGCGCAAGCGTCGCAATCGGGTCTTGACCTTCGCGAACCGCTCGCCTAATCAGCGCGCCTATGGCGGAGTAGCTCAGCCGGTTAGAGCAGCGGAATCATAATCCGCGTGTCGGGGGTTCAAGTCCCTCCTCCGCTACCATTTTCCTCGACACCTGATCCGGCCACATCTCATGTGCTCAAAAGGACTTAACGGTCGCATATGCCTAATTATTAGGCGTAACGTGGTTTCTCACGGTATCATGGTAATGCGCGCGATTTGGCTGGCGAAACTCTGCTGATTGCACAACAACATTCCCCGTAAATAATTGGCTTTTCCAGTGAATTTCTATGGACTTGTAGAAGCTGGGGAAACTAACTTGCACGCCAATAAACGTCGACTTTGCCAGCCTTGGGAATTGTCCTGCGGTTTCTTGCGTATTCTGGTCCAACCAAGGCAAAAAAGCGTGACTAGAAAATGAGCGCCTGAAATTGGGCGCCGCAAGACAGGGATGATCAGGAATGCGCGCATTTTTTGCGTCTATTGCCGACATGACGACCAAGACCCTCTCAGGAGCGGCGGTAGCCATTGCATCCCTGAGTGCATCAGGGCCTGCTGAAGCAACCAATTTCACAACTACGGTTCCTGGTACCGGGATCACTCTTCCAGATGAATACCCCGAGGCGGGTGGTGTCGCCGTTGTGATGGTTGGTCAGAACGGGAACATCTACTACCAGTTTTCAAACCCCGCGAACGCATTTGTCGGATTTCAAAACAACCCCAACCGCCCAGAACTGGGCGGCAACCCATTTACCATCAACGATCCTTTGGCCTTGGATTGCGGGTTCGCGAGTTGTACTGATTACTTCGGCGGTGGCATTGCCAATCTCTATATTCGCTTCTCGGCGTTCGATGGAGATACACAGGTTGGTGGTTTCGACCAGAATGACATTACTTTGCGCATCAATGGGTTTGATGTTGGCAACTGGAGCGGACGTCAAACGGAACGGACCAACACAGCCGGCACGCAATCCTTCGGTTTTGAAAATGGCTTTGGAAACAACAGCTTCAATACTGGCTGGTTTTCATCTACGAACGCTGCACTGCTGCAAAATTTGTTGGATACAGGTCAGACAACCACGCAGGTATTTGACCGAGATCCCAATGATAACTTCTGGAATTTCCAGCGCGGACAAAACCTGGACAACAATGACATTGTCACAGTCGCACCCGGTTACACGATTGAGAAGACGGCGGATGTCACGAACTTCACTGCAGTAGGGCAGGTCGTCAACTACACCTACGTGGTCGAGAATATCGGCTCGGTTCCGATCCGTAACCTCACGGTAAACGACGACCGCGTCCCGACCGTTACATGTGATAAGACGACGATCCAAGATTCCCCGTCGGGCGCACCGGCCCCTGATCGGGCGACCTGTACCGGAACGTATACGATTACGCAGGCAGATTTCGACAGCCAATCAGTAACCAACATTGCACGCGCAAATGGGGATCCGGACTTCGGTCAACTCGGGGAAGTATCTGACACCGTGACCATCACAGGCCCAGCAGGAACGCCGGGTGTGGAGGTGTTGAAAACTACGACACTGTCCAACTTTGGCGCCGCGGGCTCAACTGTTCCCTACACAATCGGCGTGAGAAATTCTGGTGACGTGACCCTGACCAACATCGTGGTAAGCGATGATTTGATCCCCGGCTTTTCGTGCACGATACCGACGCTTGCACCTGGCGTTACCGACACGAGCTGCACAACTACCTACACCGTAACCCAATCGGATGTAGACGCGTTCGCCGCCTCTGGGACACCCATCACAAACGTCGCACGTGCGTCGGGAACCAGTGCACAAGGTGGCACTGTTTCGGACGCCGACACTGATACCCTGAATGGCTCAACCCCAGATCCAACCTTCACTCTTGCGAAATCGCCTTTGGCTTCGGGGTTTTCGACGCTGAATGAAGTGGTGCAGTACCAAATTCAGGTCACCAACACGAGCGGCGTGACCTTCCCTGGACCTCCGACCCTGACGGATAGTCTGGGGATTACGGTCAACTGCCCAGCAGGAACAATCGCGCCATCAGCAACCATAACCTGCTCGGCATCTTACAGCGTCACACAGAACGACCTTGATACCGGTACGATTAACAACACGGTGGATGGCACGATTACGGTCGGCGGTCAGACCCGTACGGCCTCTTCCAGTGCGGTGCTCAACGGTACGCGGACCTTGTCACTGACTATGGTCAAACAACTGGCAGCCAGTTCGCCCACAAGCTTCGATGACATCAATCAAACTCTTAGCTTCGAATACGTTTTGACCAATCAGGGCAACGTTGTTCTGCAGAGCCCCGCCGTTACGGATGACAAAACAACGGTGAACTGTCCGACGGGCGACATTGCACCGGGTGCATCGATAACCTGTACTGCCACTTACTCAACAATACAGGCTGATCTTCAGGCGGGGGGTGTAACCAACCTTGCGACCGCCTCCACGACAGCGGCGGGCGCTGGGGAGACCGTCCAGTCAGATGAGGAGAGCCTGACGGTTCCGGCTGTTCAGAATTCCGGTCTGACCCTTGTCAAAACCGGCGCTCAGCCTGCGTCTTTCGCCGTTGGCCAGACCATCACCTATACGTTTGATGTGACGAATAGCGGGAACATTGAGATCCCTGGTCCGGTGTCCATTACGGATGACAAAATCGGGACATTTCAGTGCTTTGCAGGCAATCTGGCACGCGGCGCGACACAAAGCTGTACGGCGAACTACACACTCACAGCCATTGATGTGGGTAACGGCGCGGTCACCAACATGGCGACAGCAAGCAACGGGACCACAACATCGCCCGAGGCAAATGAGACCATCACCAATTCTGCTACACCCGGGATCACTATCACGAAGGCAGCCGAAACAAATCCAATCGGCGCGACAGATACTACTGTTCGCTATCGCTTCTTCATCACGAATACCGGTGACGCACAGATCATCGAGGCGAACTCACCCATCACCATCACTGACGACAAAATCGGCGCCCCGTTTGTCTGTGCCGGTCGACAGCCCAGCATTCTTAATCCGGGCGACAGCTATGATTGCGCTCGCAACTACTCCCCGATCACGCAGGCTGAGCGCGATGCAGGCGAAGTCGTTAATACCGCATCTGCCTCATTCCCGTTCAATACCGGCACCGGAACGATCACTGTCACAGCTCCAGAGGTGATCGAAGTTACACCGATCACGCCAGTCACCACTATGACTTTTGACAAAGTGGGGCCTGCGCAATTCAACCCGGGCGAGACGATTACCTACACCTTCAATGTGACCAACACCGGGTCAGTAACGCTCAGCATTGTTTTGGTAACGGACGACAACATTCCTGGCCTGAACTGCCCGATCACGGACCTTGCCCCCGGTGCCTCAACATCGTGTACCGGTGACTATATCGTAACTCAGGCAGACGTTGATGCAGGTACACTGACCAACAATGCTTCAGCTACGGGTCAGACAGCGCAAGGCACGCAGGTTACTGAAACAGATAGCGAGACCTCAACGCTGAACCCAGCGAATGATATCTCGACGTTTTCAGTATCAAAAACTGCGAATACCGCGGCATTCTCGGCTGTTGGAGACGTGATCACCTACACGATTGATGTGGTGAATACTGGCACTAAAACGCTGAGCAACATCGACATCACCGATGTCCTGGACCCAACGTTCAGCTGTTCCATCGCATCGCTTGCACCCGGTGCGAACAATGATCTGTGCCGGTTCAACTACACGGTTACGCAGGACGACATCGATGCGGGTTCAATCGGAAATACCGCCTCTGCTGTGAACCCGGATTTTGGACCGGTCACCAGCTCGGTCTCAGTGCCGGGGCCTGCACGTGATGCTCAGCTTTCGGTCACGAAGACGGCTTTGGGTGGTTACACGGTCGATGGCGATACTGTCGATTTCAGGATCACCGTTGAAAATACGGGCAATGTTCGAGTGAACGGCGTCACCGTGACCGACGCCAGTATCTTCTCGCCGCCAGCGACATGCAATTTGGGCACGCTCGAACCGGGTCAAATCGATAACTCCTGCGTTGTTACATACACGGTCAATCAAACCGACGTGGACAATGGATCTGTTGGCAATACTGCGGATGTGACCGGCACTGGTGCGGATAGCACCGCAATCAACGAGAGCGCATCTGCGACCGCAACAGGCCCCGCCGAGAATGCATCCGTGTCTGTAACGAAGACGTCTGCCGATGGCACATATACATCGGCGACAGATACCGAACTCTTTACGTTCTCTGTTACGAACACCGGCAACGTCACGTTGACGAATCTGGTGCTGACCGACCGCGAACCAGACGGGACGGTCACGCGAACTTGCGCATTGGCCGACTTGTTGCCGGGAGCGACGGCCACCACGTGTGCAGATACCAGTCAGCTACAGTTCACCAAGACGTTCGATCAAGCTGATGTTGACGCCGGAAGCTACACCAATACGGCGACAATCGTTGGCGAAAGTCTGGTCAATGGGACTGCCGTGGATGACACGGATGACGAGACCGTCACGGGTCCGTCGCAGTCACCTTCTATTTCGCTCGCGAAGTCTGAGAGCTTTGCCGGCGATTTCAGCGCCATCGGTCAGGTGATCGACTATAGCTACCTGATCACCAACAATGGTAATATCACTCTGACCGCACCTATCTCGGTGGACGACAGCGTAACTTCGCGTACGCCAAACGCCCCCGTCGCTGTCAATTGTCCTGCGCTGCCTTCGGGTGGCTTGCCGGTTGGTGGAACGTTGACCTGCACTGCGTCGTATACCGTTACTCAGGAAGACTTGGACAACGGAGCTATTACTAACACCGCGACGGGCACCCTTAACCAGCCCGTTATTCCGCAAAACCCGGGCGATCCGAGCAGTGTTACGGTGACCTCGCCGCCCGATAGTGTCACGGTCAATGCGACCCAGACACCTTCGATCGAGATCGCCAAGGCTGTCGCAAGCGGCTCGGCCACGACTTACTCCGATGTCGGGGACACGATTACATTCGCTTACACGGTGACAAACACTGGCAACACCACGATCACTGACCCGATCACAGTTACCGATGACCAGATCACCGGAACTGCAAACTGTCTGCCTGTTCCACTTGCGCCCGGCGCCGATGCGACCTGTCAGTTGGTTTGGGTCGCTGAGCAGGCCGACATAGACGCAGGCAGCGTGACAAACTTGGCCTCGGCAACGGCTGGTCCCACCAGTACCGGCACGCCAGCAACAGCCACAGTCTTCGCTAATCAACAGCCAGAACTCGCAATGGTTAAAGAGTTTGTTAGCGGCTCATTCGCTGTCGGGCAGTCCATCAACTACCGCTACGTAGTTACCAATGAAGGTAACACGACGATCAACCTTCCAGTGACCGTGACGGATGACAAGATCAGTTCTGTGAGCTGTGCGCCAAATTCTGGCACGTTGGAACCGCGTCGCACTAACGCCACCGCAGAGGTCGTGTGTACCGGCTCATACACCGTCACCGCCGGAGATGCAGATCTCGGTGCGGTCACCAACCTGGCAAGCGTGTCTGATGGCACAACGACATCGCCGACTGTGTCGGAGACGGTACCGACGAGTGCCAATCCATCCCTTTCGCTGAACAAGGAAGTTACAAGCGGAGCCAACTTCACGGCGGTTGGGGATGTTGTCGAATATCTGTTTACAGTGGCGAACGATACGCCTGCCCCGGGAGCACCGTTCTCAGCGATTATCGAGATTGTTGATCCCGATATCGGGACCTTTACTTGTTATGATCCTGCTACCGATGGCGGACCACTAAACTCAATTAATAATGGTGCGAGCCCGGTCACTTGCACCGCGAGCTACACTATTCAACAAGCCGATCTTGATCGCGGCCAGTTCGTGAATGAGGCCTTTGCCACCACGATTTTTGCGCCAGGCAACCCATCCCTTCGCACGACCGTGAATTCGCCGCCTGACACAGCGACGTCTACAGCCACCACTTCGCCCGCTTTGACCGTTGCAAAGTCGGTGACCTCGGGACCGAACCCTGCGGCTGTTAGCGACACGCTGACCTATCAGATTCTGACAACAAATACCGGGAACCAGACCATTTCCGATGTGATGGTCAGCGATCCAAAAGTTGGGACGCTGACTTGCACCGTAGATAACGGCGGTGGCCCGGTGCCTGCGCCTACCCCCGTTGTGTTGGGGCCGACTGAAGCTCTGACCTGCACTGGCAGCTATATCGTCACGCAAGCCGATGTAGACAACAACGGCGTCGACAACATAGCAACCGCAACCGGGAACAATCCTCAAGGTGGGTCGGTAAGCACCACTGGGACAAACACGCATCCTGTGGTTGGTGCTAACGCATCTCTTGCTGTGACCAAGCGAATTGATCCGGTACCTGCAAGTCCGACGGATCCCGTTTATACGGCGCTGGGTCAAAGCGTTGATTTTGTTGTCGAGGTTCAGAACGACGGTAACGTGACACTCGACAATATTGTCGTGGACGATCCGCTGACTGGTGGTACGTGCAACATAGCAAGTCTTGCCCCCGGCCAATCCGATACAAGCTGTACGTTCACCTTCGGGCCAATCACGCAGGCCGAGATTGATGCGGGCAGCTTCGACAACACAGCCAACGCCACTGGTAGCCCTCGCTCTGGAGGACCCAACGCAACAGGCAGTGGAACAGTTACAGCATTCGGGCCGGCTTCCGACCCGGGTTTTGCACTGAGCAAGGTCGCCACGACCGCTGATTTCGCCGCAGTTGGTGATATCGTGAGCTATACGTTCACCGTTGCGAATGCGGGGAATGTCACCCTTTTCGCACAGCCGGTGATTAACGACGACAAGATTGGAACTTTTAATTGCGGAACAATCCCGCCCGGTGGTCTTGCACCAGTGGAGTTCGTCACATGTACGGCGGATTATCCGGTTACCCAGGCTGACGTTGATGCAGGCTTTGTTACGAACAACGCCTCGGCGACATCAACCGAAGTTACGACCCCGGCAACCGCTACGGCGACTGTGAATTCCAACAGAACGCCCGGCGTCAACATCACCAAATCGGCGGTTCCCTCAACAAATGCTGCGGTCGGTGACGTGATCGCTTACACCTATCAAGTCGAAAACACTGGCAATGTGACCCTGACGGCCGTCACGGTTGGCGACGACCACACAAGCGCGTCCGGCACTGCCGCCCTTACCATTGCAGGCGACGCTCTGGTCGCTGACAACGGAGTGGCGAACGATTCAAGTGATGGTGGTGCCAACGGAGTTTGGGACACTCTGGCTCCTGGCGATATTGTCAGCTTCACCTCTAGCTATACCGTGACCCAGCAGGACGTGGACACTGGCACAGTGTTGTCCAATACTGCGACCGTTACAGCGACACCGCCAACCGGAACAACACCGCCAACCAGCACGACGACCGTCACGGTTCCTCCGGTGGCTCCGGCACCTTCTTTGACAGCGCTGAAATCTGTATCCGGCTCAACGGGCACGGTTGCGGGCAGCACTGTCAGCTTCGACATTTCCGTCGAAAATGATGGCAACGTCACTCTGACCGCGCCGGTTCTGACCGATACACTGCGCCGAACAGACGGCACTTTGATCACGCCTGCACCCACTCCGGCATTTACCGGCGGAGATGCGGGGGTCGCCGGTCAGATGGAAGTCGGTGAAATCTGGACCTACACCGTATCCTATACACTGACGCAGGCTGATGTGGATGCTGGCGGGATATCCAACTCCGTTCTTGCGCAGGCAAATGCGCCAGACGGCACGCCGACAGAGGATCTGTCAGGGAACGGACAACCCGGCGGCGACGACAGCCCGACACCGTTTGCGATTGCTCCAACCCCATCGATCATCGGTGAGAAAACGATAACGTCCGGTACCGCGGTTGTTGGCCAAACCATCGTCTTCCGGATCACTGCAACAAACAACGGCAACGTAACGCTGACCGGTGTGGGGGTGAACGACACCCTGACCCGGATCGGTGGCACACCCTTAACCCTGGGATCTGGACCAAGCTTCGTATCTTCATCGCAAGGCTCGACGTCTGGTGTTCTGGTGCCTGGCGAAACTGCGACCTATAGCGCGTCCTACACATTGGTACAGGCCGATATTGATGCAGGCGGCATTTCCAATACCGCAACCGTAACAGGTGCGCCGCCCGTCGGAACGCCTGTGTCCGATATCACGGATGACGGCAATGATGGCGATGGCAATACACAGGATGATCCCACTGAACTGCTCGTCCCGGCGGCTCCGGGCTTGAGCGTTGACAAGCGTTTGGCCGCAGGTGACCCAAGCAGCTACAACACGCTTGGTCAGGCGATCAACTTCGAGTTCGAGGTTGCAAATACAGGCAACGTCACGCTTGCCGGGCCATTCAGCATCACTGATCCGCTAATTACCGACGCAGGCGGCACCATTACGTGTGCGCCAGGGCCGATAGCACCAGGCGCATCGCTTCTTTGCACCGGCAGTTATACCGTGACGCAGCCTGATCTTGATGCGGGCAGTCTGACCAATGTGGCGTCCGCTACCGATGGAACAACCACCAGCCCCAATGATTCTATAACGGTGCCTGCCGTCCAGACCCCGGCGATGACGGTGGATAAATCTGCTGGTACAGTTGCGAGCGGCGATTTTGTCGTCGGCGCTGTTATCGACTACACTTATGTCGTGACCAACAGCGGCAACACAACGCTGACGGATCCCATCACAATCACGGATAACCGGATTCCAAGCGTAACCTGTGATGCATTGCCAGCAGGCGGATTGCTTCCCACAGGTACATTGAATTGTACCGGCAGCTACACGATCATATCCGATGACGTCGATCTTGGCGAAGTGACCAACCTCGCGTCCTCTGTGAGCGGGACTACGAGCAGTCCAACCGTCTCGGAGACGATTCCGGAAACGGGCGTACCGTCACTGAGCATCACCAAAACACCTGCTCCCAGCTCCACTTTTGCAGCACCTGGCGATATCATTAATTATACGTTTGTCATTGAGAATGATGGCACCCGCAGCTTCGCTTCGGTAGTGCAGGTGGTCGATGACAGGATTGGTACCTTTGATTGCTTTGTGCCGGTCCCGGCTACCAATCCCGACCTGACCCCGGGCGAGACCTTTACTTGCACAGCAAATTACACGGTTACTCAGGATGACCTTGATGCTGGCGAGGTGGTCAACGAGGCGTTTGCGACGACCACATTTGGTCCGTCTTCGACACCAGTTGTATCTGCACCTCAGACTGCAACCGTGACGGCAGACCTGACACCTGGTCTTACTTTGAGCAAATCTTCTGCGCCAAACCCCGCAGGTCCAGTTGGATCTATTGTGACCTACACGCTCATTGCGACAAACACCGGTAACCAGACCCTCAACACGGTCGAGATCAGCGATCCGCTTCTCCCGGCACTGGTCTGTCAAGCGCCTACACTGGCAATTGGTGCTACTCTGAACTGCACGGAAACATACACTGTTACACAGGATAATATTGACGCTGGAATACTGCAAAACACAGCGACCGTCACTGGCCTGACGCCGCAAGGCACGCCAGTAACACCTGTCACGGCTAACGTGACGACGGGCGTTCCAGCCTCGGCACCCTCGTTGACCGTGCTGAAGAGCGTCAACCCAACAACCCTTGGTCCTGTCGGAACAGACCTGACCTACAGCTTCAGAGTTGAAAACACCGGCAATACGACGTTGAGCAACATTAACGTCAATGACGCTCTCGATCCGGCGGCCCCCTGCACCATCTCCACACTGGCACCGGGAGCGGTGGACGACTTCACATGTTCGTTCATGCTGACTGTGACGCAGGACATGATAGATGCGGGTGAACTGGTGAATACCGTAAACGTCGCTGCGACCGACCCGTTTGGTAATTCAGTGACAGGCACTGATACGCTGACCACACCTGGCCCGACCCGCGTGCCTGGAATTGAGGCAACGAAAGTTGCCATTTCCACATCGGATGCCTTGGGCGATCCCGTGGTCTATCAGCTTCAGCTCGTGAATACAGGCAACGTTTCTCTGACTGTGACGGGCGTTACCGACACCATGACGCGGCTGGACGGCTTCCCGTCTGCGCTGGACGCGCCTTTCGCACTGGTTTCTGGTGATACCGATGGCGACAACCTGCTTGATGTGACCGAAACGTGGATTTATCAGGCGCAACACACGATCACGCAAAGCGATATCAACTCTGGCGGTTTGCAGAACACCGTCTCCGTGACCGCAACCGGAGCCGGCGGCGGCACGACGTCCGACGTATCCGACGATGGCGATGATGGTGACGGCAATACGGCTGATGACCCGACCATCTTCGAAATTACGTCTGCTCCCGAAATCACAACAGTCAAAACTGTAGAGACATCAGGCTCTGCGGCGGGAGACGTGGTAACCTTCCTGATCGTGGCGACCAATACTGGCAACGTCGACATCACGAATGTCACGATTACTGACGAGTTGCGTCGCGCTGATAACGCCTTGATTACGCCCGCGCCTACACCAGTGAACCTTTCTGGAACAACTGATCTCAATGCAGGGGCGGCGATCCAATGGCGGGTTTCCTACACGCTTACACAAGACGATGTGGATGCAGGTGGCCTGAATAACTCTGCAACTGTGACCGGAGAGGATCCCTCAGGTGATCCGGTAACGGATGTCTCCAGTGATGACGATCCGTTTGACGGTAATCCAGATGATGACGTGACCGAGTTGGTGATTTCGCCCACGCCAGGCTTGGATGTGGTCAAGACCTTTACGACATCGGGTAGCGTAGCCGGTGATGTTGTTGAATTCACGATTGCAGCACGCAACACGGGTAACGTGAGCCTCGATAACATCACAGTATCTGACACTCTGGAACGGATTGATGGCACGCCTTTAAGTGTCGATGCGGTGACCTTCCAAAATGGATCCCTTGGATCTGTTGAAGGTGATATTTTGGTTACTGAAACAGCGACGTATCTCGTTACCTACACGCTCGTGCAGGAGGATATTGACGCCGGTGGAATTCGGAACTCTGCAACTGTGACCGGCACCTCGCCGCTTGGTGGCGTGGTTTCAGATGTGTCCGACGATGGTGATGACGGCGATGGTAATACAACTGATGATCCGACACTTGGGCCAATAACAGCAGCACCAGCGAACACGTTGATGAAAACCGCGTCAGATCCTGTGCCGTTGTTCCCACAGGTCTTCCAGACCACGTTTACGCTGACAGTGACAAATACCGGGAACATCACGCAAGACGGATATCAGGTCACCGACAGCCTTGCCTCCTTTGCGGGAACTGCTGATATTCTGACTGACCCGCCATTTGCGCTTGATGTTCGTGTGGCAGGCTTTACGGGCGGCGGTGCCAATACGGGTTATGACGGCGCTGCAAATGCGACGTTGTTGACGGGCAACCCGTCACTTGCGCCAGGTCAGATTGGTACTATCGAGATTGATCTCGTCTACAGCGTCGAAAATGGGGGAGCGACTGGCACAAATGTAGCCAATGTGACGTCCACCCAACTGACAACGCCCGTTCAAGGAACGGCAGTTGTTGCGGTTACCGACACGGATGGTGATGGACTGCCAGATGGTCTTGAAGGATGCGGCCCCGGCGATGACCGCGATGGCGATGGCATCTGTGACCGCGAAGACTTCGATCCGACCGGCTATTTCTATTGCGAGGATGACGGCCGTATTCTCCCGGGTGGGACAATCTCTGTCAGCGGATCTGCTGGAACGCAAACAGGTGTTGGGACGTCAAACAATATCACTATCGTACAAGACGGCTCTGTCGATGGTCAGTTTGTCTTCTTCGTGTCGCGTCCGGGGACCTACACTTTGACGCCGACCTATCCATCGCTTGGCTCGCCCAGCACAACACGTCTGAGTTCTGGAACTCTGGATGTCAGCACACGATTGCCCGGGCCAATTGCCTCAATCGGCTCATCGGAATTCGGAAATACCGGTCGCCTGGCGGATTCCACGGCGGGGGCCAATCCCTTCTTCCTGAGCTTCGAGTTTGAGGCAGGTGATCCGTTTGTTATCAACAACAACCTGCCTTTGCAGAATTGTCAGGGCATTCCCGATATCTCGGCCACGAAAACATCTGACCGGGACAGCGCCGTGTTTGGTGAGACAGTGAACTTCACACTCGAGTTCGCTAACAACACCTCAAACGCGCTGACAAATGTTAATTTGGTCGACATCCTGCCACCGGGCATGCTCTACACACCGGGGTCCGGTGCTGTTGATGGCGTCGCAACCGAGCCGGTAGTCAGTGGTTTGCGGCTGGAATGGCCGATCGCAAACATCGCCCAAACCCAGACAGTCCGCGTTACCTTGGCAGCACGCGTCGTTGCGAATGGCAGCTACGGCGAGTTGACCAACCGAGCCTTCATGACTGATGCGGCAGGCAATGTGCTGTCGAACGTCGCTACAGCCGTGGTTCGCATCGAACCTGAACACGTGTTCGATTGCGCGGATATCATCGGCAAGGTGTTCGATGACAAAAATCAAAATGGCTATCAAGACGAAGGCGAACCGGGCCTGCCGGGTGTCAGGCTTGCGACACTGCGCGGTAATCTGATCACGACTGACGAGTACGGTCGCTATCACGTTCCGTGTGCGGAACTGCCCGAGAATATCGGCTCAAACTTCACGCTGAAACTGGACACAAGAACCTTGCCGACGGGCTATCGCGTTACCACCGAGAATCCACGTGTCATCCGTGTGACCGCCGGTAAATTCGCCAAGCTGAATTTTGGGGCTGCGTTGTCGAATGTGGTCGATGTCGACCTGACAGCAGCAGCTTTCGTCGCAAATTCGAACGAGCCCACAGAGGCTTTGGAACGTGGTGTTGAGGGCTTGCTGGATCGTATTCGCACCACACCATCGGTTCTGCGTATCAGCTACATTCTGCGTGACGAAGATCGCAAGCTCGCTACGGCGCGGTTGAAGGCCGTTGAAGCTTTGATACGTGATCGCTGGCGCGGCGCAGGGCGCTATAAACTAAACGTCGAACGCACCATTAAGCGTGTGCAGTGAGGGAGGAGGGTATTATGATGAAAAGACTTCCAAAATCCGCTCTTCTAACCTCTGTTCTGGCGCTGTCCTTTGCTTGGACGGCTCAGGCGCAAACCTCGGATCTGAGGGCGCCGAACGATGAGTGCTCATTTACTGGCGATGCGGTGCCTGCGGATTGTGAGCTGCGCAATACCGATGAAGTTGTGGTTGTCCCATCGGGAGAGAACAACGAGTTGGACCGCGGCAATGTGACTGTCGGCGGGGATGGGTTTCTGATCTCGATTGACGGGCAACCTGTTGTTGGCGACAAGCGAGTAGAAGACCTGACGCGAAGAACTGATATTGCGCTCTCCAACGCAGATGTGCAGGTCAAGTTCGATGGTCTCGGTGCAGACCCTCGGCTTGATGTCGAAGCGGTTGGCGAGCCCCGTGTCTATGAATCAGGTGATCGAATTACTCTGCGATCGCGCACGAACTACCCGGCTTTCCTCTCGCGCGGCGAAATTCGCGTGATTGACTACGGCAACAGGTCGGGCCCACGCATCTTGCAAACGATCGCAGTACCTCCAAATGGTGACGTGACGCTGGTTCTGCCTGAAGGCGAAACACTTGGCGTGGTACACCGCGTCTACGATTCCAGCGGACGCTATGATGAAACCGAACCGCTGATGATGGACAGCCGCGATGATCGTGGCTTTATTCCGGAAGCCGAGGAAGGTTCAGACCGCACTGCCATCCGTCGCATCCCGGTTTCGGGCGGCGCAGTCACCGTTTACGGGACCGGTGTGGCGCAAGGCGCGACCGTAAACACACTGGGTGAGCGGATCGTACCAGCACCAGATGGCAGCTTCGTCGTGCAGCGCATTTTGCCGCCCGGAGACCAAGACGTTGACGTGCAAATCACGGGCGCTGGCGAAAACGTCTATTTGCAGCGTGGCGTAACGATACCGAGTTCTGAATGGTTCACGGTGGCAACAATCGACCTGACATTTGGCTATCGAGAAGATGCCGGTAAGGACTCGGCTGGCGGTCCGGTAGACAGCACTTATGATCGTGGACGGCTCGCATTCTATACTAAAGGGAAAACCCGTTCTGGTTGGGAAATCACAGCGAGCGCTGACACAGGTGAGGACGATCTCAGCGAGATTTTCCGTAATCTTGATAAGAAAGATCCAAGACATTTGCTGCTGCGGCTCGATAGCGACAAAGCTTATCCGGTTTACGGTGATGACTCGACAATCGTTGAAGATGCGCCAACGTCAGGAAAATTCTATCTTAAGGCTGAAAAAGATGGAAATTTCGCGCTTTGGGGGAATTACAAGGGCCGCGTAAGTGGCTCGAACTACTTGCGCAACGAACGCACCCTCTACGGGGCGCAAGGGCACTATGCCAGCCAAGGTCAAACGGCCAAGGGCGAGCCCAAAGTTGAAGTCGATGTCTATGCCGCGCAGCCAGACAACTTGCCAGGCCGCGATGTATTCCGCGGCACTGGTGGTTCGGTTTATTTCCTCCAGCGCCAGGATATCTCCATTGGTTCGGAAACCATCACCGTTGAGGTGCGTGATCCCACGACAAATAGGATCATCGATCGACGCACCTTGGTGTACGGTCGGGACTACGACATCAACTATTTGCAAGGCGTCGTCACACTGACCGGCCCTCTGACTGGCTCTGTCGGTGGCGGCACCGTGGTGACGGACCCGCTCGGCGACAATACCGTCGCGCTCACGGTTAACTATGAATTTACGCCGACCGCCGGGACAATCGATGGATATGCATATGGTGGGCGTGTTCAGATCTGGGCCACAGACAGTCTTCGTCTGGGCTTCACTGGCATGGTGGAGCAGACAGGCTTGGCAGATCAGACTGCCTATGGTGCCGATCTGCGGTACGAGATCACGGACAACACCTTCTTCGAGTTGGAGTTTGCCCGTACGGAGGGGCCGGGTTTCGGAGCATCGTTCTCCTCCGACGGTGGTTTGGTCGTCACGAACACTGCCACCGCTGGCGGTACAGGCGAGGCGTATCTTGCACGTGGTCAAGTCGAATTCGCTGATATCAACCCTGATCTCAACGGTCGTGCAAGCTTCTATGCTGAGCGTCGCGACGCAGGTTTCTCAACGCTGGATTATCAAACCAACAATGACGAAGAGCTTTTTGGTTTTGCCGTTGAATACGAACCACGCGCTGATCTGAGTTGGAAAATCTACTATGATGACTTCAAAGACGATGCCGGGAAGAAATCCCGCGAGGGTGGCATTGAGCTGAGCTGGCGGCAGTCGCAGCGCTATCTCTGGGACTTCGGCATCGAACATGTCGATAAAGCGGAGCCCGGCGACGCAAGCGATACCGGGTCACGTACGGATGTTGCGGTGAAACTGACCATCACCGAAAGCGAAAAGCTGGAATGGTATGTCTTTGCGCAAGGAACCATTGCGCAATCCGGTGGCTTGACAAAGAACAACCGTGTCGGAGCGGGTATCAACTACGAGTTTGCCCCGAATTGGCGCTTCGAGGGCGAAATCTCCGACGGGACGCAAGGGGTCGGCGCACTTGCGCTGTTGAGCTACGAGAACGACGAAAACAGTTCTGCCTATTTCGGCTATACGCTTG
Source organism: uncultured Litoreibacter sp. (assembly GCA_947504205.1). GTDB lineage: Bacteria > Pseudomonadota > Alphaproteobacteria > Rhodobacterales > Rhodobacteraceae > Litoreibacter. Next base: position 488,848 of record CANNGL010000002.1, on the reverse strand, counting down.
ATCCTGGGCGCGAATTCAACGGTGTCACGCTGGCGGGCCGCGACCGCGGTCAATTCGTAGCGGGCGGGAAACGAAAGCTGTCCAACAGTGTCGATGTTTACGCAGAGAACACATATGACCTATTTGGCGTCCATCGTTCGCTTACTTCGACCTATGGCGTCGATTACGCCCCGACGGATGTGTTGAGCTATTCCGCATCCATCGAAATGGGTCAGATTGATGACCCTGCGGGTGATTTTGATCGCAAGGCGCTGTCTGTTGGTATGAGCTACCAGACCGAACAAACCTCTGCACGGGCGCGCTTTGAGTTCCGCAGGGATCGTGGTTTTATCAGTGGCTCGCCTCGCGATGCGGACACGATCGCGATTGCGTCGACTATCCGTTACAAAATCGACGAAGAACAGCGACTGCTCTTCTCATTTGACGGCAGTTATTCGGATACTGATGGTTCATCCATACCCGATGGCCGCTATGCAGAGCTGTCCCTTGGCTATGCCTATCGCCCGATTAACAACGACCGCCTGAACGTGTTGGCGAAATACACTTATCTGCACGACCTCTACGGACAGGAGATAGACGGCTCCAGTGAACCTGGACCACGTCAGAAAAGCCACGTTCTGTCGCTCGACGCGTCGTACGATTACAACAGGTTCTGGACTCTCGGCGGTAAGATCGGCGCTCGGTTCTCAGAGAGTGCGCCAAATGCCACGACACCATTTGCAGAAAACGATGCCTGGTTGATCGTCGCGAATGCGCGTTATCACGTCACCCATAAATGGGACATTCTGGTCGAGGGGCGTATCTTGAGAGCAGAGCAAGCGGGCACGACCGAATATGGGCTGTTAGGTGCTGCGTACAGGCACGTGGGAAACAATTACAAACTCGGCGTTGGATACAACTTCGGTAAGTTCTCCGATGATCTGACCGATCTGACTTTTGATGATCGCGGAGCGTTCATCAACGTCATCGCCAAGTTCTAATATGGATCCTCTTGTTTGCAAGGCGGCCCTATATTTTGGACCAGTGAACGCCTGCGGGCGGAATGTTCTGTCCATCAAACTCTCGCGCGTCCCGGCTGTAATTGAAAACAAACTTTAGATCGCCCAAGTGTCGCTGCCGCACGCCCTCTGGCATGTCGACCACGGACACATCCGCTCGGGCACACAAGTCTTTTAGTACGCGGGCAAGCGCCAGTTCGTCCAACCAACCGGTCAAGTAGTGACTACGTCCTTTACTCACCAGCAAGGGTGTCCCATCGTCTAGTTCAAAACTGACTGAGGCTGATGTCTCGACATGCTCCATCCAGTGCGTCACCGATCCACCACCTTTTACAGGGCGAGGCATGTCAGCGCGAAAACTTTCTACATGGGTCACTTTGCACGGTAGCCCCTTAATGTTGGGCGGCAAAGGATCGGGAATACTGAATTCGGGTGTTTTTGAATTGAACCGCGGCCCAAACAGACAAACCGCTCCACTTTCGATCATCGCATCAATCTGACTGTCGCTGGCCGAGAACTGCCCGGGTGCAAGGATCAGAGCGTAGTCAGACACATCGCTGTTTGAAGAGACCACATCCACATCGAGACCAAGTTTTCTAAGACCGCGATAGACTTCGAAAACCAAGCGGAAATAGCTGAACCCTTTGCCTTGAGGCTGAACATCCCAGGCCCAATTGGACGGGTAGTCAAATATCAAGGCCACGCTTGAGTCCGTAGACGCCTGTTCCTTAGCGTGGCTGAGTTCTTCCGCCACCTGCCTAACTTCGCGCAGCGCTGGTGCATCGGCGCTATCGGTTCTTAGAAGCCCCGCATGCATCTGTTCTTGCGCAAATGGCGCTTGCCGCCAGCGAAAAAAGCAAACGGTTTCGGCTCCATGTGCAAAAGCCTCCCAGGCCCAAAGCCGAGACATTCCTGGAAGAGGTGCAGGGTTGACCGGCGCCCAGTTAACGGGTCCGGGCTGTTGTTCCATAATCCACCAACGCCCATGGCCGACCGCGCGGTAGAGGTCGTGGTGAAACGCTTGAAAGTCAGGATCCCCCTGCTGCGCATAGGCTGCCTTGTGTGCAGCATCATCTTCCATCCGATCTTCGAGAAAACCCAACGGGTAACTGTCCCATGACGCAATATCGAGATCTTCGCCAATCTCGAAATGATCAAACTCGGTGACGCGACCCATAAAATTGTGGATCACTGGTGCATCGCTATGGCTGCGCAAGATGCGCGCTTGATCCGCGTTGAACGCAACTACCTGAGCTGAACTATATCTGCGGAAATCCATGAGATGAGCGGGGTTGGGATCGGTTACCGTCAGAACGGGAAGGTCGATTTCGTCAAAGTTGGAATATTCCATTGACCAAAACACATTGGCCCAGGCACGGTTCAGCGCATCGATTGACTGGTAGGTTTGCGCCAACCAGTCGCGAAAGCCTTTCAAGGCTGCATCCGAATAACTCAGGGTCGTATCGTGGCATCCATATTCATTGTCGGTCTGCCATGCAGCGACATGAGGGTTCGCGCCATAACGTTCGGCAAAAAGCTCGGTGACGCGTCGACTTTCGGATCGGTAGCCCTGGTGCGAAAAGCAGTAATGTCGGCGCGAACCGAAGCCTCTTGTTCGACGCTGCTCGTCCAATGCCAACATGTCGGGGTGCTTTTTTAACATCCAGCGGGGTGGCGTTGCTGTGGGCGTGCCAAGGATTACCTTCAGCCCCGCCGAGCCCAGAACCTCAATCGCCCGATCAAGCCAATCGAATTGCAGATCTCCTGCTCTTGGTTCTAGCCGTGACCAAGCGAACTCGCCGATGCGCACCCAGCTCAAGCCAGCCTCCACCATGCGAGCGGCGTCGGTGGCCCAGTCCGCTTCTTCCCAGTGTTCAGGGTAGTAACAAACGCCCAGTGTTCGTTTCATGAAATCACCCGGTAGCCTTCGGAGCGGCGAAAGTATTTTATCCCAAACGATTTCGGAGGATGCTGCTCTGGGTTCATGCAAATGCCGCGTCGTAGGCTGAAACCATCTCTTTTGCGATCTCGCCGACGTCTAAAGCACTCCGACCGGGCTTGTAGAGGGCAGAACCGATGCCAAACCCATCAGCCCCTGCTTGCCGCCACGCGCCAAAGTCATCCGGTCCAACACCGCCAACCATATAAACTCTTGTCTCTGTCGGAAGCACTGCCCGAACCGCCTTAAGGCCCTCGAGTCCCATCTGAAATCCGGGAAAAACCTTGAGGCCAGTCGCACCCGCCTTCAAAGCGGCAAAACATTCGGTCGGGGTCAAAACACCAGGCCAGCTTTCGAGGCCCAGACGGCAGGTTTCGGAAACAACATCCGGGTCCGCGTTGGGGGAAACGATCAGCTTACCGCCAGCCTCCGCAACGGCGCGAACATCGGCGGCGCTCAGTACGGTCCCGGCCCCGATGGTCGCCTGCGTTCCAAACTGTCCGGCGAGCGATGAAATGCTGGCCAACGGGTCAGGTGAGTTCAATGGAACTTCAATCACATTAATCCCAGCATCAACCAAAGCGGCGCCGATTGAGGGCGCTTCGTCTGGAGTTACACCCCTCAGGATAGCGATCAAGTTGCGCTGCTTCATAAATCAAGCTCCAGATATGCTGCGGTTAGACCGCGCAATGCACTTTCATTTCCATCGACCTCTTCTAAAGGAGCGCCTTGTGTCGCAAGAGCTCTAGCGTAGTTGCGCGTCAGAGTTGGCGCCCCCAACAAAGCAATCTGCTGACCCAACCAGTATGGTTTCGCGGCGGCAAGCTCGACACCTATCAATAGTCCGGAAAGACGCGCGTGGGCTTCTTCTGCGGATAGCCCGGTTAGCAGGTCCGCAGCGCGCAGTTGAAACAACTTCGCTCCCAAGGCTTCAGGCCGGGACAACGCATCGGTTACCGCATCTTCGAAGCCCTGACCTCCGGAAGCCCCAACTGAATGACGAAGCACGGAGGCTTTGCTCAACAGTGCGAAGATTTCGCCGGTCATAAAGGTCTGAAAGCTGACAACCTCCCCCGCGCTGATACGCACCCACTTGGAGTGGGTCCCGGGAAGGCAAAGTACCCCGTCAAATTCCGCGCGCTTGGCCAAAAAGCCCGCGATCTGAGTCTCTTCTCCACGCATAACATCAGGTGGTATGTCTTGTTTGAGGCCGGGAAGAATGTGCACCAGCAAGCGGGGGTCTTCTGTTGGCACCACCACGGTCTGGTTAGAGGGTGCACAGGGCACGCGTACATAGCGCGCCTCGTGCCAGCCTTGTCGCGACCCGACCATACCACAGGCTAGGACAGGCATTTGCACGTCGGAAAGCCAGGGTTCGATCAGTGACAGAAGAGCAGGTTCAAACTCCGCACTAGTCAGGCTGCCCATGCCCTGATCAGATTGTGCCTCCGCAATCACCGTACCATCACGCAACATCGCCCAGACACGCAAGTTTGATGTGCCCCAATCCACGGCGATCCAGTCGCAATATGTAGCTGCGCCGGACATCAACCCGTTACGACCACACCGCCATCAATGACCAGCGCTTGCCCAGTCATCATCTTGGAGGTGTTCGAGGCGAGGAAAAGGACCCCATGGATCATATCGTCAGGGTCGAGAGTATCCTTTAGACATTGCCGGTCAAGATGCGCTTGAAGACCTTCTTCGGTCACCCACATATCCTTCTGTTTCTGCGTCAAAACCCAACCTGGAGCCAGCGCGTTGACGCGAATCTTATCTGGTCCGAATTCACGGGCCAAGCTGCGCGTCATCCCATTGATCCCGGAATTGGCTGCGGTGTAGAGCGGGTATCCTGCGTTGCCCATCATGTAGCTAATGGATGAAAAGTTGATGATCGATCCAAAGCCCGCCTTTTGCATCTGCGGAACAACGGCCTGACAAGCAAAGAAATAGGCTTTGAGGTTGATCGCCATCATCCAATCGAAAAAGTCGTCATCGACCTCTGCTGTGCTATGCCTTTTGTCGTTGGCAGCATTGTTGACAAGGGTGGTGACGGGACCATGCGTCTCTTCTGCAGCAGCGATCGCCGCCTGAAGAGTCGCGGTCTCTGTAATGTCGCCTTGAATGAAAAGGGGCGCATTGCCATGCTTTTCGGCCATATGCTGCGCGAATTCCGAGGCATCCGAGCGACCTATAAAAGTGACCTTAGCCCCTTGTTCAAGAAAACCTTCGGTCAGGGACGCGCCGATGCCTGAACCGCCGCCTGTAATGAAAACCGACGCGCCGTCGAGATCGTGGAAGGTCGCAGTTTGGGTCATATGAGCCTCATATTTTGTCAATCAGGTTTGGGCTGGCGCCGTGGTTGTACGGTAGTGTTGAGGGAACGATCAGTTCGCCCTGCTGGTGCGGGGCCGACCCAGTTGGGAGAGTACCAGTCCTCCTCCTCTTGATGTTCGGGAACTCAGCAAGACTATTCTTCAAAGTCGCTCTCCTTCCAGCACCCACATGGTTTCTGGAAAACTCCAAGGTAGCGTGAGTCCCTGATTCATTAGCCAGGTCCCTGACACTTCTATTTTACGCTCTTTAAGTATCGGGCTGCCGCGGGACAATGATGGCGCGGTTGCGCGGTTGAGCAGCGTCACACGATAGCGAGCGCTGGGATCAAGCCGCGTCAAGCGTAGCGGTCGGGGTGCGATCTGCCGTGAGGTTTGAGCTTTGCCAGCAAAGACCACGAAGCGTGTTCCATCACGGCTGAGTTGTTGTTCGGCCAGGATGGCTTCATCTGCACTGTCGAGCCGCAGGATGTCGGCCTGCGTCAGCCAGTTGCGATTGTGTTTCCACCAGCTTGTGACCTCACGCAGAACTGCAGCTTCATGTTCGTCCAATTCGCGGGGGTCCATTTCGAAGCCCATATGGCGCTGGGCTGCAACCCATGCGCGGAAGGAGATGTCGAGCATGCGCCCAGAGGTGTGGCATTTGCGCGGTCCCACATGAGACCCAGTGACCGAGAGTGGCAGGAAAAGTGCTGCATTGTGCTGGATTTTCAACCGTTCCAAAGCGTCGTTCGAATCCGACAGCCAAATCCTCTGCGTGCGCTTCATGATCCCGAAGTCGATGCGTCCACCGCCAGAGGCACAATTCTCGATCTCGACCTGCGGGAAGTCAACGCGCAGTCTATCCAGCAGCGCGTAGGACCCACGCGTTTGGTTGGCATCCGGAGCCGGTAAAACGCGGTTGTGGTCCCATTTGACGTAGTCAATCGGATATTTCGTCAAGATCGCAGCCATCCGGTCATATATGAAATCACGGACGTCCGGCAGCGCCATGTTAAGCGCTTTCTGTTGGCGCCCCAGGGTTTGATCTTCCGAGCCAAGTGCCCAGTCGGGATGCGCCCGGTGGATGTCACTGTCCGGATTGATCATCTCGGGTTCGAACCAGATGCCAAAAGTCATGCCGAGCCCATGCACATGGTCAATCAGAGGACCAAGCCCCTCGGGGTACTTCCGCGGATCAACTTCCCAGTCGCTTAGCGACGTGGTGTCGTCGTCTCGCTGCCCGAACCAGCCATCGTCTAAAACAAAGCGTTCTGCTCCGAGATCAGCGGCGCGTTCCGCGATGTCCTTTAAAACAGGCAGTTTGTGATCGAAATACACGGCTTCCCAGCAGTTGTAGTGCACTGGGCGGGGGCGGGTGTTGGCTGGCGTGATGATACGGTCTCGCAGATGCCTCTGAAAAGCCACGGCGCAACCGTTCAGCCCGTCATCCGAATAGGTGAGGTAGAGCGTTGCCGTTTCAAAATGCGTGGCGGCTTCGACCTCCATCCGCGCAGCATGTCCAAATTGGATTTGACGACGTCCATCCGGAAGCTCCTCGGCGATCATCTTGTGCCCGCCTGACCAGCCGTAGTGGAACGCGTACGCTTGGCCTTGCGTGTTAGTCGCTCCTCGGCAGGGAACGATCAGGCCGGGGAAATGCTCGTGTCCCGTGCGGCCCGTGCGGTTTTCACGGTAACGCATGCCAGGCGACCATGCCGTGCGGTTCATCTGGAATTCACCGGTCCAACGCCCCGCAAAGTCAATCATTTCATCGCTGAGCTGTGGGGCAGGGATCACGGGAGCGGACAGCCAATGCAGATGCACGGGGGCCTCGCTGTCGAGAATAGCCTTGGCCGTGACAATGCGCGTGTCTGGATCCGTCTGGAACCGCGCCGTATAGTGGAGGCCAGCATCGCTATCCGCATAATGCAAAGTGAGTTGTCCCTCACCTTCTTCGGCGCCCTCAAAGCAAAACTTCGGCAAAAGTGGTGTACCATCGCCAGATCTCAGGATCAGCCCCGGCTGTCCGGGGAATGTGCGGGAGGCTTCGGGCAGGATCGATAAGTCCGGATTTTCATCCAGCATACCGCCGGTCACATCCAGCAGATGCGCCCAATACAGGGTGCCCAGGTCTTCGTCTTGCGGCAGAGGCGGCCCCCAGTACACCACCTCCGGCAATCGCGTTCGCCGTGCCGCAAGCACCAGACTTTGCCGCACATCGTCCAGACGCCACGCCTGGAAGGTTTCGTCGATCATGTCGGTCTCTTACTTGACGGCACCGAGGGTCAAGCCCGCGATAAAGTGTTTCTGCATCAGAAAGAACATGGCCACGGGAGGTAGGGCCGCGACAATGGAGCCAGCGCTCATTAGATGATAAGCGGCGCGATACTGCGCATTGAAGCTTGTGATGCCCGCGGTTACCGGCTGGCTTTCGACGCCTTGTGTCAGAACGACAGCCCAGAAGAAGTCATTCCATATGAAGGTGAAAATCAGCACGGCCATCGCTGCCAAAGCGGGTTTCATCAGCGGGATGATCACGTACCAGAAGATGCGAATTTCCGAGATTCCCTCAACGCGCGCAGCTTCGACCAATTCGAAGGGCAGGGCACGTATAAAGTTCCGCATGAACAACGTGCAGAAGCCTGTCTGGAAGGCGATGTGGAACAAGACGAGTCCTTGGATCGTATTGTACAGGCCCATATCGAGCGTCAGATCACGCACAGGAACCATCAGGATTTGGAACGGCACGAAATTACCCGCAATGAACATGAAGAAAATCCACAGGTTCGAGCGGAACTTGTAGATGCCAAGGGCAAAGCCCGTCATCGAACTCAGGATCATACAGCCAATTACGGTGGGTATGGTAATCAGGAGCGAATTCAGCAGATACCGAGGCATATCTGATTCAAAGAAAACCTTGCCGTAATTGGTGAAGAATTCAAAAGAAGACGGCACACCCCAGTAGTTCCCAGTGGTGAAGTCTGCGTCTGGTTTGATCGAGAAGACCATAATCGAGATCAGTGGCAGCAACCACAAGATCAGGGCAATTGGCAACATGGTCTTGTAGGCGACCTGAACCCCGGCGGATGACTTTTCAATGGGTGTTGGAAACATGGCTTAGCGCCCCCGCTCTTCTTGATACATCGACCACAGGAAGTAGACGATGAAGCACAACATGATCAGGAAAAGAACGACCGCAATCGCAGCGCCATAGCCCATCCGGAAGCCGTATTCGGATAACGCCACTTCGAACATGTAGAAACTCAGTACCCGGCTTTCTCCGAAGGGTCCTCCATTGGTCATGATAGAGATCAGATCGAACGAACGCAGCGCGCCAATGATCGTCACCACGAAGGCGATGAATGTGGCAGGCTTTAACTGCGGGATCACCACATGCCATAGCATGCGCATACCTTTCGCGCCGTCCAGGCGTCCCGCTTCGATTTGTTCCGGATCCACCGCATTGAGACCCGTCAGATAGAGGATCATGCAGTATGCAGTTTGCGGCCAGAGGCCAGCTGCGATGATGCCATAGGTCACATAGTTTTCGTCGCCCAGTACGTTGACGGGCCCCAATCCGATCCAGCTTAAGGCTACGTTGAACAGACCAAACGTCGGATCGTAGAACCAGGTGAACACCAATCCCACGACAACTTGGCTGATTACGAATGGGAAGAAGAAGAGCGACTTGTAAAGACGGATGCCAAAGACGGTCTGATTAAGCAGGAGTGCGATCAGAAGCCCGGCCGGAATAGCAAGCAGATACAGAACAAGCCAAATCAGGTTGTTTCTGAGCGAGGTGTAGAAAGCGTCGTCATCAAACAACTCCGCGTAGTTTGCCAATCCTACATTAACCGGATCACCCAACCCATCCCACTCCGTGAAGGAAATTCCGACTGACTGGAAGATTGGCGCGATGACGTAGACTATGAAAAAAAGAACACCGGGGATCAGGAACAACCAAGGCGTGACGGCGATTTCATTCCGTTTGTACCAGGATCGCTTGATCTCGGACTGCGGTAGCGCGGGCGCTGTCATGATGTCCCTCCCTGTTCTGTCGCTGGTATTCAAAGCGCATTTGAAATCCCTATAGGATTACAGATAAGCTTTGGGCCTCGGGCGGGGCTAGATACCGCGCCCGAGGCGGCTATTTTATTTGTATATACGCGCGGCCGCCTTATCGAGGCGGGCAAGGATTTTATCCAGATTGTCTGGCTTAACCATGAACTCTTGCAGGCCCTCCATGCCGACTTTCGCCATTTCCGCAGGTGCATCACGGTCGAAGAATTGTGCAACACCGCCCGGAGAGTTGGAGGACAGCATCTCAAAGCCCTCTTTGAGGAACTTGTCATCATCCACCGAGGAATTCGCGTTGACCGGCAATTGACCCAGAGCGTCGCCACCGTTGATCAGTGTCTGGTTGTCCGCGGAGACCACGAAGCGCAAGAACTCTTTCGCGGCTTCAGGGTTCGATGCCCCTGACGGGATATGGAAGGTGTCCGTCGGAGCGTCTTCAGCAAGAGCGACACCATCTGTGATGGTCGGGAACTGGTAGAAGTCCAGCTTGCTGTCATCAAGACCTGCTTCGCGCAGCGGTGGCACGGCAAAGTTGCCTTTCAGGATCGCAGCCGCGTCGCCCGAGACGATGAACGGAAGGCTTTCCTGCCAGCTGTAGGATGTGTGGTTGTCAATGAACGCACCCATGTCCAAAAGCTCACGCCAGTTGGCGAAAGTCTGGCGCACCTCCGGGCTATCCCACTGTTTCTCACCGGCCAGAAGGGCGGAGTGGAAGTCATAGCCGTTGGTGCGCATATTGAGGTAATCAAACCAGCCGCCAGCGGTCCACAGGAACTTCGTGCCGATCGTGTAGCACTTGCGCCCACTGTCGAGTATCGCCTGACAATTCGATTTCATCTCCGCGAAGTTGGAAGGCTCTTGTAGGCCCAGCTCTTCGTAGATGTCTTTGCGATAATAGACGCCCCACTGATAGTAGGTGTACGGTACGCCCCACTGTTTGCCGTCCAGCGTCATTGCGCCTTTGGTGGATGCCAGTGCAGCCATATCTTCTTCTGCCCAAAGGTCGGAGATATCCATGAACAAGCCCGCATCCACGTAAGGTTTCATACGATTTGCGGCATACCAGTTTGCAACGTCGGGCGCGTTAGCTGTTAGGAAGTTGCGGATCTGGGTCTTATAAGCTTCGCGATCGATAACAGTCAGCTCGATGTTCAGATCCGGATGCATTTCGCCAAAACGCTCTACCATGCCTTCCATCACCGCGCGTGGTGCGGGGTTCGACATGTCAGAAAAGATTTTCAGGTCGCCAGATAGTTTTGCATGGCCGTCAGCCAAAGCGCCTGACGCGATAACCGCAGCCAGACCGAGCGACGCAGTGGTCGCCTTGAAGATGGAACGCATGGTGTCCTCCCTAGTGGTCCCATTATGTAATTTATAGAAATTTGTTCCACTATGTGAAACTTAATTTCGTATATTGAAAACTAAACCGCGACTCGGTTAGGCTTGTCAACAGACATCTCTGGGAGGGGATGTTGACGGGACGTCCCCGTCGGGAGGAAAAATGGCCAAAGCTGAACAAAGCGACGGGACGGTCGGGAAAGCACTAAATGTGCTGGACCAAGTAGCTGGGTTTGGCCATCCCGTGCGGTTCCGCGAACTGCTGGCATCCAGCGATTACCCCAAGGCAACACTATATCGATTGCTTCAGACATTGGTGCAGCAACGCATGCTGACCTTTGATGCCGAAAGACAAACATACAGCCCCGGCGTTCGGCTTGTACGGCTTGCTCATCATGCGTGGCAACAATCCTCGCTTGCACCAGTGGCCCGGCCTTATCTGGACGCGCTGTCTCGTAGCATTGGCGAGACAGTGCATCTGGCGCAGCTTGATCATTCGCAAGTTCTGTACGTCGACAAACGCAATGCGAATGTCCCGGTCGAGATGTTCTCGCAGGCTGGAAAGGTCGGTCCGGTCTATTGCACCGGCGTTGGCAAGGCGATGCTGGCTTGGAGCCGAATTGACGACCAAACCAGAATTATTGAGCAGCAAAGCTTCCATCGCTTTACGGACAATACTCTGACATCGCGCCGCGCTCTGCGCGCTGAGCTCGACATTATTTGCAGCCGTGGTTTTGCCTTCGATAACGAAGAACACGAACCAGGTATTATCTGCGTGGCCCTGCCGATCCTTTCGGAGGGTGGCCGCGTGCTGGGAGGCCTCTCGGTGACATCGACGACGGCCCGCCATTCACTCGACAGCCTTGCGGCGCTTGTGCCGCAACTGAAAACAACTGTCGGCCAGATTTCGGAAGACGCCGAAAACTGGCTGTTTCCGGAACAATCAAAAACGCACGCGTGAGGGACCAAACCATGTCAGGACTAACGATACGCAATGTGATCAAGCGCTACGGCGATGTTCAGGTTATGCACGGGGTGGACCTCGATATCGCAGATGGCGAGTTTTGTGTTTTCGTCGGGCCATCAGGCTGCGGCAAGTCCACTCTTCTGCGAATGATCGCGGGTCTTGAAGAAATTACTGAAGGCTCTGTTCATATCGGCGACCGTGATGTTACAAGGATGGATCCATCGCAGCGCGGGGTCGCCATGGTATTCCAGACCTATGCGCTTTACCCGCATATGACCGTGAAAGAGAACATGGGCTTTGGTCTGCGCATGAATGGCCATCCCAAGGACGTGATCGAGCAGAAAGTGGGTGAAGCTTCGCGCATCCTGAAGCTCGATGAATACCTTCAACGCAAACCAGCCGCTCTCTCAGGTGGCCAACGCCAACGCGTCTCTATTGGTCGTGCCATCGTCAGAGGCCCGGAAGTATTTCTGTTCGACGAACCGCTCTCCAATCTGGACGCTGAGTTGCGCGTTGAGATGCGGGTGGAGATTGCGCGTTTGCACAAGGAAATTGGCGCGACGATGATATATGTGACCCACGATCAGGTCGAGGCCATGACGCTTGCCGACAAGATCGTTGTTCTGCGGCTCGGTCGTATTGAGCAAGTTGGTGCGCCGCTTGAACTGTATCGCGACCCGGACAACAAATTCGTCGCGGGCTTTATAGGGTCTCCGGCAATGAACTTTCTTGATGGCGTGGTCGAGGGCGGGGTAATTTCCGTACCGGCTTTGAAAACCACCGTGAAACCCAAGGTCGCGATGCCTGCGGACGGCACCAGAGTCTCTGTCGGGCTGCGTCCCGAGCATCTGGAAGTCGACACGAAAGGCGACACCCACATGGTCGATTTATCCGAAGCACTGGGTGGTGTCTCTTACGCATATTTGCTGAGCGATACCGGCGAGAAGATCACTGTTGAGGAACGCGGGGACGTTCGCTCCGAGGAGGGCGCCCGTGTGGGTTTGAAAATCGACTCTGCGCGGATCATGGTCTTTGACGGAGAGACCGAAGTTCGCATCAGGTAGAATTGGTCCTTGCAGCCTCGACAGCAAAAAAGCGATCAATGGCCGGCAAGTGCTGAATACGTGCCAAATGCGCCCACCGCGATGAGACTAAGCGCCCAAACCAGATCAAGGTTGAACCATGTCTTTGACAGAAATCTCAGGCCAAGCCAGAGGTAGATGATCAGGGCGATCAGTCCTCCGGCAATTGTCATCGACAACGTGTGCACAGCCGCCACGACGAAGGCGGTGGTCACATTGCTGCCCATGAGAGATTGGGCGGCTTGATGACCGACTTCTTTCTCTCCTATTGCGCAGATGCCAAGGAAAATTGGCGCAAGCATCAAGCCTGCACCATGTGCCATTGCGGCCAAGAAAGACCAAAGTGCAAGGCGCGCGGGATGCACCCGGGCTAGAAATCTTGGATGCCGACGATTGATCAGGAGATAGACGCCCATCGCAATGACCATCAGACCGGCTGCCATGCGGATCTGTACCTCCCATTCCACCAGAACAATCATGAGTGAAAATGGTAGCAGAATTCCAACCATCGCCAGAAAGTGCCCAGCAGCCAGCATCGCCAACGCCTTTGGCATCGCGCTGTTTTTTCGCTCCATCAATGCTGCGGATACTGCCAGGGGCCACCCCATTCCAGGATTGAGTCCATGATAGAGGCCAGAAAAAATGACAGCCCACCAAAGGGCTGCCATTGTTGTCACGTCAGCCATGCGTCAGACGGACGGGTAGCAGAAGCTGTCCGTTGAACAATCACCGCCTTCCAACCGGATTTGGTGTGAACGCAGGCCTTTTGGGAAATCGACATAGAAGTCTTTGTTTAAGGTAAGACCGCCGTTTTCACCGACATCAGCCATAACCATTTGGCCGCCTTCGTCATCTGGATAGAATTGATCGTCCCATGTCGAGTACAGCGAGTTGGTCCAGTAAACGCGTTTGCCATCGCGACTGATCTCAACCATCTGCGGGCCATAAGCAAAGTCCCTACCGTTGCTATGCTTCGTGCCTCGGGCAATACCGCCCAACTCAACTTTACCTGCCAATACCGGGTTCATTGGATCAGATACGTCATACTGATGCATCTCGCCCAAGCCCCAGCAAGCAACATAGAGGTATTTGTCGTCGAGGCTCAGATCGATGTCGGTTACCAGAGGCGGCACGGCCTCAAACCCCTGCAGTAGTGGAGGCAAATTTTCTGGCTTTTCCGGACGCGGGTCAATTGTGATGGTTTTCTTCGACTGCCATTTGCCGTCGTCGTCGCGCCACCAGGTGAAAATCGCTCCCTGCAGGTTAGTGGTATCCACAACCACGCCACAGAATCCGTAGGATTTGGTCGGGTCATGAGCTGGCCGGATTTCCAGAGCCATCTGGTAGTTCTCGCCAAAGTCCATGGTCTGTATGTTTTTGCGTGCGCGCAGATCCCAGAAATGGATTGAGTGCCCGTATTTGTTACTTAACAAATCCTCGGGTACGACACCGTTCTCAAACTGCGGCGGCAAACCCCATTCTGAACTTACCATGTAATCCTGCGGCAGGTTCCACCAGAAATCATAGTGCTTGTCCTGCTTGCCCCGGTCCATCTCGTATTGGCCGATGATCTCGAAAGTTTCGCAATCCATTATGAAGATTCCGGGAGGGCCGTCTGTCCCGTCTTCGCCTCCGCCGCCAAGGCAGGAGACATAGATCCCTTCGGGACCGCAATGAATTGTATGCGGGCGAGAATAGCCGGTCTTGGCAAACAGCTCTTCGGGCTCGATTGTTTTGTGAATCTTCGCTTTCAGCGGCTCTTTGACATCGATCACATAGATGCGAGACGAACGGATGCCGGGCACAATCAAGTAGCGACGTTCAAGAAACGCATGGCCCGTCAAAGGCGACAAGGAAGACGAACAGGCATTCCAGCCGAAGTGGTGAAATTCATCACCTTTATTCGGCACGATTACTTGATGGACGATCTGACCATATGTGTCCGATCCGGCTTTGAGGTCGATGACAGCGATGCCATCTGATTGTGACCCGTCTGGGCTTAGCATTACCGTAAACGCGTAGTTCTCAACTGGTGCTTGCATCGCCAGCTTTGGCGATGCGTGAAATGTTGGGTCCGGTCTCAGGTTCATTAGTTTTCCTCCATGTTTTTCAAAGCGCCCCATTTTGGAGTCGTTCTTTTGGGCCGACGGGCCTGAAGTGAGGGTGTTTCGCTATACCTCCGCTACATTGCACAGCTGAATTGCGCCGCTGACTTTTTCCGACAGGGCTTTAAGTTTTTCTCCGATCTCCATCCGGTAGTCGGTGCCGAACCGACGAATGGGACCGACGGCACCAATGCTAAAGGTGGCCCCGATATTGCCGACTGAAACGGGGGCCGCGACGCTGGCGATACCGATGTCGATCTCTTGGTCACAATCGGCAAAGCCGCGCGCGGCGATGGTCTCAAATTCACGCCGCAACTCCGCTTCGGTCGTCTTGGTATGCTCGGTGTAGGCTTTGAGGCTTCCAGCCAAAATCTGGTCTCGAAAGTTAGGCTCCGCGAAGGCGGCAATCGCCTTTGAGCAGGAACACGCATGCATGGGGCGCACGCCAAGGCCCGGGTGAATAAATGCACGAGCCGGGTCGTCAGGTGTCTCGATGTGGATGATTTCCACTTTGCGGTCCCGAAAACGCGCAAGAAAGACCGTCTCGTTGAAATTCGTTGCGGCAGAGCGCATCAGCGGCGCAGCACATCGTCGGACATCGACGTCAGATTTGCCTAGTAGCGCGACGCGGATCATCCGTTCGCCGATTACGTATTTGCCATCTCCACTTGGCTCATCAATTAGCCTCTGTTCAGCCAGAGATTGAACAAGGCGGTAGCAGGTCGGTTTAGGCAAATCAGTCGCCCGCTGCACCTCAGCCACTGAAACCGGCCGCCCGGTGACGGCAATAATCTCAAGCAGTTGGATCAAGCGTTCAAGATGCATATTGACGGAAACTCTCGCTCTATGAGACTGTCTCTCAAATCAAGAGAACCTTTCGAGTCGAAGCAAGCACTATTTTTGGGAGAGTAAATATGCGGACAAAAGCGGCAGTGGCCCTTGAGGCTGGCAAACCTCTGGAAATCATGGAGGTGAATCTGGAAGGGCCACGCGCGGGCGAAGTGTTGGTCGAGATCAAGGCCACTGGTTTATGCCACACGGATGAGTTCACCCGTTCTGGAGACGATCCAGAAGGGATCTTCCCCGCAATCCTCGGCCACGAAGGTGCAGGTGTTGTGGTTGAGGTTGGAGAAGGGGTCACTGGTCTGGAAGTCGGAGATCATGTGATCCCGCTTTACACGCCTGAATGCCGCGAGTGTGAGTACTGCCTTAACCCTAAGACCAACTTGTGCCAGAAAATTCGCAGCACTCAGGGAGCAGGCCTGCTGCCAGATGGATCTACCCGGTTCTCGATGCTGGATGGCACACCGATTCACCACTACATGGGGTGCTCGACTTTCGCGAACCACACTGTCGTCCCAGAGATCGCCTTGGCAAAGGTTCGCAAAGACGCCCCGTTTGACAAGATTTGCTACATTGGATGCGGGGTCACAACCGGCATCGGGGCTGTAATCAATACCGCGAAGGTCGAAATTGGATCGACTGGTATTGTCTTTGGCCTTGGAGGCATTGGCCTTAACGTCATTCAGGGATTGCGCCTTGCGGGTGCTGATCAGATCGTCGGGGTCGACCTTAACGAAGGTAAGGTGGAGATGGCCGAGCATTTCGGCATGACCGATTTCGTCAACCCAACAAAAGTTGACGGTGATCTTGTGACCCATCTGGTCGAGTTGACCGGTGGCGGCGCAGACTACACATTTGATGCCACGGGCAACGTGAGTGTGATGCGCACCGCTCTTGAAGCCGCTCACAAAGGCTGGGGCGAAAGCATCATAATTGGGGTTGCTCCAGCAGGTGCAGAAATATCAACTCGGCCGTTCCAGCTTGTTACTGGTCGAAGCTGGCGCGGGACGGCTTTCGGCGGCGCTTCGGGCCGCACTGACGTTCCCAAAATCGTTGACTGGTACATGGACGGCAAGATCGAGATCGATCCTATGATCACCCACAAGCTGAAGCTTGAAGAGATCAATCACGGGTTCGACCTGATGCACGAAGGCAAATCCATCCGCGCCGTCGTCGAGTTCTGATCGAACTGTCTAACTAAAATTTCTCTGCACAAAGCGGTGGTGGCCCAGTTGGGTCGGCGCCGTGTTACGCCCACTCTTATCGGCAGTGATGTCGAAGACATTGCGCTTTGGGTCTCGTCACCGCCGGGCTTTTCCATCATACATCGGTCTCTTTCCGCATCGACCCGGTCTGGTTTGAGCGCATCGTAAGACTTTGATCTATCCGCATTAGTGCAGAAAACGAAAATAAAGAATTCCAAAATACTTTCGTTTCTTTCGAAAATAATGCAATTTGAAGCTCAGTAAGAGGTGGTGTTCAGATGCTCAGCCCGAGGCAAAGAAAAATTCTCAGACTCATTGAAGACCATCACCGGGTGCGGGTGGAGGACCTGTCAGACCAGTTTGCCACGACGCCGCAGACTATCCGGAAAGATCTTCAGCGACTTGCCGAGATGCATCACATCGTTCGATTTCATGGTGGGGCGGTTCTGGTTGGCGGTGTGGAATATGCTTCACTCACTGCGCGCGCCGGGGATGCTGCAGAACAGAAGCGAGCGATAGCGGACCTAGCGGCCTCCCGGGTGCCTCAGGAATGCGCGCTATTTCTCAATTCCGGCACCACCACCGAGCAGGTTGCTGCCAGATTGTCGGGCCATCAACAGCTGCGTGTTATTGTAGATAATGTGGATTTAGCTGCAAAAATAAGAGGTTACCCAGGATTTGAAGTGATAGTGCCAAGCGGGGTTGTCCGGCGCACCGACGGCGCCATCATGGGAGCTGAGGCTGTGGACTACTTGCGCCAGTTCCGCTGTGACTATGCCGTGATTGGAGCTGCGGCGGTGTCGGAGGACGGCGCATTGCTGGACTTTGATCTTGGTGAGGTTCAGGTTTGCCGCGCCATGATGGCCTGCGCGCGACACGTCATTTTGGCGCTTGATGCGCGCAAATTCGGGCGCGCCGCCCCGGTACGCCTAGGAGATCTCGAGGACGTTCACACCGTTATCACCGATGAAGCAGTGCCCGCTTGGGTGGCGCCGCTTTGCGAGCAGAAAGAGGTCGATCTGGCTTTGGCGTCGTAATTCGAAGCTTGACTCACTGTTTCGTTTGAAACCTACTCGAAAGTAACGCGCTTCGCTTGCGTGTCTGGGAGGACACCAAACATGCCAATTATTCTAATGCTTAGTCGCATTCTGGCAGTGCCCAACGCATTCCTGCTTGCTGTCGGAAGACATATATCCGTTGTGTTGATGGGTTTGATGGTTTTGGCCATCTTGGTGCAGGTGTTCTATCGCTACGTTTTGAACAACGCATTGCCTTGGCCGGATGAAGCAGCGCGCTTCATGATGTTGTGGCTGGCAGGCCTGCTGGCACCAACGGCGTTTCGACGCGGAGGGTTTGTCGCCATCGACATGCTTCTTTTGATGTTACCGCGAATGCTGGGCGGCATCGTAATGCTCGCTCTCCTTTGCCTGTCGCTCCTAGTGCTTTGGATAGCCGTTCAAATTGGCTGGTCTGAGGTCACCGGCTTCGCCGGCAGTTTCAAAACCGCTGCCATCTATACTTTTTTCGCGATCGAGTTCTCCGACGGTTTTCCGTGGCTGGCAATCGATTGGGGCATACAGAAGATGCCGAGGGCACAGATGATGGCTTCGCTGCTTGTGGGCTTTGGCCTGATGCTAAGTGTCAATGTCGAACTGATCCTGCGCCAAATTGCGATCATGGGTGGGCGGGAGGATGATCTGCCCGTTATTCCCGAAAGCAACACGGTAGGGGCAGAATAATGCTGGTCTGGTTCCTGCCGCTCTTTCTTATTTTCCTCATGATTGGCTTGCCGGTTTTCTTCGGACTTGTGGCAGCACCGGGTATTCTGCTGTGGATGGCAGGGCAGGAGAAAGACATCACGCTGCTATATCGCAACGTCTATAACGGCATGGACAGCTTCCCCTTGATGGCTATCCCATTCTTTATGCTGGCTGGTGAGTTGATGAACCGGGGCGGCATTACCATGCGCCTTGTGGAGTTCTCCCAAGCTTTGATGGGCCATCTGCGTGGTGGCTTGGCGCAGGTGAATATCCTGTCGTCAATTCTGTTTGCAGGTCTTTCGGGATCAGCTGTAGCAGATACCTCCGCGCTCGGTTCGATGTTGATCCCGGCGATGGAGAAAGAGGGCTACACCCGAAAATTTGCAGCGGCGATCACTGCCGCAAGTTCGGTTATTGGTCCAATCATTCCGCCCTCGGGCATCATGATCATCTATGCGTACGTGATGGGCGAAAGCGTCGCCGCACTGTTCTTAGCCGGGATAGTTCCAGGCGTACTCGTGGGTGTGGGTCTGATGGTCATGGTGCGCGTTATGGCCGACAAATATGATTTACCAGCAGCGCATCGGGTGGTTCTGAAAGGAACAGAACTAGGGCCGCTTGAATGGTGGGCCTCATTCGTATTGGTGCGGCTAAATGTTGGTTTGCTGATCTGGTCGGTCATGCCACTAGGCGATGACGTAAGCCCGACAATGTCTTGGGCGTCGCTCGGCATTGCCCTGTTGATCGCCCACGCTCTGTTTTTGGGTGTTCGGCGCATGGTCAGCCATGACTTTCGGATGGTGTGTAAGAGAGCGACTGTGCCGTTGCAGACGCCAATTCTGATCCTTGGCGGGATTCTCGCAGGCGTCTTCACACCTACCGAGGCTGCCGCTGTCGCCGTTGCCTATGCGCTATTGGTCGGGTTCTTGGTTCTGCGAAGCCTGAGCTTTAGAGATCTCCCGCAGGTGTTCATCAACGCGGGTATCACGTCGGCTGTCGTGTTGTTACTGGTTGGTGCGGCGATGGCCTTCAAAACCGTGGTGTCGCTGAGCCATGCGCCAGAAACGTTAGCGGCCTATATCCTGTCGCTTAGCGAGAACCCCTATATCCTTCTATTCCTGATCAATCTGCTGCTGTTCATTGTCGGCATGTTTCTTGATGCGGGGCCCGCGATTATCATTCTGGGGCCGATTTTGGGGCCAATCTTTACTGACTTGGGTATCAACTCCGTTCATTTCGCAATCATTATGTCGGTCAACCTGACCGTTGGATTGGCGACACCACCCATGGGATTAGTGTTGTTCGTCGCAAGCTCCGTCTCAGGGGAAAAGGTGGAGAGCATCGCCAAGGCAATCTTGCCCTTCCTTGCCATCGAAATCGCGGTCATATTCCTGATCACCTATGTGCCGGCCATCTCGCTCTTCATGCCAAGATTGTTCGGCTTCATCCAATAAACTGATGTTCCAAAAGGGAGGAAAACCATGAAATTCGGAACTGTAATCAAGTCGGTGGCTGCGGCAGCCATGCTGGCTGGTAGCACGTTCGCGGCTTATGCAGATGGTCACGCAATGACCATTCGTGCAACCGCGAACTCCAACGAAAACGATGAGGACTATGACGGCCTCGTAGTTTTCAAAAACTATGTTGAGCAAGCGTCAAACGGCGCAATCAATGTGGAGCTGTTTATCGGCACTCAACTTTGCGGCAACGGTGCGGAGTGCCTGCAGGGCGTCGGCGATGGCACTATTGATGTCTATGTCTCCACTTCAGGTGGTGTCTCTGGCATCTTCCCCTTCGTTCAAGTCCTCGATCTGCCATATTTGATGTCGGATGATCGCGTTGCTGAAGCTGCCTTGGCGAATGGATCAGCTTTCACCACAGAGATGCAGAAAATGGTGCGTGAAGCTTCCGGTGATGCCATCCGCTTGATGACTATCGGCAACACCGGTGGCTGGCGTAACTTTGCGAACACGCAGCGCCGTGTTCAAGCGCCTGCCGACATGGAAGGCTTGAAAATTCGGACGGTCGTAGCCGACCTGCCGCAGGAGCTGGTAAAAGCGCTCGGAGCCGCACCAACGCCGATTCCGTGGCCCGAACTGTTTACGTCGTTTCAGACAGGCGTCGTTGAGGGCTCCAAGAATGGCATCACCGACATCATGAATATGAAGTTTCCAGATGCCGGTCTTAAATACGTTACGCTGGACGGTCACGCCTATATGGGCGCGCTCTGGTTCATGAATAACGAGCGTTTTGCAGGCCTGGATGATGCCATGAAGCAGGTCATCGTGGACGGATTTTATCAACTGCAGCAGGCGACTTTTGCATCGCCGAAGCGTAAGTCCATCCAAGCTTATCAGGACTTCGCTGCAGCAGGTGGCGATCTCTATGTGCCGACGCCTGACGAAAAGGCTGCATTCAAGGAAGCGGCTGCACCAGTTTATGATTGGTTCAAAGCTAATGTTGACGGTGGCGAGGCCGCGTTTGATGCTTTGACTGCAGCTGTTGCAACTGCCGAAGAAGATATCGCGGCAGCACGCGCGGCAGACTTCAATTAAATTATCCGGCGGGCCGGTTTTCGACTGGCCCGTCGACGTCACCTCCGGTGATTTGGTGAACATATCTGTGAATTCAGACAGGCTCTCCTGATTACCGGAACGGATACATCCAAACCTTATAATCGGCGATCAGCTTATGCGCGTGATCAATCTCTTCTTGCGTCATCTTCTTGACCACCTCTTCCTGGCTGATGGCCGCGTCCGGGTCTCCGCCAATAGCGGACAGTGCGTACCACATATAAGCGCGGGTCAGGTCGGGTGCGGGCATGCCAATGCCGACTTCGTAGTACCAACCAACGCCCGATTGTGCGCCGGGATGGCCTTTCATAGCGCTGCGCAAGTACCATTCAAAAGCCCGTACGGGGTCCTTTTCGACGCCAAGGCCCAAGGCGTACATGACGCCGATAAGCTCTTCTGCGTCGGCATTGCCCGACCGGGCCGCAGGCCAAAGCGCCTCTCGCGCCTCTTCGAATTTATTGGCCTCCATCAAGTCGCGCGCTGCTTCGATATCGGCCAGAGCCGGGCTGCTCAGCAGCGCAAGGGCCACAACAATAAACCGCATAAGAATGCCTCCGTGTTGAGCGCAGTTTGTCTCGGCATGGCAGGGGCTGCAAGCGCGGAGCCAGTGCCAATTACGCCGGACATGTTCCCGGCAATAGACGCCGAGAAGTCTGAGGTGGGTCGGCTGCTATTTTATGACCCTATTCTGTCCGGAAACCGCAATATTTCGTGCGGCACTTGCCATCATCACGACCATTTCTCTGCCGATGGCGTGTCGCTCGGAATTGGTGAGGGTGGTGTTGGCGTCGGCCCCAACCGGATTGCGGAGCCGGGTGAAAACGCCATCAAGAAGCGCGTGCCGCGCCATGCGCCCGCCTTGTGGAACATCGGCGCGAAAGAGTTTCGCATATTTTTTCACGACGGACGGGTCAGCGCATCCACCGACTACGAGGTCGGCATTAACTCCCCGGCGGAAGAATTCCTACCTGATGGCTTGGACTCGCTTCTGGCCGCTCAGGCCTTGTTTCCCATGACCGCGCAGTTCGAAATGGCTGGCAACCCGAAAGAAAACGAAATCGCAGGGGCAATCCACGATCGCATTGATATGGCGTGGCCCATAATCGCGAAGCGGGTCCGAGGCATTCCGCATTATGCCACCTCGCTTTCCGACGCTTTTGATGTACAACCCGAGGCAATCGACATAACACATGTCGCCAACGCACTGGCTGCTTTTATGGCGTCTGAATGGCGTAGCTTCGACAGTCCCTTTGATGCCTATCTTTCCGGAAAGGGTGGGCTAAGCGGGGCACAAATTCGTGGTGTAGATTTATTCTACGGCAAAGCTGGTTGTTCAGATTGTCATTCTGGACCATTCCAAACTGATCATCAGTTTCATGCCATAGGTTTGCCTGCTTTCGGGCCAGGGCGTACAAGGCAATTTGATCCTATCCCCCGTGACACCGGGCGGATGGCCGAAAGCAGCAATCTGGATGACGCATATCGCTTTCGAACACCGTCGCTGCGAAACGTCGCGCTGACAGCACCCTACGGACATAACGGGGCTTATCCAACGCTGGAGGGCATTATTCGCCACCATCTCGACCCCATTGCGGCACGATTGACGTGGACAACCGAAATGGCGAAGTTGCCAAAGGTTCCATGGCTTGAACAAATCGATTTTGTAATACGGGCAGACGTTCGCGAAATGGCCCGGCAAGAAGCTGTTTTGGATATAGCCCCTATTGCGTTGAGTGACGCAGAGGTTTCCGATCTGGTGGCTTTCTTAAACTCACTCACTGGCGCTGCGAGCCGATTTGGCAGGTTGGGCCGTCCTGAGACCGTCCCCAGCGGCTTGAGAGTTGATTGATTGATGGCGCAGGTGATGATTGCAGGATCAGCGGTGCTTGATTTCGTCTATCAGATGGAGCACCTGCCGCAGTTGGCCCAGAAGTATCAGGCGAATACAGTCGAGGTAGTGGGCGGTGGGTGTGCCGCTAATGCAGCGGTCGCAATTGCACGGCTTGGTGGTGAAGCTCAGCTTCTTGCACATTTTGGTCGCGATGAGGTCGCGCAAACCGTTTTGACAGACCTCACCGGCGAAGGTGTCGATTGCAGTTTGTGCGACTTGGCGGAAGGTGGCCGATCGGCTGTTTCCTCCGTCTATGTCGATGCCGCAGGAGAGCGGCAGATCATGGCGTTTCGCGGGAACGGGCTGGCGCGTGATCCAAGCAGCTTTGACCTAAGATGTGATGCGGTTCTGGCCGATACGCGTTGGCCTGAAGCGGCACACTTGGTTTTCGAATTGGGCAATGCGCTTGGTGTGCCGACTATATTGGATGGCGAGGCTCCCGTTCCGATTGAATTGGCAGCCTCTGCCAGCCATGTGGTCTTCTCAGAACAAGGGCTTGCGGCTTTTACCGGAATTCCGGATTGGCGCCCTGCCTTGGTGCAGGCGGCCAAAGAATTAGCCGGTTTCGTTGCTGTAACGCGCGGTGGTGATGGCGTGGCCTGGATTAGTGATGGGATACGCGAACAAGCGGGTTTTTCGGTTGATGTGAAGGACACGCTTGGCGCCGGTGACGTTTGGCACGGGGCATTCGCCTTGCGTCTTGCTGAGGGCGCTGACGAAGAAAATGCGATGCGCTTCGCTTCGGCGGCGGCGGCATTGAAATGCACGGGGTTGGGTGGCCGAAAAGCCGCTCCGAACCGAGAAACAGTTGAGAATTTTCTGGAAGGACAGAACTGATGACCCTCACAGCAGGTAAGCTCTGGGGCATGCGGCGCATGGCCGATGCGAACGGGCTATTCAAAATGACAGCGGTCGATCAGCGCCCGCCCATTAAAGGCCCGATTGCCGCGCATCACGGAACTGATGAAGCGCCCTATGAGGACGTTGCGCGCTTCAAGGCAATGCTTGTCGAGCACCTGCAATCTGCCTCTTCCGCAATGCTGTTAGATCCTCATTATGCTGTGCCGGTAGGATTGAAGCACCTTTCGCCAACTAAAGGGTTGATTGTGACGCTTGAAGACTCGGTATTCGAAGACACAGGCAGCGGGCGATACTCTGCAACGATAGACAACTGGTCGGTGGGCAAGATCAAGCGTATGGGCGGCGATGCCGTTAAAGTGTTGGCCTGGTATCGCCCAGATGCTGACCCGTCGATCAATCAGCATCAAAAGGATTGGACTAAGCGCATCGGCGACGCCTGCGCGAAGTATGATATCCCGTTCCTGTTTGAGCTGCTGGTCTATCCGCTATCCAGCGATGCTGAACAGACGCAAGAATACACGGAAATGAATACGAAACGCTCAGATGACGTGTTGAAATCGGTCGAAGAGTTTGCACATCCTGATTTCGGTGTGGACGTATTCAAGTTGGAGAGTCCGGTAGCTGGGAAGGATATTTTTGAGGCTGACGGCGTTCAGGCATTATTTGATGAGATGGGCCGGCTTGCCGGTCGGCCTTGGGTGATGTTGTCTGCCGGTGCGGGCAAACCTGAATTTAAGCAAGTCCTTGAGCATGCTTTTTCGGCGGGTGCTTCCGGATTTCTTGCGGGGCGGGCTATCTGGCTAGATGCCTTCAGCGCCTACCCGGACTGGTCAGCGATTGAGAACGGCTTGCGCGGGGAAAGCGCGTCCTACATGGCGGAAATTTCGTCCCTTGCGGATGCCAAAGCCAAGCCTTGGCATACTCATGCAGTGTTTGGCTCAGCTGGCGCGGGCTTTGCACCGGCGAATGCCTCATTCCGGACCGCATATGAGGGTATCTGAATTATGAAGATCGGTATTCTGCCCCTAGGTCGTCCGACATTTGACGTGCCTTTCGCTGAAGAAATGCTGCGCAGTATGCTGCAGGCTCTTGACGCGACCGATCATGAGATCATCGGGTCTCGCGAGCTTCTCATGGAAGCATCTTCTGAGGCGCTAGAGCAAGTCAAAGGCGCAGATCTTCTGCTTATCTTGCAGGTGACTTTCACAGACGCTGTTTTTGTTGTTGAAGCAGCAAAACTCCATATCCCTATAGCGATTTGGGCTATCCCGGAACCACGGTTGGGTGGTCGCCTCCGTCTCAATGCATTCTGTGGGCTAAATCTCGCGAGCCACGCTTTGGGCGTCAATGATATTGGTTTCGGATGGCTTTTTGCAGATCCAAATTCCGCAGCAATTCAGAATGAATTGGCAGAGCTTTTGGGGGGTGAGCGGCAGGCCATAGCCATGGCCGGAACGCCTTCAAATGCTGCGCAGCAAAAACTGCCAATTTCAAACCTGAAAATAGCTCGGATCGGGGAACATCCCGCCGGGTTTGACACCTGTGCTTATGATAAGAAGTCTCTGAAGGCCTTAACAGGCGCCGAGGTGACGGAAATGACACTGGAGCCTCTTTTTGAGGCTGCAAAGGCTTTGCCTGCAGACACCGTAGCTCCATACGAGGCGAGGGCGGCGGAGCTTCCAAACCTTAAGGAGATGGACGTAGGTGAGCTGAACCGATCGCTTCGGTTGGCAGCGGCATTGGACAAGCTACGTCAAGACGGGGGATATGATGCCTTTGCGCTCCGATGCTGGCCTGAAACCTTCACCGAATATGGCGGAGCGATTTGTGGTCCAGCCAGTATGCTCAACGAAGCGCGCGTGCCATGTGCCTGTGAGGCCGATGTCTACGGCGCTGTGACTCAAGCAATTTTGCAGAAAGTGGCAGATGCCCCTGTCTTTCTGGCCGATCTGGTGGACATGGACATTGAGGACAATACCGGCGTCGTCTGGCACTGCGGGCAAGCACCTGTCTCTATGACAGATGATGTTCCTATGGCCACGGTGCATACGAACCGCAAACAGGCACTTCTATACGAGTTCACGCTAAAGCCCGGACGGGTCACGTTCTTTCGATTGTCGCAAGCCTTTGGTGAGCCGAAGATCATCTTTGCCAGAGGAGAGATGCTCAAGCGGGATATGGCCTTTACCGGAACTTCAGGTGTTGTGCGTTTCGATCATGGCGCAAAGGCTGTTCTGAGAGATGTGATGAACAGTGGGTTGGAGCATCACATGGCCTTGGCCTATGGGGATTTCGAAGATGATCTGAAAGGGATCGCGGCCGGCATGGGCCTGCTCGTCATCGAACTGGGACAGCAATGAGCGAGATACGATATGGCCTGATTGGGGCTGGAATGATGGGGCATGAGCATATTCGCAACATTGCTCTGCTGGACGGAGCTTGCGTTGCAGCAATCGCTGACCCGAATGAAGAGATGCGTAGTTCTGCCATAGCATTGGCGGGCGGCGCCCAATCCTATTCGAGCTATGATACGCTGCTCGCGCAGGATCTCTGTGATGTTTATCTTGTCGCTGCGCCGAATGACCTCCACGCCAACATTCTGCAGGACCTTATGGCTACTGATAAGCCAATCCTGGTCGAAAAACCTTTGGCAACAACGACGGCAGACAGCCGCGATCTGCTGAATATTGCGAAGGGACGGAAAGCCCCGGTCTGGGTTGCCATGGAGTATCGCTATATGCCGCCTCTACAACGTCTGCTGCAGGCGCTTGAACAAGGGGCAGCCGGTACACCTCGTATGATGTCAATCCGGGAGCATCGTTTCCCGTTTCTGCCCAAAGTTGATGATTGGAACCGCTTTAACGCTCGCACCGGCGGCACCTTGGTCGAGAAATGTTGTCACTTCTGGGACCTTATGCGTTTGATCCTGAAAAGCGACCCTGTGCGGGTCTACGCATCGGCCGGTGTGGATGTGAACCACCGGGACGAACGGTATATGGGTCAGATGCCTGATATCGTGGACAACGCCTACGTGATCGTCGACTTCGAAAATGGCGCACGCGGCATGCTCGACCTGTGCATGTTCGCGGAGGGCTCATATTGGCAGGAAAGCATCGCTGTCACAGGGGAGCGTGCGCGTTGCGAAGCCTTCATTCCCGGTCCAGCACGCTTCGCGCCTGATGGTAAAGAGCGCGGGGCTCAGTTTGTGATGTCCCTCAGGGCTATGAAGGAAGAGATTCGCGAGGATGTGCACGTGGACCCCCGCATATTGAATGCGGGTGATCACCATGGCTCCACTTTTTTCCAGCATGAGCGGTTTTTGGAACTTGTGCGAAAGGGGTCCGGTCAGCCAGAAGTCGGTTTGGAGGATGGCTACTGGTCTGTTTTGGTTGGCGAAGCGGCTGAAGAAAGCGCGCGCTCTGGGCAATCGGTTGATCTAAGGGGGAAAGGCCCATGATGACTGGGGAGGTTTTTGGTCAGATGCCGGACGGCGCACAAGTCGAACGGTTCACTATCGCTGGCGGTGGTCTGACCATGCACGTCCTCACCTATGGCGCCGTCGTACAGGACGCCCGGCTTGATGGCCATGAGCCACCGTTGGTGCTGGGATTTGAGGAGTTTGACCATTACTTGAACCATTCTCCGTTTTTTGGTGCCATCGCGGGCCGCTGCGCAAACAGGATCGGCGGTGGCAGTTTTGAGATCGATGATCAGCGCTTTGAAACTGACCGCAACCAGATCGGTAAGCACACGCTACACGGCGGCGCCAGAGGCATGGGCAAGCGCGTTTGGGACGTAGTGCATGTTGGACCGGATCATATCACGCTGGAGATAGAGCAACGCGATGGTGACATGGGATTTCCGGGTAATCTGGTCACGCGGGTCACCTACAGCTGCAAAGTAAACTGCACATTTGACATAGCGGTTACCGCTATCACCGATGCGCCAACACTCTGCAACATAGCGCACCATTCCTACTGGTCGCTCGATGAAATTAACACTCTGACTGAGCATCATTTGCAGCTTGATGCGCCCCGTTATACTGTAGTGGACGAAGACTTCATCCCGACGGGCAGAGTAAGGGATGTCGGCGGCACCCGGTTTGATTTTCGAAAAACAGCGCCAGTTTTGGCTGATGATATTATCGACCACAACCTTTGCTTGTCTGATACTAAGACAGACATTCGTCGGGTGGGATGCCTCAGCAGCGTCGCCAGCAATCTTTCGATGGAGATTTGGACAACAGAACCCGGCATTCAGGTCTACGATGGGTACAAGTTGGGCGTACCCGTGTTGGGTCTGGAAGGGCGTCACTATGCAGCCCATGCCGGTATCGCGCTTGAGCCTCAAATCTGGCCAGATGCTGTTAACCACGAGAGCTTTCCGGATCCTGTTCTGCGACCCGGAGAAACGTATTCACAACACACACAATTCCGCTTTTCAAAAGGGTGAGATGCCATGAGCTACAAGACATATCTGAAAGAGGCCAACTTCGTTGCTGGCGAATGGATCGGTGCCGATAGCGGCAAAACGATTGATGTGACAAACCCGGCGACCGGTGAGGTCATCGGCACAATTCCCAATTCTGGACGTGCTGAAACTGAACGTGCGATTGCCGCTGCGCAAGAGACATTTGGCGAGCTATCCGCGATGCCGTTGCTGGAACGGGTCGGTCTGCTGTGGAAACTTCACGACGCATTAATGGACAACCAGGACAGCCTTGGTGAATTGCTGACCGTCGAGATGGGTAAGCCGCTGGCGGAGGCAAAGGGCGAAGTTGCGATCGGTGCGGCTTATGTTCGATGGTTCGCCGAAGAAGTACGGCGCGCTAAAGGAGAAATCGTCCCCGCACCCGGTAACGGACGGCGTATCGTGGTAACCAAGCATCCG
Source organism: uncultured Litoreibacter sp. (assembly GCA_947504205.1). Taxonomy (GTDB): domain Bacteria; phylum Pseudomonadota; class Alphaproteobacteria; order Rhodobacterales; family Rhodobacteraceae; genus Litoreibacter. The sequence continues at coordinate 460,004 of CANNGL010000002.1, read as the reverse complement.
ATTGGTGTGGTGGGTATGATCACGCCTTGGAATTTCCCGTCATCGATGCTCGCACGTAAGGTCGCCCCGGCCTTGGCAGCGGGCTGCACTGTAGTTGCAAAACCCGCGACCGCGACGCCTTATTCAGGCCTGGCCTGGGCCGAGTTGTGTGACGAGGTCGGCTTCCCGAAAGGATCTGTCAACATTTTGACGGGTTCCGCTAGGGAGATCGGGGGTGCCATGATGGATAGCCCCGTGGTGCGCAAACTGACTTTCACTGGCTCGACTGAAGTCGGGAAGGAGTTAATCCGTCAATCTGCAGATACGGTTAAGAAAGTCTCTATGGAATTGGGCGGCAATGCTCCGTTTCTGGTTTTTGACGACGCAGATATTGATGCGGCAGTACAAGGCGCGATGGTCTCGAAATATCGTAACGCAGGGCAGACATGTGTATGCGCCAACCGGATATATGTTCAAGCCGGTGTTCATGATGAATTCGTCGAGAAACTGAAGGTCGAGACCGCCAAGATGAAGGTGGGCGACGGGCGAGAAGATGGCGTTGAGCAAGGGCCGATGATCGACATGGATGGCGTTGAAAAGGTTGAAGAGCTTCTCGCCGATGCAACCCAAAAAGGCGGCAAGATTGTCTTGGGTGGCGGTCGCCACGAAAAAGGCAAATCGTTTTTCGAACCTACAATCGTTACAGAGGCAACGCAGGATATGCGATTTGCCAAGGAAGAGATATTTGGCCCGCTCGCTCCGGTGTTCCGCTTCGAGGATGAGGACGATGCGATTGCTTGGGCAAACGATACCGATTTCGGCCTCGCCTCATATGCATATACGCGCGACATCGGCCGTATCTGGAAGCTGAACGAGCAACTGCAATACGGTATGATCGGGATCAACTCTGGCCTAATCACCACAGTCGAGGCGCCGTTCGGCGGCGTCAAGGAAAGCGGTTTGGGTAAAGAGGGCGGTAGCCAAGGTCTCGAGGATTATCTGGATACAAAATACACCGCGATCGACTTCTAGAAATCTGATGAACTGGTGGACATTCCGGGGCAGCTTCGGCTGCCCCTTTTTCTTGCCAAAACTCCCGAATCGTGCACTTTGACGCCATGCGCGCGCCCATCATTGATAACCTGCAATATGTGAATTGGTCGGAGAAAGTTTTCCGACAACTTCGTGAGGGCTGCGTTGATGCAATCCACGTTACGATTGCCTATCACGAGTCCTTTCGTGAAATGGTTTTGAATCTTGAGGCTTGGAACCGCTGGTTCGAGCAGTACCCTGATTTGATCATGCGCGGATTGACGTCCGAAGACGTCCGCAAGGCCCAAAAGACCGGACGCACGGCCGTTTTTTTTGGATTTCAAAACCCAAGTCCGATCGAAGATGATATCGGTTTGATAGAAATCTGCCACCAGCTTGGCGTTCGCTTCATGCAATTGACCTACAACAACCAATCGCTTCTGGCGACCGGGTGTTACGAGGATGACGACACCGGCCTGACCCGGTTCGGCAAGCAAGCGGTTGCAGAGATGAACCGTGTCGGTCTCGTCGTTGATATGAGCCATTCTGGAGATCGTTCGACGCTGGAGGCCATTGAGCATTCCACGCGTCCAATCGCTATAACCCATGCCAATCCCGATTGGTGGCATCCGGCGTTGCGCAACAAATCGGATGAGGTTTTGAAGGCGTTGACCGATGCCAAGGGGATGTTGGGGTTTTCCATGTATCCGCATCATCTAAAGGATGGCTCGGACTGCACCTTGCAAAGCTTTTGCGAAATGATCGCTGAGGCTGCCAGCCGTTACGGGGCTGACAAACTCGGAATTGGTTCGGACCTCTGCCAAGATCAGCCAGACAGTATTGTAACTTGGATGCGCGTGGGGCGTTGGTCAAAGTCCATGGATTATGGTGAGGGGTCTGCCAGCAATGCCGGTTTCCCACCGCAGCCAAATTGGTTTGTCGATAACCGCGATTTTGGGAACATCCGCGCAGGTCTCGAAAGCGTGGGTTTTTCGGACAAGGAAGTCGATGGCATCATGGGGGCGAACTGGAATAGTTTTTATGCTACTTCGTTTGGGCCACAGGCATGAGCAAAGCCGCGCCGCCACAGGTCGCGCTTCGTGCACCTGATGATGTTATGCAACTCGCGCGCATGGGCGCCTCTTTCCCAACAAGGCTGAGTTTTCTGCGCACAATTCTGCGTTGGTTGGCGCAGGACGGGTCCAAGGTCGAGCGCACAGTCTGGAATATCAACGAAGATGGCTTCGGCCACGCGGTTTATCAGGTAGCCTTGGGTGGGTACGACTACGCATTGATCGCTGTATCTTCTGAGCTTGAGCCGGAACAACGCACAGACCGAGTAATTGCCGAGGCTTGGGACGCGGCTTTTGTGCTTTTTGATGGCGTGCCGACTGCTGAAGACATCGCACGGGTCTGCCAAATGGCACCGCTTCAGGAAGCAGGTCGGTTTACGGAAAAAGAATTGGTTTTGAGCCGCGCCAACAAATCGGTGCGCCTATTTGCTCATATCGTCGACTGTCTTCGCAACGGCGAGCAGCCGGATCGACAGGTGATCCGGAATACTGGATATCTGATGCGCACAACAGCGGTCTACGGGAATGGCAAGTTTGGCATCGCTGACCGGAGCTGCATTGCGGATCGCCCGGGATTGGGTGGACCATTCGCAGCAGAGATGTTGATAGTCTGGCTGATCCGTGGGTTTACACATGACTTGGTGGAGCATCTGGGCGGTGCCGAATTGGACCGTGACTTGAAGCGGCATTTGGGTATCGGAAATTCGACTGGTTTGGGCATGGCGCCATTTCTGGTTTCGCACCCTGAGTTGATGAATAACTGGGTTATGGCGCGCGAAACGGCTTTGGCACGTGTGAGGGCTCTGACTGGCATTTCAACCGCGGAAAGTGAGATGCTTAAGCTACTCGCTAACGCGGCAAAGACCCATTTGGACGAGTGGACAGTACCTGACCCTGAGGCACAAAGTGAGATCGAGCAGCTGAAGCAAGACTGGGCCGACCTCACGGGTCAGTTGGATGCTATTCTGGATCAGTCACAGCCGATAGATGAACTGATCCGCATCAGTCAGGTTTTCTCGGTCGCATGTCAGGAACTAACCGTGTCGCTTGTGCTGGAACCGTTTGGGCATCTTGTTGACAGCCTGACAACCTCAATGGCATCGCGCAGGGAAAAAGCGCTTGATCCACGCATGTCGGTGCCCGATCTGATCAGATTGTCGAAAGAGCTATGCTCTTGGGCAACCGAGGCGAACTTTGAGAACACTTCAGAAAGCGCGCGCTTTTGGTACATCAGCGAAGCTAAACTGGAGCCTCGTATCGGGCGTCGTTACGAAGAGACTGGCGCCGATCTCGAACGTCCTTTGGACACGGCGCGTCAGATTAAATTCATGCTCCAAAGTCTTCGGACTTGGGATGGTGATCTCGCCGGGTTTTTGCGTAGCTTCCCGGTCCACCGGGACGCTGTCTTGCGTGTTCAGCGACTGTCGGAATACCCTTATGCTGAAATCCGCGGAAACCTGATCTGCGAAACTTGCAGGCCCATAGATATGTTGCGGTTCAAGCTCGCGTTCTTCGGTGCTTCAAAGTTTGATCCCAAGTCAGATCTGTGGACGAGAATTACGCTCGCTCAGGGTGCGCCGCTATTTGACGAATTGGATAAGGTGGGAGACTGGTGGCTGGCCGCACTTCCCTCATGAAAGTCTCACTCGCTGAGCTTCAAGCCTATGGCCGATTGGCGGTCCGCGGGCTTGGCTTGCCGTCGGCGCAGGCAGAGGCCTTCTGCAAAGCTTTGGAACATCTGGGCGCTGCGGAGGTCGACTGGTCCGAAATGGAGCAAGTTTTTGCGCCAGTGGACTGTGCCGCCAACCATGACTTCAGATCAGACTTCCGGGTGCTTCGTGACGCGCCTGCAGCACTGGATATTGTGTTGTGCCGAAACCAACCAGTTCAACTGGGTGATGTGGATTGTATTGGGTTGTTGCAGCTTTATGCGCGTGAGATCGAGCAGGCTTTCAGTATTTCTATCGAGGTAGCGCGAACCGACGACGGAGTTGAGCTGATACCGACAGAAGGACGCCCGCGTAACACGATACCGCCGGTACGAATTGAGCTTCCGGCCATGTGCTACGAGCGGCTGACAAAATTGGCATCCCGAATGTATGTTCCCGAAACTGATGCCTCTCGTCTGGCGGGCGCAGGTGCGGGCCTTACGGATAACGACTGATCGGCACCGACAAAAAGCGAATTTTCGGGTTTCCTGAAACTGGCTCTGCGCGGCGCTTTTTCCGTTGATCAATGTGACCAGTCTCCCAAGAAACATATCAACTCAATTGATAGGTATGGCAGATGTTGCATCTTAAGAAACCTGAACTCATTTCCGCGGATGGCGACGCGACCGTGCGCTCGCGCGTAGAGGCGATGCTTGATGATATTCGGGCAAACGGTGAAGAGGCCGTCCGAAAATATGCCAGCGATCTTGATGGTTGGTCGGGCGATTTTGTGCTTGAGGGAGAGAAGAAGGCGAAATTGCTTGAGCAAGTTACGCCACAAGCGCGCGCCGACATCGAATTTGCCCATCGTCAGATCAAACGGTTTGCTGAAGCACAGCGGGCGTCTTTGACTGATTTCCAACTTGATACTGAACCGGGCGTTACCCTTGGGCAGAAAACCGTCCCGGTGGATTGTGCGGGATGTTACGTCCCGGGCGGACGCTATGCACATGTGGCCTCTGCCCTGATGAGTGTGACCACGGCGCGCGCTGCCGGGGTGCCATTTGTTGTAGCAGCATCTCCCCCCCGTGGCGATGCGATTGATCCCAACGTAGCATACGCGATGGAGATTGCCGGAGCCGATCTCGTGTTAGAAATGGGGGGTGTGCACGCCGTAGCAGCAATGGCACTTGGCCTGTTTGGTGCGCAGCCAGCAGATATTCTTGTAGGGCCGGGCAACGCTTACGTAGCTGAAGCGAAAAGGCAGTTGTTTGGCGAGGTGGGTATCGACGTATTTGCCGGACCGACCGAAAGCGCGGTGATCGCGGACGAAACCGCTGATCCGATGACGGTTGCGATTGATTTGTTGAGCCAAGCAGAGCACGGCCCAAACTCTCCAGTTTGGCTATTCACCACCGACTCAGAACTTGCTGACACCGTTGCGAGAATTCTGCCGAAAGTAGCGAGCGATTGGCCGACTGGCGATGTGGCACTGCAAGCCTGGAACAATGTTGGTGAGATACTTGTCTGCGAAGATTTTGAAGAAATGGCCAGAACCTCGGACAGTTACGCCTGTGAGCATTTGCAGGTTCAGGCTAAAGATCTTGACTGGTGGAAGGATCGCCTGCGCAACTACGGTTCGCTGTTCCTTGGTGAAGGTGCGACCGTATCGCATGGGGATAAGTGTTCTGGAACAAACCACATTCTGCCGACACGGCAGGCGGCCCGATACACTGGCGGGTTGAATGTTCTGAAGTTCCTCAAAGTGCTGACGTGGCAGGAGATCAAAACGGATGCTGATCCAACCATGTCAGCCACCGCGTCGCGTCTCAGCCGCTTGGAGGGCATGGATGGACACGCGCGAGCTTGTGATTGGCGTTTGCAGAAATTTGCGGGTCGCGACGATTGGGATTTCGAAGTCGCGCACCAAACTCGGTACGACTGACCACGTCAAAACTAACAAAAAAGGCAGCGTGCGCGCTGCCTTTTTTTGTTCATCGCGCGCCGTAGTAGAGGCCAACCGTGTGTTCAGCCTGCGCGAAGAAAAGCCAGCGACTGACGAAGGCCCCGATCAGGTGCAGGATCACAGCAAGTAACGCCCAAGCATGGCCGAAATTAAAGAAGGTGAAGATTGCCCAGGGGAGTAACGCGAGGCAAAAGACTGAAATAACCCTCAGTTTAACGGCGTGTTTGCGCCCAACGACGTGGACCATCTCGCGGGTCAGGTAGTTGCCTCCCGAATGCGGTCCTTCAAACAGACGAACCTTTCCAAGCGATCCCAACCCCGTCGCGGTGCCCATGTTGGACCCGGAGTCCGCAAAAAGGTTATCGCCGAACATCCAGAAGACCAGTTGTGCGGCGCCCAGCAGAAGGAATAACGGCTCTGCAATCCACACCTGTCCTGACAAGAGCGCCCCACCGGTGATGCTGTAGAGCAGAAACAGGACAGGTGTCGACCAATGGTTCCAACGTGGCACGGTTTTGATCTGCGTATAGATCATGGATGTTGCGAAAACGGTAGCCAGACACAGCAACGCGCCGAGGATCCCCAGTATGGCAAAACGCGTGTGAAAGAAGATGATGCCGATAGCATAAATCCCCATCACGATCAGGGTCGCAACCGAAAGCCACCCTTCGCGGCTAAGCCAGCTAGTGCGCCATTGGCTGAATGCCTTGAGGGCGCGTTGTGGGTTGCCGAGGTGAAATGTAGATGAGATCAGGCCGCTGATCGCAAGGCCGAAGCCTATGAAAAAGAACACAAAAGCGGTGAAGCCGGAGACGTCGGGCTTGCCAAGTCCAAGAAACCCCAGAAGACCGAAGCCGAGGCCAGACAAGACTGTGAAGGCGATGATGGATGGTGCGGGATGCATCAGAGTTTCTCCAAAGTGCGGTCGAGCCAGCCGAGGAAGCCTGTCGCCTCCTCCGCAACGGGTTCAAGGAACGGTGCCAGCACGTCGATGGCGGCCTCGTCCTTGGGGCGGGGGGGCAGGTATTTGTTGACGGGTTTCGTGCCCTGTTCGGGCATCAGATCAATGCCGCCGCGTTCGGCCACGAGCTTGGAGACATCGCTGGTCTCGTCACCCAGATCGCCGAAGTGGCGGGCGCCTGCCGGACAGGTGCGAACACAGGCTGGCTGGCGGTCCTCTTCGGGTAGATTCTCGTTATAAATCCGGTCAACGCAAAGGGTGCATTTCTTCATAACCCCTTCTTTTTGATCCATTTCTCGGGCGCCATAGGGGCAGGCCCAGGCGCAGAGGCCGCAGCCTATGCAATCGGTCTCGTTGACCAGCACGATCCCGTCCTCGACCCGCTTGTAGCTGGCGCCCGTCGGGCAGACGGTGACGCAGGGCGCATCCTCGCAATGCAGGCAGGATTTCGGGAAGTGGATTGTCTGGGCTGCGCCGCGCTCGGGTTGCACTTCAAAGCTGTGCACGCGGTTGAGAAAAGTTCCTGTGGGATCAGCACCATAAGCGTTTTGATCGCTCAACGGTGCGCCGTAGTTCTCTGTATTCCAGCCTTTGCAGGAGACCACGCAGGCATGGCAACCGACACAGGTGTCGAGGTCGATGACGAGGCCGAGTTTCTTCTCGGTCGAGGTGGGAAGCTGGGTCATCTTGAGGCTCCGAAATCGGCTGCCAGATTGCGTATGGCAGAGCGTATGGCTGGGCGTATGGCAGACGTATGGCACCTGCGCACGGTTCTTGGTGTCCCGCGCAACGCCTGCCGGGCCGCCCCGGGCAGGCCGCGGACGCTCCGCGGGGGATATTTTTGGAACATGGGAAGGCTCATTTTGCAGGCTCCGCTTCGCCGCGCAGGCCGATGGCGATTGCAGCGGCAATCAAGCCGAAGCCGGAAATGATGCTGAGCCACTTTTCGAACCTGGACCCCAGAGCGGCAACGAGGCGTGTGGCGCTGGCGCCCATTGCCAAGAGGATTGCCCCATCAATGATGATGTAGGTCATGCCCAGCAGTGCGACCTGTGGGGCGACGGCACTGGTCGGGTCAATGAATTGCGGAAAGAGCGCAGCAAAAAAGACGACGGCATAAGGATTGGCCGCAGATGTCATGAAGCCGCGCCGGAACAGCAGACCCCGGCTCGGGGCTGGTTTTAGGCCGCGCGATTGGGTGGCGTCGCGGATCATGCGGATGCCGATCCACACCAGATAGGCGACGCCAATCCATTTGATCGCGGTGAAGGCTGAGGCCGACAGGGCGATCAGGCTGGCGAGCCCGAAACCTGCGATGATGATCTGGATGGCATTTGCAGAAAGATCACCCGCCATGATCGGAAGTGCGCGTTTCAGCCCGTGCTGCATCGCGCCCCCGATGAAGAGGAGTTGGCTGGGCCCCGGAGGATGCGCAAAGAACAAGAGCACAGTGCCAAGATAAAGGATGTAGGTTTCGAGGGTCATTTGCCGACCTTCCATGCAAGGTTCTCAGGACCCGTGCCAACCGGCGATGAAATGGGTTTCAGGTTTGGCTGGCTTTCGCCATCAGACGGGGCCGGGGCTTTTTCGACACGGACCTTGAGGTCGAACCATGCCGCCTGTCCGGTGATCGGGTCAGAATTGGACCAGCGAAGGCCGTCACCCTTGGGGGGCAGCAGCTCGTGGATCAGATGGTTCAACAGAAAGCCTTTGGTGGCTTCCGGCGCGTCCTCTTCCAGTGCCCAGGCGCCCTTGCGTTTGCCGATGGCATTCCAGGTCCAGACGGTGTTGTCATTCAGCGCGGCCTGCAAGGCGACCGGAACAGTAATTTCGCCATGGGGCGAGGTGACCCGAGCCCAATCGCCTTCCGCAAATCCGTTGGCGTCCCAGACTTTTTGCGAAACATAGAGTGGGTTACGGCCGTGGATCTGGCGCAGCCATGCGTTTTGCGTGCCCCAGGAATGATACATCGCCATCGGGCGCTGGGTCAGCGCTGTGATGGGGTATTCGTCGGCCTTGTTCTCCGCCTCGTTGGCGTCATACCAGATTGGCAATGGGTCCATCTTGGTCTTGATCCGCTCCCGCAGATGGTCGGGGGGCTGGCGGGTGCCATGGCCTTCGGCGGCCAACTGGAAGCGACGCATAGGCTCAGACCAGAGGTTGAAGACATAAGGCTGCGGCGCGTCATAGATGCCGATCTTCACGGCCCAGTCCTGATAGCCTGCGTTCCAGGGTTTGTAGAACTGATGGTCTTCGGCGATATGGGCCATCGCGAAGCCGCCGTTTTCGATATAGCGGTCAAGCTGGTTCGGGTTCGGTGCGCCGCGTCCGGTTTCATCTCCGTTGCCACGGAAGCCCATCAGGGGGCCGACGCCGGGGCGGCGTTCATGGTTGGTGATGTAGTCCCCATAATCCGCATATTTCTGGGAGCCGTCTTCGTTGACAAAACCGGGCAGGCCCAGCTTGGCGCCGAGATCGCACAGCGCGGATTGAAAGCCTTTGACGTCGCGATCAGGCTCGACCACAGGCCAGCGGATCGCGTCGGCGGCGGCCTCGGCTTCGCAAATGGGGCGATCCAGAAGCGAGATGCAGTCGTGGCGTTCGAGATAGGTCGTGTCGGGCAGGATCAGGTCGGCATAGGCCACCATCTCTGACGAATAGGCGTCCGAGTAGATGATCCGGGGGATCACATAGTCGCCGTTCTCATCCTTGTCCGTCAGCATGTCGATCACGCCACGCGTGTTCATCGACGAGTTCCAGGACATGTTCGCCATATACATGAACAGCGTGTCGATCTTGTAGGGATCGCCCGCATGCGCATTGGAGATCACCATATGCATCAAGCCATGTGCGGACATGGGGTTGTCCCATGTGAAGGCCTTGTCGATGCGCGCGGGAGAGCCGTCTTCCTTCAGCGCCAGATCGTCGGGGCCGTGCACAAAGCCCAGATGGGGGCCGTCGAGAGGTTGGCCGGGCTTGACGCCGCAATGGGGTTTCGGATGTGCTTCGGGTGGTTTCGGATAGGGCGGCTTGAAGCGGAAACCGCCGGGGACTTCCACGGAGCCGAGGATAATTTGCAGCAGGTGCAGTGCGCGGCAGGTCTGAAAGCCGTTGGCATGGGCGGAGATGCCGCGCATCGAGTGGAAAGACACCGGGCGGCCGGTCATTTTGCTATGGGTCTCGCCGCGGAAATCGGTCCATTCGATATCAAGCTCGATAGCTTGATTGAACGCCACATCGGCCAGCTCGGCGGCCAGACGTTTGATGGTCTCTGCGGCGATGCCGGTTTTCTCTGCCACGTTTTCAGGCGCGTATTGCGGGTCGAGATACTTCTCGGCCATATGCTGGAACACCGTTTTGTGGGTCCAGCCAGCGTCACGGACAGAGCCTGCGAGGTCGGGCTTCACGCCTTTTTTGTCGAAGGCGGCAGGTTTGCCGGTGGCGCGATCGATCACCATCAGCTTGTTGTCTTTGTCGCGCATCAGAAGGCCGAAATCCTCGGACTTCTCGTCGCCATTTACCAGCACGGGGGCGTTGGTGAACATCGCGAGGTAGTTGAGGTCAATCTTGCCCGCTTTGAACAACTCGTGGACCATTGCGAGGATGAAAAGACCGTCGGTGCCCGGATTGATGCCGACCCATTCGTCTGCGACGGCGTTGTAGCCCGAGCGGATCGGGTTGACGCCGACGACCTTGGCGCCGCGTTTCTTCAGCTTGCCAAGGCCCATCTTGATCGGGTTGCTGTCGTGATCTTCGGCAACCCCGAACAGCATGAACATCTTGGTGCGGTCCCAGTCGGGTTGGCCAAATTCCCAGAACGCACCGCCCATCGTGTAGATACCAGCGGCGGCCATGTTGACCGAGCAGAAGCCGCCATGTGCAGCATAGTTGGGCGTTCCGAAGGCCTGTGCCCACATCGAGGTAAAGCTCTGTGACTGGTCGCGGCCGGTGAAGAAGGCGAGTTTTTCAGGGGCTGTTTCGCGGATGGGCTTCAGCCAGCCTGCGGCGATGTCATAGGCTTCGTCCCAGGAGATTTCCTCGAACTCGCCCGAGCCGCGTTCGCCCACGCGTTTCAGGGGTGCACGCAGGCGCGAGGGCGCGTTGTGCTGCATGATGCCGGCAGAGCCTTTGGCGCAGAGCACGCCCTGGTTGACCGGGTGGTCGCGATTGCCTTCGATATAGGCGACTTTTCCGTCTTTCATATGCACGTTGATGCCGCAGCGGCAGGCGCACATGTAGCAGGTCGTCTTGCGGACCTCGTCGGAGACTTTGGGGCTCAGGTTCAGCTTGGGTTGGTTCATGTGACTATCCTTGCAGGCTGAGACGAAGAAGGCCAAGGGCCGCTAGACCGATGAGCAACGTCAGGCAGAGAGGTTTGTAATAGGGTTCGTATTTCGGCGTGAAAAGGGCTTTGCCCAGGAACACACCTGCGATGCAGGGGAGCATGAAGAGCAGGCCGCGGGTTGCGGCGGTCTGATCCATGGTTCCGATGAGCAGATGGGTGATCAGGCCAAGCGCTCCGCCGCCCAGCATATAGATGTTGAGCGAGCCGCGCATTTCGCGGGCGGGCATTTGTCGGGCGAGAACGTAGAGGGCGATGAACATGCCACCCAGACCTGCGAGGCCTGTGACGACACCCGCCGAGAAGCCCGAGGCGTAAAGGCCCGGTTTTGTCGCGAGGAATGGCAGTCGGATCTTGGCGAGTTGCAATGCAGCCAGCGTGATCAGCAGACACAGCGCGATGATCTTCGAAGCGGTCACTGGCAAGGCGAGGTTGAGCAGAAGTCCGGCGGGCAGGCCGATGGCGGATGTCACAAACAGGCCGATGGCGATGGAGCGGTTGGCGTCCTGCCAGCCGCCTTTCATCAAAATGAGGGAGGCCGACATCTCCAGAAACCAAAGCATCGGGATCAATTCGATCGGGGCGATCAGTGTGGCCGCACAGGCCATCACGAAAGCTGACAACGCAAAGCCCGCGAAGCCGCGAATGGCTCCGGCGGCGAAGGCGATCAGAAGCATCGCAACAAATATGCCGGGGCTGAGATTGGTAAGCTGTGTGGCCCATGTCATGTGGCCCTCGCTTCCGCAGCCATGACAGCACACGCATCAAGCGCGATCTGACGTTCTTCGTCGGCGGTGACCACCAGAGTGTCGAACGGGCCTGCAAATTTCAGCCCGTCGGCAATACGATTGCGGATCGCCTCGGCGTTTTCTCCGATACCGCCTGTGAAGGCGACCGCATCCAGTCCGCCCAGCGCCGCAATCAACGAGCCGCCATGCCGGATGCACCAATAGCAGAAATGATCGACTGCGAAGCGGGCCTCATCATCGCTGCGGGCCAGAAGGCGGCGCATGTCATTGGTACCAGCCAGCGCTTTCAATCCGCTGTCGCGATTGAGCTGACGGGTTGCCTCGTCAACGCCGTACCATTCCACCAGATCAATCGCGGCCATCGCATCCAAGCCGCCCGAACGGGTTCCCATCGTCAGTCCGGACACGGGCGAATAGCCCATCGTCGTGGCGACGGATTTGCCTTCCAGTATCGCGCAGGCGGAGGCGCCGTTTCCGAGATGGAACGCCAACAGGCGGCTCGGAACTGGATCAAGGCTGCGTACCATCGAGGCGTAGCTGAAGCCATGGAACCCATAACGGCGCATGCCCTTGGAGCGCGCATCCGCCGGGATCGCGTAGGTTGTGGCCACCTCTGGATTGCTGGCGTGAAATGCCGTTCCGAAGCTGGCATATTGCGGCAGATCCGGCACGAGCGCAGACAGCGCATGGATCGCTGCCAGATTGTTCGGGTTATGAAGCGGAGCGAGCGGAATACAGTCTTCAATCTCGGCAATCGTGGCAGGCGTGACGCGAACCGGCTGCGTTAGCTTGGTGCCGCCATGTACGATGCGGTGTGCCGCTGCTGTCAGTTGGTCTGTGCCATGTCCCAGGACTTTGAGTTCTGCGAGGATCAGACCAAGTGCTGCGGCGTGGTCACTTGCCGCCACGGGCTTGGCAACACCGGCAACCTTCAGTTCAGAATTTCCGCCAATGCCTGAAACTCTGACTTCGACAATCGACGATAGATCGCCTGAGACGCGATCCTGAGCAAACAACTCCGTCTTGATCGAGGAAGACCCGGCATTGATGACAAGGATCATGCGGCCATCCTAGTTGCCCGCCGCAGCAATTGCGCCAAGTGCGATGGATGCCATGCGGGCTGCTGGTGGATCAGCGCGCGATGTCAGCAGGATCGGAACTTTCGCACCCATAACAATGCCCGCGGCACATCCACCGGACAGATAAACGAGCGATTTGAACAACGCATTGCCTGTGATGATGTCGGGAACGATGATTGCATCCGCTTTCCCTGCAACAGGATCATCTGACAGCTTCTTGGTTGCCACAGCTTTGGGCGACAGGATCAAATCCATCGCCAGCGGGCCGGAGAAGCTTGCGCCGTCGATATTCTCACGAGCCCAATCCTGAAGCTCCCGCGCCTCAACCGAAGAGGGGACGGATGGGATCACGGATTCGGTGGCGCTCAGAAAAGCCACCTTGGGATGCTGGGTTCCCAGCCGATGAAGAAGCGCTACGACCTCTCGCGTGGCATCTTTTCGGGTCTCGATATTTGGCTCGACATTGACTGCGGCGTCCGAAATGGTGATCGCCCCGGTTTGGTCAGGGTGCGAAATGTGGAAGATATGTACCAACCGATTGCCCGTGCGCAGGCCTGCGTCACGGTTCAGCGCAGACTTCATGAATACATCGGTGTGAAGCTGACCTTTCATCAGCACATCCGCCTTGCCTTCGCCACATGCAAAGGCGGCGGCTTTTCCCGCATCTTCTTCGCCCTCAGCCTCCAGAATGTCGAAGCCTGAAATATCCCAACTGAGCTTTTCGGCCTCAGCTTCGATGAGATTTCGTTCCCCGGTGAAAACCGGGATCAGAATATTGGCTTCGCAGGCTTCTTGGGCCGCCTGCATCGGAAGCGGCGCCCCGGCGCGCGCAATCGCGACGCGCGGTGAGGGCGCTTCCTGCGCCATTTTGATAATCGCCTCAGGCGCGACGGGCTCAGTTGAAGACAGGAAGGGGGAGCCGTCTTTGGTTTTTGCGGTCATCAGGCTGCTCCCCTTTCATGTCTCATTCGTTACAGGGAAAGCCTACCCGATCCAGGCGGAGCGGGTAGGCTAAAAGTGTCGCGGAGGTGGATTATTCCGCAGCCATATCGGCAGCGTCAACGCCAGCGACTTTAACAGGCTTCTTCATAGCGTCACGGCGGAATGGCTCACCCAATTCCTGGTTCAGCATGACTTCGATCAAAGTGGTCTTGTTGTTTTCCATCTGATCCTTGATCGCTTTGTTCAGCGCTTCGGTCAGCTCATCCATGCCTCGCACGGCAACACCTTGCAGGCCACAGGCCTGCGCGATGCCTGCATAGGACACTTGTGTATCCAGTTCGGTGCCGACGAAGTTGTCGTCGAACCAAAGTGTGGAGTTCCGCTTTTCAGCACCCCACTGGTAGTTGCGGAAGACGATCTGAGTGATCGCAGGCCATTCGCCACGACCGATGGCCGTCAGTTCATTCACTGCGATGCCGAAGGCGCCGTCACCTGCGAAACCCACGACCGGAACATCCGGGCAGCCGATCTTTGCGCCAACAATCGAGGGAAGGCCGTAGCCACATGGTCCGAACAGGCCGGGGGCCAGATATTTGCGACCCTCGTCGAAATCCGGATAGGCGTTGCCGATCGCGCAGTTGTTGCCGATATCGGAGGAGATGATCGCGTTGCGTGGCAGGGCGGACTGGATTGCGCGCCATGCCATACGAGGGCTCATCCAATCGGGCTTGTCGGCCCGGGCGCGCTCATTCCATGTGGTGCCCGGATCGTCTTCCTCATGATCGAGGGAGGACAGTTCCTGTTTCCACTTGGATTTCGTGTCGGCGATCATGTTCTTGCGCTCGGCACGGCCAGCGTCACCGGCACTGTCATCGAGATTGGCAAGGATACTTTTGGCAACTTTGGCCGCGTCGCCGACGATGCCAACCGTGACTTTCTTGGTCAGTCCAATGCGATCCGGGTTGATGTCCACCTGAATGACCTTGGCGTCCGTTGGCCAGTAGTCGATGCCGTAACCGGGCAGGGTGGAGAATGGGTTGAGCCGGGTGCCCAAGGCCAGAACGACATCAGCCTTTGAGATCAATTCCATGCCTGCTTTCGAGCCATTGTAGCCCAGAGGGCCTGCAAATAGCGGGTGCGAGCCCGGGAAGGCGTCATTGTGCTGATAGCCCACGCAAACCGGCGCATCGAGTTGTTCGGCAAGCGCTTTGGAGGCTTCGATACCACCTTCGGCCAGCACCACGCCCGCGCCGTTCAGGATCACGGGGAACTTGGCGTCCGAGATCAGTTTCGCCGCTTGGGCGATGGAGTTTTCACCACCGGGGGAGCTTTCGAATTCGATTGGCTCAGGGATTTCGATGTCGACAACCTGTGTCCAGAAATCGCGTGGAATGTTGAGCTGCGCCGGGCCGGACAGACGGTGTGCCTTGGCGATGACGCGGGTGAGAACCTCGGCCACGCGTGACGGGTCGCGCACTTCTTCCTGATAGGCGACCATGTCCTCGAACAATTTCATTTGCTCGACTTCCTGGAAGCCGCCCTGACCGATGGTCTTGTTGGCCGCCTGAGGCGTGACCAGCAGAACCGGGGTATGGTTCCAATAGGCGGTTTTGACCGCTGTCACGAAGTTGGTGATGCCGGGGCCGTTCTGAGCGATCATCATCGACATCTCACCGGTGGCGCGGGTGTAGCCATCGGCCATCATCCCGGCGCTGCCTTCATGGGCGCAATCCCAGAAGTGAATTCCCGAGGTCGGGAACAGGTCTGAAATCGGCATCATGGCCGAGCCGATAATCCCGAAGGCGTGGCGGATGCCGTGCTTTTGCAGGACTTTGACGAAGGCTTCTTCGGTGGTCATTTTCATGGTGGTCATCTCCCAGATAACAATTGGCAACGCGCGCAAGAATCCCCCGCGTCGACTTGGAATTTAGATAGGCGTTCGCAGGCGTGTGAACTATGTCCAGATGTCTCCGCCTATGACGCCAGTTGGGCCGAGCGTCGCATCGCGTCAATCTCGGTAGCAATCAGGGCAATTCCCGGCGCAATTTGCGGCGTTGTCACGGATGAATAGGCCAGGCGATAGTGGCGCGCTTCTCGGTTGTCGCGCTCGCAAAAGGCCGGGCCGGGCTCGATCAAAACCGATTTCGCGCGCAGCCTGTCGGCCAGAATATTGCTGTCGATCCCCTCGGGTGTCCGCATCCAGAGCGAGGATCCGCCAAAAGTCGGACTACCCGCAACTTCAAGGCCATATTCCTCGATCGCCTTGTCCATCGCCCGTCTGCGATCATGAAAGGCGTTACGCAAACGCCGGATCAAAGCGTCGTAATGGCCCAAAGACAGGAAATAGGCAGCTGTGCGCTGCATATGACCGGGGGGATGGCGCAGAACCGACATTCTCAAGGCGCGCGCTTCGCGAATGAAGGGGGCGGGTCCCACCAGATACCCCAAGCGCAATCCGGGAAACAACGACTTGGAGAACGAGCCCACATAGATCACCCGGCCATCCTCATCCAGCGACTTCAGCGCCGGAGAGGGCGGGTTGAGAAACGACATCTCGAACTCGTAATCATCCTCGACAATCAGGAAGTCATCCTTTGCCGCACGCCGCAATAATTCTTGCCGCCGCCCCAAGGGCATTGTGGCGGTGGTCGGACATTGGTGGCTGGGGGTCGTGAACACCACGTCTGTCTCCGGCGGGATCAATTCGGGCGGCAGGCCATCCTCATCGACAGCCAATGGCACACGATGGCATCTGGTCTGGCGCAGTATCTGACGCAATCCGGGATAGCAGGGGTCCTCATGGGCGGCCATGCGGCGCTGGGTGAGCAGCACCTGCGCGGTCAGCCAGAGCGCGTTTTGCGCGCCCACCGTAATCAGAATTTCATCCGGATTGGCCAGAATGCCCCGACGCGGCAACGTGTGGCGGGCGATAAACTCAAGCAGTTGCGGATCATCCTGATCCACCTGATCGGCGGTCAGGCTGTCGAAATCCCGCTGTCCCAGGGCGCGCACCGCACATAGACGCCAGTTTTGCCGGTCAAATATATGCGGGTCCACCTGACCGTATAGAAACGGGTATTTGTAGCGCCGCCAATCCAGAGGCTTGTCCAGTTGAATGGCGCCCGTGTACTTGTTGCCAATGGCCTTGGCCCAATCCACCGTGTCGCCTGAGGTGCGGCTGGTCAGTTGCGGCGGTTCAGGCGCATTATCCGAAACAAAATAGCCAGACCGGCCCGCTGAAATCAGGTAATCATCCGCAATCAGTTCGTTGTACGCCAGTGTCACGGTGATCCGGCTCACGCCCAGATGTTCGGCCAGCTTGCGCGATGAGGGAAGCTTCTCGCCATGCTTGAAACGCCCGGACAGGATCCCTGACGCCACCATCTGCTGAATCTGCTGCTGAAGCGTGCCGTCAAAGGCGGGATCAAGAAAGAAGGTTTCGACTGCGATTGGCATGAACTGGCCTTATCGCCGAATCTGACTGGATGTAAAGGGCGTGGCGGGTGCAACCGGCGCGGGGCCTGTTCTTCCCATATTCAAAAATATCCCGGAGGGGGTGCGGGGGAGGCAGCGCCTCCCCCGCTGGATCGCTTTTGCGCAGCAAAGCGATCGACCTGTCTGTGTCAGCCCATGACAGCCGTCAATGCGCCGTCAACGGATGTGATGATCGCATCGATATCGTCTTTGGTGGCGATCAGCGCCGGTGAGAAGCACAAGGTGTTGTTCAGGCCCGGCAGTGATCGGTTAGTCATGCCGATAATGACAGCGTCCTGCTTCATGCAGTGGCCGGTGACGGCCGCGACCAGTTTTTCGGCCAATGGTTCACGTGTCTGGCGATCTGCCACAAGCTCTGCGCCCAGAAACAGGCCTTTGCCGCGGACTTCGCCGATGCAGGCGTGCTTGTCTTGCAGGGCGTGCAGCTGATCGAGCATATACGCGCCCATCGCCGTTGTATTGTCCAGAAGCCCTTCATCCTCGATGATCCGCATGTTCTCCAATGCGGCGGCCGGACCGGCGGTGCAGCCGCCAAAGGTCGAGATGTCACGGAAGTAATTCAGGTGATCCGACGTGTTGTCCTTGAACATGTCAAAGACGTCTTCGGTGGTCACGCAGCACGAAATCGCGGCATAGCCTGAGGCCACGCCTTTGGCCATCGTCACGATATCCGGCTTGATGCCGTAATGCTGGTAGCCGAACCATGTGCCGGTCCGGCCCACGCCGCAAACGACCTCGTCAATATGCAGAAGCACATCATATTTCTTGCAGATCTCCTGCACGCGCTCCCAGTAGCCGGGGGGTGGGACGATCACGCCGCCGCCAGCCGTGACAGGCTCAAGGCAGAGGGAGCCCACCGTTTTGGGCCCTTCGCGGAGGATGACCTCTTCGATCGCGTTGGCAGCAGCAACGCCGTATTCTTCGCTCGACAGATCGGCAAAGCCCTGATCGCCCTTGCGGTATTCAAGGCAATGCGGAACGCGCACGAAGCCGGGTGTGAAGGGGCCGTAATGGGCATTGCGCTCGTCTTGTCCGCCGCCCGACAGGCAGGCAATCGTCGTGCCGTGATAGTCGCGGTCGCGGTAGAGGATCTTGTGCTTTTTGCCGCCGTAACGCTGATGCGCGATTTGGCGGACCATCTTGAAGCCCTTCTCATTGGCTTCAGAGCCTGAGTTGGCGTAGTAGACGCGGCTCATCCCGGGCATCTTCGACAGAAGTCTTTCGGAGAACATGGCCGCCGGAATTGAACCAACGGTGCCGCCGAAGAAGTTCATCTTCACAAGCTGGTCGCGCACGGCATCTGCGATGCTTTCGCGGCCATAGCCCACATTCACGGTCCAGACACCACCGGAGACAGCATCAATATGTTCCCGACCATGCTGGTCCCAAACACGCAGGCCTTTGCCTTCGACGATGATCTTTGGATCAACACGACCGGTTTCGGCCATATAGGGGGCGTGCTGGCTCAGATGATGCCAGACATGGGCACGGTCGGCTTCGACGATGCCTGAGATATCATTGGGTTGCAGATTTCCGTCCATCATCCACTCCTGTCACATATTCACGGGGTCAAGCAGGCGGGTGCGAATCCCGCTTAGCCGTTCATCATTTCGTTCCAAGCAGCATAAAGAATAATCGGCAAATAGGGCCAGTGTTGGCAATAGGATAAGTCCAAATAGCCGCTTATGGCTACTCTGTAGCGCTGCGGAAAGATCGAGATGCGCAAAAAACCGTGGTGTTTCGGGAATTTGGGAAAGATTCTTCGATAGTTCCGGATGTGAGTGGCAAGACCATTGACTTGATGGACGATATTTCTTCCATTCGGAACCGGACCTTGTCCGCGCTTGGGGAGAAATGCCTGTTCGTGTTCCGACTTCGCTGCGCCGAAACGCATCGATCCGGAGCAGACAGCCCTCAAGGAAGAGCGCGGAGCAATCCAACACAAACCACTCAAGGTGGTGATGTTCAATATGGGAGACGAACATGAAATTGACGACAAAGCTTATGAGTGCTGCCGCTGGCGTAGCCATGATGGCAGGGGCTCAAGCCTCTTTCGCCGACGGCCACAGCCTGACCGTTGGCTACTTCCTCGAATGGCCGATGCCATTCCAGTTTGCCAAAGTTGAAGGCATGTATGACGAAGCACTCGGCACAACCGTGAACTGGGTTGCATTTGACACAGGGACAGCAATGTCCGCTGCGATGGCTTCGGGCGACGTGCAAATCTCGGTCAGCCAAGGTGTTCCACCTTTCGTGGTTGCGACATCTGCCGGTCAGGACCTTCAGATCATCGACGTGGCTGTGTCCTACTCGGACAACGACAACTGTGTTGTGTCCTCGGGTCTTGAGATCGACAAAGACAGCGCGGGTGAACTGGCTGGCAAGAAAGTCGCTGTTCCGCTCGGCACGGCTGCACATTACGGCTTTCTGAAGCAGATGAGCCATTTCGGCGTTGATCTGGGCTCGCTGGACGTCGTGAACATGGCACCACCAGAGGGCGCTGCTGCGCTGGCTCAGGGCTCCGTCGACATGGCCTGTGGCTGGGGTGGTGCGCTGCGCCGCATGAAAGAGAGCGGCAACGTTCTTCTGACTGGCGCTGAAAAGGAAGAGTTGGGCATTCTGGTGTTCGACGTGACCTCCGCACCTTCTGACTTCGTTGCTGAGAACAGCGACATGGTTGCGAAATTCCTCGAAGTGACCGCGAAAGCGAACGCGATGTGGAATGACGGCTCGGGCGTCGAGAAAATGCTTCCCGTCATCGCAAAAGACGCGGGTATGGATGTTGAAGCGACCAAATCCACTATGGACACCTTCATCTTCCCAAGCGTGGAAGATCAGCTGACCGACAAATGGCTCGGCGGTGGTTCGCAGGAGTTCATGAAAGGCGTTGCAGACGTTTTCGTGGAAGCCGGTTCCATCGACAGCGCATTGTCCAGCTATGCAGACAACGTGAACACGGGTCCACTTAGCTCTATTAAGTAAGACCAATATGAAATTGGGCGCGATAGGTTTGGCCTGTCGCGCCCTTTTTCCAAAATAACAAGCCCGGGGGACCCGCCTGATGTCAGGCCTACAAATAGATAACATCTCCATGCGCTTTGACTTGCCCAATGGCGGGCATGTCCAAGCATTGCAAAACGTGTCCCTCGACCTCAAGGAGGGGGATCTGATGTCCGTTCTCGGGCCATCAGGCTGTGGTAAAACCACGCTTCTCAACATTGTTGCAGGGTTCCTGGCCCCGACCGAGGGACAGATCGTGCTGAACGGCCACCAGGTGAAGGGGCCGGATGCGGAACGCGGCATGGTGTTCCAGCAGGGGGCGTTGTTCGAGTGGATGAGCGTCCGGGAAAATGTGGCTTTCGGTCCGCGCATGAAGGGCCAGAACGAAAGTCAGTATGGTGAAAATGTTGATCACCTTCTGGATGTCGTCGGACTTCAGGACTTCAAGGAAAAGGCGATTTACGAACTGTCGGGCGGGATGCAGCAACGTGTGGCCTTGGCCCGTTGTCTTGCCAATGATCCTGACGTGATCCTGATGGACGAACCGCTGGGGGCTCTGGACGCGCTGACCCGTGAGAAGATGCAGGGTCTGGTCCTCAAGCTTTGGAAAGAGACCGGCAAGACGATCATTTTGATCACCCACTCGGTCGAGGAAGCCTTGCTTCTGGGCGAGCGCTTGCTGGTTATGGCGCCACGACCGGGGCGCATTCACAAGGAATACCGCCTGCCATTTGCAGAGATGGGCGTGGGGGCTGATCTGCGTGAAGTGAAGAAACACAAAGACTACGCGCCGACGCGTGAAGAAATCCTGTCGATGATCTGGGATATGGAAGAAGAGATCATGGGCCGCACGGAGGAAAGCGCATGACCGGTATTCTGATCCTTCTGACCTATGTGGCGATCTTTGTTGTCACTTGGGTTGTTGTCACAGCGGTGGTCGGCCGCGCATTGCAGGGCTTCAATGCCCTGAAGACTGTCACGTTTGGCGATGAAAGCGCCGTGACGCCCAACCGATCGGCATCGATCATTTCGGTTCTGACGCTGTTTCTGATCTGGGGCGCATTTACCGGGTCGGCCTTGCTGCCGTCTTTCCTGCATGCACCGGGTCCGTTCAAGGGTGACACGCAATTCACCTACACGGCGGAGGATGGCGACGGGAACCGCGATGACGCCATCGTCTTTGCCCGCGTGGCCGAGGTTGGCACCGATGTCGAAGACCCGGTTGCCGAAGGCGCCGATGAGGGCTTTGCGAAAAACGATGTCGTGGTTGCAGGCGCGTGGCGGTCGGAACTGATCCGCGTGGACCGCAATGACGAAATCGGACGCGATGCAGGCCATAAGGTTGTTGCGATCAATGGCGAGCCGATTGAACCGGGTGGCCGCGTTAAGATCGCCGACGGTGAAGTGGGCATGACGCCGAAAGGCACATTGAACTTCATCCCGGCCAAGGGTCTGCAGATGGAGCCGATCTGGCTGCCATCGCCCGAGGCGGTTTGGCAGCGGTTCCTGAACGTCTCGACCGAAGGGTATCAGAACTTCACGCTGCTTGAGCATCTTGGTTACTCTCTGTTCCGGGTTGTGCTTGGCTTCCTGTTCGGCGCTTTGGTGGGTATTCCACTAGGCTATGCGATGGGTCTGTCGGGGTGGTTCCGGGGCTGGTTTGACCCGATCGTGGAATTCATGCGCCCTGTGCCACCACTTGCCCTGATCCCGTTGGTGATCATCTGGGCCGGGATTGGCGAAAGCGGTAAGATCATTCTGTTGTTCCTGGCCGCGCTTTGGATCATGACGATTGCCGCGCGCGCTGGTGTTTCAGGTGTGAACATCACCAAAGTACACGCAGCGTATTCGCTGGGGGCCTCCAAATGGCAATTGATGCGGCATGTGATCATGCCCAACTCGCTGCCGGAGATCTTCACCGGTGCACGGGTCGCGATGGGGGTCTGTTGGGGCACGGTTGTGGCCGCAGAACTTGTCGCGGCTGAGGTTGGTGCGGGCATGATGATCATGGTCGCCTCGCGCTTCCAGCTAACCGATATCGTGATCATGGGGATCATCCTGATCGGCATCATCGGCTTCGGGATCGATATCCTTATGCGCATGGCCGAGAAGAAGCTGGTGCCGTGGAAAGGCCGCAGCTAGTCGCCTTTGATCTGTGAATTGACCGCCGCCTGCCTTAAATGTCAGGCGGCGGTTTTCTTTTGGAGCAGGGCGCATGTTTCTGAGCATCTTTGATATCTTCAAGATCGGCGTAGGACCGTCGTCGTCCCACACGATGGGACCAATGACAGCCGCGGGGCGATTTTTGGAGGATTTACGCTCGGGCCGTGATCGCGAGCCGGGGGCGGGTGAGGTTGCTGCACTAGGCGCGTCGTTGCATGGATCGCTGGCCTTTACCGGCAAGGGGCACGCGACAGATCGCGCAGTGGTTTTGGGCTTCATGGGGTTTCTGCCAGCAACGCTTGATCCGGACAAAGCCGAGACCTTGATCGCCGAGGCTGAGAAGACCAAGAAAGTGCAGCCGGAGGGGTTGCCCGAGTTGGCATTCGATCCCGCATCGGACGTGGTTTTTGACTATGATCTGACGCTGCCCGGCCATGCGAATGGAATGATCCTGAAAGCGTTTGATGCGGCTGGAAACCTCTATCTTCAGGAGACCTATTATTCCATCGGTGGTGGCTTCGTGGTGACCGAGGCTGAGCTTGAGCGTCTGAGCCGTGGTGATGCTGATGAGTTCCATGCTGAAAAGGAACAGGTGGGCTATCCCTATCCGTTTGGAGCGGCGCGCGAGATGCTGGAAATGGGGGCCGCTTCAGGCAAGACGATCGCGCAGATGAAAGAGGCGAACGAACTCGCCGTGCAGTCCAAAGCCGAGCTTGATCGCGATCTGACGGCCATTCGCGATGCGATGTTTGATTGCATTGATCGTGGTCTGCGGGTTGAGGGGGAGTTGCCCGGTGGTTTGCGGGTCAAACGACGTGCCAAGCATATCCACGATCAGTTGAAGGCGGAGCAGGGGCAGAACCTCAGCCAACCTCATACCATCAATGATTGGATGAGCGTCTACGCGATGGCCGTCAACGAGGAGAACGCAGCGGGGGGCAAGGTGGTCACCTCTCCCACCAATGGGGCGGCAGGGGTCTTGCCTGCAGTGCTGCGGTACTACCGGGAACATTGCGTTGGAGCCAATGAAGAGGGCCAGCGCACCTTTCTGCTGACCGCGGCCGCAATTGGCGGGTTGATCAAGCATAACGCGTCAATCTCCGGGGCGGAGGTGGGATGTCAGGGCGAGGTTGGATCGGCCTCCGCCATGGCGGCTGCGGGTCTTTGTGCGGCATTGGGAGGCTCGAACCATCAGGTGGAGAATGCCGCCGAGATCGCGCTGGAACATCATTTGGGTATGACCTGTGACCCGGTTGCAGGACTGGTGCAGGTGCCTTGTATCGAGCGCAATGGGCTTGGGGCGATCAAGGCGGTCTCCGCTGCATCGCTGGCTCTGCGGGGCGATGGTCAGCACTTCATGCCGCTCGACAATTGCATCGAGGCGATGCGTCAGACGGGCATCGACATGAGCACAAAATATAAAGAGACCTCGCAAGGTGGTCTGGCGGTAAACATTCCGGAGTGTTGACGGCCTGTCCTATGCGGTCAAATGTGATCCGCAGAGCTGCCGTTGGACGTGCAAATCTCGGGATGTGAATGTGTTGAGACCAAACCCTTGCTGATCACAGAGGCACCATGACCCTGTTGGGGTGGTTCGCCGGGCGGGGGCCTTGGGTCTTGGTCGCGGGTATTCTGGCCGGTGTCTTCCTGCCGGGGCTCGCGCGTGTGCTGCAACCCTATATTCCTGAAATGGTGGCAGGCCTGCTGTTCTTGGCAGCCCTGCGCATCGGTCCGAAACGGATGATGGAAACGTCGGGGGCTGGTCCTGTTCTGATCGGTATTCTTCTGGCCGCGCAACTGGCACTGCCGCTTGTGGTCATATTCCTGTTGTGGATTTTTGGCTGGCTTGGGACACCTTTCGCGACAGCGCTTGTCATGATCGCGATGGGCTCGTCCATTTCCGGCGCGCCGAACATGGCGCAGATGATTGGTCGGGATGGCACCGAGGCGATGCGCCTGCTGATCCTTGGGACCGCGATACTGCCGCTCACCGTGATCCCGGTCCTGTTGTTGCTGCCGGATTTTGGCACCGTGGCTCAAGTGGTGGGCGCGGCGCTTCGGTTGCTTGTCGTGATCTTCGCGGCTTCGGCCGTCGCGTTTCTTTTGCGGCTGACCTTGTTGCGGGAACCCTCTGCAAAAACGCTAACCGCCATTGACGGGGCATCGGCGTTGTTGCTGGCGGTCATCGTGGTCGGGTTGATGTCCGCGGTGAACGCGGCGATCCGGGAGACCCCGGTCGTTTTTGCGCTGTGGCTGCTCTTTGTCTTTGTCGCGAATTTTGGTTTTCAGGCGCTGGGGTATCTCTTGTCGCGCGGCATGGCGGCCGACAGGCACGTGGCGGTGACCATCATGTCTGGTAACCGCAACATTGCGCTTTTTCTGGTGGCATTGCCGGAAGAGGTTACTACCCCCTTGCTCGTCTTTATCGGATGCTATCAGGTGCCCATGTATCTGACACCGATCCTGACGGGATGGGCTTTGCGTAGGAGGCTGAAATGAAGAAGATCGTATTGACCGGGGCTGCGGGCAATCTGGGCGATGAGTTGCGTGCCATGTTGGCGGGCATGGCTGATGAGCTGGTCTCAACGGATATCGCGCCGCTGCGCAGCGACGCCTTGTCCAATGAGACCTACGTTCAGGCCGATCTGGCGCAGATGGACCAGATCAAGCCGTTGATTGCGGGCGCTGATATGGTCGTGCATTTCGGCGCGATTGTAGATGAGCTGCCCTTTGAGCAAATGTGGGGCCCGAATTTCGTGGGGTCTTACAATGTCTTTCAATCCGCCAAGGAACACGGGTGTCGCCGCGTGATCTATGCCTCTTCCATTCATGCGATGGGGATGTATCCAAAGACTGATCCGATCCCCGTTGATGCACCGCACAGGCCCGACACATGGTATGGGCTGGCCAAGTGTTTTACCGAGGATCTGGGCCGGATGTATTGGGACAAGGACGGCATTGAGAGCGTGCATTTGCGCATCTATTCTGCCACTTCAAAGCCGGGCAACGCACGTGCTGTCGGCTCGTGGTTGAGCTTTGACGATCTTCGCCAGCTTGTCCGCAAATCCATCGATACGCCGCTTGTGGGGTTCACAATCGTCTACGGGATTTCCGACAATGACCGCGCGCCGGTTGATAACACTGCGGGCCGTGTTCTGGGATATCGTCCGACCAGCAATGGTGAGGATTATGCCGAGGAGGTGTTTGCGAAAGAACCGCCCTCAGACCCGCAAGATATCGGTCAGATGTGTCACGGAGGGCCATTTGCGTCGGCCAAGCTTGGGGTGAGCCCAATGGCGCAAATGGGTATTCCGCAGAAGGATGATGGATAGCAGCGCCCTTGGTTGATCGGCCCTTCGGGGAGGATATTTGAGGAACATGGGAAGCCGCTGGTTAACCTCAATTTCGGGCTAGGCCAGAATCGTCGATGTGTGCCAGTCTGTCAGCAGGCTTTGTGTTTCAGGCGGTGGGGGTTGGTCCGTGTAAAGACGTTCGATTTCGCGCAGAGAGGCGATTTTCACCGGGGCCGAGCGCGTAAATTTCGTGGCATCCGCCACCAGATAAGCCGCGCGTGCACGTTCCAAAATGGCCTGGCTGACAGTGACTTCATTGCTGTCGAAATCCAGAATGTCCCCGTCTGGATCAAGTGCGGAGCAGCCGATCACGGCGATATCGAATTTGAACTGACGGATCACCTGAACTGTCATCGCTCCCGTCAAGCCGCCATCAGCGCGACGCAGGACGCCGCCTGCCACCATCACTTCGCAGCTTTGATTGGCGCTGAGGATATTGGCGATGTTGAGATTATTTGTGACCACCATCAGGTTTCGGTGATTGAGCAGCGCGCGCGCCACGGCTTCGGTGGTTGTGCCAATATTGAGAAAAAGCGTCGCGTTTTCCGGGATATCTTCTGCCAGTCTTTGAGCGATGGCGGCCTTTGCTTCTGCCCCCAGGGCGCGGCGATCGGCATAGCCGATATTGCTGACGCCGGTGGGCAGGATGGCGCCGCCATGTACCCGTTTTAGCTGCCCGGCATCCGAAAGCTCCGTCAGATCTTTGCGAATAGTCTGAACGGATGTTTTGAAGCGCTGCGCCAGCTTGTCGACACTGACCTGTCCCTTGCGGCGCGCGATGTTCAATATTTCGGTCTGACGGAAGTTTTCGGCCATTTCAGGGGATGCTCTGCGTCAAAACGAAACTAAAGCGAAGCTAATACTTGACGAAACGAAAGTAAACAGATGAAAGAGGAGTTAGTTTTTCCAGACGACTCGGAGGCCTCCCATGGCCAATCAAGACGCGACAGATCTTTTCATTATCGGTGGTGGCATCAATGGCTGCGGCATCGCGCGCGACGCGGTGGGGCGCGGCCTGAGCGTCAAACTGGCAGAGATGAATGATCTGGCCTCGGCCACCTCATCGGCGTCGACCAAGCTGTTTCATGGCGGGTTGCGATATCTGGAGTATTTCGAGGTGCGGTTGGTGCGCGAAGCGCTGATCGAACGTGAAACCTTGCTGCGCGCCATGCCGCATATCTCTTGGCCCATGCGGTTTGTGTTGCCGTACCACAAGGACATGCGGTTCGAAGGATCGACACCGACCTCGCGCATTCTCAATATTGTCATGCCGTGGATGAAGGGTCGCAGACCTGCATGGCTGATCCGTCTGGGATTGTTCCTCTACGACAATCTTGGGGGGCGGGCGATCCTGCCGGCCACCAAGACCGTGGATCTGCGGTCTGCACCCGAGGGCGAGCCATTGGTCGATAAGTTCACCAAGGCCTATGAATACTCCGATTGCTGGATCGAGGATTCCCGTCTGGTCGTTTTGAACGCGCGGGATGCCGAAGCGCGGGGCGCTCAGATCATGACGCGTACCAAGGTTGTCTCTGCTCATGCCGAGGGTGAAATTTGGCAGATCGTGACGCAGGACGAGACAGGTGAGCAATCGGTCCATCACGCGAAGATGTTGGTCAATGCCGGTGGACCGTGGGTGGGTGACATTATCCAGAATACGGTGCGGATCAACTCCACCGAGGGCGTGCGATTGGTGCGAGGCAGCCATATCGTTACGAAACGGCTGTTTGATCACGACAAATGCTATTTCTTTCAGGGCACTGACGGACGGATCATCTTCGCCATCCCCTATGAGCAGGATTTCACGCTGATCGGCACCACGGATGCGGAGCATACCGACCCGTCTGAAAGACCGGTCTGTAGCGATGAGGAGCGAGACTATTTGTTGCGCTTTGCGTCGGAATATTTCGAAACTCCGGTGACGCAGGAAGATATCATCTGGACCTATTCGGGGGTGCGGCCGCTCTATGATGACGGAGCGTCGTCGGCGACGGCTGCGACGCGTGATTATGTCCTCAAAGTGAATGAGCAGGCTGGCCCACCGATGCTGAACGTATTTGGTGGCAAGATCACAACCTATCGGAAGCTGGCCGAACACGCGCTTGAGAAGATCGTGCCTTTCTTTGGCGCGCGGGCGGCGGGCTGGACGGCTGGTGTGCCACTGCCCGGGGGGGATTTCCCAGTGGGGGATGTCGAGAAGCTGATCGCCAAGTTGAGTGCCGACTTCCCGTTCCTGGGTGATTTCTGGGCGCGGCGGTTGATCCGTGCTTACGGGACAGACGCTTGGGACATGTTGGGCGATGCCAGGACGGAGGCTGATCTGGGCGAGGCGTTCGGGGCGAGCCTGACCGCGCGCGAAATTGATTACCTGATGCGGCGTGAATATGCGGTGGCGGCAGAGGATGTCGTCTGGCGCCGTTCAAAACTGGGCTTGCGTCTGAGCAAGGCGGAGATCAAGGTTCTGGACAACTGGATGCAGGCGCACCGAAAAGAAATGGCCGCCTGAGGGAGAGGGACACATGACGTATATTCTGGCCATTGACCAAGGCACGACCTCAAGCCGCGCGATCCTGTTTGACGATGACATGAAAATTTCCAGCTCGGCGCAGGAAGAATTTCCTCAGCATTTCCCGAATTCCGGCTGGGTGGAGCATGATCCTGCGGATTTATGGTCGACGACCGCCGCAGTTTGCCGGGCCGCGATCGAGCGGGCCAATGCCAAGGCTGACGATATTGTGGCGATCGGCATTACCAATCAGCGGGAAACAACGGTTGTTTGGGACAAGGTGACGGGCGAGCCTGTTTACAATGCCATTGTCTGGCAGGATCGGCGCACTGCAGACTATTGTCGCGAGTTGAAGGCTGCTGGTCACGAAGAGATGGTGACGGCCAAGACCGGACTGCTTCTGGATCCTTATTTTTCGTCTACCAAGCTGCGCTGGATTTTGGAAAACGTGGATGGCGCGCGGGCGCGGGCCGAGGCGGGCGAGCTGTTGTTCGGGACGGTGGACAGCTTTCTGATCTGGAAGCTGACGGGTGGCGCAGAGCATGTCACCGATGCAACGAACGCCGCGCGCACGATGCTTTACGATATCCACAAAGGCCGTTGGTCATCCTCGATTTGCGAATTGCTGGGTGTGCCGATGGGCATGCTTCCCGAGGTGAAGGATTGCGCCGCTGATTTTGGAATGGCGCGGGCGGATTTGTTTGGACGTGAGTTGCCGATTTTGGGCGTGGCGGGCGATCAGCAAGCGGCAACGGTCGGGCAAGCCTGTTTCGAGCCGGGTATGCTGAAATCGACCTATGGCACGGGATGTTTTGCGCTGCTCAACACCGGAGAGGAGGCGGTGACATCGAAGAACCGACTTCTGACCACGATCGCCTATCAGTTTGATGGGAAGCCGACCTATGCGTTGGAAGGGTCGATCTTTATTGCGGGTGCGGTCGTGCAATGGCTGCGCGACGGATTGAAGCTGATCCGAGAGGCGTCAGAAACCCAACCCATGGCCGACAAGGCGGATGGGACGCAGGATGTCATCTTGGTTCCGGCCTTCACGGGTCTGGGTGCGCCTTACTGGGAGGCTGATTGTCGTGGTGCTATTTTTGGGCTGACACGCAATTCCGGGCCGGAAGAATTTGCCAAGGCGGCGTTGGAGAGTGTCGGTTATCAGACCCGTGATCTGCTGGAAGCGATGACTGCGGATATGGGCGATGGCGGCGACAATGTCTTGCGCGTCGATGGCGGAATGACCGCCAGCGATTGGGCGATGCAGTTTCTGAGCGATATTATCGGGGCGCAAGTCGACCGACCCGAAGTCCTGGAGACCACCGCGCTGGGTGCGGCCTGGCTGGCAGGCAGCCGTGCCGGTCTTTACCCGGATCAGGCCGGGTTTGCGGCGAACTGGGCGCTGGAAAAACGATTTGAGCCCGATATGGATGACGCCACGCGCGCTCGAAAATACGAGGCTTGGAAAAGGGCGGTCGCTGCGACCATCTCGGTCTAGGGCTTATGGCGGAGCAGGCAAAATTCCTCGAAGGTAACCTGTTCCGGCACATAACGGTCATGTCGCTTACGGCTTCGGTCGGACTTATGGCGGTTTTCATTGTCGACTTTGTCGACATGATTTTTATCTCCATGTTGGGAAACGCGGCATTGGCTGCCGCCGTCGGCTATGCTGGTGCAATTCTGTTTTTCACGACCTCGTTCTCGATCGGCATGGCGATCGCGGGTGGGGCACTGGTGGCTCGGGCTTTGGGTCGTGGTGATGAGGATGCCGCGAGACGACTGACAACCAATGCGCTGATCTACGGTGTCGTTTTCGGGGCTGTCTTTGCGGCAATCGTTTGGAGTTGCCTTGAACCTCTGACGGCGCTTGTTGGTGCGGCTGGTGATACGCAAGCGTTGGCGATTACCTATCTGGCGATCATCGTGCCGTCGATGCCCCTGTTGATGATCGGTATGATGGGCGGTGCAATTCTGCGGGCCTATGGCGACGCGCGGCGCGCGATGTTTGCAACCATTGCGGGTGGCGTGGTCAATGCTGTGCTTGATCCGATACTGATCTTCGGGCTCGATCTGGAACTCGTCGGGGCGGCATGGGCGTCAGTTGCCGCGCGGCTGACCATTGCGGTTGTTGGGGTCTTGCCGATCATAACCAGTCATGGCGGCCTGGACCGTCCCACAGCGCCGGGTCTGCGGCTTGATATCATTCCGGTTCTGGGAATTGCCTGCCCGGCGGTTCTAACCCAACTCGCCACGCCAATCGGTCAGGCCTATGTGACGCGCGCCATGGCTGAGTTCGGCGAGGTCGCCGTTGCCGGTATGGCGGTCGTCTCGCGCATTACGCCCGTGTCTTTCGCGGTGATTTTTGCATTGTCGGGTGCTTTAGGGCCGATCATCGGACAAAACTTCGGAGCAGGGCGCCACGAGCGGGTGTCCGGGGCGTTCCGGGATGGGCTGATCTTCATCGGCATCTACGTGGTAATCGTCAGTCTGATCTTGTTCCTGTTGCGTGGAGTGATTGTTGATCTGTTCCAATTGCAAGGTGTCGCAGTCACGCTCGTCTATCTGTTCTGCGGGCCCTTGGCGCTGCTGTTTTTCTTCAACGGCGTGATTTTTGTCGGCAACTCTGCCTTCAACAATCTGGGCCACCCTTTCTATTCCACATGGATCAATTGGGGCAGGCACACATTGGGCACGATCCCCTTGGTGCTGTTGGGAGCCAATCTGTTCGGAGCGCCCGGTGTTCTGATCGGTCAGGCCATTGGTGGCGTGATCTTTGCGATTGTGGCTTGGGTTCTGGCACGCAAGGTTATGGCGAAAGAGGCATTGCCGGGTTCGCGTCAGGTTGACGATTTTGATCGTCAGGCGCGTCTTCTAAAGCTTTTCAATTTTAGACGATAGCTTGCTGAGCTGATCATCCACCAATTCGGTTTCCGCTTTGGAGAGCGTTTGATGGCGCGCATAGAGTGGGGCTGAACGATCATCGAGGATGGCGGCCTCCCAACCGTCTGTGGATGCGAAGAAATCAGTGACGCCTTGCTCTCCGTAGATGTCCAAAAACCCCTGCACCACCACATCGAGATAGCTCAGCAGGATGGGATAGCTGGCACGTCCAGTTATGTCGTGAAGATGCAGTGTCTGGTAGATTTGGACCGTCGCCGGCGCAGGACGGTTATGGGAGACCTGATGTTCTGACAGGGTTTGCCGGGCATAGCCTTTTTCACGCAGATCAAGTGCGCTCCAGTCGTCGCCGGGCACCCGCGCCATCAATCCAGAGATTTGTGACGCATCATCCTTGATGACGGAAAGAAACGGGAAAGGTCGCAGATTGGTGTGCCGCCAACTGCGTTTCCAGCCCGCTAAGGTGGCCATATGGGTTTCGGGGTAGCTATGGGTGCGGGCATTTACCAGCGAGCCGTAGCCAAAAAAGAAGCAATCCGTCATGATAGCGGAACCTAGAGAAAGACTGCGGCGCAAACCATGCCCGGACGATATTTTTTGATAAGGCCAATTGAAGAGGTCGCGGCGGCTGCGGGCGCAGGAATTGGCGATGTGGCGGATCAGGTGTCGCGGCACAATATTGCGCCCGGGGAAGACGTTGTCGTGCTTCGGGACGGTGTCTTGAGTTTGATGCGTTGGGGCATATTGCCCGTTGCGCGCAAGAATGCGCGCGGGCGTCCGGTGATGGAGACGATCATCAACGCACGCTCCGAGACTGTTTTCGACAAATCGGCGTTCGAAGGGGTCGGGCGCTGCGTTGTGCCGGCTGATGGCTGGTATGAGTGGACCGGAGAGCGTCGCAAGAAAACCGCGTGGCGTTTGCATCCCAAAGACCGCGGCCTGCTCTGGTTCGCTGCAATTTGTGACACTTGGTCTGGACCCGGCGGAATATCGCTCAATCAGGTTGCGACCGTAACCTGCGCGCCAAACGAAGATGTTGAGCCGATACATCACCGGATGGGCGTATTATTACACCGCGACGACCTGTCGGTCTGGTTGGATGGTACCGTCGAGGCCGCGAGTGCACTGATGAAGCCCTACCCGGAGGGACTGCTGGATATCGAAGAGGCCTCTGACGTGGACCTCGACAGGCCTTGATCGCGCATGGCAGGCGCCCCTAGGCTAAACCCTCAACTTAATCAGGGAGAGAGCTATGTCAGTCGCACGCGTTACGGAAATCATTTCATCGTCAAAGAAGAGCTTTGAGGATGCCGTCGAAAATGGAGTGGATCGGGCCTCCAAGACGCTGAAGAATGTCGAAGGTGCTTGGGTGCAGGACATGAAATGCACGGTCAAGGACGGCAAGATCAGCGAGTATCGTGTGATCTTGAAGGTGACATTCGTTCTGGAAGACTGATGTTGCTGGTGGGGCCCGTGCTTTGCGGGCCCCGCTACCGCTTTCAGGGTTGTTTGAAGAGTTGACCGGCGTTGTGTCGGGCGGCGCCCCAAAGCAGTTTCGGAATGCGCCTTAGGAGCGCGCCCCGCAGATCACCGTAATCAGCGTCACCCGCGAGAAGCTCCAGATACTTTATTTGGAGAGAGCTTCCCCGTTTGAAAGCCTTTCGAAAACTGCCCCGCATGAACTTGGGAAACATGATCAGACGCCATTGCTTCGCCTGATCCAGCGAACGGTGGATCGGCTTGAGATGGGTTGCGTATCGCTGGCAGGCAGAGCTGGTGGCATTGGCAGCTATTGCTTCGGCGGCAGCCTGCGCTGCGTGAGCGCCGCTTTCCATTGCCAGCGCGATCCCTTCGCCAGTGATCGGATCGACCAGTCCGGCCGCGTCGCCTACAAGCAAGACCGACCCCCGCCCGGGCGTTTTCCTGTAGTCGCCGAAAGGCAGAAACTGGCCTTTATACTTGAGGTCAGTCTTTGACCCGGTCAGGCGAACATACCGGGCCATGTTGGCCTTCATGTCAGTGTTTTCGATGTTGATGCCGCCAACACCGACTGTGGTGGAGTTGCGCTTGGGAAAAGACCAGCCATACCCCCATTCCGCAGCGCCAAAATCGACTTCCACGGCATCGTCCCTATCCGAAGTGGTGGGCGTTTCGATTTCCAGACCGAACCCGATTTTCTGCGGATCGAACGCCCGTCCAAAGAGATGGCGTGCAACGGCAGAATTCACACCGTCTGCGCCAATGAGAACTTTGTAGGCCAGTCTGGTGCCATCTTTTAGTGTTATGCTCTGTTGGGTTTCATCTATCTGAGCGAGGCCTTGGCCCGGAAAGTCGATCGCCCCTGATGCAACGGTTTCCGCATGGAGCATCGCGTCAAGGTCACGTCGCATGGTCAGGTGAATGGGAGGGGCGCCCGTGATATCGGCCAATACATCACTTCCAGCCGAAAACCGCACATGGTCCGAGGTCAGAAACAGATCCTTCGACACTGGCAGCTCGAATATTCTGCGCAGCGCCTTTTCGCTTCTGCCCGTGAAGAGACCACCACAAAGCTTGTCGCGCGGGAAGGTAGCTTTATCGACCAAAGCCACGGACAAGCCCAGCGCTCTGCCCTTGCGGGCGGCGGCGGCCCCGCCTGGACCCGACCCAATGATGACAAGATCGAAGTGCTGCATGGCCGTCTGCTTACGCGATAGCGTTTGGCGAGGACAACTCGGAATGCGCTGAAAGTCGCGCGCAATGTCGCACCGCCTTGGAAAAAGGCTCTGCTGCGCCAGATGGAAGATCAGAGCAAGGAGTAAACCAAGATGTCCAGTTTTGAAGATCGCCAGTCAGCACCTGTCGCCGGCACGCTTAACTCCACTTACGAGCAGGCAATTGCGGAGATCGAGGCCAAGGAGCTGAAGCGCGAGGCCGCTGGGTATGCCGTGATGGCGAGCTTTGCTGGTTTCGACAAGGCGCGTTCCGGCGGGCTGTTTGGTCGAATCGTGAGCGGCGCAAAATGGTTTTGCATCTGGTTCGGCATGATTCTGCCGGTCTTTCTATTCTGGCAGGTCGCCTTTTGAGGCCAAAGCGCGCCGCTCCTGCACCTTTTCAGGGCCAGATTTAGAACTTAATTCGCGCCAATAATGAAAATTTCGTGGCTTTTTTGCTGTGCCTTGAGGGCGCCCGTTATGTTTTTGCCGCGTTCTCGCCATAATACCTCAGGATTTAAGAAAAACTTCCCGTCAAACGCGCCGAAAAGGTGGCTGCAATGTGGCGAAAAAGTGCCGCGATTTCAAAGGTATGGGGAAACTTACTTGTTGAGAATCGGCTGTGGGCGCAACTTTAATGCGTCAAGTCCAGAGTGAATGTGCTGCTAGAGTAACGGAAAAAATCACCACTAAGGGGAATGAAAAATGACTATTACACTTCAAGAAAAAGCCCGTGCTAACCGTCTTGCTGCTCTGAATGCTGTGCGGAGCCGCAAAGCTGAAAACATGACTAAGGTTGAGGTCCTCCGCCGGGACTTCCCGATTAATAAAGTCTGCGAGCCCATCTTCTCATCTTGCCGGGTCGCGATCACTGCGGACTTCAACGCCGCAGCCTGATTTCTGAACACAAGTTTCCAAGACCAACGGGACCAACTCGCTACACATACACACACACATCTTGGTCCCCTCGACGATATAGGGCTCTGCACCACCCGGTATTGTCGTTAAGTGAACCGCTCCTGCTCTGTCAGGGGCGGTTTGTTTTTGGGCGAATCTCTAAAGTTCGATGTCAGCGATAAAGCGTGTCCAACTCGCGATTTCCGCAGCGTGAAGAATGTGGCGAAATTGTGCGGATATAGAGGCAGGCCATCGCGATAGCGGTCGTGACCAGCCCTGAACAGGCGTAAAGGGCCAAGGCGGGCAGGATACCCAGGCCAAAGCAGAAAACCGAAATAATAAAAGCGGTTAGCCCGACAATCGTACCTGCAAAGAGAGATGGAATTGCCATAGCCCTGACCCTGTTCACCCTATCTCAGATAGTGCCTTTGAACCGTGGCCAGAAGATGGCTAAATTGAGGGCCTAGGTGGGAAACTAGCCTCAATTACGCTAAAAATTTCTAATTAGTATCAAGGGACTACGCGGAATCCGTCTGTTTCGATATTGGAAACATTGACCTCCTGATCGCCTTATTGAACATTTGAAATTTGCAGCTGCGTTCGGGCGCTGTTGATTTTAAATCACTTGTTTCAATGACTTCGGGTGTTGATTGAAAAAATAGCCCGGCAAAGACCGCCCATTCTGCTATTGTTAATTACTTTTTGAGTACGGATTTTGAGGACACTAATATGAAACGTAAAATTCTGGCGTCCCTATTGGCTATTGGCATGGCTACAGGCGCCGCCCAAGCGACAACGTCACTATCATTTATCATTGATGGCGACACCTTTGATCGCGACTTCGCATTCTCCAACGACTCCGATGCGGGCGAAATGCTCACCGCTTTCGGTATTGATCTGTCTGGTGCGGGCGATTTCTGCTTCGACACGGTCGGTGGCGGCCCCTGCAATTCAGATACCGGACAAGCTGCAACACCGTTTTCGGCCACAAGTGGTACGGACCTGATCACCGGTCTGACCTCGAACACAGTCGTCGATGGTGGCACAACGCTGGACCTGTCGTTCAATGACTTCGACGCGGGCGAAGGGTTTATGTTCCTGATCGATGTCGACCGGGGTGGCGATGGGGGCTTTACGGTCCTTGGGTCAGATCTTATCGGCGCGACCGCTTTTGCAGATTTCGACAACGGCAAGCGTCTTGTTGGTGTTTTCGCAGCGGTTGACGGGAATGACGATGCGTCTGCATTTACTGTGACGGAAATCATCGACATCCCTGCCGTTCCGCTTCCGGCCAGCCTTCCGCTGCTTGCTGCGGGCATCGGTCTGCTGGGATTTGCACGTCGCAGGGCTTCCAAGAAGTCCTGAGTTAAGCATTAGATTTTGTTGTGATTGGGCGGCTTTTTAGCCGCCCTTTCTATGTCTGGGTATCACTTCGGCTCATACTCGGTCGTTCGGCCTTTACCCTTCTTTCGGGTGGTGGTGATATTGTTGCCGTTGACCCGGATGACGATGCAATCGCCTGGCAGTTTCTTACTGCCGAGCTTGCGGTTGTAGCAGACGTATTTGCCCTGCCAGTCCCAGTTTCCGGTTAGTTTTTTGCCCTCGAAGCCCCCGGTCAGTGACCCGTTCTTCTTTAGCCGGAACCAGCCTTTGGAGGCGGGGTCGATAAAGCTTTTGCCAACCACCTTTGCGTTCAGTTCCTTTTCAGAGCTGATGGTTTTCCACGCGGCATGGGCCGGTGAGGACAGCATAAGAGATACGGCGATGAGGAGAGGAAGACGCATATTGGGACCCATTAACAGACATATAATCTGAGAAATGTAAGCGAGGGTCGCGCGAGGCGTCAAATATGGGGTGGATGGCGCGTCGGGCGCGCCATCCGGTGTGTCGGCTTAAGCCAGAGCGATGTTGGTCGCGCTTTCGCGGCCGTCGCGGCCAGCTTCGAGGTCAAAAGTGACCTTCTGGTTGTCTTCAAGTGTGCTGAGACCTGCGCGCTCAAGCGCGGAGATGTGCACAAATACGTCCTTGGAACCGCCATCAGGGGCGATAAATCCGAAACCTTTGGTGGTGTTGAACCATTTGACTGTGCCAGTGGCCATGTCTGTCTTCCTTAATATTAAGCGTTGCCCGCGGAGATGCGGCAACCCGGCGCGATTGGTCTGTAACGAGTAGACTGGCGGCCGATGAAGGAAGTCAGTGGGTCGAAATAGGCAAACGTTGCAGGAGGCATATGGGTGCTTTTGGTTAAGAAGTAAAGCTCACTTTTTATTTTGCGGCGTTTGAGCAAGAAAAAACGCGCCCTTGGAGGGGCGCGTTTTCAGACGGTTATCGTCTTGGTGTTCAGGTGACTGATTTGCCGCGAACAGCGCGGGCAATCATCGAAACAACGAACAGAACCAGGAAGATAACGAAAAGTAGCTGCGCGATACCTGCAGAGGCACCGGCGATGCCGCCAAAGCCAAAGATGCCTGCGATAAGTGCGACAACGAGAAAAGTAAGAGCCCAACCGAGCATGATATGTCTCCTTCTAAAAGTGGTTCGCCATGAGAGGCGCTATTGAAGAAGTAACGTTGAAGGGCGGGGTTTGGTTCCAAACCGGGTCGCAGGGTCGCTTTACTGGCTCAGCATACTTGCGATCTGGTCTTTCAGAGCCATGCGCTGACGTCGCAAGTCTGCTTCCGCCTGTTCCGTCATGGGTTCCACATTGGTTTCCGCCCGATGCACGGCGCGGTTCACCTCGTGATAGTCGTCCGCAAGCTTGCGGAAATGGCCGTCGGTGCGCTTGAGTTCCTGCATGGCGTCGATCTTGTCAGGAAATTCCTCGGCCAGTTCGTGCGGAGTGTGGGACATGTGCGTGGTCTCCCTTGGGGTTGGTTAGGGAGAGGGTAGCAGTGGGGCAGAGCAAGGGCTTTGATGTGGGTCAAGGGGTGGAGGAAAGGTGGCGCGGAACCGGGGCGAAACCGCCGCACAATCAACATCTCTCGGTTTTCGCTTGCGATCACCGTCCTGCAACACAACGAACGTAAGGAAAAGCACGCCTAGTATTAGCGAAGGCAAAACTCCGTATTGACGTGAGGGTTTGACCGGTCTCGGAGCGTCACCATATTGAGGTGACTGCGAGCGGGGGAGTAAATGACGTTGCTAATTTGGAGTTTTTCTACTATTCGCTATACTTATTTCGAATTCATATCTTCTATATTTTTAGAATACCTATGCCGACAAAAAACCAAATTGAACTCGAAAAAGTTGAATTAGAAAAATCAAAACAAAAATATCAACTGGCTAGCGTTGCGTTGGGCACTTTTTTGGTTTCGGTGTTCGGTGCCTGGCTAACGTTCTCGGAAAATACACGGAAGAATTCACAAGACTTCGACACTCAGCACCGAGACTATGTCTCTAAGTTTCTCGACGTCGCGATTTCTGATGACATTCATGTTCGAATTCGTTTCGCAAGATATCTCTCTTCAGTCACCTTGGACGACAAGCAACGGGAGCTTTGGAAAAATTATTCAGTATACCTCGAGGGTTTGCGGGATCGAAGTGGAACTATCAACGAAGAAATTAAGAGCGCCACACAAAACAGCGACGCAGAAGAAGTGGAAAGGTTGAAGAGAGAGAAAGAGAGTCTGGAGCGACAACTTGAGCAGCTCTCAGATCCTTCGTCCTCACAAACCAAAACCAGCAAACAATGCGTCCAGGAGTATGAGTCTCTACCAGCGCGTTGGCTTTGCATAGCTGCGGCTGAGTTGGGCCAGCAAGAGCTCCCAGGAATGGGCTCTTCAAACGAACGAATTTTGGGATATGCTCGGTTCCTAGGGCTTGAATACCAGGACGATGACATCCCTTGGTCGGGCTTATTTGTAGCTTGGGTTGTTGCTCAGTCCAGCTCGGCCATTCCACTTCCTGACAACGTCTTGGTAAATCGAAATTGGTTGGATTTCGGTATTGAGGCAACAGACCCAGGACCTGGGGATATCCTCGTGTTTTGGCGGGGTTCCCGAGACGGTAGGAAAGGACATGTTGGCTTTTATCACTCAGAGGATGAAAAGCACTACTATGTTCTGGGTGGAAATCAGGCCAATGCAGTGAACGTCCGTGGTTTACCAAAAGATCGTCTATTGGGAGCTAGGACGTCAAGGTGACCATCCGTTCGCGGATTACTTCTTGAGCTGTTCCCACATCGATTTGAGCCATAGTGCTTCCATTTACACCGGGTGCCGCTCTCATCGCTTTTCCTGCGCGACAAGCGCTTCGGAAAAGCGACTGCCGCGCACTGTCTAAGGTTTTCTTCAGAAAACCTTAGCGGGTAAATTTCTTATATTTCACGCGCGTCGGTTCCAACGCATCCGGCCCCAGCCTGCGCGCCTTATCTTCCTCATAGGCCTCGAAGTTGCCTTCGAACCATTCGACATGGGCCTCACCCTCGAAGGCGAGGATGTGGGTGCAGAGGCGGTCTAGGAAGAAGCGGTCGTGGCTGATGATCACAGCGCAGCCGGCGAAGTTTTCGATGGCGTCTTCGAGGGCGCGGAGCGTTTCGACGTCCAGATCGTTGGTCGGCTCGTCGAGCAAGAGCACGTTGCCGCCGGATTTCAGCAGCTTGGCCATATGTACGCGGTTGCGTTCACCGCCCGACAGGCTGCCGACTTTCTTCTGCTGATCGCCACCCTTGAAGTTGAAGGACGAGCAATAGGCGCGGGAATTCATCTGGGCGTCGCCAAGCTGGATGATCTCTCCCCCATCGGAGATTTCCTCCCAGACCGTTGCATCGCCTTTCAGCGCGTCGCGGGATTGGTCGACATAGGAAAGCTGCACGGTGTCGCCATAGCTGACGGTGCCGCTATCGGGCTGTTCCTGTCCGGTGAGCATCCGGAACAGCGTGGATTTACCCGCGCCGTTGGGGCCGATGACGCCGACGATGCCGCCCGGGGGCAGGGCGAAGGTCAGGTCTTCGATCAGGAGTTTGTCGCCATAGGCTTTTTGCAGGTTTTCGACCTCGATCACCTTGTTGCCGAGGCGGGGACCGTTCGGGATGATGATCTGGGCGCGGCCGACTTTTTCCTTCTCGGACTGGTTCGCCATCTCGTTATAGGCGTTTATCCGGGCCTTGCCTTTGGCCTGACGGGCCTTGGCCCCGGCGCGGATCCATTCCAGTTCGCGTTCCAGCGTCTTTTGCTTGGCCTTGTCTTCCTTGGCCTCGCGTTCGAGGCGTTTGGCCTTCTGTTCGAGCCAGGCGGAATAATTGCCCTCGTAAGGAATGCCGCGACCGCGGTCGAGTTCGAGGATCCAGCCGGTGATATCGTCGAGGAAATAGCGGTCGTGGGTGACGATTAGGCAGGTGCCTTTGTAATCGATCAGGTGCTTTTGCAGCCATGCAATGGTTTCGGCATCAAGGTGGTTGGTCGGCTCGTCCAGGAGCAGCATGTCAGGCGCTTCGAGCAGCAGTTTGCAGAGCGCGACGCGGCGACGCTCACCGCCGGACAGGTTTTCGGGCATCGCATCATCGGGCGGGCAGCGGAGTGCTTCCATCGCGACATCGATCTGCGCGTCGAGATCCCAGAGGTTCTGCGCGTCGATCTCATCCTGAAGCTTGGCCATCTCATCGGCGGTTTCATCGGAATAGTTCATCGCCAGTTCGTTGTAGCGCTCAAGGATGTCTTTCTTATCCTTCACGCCCAGCATGACATTGTCGCGCACATTCATGTCTTCTTCGAGCGTGGGCTCCTGCGGGAGGTAGCCGACTTTGGCGCCTTCAGCGGCCCAGGCTTCGCCCGTGAAGTCCTTGTCCTGCCCCGCCATGATGCGCATCAGCGACGACTTACCGGTGCCATTGACACCCACGACGCCGATTTTCACGCCGGGCAGGAAGTTCAGGCGGATGTTTTCAAAGACTTTTTTGCCGCCAGGATATTGCTTGGAGACGCCATCCATGAAGTAGACGAATTGATTGGCTGCCATGTCGTTCCTCATTGACCTGAACTGAAGTGCAGCGTTGTGATGCCATGCTGCTTCGAGGAAGGCCAGAGGCTAGATATCAAGCTCTTTGAGAAGGTCCTGCATCAAGGTCGGATCGCCCATGACATCGACATTCTCATCGCGCAGGCGCTGAGCGACGCGGGGCATGATCTTCGGCATGATATTCTGGCCGATTTGCTGGCCCATCAGGGCGCCTGCCTGCATCAGAGAGGGTGTCCGGCTGACCAGAGCCGCGCCCGATGGCGTGGCG
This sequence comes from uncultured Litoreibacter sp., assembly GCA_947504205.1. Taxonomy (GTDB): domain Bacteria; phylum Pseudomonadota; class Alphaproteobacteria; order Rhodobacterales; family Rhodobacteraceae; genus Litoreibacter. The sequence goes on along the minus strand of CANNGL010000002.1, from coordinate 419,004 downwards.
TAGAAGGCGGCGATATCTGCCAGCTCCTCGGCATTGAATGCTTCCAGATAGACCGGGATGGTGGCCTGGCGCAGATCTTCGACGAAGAGGTCAATGAATTCGTCCATGACAATGTCGAAGAACAGTTCGGGTTTGTTGACGGCGATATTGCGTGTTCTGAGATCGTTCTGGATGGCAGAGATCAAAACAGGGCGCATGGAGGACAACGCGCCGCGCATTATCGTGGAGGTAACCGTCTGCTCTACGATGAAGGTGGCATCGGCGCGGTCGTCGGCCCTTGCCGCAGGCGTCAGAGACACTGAGCCGAGAAGGATCGTGGCGAGAATGTATTTCATGAAATCTCCTGTATCTATGAGCAGTTGCTGCGCATCATGGCTCAGCGGACTGCCTGAATTGACAGTAAAGCGATATTGGCGTCTGTAGTCACGGGGCAATCTGAGGCGGAGATGGCACAGGGCTTTCCATTTGCGGCGTCTGGTCAGGTGATCGGGCTTTTGGGCGGATCCTTCGATCCGGCTCATCGCGGCCATGTGCACATCACCTTGCAATCCCTCAAGCGGTTCAATCTGGACCGGGTCTGGTGGCTGGTGTCGCCGGGTAATCCGCTCAAGACGCGTGGGCCTGCGCCGCTGGGCAAGCGGATGGCACAGGCCAAGTCGATCATGCAGGATCCGCGCGTGTCGGTCACGGATCTCGAAACGCGGCTGGGCACGCGGTATACGGCCGAAACCCTCTCGCTGATCCGTGCGCGCTACCCGCGCAACAGGTTTGTCTGGCTTATGGGAGCCGACAATCTGGCGCAGTTTCATCACTGGCAGAATTGGCAGCAGATCATGGAAAGCGTGCCTGTCGGTGTATTGGCGCGGCCTGGTGACCGTATCAGTGCGCGGCGCTCGGTTGCCTCGCAGCGGTATGATTATGCGCGTCTGCCCGGCCATGCCAGCCAGTTGCTGTCGCGCTGTGATGCGCCAGCGTGGTGTTACATCAACCTGCCGCTGAGCGATGCTTCTTCAAGTGCGATCCGTGCAAGAGGCGGTTGGTCTGCCGAGTGACAATAAATTGAGCTTTGGCTGCGTTTGAGCCCTTGCCTCTCTGAAACGAGATGGTCAATTCTAGCATTTATGAACTTGAGCAGACGCGCGGTTTTGGCTGGCCTTCTAATCACGGTGTCGGATGTGGCACTGGCCAATGCGCCTTTGCAATCGATCAGACCCATCCAAAAGCCTGCCGATGCGAAACTACGCGCGCTTAAGGCCGTCGACGATCTGGTGTCGGAGGCCAAACTGGGTGGCAAAGTGAGCTTTGCTGTGGCCGATGCGAACACGGGAGAGTACCTCGATATTCGCGGGCCATTGGTGCCGCAACCGCCAGCGAGCGTGGCCAAGGCCATCACAACACTCTACGCGCTTGACCGATTAGGGGCTGACACTCAGTTCAGTACGCAGCTTGTTGCAACGGGTGCGCTGAACAACGGTGTGCTGGATGGTGACCTGGTGCTTGTGGGGGGTGGCGATCCCACGCTCAATGCGGATCATCTATATGAACTGGCGGCGGGTGCGAAAGAGTTTGGGATACGGGAGGTCAAGGGGCAGTTCAAGGTTTGGGGTGGAGCGTTGCCCGGTGCCTTTGAGATTGATCCAAAACAGCCTGATTATGTTGGCTACAACCCTGCTGTATCCGGGCTCAATCTGAATTTTAATCGGGTTTTTTTGGAGTGGGAGCGGGGATCAGACGGGTATGACATGACCGTGGACGGCCGCACCGAAAAGCTACGACCCGAGTTGGGTTTTGTGCGTGCTCGCGCGGCTGACAGGCGCAGCCCGGTTTTCACCTATGCGGATCGAGACGGGCGCGATGAGTGGACGGTTGCGCGCACAGCCCTTGGCAAGAAGGGCGGGCGCTGGCTGCCCACAAGAAAACCCGAGATTTATGCGGGGGACGTGATGCGTACATTGGCCCGCTCACACGGGATTGTGCTGCCGCGCCCCGTCAAAGCGTCAGGCCCGCCCCAGGGCGAAACCGTTGCAGAACATCGCAGCGAGACATTGGCGAGCATTTGCAAGGGTATGTTGAAGTTTTCAACCAATCTGACGGCAGAGGTCGTGGGCCTTTCGGCGACTGCGAAAGAAAATGCAGGTGGTTTGCTGTCCTCCGCTCAGGACATGTCGAATTGGCTGAAGGAAAGCTATGGCTTGAGAAAGGCCAGCTTTGTGGACCATTCCGGATTGGGAGATGCGTCCCGGATCTCGGCGCAGGAAATGGTCAAAGCGCTGGTCTCGGCGGGTCCAAGCGGGGCATTGGCGCAATTGCTGAAGCCATTGGCGATCCGAGATGATCAGAACCGCATTGTCGACAAAAGCCCGATCACAGCGGTGGCCAAAACCGGCACATTGAACTTTGTGAGCGGGTTGGCAGGCTTCGTGCGCACGCCGGACGGACGTGATCTGGCCTTTGCTATTTTCGCATCAGATATTGCGCGGCGGGATGCGTTGAGCGAGGCACAACGGGAGCGTCCTAAAGGTGCGCGATCCTGGAATGGGCGCGCCAAGAAGCTTCAGGGGCAGTTGATCAATCGCTGGGTTGTTCTGGCAGATACCAAAGCTGAGAGTTAACCGGTCGGCTTTTCAAGGCTCAATGCTTCCCGAATGGCTTTCGAGATACGCTCGGGCGGGCAAGGCTTGTTAACCATTGGAGCGACGGCGGTTCCCATCTCCTGAGTGTCGAAACCCGAGTAACCGGACATATAGACCACCGCCAGGTCGGGTCGTTCTTCCCGCATTTTACGGGCCAATTCAAAACCGTTGATGTTGCCCGGCATCACGATGTCTGTCAGCAAAACATCAAAGGACTCTTTGGCATCAAGTATCTTCAGCGCCTCTTCGCTGCTGGATTTCTTGATGACCTTGTAGTTCAAGTTGACCAGCATATCCTCCATCATTTCCAGTAGCCAAGGCTCGTCCTCGACAACGAGGATAGTTTGGCCGCCACCAAGCGGAGCGGGTTCTTTCGAAACGGGGTCTTCGCGTTGCCCATCGGTTTGCCCTCTAGGCAGCATCAGCCGAATGGTGGTTCCCTGATCAGCTTCAGAGTAAATCCGGAATTCGCCGGCGGCTTGCTGGATGAATCCGTAAACCGTGGACAATCCCAACCCAGTACCTGTTCCCAAGTCCTTGGTGGTAAAAAACGGGTCGATCGCGCGTCGCTTTATTTCGTCAGACATTCCGGGTCCATTGTCTGTCACCGAAATTTCCACAAAGCGGAGCGACTTTCCGTCGTCGTTTTCAGTGCTGGCATTGCGTTGCATACGCACGCCGCGCGTGATGTGGGCGGTTGAGCCGGGATTGTCGTCTTCTGGTCCAAGATCCTCGTCTGACAGACCGCGTGCGCTCACCGAAATCCTGTCGCCTGTCTTTGCCCGTATGATTGCGTCCCGAGAATTCAGGACAAGGTTAACCAAAGCGTTTTCAAGCTGGGATTGATCGCAATAGATGCTGAGCGCCGGATCAATCTCTTCAATGTCGAAGCGAATGGTCTCTTCGATGGTGGGGGCGATCAGGTCATGCAGCTCCTGAAAAATCTCCGTGACTTGGCGGGCGTGCGCCAATCCCGGTTGTGGGCGTGCAAAGGCCAAAAGCCGACTGGTCAGCTTTGTACCTCTGTTCAGTGCCCCGTGCGCCGTTTCGAGATAGCGGCGGGATTTCTCCGGCAGGTCATGATCAAGGGTGAGTTGAACTGCATATTGGATGGTGGCAAGCAAGTTGTTGAAATCATGAGCAATACCGCCGGTCAGCTGCCCCAAGGCGTCGAGACGACTGGCGCGTTCGATTTGCTGGCGGTTTTGTTCAAGCTCCGAGATGTCTTCGAGGATGAGCACGGTGTCGACTTCGGATTTAGGATCCCGGATTTTGCTACTGGAAAAGTTGACATAGCGCTGAGACGATCCCTTGGCGCGTGTCATCAGATTGGTTTCGTTCCGCATGTCCTGACCCCGTAGCGCACGTCGAATTGGATCACGATCCGCCGGAAGAGGTTGAAGACGTTCCGGTTCGAGAAACTCGATATTTGAGGGCCAAAGAAATGGCACCTCCTGATCAAAGGTGCCCAGTAGATGTCGACCGGCCAGATTTATCTCGATGATTTGCTTGTCGGAACCAAGAGCGATGATCCCGGCACTGGCGGTATCTAGGATCGTCTTCAGGCGCAGGTTTGTCTGATCGAGGGTTGTCTGGGCCTGCATCAACTGGGTGTAGTCAGTATGGGTCCCCAGCAGTCTGACTGGATCCCCGCTTGCATTCCGAACCGCAGTGCCGCGGCATCGTACCCAGATGGTGCTTCCATCTGCGTGGCGGTATCTGACGACCTGATCGTATTTGTAGTTCGGATCGGCGCAATGCTTCTCGAAGTTCTCTTGCGCGACTTGCAGGTCTTCTTCGAAAATTAGATCCTGCCATTCTGATGCGAAATGGGATTTGGTTTCCGGGTCCACGCCAAGCAGTTCCCAGAATTCCGGGCTCATCCATTCATGTTCCGGTTGTTCCAGATCCCAATACCAGACACCGTCGGACGCGGCTTGCCGGAGAAAATTCAGCACGGTCGGATCTTCTGCGATGAGTCTTTCTAATTCGGTTTTGAGGTAGTGCGTGTCTTCGGGCATAAAAACTCTGAAAATAATTTTGCGGTATAGTCGGCTTGTTTTGCGGGCAATGTCACTTGGTTTTTTGTGTATGGAGTTTCGGGGTCTGGAAATGCCCCAAAAGGTAGAGTAACGCATGCTTCAGTTTTGACTGTTTAGCCTTTTATTTCCGCCGATGTGTTAAGTCATATCGCACAACAACAATTTTCGAACGTAGAGAGCCATGGCCCGCATTTTGATAATGGAAGACGATGAAGATCAGGCGTTCTTGCTTTCGGAGTTTCTATCTGGCGAGGGTCATACCGTGTCCACATCCGCCTCGGGTCAGGAGGCGCTTGATAAGCTGGAAGATGAAAAGCCAGATTTGCTGATCACGGATGTGTTTGTGCGCAAGGGCGGCACGATGGTGCCGGATGGTGGTCTGCTTTTGATCAGTCGGGTCCGGTTTCCCGGGAACACCGCTGAACGCGCATGGATGAGAAAGCTGCCGATCATAGCTATTACTGGTGGCGCAAGTTATCCCGGGCAGGCCAACCTGCTCACAACGCTTGAGGATATGGGCGCGAACCGTAGCTTCAGAAAGCCAATTGATCTCAAAGAGTTAGGGTCTGCGGTCAGAGAACTTCTTCACTCTTAGGCCTGCAGCGTCATGTGACGCGCGCGGGCGCCGCGTTCGATAGCCCCGGCATGCAATCGATCTATTGCAAGCTCGTGGCGAATTTCTTCCAGCAAACGCAATTCAGGCTGATAGAGCGCGCCATCTGCTGCCGCAACATCGCAGGCAAAAGCGTAAGCGGTTTCAAACAGATCTGCGGGCAGGGCCTCGCGAACAATTCCAAAAAGCGCATCAAGACCTTCTTCCTCGTCCAGAAGATCGGCGGTCACCTGTGCGACTTTGTTCAATCGGTCCAGATCGAAATTGGCGAATATCGGCATGTGGTTGACGACTTGTTGGATCGCAACCAGCTCGGCGGTGCGGATGTTGGTATCTGACATCGAGACCGACATCATTATCGCAACAAGCGCGTCTTGTGCCGAAAAGGAATGCGGTTCGTTCGTCATGTTGTCATCTCCGAGGGAAGGCCTTTGCAGTTGCAGAATATTGACGTGAGCAAGGCTGCACAATAGGTAGCAGGCTCGGTGCGACATATGGGATGTCGCGCGGCGATTGAAAGTAAGACGATGTCCGAATTGCGCGAAGCGGGACTAAATTCCAAAGCATGGCCCTTTGTCGAGGCCCGTTCGGTGCTCAAACGCTATGAGAAAGCACCACCCGAGAAGGGTTATGTGCTGTTCCAAACGGGATATGGCCCGTCAGGCTTGCCGCATATTGGCACCTTTGGCGAGGTTGCGCGTACAACCATGGTGCGCCGTGCCTTCGAAATGATTTCGGATATTCCGACGAAGCTGGTGTGTTTCTCAGACGATCTGGACGGCATGCGCAAAGTGCCCGGTAACGTTCCCAATCCGGATGCGCTTGTTGAGCATTTGCAGCGACCACTGACATCGGTTCCGGATCCGTTCGGGACACATGACAGCTTTGGGGACCACAACAACGCTATGTTGCGGCGCTTTCTGGACACGTTCGGTTTCGATTACGATTTTATCTCTGCCACCGAATTTTATCGCTCGGGCCGCTTTGACGACGTCTTGCTGCGCGCCACAGAGCGCTATGACGATCTGATGAGGGTCATGCTCAAGTCGCTTCGCGAAGAACGCCAGGAGACATACTCGATCTTTCTACCCATCCATCCGGAAACCGGCCGGGTTCTGTATGTCCCAATGAAAAACGTGGATGCCTCAAAAGGCGAAATCACGTTTGATGATGAGGACGGGCGCGAGTGGACGCTGCCTGTCACCGGCGGCAATGTGAAATTGCAATGGAAGCCGGATTTCGGTGCGCGTTGGGCCGCGTTGGGTGTTGATTTCGAAATGTACGGAAAAGATCACTCGACCAATACGGCAATTTATGACCGGATCTGCGAGATCCTGGGCGGCAAGAAGCCTGAACACTTCACCTTCGAGCTGTTTTTGGACGAGCATGGCGGAAAGATATCGAAATCTTCCGGCAACGGCCTGTCTATTGACGAATGGCTGACCTATGCCTCCACGGAATCTTTGAGCTACTTCATGTATTTGAAGCCAAAGACCGCGAAGCGCATGCATTTTGACGTGATCCCGAAAGCTGTGGATGAGTATCATCAGCAGTTGCGCGCGTATCCCGGACAAGACGCAACCCAGCGGGCAAACAATCCGGTTTTGCATATTCACGGGCAGGACGTACCTGTCTCGACCATGGTGGTGCCATTCTCGATGCTGCTTAATCTGGCGTCGGTGGCAAATGCCGAAGAGAAAGACCAACTCTGGGGCTTCATTCAGCGCTACGCGCCCGACGCAACACCTGAAACGCACCAAGATCTTGATCAGGCCGCCGGGTTTGCCGTGCGCTACTACAATGATTTCGTGAAACCGGCGAAGACGTTCCGACTGCCCAGCGATCTGGAGCGAGAAGCTCTTGCCGATCTGCGCGAACAATTGGCCGCTTATGATGGGCCAGTCGACGATGAAGCGCTGCAGAGCATCGTATATGCCTGCGGGCGCGAGCGCTTCGATCCTCTGCGGGATTGGTTCAAAGCATTGTACGAAGTGCTTTTGGGCGCCTCCCAAGGTCCGCGCTTTGGCGGTTTCGTAGCACTCTACGGTGTGGAGGAGAGCGTTCAGCTGATCGATGATGCGCTTGCTGGCAAGCTGGTCGAAAGCTGATCGCATCTGCGTGAATTGACTGTTCTCTGTGCAGACCTACCCTGTTTGATGTTGAACAAAGGGGTAGGTCCTACAATGAAACAGTTGATTTTGGGCGCTGCGGTTGCGGTGATGTTCGCATTTGGCGCCGTTGCGGAGGAAGAGCGTATCCCGGGCGTGGAAACCACGATCCAAAATCAAATTGATGCTTTCCTGCAGGATGATTTTGAAACTGCTTTCAGTTTTGCCTCTCCCTCCATCAAGCGTATCTTCGGCAGCTCCGTCCGTTTTGGAGAAATGGTCAAGAACGGGTACCCGATGGTTTGGCGACCACAAGACGTCCGCTTTCTGGAGTTGCGCAGGCAGGGTCCTCTTTTGCTTCAAAAGGTCTTGGTGCGAGACGCAAATGGCGCGCCACATGTCTTGGAATACAACATGATCGAGACTGAAAACGGTTGGCAGATTGACGGCGTTCAACTGCTTGCTGCACCACCCGTTGGTGCTTGATCCCGGGGCAGCAGCGTACGCTGTGATTTAGCTTTCCCTTAACCTTTCACGCGTAGGGCCGTCGCCCGATCAGGACGGCGTGCCCGATCTATTTCCAGAAGAGTTCCAGTTGACCGTGTACGGTCTAGAAGACTGCCAACGTTTTGGCACGCCTGTCATTTTGAGTTGAAAGGACTTTTGATGAACAAGGCGATTACAGACGGGTTGGTTTTGACACCGCCACCATTCTCACAAGGGCTCGACGTTTGGTCGCGCGGTGATGGCACACCCGGGACGCCGACTTATGACGGCTTCGCCACCGCAGCCTTTGTGCCGGCCGATCAGGATTTTGGTGGTTGTTTGGAAATAGTGAAAACAGAGACCACCCAGAGCCTGCGGTATATGGGCGAGACACCTTTATTGCCGGGGTGTTACTTGCAGATCAAAGCTCGGGTTAAGGCTGTCTCAGGCAACTTGCCCACTGTTCGGATTGCTGCCTATGCAGGTGCTGCCGGTGGCGGCCCGGTTGCGGGCGTTGTTACACAGGGCCCTGCTACGACGCTGACCAGCTATGGCTCAGTCACCGAAATCACCGCCATCGTGGGAACGGGTGCGCGTCCTGGCGTTGATCTGCCATGGGGCCGTGAGGCGATGTTCGGGCATTTTGGCATTGAGATCAGCGGATCAAATGGGGCCGTAATCCGTGTTGATGATATCGAGATCGAAGACCAGACATCCGCGTTCCTTCGCACGATGCTGGATTGGGTCGATGTGAAGGATTTCGGGGCTGTTGGCGACAACGTCACTGACAATACTGCGGCTTTTGAGGCGGCTGACGCTGCGGCTGCCGTGACCGGCGCGACGGTGCTGGTCTCGTCGGGTGCTTACTACCTTGCGGATGACGTTACTTTCGAAAGCGCGGTCCGGTTTCATGGTACAGTGTCCATGCCAGACGACAAACGCCTGAGCTTGCGCAAGAATTTCGATTTCGAGACCTTTGCCGATGCCTTCGGCGACGAAGAGATCGGGTTCCGAAAGGCGTTTCAGACGCTTATCCTCGGGTCGGATCATGACACGCTTGATTTGGGTGGAAGGTCCATTCGTTTATCGCAACCTGTCGATATGTTGGCTGCGATCTCGGCAGGGGACAACTATGCCCGCAAACGTGTTATCGCAAATGGTCAGTTCACCATCCAGGCTGGCAGCGCTTTTGACACCACTGAGGTCACGTCGGATGGGAGCTACTCCATCACCAACGAGCTTCGACTGACGAATGTCACCAATGTTGCCAATATCGAAGTTGGCTCGCTGGTTATCGGCGCTGGGGTGGGCCGAGAGGTTTACGTGACCGAGACCAATGTCGGCGCCGCGACAGTGACGCTCAGCCAACCGCTTTATGGTGCGTCCAGTTCCCAAACCTATACCTTCCGGCGCTTCCGATATGCGCTGGATTTCAGCGGGTTCGAATACCTGACACGATTGAGCTTCAACAATATTGAATTCCTGCTGGATGGTCGCGCAAGCGGGATAATGCTGCCAAAGGCGGGGCTCATTCTGCACTTCCGGGACTGCGATTTTTTCAAACCGAAGGATCGAGCGATCACCTCAATTGGAACGGCGTGTCAGGGCATGTTGATTGATCGGTGCCAATTCATTTCGAATGAGTTGCTGTTGCGTGCACAGGACCGGACGACCATCGCGTTCAACATCAATGCCAACGATACAAAGATACGTCAGAACCGTGCCATCAGGTTTGCCCATTGGGCCGTTGTGCATGGGTCTGGGCATCTGATCCAAGGCAATCACTGGTTTCAGGACGACAACGAGCAGAACGCCACGCGAATGCCGGGTCTTGTTCTGACCAAAACCAATTCGAAGATGGTGATCACCTCGAACTATATCGACAATAATTTCATTGAGTGGACCAATGAACACGACGCCGAGCCAGATCAGGCGAACGAGTTCAGCTTCGGATCACTTTCCATCACCAACAACATCTTCACGGTTGCGCGTGTCGGTTCTTGGTTTCGGTATATTGTCGTGAAGCCATACGGGCCTGGACATCTCATCAACGGATTGACTGTGACTGGCAACACATTCAAGGCGCTCGACTCAAATCCGGATCGGGTCGAGATGCTTGATGACAGTATTGCTGGGCTCGATTTCTCGCGGATGCGCAACATCACGTGGGATAGCAACACTTATCACTCGATCGGCCAGATGACGACGAGCCCGGTCACATTGCAGTTTATCGAAAATTCGCCCCAAGCATCCTGGAGCTGTGATTTCACAGCGTTCATGCCGTTTGAGAGCACGGTTCGCAACGTCACGGGTGTGGTGATCGAGGGTCCGTTGCGAAACGCCACGAATGGGTTGGAATATTTGACGCCCTACACGCAATTGGCGGGCAATGGTGGTAGTGGCACATTCGCCTTGAATTGGCCTGTTGCGGTCTCGGGCAAGGTCAATGTCACCGCGAGATGCGATAATCAGTTCTGACGATAGGTGATATTGAGCATTCAAAGACCTCCGCTTTTCTGCGGGGGTCTTTTTGATGGTAGGTGATCTGAATCAATGTGGCCGCCCGAGCAATGTGCAATAGTGGCCGCAAAAGGAGAAACAGATGTATCAAAATATACTTGTGCCGCTCTTGTTTGGGGAAGATCACCCTGCGGATATGTCTTTGACTGCTGCCCAGAAACTGGCGGGCGAGGGGGCAAAGATTACTCTGATCCACGTGATTGAAGAGGTGCCCGCCTATGTCACGGCCTACATTCCGGACAATCAGATGAGCGCCGTGGTAGATGACGCGCACGCAGCTTTGGCAAAAATTGCAGATGCATTGCCAGGTGCGACCGCGACGGTTATTCGCGGTCACGCCTCAAGGTCGCTATTGGAGTTTGCCGAGGCGAATGGCGTGGATTGCATCATTGTCAATTCGCACAAACCCGGGCTGCAGGACTATCTCCTTGGCGGTACTGCTGCGCGTTTGGTTCGCCATGCCCAATGTGCCGTTCACGTTATTCGCTGACATTGGCTGAAATGTGTGTCGAACCCGACCAAGCGTCGGCGGGTCGGGGGGTGCATCGTTTCGACAGGTGTCGTATCGCGCTCATAAACCACGCAATTTTGTAGATAGCCCTCTGCCTTTTTGAGGGTGCGTTCTATATCGGCAAACCAATTATCGATCTGGCCGGTCGCCAATTCAGCACGCAAGAGCTCTGCTTGATGCGCGCCGACCACGCGTCTGCGAATTTGCCGGAGGCGATGAAGATAGCCATGCGAAGGCTGCCCGGACCTGACGGCGCTGCGGGCGCTGTCCACGGCTGTCCAAGCGTGGGCGATCAGCCCCCCATGACGCAGGGCAAGTGGGTCTTGTTCAGGCATTGAAATCTCTCCGGGCAACTAGCAGCCCAAAGAGATTGGCAGCAGGATGTGAAAACAGGGTTAAGGCATCGGGCTGTGACCCTGGCGGGTCCCAAGAGGCATTTCTTGCCAGAGGTCCGATCACGTGGCAGCATTTCAGTGGACGTCAGTGTGTTTGGGGGAAGTTGTGATGCGTTTTCTAACTCTCGTTATCCTGATGTTGAGCCTGGGGTCTCCGTCGACCGCTCAGGAGTACCAGGTTGGCAGCTACAGAGCGTGGATCGGCGTGGAGGATCTCTTCAATTCACGCGGGCAACGTTTGTCGGATGCCGCCGCGATATTGCGACAGGACCGGGCGAATTTTCATAAGTTTGGGATCAGACATGCCGGGGATGAGAGCGAGCTGTGGTTCCACATACCGGCAGAGCGCGCTGCGATGGCAGCGATGTTTCAGGCCGGTGGCGGCATTCCGGGATATGTGCAGGAGTTGGTGGTGCAGGGCAACGTACCCGTTTACGTGACGCTCTACGCTGTGGATGGCAATTTCACGCGCCTGACCGTGGATGTGCCGGGCTGACCGCGGCCCTTTGTTTTCCTAGAGGTAAGCAACCCTCTTGCCGAAAATTCTATATTTTTGGGAACCAGAACAATGGGTTCCGAATTGTATCTCTGAAGAAGCCAAGGTCATTGCCTCGGCAGAAATTGGAGATTTGTTATGAAGACGTCCGCATCCGTTATTGCCATTGTTGTCGCTGCTGCTGCCATTGGGTTTGGCATCTATATGGTCGACATTAATCAGACCGAAGAGGCACGCCTGCCCGACGTGGATGTCAGTGTTGAAGGGGGCAATCTGCCAGAGTTTGACGCAGAGGTTGGCACAATCTCCGTTGGCTCAACCGAAGAAACAGTGACTGTGCCAGACATTGAGATCACGACACAGGAAGCAACAGTGACATTGCCGACGATCGATGTGGACGCACCGGAAGAAGACGGTCAAGTTCTTCAGAACTAAGCACCAGCTACTCTACTGAAAGCCCCGCCAAGTCTGGCGGGGCTTTTTCGTTTCGCACATGGACAATCGGGTGCACAGGTCAGGGTTGGCTTTTTGTGGTAGGCTTAGGGCAGGAGGGCTGCTCGATGCTGGACATTTCGACCATGATTCAATGCCAAACCGTGATTACGACCTTTGAGATGACACCGGGAACCTGCCAGGATTTGCTTGATGAGCTGACCGAGGCTTATGCGGTATTCATCTCTAAACAACCGGGCTTTATCTCTGCTGCGCTGCATGTGAACGACGCCCAGACCCGGATCGCCAACTATTCCCAATGGCAGCGCCGCGAAGATTTTCAGGCGATGCTGCGCACTGACGAAATGCGCACGCGGAACCGGGTGATTGGTGGGCTGTGCAAGAGTTTCGAGCCGGTGATGTATGACGTGGCCGAGGTGTTTGGCTAGCGTGGGCAAATTTTACCCACCTTCCGCTTCCTGTTGTCCCTGAATCAGCCCTAAGGCTGTTCTGGACCAATCTATCGCTTCCTCCGCTTCACATTCCCACCTCGTTGCCCCGGCCTCCCGGCCGTTGATCGACCGCTGGCCTTCTTGCCGTCTTCGACTGCCTTCTCGACGGCGTATTGGCGGGCCAGCGGGTCATCGGAGATCACCAGATCGACCGTTTCCAGGCGCTTGACCTCGTCCCGCAGGCGCGCGGCTTCCTCAAATTCTAGATTCTCTGCTGCTTTGCGCATATCGGTACGCAATCCATCCAGAACGGCTTGCAGGTTCGCACCTGTGGGTTGATCCACTTTCGCGGTGACGCGGTTCATGTCGACGTCGCCTTTGTAGAGGCCCGCCAGCACGTCTTCGACGTTCTTCTTAACCGTCTCAGGGGTGATACCGTGCTTCTCGTTATACGCCATCTGTTTGGCGCGGCGGCGTTCGGTTTCACCGATGGCGCGCTCCATCGAGCCGGTGATCCGGTCGGCATACATGATCACCTTGCCATCGGCATTTCGAGCGGCACGGCCTACGGTTTGGATCAGTGATGTCTCGGAGCGCAGGAACCCCTCCTTATCGGCGTCCAGGATAGCAACGAGGCCGCATTCGGGTATGTCGAGACCCTCGCGCAGCAGGTTGATGCCCACCAGCACATCAAACGCGCCAAGGCGCAGGTCACGCAGGATTTCGATGCGTTCGAGTGTGTCGATATCGGAATGCATGTAACGCACCTTAATACCTTGTTCATGCAGGTATTCTGTCAGGTCCTCGGCCATGCGTTTGGTCAGCGTCGTCACAAGCGTTCTGAAGCCGTCTTTCGTGACGCGGCGGATTTCGTCCATCACGTCATCCACCTGTGTCTCCACGGGGCGGATTTCGATCACCGGATCCAGAAGGCCCGTGGGGCGAATGACCTGCTCCACAAAGACGCCGCCCGTTTGTTCGATCTCCCAAGCAGCGGGTGTGGCGGACACGAAGACCGATTGTGGGCGCATCGCATCCCATTCTTCGAACTTGAGCGGCCGGTTGTCCATACAGGACGGCAGGCGGAAACCATGCTCTGCCAGTGTGAACTTGCGTCGGTAGTCACCGCGGTACATGCCACCGATCTGTGGGACCGAGACATGGCTTTCATCTGCGAAGACGATCGCGTTGTCAGGGATGAACTCAAACAGGGTCGGGGGCGGCTCACCGGGGGCCCGCCCTGTCAGATAGCGCGAGTAGTTTTCGATCCCGTTGCAGACGCCTGTGGCTTCCAGCATCTCCAGATCGAAGTTTGTGCGTTGCTCGAGGCGTTGTGCCTCCAGAAGTTTGCCATCATCGACAAGTTGTTTCAGCCGAATGCCAAGCTCAGCTTTGATGCCTTTAATGGCCTGCTGCATGGTCGGGCGCGGCGTGACGTAGTGGGAGTTGGCGTAGACACGAACCCGTTCGAAATCGTCGGTTTTCTTGCCGGTCAACGGATCAAATTCGACAATCGTCTCTAGCTCTTCACCGAAGAATGACAGGCGCCAGGCGCGGTCTTCAAGGTGGGCAGGCCAGATCTCAAGACTGTCGCCGCGGACCCGGAATGAGCCTCGCTGGAAGGCCTGATCGTTGCGCCGGTACTGCTGGGCCACCAAATCGGCCATGACCTTGCGCTGGTCGTATTCCTTGCCTGCATGGAGGTCTTGGGTCATCGCCCCGTAGGTCTCGACCGAGCCGATGCCGTAAATACACGACACCGAGGCCACGATGATGACGTCATCTCGCTCAAGCAGAGCCCGGGTGGCGGAGTGGCGCATCCGGTCGATCTGCTCGTTGATCTGGCTTTCTTTCTCGATATACGTGTCCGACCGCGCCACATAGGCCTCGGGCTGGTAATAGTCGTAGTACGAAACGAAGTACTCGACCGCATTGTCGGGAAAGAATCCCTTGAACTCTCCGTAAAGTTGCGCGGCCAGTGTCTTGTTTGGCGCCAGAATGATCGCCGGGCGTTGTGTTTCTTCGATCACCTTGGCCATTGTGAAGGTTTTGCCGGTCCCGGTCGCGCCAAGCAGCACCTGATCCTGATCGCCATCAACCACACCTGCCACGAGTTCCTTGATCGCGGTCGGTTGGTCGCCCGCAGGTTCAAATTCAGTGTGCAATTTGAAAGCCTTGCCACCTTCCAGCTTCAAGCGCGCGCGCACATCTTCTGTGGGCGCGTGTGTGAGGACAGGCATGGATTCAGGTGAATTGTTGTGCATCAAAGCGATTCCTTAAGCTTCGCTTAAGATGATCTGTTTTTGTTCTTGTTCAAGGTGCGGCAGTGAGCCTCTTGCCATCATCTGTCAGTTTGCTGATATAGAGATCAAGACTTTGGGAGAGATCGTCCATGCGAGCACGCATATTCAAACCAGCCAAAACTGCCATGTCGTCAGGTACGGCAAAAACCAGGGGTTGGGTTTTGGAGTTTGCTCCGGCCTCTCGCCGTGAGGTTGATCCGTTGATGGGCTGGACCTCCTCCAACGACACGCAATCGCAGGTTCGACTGAACTTTGACAGCAAAGAGGCTGCGCTGGACTACGCCGAAGAGCATGGGCTGGAGGCCGTGGTCATGGAGCCAAAAACCCGGAAGCCCAATATCCGGGCGGGTGGTTATGGCGACAACTTCGCGACCAACCGTCGGACCGTTTGGACCCACTAATCCGAACTATCACGAGATTTCATTTCTGTATGTTAGCCAAGCGCCGTAGCCTGTTCTAACGGATAGCTGGGAGTGCGGGCATGCAACAGACAACTCAGGACGTCAGAGGCGCGATCGTCGCAGGGTGCATGGTCGCCTTTGTCGGGTTCGGATTTGCTGCCACCTTTGGCGTGTTCATGCGGCCTATGTCGGCCGAGTTGGGTTGGGGCCGGGAGGTGTTTTCGCTCTCCATGGCGATTCAGGCGCTCTGCTGGGGCATTACTCAGCCTTTGGCAGGTATGGTGGCCGATCGATTTGGGACTGCCCGCGTGTTGGCCTTTGGCGCGGTCGTGTCTGCGCTGGGTTTCTTCTTGCGTGGCGCTGTTGTTGATCCGACCGTCTTTGTGGCCTCTGGCTTGATCGTGGGTGTTGGAACAGGTGCGTGTTCCTTCCCGGTCGTCATTGTGGCGCTGGGTAAGGTTGTCTCTGCTGAACAACGTAGTTTCGTGCTTGGGCTTGGCACAGCCGCAGCATCCACCGGGATGTTTGTCGCAGCGCCGCTGTCCAATCTCTTGATGAGCTGGTTGGGGTGGCAGACATCCATTCTGGTGATTGCGGCCAGCTTCCTGCTGATATTGCCGCCGCTTTATCTGATTGCGCGGGTATCGCGCCCAACTGCTGTGGCTTCAGCGGAAGGTGGTTTCGGGCACGCGGTTCGCACGGCGTTCTCTGAACGAGCCTATGTTTTGCTGTTCTTTGGATTTTTCGTATGTGGCTTTCACGTGAGCTTTATTCAAACTCATCTGCCCGCCTATATCGTCGATGAAGGATTGCCCGCGGTGGTTGGTGCGTGGTCGTTGGCGCTGATTGGGCTGTTCAACATAGCCGGATCATTTCTGTCTGGCTGGTCAGGGAAAGTCTATTCCAAGAAGAAAGTTCTGTCGGGCATATATTTTGCGCGCGCGGTCGTTATCACCGCTTTCATTCTTCTGCCGCTCTCCCCTGTCAGTATTTATATCTTTTCCGCAATTATGGGATTGCTTTGGCTTTCTACCGTGCCATTGACGACTGGGCTTGTCGCACAAACTCAGGGTTTGCGTTTCTTCTCTACTTTGGTGGGTCTTGTATTCCTGAGCCATCAGACAGGCGCTTTCATCGGTGCCTGGTTAGGTGGGCGCCTTTACGATCTTAATCAGGATTATTCGGCAATGTGGTGGGCTGCGATCGTTCTCGGATTGCTGGCGACGCTGCTACATCTGCCTATTCGTGAATCACCCGGCAAGCTGGCTCAATCGGAGGCTTAGGCGTCAGGTGGTCCAGAAAAACCGGGTCATGTGATAAAACAGGGGGGCTGCAAAAAATACGCTGTCGAGTTGATCTACGAAGCCGCCTTGACCTGGTATGAGATGGCCCCAATTGCGGATCCCCCTGTCTGTCTTGATTGATGCGAGAACAAGATTGCCCCCGACCCCCACCAAAAAGACTGGGGCGGCCATAATAGCAGCCTGAAGCGGGTTAAATGGCGTGATCCAGCTCAGAAGTGCGCCCGCAGCCATGGCAAATAGTGTTCCGCAGGCGATACCTTCCAATGTCTTTGGGGAAATTTCTGACGCAATCTTGCGTTTGCCGATCCTGCGGCCTGCAAAATACTCCATCAAGTCACCCAATTGAACAATCAGCACGAGCCAGGCGATCAACAAAAGCGATCGTTCACCATACCCTTCGATCTCAAGTCCTATCAGCAAAGGCACGTGGGACGCGCAGAAAACGCAGATCATCAGCGCCCATTGGGTCTCGGATATCCTTTCCAGAAAGGCTTTCCCCGCGCCCCTGAGTGCTGACAAGATCGGCAAAAATAGGAAGGCATAGACAGGGATCAACGTTGTCGCGAGCCCGGTTTGGTTGAACCAGACCAACGCGTATTGTCCCGGCAGGATCACATAGAAGGCTGCAACCAGCGCCCAGTGGTCAGCCTTGGTCTTTGTCGTCAGGGTCAGGAACTCGCGAAGTGCGGCGAATGAACAAAACGCAAAAAGTAGAACAATCGCCCAAGGTCCGGTGAGCAGTGCGAAGACTGCGCACCCTGCCATGAACCACCAGCTTTGCACCCGCGTCAGATAGGTTTCGACGGTCGGATGTGTTTCATCCGCGGCCAAACGCGCGCGTAGAACCTCACCGCCTATGCTGGCCAGAAACAAAAGCCCCAAAACAGCGAGCCCCACAAGCAACATGTCATTGGAAGTCTCGGTCATGTGTCGTCTCGGGTTGGAATAAGCTCAAGAAGTGCGGCAGATGTTCGGTTCAAGAACCCATCTTTGTCTTCGTTTTCTTCCACGTGCAGGGGTGCCCCAAAAATCACTGTGCAGGCCAGAGGCACCGGGATGATCTCGCCAGATGGCATTATGGAAGCGATATTGTCGATCCAGGTTGGCACTAGATCGACCCCCGGTCGGGCTTTGGCGATGTTGTAGAGGCCCGCTTTGAACGGCATCAGCGGATCTTCTGAGCGATTGCGCCCCCCTTCCGGAAAAATGATGATCGATGCGCCTTCGTCGAGTGCGGCAACAATCTTGTCGATTGGATCGGCATCCTGATGTTCTTTTCGTCGATCAATCAGAACGGCACGAAAAACTTCGCCCCCTGCGAAAGCGCGCAGTTTGTTCTTCAACCAGTAATCTGCGGCAGCAACAGGACGGGTCTCGCGCCGCATCAATGGGGGCAGGACCGTCCAGATTAGAGGCAAATCCGCGTTTGATGTATGATTTGCATAATAGATCCGCTGACGCCGGACGGGTTCTATGCCGCGCCAGTCCGCGCGCACGGCGGTAATGAAGCGGCAAAAGATGGCCAGTATCTGGCCCGTCACGACTGCGAGGAATGCGCGCATGTATCTCCCATTGGATGTTCGAAAGAGATTGGACCGCACACCTGTCTGAACGCAAGGGAAACCGCGCCCTGTCGGGAAGGGACAGGGCGCGGCGAACAGGTGGGTTGGGAAAAGTGTTTCGCCGAGTTTGCCTGCGAAACGGTACTGGTTATGCACCTGCCCATGATCGTTGCAGCTCAAACCTGGCAAGGGCACCTGCACCGCCAGTGAGCCAGGACGGGCTCACGGCCATACGGGGAAGAGGCAGACCTGTTGGAGCACAGGTGCCACGTGTCATTGGGGTGCCGTAACGGGACGGAAACGGCGACACGTCCAGGTTGGGAGTTATCAGGGTAAATCCCTTACTTATTAAGCGATGAAAGCCAGTTGTGCCCCTCTCCATCCAACAAAATAATTGGGCATCGAGATCACGTTCAATCTGTTGATTATTGCGGCCACTCACTCCGCCAGATTTGGCTTTCGATACTGAGAACATTGACAACCCCCTTTCGTGAACAACGTTCATGCATTCAACATACTGATTCCTGAACGGTGTTCAAGAAAAAAAGTGAACAATGTTCAGGAAATTTGGGGATTTTTGTTTAAGTTATTGAGAACAAAGGAAATCATATCTCGCAAGTGATCACGCGGAACGGCCGAGACACGCTTTTCAAGGCCCAAAAGAACGATTCCATGCACGGATGAGAACAGTGCTCGCGTGAACATAAAGAGGCGATTCTGCTCCAATTCCGGGAAAAGCCGCCCCAATGGCGCTGCGATGATTTCCAGCAGTTTACGCATTTCCGTCAAATACCACTCCGGAACTTCCTGATCTGTGGTCATTTCGACTTCGAACAGGGCGGCCCATGCGTTTTGGTTCTTTTCGGCAAATTCAAGATAGGCGTGGCCCATCGTGGTCAGGATCGTAACCTCATCTTGCGTATCGAGGGCTTCGACTTGGTCGACGACGTGCGCGCCAAGTCGTTTGAAGGTTCGCCCGTTCACGACAAGTATCAAGTCGGTAAGATCGCCGAACACGTTATAGATGGCGCCAACAGAGCATTCTGCCGCAGAGGCAAGATCGCGGGCGCGAATGCCGCTCAGCCCATCCGCAATAATCGTATCTTCTGCAACCTTAACAAGTCGCTTGCGCAGAACATTACGTTTTTCTTCGACCTTACTCATCATCGTGAACCTTGTTCTTGAACTACGTTCAGAAATAAGGTGTCGAAAGTCAAATAAAAAGAGGTGACGTGGGGAGAACTAAATTTTCGGTAATTGGCGACCCCAGAAGGACTCGAACCCTCAACCTGCTGATTAGAAGTCAGCTGCTCTATCCAGTTGAGCTATGGAGTCGCTAATGTCGGGTGATAAACCAGAATTTTGTCGGCGTGAACCGACAATTCTGATCAAAGATCAGGTGCGCCTCAGTCGGATCACGACATCGACCTTGGAGATTTCTGTGCCGCGTGGCGCATTGGGCAGAGACGCGATTTCGAGATCTTCTTTCGGCGCATCGGTTAAATCACCGCTGTCTTCCCAGAAGAAGTGCGGGTGATCGTCAATCCGAGTGTCAAAATAGCTCTTGGTGCCATCGACCATGACTTCTCGGATCAGCCCGGCATCACAAAACGCCCGCAATGTATTATACACGGTTGCCAGTGAAACACTGTCACCTGAGGTCTTGGCCGCGTCATGAAGGCTTTCTGCCGTAAAGTGACGGTTCTTGCCATCGCCGACCAAAAGCTCGGCCAGTGCAACGCGTTGGCGGGTCGGGCGCAGGCCCGCGCCAGAAAGCCATGTCGTCCCAAGGGTTTCCATCTGATCGCTCATTAAGGTGATTTCCAATATTACTGCCTTAATATAAAGGGCAGAATGGGCAGATTTCAAATGATTTCGGCCAGATAGCCGATCTCGCCGGTCTTGCGTGTCCTCTTTTCCCTCTGCTAGACCGAAAAGAAACACGATACGTTAAAAATAGGGACCGGGCAGTATGGCAGACTATCCCACAAGTTTCGACAAAGAGGGATTGCTGAAATGCGCCCGTGGGGAGCTATTTGGCCCCGGCAATGCGCAGTTGCCGGAACCGCCGATGCTCATGATGGATCGGATCACGGATATCTCTGATGACCGCGGCGAGCACGGCAAAGGCCATGTTGTCGCCGAGTTCGACATAAAACCGGATCTCTGGTTCTTCGAATGTCACTTCCCGGGCAACCCCATCATGCCCGGCTGCCTTGGTCTGGACGGTCTGTGGCAACTGACTGGCTTCAATCTCGGTTGGAGGGGTTGGCAAGGGCGTGGATACGCATTGGGCGTTGGCGAAGTGAAGTTGATGGGTATGGTGCGGCCGGATCGCAAGATGCTGACCTATTATGTGGATTTCACGAAAGCCATTCAGACGCGGCGCCTGACGATGGGTGTTGCAGATGGGCGCGTCGAAGCCGATGGTGAAGTGATCTATCAGGTCAAGGATATGAAGGTCGCTCTTTCCGAGAGCTGATCTGACAATAAGGAGAGCGCCCATGCGTCGCGTCGTCGTCACAGGGTTGGGGATCGTTTCACCCATCGGGAACACTGCGGAAGAAGTCACTGCGTCGTTGAAGGCGGGCAAGTCTGGCATCGAGCATAGCCCGGAGATGGCTGAACACGGATTTCGCAGTCAAATTGCTGGAACGGTCAATCTTGATGTAAAGGAGCAGGTCGACAAACGCACCTTGCGTTTCATGGGGCCGGGTGCGGCTTACGCCTATATCGCCATGACACAGGCCATTGCAGATGCAGGGCTGGGAGAGGACGACGTCGTCAACCCGCGCACTGGTCTCATCGCCGGATCCGGCGGTCCGTCCACATCGGCCATGTTTGCGGCACACCAATCGGTCCTTGCCACCGGCGCAACCAAGCGGATCGGCCCTTTTGCTGTGCCGAAGACCATGTCATCCACCATTTCCGCAAACCTGTCGACGGCGTTCAAGATCAAAGGCATCAACTATTCCATTACCTCTGCCTGCTCGACGTCGCTGCATTGCATCGGTGCTGCGTCCGAGCAGATCATGATGGGAAAACAAGACGTCATGTTCGCGGGTGGAGGAGAAGAGCTGGATTGGACGCTCAGCTGTCTGTTCGATGCCATGGGAGCGATGTCGTCGAAGTATAACGATACGCCGGAACGGGCTTCGCGGGCTTTTGACGCAGATCGCGACGGTTTCGTGATTGCTGGTGGCGGTGGCATTGTCGTTTTGGAGGAATTGGAGCGCGCCAAGGCCCGTGGCGCGAAAATCTACGCCGAGGTAACTGGGTTTGCGGCCACCTCGGACGGGGCCGATATGGTTGCACCTTCAGGTGAAGGGGCAGAACGCGCAATGCGGATCGCCATGGATACGCTGCCCGAAGGACGAAGCGTCAGCTACATCAACGCGCATGGTACATCGACCCCCGCCGGCGACGGGCCTGAAATGGAGGCGGTGCGCCGTACGTTTGAAGGACAGGACCAACCGCCCGTGAGCTCAACCAAATCGATGACCGGACATTCTCAGGGCGCTGCCGGTGCTCAGGAGGCAGTCTACTGCTTGTTGATGCTCGAGCATGATTTTATCGCCCCATCGATCAATGTGGAAACCCTTGATCCGGCGCTTGATCCCAAAGAAATCGCCACTGAGATGGTGGCAAATGCAGGGCTTGATACTGTCATGACCAATTCCTTCGGATTTGGCGGCACAAATGGCTCCATGCTTTTGAGCAAATATAGCGAGTAAGATACTATGGCAGGACCAATGCAGGGCAAACGCGGGCTGATCATGGGCGTCGCCAATGAACGCTCGATCGCGTGGGGGATCGCCAAGGCCATGTCTGAGGCAGGGGCAGAGTTAGCCTTTTCCTATCAGGGCGATGCTTTCGGCAAGCGCGTAGAGCCATTGGCGCAGTCGCTGGGCTCTGACTTCATGGTAGATGTGGATGTCACCGATGATGCCTCAATGGACGCGTGTTTTGCTGCATTGAAAGACAAATGGGGCTCCATCGACTTCGTTGTTCATGCCATCGCCTATTCCGACAAGAACGAACTCACCGGGCGCTTTATCAACACCACCCGCGACAACTTCAAAAATTCGCTCTCGATCAGCTGTTATTCCTTTATCGACGTGGCCAAACGCGCTGCGGAGTTGATGCCTGACGGCGGCACGCTTTTGACGATGACATATCAAGGCTCGAACAAAGTGACGCCGTTCTACAATGTCATGGGGGTGGCCAAGGCCGCCTTGGAAGCATCAGTACGGTATCTGGCAAACGACCTTGGTCCAGACGGCATCCGTGTCAACGCGATCTCACCCGGTCCGATGAAGACGCTGGCTGGTGCCGCCATCGGCGGGGCCCGCAAAACCTTCAAACACACCGACCAGAACGCCCCAATGCGCGCGAACGCGACCCTGGAAGCTGTGGGTGGCACGGCGGTCTATCTCGCCTCGGACGCAGGCGCATGCACCACCGGCGAGATTATTCGGGTGGATGGCGGCTATCACGTTTTGGGTATGCCGCAGTCGGACAATCTCTAAGCAAAGCCTGTTTTCTGAAGCCGAAGCGCCCGCACAAGACGTGCGTTATCCAAACGACTTCATAACTCCTCACCTCGGCCAAGATTTGGCCCGGTTTGCCCATCACATACTGCCCTGTGTGTAGAGGTAAGGCCGATGCTGGTTTTAACGGGATGTGTGTTTATCGGTGTGTTGATGTATTTCACCCTTAGGGGTGGTCTAGTCGGCCATAATAGTGTGACGATTGTTGGAAAGGACATCGAAGGCCTCGGCCTCGGTGTCCTTTCCTTTGCCGCAGCCGCGTGGTTCTTCGGTCCATTGTTCGGTTTTGCAATCGTTTTATCCGTTATGATCCACGAATTTGGTCATGTGGTCGCGTTTCGAATTGCGGGCCATCAGGATGCGCGGTTCAGACTGATACCGTTGATGGGTGGCGTCGCCATATCTGATACACCACCTGAAACACAGCTCGATGACTTCTTCATTTCGATCATGGGCCCGGCCATTTGTCTTGTGCCGATGGTGCTTGCCTTGGCTGCCATGGATGTTGCTCTGATGGTATCACCGCTTCTGGAGGAGTTCCTGTGGGTTTTTGCGATCACCACCGGTGCATTGAATTTCTTCAACCTGTTGCCGTTCTGGCCACTTGATGGCGGGCGGTGCATGCGCGTCATCACCGATACATTCGCTCCTAAAAGCACCACATTTGTCACCCTCGCGATGAGTGCGGCTCTTGCCGCCGCCGCCGTCGCAATGCAGTCGGTACTGCTGACGGTATTTGCCATTATGAGCGCCCAGACATTGTTCTTCGCGTCCGGTGTCTCAATCCCGACGAAGCGGCTGACATTGTCGCAAGGCATTGTCGCGTCGGGAGCGTACTTGTTCACCATGGGCGCTCATTTCGCTGGCGGCTATGCGATGATTGCGCGCTACCTCTAATCCAAGGGAATTTTCGCACTTTGAGAGGCCTGGGCTTTTCGCTCAATTGAGCCTGTGCAAAGGTGCGCCAAAGGGGGTCGCACCATGCCAATCACAACCTGTATATTCGACGCTTATGGCACCTTGTTTGATGTTGCCGCCGCCGCCCGAGAGGCCGCAGAAGAACCTGGTAACGAAGACCTGGCGCGCGTTTGGCAAAAGCTCGCGAATGACTGGCGACTAAAGCAGTTGCAATACACTTGGTTGCGGGCCGTGATCGGCGATCATACCGATTTCTGGGAAGTCACTCAAAACGGGCTCGATTGGGCGATGGAGGCATCAGGTCTGGAAAGTCCTGAACTGCGCGAGCGACTGCTTCAGCTTTATTGGGAGTTATCCGCCTATCCTGAGGTTCCGGCAATGCTTGCGACCCTGAAGCAAAACAATATGAATACAGCGATTTTGTCCAATGGATCCCCCGAGATGTTGAGCGGGGCCGTCGATAGCGCGGCCATAGGCGGTGTTTTGGATGATGTTCTGAGCGTCGAGGATGTCGGCGTCTTCAAGCCCCATGGATCGGTCTACGAACTGGTTTGCAAGCGCTTCGATTGCGACCGGTCCGAGGTGTTGTTTGTCTCTTCCAACGGATGGGACGCCGCGGCGGCGGCGGGTTTTGGTTTTGTAACGGCATGGGTCAACCGCGCTGGTGAGCCGGTTGATCGATTGCCATCGAAACCCGCTCATATCTTGTCTGACCTGACTACCATCCCCAATCTCGCCGAGGGACTTTAATGTATTTCAACACATCCGATGGGATCAGACTTCACTATACCGATGACGGGCAGGGGATACCGGTGCTTTGCCTTGCTGGATTGACGCGAAACGGCACTGATTTCGATTACATTGCACCTCATTTGAACGATGTGCGCCTGATCCGACTGGATTATCGCGGGCGCGGCAAGTCTGATTGGGCTGATCCCGGCAGTTATACGCTGCCGCAGGAGGGTCAAGATGCCGTTGCGCTGCTCGACCATCTGGGGATCGACGAAGCTGCAATCATTGGCACTTCGCGTGGTGGGATCATCGCGATGGGATTGGCGGCAACGGTGAAAGATCGCTTGCTTGGGGTTTGCCTGAACGACATTGGGCCCGAAGTCGCCGCGCCCGGACTAGACGCAATAAAAAGCTATCTGGGCCGAAAGCCCACATTTTCGAGTATGGAGGAGGCGACAACCCAGCGCGCGAAGCTCATGTCCGGGTTCGAGGATGTGCCGGCAGAGCGCTGGCGCGCTGAAGCCGAGAAGCACTATATTGAAGATGAGGGCGGATTGAACATCAACTACGATCCGAAACTCAGGGAAGGCGTGCTGGAGCGCGCGGAAAATCTGAACCCTGATCTGTGGCCTTTCTTCGATGCTTTGTCGGGTTTGCCACTGGCTCTGATCCGGGGTGCAAATTCTGACATCATTACTGAGCAGACCGCAGCAGAAATGGTCAGGCGCCGACCTGACATGTTGTTTGCGAATGTACCGGGCCGCGGGCATGTCCCGTTTTTGGATGAACCGGAAAGCGTGCTGACGATACGGACTTGGCTGGGAGAGATGCAGTGAATATCGACACGATTAGGGCTTCCGCAAAAAGGGCAGCGGGGCAAGTTCGGCGGACGCCGCTTCTCAACTCGCCTTTTCTTGATGAGATCGCAGGCCGTGCTGTCCACGTCAAACCCGAATGCCTGCAGCACACGGGGTCGTTTAAGTTTCGCGGCGGCTGGTCGGCGGTATCTTCTTTGACGGACAACGCCTTGAAGACTGGCGTTATCGCATTCTCAAGCGGCAATCACGCGCAAGGGGTCGCGCTGGCGGCCCGCCAACATGGTGCGCCTGCCGTGATTGTCATGCCTGCCGATGCCCCCGAGATGAAGATCGAGAACACCCGAGCCTTGGGGGCGGAGGTGGTTTTGTACGATCGTCCGGGTGGGGAAGATCGCGAGGCAATTGGTAAGACTCTGTCTGAAGAACGCGGTCTGACACTGATCAAGCCTTATGACGAGCCGCAAGTAATCGCCGGGCAGGGGACTTGTGGGCTTGAGATTGCAGAACAGGCGGCAGACTTGGGAATTTCAACGGCCGATGTATTGGTCTGTTGCGGCGGAGGTGGGCTGACATCTGGCATCAGTCTTGCCTTGGAAGCGGAAGCGCCCGGCCTGCGCGTACATCCCGTCGAACCCGAGCATTTTGACGATGTCACACGCTCGCTTGCCGCCGGAGAGAAGCGCGCGAATGAGAAGACTACAGGGTCGCTTTGCGATGCGATTATCACGAACTCTCCCGGCGACATTACATTCCCGATCATGCAACGTCTCTGCGGCCCCGGAATCGTCGTGACCGAAGAAGAAGCCTTGCGCGCCATGGTTCACGCCTTTGCGCGCCTAAAGCTGGTGCTAGAGCCCGGGGGAGCTGTTGCACTGGCCGCTGCGCTATTTCACGGGGAAGAAATCGACGGTGACACCGTGATCGCGGTGGCCTCAGGTGGCAATGTGGACGCGGACGTCTTCAAGATGGCGTTAGACAAGTTTGGAGGCGAGATATGACCCGGGCCACATTCGCAAGTTTCAATGTCAAAAACCTGATCGGAGCGGATCAGGAATACTACAAATTCGAGAAGTACACGCCAGAGGAATACGCTTGGAAAGAGGACTGGTTGGCGGATCAGCTGTTAACGCTTGATGCCGACGTAGTGGGCTTTCAGGAAATCTTCGAAGCGACTGCCCTACAGGCCGTAGTTGATGAGGCTGATCGAAGAGCGCAAAGCCTGAACGACGCGGCAATCCCCGGGCGCAACAAACACTACGCGAAAAAGGCGATCTTCCGAAAATTGAAGACCGAAGGCTATCGCGATGCAGCGCTGGCTTTTGCGCCGAACGCCAATGACAGCGGACCCGGCCAGCGCCGTCCGGGCGTCGCCGTTGTGTCACGCTTTGGATTTGTCGGGGAACCCGAGGTCATTCAGGAGGTTTCTCCGGTTCTGGAGATCCCATTCGGCATGATGGGCGATGGCGGAGCGTCAGGTGATGGGGGTGTTTTCCGTCTCAATAGACTGTCGCGACCCATTCTGAAGGTGCGCGTGCCAGTCGGCGGGCGCGTGATCACCTTGTTCAACTGTCATTTGAAGTCAAAACTCGGGGAGTTTCCGCGACAGGCCGACGGTGGTTTGCCGCCAGAAGTTGATTTGACGAACTACGATCCCGTTGGCCGTGCCATGGGGTCACTGAAAGCGGCTTTAAGGCGGATGGCAGAAGCATGGATTTTACGCCGCGAGATCGTCGCTGAAATTGAACGCGGCAACCCTGTCATGGTGATGGGCGATTTCAACGATGGCGAAAATGCCGTGAGTTCCGAGATCATTTCGGGTGAGCGGCCGTTCAAGAACTATGCATGGATGCGCAGGCACGATGCACAAAGCGCGAATGACCGGTACAGCAAGGAAGAGGCGGTGCAGATCAAGGAGGCCGTCGAAGCTGTGATGCTGCATTCGTGCGAAAAACTCTTTGTTCAGAAAAGCTTGCGGGACATGGTCTATACCGCTGCATTTGGTGGCGTCTACGAGTCGATAGATCAGATTTATCTCTCGCGCCACTTTATCGAGGGCGATGACCAGATAGGCGAGATGGAGTATTTCTCGGTTTTCAATGATCACCTGACAGACGGATCACATGCCGAAGCGCCTTATAACAAGCTCGCCTCTGACCATGGTCAGATCATGGCGCATTTGCAGGTTTGGGACGCGCGTTCTTGACGCTGGTGGCGTAGATCACCCAAGCGATGAGCATGAAGACCGTGGCCAGCAGGAACGCCGCGCCGGGAACGAAAACCTCCGCATCTGACGCGGTGAACTTGGCGAATATCCACGTAAAAATAACAGGTGCTGCGATCATGCCGATTGCGTTGATCGACGATAGCACGCCCTGCAGCTCGCCTTGCTGATTGTCGGCTGCACGGCGAGACATCACACCCTGAAGGGCAGGCGCAACGACTGCCCCTAACGCGGCCAAAGGCGTCATCGCCAGCAATACCCAGCCATTGGTCACAAAGGCGATCAGGGGAAGAGTCATGACGTTGTAGATCAAGCCAAACCACACTGTATTGCGCTCCCCAAACCGATCAATGATCCACCGTATGAGCAAGCCTTGTGTGACAGCCATCGCCAGCCCGTAAACTGCCAGCGATGCCCCTATCATACCGGGAGACCAGCCAAAGGCTGCAGCGGTGTAGAACGCCCAGATCGCCGGATAGACCATGTTCGCGATTTGATAGAAGAAGAAGACAAACAGAAGTGCCCCGACCCCAGGGATGGCGCTGATATATTTCAGACCTCCCGCCGGATTGGCGCGGGTCCAGCGAAAGGGGCGCCGCTTTTCTGGGGTCACGGTCTCTGGCAGGATAAACCAACCAAAGGCGAAGTTGATGGCCGCAAGCGCTGCCGCGGCAAAAAACGGCGCGCGCGTGCCGAACTCCGCAAGGAGACCGCCTACAACCGGACCCAATATAAACCCGACCCCAAACATGGCTGAGATCAGTCCAAAATTCTGGGCTTTTTTCTCTGGTGCAGAAATATCGGCCATATAGGCGCTTGCCGTCGACTGAGTGGCTGCTGTGATGCCGCCCACGATACGCCCCGCCAGCAACAGCCAGATCGTCCCTGCTAGAGCCATCACCAGATAATCCAGCGCCATGATGGCGAGCGAGACCAGAAGGATGGGTCTGCGTCCAAAGCGATCAGAAAGGTTGCCAAGGGTCGGGCTGAAAAGGAATTGCATAACTGCGAAACTCATCGAGAGAATGCCGCCCCAGATCGCCGCTTGGGAAATATCCGCACCCCGAACCGTCATGATAAGTTCGGGCATTACCGGTAGGATCAGACCAATGCCCATGGCGTCCAGAACCACGGTAAACAGGATAAAGATCAGCGGCAGGTTGTGTTTCATAACCTGAGACCCTGTCTTACTCAGCAAAGGCGATCAAGACGTGACGTGGCCGGTCTCCCGAAGAAATTCGGTTAAGGCGGCCACAAACTCATCGGGTCTTTCGACACAGGGCAAGTGGCCGGCTTGCCGGATCAGTTGAAATTTTGAGCCCGGTACGAGATCAGCGGTTTCGCGAACAAGGTCAGGCGGTGTGGATCCATCTTCGCTGCCTGCGATAGCCAGAACCGGCAGACGTAGTGCCGCTGTTTGAGTGTAGAAGTCTGTTCCCGAAATTGCGGCAGAGCACCCGGCATAGCCCGCATCTGGCGTATCGACCAGCATCTTGCGCCATTCCGCCAGTTCTGATGAGGCGCGAAATGCCTTGGAGAACCACCGCTCCATGACCGCGTCAGCCAGCGACTCCACACCGCCCGCTTCGACAGTCGCAATGCGCTCGTCCCAAAGGGCTGTCGTTCCTATTTTAGCGGCAGTGTTTGACAAAACGACCGCCCGGATGAGGTCCATCCGCTTTGTCGCCAAGCCTTGTGCGATCATCCCGCCAATAGAGCATCCGACAAACATCGCATCGGTCACATTCAGATGATCCATCAGCCGCTCTGTGTCGCGGATCAGAGCACCCATCGTGTAGGGCGCGGGCGGTGTGGATGAGCGTCCGTGCCCGCGCTTGTCATACCTGATCAAGCGCAACCCAGCAGGAAGGCGTGCAATCACCTTGTCCCAGAGATGCAAGGTCGTTCCGAGCGAATTTGAGAAAACAACAGGGGCGCCCGCGGGATCACCATCTTCCTGATAGTGCAGTGTGACGTCATCTAACTGAAGCTCAGGCATGGGAAACTCCGCTCATGAATGATGAAAACGACAAGCATGCCGCATTTTCTATTGCGTCCGGTGATTTGTGCGGAAAAGCTGCGCCGATACAAGGGCACCACTCGAAAGAATTACCATGGCCAAAGTCAAAGCCGCTGTCTGCCACGAATTCGGAAAACCGCTATCGATAGAAGAGGTGGAACTTCGCGCACCAATCGCCGGTGAGGTGGAGGTTGAGCTCGACGCTTGTGCGATCTGTTTTTCAGATATCAGCTATCTCGACGGGGGCTGGGGGGGAGCGCTCCCCGCAGTTTATGGCCATGAGGCGGCAGGCCGTATCGTGGCTGTCGGAGCGGGTGTTGAAGGCTATGAAAAAGGCGATGCCGTCCTTGTTACGCTGATCCGTGCGTGTGGAACCTGCCAGTCTTGTGCAACCGGCACGCCCACCCAATGTGGCACAGCCTATGATCGCAATGCGGGTCCGCTGTCGATGCCAGATGGATCGGTGTTGGAGCATGGTATGGCCTGTGGCGCATTCGCCGAACGCGCGGTCGTTGATCAAAGCCAAATCGTGAAGATTCCAGACACTGTGCCCATGGATGCAGCCTCCCTTTTGTCTTGCGGCGTTATCACGGGTGTCGGCGCCGCCGTGAACACCGCAAATGTTCGTCCGGGACAAAACGTGGTTGTAATCGGCGCTGGGGGTGTCGGCCTCAACGCGATCCAAGGCGCTGCAATTGCCGGTGCCGCGCGGATCGTCGCTGTGGACATGGTTGACGAGAAGTTGGCGGTCGCCAAGGAGTTTGGCGCCACCGATGGCATTCTGGCATCAGATCCAAAGCCATGGAAAGAAGTCGCCCGGATCACCGGAGGTCGAATGGCCGACAAGGTGCTGGTCACCGTAGGCGCGATCCCAGCCTTCGAAAGCGCTCCGCGCCTGATGGGCGCAGGTGGAGACATGTACATCGTAGGCATGCCGCATTCGGGTCAGACCGCAACTTACGAACCCGTGATCTTCGGGGCGTTGGCGCAGGGTATGAAAGGCACCAAAATGGGGGATGTCGTATTGAAGCGAGACATCCCCTGGATGGTCGATCTCTATGAACAGGGTCGCCTGAAACTTGATGAGTTGATTTCGGGCCGCTGGTCGCTTGATCAGATCAACGAAGCAATCGCCGACACGCGGTCCGGCGCGGCGCGGCGCAATGTGATTATGTTCAAATGAAACTCAAAGACCTCGAAATCATCGTAACCGCACCTCCCGCACCGGGCTGGGGGGGGCGTTACTGGATCTTTGTCAAAGTGACGACGGATAACGGTATATCCGGGATCGGTGAATGCTACGCTTCTTCCGTCGGACCAGACGCGATGAAAGCCGTAATCACAGATGTGTTCGAGCGGCATATGCAAGGCGAGAGCCCGGAGAACATCGAGTTGATGTTCCGCCGGGCGTACTCATCCGGCTTCACTCAGCGCCCCGATCTGACAGTGATGGGCGCATTTTCGGGCTTGGAGATCGCGTGTTGGGATATTCTGGGCAAGATGCGCGAACGTCCGGTTTGGGCACTGCTCGGTGGCAAGATGAATGAGCGTGTGAGGGCCTACACCTACCTGTATCCGCTTCCCCACCACGACATGATGGAGTTCTGGACCTCGCCCGATCTGGCCGCAGAATCTGCGCTGGATGCCGTGGGGCGCGGGTACACAGCCGTAAAGTTTGACCCTGCTGGACCTTATACAATTCGCGGGGGCCATCATCCCGCGATGGGCGACATCTCCTTATCGGTCGCCTTCTGCAAAGCTATTAGAGAGGCAGTCGGAGACAGGGCTGACCTGCTCTTTGGCACGCACGGCCAGTTCAATACCGCCGGAGCCATCCGTTTGGGACAAGCGCTGGAACCCTATGCGCCGCTGTGGTTCGAGGAGCCTATTCCGCCTGATAACCTGCTCGAGTTTGCACGGGTGGCCGAAGCTGTGCGCATTCCAGTTGCCACGGGCGAGCGCATGACCACAAAGGCCGAATTTGCAACTGTACTGCGCACTGGTGGGGCGTCCATCCTGCAGCCAGCCCTGGGGCGGGCAGGTGGCATCTGGGAGATGAAAAAACTTGCGGCGATCGCGGAAGTGTTCAACGCTCAAATGGCGCCGCATCTCTATGCCGGGCCAGTGGAATGGGCCGCCAACATACATCTATGCGCCTCAATTCCGAACCTCTTGCTGGCGGAGACCATTGAAACTGAATTCCATCGCGATTTGATCGAGAATGCGATCTCGGTGGAGGATGGCTTCATTACACCGCCTGAAGCACCCGGTCTGGGCATCGAATTGAATGAGGTCTTGGCGGCTGCGAACCCGTTTGATGGAGATGGCCTGCACCTACAGATGCAGGAAGAGCCGTGTGATTATGTAAACCAGAACAGTTTCTTGGGCGGTGCTCCTCCCAAAAGCTGACACCTTTAAGAACTGGATTCATACGCCAATCGCTGCTGCGCAATCCGTTCATTGCGATCTGCCTTTTGTTTGTCTGACAATGAAGTCTCGACATAGCTCAGATGCTCTTCCACGGCCGCTCGGGCTTTTTGACCGTCGCGTTCTTGGATCGCTTCATTGATCGCACGATGCTGCTCCAACAAATCATCGCGCGTTGTACGCTGTTTGAACATGATCTGACGATTGTAAAACACGCCCTCACGCAGCATCCGGAACATCGCGCGCATCATATGCAGCATGACCACGTTGTGGCTGGCCTCGATAATCGCGAGATGAAACTCTGCATCAAGCTGAGCCTCTTCCGCAGGGTTCCGCTTCTGATGTGCGGCCTCCATTTTTGCGAGAACTGCCGCGATCACCTGCAAATCGGTGTCTGATCCAAGCCGCGTGGCACGATCAGCAGCAAGCCCCTCCATATCGCGCCGAAAGGCAATGTAGTCGAACACTGCCTCATCGTGCCGTGCAAAAAGGTCAACGAGCGCCTCTGGGAATGCACTGCCGAGTGCTTCTGAGATGAATATCCCCGACCCGGCCTTTGTGGCCAACAACCCCCGATCCTGTAAGGTTGCAATCGCATCTCGCAGGGATGGGCGTGAGACCCCCAGACGCTCCGCCAATTCACGCTCTGATGGCAAGCGTTCTCCCGGCCGCAAAATGCCGCGCAGGATCAACAGCTCTATCTGACGAACGACCGCAGATGACAGCTTGTCAGCTTTGATTTTTTCGAATGGCATCTAAGGCTCCGAATTGGTCAAATCATATGACCAGTCACGGATCGCGGCAACAAAAAACGGCCCGCCGGATGGCGAGCCGTTCGAAGCTATTTAAGTACAACTACGCCGCGTTTGGGCGAATAATAATTTCAACCCGACGGTTCTGCGCGCGTCCGCTTTCGCTGTCGTTAGATGCAACGGGGCGTGTTTCCCCTTGTCCGTAAGACTGTAGACGTTCGAAGGGAACACCAGAGTTCTCCAGTACGGACGAGACGGACCGGGCGCGCCGTTCGGACAAATCGAAGTTATGGCTTTCGCTGCCGGTGTCGTCGGTATGACCAACAACACTCACAAGGCTATCGGGATATTGCTGCAAGTTGTTAGCGACCGAGCGCAAGTCAGCAACCAAAGTGGGTCGCAAAGCCGCGCTATCAACATCAAAAAGCAAGCCCTGAGGCATCGTTACCTTCAGTTCAGTGCCTGTGTTTTCGATCAGGACATCTTCATTCGGAATGTCCCGGCGCAAATCTGCGGCCTGCTTGTCCAGATGGTTGCCGATCAACCCTCCGACAGCAGCCCCAAGGCCCGCGCCAACGATCGCTTTGTCGGTTTTGTTGTCATCGCGCGTGGCACCCAGAAAACCGCCAACGCCAGCGCCGATGAGCGCCCCTTTTTGGGTTTTGTTCATGGATGCGGTGTTAAAGCCACCGTCGCTACATGCGCCAAGCGCCAAACAAGCCGCACTTACAGCGGCGATTTTCTTGATAAACATGATTACTGCCTCGGGTTGTTATGGCGGGTTATCCCGCGCGTTATGTACATAGGCATACGGCAAACATGTTGTTTTGTTAAGGGGAATCGTGACGCCCTTGCGCCATGGCTCTAGCCAAGATCCGCCTGTGCCGTCTCAAAAGCCAGCATGGCGCGTTTCACCGGAAGACCCCAATGGTAGCCCCCAAGCCCGCCTGATTTGCGCAAAGCGCGGTGGCAGGGGATCAACCAGCTGATCGGGTTGCGGCCCACAGCGGTACCGACGGCTCGCATGGCGGTTGGATGATCTACCGACTGCGCCAGTTCAGAATATGTTGTGACCTGACCGGAGGGTACGCGAAGAAGAGCCTCCCACACTTTGATCTGGAAGGGTGCACCCATCAGATAGAGCGGCGCCTTATCCGATCCGAGGGTTGTCTGTCCAAATGCTGCTTCAACCCAAGGTCGCAACATCATCGGATCCTCGACATAGCGAGCCTTTGGCCAGCGAGAGACAAGATCGTCCATGGCGTCTTCCTCGCCCGTTTCCACGGCAAAACCGATGCCGCAAATCCCTTTGTCGGTTCCCATCACAAGTGCGGGACCAAAGGGGCTTTCAAACCATCCCCAATAGATCGTCAGGCCCTCGCCTTTGCGGGCAAATTCGCCGGGGCTCATGGATTCCCAGCGCAAGAAGAGATCGTGCAGTCGGCCAGACCCGGATAATCCGACAGAATCTGCTGTTTCAAGCGTCGTAAACTTGTTCTCAAGCAAGACCTTGGCATGGCCCAGCGCCAGATATTGCTGCAGTCGCTTTGGGGAGACACCGGCCCACTTGCTGAAAATGCGTTGGAAATGCGCGGGGCTCATCTGCATATTCTGGGCCAGATCATCGAGCGATAGCTCAGGGCCGCTTTGGTCGATCAGTTCAATCGCACGTTTGATAACGCCGTAGTGGTAGCTTGCTTCTGTATTGTTCAACATGGATCACCTCGTTGGTGTGCTCATGCTAAAATATGGCAACCGACACGCTAGGGCGACCCGGAAGCTGCGGTTTTTAAGTCGAATTGCTCTGCGGGCATTCCGGCGATAACCGTTGGAGTCGGTTCGAGCATTAGTATTTCCGCATCAGTGAGGCAGGGACGAGGCGCTTGCTGTCCTGAGCGAAGTTTCAAGTTCTCTGGCGCGAGGTCTTGTTGTGCGGCGCACGTGACCCAAACACCGTTGGCCGAGATCAATTCAACCTGTTCAAGTGCAAGTGTGTAAAATTGCATGTCTTCGATAACTTCGAGTGCGATTTCGGGCCAGTGGTTGAGCTGAGCCGCGCTTGCCAATGCCTCCGGCTGGTCAACCAAAAGCTCCAGCATGGGGTGGTTGAGGCAAATTTCCTGATCAAGCGATGTCACCAGTTCGGTCGCAGGCTCACCGGCAGCCAAAGCGTTGGTTCCGATGCGGATATAACGATGTCGCTTATCGCGCAACGGCGCCGGGCCTATCGAGGCCAGCGGTTGCAGGCCGTGGTCTTTTGTTCGCACCAGATCACCGGGGCGCAACCAGTCGACCGGTGTTGCATCATGCTCTGTTTCGATCATCGTCCCAGCCATCATGGCAGGCAGGTAACGTTCGCAAGATACGGAGGTTTCAGCCCAACGATTTATGGCAGAGCGATCGAGATTGGCAAAGGACACGGCAAGTACTCAACTGGGAATCATTGCGATGATCTAACGAAACATCGGTTAACCGCTGGTGTGCGTATGCAGTTTTTTCCGGCTGGGGTCTCCTGATGGCTTGCCCCATATCGTCTGGCTTGGCATACGCCCGTTATGGCCAAGCAATTAAGTTACCAAGCAATCCATGAGATTTTCACCCGATTTCGCGACAGCGAAGCTGAGCCCAAGGGCGAGTTGAACCATGTAAATGTTTATACTTTGGTGGTCGCCGTGGCGCTTTCTGCGCAATCGACGGATGCGGGTGTGAACAAGGCAACGGCCGAGTTGTTCAAGATCGCCGATACACCTGAAAAGATGCTCGAACTGGGCGAAGAAAAGCTCATCGAGCATATCAAGACCATTGGGTTGTATCGTAACAAGGCCAAAAACGTCATCAAGCTCAGCCGCATTCTGGTCGACGACTATGGCGGCGTCGTACCCTCGTCGCGCGCTGCGTTGCAGTCTTTGCCTGGTGTTGGACGAAAGACCGCAAATGTTGTCCTGAACATGTGGTGGAGCCATCCGGCGCAGGCCGTCGATACGCACATCTTTCGCGTGGGCAATCGAACCGGTATTGCGCCAGGCAAAGATGTCGATCAGGTCGAGCGCGCGATCGAAGACAACATTCCCGTTGAGTTTCAACAGCACGCGCATCACTGGCTCATTTTACATGGGCGCTATATCTGTGTCGCAAGAAAACCAAAATGCGGAGCATGCCTGATCCGGGATCTCTGCCCTTTTGAGGACAAAACCGAATGAAGAAGTTTCAAGTCGTGGGTATCGGCAACGCGATGGTCGATGTTCTTTGGGAATGTCCCGAAGAGTTTCTGGAAGCAAATGGCGTCACTAAAGGGATCATGCAACTGACCGACCGAGACCGCGGCGTCGAGCTCTATGACCGGATCGGGCCTGCCAAGGAGATTTCGGGTGGTTCAGCGGCAAACACCATCGCCGGTATTGCGCATCTTGGTGGGCAAACGGCTTATGTGGGCAAGGTGAAAGACGACCAGCTTGGCGCGATCTTTTCGCACGATTTGCGGGCGCAAGGCGCAGTTTACGAAACGCCCTTGGCCCCAAAGAGCCATGAGGCGGAGACCGGGCGATGCATCGTCCTTGTTACGCCTGATGGTGAGCGCTCGATGAATACCTATCTGGGGGTCACAGAATTTCTCGGTCCTGAGGACATATTCGATGAACAAGTGGCTGAGGCGGAGTGGATTTACCTCGAAGGCTATCGCTTTGATGGCCCGCAATCTGTTGCAGCCTTTGACAAGGCTATCGCAGCCTGCAAGGGCGCTGGCGGGCGTGTTTCTCTGACCTTGTCCGATCCGTTTTGTGTTGATCGGCACAGGGCCGCTTTCCGCGCGTTGATACAGGACCATGTAGACCTTCTATTCTGTAATCGCGCTGAAATGCTTTCGATGTATGAAACAGACGATTTTGATGCGGCTTTGGCGCAAGCAGCAAAGGAAGTCGATATTGTAGCCTGCACTGACAGCGAGCATGGCGCCCACATCCTGTCAGACGGTCATCGCTGGCATGCGCCGGCAATGCCCGTACAGATCGTGGATGCAACTGGGGCCGGAGATCTCTTTGCCGGTGCGTTCCTGTGGGGATTGACCAACGGGTACGACTTGGAAACCTGTGGCCGTATGGGCTGTGTCGGCGCTTCAGAGGTAATTAGTCATATCGGCGCGCGACCCGAGGCTGATCTGAAGGCCCTGTTTTCAGAGGCCGGATTGCTCAGCTAACAGGTTTCAGTATCCGCGGATTGGATAGGCCTTCGGCGTAATAAAGCGCCGTGCGAGATAGCCCGGAGAGCCTGCCGAGCCCATCGCTTTCGCGTAACAACCCCGCAGGAATGGCGGTCGCAGCCTTAACTGCGGCCGAGATATCCATGCCTGCCTCATCTGTCACGACTTCCAATGCTCTGGAGAACTCAAGATCGGCCCCCGCGAGCGTGCCGTCAGCCAAAGTCAAGCGACCCTCTTTTCGGAATACTTCACGGTCATTGAGCGTGAAGCTCTCTATTGAAGATCCGGCTGTCGCCATAGCGTCTGTTACCAGAAAGATTTTGCTGAGATCCGATTTTGCGGCAAGTGCAATCCGTATCATTGCCGGATGGACGTGCACTCCGTCAGCGATGAGGCCAGCGTGTATATCGTCACGCATAAGAGCGGCACCAACCAACCCAGGCTCGCGATTGCCCATTTGGCTCATTGCGTTGAACAAATGGGTGACGCAGCACGCGCCCGCATCAAACGCGGCCATGCAGGTTTCAAAATCAGCGTTCGTATGACCCAGGGAGACGATGATACCTGCCTGCGCCATAGCTTTGATCTGCGCCATGTCAGTGTTTTCAGGGGCCACTGTAACCATGACATTCGGCAGGCGTTCTGCAGCGCTGAGACATAGCTGCAAGTCTTCATCCTGCATCGAACGGATCAGGGCTGGATCATGCGCCCCCTTGCGCGCCACCGACAGATGCGGGCCTTCGAGGTGAATACCTACGATCCCCGGAACGCCCTCCGCCGCAGCTTGCTCTACGGCATCAATAGCTGCGCCCGTGCGATCCGGCGTGTCGGTAATCAGCGTGGGAAGCAAAGCGGCCGTCCCCGTAGAGGCATGCGCCTCTGCGATGATACGCAATGTGTCGACGGTTTGGCTGTCGTTAAACATCACGCCGCCGCCGCCATTGACTTGAAGATCCACAAAACCAGGCGTGATCAAGCCACCATCAAGGCGCTCGATTTCACAGCTCGCGGGCAGCGATGTATTTACAGAAACGCCAAAATATCCATCGCTTGTGAGGGTGAGAGCGTAACCATCGTGCAGTCCCTCCCCATCATGAATCTGCGCGCCGACATATGCTTTCGCGATGTCGGTCATACGGTTTCAGTCACTTTCTTCAGGTGGCGTGGTGCATCAGGGTTTATTCCGCGCGAGTCCGCTATTCCTTCGACCAACGCATAGAAGCTGGCGATGAGCGCAATGGGATCGGTCAAAGCATGGTCGGTCCTTGTGACCGGCAGGGGAGTTGCATGCTTCGCATGATCTGTGGTCGCAAACACTTTCGCGCCCTTTTGCGCAAGCTCATCTGCAACACTCGCCAACGCGCTTTCGGCATCGTCTTTTGCCGCAAGCGCAATAACCGGAAACCCGCCGTCCACGATGGAAACAGGGCCATGCAGAACCTCTGCTGAAGAATAGGATTCTGCGTGGAGCTGACAGGTTTCCTTGAACTTCAGCGCGGCCTCATTGGAAATCGCATAGGCAGGCCCGCGACCCAAGCAGAAGATGGAATTGCGCCCGCCCAAAGCATGCTTCACCTCCGACCAATCCGTATGGACCGCTTGCTCAAGCTTTGTCGGAAGATCAGTTATCGCTCGCAAAAGAGATTCATCTTCAACCCATTCTGCCAGCATCCAGATTCCGGCAACCGCCGAGTTGACGAACGTCTTGGTCGCGGCAACGCTGATTTCGGGGCCGGCATGAAGATTGAGCGTGTGATCAGCCACTTTCGCCAAAGGACTATCAGGATGGTTTGTCATTGCGATGGATAAGGCTCCGCCTTCACGCGCCATACGAGCCATCTCTACGATATCGGGGCTTTTGCCGGATTGTGAGACCGACAGACAGGCGCTGCCTGCGAGATTGAGTTGGCGCTTGTAGATGGAGGCAATAGAAGGGCCGACCGAGGCGATGGGTGTACCCATCAAGAGCTCCGCGGCATATTTGAGATAGGTCGCCACGTGATCTGAAGATCCACGCGCAACGCTGATCATGAAACTAGGGGCTTGTCCACGCAAGGCGTCGGCGGCGCGCGATATGTCGTCTTGTCCGCTTTTCAGCAGCCGCTCCACGGCTATCGGAATTTCCAGAACTTCCTGGCGCATCTTCGTTGGTGTGGCAGTCATTGCGTTGTCCTATTCTTTGGCGAGGCGAAGTTCCGCTACAAAGTTGTAGGCGTCTCCGCGATAAATGGATTGCGTGAATTCGACGGTGCGACCATCGGCCAGATATGATGTCCGCTCGATCCGCAGACCGGCTTGGCCCGGCGTCACTTCCAGCAAAGCCGCATTCTCTTCTTCAAGATTGATCGCCGATATCTTTTGCAAAGCCCTGACAGGTCTCAGACCGGCAGCCCCCAGCACCTCATAAAGCGATGTCTCTACCAATAGCGGGTTTGGCAGCATCTCGGTCGACAGAGACGCGCGTTCGATCGCCATCGGCTTATTGTCAGCGGTCCTCAATCTGGCAATGCGCGAAACTGATGCGTCGGGAGACAGAGCCAGCGCCAGCACTTCATCTGGCGAGGGCATGAACACACCTCGTTCAAGCCATTTGCTGGCTGAGGCCATGCCACGGCGTGACATGTCTTCGCTGAACGACGTCAGACGCGACAGCGATTGTTCGATTTGCGGCGTGTCCGAGGCGACAAATGATCCCGATCCTTGCTTTTGTACGATAATGCCATCCTCAGCGAGCGCCTGAATGGCCTTGCGGACGGTCACGCGGGAAAGCTCGGTAATGGTGGCGATCTCTCGCTCCGGGGGCAGGGAGCTACCTTCCTTCAGCAAGCCCCGGTCTACGCCTTCGCTCAGACGTCGACGCAACTGCACATAGCGTGGGCCGCCATCAGGTTGCAGCCACTTATCGGGTGTCAGAAAGTCAACGATGCTCATCGCAGCACCTCTGCGGGCTCTGACAAACTCGCTGCTCGCGCCATCTCAAATGCCCCATCCAGAGCGTTGCCGCGGGCCTCTGCGCGCCCGGACAAAAAGTCGGCTGGCAAATAATCAGCATAATGGGGACCTACGCCACCAGTGAGACACAGGGGATCGCCTGCGCGAAAACCAAGCTTCTTGAGAAATTGCACAAGATATCCCGCACCTTCGTTCATAACTGAGCGGCCCCAGCTATCACCCTGTTTTGCGCCAGAAATGATATCCGGTGCCAGCTCAGCAAAACCCGCGGGCGGGGCCGTTGTGCCAAATTTAACGATTGCGTTGGGGTCACTCCCGAACTTCTCGAAAATAGAAGCGCTGAGGGCCGTGTGTTCGGCAAGCCCATCATGGCAAAGCAAAACATATCTCAACGCTGCATGGCCCAGCCACGCCCCCGATGCCTGATCTGACAGTTGAAAACCCCATCCGCTTACATATTGGAAGTCATCGCCTTTTCGCGCGCCCGCAATGGTGCCAGTGCCAATCGCAAGCAAATATCCATCACTTGCGCCTAAGGCACCGCTGATCGCTGTGGGCCTATCATCTGTAACAGTGCTCCGCGCGAAGGGAAGTGCTTGCGCAATGCGTGCGCCGTCCTGCTGGGTCAATATGCCTGCGAGGCCCAGGTGGGCGCATGACTTGGCAAGCGCGCTCGGCGTGACATTGATTTTGTCAGCCGCGGCCTCCACCGTTTTGCGAATATTAACGATAGCCAGGTCCATGTCTGAGGCGGCGTTGGCGGGACCCCCTTCGGCTTTTGCCAATGCGCCCTTGCTATAGGTTCCGATGGCCGCTCGGCACCCCGAACCGCCCCCATCAACGCCTATCAGCAGGATATCATCTGATTCTGACATACAATACCTTTATAATACCTATTTTCGAAAAGATAGACCTATTTTACGATATATTCCGATATTGGACTTATATTTCAAGGAGTTTAAGGCCAATAAATATAATGGTAGACAAAAGGTATTTAAAAGGTATTAGATTAAGGAAGGAGATTCGTATGTCGCTGCCAACCACAGAAAAGCTTCCTGACGCCGTGGCGTTTGATGCTGTCTCAGCGCGAGACGCAGCCGTCTTGATGGTTGCCAGCCAATCAGCCGCCATCGCCGCAGTTGATGCGGCTGCAGCGAGTATCGTGGCCGGAGCAGAGGTGATGGCAAATGCCATCAGGGAGGGCGGCGCCTTGATCTATGCGGCTGCGGGAAGCTCGGGGCTGATGGCGCTTGCGGATGCTTGCGAATTGCCCGGCACCTTCGGGCTGTCGTCTGCTTCAATCCAGATACATATGGCCGGCGGTATCCCTACGGATGCCAGAATGCCAGGCGATACAGAGGATAACTCAGCCGCCGCAGGCAAGATCGCGCAGGGTATCCGCGCGAATGACGCAGTTATTGTACTTAGCGCGAGTGGTTCCACACCTTACGCGCTCGCCGTAGCGGAAGCCGCCAAGGCTCA
Organism: uncultured Litoreibacter sp.; assembly: GCA_947504205.1. Lineage (GTDB taxonomy): Bacteria > Pseudomonadota > Alphaproteobacteria > Rhodobacterales > Rhodobacteraceae > Litoreibacter. Next base: position 377,679 of record CANNGL010000002.1, on the reverse strand, counting down.
GGGTGCGAAGGTCATTGGTGTGGCGTGTAACCCGAACACCCCTCTGTTGCATCTTTCTGACATCGCGATTTGCGTCGAGACACCGCCAGAGGTGATCGCAGGCTCCACACGTCTGGGGGCAGGGACGGCTCAGAAAGTCGTCTTGAACGCGATGTCGTCGTTGATGGCCGTGCAGCTTGGCCACGTCTATCAGGGCATGATGGTCAATCTGATCGCCGACAACGCCAAACTAAAGCAACGCGCCGAGGCCATAGTGATGCGTATCGCAGAAGTCGGCCAGGAACGGGCGAAATCGTCGCTTGAAGCTGCTCAAGGAAATGTAAAACGCGCGATCCTGATCGCTTCTGGTCGTAGTCCATCAGAGGCCGAGACGTTGCTCATGACACATGCGGGTCATCTTGGCCCCAGTTTGAAAGCATAATGAGACCCAACCAAAATCCAAGGGAGAAGACTATGAAGAAATCAACAATTATCGCAGCAATGCTGACGACGACCGTGCTGTCAGGCACTGCTGTCGCCGAAGATGTGACACTGACCATCGAAAGCTGGCGCAACGACGACCTTGCAATTTGGCAAGACAAGATCATCCCCGCCTTTGAGGCCGAACACCCTGGCATCAAGCTGAAATTCACGCCTTCCGCACCAGCGGAATATAATGCCGTTCTGAACTCGAAGCTCGATGCGGGGTCCGCTGGGGATATTATCACCTGCCGCCCCTTCGATGCCTCTTTGGCATTGTTTGAAGCGGGCCACTTGGCTGACATCAGTGACCTCGAAGGCATGGCGAACTTCTCGCCCGTAGCAAAATCGGGCTGGAGCACAGATGACGCGTCGGTACAGTACTGTGTACCAATGGCGTCGGTGATCCACGGCTTCATTTACAACAAAGATGCCTTTGCCGAAGTCGGCGTAGAGGTTCCAACAACCGAAGCTGAATTCTTCGCAGTGCTCGAGAAGATCAAGGAAGACGGCAACTATATCCCGATGGCCATGGGCACGAATGACCAGTGGGAAGCTGCGACCATGGGCTATAACAATATCGGCCCGAACTACTGGAAGGGTGAAGAAGGTCGTCTTGCCCTGATCGCGGGCGACCAGAAGCTGACCGACGAGGCTTGGGTTGCTCCCTATCGCCAGCTGGCCAAATGGGGTGCTTATCTTGGCGACGGCTACGAAGCCCAGACCTATCCCGACAGCCAGAATATCTTCACACTGGGACGAGCCGCAATCTACCCGACGGGTTCTTGGGAGATCTCTGGCTTCAACGGGCTGGCTGATTTCGAGATGGGCGCGTTCTATCCACCGGTGCAAAATGCTGGTGACACCTGCTACATCTCGGATCACACGGATATCGGGATCGGTATGAACGCGGCCACTCCAAATGCTGACGCTGCGAAGACCTTCCTGAATTGGGTCGGTTCTTCCGAGTTTGCGACGATCTTCGCGAACGCATTGCCGGGCTTCTTCCCGCTGTCCTCCGCTCCGGTTGAACTGGACGATCCGCTGGCGCAAGAGTTCATCTCATGGCGCGGCAAGTGCGAAAGCTCGATCCGCTCAACCTATCAGATCCTTTCCCGTGGGACACCAAACCTCGAGAACGAGACATGGAACGCTTCCGTGGCCGTGATCAAAGGTGAGGAGAGCCCAGAAGATGCGGGCAAGCGTCTGCAAGAGGGTCTTGCAAGCTGGTACGCGCCTCAGCAGTAAAAGGGCAAAGCCACCCTATCCCGCTCCGACAAACTTCCCTGTTGGGGCGGGATGAACAAATGCCTCAGTCGGAAAACAAGGACGGATGAGATCGAAAGATGTCAGAGCAACCGTCAGCATATTTCCGGGCTCAGGCCCTCGCCACTCATTTTGCAGCCGCGCCTCATAAGGCCGCGCGCCGTCAGGAGAGCTTCATGTCAGATCAACATACACGCCCCAAAACACGCTGGCATATAGCGGTTTTTCTGGCACCGGCTGTGCTCGTCTATACGGCGGTGATGATCTACCCGCTGTTTAACACCTTACGATTGTCGCTCTTCACCGAGGTAGATCAGGCGCGTGTCTTCGTTGGCTTACAGAACTTCCGGACCTTATTCGGTGATGCCGTTTGGTCGGACCAATTCTGGAACGCACTTGGTAACAATTTCTGGTTCTTTGTTATTCACATGCTCGTGCAAAACCCCATCGGCATCGCTCTCGCGGCCATTCTAAGCCACCCGAAGCTGAGATTTGCCAGCTTCTACCGCTCCGCCATTTTTATCCCGACAATCCTGTCATTCGTGATTGTGGGCTTTGCGTGGAAACTGATCCTATCGCCGATATGGGGCATTGCGCCCGGTATGCTGGATGCGGTTGGGCTGAAATCGCTTTACGCACCGTGGCTCGGCAAAGAAGAATACGCTCTGACCACGCTTTCCCTGGTCTCGGTTTGGCAGTTCGTCGGCATCCCGATGATGCTGATCTACGCGGCGCTGTTGTCCATTCCGGATGAGATACTCGAAGCCGCAGAAGTCGAGGGCATTACCGGGCTGTCCGCCTTTTGGAAAATCAAACTGCCGCTGATCCTGCCCTCGATCGGCATTATCTCGATCCTGACCTTCGTGGCAAACTTCAATGCCTTTGACCTGATCTACGCAGCACAAGGCGCACTCGCAGGCCCGGATTTCTCAACCGACATTCTTGGCACCTTCATGTATCGCACATTCTTCGGGTTCCAGTTGCAGCTGGGCGATCCGCATATGGGATCCACCATCGCATCCGCAATGTTCGTCATCATCTTGATCGGCGTGTGTCTGTACCTCTTTGGTATCCAGTCGCGCATGCGCCGCTACCAGTTCTGAGGAGATCGCCATGAACGTCGCCCGCCAGAACCGTCTGAATACATTCGCCGCCCACGGTGCATTGATCTTCTACACGCTGATTGCTCTGTTTCCGGTCTTCGTGATCGTGATCAACAGCTTCAAGACCCGCAAAGCCATCTTCCGAGAACCTCTCGCGTTGCCCAATTCGGAAAGCTTCTCGCTGATTGGGTATGAAACCGTGCTGAAGCAGGGGGATTTCTTCCTCTATTTTCAGAACTCCATGATCGTCACTGTCGCCTCGCTCTTTTTCATACTGCTCTTTGGCGCGATGGCGGCCTTTGCGCTGGCCGAGTATCGCTTCAAAGGCAACACGTTGATGGGGCTCTATCTGGCGTTGGGCATCATGATCCCGATCCGGATTGGCACGGTCGCTATTCTTGAAATGATGGTCCAAACAGGCCTCGTAAATACCCTCTGGGCGCTGATCCTCGTCTACACAGCACAGGGGCTCCCGCTGGCCGTATTTATTCTGTCGGAGTTCATGCGCCAGGTCAGTGATGACCTCAAAAATGCGGGTCGTATTGACGGTCTCAGCGAATACCGCATCTTCTTTCGCCTTGTGCTGCCGCTGGTGCGTCCGGCGATGGCCACGGTCGCAGTCTTCAACATGATCCCAATCTGGAACGACCTGTGGTTCCCCCTGATCCTGGCGCCCGCGGAGGAAGTGAAAACGCTCACGCTGGGATCACAGGTCTTCATTGGGCAGTTTGTCACGGACTGGAACGCGGTTTTGTCGGCCTTGTCACTCGCGATCCTTCCGGTTATGGGGCTCTATGTGATCTTCTCCCGTCAGCTCATCCGCGGCATTACCTCGGGAGCGGTCAAATGAGGGTTCTTATCGCCGGTCTGGGCAATATGGGCCGCAGTCACGCGCTGGCCTACCATAACCACCCCGATGCTGAGATTGTTGGTCTGGTCAATCGCTCTGACGTACCTTTGCCAGACGGGTTGGAGGCGTATCCACGGTTTGCGACCTTTGAAGAGGGTCTCAGCACCAATCCCGATCTGGTATGCATCGCCACTTATTCGGACAGCCATGCCGATTATGCGATCGCCGCTATGGAGGCAGGTGCCGATGTATTCATCGAAAAACCCTTGGCAACCAATGTGGACGATGCTCTGCGCGTGACCGAGACCGCCAAACGGCTCGGTCGCAAACTCGTTGTCGGCTACATCCTGCGCCATCACCCGTCTTGGATGCGTTTGATCAAAGAAGCTCGGTCGCTGGGTGGTCCCTATGTCTTCCGGCTTAACCTCAACCAGCAATCGGACGGAGAAACCTGGAAAACGCACAAGGCGCTGATGGAAACCACCAGCCCCATTGTCGATTGTGGCGTCCATTATGTTGATGTGATGTGCCAGATTACAGATGCCAAGCCGGTACGGGTCAATGGCATGGGGCTGCGCCTTTCTGACGAGATCGCCCCTGATATGTACAATTATGGTCAGTTCCAGGTCTATTTCGATGATGGGACCATCGGCTGGTACGAAGCTGGGTGGGGCCCGATGATTTCTGAAACCGCGTTTTTCGTCAAAGACATCATATCACCCAACGGGGCCGTCTCGATCACTGATGGAAACAAGGGCCAGTCCGATGATGTTGATGGCCATACAAAAGTCGGAGCAATTCTGGTGCACACCCGCGATGGCGATCGCGAAATCGAAATGCCGGGCGAACCAGGTCACCAAGAGCTTTGCGATGCCGAACAAGCCTACATGATCCGCGCCATACAGGAAGACATTGATCTAAGTAGAAACATGTCGGACGCCGTCCAATCCCTACGTATCTGTCTTGCCGCTGATGAAAGCATCCGCACCGGCAAACCCGTCGAATTAGGAGACATCTGATGACCGCTCTCGTCCTTGAAAACGTTTGTAAATCTTTCGGTGTGGTTGAGGTTCTGAAGGACATCAACCTGACCGTGGAAGACGGAGAATTCGTGGTCTTTGTCGGGCCTTCGGGCTGTGGCAAATCCACATTGCTACGGGTAATCGCGGGGCTCGAAGATGCAACCTCCGGTACCGTCAGCATCGGGGGTGATGTGGTTAACGCCGTGCCCCCCGCCAAACGCGGTATTGCCATGGTATTTCAATCCTATGCGCTCTATCCGCACCTTTCTGTACGTGACAACATGGCCCTGGGATTGAAGCAGGAAAAACAACCAAAATCCGTGATCGACGAGCGCGTCGAAAAGGCAGTGCAAATGCTGGATCTTGGCGCTTATGTCGACCGCCGTCCATCTGACCTGTCGGGCGGTCAACGCCAGCGTGTCGCTATTGGTCGCGCCATCGTTCGTGACCCGAAACTCTTCCTTTTCGATGAGCCTCTTTCGAACCTTGATGCGGCTTTGCGTATGAACACACGGATCGAAATTGCAGATCTCCACCGTACATTGTCAGCATCAATGATCTACGTGACCCATGATCAGACCGAAGCGATGACACTTGCCGATAAAATCGTTGTTCTGCGCGATGGCCGGGTCGAGCAGGTGGGTTCACCAATGGAATTGTACAACAACCCAGCCAATCAATTTGTAGCGGGGTTTCTTGGCTCTCCGGCCATGAACTTCCTGAGCAAAGCGCCGCTCGACATGCCGAAAAACGGAACACTCGGCATCCGTCCAGAGCATCTGAGGCCGGTTGCCAATGGCCGCATCAAAGGTACCGTCACCCATGTCGAGCGTTTGGGGGGAGACACGAATCTTCTGGTCGAGACTGATGAGAAAGAGGCCCTGACGGTTCGTCTTTTCGGGCAAGATGGCACCGGCGTGGGTGAGAAAATCGAGTTGGATTTCGACAATACGGCCTCATTTGTTTTCGACGAGCAGCGTCAGCGCGTATTTTCCTGAGAGCTGAATACGCGTCGCGATCAAAATTTGCAGCGGTGCATTAATTCTGATAATAATACTCAGAATTATGTGCGGCGAGTCCCTCGGCGCCTTTGACAATCGTTGTGAATGAAAATGATGCCACTAACGTTCCAAGCAGATCAGGGGGGTTGCGCAAGCGAAACCGGCCAATATATCGCAACCGCTCTGGCGCCGCCTGAGGATCTTGTGCTTCTGCGAGAGATATCGCTGAGATGCAGATCAGCCGCCCGCGCAAACTTGTTTGAAGCTTGTGCAATTCTCTCCACTTCCAAGTCAGTTGCCCGAGAGGTTTATGCTGAAACTCTCATACGGAATTTGGAGCAAGTGCTGGACAGGCCGCCAGTTTTTTTCCGACCTGGCGTCACGGAAATATCATTCGATGAAGCTTGGATCATGCGATTGATCGACCGCGTTGTCCGGGGCGACTGGGACAGCTTCCGGTTTCTGATCAGGTCGCGTATTCCCAAGCATGCCTGCCGAAACTTCGGGTTTTTGGTAAGGGGTTTTGCACGCGTCAAAGATTAAATTTAGAATAATTCTAAAAAGTACTTGGCTTATGCGTTTGGCTTGCTATTTGTATAGGAAGCCAGCCAGCTTTTTTGCCAGCCCGCCAAAATCGCTAATGTTAGGAGATATGCCATGACACAGACCGCCGCCGCGCTGACCACCAATGCGAAGACCGAAATCATCGAGGCTCTGAACCAATCCGTTGCTGAAACAGCGGTGACAACGATGCTGGCACAAAGTTTCCACTGGAACGTAACAGGGATGGCGTTTGGCCCGCTCCACGATTTGTTCCAGAAGATCTATGAAGACCATTTCGTTGCACAAGACGATCTGGCGGAGCGAATTAAAGCCCTTGGCGGTCATGCCGAAGGCAATCTTGCCGGTATGCTGAAGCGCTCGAAAGTCATCGAGCATGACGGCCATGCCGAAGACAAGGAGATGATCGCAAAGATGCTTGATGCTCAGGAAACGCTCGCAAAGACCCTCGCGGGCTGTGGAGAGCTTGCAGCAAATCATGGCGATACCCTGACAGAAGACCTGTGTATCGCACGCGGCCAAGAACACGAAAAACTTGCGTGGTTCCTACGCGCGCACCTGAGCTGAGCGTTTTGGAAAGAGAATCTGCCTGCGCCTACCGGGAATTCTGGCGGACGCCGGTCCGATTTTGGGCCTGAGTGCTCTTCTCAAGGAGCTCCGCGGACATCCCCTTTTTCTTCAGCTTCTTTAGATAGGCGGATGTCCATTGATCAAAACCGCCCAGCTGCTTTTGCTGGGCGGTAAGCATATGAACAAAACCTTGCCGGTGCTTGTCTTTCCGCAACGTCTTAAACAGCGACTTCTGTGCCTTGGTCATTGAGCAGCCGATGCAATGGCCCTGCCGTTTGTATTTACAAACGTCGATGCAGGGACTTGGGATTTTGCTCATCGCATGAGGACCTTACGAAACAATCGGGCCTCTGAGTTCGCCCATTGTCTTAGCTAGGATGCAGCGATCTCGTTTCAAAGATCAGCTTGGACGTTTTCTGCCTACTTCGTGAGAATAAGCTTACCTGCGCGTGTGATACGCAGCACATAGATTTGCTGATCGAGAACAATACGAGCTTGTACGCCGTTATTCACCAGATCCCGCGCATCAAATGTCGGAAGATTTTCGACGTCGCTGGTTTGAAAAGCATCGATCCGGCGCGGTGTCGTCAAAGCGTTCATGGCATGCGCTCCCAATTGTCCAACAGCTCTTCGAACTTGCGTTCGCTCGGAAAGACATTGTTCAGCGCGCTATGCAGTAACTCACGCCAAGAAGTTTCATAGTCAAGTTGGGTCGTAGTCGTCGATCTATCGTCCATCTTGGGCCTCCTAGTTTGCGTGCTCCGGGCTGATCTGAAAACAGGTGGCTGGGATTCGGATTTTTCGTTTGATATACGTCAAAGATAAAGAAATCTGACAAAAAGAGTCAATTAAATTTTGCGACTGTTTCCCCAAGATAATCTGAATTACCTATTGCCTATCCCAAAGGTGGACGCCGCTAAGCTATGAAAGTAATCGCTCAGAATATCTCGAACAAGAGCCTCATGGCGGCTGCGATCCTGATCGCATTGCTGTGTGCATTGCCACATCTGGGCGTTCTGATCGCTGCGTTCACCGGTACATCAGACACGTTGTTTCATTTGCTCGAAACGGTTCTCGGGCGATACACCGCCACAACTTTGGCGTTGGTGCTTATCGTAGGTGTCGGAACCTGCGCGCTGGGAACGGGGGCCGCTTGGCTCGTCACGATGATGGAGTTTCCGGGCCGCAAGTGGATCGAGGTCGCACTGGTAATTCCCTTGGCTTTTCCAGCCTATGTCTTGGCTTATGCCTACACCCATATTCTGGACCACCCCGGCATCGTTCAAGCAACTTTGCGGGATGTGATGGGGTGGGGGCCACGCGACTATTGGTTTCCCGAAATCCGTTCACTAGGCGGTGCTGCCGCCATGCTGATTCTTGTTCTCTACCCTTATGTCTACCTGCTGGCGCGGACGTCTTTCATGGGGCAGAGCGCGACCATGTTCTACGCCGCACGCTCCTTGGGCAAAACGCCAACGCAGGCTTTTTTCTCAGTGTCTTTGCCGATGGCGCGGCCTGCCATTGCTGCGGGTGTTCTTCTTGCTGCCATGGAAACCATCGCAGACTTTGGAACAGTCTCCTATTTCAGTGTGCAAACCTTTGCGACCGGCATTTATACCAGTTGGTTCTCGATGGCGGATCGCGGGGCGGCGGCTCAGCTTTCTCTGGGGCTTCTGGCCTTCGCGCTATTGCTGGCGTTTCTGGAGCGCTCTAACCGAGGCGATGCCCGCTACGCTGCCAAACGCGCCCACGCTCCGATGGAACGCACTGCCCTGCAAGGTATCTCGGCCTGGGGCGCATTGGTTCTGTGCGCCATCCCCATCCTGTTTGGTGTGATCATTCCCACCATCGCACTGATTGTCATGGCCACAGGCTCTGAGCAGTCTTTGCTCAGCCCTCGCTATCTGGGTTTCATTCGCAACACGATTACGCTGGCGTTGATTGCTGCAGTCCTGACGGTCCTCGCTGCGGTCCTTTTAGGTGCCTACAAGCGCAGCTTCGGCGGGCGCGTGTCATCTGCCGCGCTCTATGTCGGCCGGCTGGGATATGCAGTCCCGGGTGGGGTGATCGCAGTGGGTCTTTTGGTTCCTTTCGCAGCCTTTGACAACGCGTTGGACGCCTGGATGCGAGAAACCTTCGACATCTCGACGGGCCTTCTGTTCACCGGCTCAATCTGGCTGCTCATTGGCGCTTATATGATCCGCTTTCTGGCAGCCGCGCTTGGCGCGTACGAGGGAGGGATCTCGTCGATCACAGAGAATATGGACTCGGCCGCTCGCGTACTGGGCAAGGGGGTCTGGGGCGTTGTCGGGCGCGTTCATCTGCCGATCCTGACACCGAGCCTTCTTACAGCCGCACTGATCGTCTTTGTGGATGTTATGAAGGAACTACCTGCCACGCTGATCATGCGGCCGTTTAATTTTGATACTCTTGCGGTTCAGGCGTTTAGGCTGGCGTCGGATGAGCGGCTGGAAGGCGCCGCCGTACCAAGCCTCGTCATCGCAGCGATAGGTCTGCTCCCGGTACTCCTGCTCTGTAGGAAGGTTCGTTTAAGCGGTTAACGAAAAAGGCGCGGCAAAAACCGCGCCCTTTGTCGTCGTTTGAGAAGCCTGACCTATTTCCAACCAACTTCGTTGAAAATCTTTTGGGCAGCCGGCACGTTTTTGGCGACGTCCGAAAGGCTGACATCATCGGCCTTATAACTTCCAAGCTTCGCGACGCTTTCGCTTACCGGAACACTTGGGACAGCCGGGAACTCATCATTGCCCGCCGAGAAATATTGTTGTGCCTGATCGGAGGCCAGATATTCGAGGAACTTGATCGCATTCTCTTTATTGGGCGCATGGGCAGCGACACCACCGCCTGACAGGTTCATATGGGCGCCCTCGGCATCTTGCGCCGGGAATACGACTCCAATTTTGTCGATGTCAGAGGAAAGACCACTCACGTCTTTGCGCAATGCCCGGGCAAAATAATAGGTGTTCGAGATGGAAACATCGCATTCACCCGAGACAAGGCCACGAAGCTGATCGGTATCACCGCCCTCTGGTTCGCGTGCGAAGTTGTCGACCACACCTTGAGCCCAGGATTTGGCGGCCTCTTCGCCATGATTTTCAATGATCGCGGACAGCAAGGTCTGGCTGTAGACGTTGGACGAAGACCGGTGACAAACCTGACCTTTGTATTTTGGATCCGCCAGCGAGACGTAATCCATTGGGGGATCCTGCACGTCGGCTTTGTCATAGAAGATGATCCGGGCGCGCTGCGAGAAGCCAAACCACTGATTGTCGCTGTCTTGCAGGTTGGCGGGAATGCGTTCTTCCAGAATTGCGCTGTCGATGGATTGCAGGACACCCGCATTTTTAGCGCGCTCAAGACGTGATGTATCGACAGTCAGCAGAATGTCGGCGGGGGAATTGGCGCCTTCAGCCTCCATCCGCGCGATCAGTTCATCGGCCTTACCTTCGATGCGGTTGATTGTGATCCCGGTCGCGTCGGTAAAATCAGAATAAAGACGTTCATCTGTATCATAGTGGCGCGAGGAATAGAGGTTCAGCTCGCCCTCGGCCCAGACGGCAAAGGAGCCACCCAATACCGCTGCCGAAGCAAGCGCCAAGGTGGAAATTTTCGAATTGAGCGACATGAAAGTCTCCTAGGTTTATAAATCTTACTGATTTACTCAATTACCTGATTTTATCGGGATTGCAAGAATGTTGAGTGAATTAGTCGGAAATAATTTGTGAGACAGAAAACGCCAATGCGGTCGACGCCGATCGGGCATGTGAATCGGATCGCAAAAAGAGGAAGCTCAAGGCACTATGGTAATTTTCGGCAGATTAAGCGGCCAGATAGGCGTCGCGTATTTCAGGCTTGGCATTCAACTCAGTCAAAGACCCGTAAAACACCTGCGCGCCGCTTTCTATGATCACGGCCAGATCAGCCACAGCCTGCGCAAAATGCAGATTTTGTTCGGATAAAAGGACTGTCAGGCCTTCAGATTTTAGCTGCTGGATGACCTTCGCCATCTGCTCCACGATCACGGGTGCCACCCCCTCGCTTGGTTCATCAAGCAGAACAAAAGAGGGGTTGCCCATCAGCGTACGCGCAATGGTCAGCATCTGCTGCTCCCCGCCCGAAAGTGCTTTGCCACGATTGTTGCGACGTTCCGCTAGGTTGGGAAATAGCTCGAACAGCATCTCCTCTGTCCATGTGACAGCGCCCTCTCTGGGCGGTTGACGCCCAACCAATAGGTTTTCTGCAACGGTCAGATCAGTAAAGACGCGCCGTTCTTCGGGAACATATCCCATCCCCAGCTTTGCAACTTTGTGCGGGGGCAGTCCGACAATGGCATGATCGCCAAACTGGATACGCCCGGTCTCAGGCCGCACAAGCTGCATGATCGACTTCATCGTTGTGGTTTTGCCCGCACCATTTCGGCCAAGCAAGGCAACAACCTTGCCACGTGGCACAGAGAAGCTGAGGTCGCGCAACACATGGGCTTTGCCATAAAAGCTGTTGATGTTGTCAATCTCAAGCATGGGCGTCCTCTTCCGCACTGAACAGCGTGCCGCCGCCCAGATAGACTTCCTGAACAAGTTCGCTGTTGCGAATGTCCGCTGCTGTGCCTTCGGCAATCAAGGCGCCGCGGTTGAGCACCATGATCCGATGCGCATGGGAAAATACCACATCCATGTCATGTTCAGTAAACAACACGCTGACGCCGCGATCCGCCACAATATCGGAGGTCAGTTGCATCAGCGCCACCCGCTCCTTGGGGGCCATCCCTGCCGTCGGCTCATCCATCAGCAACAGGGCTGGATCATGGGCCAGAGCGATCGCCAACTCCATGCGTTTGAGATCGCCATAGGCCAGCACCGCACAGTGACGCTCTGCCTGCTCAGCCATACCGACCATGTCCAGAAGCGCCATCGCTTCCTCGCGGTAGCGCTTGTGCGCGAAGCTGAGGAACCGAAACACTTCACCATTATGCGACAGAAGCGCCATCTGAACGTTTTCGATCACGGTCATCGAGGCATAGGTCGAGGTGATCTGGAATGTCCGCCCCACACCCTTGCGCCAAATCCGCCGGGGCGTCAGACCGGTGACGTTTTCACCTTGTAGAAACACTTCGCCAGCGGTCGGTTTCAACTGCCCCATAAGCATGTTGAAGCAGGTGCTTTTTCCTGCGCCATTGGGTCCGATCAGCGCCAATAGCTCCCCCTTGTGAAGCTGGAACGAGACGTCATCGACTGCTACGAGCCCACCAAAGGATTTTGTCAGGCCCTTTGTTTCGAGAACAACGGTCATTGGCTTCCTCCTGTTTTGGAGGATTGCAGCCGTCTGACAAGTTTCCGCATTGATCCTGCAATGCCTTCAGGCGCCAAGATGACGACGAAGATAATCAGGAAGCCCATGACCAATCGCCAATACTCAAAGCGCGTCAGGATATCTTCGACGCCTTTGAAGAAGGCGCCGCCAACCACGCCGCCTGCCAGTGTTTTGACCCCGCCGAGGAACACAACGATCAAGGCGTCAAAGCTACGCGCGATCTCAAGTTCATTGGGAAACACACTGCCTTTTGAGAAGACAAACAACGCGCCAGCCAAACCGCCCATCAGACCTGCAAACCCGAAGGCGAGCAACTGTACACGCCGGGTGTCGATCCCCGTTGACTCGGCTTGTCTCTGGCTGTCCCGTGCAGCCCGAAGCGCATAGCCAAAGGGCGAATGTGCGACATGTCTGAGCATCAGAATGCCACCCACTGCAAAGAGCAGGGTAAAATAGAAGTAGACGGTCGTGTCATTCAACCAATCAGCAGGCCAAAGATTGACCAGACCATCATCGCCGCCAGTCACATCTCCCCATTGAAAGACGAGGCTCCAGAGCAGCTGTGCGAAAGCCAGCGTCAGCATGGCGAAGTAAACACCGGTCAGCCGTAGACAGACCCAACCGATGGCCAGCGCCGCCAGCCCCGCGCCCAGGGGTGCAAGAAGGAAAGCAAGCTCCATCGGGCTATCGGCATGGGTCACGAGCAATGCGGCGACATAAGCTCCGCCGCCATAATACGCCGCGTGCCCGAAACTGACCAAGCCGCCCAGTCCCAACAAGAAATGCAAACTGGCTGCGAAGAGACAGAAGATCAGAATGTCCGTTGCAAGCACTTGCGAGAAGGATGATCCATAGAGCGGAAGAAGGGCCAGGATTATGAGACCGGCCGCCACGATCATGCGCACATTTGGCGAAGCCGGCTTGATCGGCAGCTCTGGCTCACCCACTTGCCCATGTTCGCCCGCAACCTCTTCGCGGCCAAACAGGCCATAGGGCCGGATCATCAAGACAACGATCATGACGACAAACATCAAAACGAGTGTGGATTGCGGCAGATAGGTCACCCCGAAGACGTTGAGAACCGAGATTATGATGGCCGCAAGATAGGCACCGGGCAGGGAGCCCATGCCTCCGATGACCACCACAACGAAAACGGGCGCGAGGATATTAAAGTCCATCAAAAGATCTGCACCGCCCTTGGGCAGTTGCAGCGCGCCACCCAGACCCGCCAACGCAGAGCCTAGCGCGAAGACCCCAGTGAACAACCAGGCCTGATTGACCCCCAGAGCGCCGACCATCTCGCGGTCCTGGGTGGCCGCGCGCACCAGAACGCCGAGGCGCGTGCGGGCGATCAGGTACCATAGCGCTAATGCGATAAATGGGGTGATCAGCAGAAGGACGATATCGTATTTTGGAATGGGCTCGCCCATGATGCGGTAAACCCCGCGCAAGCCTGGCGCACGCGGTCCCAGCAGATCTTCGGGCCCCCATATGATGAGTGCCAGATCCTGAACGACGAGAATAACTCCGAACGTGGCAACAAGCTGGAAGAGTTCAGGTGCGCGGTAAACCGGTCTCAGAACCAGCATTTCCACAAGAACTCCGACCAAGCCAACGGCAATACCCGCAAGTAGAATTGCACCCCAAAAGCCGAACGCCCCGGGCAGTACCTGCATCAGTGAATAGCCTATATAGGCGCCCAGCATGTAAAGGCTGCCATGGGCAAAATTCACAATGCGTGTAACCCCGAAAATCAGGGATAACCCGCAGGCCACGAGAAACAGAGAGCTGGCATTTGCCAGCCCAGTGATGATCTGAGCTACAAAAAGTTCCATGAAAGCCTGTCAGGTCGGAAGCGTCTGATCGGCCACTGCCCGGATGATGACCCCGGGCAGTGGCCATTGCTTTAGTCAGCGGGGCGCAGTTTCGCGACCTCTTCTGCGGAAGGCAGATAGTTTGCGCCCTCTTTGTAGTCCCAATCGACCATGACCCCTCTCCCATCGCGCAGAGCCGTGGTGCCGACATAGGCACCCATGGTGGACTGGTGATCGCTGGACCGGAACGTGATGTCACCCACTGGCGTACTGACGCCAAGGTCCTCGAAGGCATCCCGAATGGCTTCTGTTTCGGTGGACCCGGCCTTCTCAAGCGCGGCGACAATGGATTGCACGGTCATGTAACCAACCAGCGACCCGATCCGTGGGTAGTCGTCCCAGCGGGTCTGATAGGCGGAAACGAAATCGCCGCCCGGCCCATCATTGAGATCGTACCAAGGGTAGCCGGTCACCGTCCAACCCTCTGGCGCTTCGTCACCAAGCGGGTCGATATATTCTGGCTCACCCGACAACAGACCGTAGACACCACGTCCTTCAAACAATCCGCGATCACCGCCCTCACGAACGAACTTGGCAAGGTCAGGCCCAAAGGTAACGTTGTAAATCGCATCTGGCTTAGCCCGCTCCAGCGCTTGCACTTCGGCACCTGCATCAATCTTGAAAAGCGCTGGCCATTGCTCGGCTACGAACTCCGCATCAGGCTTCAGCTTCAGAAGGTTTTCCTTAAACGCCGCGACAGCATCTTTACCGTATGCGTAGTTCGGCGCGATCGTTGCAAAACGCTTTGCGTCTGTTTTTGCGGCTGCTTCAGCCAGCATCGCGGCCTGCATGAAGGTCGAGGCGCGTAGACGGAAGGTGTATTTGTTCCCGGCTGCCCAAACCAATGAATCTGCCAGTGGTTCAGAGGCCAGATAGACATATCCCTTCTCCCCAGCATACGAGGAGATCGCCAAACCCACATTGGACAAGATCGTCCCGGTCAGCATCACAGCCCCTTCGCGGGTCATCAATTCCTCAGCGATCTTTACAGCTTCGCCCGGTTCGCCCTGATCATCTCGGAAAATGAACTCCAGCTGTTTGCCCAGAACGCCACCGGCGGCATTGGCTTCCTCCAGCGCAAGCTCGATCCCCTTTTTGTAAGGCTCGGCGAAAGCGGCCAGTCGTTTGTAGTGGTTGATTTCACCGATTTTGATCGTGTCTTGCGCCACTGCGCTCAACGGCATGGTCGCCAGAGCAGCTGTAGCAAGCAGCGCCTTTAGAAATGTCTTTCGTTGCATGGTGGTCCTCTCTGTTGATGGGATCGACTGTTCGTCAGTCGTGTTGGATGAAGACCGGCTTGACCGGTTCACCAAGATCTTCGGTTGATTCCGAGACAATCATATCGCGAATGCGCTTGCGATAGACATTTGGTCCTTTGTCGATAGCCACCCGGATAGGCCTGCGCCGTTGCGGACGCTGTTCGCTCTCGTGGATGGCTTCGAGAATGGCTTTGTCTTCCGCGAACGCTGTATTGAACATCGTGTCCATCTGCGCAGAAGCGGCGTCGTCGCCCACAGCCGTGTTCCGCAGATGCATCCAATGATCAATCGTATAGTCCTCGGTCACCGGCGTGACGAAATGCAGCGCGAATATGCGCACGCCGCGGTCCCGTTCATCTTCGGGACAGTTCATTTTCGTGTCGACGCTTCCGAAATCGATCACCGCCGTGGTGGGCAGGTGCAAATCGTAATAATGCCAACGATCTACATGGCCATCGAAGCCTCCGAACTTCTGGAAAAACCCGATAGGCGGGGCATCTCTGATCCAGCGCCATGCCGATATTACCTCGCCGCTTGTCGAGACATGCACCGGGACATTTTCGCTGGCCGCATTTCCAAGTGTCGTCGGATGCACAAAACTGACATGGGCAGGGTCGACCAGATTTTCAGCGACATTCAGATAGTTTGCGGTGATATGTAGCGCTTCACCTTGATGGGCATGCCAATCGGGGTCGGAAAACTGCGGAAGATTGAAGATATCATCTGGATTGGCCCGCGCCGGCTCACCCATCCAAACCCAAACAATTCCGTGGCGCTCCTCAACCTGAAACGCTTCAACGTAGGCGCTGGCCGGTGTGTTGTCCTGACCGGGCACGCGCACACATTGCCCGCTGCCGTCAAACGTCATCCCATGGTAGCCGCACTGGATCGTGTCGCCGATACGCTTTCCTTTTGACAGCGGTAGGAGGCGATGCGGGCAACGATCTTCAAGAGCTTTGACCTTACCGGTGGTGTCGCGAAACATCACCAGCTTCTGGCCGGTAATTTCAAGCGCTTTGAGATCCTCCCCGAACGCACTGGACCAGCCTGCAACGTACCAAGCGTTTTTTACAAAGCTCACAGAAACATCCCCTCCCGGCCTTCTGGTGGTCCACTTTCTGAATTGAGCCGTGGAATGTAGGACGAGTCAATGATTTTTGTTAGTATACTAACGGAATGAGCCTGACTGAGTGCGCCTTTGCGGTGCCGAATCCGTCGCGCGCCAATTTTTGAAACTGGCCCCGACGGACAAGGCTTTCTTTGTGGTAAGTCATGTGCATACTAATGAGTTGAACCGCCAAGTTGGGAGAGCGCAATGGCCGAAAAACTCGTAATCAAGAACATCGGCATGATTTTGACAGGCAAAATCGAAGCGCCGATTGCCGATGGCGACTGCATGATTGCCGAGGATGGTAAAATCACCGCTTGGGGTCAGGAAAGCAACCTCGATACAGATGGGGCTACAACTGTGGTGGACGCCCATGGAACAACGCTCGCCCCGGGCCTGATTGACAGTCATATCCACCCTGTTGTGGGGGATTACACCCCGCGTCAGCAGCAACTCCACTGGATCGATTCAACGCTTCATGGAGGGGTGACAACCCTCATTTCCGCAGGTGAGGTTCACATGCCGGGCCGTCCCAAAGACGTCGTGGGTCTTAAGGCAATGGCGATTGCCGCACAGCGTTGGTACGAAAATTTCCGACCCTCGGGCGTCAAGGTGCATGCAGGTGCTCCGGTGATTGAGCACGGGATGGAAGAGCAGGATTTCAAAGACCTCGCCGATGCGGGCGTGAAGCTGCTGGGTGAGGTGGGATTGGGCACCGTCAAAGACGGTAAGACCGCCAATCAGATGGTCGACTGGGCGCGCAAATACGGCATTCAAAGCACGATCCACACCGGCGGGCCGTCTATTCCGGGATCAGGACTGATCGATGCGGATATGGTGCTTGAAACCGGGACGGATGTTGTGGGTCATATCAATGGCGGTCACTCGGCCTTGCCAGACGACCAGATTGTTTGTCTTTGCGAAAACTGCACAGCCGCATTGGAGATTGTTCACAACGGCAATGAACGCGCAGCGCTTTTGACACTGAACACCGCGCGCGAATTGGACAAGCTCGATCAGATCATCCTCGGCACCGATGGTCCTGCGGGCTCGGGCGTGCAGCCGTTGGGCATTATGCGGATGGTCGCTATGTTGTCCTCGTTGGGGAACGTGCCGGCAGAGACGGCATTTTGCTTTGCCAACGGAAACACGGCGCGTCGGCGGGAGCTGGACGTAGGATTGATTGAGGCCGGATATTCTGCAGACTTTGTTCTGATGGATCAGGCGCAGCACGCCCCGGGAAAGAACCTGCTTGAATCGGTGCAACTTGGGAACTTGCCCGGTGTTGGTATGACCATCATTGACGGAAAGATCACAAGCCACCGAAGCCGGAACACACCCCCCGCCAACAAGCTGCCCGAAGTGGTTTGAAGCGCCAGCGCCCTACGCCAGTTTCCCTAATAGCTTGAGCAGGCTGCGCTGCTCGGCAGGGGTCAAAGGCGCGAGTGTGGCCCGCGAAATTTCACGGCCAGCGCGATGTAGGTCTTCCACCAACGCCTCACCCTTGGGCGTCAGAGAGATCAGGCTGCGGCGTTTGTCATCCTGAGATGGCTCGGTGCCGACAAGCCCCTTTTGTTTGAGGCGGTCGACGACCCCCTTGATTGTAGCGATATCCATGGCCGCATAACGCCCCAACTGGTTCTGGGAGCATCTGCCATGCTCGGCCAGACGCGCGATGGCGGCAAATTGTGTGCGTGTCAGATCGCCCACAGCATGGTCCTGAAAAATCGCGGCGTGTCGTTGATTGGCCAACCGCAACAAGAAACCCACTTGCTGATCAAGCTGATAGGTCTCTTCTATTGTGGTCTCTGTTTCAGTCATTCCATGACCTTTCGCCAACCTGACACGCGTAGTTATCGCAGACCGTCTTTGCCCTCGGCCTCATCCGACTTCAGCCCGCCAACACGAGGCAAGGGACGCCCGCTATCCGTCACTGCGACCGCTACCATGATCTCGTTGGCGCGCGGTGCATCATTCAAACGAACCTCGATACCGTCGAAATGGCTACGCACATAGGCTGCATCTTTGTGCCCCAAAGGCACATCCAGCACTTGCCCGGGGCTGCCCATCTTCTTGGATGATGGCACAAGCGCGGCCCCTTTTTCGACGGCTTTTCGTAAAGGCGCGCCCAGTTGAGGATGCAAAATCGCGGCGGCGTGCTCCAGTTCTCCATTTTCACCGACCATTGCGGATTTACCGTAGCTTTCAGCCTCCGCAGGCTGAATGCCTAGCGCCGCGACGCATTTGTCGCCAAGCAATGCGCCCATCTCAGCCCCGATCTCCATCAAGTCCGACAGGTCTTCTTGATAACTGCCCGCAAACGGATTTTCGATCACGGCGATCGCAACCGCCTTACGGGTGGGTGGCGAAATCGTACGCCCGATTTCGAGATGCGTTTCCTCGACCGTAACGGCAATTTTGCGAATCTTGGCGCTCATCTCAATCCGTCCTTTCCCTCGATATCAGCCGCAGCCAACCCACCTACGCGGTCATGGATCCGTCCACCGGTTGTCATCACCAGAACAACCGCCATTTCGTCCGCGCGCGGCGCGTCATTGACGCCAACTTCCATCGCATCAAAATGACCTCGCACATAAGAGGCGTTGATATGCGTGACGGGCACATCCAGCCGTGCGCCAACACCACCAACCTTCTTGGTGGAGGGAACGATCGCCTTGGCATCTCCCAGAAGTTCGCGCATCGCATAGCCGCCCGGCACGTGCCACAAAGCCCCGTGCTCAATTTCGCCAGCTTCTCCGACAATAGCGCCCTTGCCATATCCCTCGATCAGGTCCGCGCCACCCAACGCCTCGGCCAGTTTGCGCGCCATGTCCAGCCCGAGCGGTTTCAGATCCTCCATGAAGTGCTGAATTTCCGGCTCGTAACGACCCGCGAAAGGATTCTTGATCACAGCCATAATGGAGCCTCTCAAAAGCGGTTTACCTGTCGCAGGTCCGCCTTCGTGAAAGACATCCTCCCGCGTCAAAACGGTCTTTCGCAGAATAATATCAGGCATCAGTCAGGCTCCGTTGAGGGTGAGTAAATGAGGATCCGAGCAGTTGGACTTGCCCATCCAGAAATAAAGCTGCCGCAGCGATTTGACCGTTAGACCGTATGGCTTTGGCGCGACGAAGCCCAACCGTCAGGGCTGCGCCAACCTCTTGTTCGGACAAGGCTGCACAGTCAGTCACCACCAGACGCTCGCCAAGATCAGTGTTCGGATCGAGCGCATTCGCGGCGGTGCGGCGTATTGCCGGATGCCCAGGTAAATCCACTGCATTTGCAATCAAAGTGGCGGCAGCGTCGGCAGAGGCCGCTGATCCAGCCAATACGGTGACGCTATCGGCGATCCCAAACGAATGGCTGCGTCCATGCCGACCTGACGTCGCCATCCCCCCGATGCCCTGATCAGAGCTGATCGTGATGCGGCCCAGCGGTCGTCCTGAATGGTCAGACATCTCTGTGACAAAGCTCTTGTTTTTCGACAGATGCAGCGCGATATCCCCGCCATTGTTGACGTAGGCCCGGCGCAAAGGTGCCGCATGCAGCATTGCGGCCAATATTGTATCGGCCACCGACCCGGCCACTGCTGCCATACGCGTGATGAACTCACCTGCAAAGGGCCGTGTGGCACGATCCATCCGCTGCGCAATTGCCCCGTCGGGAGCGGGGGAGGAGGACGTCATCGGCCGACGCAGCAACGGCAGCTCCGCAACCAATTCATCCAGCACGGTTTCGAAGCGAATTTGCGCTGCCGAAAACGCTTTCTCGCGGGCCTCGTCCGATGCCGTCGCTCCGATAATCAGATCGATCGGACCATGCTGCAAATGCAACCGATTGCCGGTCAGAAGGGAAGCCTGAGCGGTCATTGGCGCCCCTTTGCCCAGCGGTAGTTTGCGTGATCCGTCGGGTCCGGCTGTCCATCAAACTGAGCGACCTTGCGTGTGCGGGCGGTCTCGATGGTCTCAATGGTCTTGATTTCGCCGGTGTACCCACCCAACGTCCCGTAATCCTCCACACGCATTGTGAATTCGATCGGTGCGACCAGCGCGGGTGTGGGCACATACCCGAACGAGCCTTGTGGCATATTCAGGATGTCGACCATCACGGTGATACCGCCACCGGGCCAGACGAATGCCTCAGCACCACCGCAGGAGACATAGGTCAGAGAGTCCTTGACGGATCGGGTCAGTCGCACCGGGTTTTCGGTCACACCTGCCCGCAGGCTTCCACCAGCGCCACCCATGAATAGAACAGAGCATACGGAAGGTTCGCAATTTTCGGCGATCAAGTCGGCAGACGCTTTCAACCTCTGAGGTATCTCTGCAGGTTGCGGTACAAGATCGTCATCAAGTTCGAAATACGCGAACTGCTCTCCCGTGGTCGAAACCATCAGCAAGCGCAATCCGGCCCAGGCGATCTTCGGGTTAAACGGCCCCAATATTGTCAGCGGGTCTTCGATATTCGTCCCGCCCCAGCCGGTGCCGGGATCGGCGACCTGAAAATAGCGACCCGGTGTCGAGCGACGACCCTTGATCTTGATCCCAGTGCGCGGGACATCCAGCTGCTTTCCGGCTTCATGCTCGGACAACACACCCGTGATATGATCGTCCACCACAACGACCTCATCGACATGCCCCAGCCATTGCTTGGCAAACATGCCGATCGCTGCAGACCCACAGCCAACCCGCATCAGCTGTTCTTCCACACCGTTGATTACCGGTGCGCGGCCTGCCTGAACGACTATCTCGGTCTGATGGTCATCTTCGCCGATCACCATGTTCACCGCTTCACGGTTGCACAATTTCAGCAAAGCGTCACAGGTCACCCGGCCTTCGGCTTTCGACCCGCCCGTGAGATGTTCAACACCCCCCAGCGACAGCATCTTTGAGCCATATTCCGAGGTCATCACATGTCCAATCGGCTCACCCTCCACACGCACGATATCGCGCTCGTGACCGATATGGCGGTCGGTATCGATTTTCACCTTCACGCCGCAGTAGGAGAATATTCCTTCCGTCACGACCGTGACCATATCGACGCCTTCGACTTCTTGGCTGACGATAAAAGGTGCGGGTTTGTAATCGGGATAGGTCGTGCCTGCGCCAACCGCAGTGACAAAAGGGCGGTTACCTTGCACGATGTTGCCGTCCCAATCGTCCGGCCCGCCGTTCTTCATAAAGGGGACCAGTTTTTGGTCAGTGCTCTCGAGGATCGTTAAGGCATCCAACCGGACCAACTCGCCGCCGTGATTGGCATAGCGGTCACAGGCGCCCGACTTGCCGTCAGCGATATAGCACATGACCGGACAGGCGTCGCAGCGGATCTTCTCTGGCTTTTCTCGTTTCTCAGTCATCGCCAAGCTCCCGCAATGCGGCCCGGACGCGCGCAGGCGTCGCCGGAACCTGAGTGATCCGCACGCCCGTCGCATCCTTGATTGCATTCAAGAGAGCAGGGGCCGTCGGGATCAACACATGCTCGCCCAAACCTTTCGCCCCATAAGGCCCGTGCGCGTCCGCTTCCTCCACGATCACGGTTTCAATCTCAGGAATATCACCAATCGTAGGGATCAGGTAATCGTGCAAATTATCGGTGCGCCCGGGGATGTATTCTTCCATCAAAGCCATCCCCAAGCCCTGCGCAATCCCTCCGTGAACCTGTCCCTCAACCAGCATTGGGTTGATCGCATGGCCAACATCATGGGCCGCCACGAAACGAACGGGGCGAACCGCACCAAGCTGCATGTCGACCTCTACAACGGCCAGATGTGCGGCATATCCAAACTGTGCGTACGGCGCACCTTGCCCGTTTTTATCCAAGGGTTTGGTCGGGGGATCGTAGGCCTCTTCAGCCTGCAGGACATAGCCGTCCCGATCTGTTTCTAGCGAGGCCAGGTCGATCCGATGCGCCGTCGCGCCGTCAGTCACTTTGATATGGCCGTCTCCACATTCGATCCGGGAGGTTTTGTCCGCGTTCACCAGTTTCAGTATGCGCGCGCGCAGAGCCTCGCCAGCCAATCGCGCGGCATTACCGCTGATGAAGGTCTGCCGCGAGGCTGAGGTCTTGCCCGCATCAGGTGTAACATCGGTGTCGGCCCCAACCAGTGTTAGCTTATGAACGGCAATACCCAGTGCAGTGGCGAAAATTTGGGCGATCACCGTGTTAGAGCCTTGCCCGATATCAATCGCGCCCTGATGCAGCACAATCGTGCCATCGGCCCGGATACCAGCCTTGATCACCGACGGATTGGGTAGGGATGTATTTCCACAGCCATACCACGCACTTGCCAGCCCAACGCCCCGCTTGAGCACAGTGTGGCTAGCGTTATAGGTGGCAGCTGCCGTTTTCTCGGTCTCCCAACTCGAACGCAAAGCGGTCAGACAGGCTTTGATCCCGACACCGCTTCCAAAGACCTGACCGCAAACGGTGGGTGTCATATTGTCCAGCGCGTTGCGAAGGCGAAACTCAAGCTGGTCCATCCCCAGCTTGTCGGCCACTTCATCAAACAGGCTTTCCTGCGCAATGGCTGATTGAGGTACGCCAAACCCTCGGAAAGCGCCGGCCGGCACGCAATGCGTATGAACACCCGTCGCCTTGGCCCGGTAGTCCGCCACACGATAGGGCCCCGAAGCATGAATTGGCACGCGCGTCGCCACAGTCGGGCCCCAGCTTGCATAGGCGCCCGTATTGAAACGACCTGAAAACTCTATCCCGCTGATCGTCCCATCTCGCTTGGCCCCGATCTTCATCGAGATTTCGGAAGGATGCCGTTTGGTCGTCGACTGCATGGACTCCGTACGTGAATAAGCCATCCGCACCGGCTTACCGGTCTTGAGAGCAGCCAGCGCCAGATAGGGCTGCAGCGAAAGATCTATCTTCGCGCCAAAGCCTCCGCCAACACCGGTCGGCACCACTCGGATGTCCCCACGCGGCAACGCCAAGATATCCTCAAGCGCCTCCAGATCCATGACCGCAGCTTGAGTGCAGGCATGAATTTCCAGTCGTCCATCGACGACTTTGGCAAACCCGGCTTCCGGTTCGATATAGGCATGTTCGACAAAGGGGGTCGTGAACTGGCCTTCGACACTCACATCCGCCGCGTGCAATGCTGCATCCGGATCGCCACAAGTCACAAACCCGCTGCACATGATATTGTCATCGCGTGTGCTGTGAAGCTGGGCAGCACGGCCCGACATCGCATCTTCAGTTTCAAGGGCCGATGGAAGCTCTTCCCACGCAACTGGGAAGGTCTCAGGGTCAAAATCCGCGATTGCGTCCGGAGTTCCAACCACAGCGGCGACGGCTTCCCCGCGAAATCTGGTTTCCTGTTCTGCAAATACCGGTTGATCAGCAAAATCCGGGATCACGCCAAAACAGTTTCGCCCGTTGATGTCTGCGCTACTCAGCACCGCAACAATGCCCGGTGTTTTCTGCGCCCAGTCCTCCAGGTCATCGAACCGGAAAGCGGCACGGTGGAACGGAGATCGAATGACACGCACCGCCAATGTGTCGGGCGGAGCAACGTCATCTCCGAACTTTTCCGTACCGGCCAGCTTGCCTGCGCCATCCAGCCTGCGGATGGCTTGACCTGTGTGACCTGTGTCCTTGGTTGTGCTGCGGATTTGTCCCGCACCCACCACCGCATCGATAATCTTGCGATACCCCGTGCAGCGGCACAAAACGCCACCGAGCGCGTCCTGCACCTGCGCCACGCTTGGGCTAGGGATGTCACGCAACAGGGCAACGGCCGAGACCATCATGCCCGGAGTGCAGATGCCGCATTGAGCAGCACCATGATCCTGAAAACTCTCGCTGAGTGCCTTTGCCTCGGGGGCCGCCTTAACCAAGCCCTGCAATGTTTCGACACGGCGTCCCTGTGCCTGATGGACCGGCATCAGACAGGCGCAAACGGGCGCGCCGTCGACCAGAACGGTGCAGGCTCCGCAGTCACCCGCATCGCAACCCACTTTTACATCACGCGCCCCGCAGCTTTCGCGCAATGCCCCCGACAGTCTCTCGCCAGCACGAGGTCGCAAATCGACCGTGCGCCCATTCAAAGCGAAGGAGATCATATCGGATGGCACGCGCTTATCCATTGTCAGAAGCCGCCGCGATAGCGCGTTTTATTTGATGGGCCACGGCTTCGCGCCGATAGACCGCATCTGCACGAATGTCCGAGATCGGAGCTAAGGACGACAAATGCGCCTCAGATATCTCAACTGCGTCTGGACGCTGCCCGATAAGCGCATGCTCAAGCTCCGTCAGCCGCAGTGCCACAGGCGAACACGCTCCAACGGCGACGCGGGCGAAATCGATCCGCTTATCTGGTCCAAGACCAATGCAAACAGCCGTCATGGTAATGGAAATCACCAGATACTTGCGGGCGCCGATTTTGGTAAATGCGCCTCGCACATCGCGACGGAGGGCCGGGATGTGAAATGCGACGACCAACTCTTCCTCCGTAAGGGCGGTTTGACGTGGGCCAAGAATGAATTGCGACAAAGGCAGCATCCGTCGCCCATTCGGTCCTGCAAGCTCAATTTCGGCATCCAGCGTCAGTAAAGGTGGCACACCATCTGCCGCAGGTGACGCGTTGCACATATTACCGGCAATGGTTCCGGCGTTCTGGATTTGAATGCTACCAACTTCTCGCCCCGCAGCCTTCAGCCCATCAAAGCACGGCGGAAGATCAGCATTCACGACGTCAGACCATGTCGCCGCCGCACCAATACGCACATCTCCGTCTGCGGTCAGTGATATGTCACGCAAGCCCTGAATCCGGGTCACATCAAGGATGTCCTGTTGCACCGGGCTATGGCCGCGTGCCGGAAAATAATCAGTGCCCCCGGCGACAATCGTCACTGGGCGAGACTGCATAACGGTCAAGGCCTCATCGAGATTTCCGGGCTGGAAATAATCCGCCATCACGGCGATTCCTCGCTGCAAAATTCATTAGTATGCAAATGTTATGGAGGGGCTCCATGATTTGTCAACGAGTTCCTGTGGCAGCGGAATTGAACTGCGAAATTATCATGCTGGCCAAAACCAGCACACCGATTAGACTGACCATCTTAAGTTAGCCTGTCCAAAGGCATACACGACTGACTGGACCGGGGGGCCATGTATGACCGATTTCTTGTTGCTTGCTTTCATTTTTCTGATCGCAGGCGTGGTCTCAGTTCCGATTGCTTCGCGCTTGGGGCTGGGTTCTGTTCTGGGCTACCTGATCGCCGGGATCGTGATCAGCCCTGTTCTCGCTCTGTTGCAAGTGGACGTGATCTCCATTCAGCATTTTGCAGAATTCGGCGTCGTAATGATGTTGTTTCTGGTGGGGTTGGAACTTGAACCCCGCATGCTGTGGTCCATGCGCGCGCGCTTGCTCGGACTGGGTGGAGGGCAAGTTGCGCTGACAACGCTGTTGGCAATGGCGGCCGCCATGCTGTTCGGACAACCCTGGACCATCGCTTTGGCAATCGGTCTGGTCCTTGCACTGTCTTCAACAGCGATCGTACTGCAAACCCTTAACGAAAAGGGTCTGATGAAATGTGATGGCGGGCAATCGAGTTTCTCGGTCCTGTTGTTTCAGGACATTGCAGTGATCCCGATGTTAGCGCTTATTCCGCTGCTGGCCATCCCCGAATTGGCCGATGTCGCCAGCGATGTCGCATCCCACGGTGAAGCGGCTTCCCATTCCGAAGCGGCGACGGGACATGCTGACGAGCACAGCGCGGAAGGGGCGGATCACGGACCACAAATGAGCTTGGTGGATGGCCTGAACGGCTGGCAAACCACAGTGGTCACAATTGGCGCGATAGCTGCGGTGGTGCTTGGCGGCAACTTTCTGACAGGTCCGATATTCCGCTTCATCGCAGCCGCCGAGCTTCGCGAACTGTTCACCGCAACAGCACTCATGATGGTGGTTGGTATTGCTCTCCTGATGTCACTTGTCGGGCTTTCACCGGCTTTGGGAACATTCCTGGCCGGGGTCGTTCTGGCCAATAGCGAATACCGGCACGAGCTGGAGTCCGACATCGATCCTTTCAAAGGCTTGCTGCTGGGACTGTTCTTTATGACAGTGGGCGCGGGGATCAATTTCGGCCTTTTGTTTGACAATCTGGCGATGATCGTCGGCCTGACCATCGGCCTGATGTTGATAAAAACGCTTGTGCTTTTGCTGTTGGCAAAGCTCTTCAAAGTGGAGGGCTCTGATAAATGGCTCTTCGCGTTGGGCTTGGCGCAAGCCGGTGAATTTGGCTTCGTGCTTCTTTCCTTTACGGTCGCCAACGCAGTCATTCCTGCACCGATTGCTGATCTGCTGTTGCTGGTTGTTGCACTCTCCATGCTTTTGACGCCGGCCTTGTTCATTCTCTACGACCGGGTGATCACGCCACGCTACAACGTCGAGCAAGCGCGCGAGGATGACGAAATTTCGGAGCAGAGCGCGATCATTATCGCTGGTCACGGGCGCGTCGGTGGGATTGTCAGCCGGATGTTGCGATCCGCAGGACATAAGCCAACGGTCATCGACTACAGCGCAAAGCAGCTCGATATGCTCGGTAAGTTTGGCATTCAGGCGTATTATGGCGACGCAACCCGGCCAGATCTTCTGCACTCCGCAGGGATCGGCGAAGCGAAGCTCCTCGTCGTTGCTATCGACGACAAGGAACAGATCACCGAATTGGTCCGATACGTGCAGCACACCCATCCGGATGTGCATGTCGTGGCCCGCGCCATTGACCGGAACCATGTCTATGACCTCTACGCAACGGGCTGCCGCGATATCATTCGTGAAAACTATGACAGCTCGCTGCGCATGGGACGTTCGGCCTTCGAAGCGCTGGGGGCCACGCGCGGTCAGGCCGAACAGATCAAGGCGGCTTTCGATGAAGTGGACCGCCGCTCAATCGTGAGCCTCGCAGAGCACTACGACCCGGACATTCCGACACTCGAAAACGAGGTCTACGTCGCGAAAGTCCGCGAAATGGCCGTCGAGTGGGAAGCGGAGTTGAACGAGAGGATCAGCGAGATTCTGAAACCCACCTGACGGGGCAGGATATGCCGCGTCATGTTGCCAGCGAGTGTAAATTTAGTTACATATGAAACTAAATAAAGGAGTCGCAGAGATGAAGCACACGCAAATGGCCCCCGGGATGTCCAGCACCCGCCCCGCCGACGAGCAGCTTCGCTATATGCCGGGCTTCGGCAATGATTTTGAAACAGAGGCCCTGCCGGACGCCTTGCCGCAGGGCATGAACAGCCCGCAGAAATGCAACTATGGCCTTTATGCTGAGCAATTGTCCGGCACGGCTTTTACGGCGCCACGTGGCCAGAACGAGCGTACCTGGTGTTACCGCATCCGTCCGTCTGTGCATCATACGGGACGCTTCCAGAAGATCGACGTGCCCTATTGGAAATCGGCCCCCCACGTGAAGGATGACGTGATCAGCCTTGGGCAATATCGCTGGAATCCCGTCCCTCACGCGCAGGAAGAGACAACGTGGCTCACCGGGATGCGCACGATGACCACCGCCGGGGACGTGAACACCCAAGTGGGGATGGCCGCGCACATCTATCTGATCACTGCATCCATGGAAGACGAGTATTTCTTCTCTGCAGATAGCGAGCTTCTGGTTGTGCCTCAGGAAGGACGACTTCGTTTCGCCACCGAACTGGGTATCATTGATCTGGAACCCAAGGAAATTGCTATTCTGCCCCGCGGTCTTGTCTACCGTGTCGAGGTGCTTGAGGGCCCTGCACGCGGTTTTGTCTGCGAGAACTACGGTCAGAAATTCGACATGCCCTCACGCGGGCCTATCGGGGCGAATTGTCTGGCCAACCCGCGCGATTTCAAAACACCGGTTGCTGCGTTTGAAGATCATGATGCCAAATCTCGGGTCGTGATCAAATGGTGCGGCCAGTTCCACGAAACCTTCATCGGGCATTCGCCCCTCGATGTGGTCGCCTGGCATGGAAACTACGCGCCAGTGAAATATGACCTGCGCACGTTCTCACCTGTCGGCGCTGTCTTGTTTGATCACCCGGACCCATCGATCTTTACCGTGCTGACAGCGCCGTCGGGCGTGGAAGGCACCGCCAATATCGATTTTGTGCTGTTCCGGGAACGCTGGATGGTTGCAGAGAACACCTTCCGCCCGCCGTGGTATCACAAGAACATCATGTCCGAGCTTATGGGCAACATTTACGGCATCTACGACGCCAAACCCAAAGGCTTCATCCCGGGCGGCATGTCGCTGCATAACATGATGCTGCCCCACGGCCCCGATGGTCCTGCGTTTGAGGGGGCCTCAAACGCAAATCTCGGCGCTGATAAGCTGGACAACACGATGTCCTTCATGTTCGAGACACGTTTTCCGCAACACCTGACCGAATTCGCCGCCAAGGAAGCTCCCTTGCAAGATGACTACATTGACTGCTGGGATGGGCTGGAGAAGAAATTCGACGGCACTCCCGGAACAAAATAAGAGTGTCCCAGCAATGGCGGGGAGGGCCAAACATGACTGACCGTGTTGTTCTGCTGGGCACGAAAGGCGGGCCTGCCATACGCAAAGGTGGCCCCAACCCGACCTCGCACCTGCTGATCATGGAAGGTCGTCCAATCGTTGTGGACTGCGGTATCGGCGTGACACGGGCCTTGGTCGAAGCCGATCTTGCGCTGAACCAGTTGGACCTGATCTTCATCACCCACCTGCATTCCGACCATTACTTGGAACTCGGCCCGTTGTTGCACACAGCGTGGACCTCCGGGCTGGCCACGCCAGTGCAAATCTGGGGGCCAGAAGGCATCGCAAGCTATTGGGCGTCCTTCGTCAAAGCGATGGAATTCGACATCAATTTGCGTGTCGCAGATGAAGGCCGCCCCGATCTGCGGAAGCTGGTCACGTGCCATGAGTTTGGCCCAGGAACACTCGACGTCAGCGGGGTTTCCGTCTCTGCGTTACGGGTCGAGCATCCCCCCGTGACGGATTGTTTCGCGCTGCGTTTCGATACCCCGGGATGGTCGGTGGTCTTTGGTTCGGACACGGCCTACTTCTCGCCGCTAGCTGACTTTGCTCGGGGAGCTGACATTTTGATCCACGAGGCCATGCTGATGGAAGGCGTCGATGCCCTTTGCGCGCGGACCGGCAACGCGGAGCGCTTGAAGACGCATCTTCTCAACAGTCACACCCCTCTGGAACAAGCTGTTCAACTGGCTGAAAGCGCAAATGTCGGCCAGCTTTTGCTCAATCATCTGGTGCCCATCGACATACCTGGCCACGGCCCGGCAGAATGGAAAAATGCAGTTTCGAAACTCACGTCATCGGTGCCTGTCACGCTGGGCATGGATGGCCTTTCAGTTGAGCGAGATAAATGAAGATAGCAACGCTTGAACAAGGTGGTCCCGATGGGCGGCTTGTTACCGTCTCCGATGATCTCAAGACTTATCGTCTTGGCACCGACACGACCTTGCAAATCGCCTTGGATCGCGACCGGCTGAGCGCGACAGGGATGGAACTGCCGTTCGAGCCGATGAATTGCGCCGCGCCATTGCCACGCAGTTATCAGTTTCTGGACGGCTCAGCCTACGTGAATCATGTCGAACTGGTGCGCAAAGCCCGCGGTGCAGAGATGCCGCAAAGCTTCTGGACAGACCCCCTGATGTATCAGGGCCTCTCCGTCTTTGCGGGCTCGCAAACGCCCATTCGTGGGGAGGAAAGCTGGGGTATTGATTTCGAGGCCGAGATTGCGGTGATAACCGGCGCGGTGCCACAAGGTTGTGCCCCCAAAGAGGCGGCATCTCACATCAGATATGTCATGCTTCTGAATGACATATCGCTGAGGAACCTTATTCCACCGGAATTGTCCAAAGGGTTCGGCTTCGTCAATTCCAAACCTATATCCTCCTGTTCTCCCGTGGCCGTGACTCCTGATGGCCTGCCGGGATGGAACGGGCGCAGATTGAAGGGCCAGTTGAATGTCGACTTGAACGGTGCGCCGTTTGGTCGGGCAGATGCAGGCATTGATATGACCTTCGACTTTGGGGATCTGATTTCGCACGCGGCCAAAACCCGTGATCTGCCTGCCGGCACTGTGATCGGCTCTGGAACGATCTCCAACAAGCTCGAAGGCGGGCCCGGCAAACCGGTAGAACAGGGCGGCGTCGGCTATTCCTGTATCGCAGAGCAGCGCATGGTCGAGACGATTACCCTGGGCAGCCCGAAAACGCCGTTCCTCCAGGATGGTGATTTTGTGAAAATCTGGATGGAAGATGCCGACGGCCAGGATATTTTCGGGAAGATTTCCCAAAAGGTGGAAGCAAGATGAAGATCGATCACGTGCAACTCGCTATCCCTCCCGAAAGCGAGGAGGCGCAACGGCCATTCTGGATCGAAGGTCTAGGGTTTGACGAAGTCGAAAAACCCCAGGAACTGCAGGGCAGGGGTGGCCTTTGGCTGACCCACGGATCCACCAATGTGCATTTGGGTGTTGAGAAGGATCACCAACCGGCACTGAAAGCCCATCCTGCATTCTTGACCCCTGATCTCGATCTGATCGCTAAGCGCCTGCAGGCCCTGAAGCACCCACTGCAATGGGATACGTCCTTACCAACGGTGCGCCGGTTTTTCGTATCTGATCCCGCGGGCAACCGCATAGAAATAATGGAAGACACATGAGCAAAGCATTCGCCTCGCAAGGGGACCTGTCGGAAAAGACGATCTCGTTTACGGAAGTGGGCAAGGATCTCTGGGCGTTCACCGCCGAGGGTGATCCCAACACCGGTGTGATCATTGGCGATAACAGCGTCATGATTGTCGATGCACAGGCTACCCCACGGCTGGCCGACATGGTCGTCGAGAAAATCCGGACCGTCACCGACAAGCCCATCAGCCATGTTGTCCTCACCCACTATCACGCTGTGCGCGTGTTGGGTGCCTCGGCCTATGGCGCCTCGCAAATCATCATGTCCGAGGCCGCACGTGGCATGGTCGCGGAACGGGGACAAGAAGATTGGGACAGCGAATTCCAGCGATTCCCGCGTCTCTTCGAGGGGCACGAGAGCATCCCCGGCCTGACTTGGCCCACGACGACCTTTAAGGGGCGCATGACCGTCTATCTCGGGTCCCGGCGTGTCGACCTTATGCATCTGGGCCGCGCCCATACCGCTGGTGACATCGTTGCCCATGTGCCCGACGAGAACGTCATGTTTACGGGGGATATCGTGGAGTATCACTCCGCCTGCTATTGCGGCGATGCCCATTACGCCGATTGGGAAGGCACGCTCGATGCCGTGCGCCGCTTCAATGTCGACGCCATCGCGCCGGGTCGTGGTGACGCACTTGTTGGCGACAAGATGGTCGCCGCCGCGTTGGCTAACACCGCCGATTTCGTGAATTCGACCTACAAGTCCGTCGCTAAGGTGGCCGTCTCCGGCGGCTCGCTGAAAGAGGCGATGGCGGCGTGCCGTGCGGCCTGCGATGCAAAGTTCGGCGATTACGCCATTTATGAACACTGCCTGCCCTTCAATGTCGCCCGTGCTTATGATGAAGCGCGAGGTATTTGGCATCCTCGCATTTGGACCGCTGCGCGCGATCTGGAGATGTGGGAGGCGTTGCAAGGATGACAACCGCGCAGAACCCTTGGCAACGCATGGCCCTTAACAACGCTTGGGCCAATGCCACTTTGTTCAGGGCTGTAAAAGACTTGCCTGATGGCGCTTTCAGTGCTCCGCGCCCCGGGTTCTTCCCATCGTTGCAAAGTACGTTGAATCACATCTACGAGGTTGATCTTTATTACATCGATGCTCTCGAAGGGGGCGGGAAAGGCCGTTCGGTCTACAACCGAGCGGAGATCACTGACCCCGCCGCGCTTGCCAGCGCGCAGGCCGATGCCGATATGCGCCTTGCGACCTTCTGCTCTGACCTTGATGAGGAAAAACTGAGTGCAATCTGTATGACAGAGCGTCAGGACGGGACGACCGAAGAACAGGTCGCAGCAGTTCTTCTGCATCTGACACAGCATCAAATCCATCATCGCGGACAGGCGCATGTTCAACTGCAAGATGCCGGGGTAGCCCCGCCACAACTGGACGATTTTTATCTCGAATACGGGCGCGTGCCCTCCGCTGCAGCGTACTGGTCATGAGATACGACTATCATCAGTTTGAAACCAGAACTCCGCCCGAACTCGGCGGGCCGGGGCAGGCGCAGGATTGCTATGATGTTGCGATCATCGGTGCTGGACCGGTTGGTCTGGCGGCGGCGATCGATCTGGCCAGCCACGGAATTGCGTCGGTCGTGCTCGACGACAACAATGTGGTCTCAGTTGGCTCTCGGGCGATCTGCTGGTCAAAGCGCACCCTCGAAATTTTCGACCGCCTCGGTGTAGGACAGCGCATGCTCGACAAGGGTGTTACTTGGAAAGTCGGTCGACTGTTCCACGGGGATGATGCGGTCTACAGTTTCGACCTGCTTCCCGAAGATGGACACAAATATCCCGCTTTCATCAACCTTCAGCAGTACTACGTCGAACAATATCTGGTCGAACGCGCACAGCAGTTTCCTGACCTCATTGATTTGCGCTTTCGAAACAAGGTGGCCGACCATACCGATCACGGTGAGCATGTCACTCTGAAGGTGCAAGCCGATGATGGCGCGTATCAGCTTGATACCAAATACGTTTTGGCCTGCGACGGGGCTGGATCCCCAACGCGCAGGCGAATGGGTCTGTCCTTTGAGGGCCAAACTTTTGAAGAGCACTTCCTCATCATAGATGTCGAGATGCCCGAAAGTCCCTTTGAAACAGAAACGCCAGAACGTTGGTTTTGGTTCGAACCCAGTTTTCACCCCGGCCAATCGGCCCTTTTGCACAAGCAACCCGACGATATTTACCGAATTGATTTGCAATTGGGCCCGGGCGCCGATCCGAAAGTGGAAGCGACGGAAGAAAAAGTCGTGCCGCGTCTCAAGGCAATCGTCGGTGACAAACCTTTCACCATCGATTGGATGAGCGTTTACAAATTTCGTTGCGCTAAGCTCGATCGGTTTGTCCATGGCCGCGTGATTTTTGTGGGCGACAGCGCTCACGTTGTGTCGCCCTTTGGCGCGCGTGGTGGCAATGGCGGGATTCAAGACGTCGACAACTTGTGCTGGAAACTCGCATCAGTCCTGTCGGGCAAGGCGTCCTCGACGCTTCTGGAGAGCTACGACGCCGAACGCCTCCACGGCGCAAATGAGAATATCCTGAATTCATCTCGGGCAACCAATTTCATGACGCCAAAGAGCCCGATTGAAGCACTGTTTCGCAATGAGGTTTTGCGCTTGGCGCGACAGGATGCCTTCGCCAGACGACTGATTAACTCGGGTAGACTGTCAGTACCCTGCGTTCTGGAAGGAATGGCCCTGCAAACCCCCGGGGCGGGGCCCGTGACATCGGGAACAGCCGCGGTGGATGCCCCGCTTGCAGATGGGTGGCTGTTGGAAAAAGTGCAGGGCCAGTTCACCCTCATTGGCTTTGGCGACGTTGCGCTTCCTGTCGTCGATTGCGCACGGCTTGGAATAGCTCAGCAGCATTCAGACTACACCTGCATAGAGGATCCAACAGGCCTCGCGCTGCAACGCTATGGCGAGGGTATCGCCTATCTGTTCCGACCGGACGGTCACGTCGCCGCCAGTTTTTCTCACCCCTCGACTGAGATGGTCACAAGAGCCCTTCGTCGCGCGCAAGGTCTGAGCCCGGAAAAAGAAGCAGCAGCATGACTGAGAAACAGCCCCTTGATGGTGACGCCTTCTACAACGCATTGATGGAGGCTCATAGCGGCTTGAGCGAGGCCGAAAGCCATGCCCTCAACGCCCGCTTGGTTCTGCTTTTGGCAAATGAGGTCGGAAATCTCGACGTGCTGACTCAAATCCTGTCGTGCGCAGGTCAGGACTGACTTAACAGCTTCAATAACAACCCTTTAAGCTGTTTCAGCTCCGCTTTTGACAGCGTCTCAGACAGGTGCTGCTCATAGCGCGCCGCCTCCTGCCAGAGGTCTTTGAACGCCGTCTCGCCCTCGCGGGTGAGTACCAGCAATTCAACCCGACCGTCACTGTCATGAGGCTTTCGAACCAAAAACCTCTTTTCTTCTAACGCTTTCACGGCGCGGCTGATTTTCACCTTATCAATCATCGCCCGCGTGGAGATTTCTGTGGCGCGCAACGCACCATATTGGCCCAAATGAAACAACACGCGCCATTCCGTACGCAGCATTCCATAGCGGCTCCGGTAAACATCCTGAAACGCGCGGCTGGTTTGCTCAGCAGTCTGGTTCAGCAGGTACGGCAGGAAATGACTGACATCAAAAGTCTCGTCATGGGTTTGGTCATGTTCCATTCGGCAAGTGTCCCATGTTCGCCTGTGAACGGGAAGTCTGCATTCATCGAATTTCCCTCTGAAAACAGTTCTATGCCCAAAAATTGCCCGGATTTCAGGCTTTCTGTCCCAAGTGTTTATGTTGGGAACGACCCGGTGACGAAATTGCTGAGCCTAAATGTCATCATTGGATTTGCGTTGATGGTCGCGACTTTCTTGTATGTGAAAGGATACGGCCCGACGACATATGTCGAACACAAAACACCGCAGGTTGGTAAGTTCGTATCCGTCAAGCCGAAAGAGCCGCAGCGTTATACCCGTCCAAAAGGAATTATGGAGATCGCTTACGATATCGGGGTCGGACGATCGGAAGCGGCAAAGGAAAAGGAACGCGCCGCCTTGTCGGAACTGGACAAGCTGCAAGATCGACGAAATCCTGAGCCGGAAACGCCGACTTTCACCAGCATGGTCAGTCTTGCCAGAAATGCTTTGGGCATGGCGCAGCAGCATGGCGTTGCAACCGGCCCCACCATGTTTGATCCGTATATCAATGAACAACGGCGCACCGAACCAAGTTATGACGCGATTGATCGGTTGAGTCGAAGGGGTGCGCCATGAAGGTTTTCTGGTCGATTTTCGAGAAGCTGCGCTATCTGGTTTATGCGTTTTGTCTGGCGATTTTCGCAGGGATCGGAGCGGGCGTCATGGCCGGCGATATTGATCGCAACGCCGTTTTCGCATGGATTGAATCGCGCGCGCTCGGCGTGATGAAACACGCGCCGGTGTCAAACGTGCTCTACAAGGAAGCTATCGCCAGATATGAGCGGACACTGTCAGAACGGTATGAAATGCAGAACGATCCGAAGACCAGCTCTTTGCAGGCCTTGAAACAACGCCAAAAGCTGGATGTACTTCGGGCAAACAGGGACAATCGTCAGATTCAGGTCGACCGCATGTCTCAGGATGCTGACACTAGAATGCGATCTCAACGCCGGGAAGTTTTAAGGCCTTCAGTAACTCCCTGAGTTCCTGTCGGGCGGCGACGTTCGAAATGTTGAGGTTTTTCACCCCGACATCGGCCAGATCCAGCAAGGTCAGCCCGTTGGGAAACAACTCCCGAAAGATCACACGTTCGGAAAAGCCTGGCGCCACCCGAAAACCAATCCGCGTCGCAAGCGCATCCACGGCATCGGTGATCTTTTTCTTGTTGTGCATACGCTGTGTGCCGACGCGATTGCGCACAACCACCCAGTCGATGGGGTCCAAACCAGCCTGCGCGCGCAATTGCCGTGCGTTCCAGACCATCTCGGCATAAACCGAGGGTCCGAGAATTTCCCGCGTCTCCGGGTCGATCTTCGCCAAAAGGTCAAAATCAATGAAACTGTCATTGAGGGGTGTGACCAGCGTGTCTGCCAGCGAATGCGCAACTTGGCTCAACCGTGTATGGGAGCCGGGGCAATCGATAACGATAAACTCGAACCGTCCTTCCATCTCGGCGACGGCCTCACTCAGGCGCCGGTCATAGATATTCTCGCCCGGCGCGAGGTCTGACGGTGCGATCTGTGGCAGCTCCACAACCTCAGGCAAGGCGAGGTCAAGCTTGTGATGCTTGGCGTAGCGCGCGCGGTTTTCAAAATATCGGGTGAAACTCTTCTGACGAAGGTCCAAATCCAGTGTCCCGACCGAATGTCCCATGCGCACAAGCGCCGTCGTCACATGCATGCAGTTGGTTGATTTGCCTGATCCGCCTTTTTCGTTCCCAAAGACGATAATATGCGCTGCCATGTAAGATACCTGTTCAAGTCCCAACTGCCCTCTGGCGGGGCACGGTCGGACTATACGGCCCACACATGGCCTTGGAAAGCGCGATTGCGCGCGCGGTTGCGCTTGCTATTTCAATCTCAGCGGAAATCTTTGATCAGACCAGCCGTGCACTGAGTCATGAGCACGGATGATGACTTGGTTCAGTCCATCGGGAACCACCACACCAGCCAGAGAGCGGGTGAATGGCTGTTCGGTCTCATGAGGATGGTGCAGTTTGCGATAACCCAACTCGGTCCCATCCGGGGTTTGTACCGACCAGCCATCTGCATAATGGTCCCAGCCAGTATCGGGGTGACGGATCGTGACCTCAAACGTCCAGGTCCCCCCTGATTTTCGGGCAGTCGCGCCCTCAACCTGAGCTTGATCTGCAAATGCGGGGGCCGCCATCAGTACTATGGCACTCACTAAAAACCTGAACATCTTAAATCTCCTGATCCGACGCAGTAGACATATGGCTGCGCTCCAACAAAATATCACGGGGTATGGAATGAAATTCCCTGCTCCAGATCATATAACAGACAATCGCTGTGACAATGATCAAAGCCAAGGCCCCCATAAGCCAAGCCAAAGCACCGAGCGCAAAGTAGATTGCACGAAGCCCGCGATTGAAGTTCCACGCAGCGCGTATGTTCATTTCAGCCGCTTGTGCCGCACGAGGATACGTGTCGGATGCGCTTATATCATTGGGCACGGCAGCCATCAGAACCGCGCAATAGCCAAACAATCGATTGGCCCAGACGAACTTCAGAAAGCCGTGGGTCAGAAATAACACAACCAGCAAAAGTTTTGCCTGCCAGATCAGGGCAGGGGCATCTGCCGCAGTCAGATCGCGGGCTGCCAGCTGAATCTGGTCTGCATTGCCCAACAGAGCAAAGGCGCCACCAATAGCGATCATACAGGCCGAGGCAAAAAACGAAGTCCCTTGCCTGAGGTTCGACAGCACTTGCGCATCGAAAATGCGCGGGTCACGCGTCACCATCTCCCGCATCCACGCGCGCCGGTACTCCGCCATTAGGACCGTGACCGATGGGCGTTTGGTCGTCGGATGCTCGATATGCCAGCCCAACAGGATCGAGGCCAGACAGATCAAAGCCACGGCAATTCCATCAAGGGTCGAAAAAAGGCTGAGGCGATCAACAAGTCCCATACCCTTAAGTAGCGCGACATCAGAGCGCTTGCCATAGTTCAAAATTGGTTATATTATTTTACCAATTATTGCCAAGCAGGGAGTCCCGCCATGGAAATGCCAGCCCCGGATGCCAGCATTCTGGATCGCAAAGCCCGTATCGTGGCGCGTTTGCAAACGGTATTGCCGCTTGATTCTGTCATCCACGACGAGCGTGAAACCCGCGCTTATGAGTGCGATGCTCTGACCGCTTATAAATGCCCGCCGCTCTGTGCGGTGTTGCCGTCCAGCACCGAAGAGGTCTCCGAGGTTTTGAAAATCTGCCATGACGAGGGTGTTCCGGTCGTGCCGCGCGGCTCGGGAACTTCTCTGGCAGGGGGCGCTTTACCCACTGCTGATAGCGTAATCCTTGGCGTCGCGCGCATGAACGAGGTGCTGGAAACTGATTATGACAATCGCTTCATCCGGGTCCAGACAGGGCGCACGAACTTGTCTGTGACGGGCGCTGTAGAAACAGATGGCTTTTTCTATGCACCTGATCCCTCGTCGCAACTGGCCTGTGCAATTGCCGGCAACATCGCGATGAATTCCGGCGGTGCCCATTGCCTCAAATACGGCGTAACGACCAACAATCTGATGGGCGTCACGCTTGTTATGATGGACGGCACCATTACAGAGATCGGCGGTGCTTATCTCGACAGTGCGGGGTATGACCTGCTCGGCCTGATTTGTGGCTCCGAAGGTCAACTTGGGGTGGTCACCGAAGCCACATTACGGATTTTGCCTAAACCGGAAGGGGCAAGACCTGTGCTAATGGGCTTTGACAGCAATGAAGTCGCGGGCGCCTGCGTTTCCGACATCATCAAAGCAGGCGTGCTGCCCGTCGCTATCGAATTCATGGATCGCCCGGTCATCCGCGCCACGGAAGCTTTCGCAAAAGCTGGCTACCCGGATTGCGAGGCGCTGCTGATTGTCGAAGTCGAGGGTTCGGAGGCGGAGATTGATGAGCAGCTTGGCCTGATTATGCAAATTGCGCGCAAGCATAATCCCGTCGAATTGCGTCAATCTACCAGCCCGGAAGAGAGTGCTGCGATCTGGCTCGGCCGTAAATCTGCGTTTGGCGCGATGGGTCAGATCAATGATTACATGTGCCTTGATGGAACAATCCCAGTCTCCGAACTTCCATTTGTTCTCAAGCGGATAGGTGAAATGTCAAAGGAATACGGCCTCGATGTCGGCAACGTCTTCCACGCTGGCGATGGCAACATGCACCCGCTCATTCTGTTTGACGCAAATAAAGAGGGCGATCTGGAACTCTGCGAAGCGTTCGGTGCCGATATCCTGCGGCTTTGCGTCGAGGTGGGGGGCTGCCTGACCGGAGAACACGGTGTTGGGATCGAAAAACGCGACTTGATGGTTGACCAATTCGCCCCGGAAGACCTCAACGTGCAGATGAAGATCAAAGACGTCTTCGATCCGAAATGGCTTCTCAATCCATCTAAGGTTTTTCCATTGGCCGCCTCCGAAAGCCGTCGTGCTGGGTAATCCCGACCCTCGAATACTCTAATGGCCTAAGGGCCAAATTCATGAAGGAGCGGGCGCCGTGCTGACCCCCCAGACCGAAAAAGACGTCTCCGAAATGATCAAGGGCGCCTCGGAGCCCATGAAGATCAAAGGTGGAGGCACGCGCCCGATCGGCCGATGTGAGGCTACGCAAACGCTCTCTACCGCAGGGCTTTCGGGCATTGAACTCTACGAACCCGGTGCGCTGACCATCGTGGCAAAGGCCGGAACGCCCATGGCCGAGATCAACAAGGCCCTGACCTTCGAGAACCAAATTCTGCCCTTCGAGCCGATGGACCACCAATCGCTCCTTGGCACCAAGGGGGACGCCACCATCGGCGGTGTTGTCGCTGCAAATGTCTCCGGTCCACGCCGCATTCAGGCCGGTGCATGTCGTGACAGCCTGATTGGTGTCCGCTTCGTAGATGGCACCGGCACCGCTTTGAAAAATGGTGGCCGGGTGATGAAAAACGTTACCGGCTATGACTTGGTAAAGCTGATGGCGGGCAGCTACGGGACATTGGGGGTGATCACTGAAGTTGCCTTCAAGCTTTTGCCGCGCCCGGACACCACAGCGTGCCTTATACTGCATGATCTCGATCCAACCCGTGCCGTCGCAGCCATGTCAAAAGCCTTGGGCTCACCTTACGAGGTGTCCGGCGCTGCGCATCTTGTGAATAAAGCACGCACGGTTCTGCGCCTTGAAGGGTTCGAAAGCTCGGTCCTCTACCGTCTGGGGGAACTGAAAACCCTCTTGGCAGAATATGGCGGGATGAGCGAAATCACCCAAAAGGATCAGGCCGAAGCCGAATGGAATACAATCAGTTCTGTAAAAGGTTTCAGTGCTCATAACGGAGACATCTGGCGAATTTCGGTCAAACCAAGTGACGCCAGCGCCGTCATCTCGTCTTTGCCGGATAATACCGAAATCCAACTTGATTGGGGCGGGGGCCTGATTTGGGCCGCTACGCCAAAGGGGACCGATGTACGCGCCGCGATGGCCGCCATCTCCGGTCACGCGACACTGATCCGGGGCGATGGCGCACTCGCGACCTTTCATCCGGACCCTGCGCCGCTCGCCGTGATCTCTGCGGGATTGCGCCAGCAATTCGACCCGCGCGGTCTCCTGAACCCCGGGCTGATGGGATAAAAAGATGCAAACCACTTTCACGCCCCAACAGCTTAAAGACCCTGCGATACAGCGCTCGAATGAGGTGCTTCGCACTTGCGTGCATTGCGGGTTTTGCACCGCGACCTGTCCAACTTATCAGGTATTGGGCGACGAGCTCGACAGCCCTCGGGGACGCATTTACCTGATTAAGGACATGCTGGAAAACGACCGCGATCCGGATGCCAAAACGGTCAAACACATCGACCGCTGCCTGAGTTGCCTGGCTTGCATGACAACCTGCCCGTCGGGCGTGCATTACATGCATCTCGTTGATCACGCTCGGGAATATATCGAAGAGCGTTACAAGCGACCTTTCTCGGATAGGGCCCTGCGCTGGATTTTGGCGCGGATCCTGCCTTATCCCGGACGGTTTCGTCTGGCGCTTCTGGGGGCAAAGATTGGCCGGCCTTTCGCACGGTTCATGCCGGATCCAAG
Organism: uncultured Litoreibacter sp.; assembly: GCA_947504205.1. Taxonomy (GTDB): domain Bacteria; phylum Pseudomonadota; class Alphaproteobacteria; order Rhodobacterales; family Rhodobacteraceae; genus Litoreibacter. The sequence goes on along the minus strand of CANNGL010000002.1, from coordinate 336,811 downwards.
ACTGAAAGCAATGCTTGAGATGGCGCCAAGGGCGATCCCACCCGTCTCGCGCAACGATGATCCTCAGAGCTTTGCCCCAGCCCGAGAGAAAAAGATGCGTGTAGCGCTGATGACAGGGTGCGCCCAGAAAGCTCTGAACACCGACATCAATGACGCAACAATCCGGCTTTTGACGCGTCTGGGTTGCGAAGTTGTCGTCGCTGAGGGCGCAGGCTGTTGTGGAGCGCTAACCCATCACATGGGCAAGACACAGGAAAGCCACGCAACCGCAGCAAAGAACATTCGCGCTTGGTCGAGAGAAATGAAAGGCCAGGGCCTGGATGCGATTGTCATCAACACGTCCGGGTGCGGAACCACAGTTAAAGATTACGGCCACATGTTTCGCAACGCAGACCTTGCCCAGGATGCCAAGGCCGTCTCGAATATTGCAATGGATATCTCCGAAGTTCTGATGAAACTCGATCTGCCTGAAAGCGGCCCAAAAGAGCTGACTGTGGCCTATCACGCCGCGTGCTCCTTGCAGCATGGACAGCAAATCAAGACCTATCCGAAAGACCTGTTGAAGAAAGCCGGGTTCACCGTGGTAGAGCCTGCTGACCCGCACCTTTGTTGCGGCTCCGCGGGCACCTACAATCTGATGCAGCCAGAGATTTCAACACAGTTGAAGACCCGCAAAATCCGAACGCTTGAGGCGAAATCGCCTGATGTAATTGCTGCGGGCAATATCGGTTGCATGATGCAGATCGGATCGGGAACCGAAACACCCATCGTACACACGGTGGAGTTGCTTGATTGGGCGACCGGTGGGCCAAAGCCCCCGGCGCTTGATCCTGATGCCACACCGGCAGGCGACATTCCGATTCTACGCTGAACGCCGCATTTTCGCCGCAAAACCGCTCTAGCGATTTGAATTAACTGTGTTGGAGACCTTTATGCGGCCCGTTCTCGCCGCCCTTTTGGCGGCTGTTTTCCTAATCGCGCCATCTGCTACCTTTTCGGCAGAGGCCACGGGGCTGAAGAAGCTCAATTCCCTCAACGGCACGCGTGGCTGGCAAGGTGTCGGCAAGCTGAACATAGGGCGTGGTTCGTTTTGCACTGGAACGCTGATCGCGCCTGATCTGGTACTGACTGCCGCTCATTGCCTGTTCAATCCCCGAACTGGTGTGCGTGAAGACGACGCCAAGATCGAGTTTCTCGCAGGCTTTTCAGGCGGGCGCGCCGAAGCGCAGCGCCGCATCAGACGGTCAATTATCCATCCGGACTACAACTTTGGCGCACCCAAGGACGAATCCCGTGTTGCCAGCGATCTTGCCTTGATCGAACTGGACAGCCCGATCCGTCACCCTCGTATTCGACCATTCAAGACGATCATCAAGCCCGTCTACTCCGATGAAGTGCGCGTGGTTTCCTATGCGCGCGACAGATCGGACGCACCGTCAATTCAACGCGTCTGTCATGTGCTCGATCGCAGCGCCAGCGTCTATGTTACAAGTTGCGATGTTGATTTCGGCTCGTCCGGAGCGCCGGTTTTCCTGATGGAAGATGGGGTGCCAAAGGTGATGGCCGTCGTTTCAGCCAAAGCTCATCTGGAGACCCGAAAGGTGTCTCTGACCGCGGGCCTCCACCATCGGTTGAGCGAGCTTCTGGATATCCGTGAACGCAGTGACGGCGTGTTCAGACGTGCCAAGCCACAGATAAGGCGGCTTGAGCTGGGGAAGAAGTCGGTCTCCGGCGCGCGCTTTATCAAGCCCTGACAGACCGGAGTTCCTGCGGCACCCACGATATTTGCGCCTGCCTCCGGCAGCCGCGTTTCAGGTACATAGCCTCAAACGAACTGCGTCAGAACCACCCGAAAAACCTGAAGTTTCAGGTCTTGAAATGTTCTGAATGTCATCCCACATCTGCTGTGTTCAGACGCCAAACATGGGTCTGAATGCTTAACAACAGGCCTGTCCAGATGGAAGGCCGATACACAAACGCAACCATTGCTTGAATGAGGATGATACCTATGCGTGCTTATGATTTTTCACCACTTTATCGTGCAACCGTTGGCTTTGACCGCGTCGCTGATCTGATGGATCGGGTTATGACCAATGATGTCAGCAGCTCAACCTACCCACCTTACAATATCGAAAAGACCGATGACGACGCTTACCGGATCTCGGTGGCTGTCGCAGGCTTTTCGGAAGGCGATTTGACAGTCGAGCAGCGCGAAAATGCCTTGGTCATTTCAGCCAAGAAAGCGGAAGCTGACGACGACAAAACCTATCTGCATCGCGGCATCGCGACCCGCGCCTTCCAGAAGAGCTTCCATTTGGCAGATCACGTGCGCGTATCCGGCGCGTCCCATGCCGACGGAATGCTCCATATCGATCTGCTGCGAGAGGTGCCTGAGGCGCTGAAACCACGCACGATCGAAATTGCTGGCGCCAAAACTCTGGAAGCCAAGGCTATTGAAGCCTGAATTCACTGAGAGCTAGACAAAAGAGAACGCGGCCCTGGATCGGGGCCGCGTTTTTCATAGCCTGATCAAAACGTCAGCTGCACACCGGCAATCAAACTGTGTGACTTGACGCCGGCATCTGCGGTAATTCTGGGCAGGATCAGCGGCACGAAGCCATCGTTATACATGTATTCCAGCCCAAAAGTCATGTTCTTGGAGACATCCATCTCCAGACCCAAGATGGCCTGATCCATCTTTTCCCACTCCGTCCCCGAAGCACCTTGTTTGCCGCGTCCAAGCGTCAGGGAATATGTCACAGGGCGTCCGATCAGTTCGGTGCGATACCGCCCCTGTACGGTCAGGGCGCTCACCTTGTGCCCTGTGGCAGGCCAGGTTTCCTCGGTCTTGGTGAACTCGGCCATCAGGTCGAAATTGCGCCCACTCAGCGTTGCGTTGATATCGTAGGCCCCATTCCAATCGCGCGTAGAACCCATGCCAGGCGGGTGATGCGCAATAAGACTGTCATAGATCGTGCCACGCAGATACCCGCCTCCCAGCTTCAGCGTCATATCGTTCTGCAGCTTGAACTTGTGTGAGGCGTTGAAGGCAAAGTTGTTGAACTCGCCGTCATTGTTGGGGCTGCTCAACACGCGAAGCCCCCTATGTGCCGGAAGCAATGTGAAGGCCAACTCTGTGTTGTCGGTGACGTACCCGAACTCCACCAGAACATTGCGCGACTGCGCCCAGAAATAGTGGCTGTTATAGCTATGGGTAAAGGGCGCATAGGTGTCGAAATTACCGAAATTGACGGTCTTGCGCCCGACAGCAAGATAATATGGCGCCACGTTCAGGTCGCCCAGAACAGCCCAGAACTTGCGGATTTGTTTGTCATCCTGCCCGGGATATTCCACCTCTGTGTATTCGCCTTGAACGAAAGCTGTGAGATACGGCAATGCCAGCGTGGCATTGACCGACAGATCGTTAACCACAAAATAGGTATCGGATGTGCCCGATGTATGAGATGGCGGAAGCCGCGAGATGATCGGGAATTTTCCGGGTGTATTTGTCCGTTCAGCAATGCCGGTTCCGATGAAGCGGCCGCCAAAGTAAAGCCGGTTGGTGGCAAGAGCACCCGATTGGCGTGCTCGCAGCGCGACTGCAATCTTGTTGGTAACATTCTCCTGCCGGTCGAACATGTCTTGCGAATAGCTCAACGATGTCGACACAAACCCTTGCGAGGTGGCTTCGTCAGCCTGTGCAGGTGCTGTAATCCCGGCGAAACAGGTAGCAAGTGCAAGATTTGTGATCTTCTTTCGTAAGGTCATGGTTAACTCCAGATACCGTTTAACACGCTAATTTAATTTACTTTATCTTTCGTACGCTCACGAAAATTCGGGAGCAATGTCGCTTTTCAGAGACGCCGCATATCACGACTTCTCACGAAACTGTGATCTAAAAATGGCGAAGAATATAGACAGAAAGTTGTCTGCTGCGGGGAAAAATTTGGGAGGGTGGCATTTTCGACAAAGCCTCAGCGAAAAGGCTCGATCCGCGCGAACTGCGAGCGGTAGAATTTGCACGATACGCTAAAGCGCTACTCTCGGCTAACGCTCAAAACCATTGGCCGGGCTCCATAAGGCCCAATTCCAGGAGCTGGCTCGAATTCCACTCGAATTTCTGCGAGTTATTCCACCAGAAATGGGGAATGGCATACATTGATCCGGGGTTTGTCATCAGCGCTTTTGCGGTTCGGAAAGAGCACAGCGTAGCCGTTATGTTGTGATGCCAGGCGCAAGCATAAGTGTTGTATTCCTCGATGCTGAACGTGTGATCGTCGCGCAGTGTAAGTCCGGGCACCGCCCTAAACAGACTGACCCGATCAATGCGGCGTCTTTGCCAAGGCACGTGTTCCTCGAACCGCCAGCGCAACCCACCAAAGAAATCCAACTGCCGCTCCAGCAAATGCCCGTCCTCGGATTTGCGCGCCAGCGCGTAATACCCTGACTTATCAAGATGTGCCGTCTCTCGCGAAACCGCATTGGGGAACTGTCCCAGATCGTTGGAATAGAGGTCGACCACAAAGGTCAGAATACTGTAGCGCCGTTCTTCTGTGTTGAAGGCGACCATCTCCTTGACGGTGCGGGTTTCACAGAAAGGAAAATACAGATATTCCGCGTTATAGCAGTAATGCAGCCACACATCGGGGCAGGCGGCAATCACTGTATTCACCACTTCAGCACACGCCTGTGTACTGTGCATATCATGGGCTATGCAATGCAGGCCATCGTGGTCCGGGTGCAGTTCCGGGTTTCCGGCAACGATGATGTCCGCAAAGCCAAGATCTTGCACGTGAGAGATTGTACTGCTGACTTCGACATCATCCTCAAGCAGAACGATCGCGTATGGCCCCTTTGGCGTCAGCTTCTGGCGCGCCTGTCCGGCAAATTGCGACAGCGATGAATACTGCATGGGGCCTCATGTGCCGATCTGGGGTCCGCTTACATCACGGTTTGGTTTAAATTCCTCTACCCAAGGCCAATTTGCAAGCCTCAGCTCCGTTGCATGGCCTCCGACCATGGTCTATTGCAGCCCGTGATCTTTAACCCGCGCGAGGAACCGGCATGTCCGCCCCCAAGAAGCTGTTCATCAAGACCTATGGGTGCCAGATGAATGTCTATGACAGTGAGCGCATGGCCGAGGCTTTGGGCGCATCGGGTTATGAAGAAACCGGCGATATGACCGAAGCCGATATGATCTTGCTCAACACCTGTCACATCCGTGAGAAGGCCGCCGAGAAAGTCTATTCTGAATTGGGCCGACTGCGCCCACTGAAAGACGACAAACCAGACCTTAAGATTGGGGTCGCGGGCTGTGTGGCCCAAGCCGAAGGCGAAGAGATCATGCGCCGTCAGCCTCTGGTCGATTTGGTCGTCGGGCCACAAACCTATCACCGTTTGCCTGATTTGATGGCAAAGGTTGATCAGGGTGTGCCAGCGCTCGACACTGATTTCCCGGAGGAAGACAAGTTCGAGCATCTGCCGAAGCGCCCCTTGCCGAAACGCGGACCAACCGCGTTTTTGACCGTGCAGGAGGGGTGCGACAAGTTCTGTGCTTTTTGCGTGGTGCCTTATACGCGTGGCGCCGAGGTGTCGCGCCCGGCAGAGCGTTTGTTGCGCGAAGCACGCGATCTGGTTGAGCGGGGGGTGCGCGAAGTGACCCTGTTGGGGCAGAACGTGAACGCCTATCATGGCCATGACAAAGGGTTGGCTGGTCTGATTTGGGATTTGTCAGAGATTGATGGGCTGGATCGTATTCGGTTCACCACATCGCATCCCAACGATATGGATGACGCACTGATCGACGCCCATGGCACATGCGAAAAACTGATGCCTTATCTGCACCTGCCGGTGCAGTCTGGCAGCGACCGGATCCTCAAGGCGATGAACAGGAAGCACACCCGCGATGACTATTTCCGCCTGATTGACCGCATTCGCGCCGCGCGGCCCGACCTGATGCTATCAGGAGACTTCATCGTCGGCTTTCCGGGCGAGACCGATCAGGACTTTGCCGACACATTGGATCTCGTCGAGCGTGTCGGCTACGGGCAGGCCTATTCGTTCCGCTATTCGGCGCGGCCCGGAACCCCCGCCGCCGAAAAGGCAGAAGTGGACCCCGCGTTGGCACAAGCCCGCCTGCATGAGCTTCAGGCATTACTGACACGGCAGCAACGCGACACGCAGGACGCTATGGTTGGGCGTCAGGTGAATGTCTTGTTTGAAAAGCAGGGTCGAAAAGACGGCCAGCTCATCGGCAAGTCCGACTATCTGCACGCGGTTCATGTAACTGCGCCAGATCAGATGATCGGAACAATTCAGCCGGTGCGCATCACCGAGAGCGTGACGAACTCGCTTGCAGGCGAACTGGCGGCAGTCACAGCCTAAGTCGATCCACAGGTTATTAACAGCTTATCCACATACCGCGAACGAATTGATCCATCGGCCGATATCTGGTGTTTTACTACTATATATGGCAGAAAAGCCTTTCAATAACTCGCAAACTTGTTAGAGTTATCCACACAATGCGTAGGTGTGTCCTGAAGGGTATTTGGGCCACGCGACATAAACAAAGCGCAACAGGCAAAGGATCAGGGCGGTGTCAGTTAACATCACGACGTCAGTTTGCGGCGCGGTTCAGGCATTTGCGGTCATAGCGGCCGGAATGTTTGTATCAGCCGATACTGCGTCCGCACAGCAAACATATATTTTCACGCCGAAAAACGGCTACACGCAGGGCGATCTTCCCGACAGCAAGGTGAAACGGCGGACAACGCTTCTCGCCGAACGCTACGAGCCGACCATTTGGATCGATCCAGATGGGTGTGAGCACTGGGTAATGGATGACGGCTGGGAAGGCTACATGACCCCGCATGTGACACGCGACGGCAAACCGGTCTGCCATCGCATCAAGAAACGTTGAGCGAGTGGGGGATAGGATGAGTATTTCGAAATTTGTGACATTTGGCGCGGTCGCTCTGGCACTGGCCGGATGCGAAGGCCTCGGCTCTGGTGCCGGCGGCGACAAGACATTTGACCGCGGCGATGACAAGAAGAACCTCAGCGAGCTGAAAGCCGGTATCTGGGTTGATCCCCGCGGATGTGACCACTGGATTATCGATGACGGTGTCGAAGGATATCTGTCAGCACGGCTTCACCCCAAAACCGGCAAACCGGTTTGTTCCGGCGCGGCACCTCCCGGATATGCCACAGGGGAATTCAAGGGCGGCTCTGGCATCGCTGATCCGGTTTAGAAACCTTGGCAGGTTCATACGAAAAACAAAGCCGTGGGATTGTCCCACGGCTTTGTTCGTTCTGGGCGCTCTTTCGTGACGAATTCGTGAAGTTTTTCCAGTGGGCGCTTGCGCTGGGCCGTGGGGCTTGGCACCATCAAACCCGACTCGCAGACAGGAGAGACATTTGACATTCAGTGCCCTGACCCCGCCCAACGCGGAGGACCCCGAACACGAGCTTTTGCTGGAGTTTCCGGATAACAGGGTGCTGATCGACCTCTGCGGTGAGTTTGATCGCAATCTGGCCCAGATCGAAGAGCGGCTCGGCGTCCAAATACTCAGACGCGGCAATCAGCTTGCCGTCCTTGGCGAAGCGCGCCCTGAGGCCGCCCGCGTGCTCAATGCTCTCTATGTACGCTTGGAGGCTGGCAAAGAGGTCAGCGCAGCAGACATCGATGCGGAAATTCGGATGGGCGGCTCGGACAAGGGAACAGGAACGCGCGACGGCGATCAGATCGAGATGTTTCGCGGTGGCACGGTCGAGATCAAAACCCGCAAGAAGACGGTAGAACCTCGCACACCCGCCCAAAAGGACTATGTGACTGCGCTGTTCAAGAATGAGCTGAGCTTCGGCATCGGGCCAGCAGGCACCGGCAAAACCTATCTGGCTGTCGCGGTCGGCGTCTCCAAGTTTCTCACGGGTGAGGTCGACAAGATCATCCTGTCGCGCCCCGCGGTTGAAGCGGGTGAGCGCCTCGGTTTCCTGCCGGGAGACATGAAAGACAAGGTCGATCCATACATGCAGCCGCTCTATGACGCTCTGAATGATTTCCTGCCCGGCAAGCAGGTGGCAAAGCTGATCGAAGACAAACGCATAGAGATCGCTCCACTGGCCTTCATGCGGGGCCGCACCCTGGCAAATGCCTTTGTTGTGCTTGATGAGGCACAAAATGCCACCACCATGCAGATGAAAATGTTCCTGACCCGGCTGGGTGAGGGCTCGCGCATGGTGATCACCGGAGATCGCAGTCAGGTGGACCTGCCACGCGGCGTCAAATCGGGTTTGCGCGAAGCCGAAGATCTGCTGAGTAATGTATCCGGCGTTTCATTCAGCTATTTCACATCTAAGGATGTCGTCCGGCACCCGCTGGTCGCGCGCATCATCGATGCGTATGAGAAAGCCGAGAACGCGGGCTAGGCGCGGCGCTTGAGCCGTCGTTGACCTTGCATGACAAGCATTGTAGCGCCCGAAACCATGGAATTTGATCTGATCATCGAAGACGACCGGTGGGCCGACTGCGCGCTTGACGATTTGTGCGCCCGCGCAGGCATTGAAATTGTCGAGGCACTGGCCTTGGAGGGCGATTTTGAAGTCAGCCTGTTGGCCGCCGATGATGCGCGGATAGCTGCCCTGAACTCGGAGTTTCGCGGCAAACCAGATGCTACCAATGTGCTCAGTTGGCCCTCTGTTGATTTGGCGCCGAAAGACCCGGGCGCAGGTCCGAATTTGGCTGCGGCTGAGCCGGAATTGGGAGATATCGCGCTGGCTTACGAGACCTGTGCGCAGGAAGCCGCCGAGCAAGGCAAGCGATTTGAGGATCACATAAGCCACTTACTTGTGCACGGTGTTCTGCATTTGTTGGGATTTGATCACATAAATGATCAAGATGCCGCCTTGATGGAAGCGCTCGAGTCCCGCATACTTGCAAAACTTGGTATCTCGGACCCATATCAGGTTTGAGAAATTGAAAAAGGACCTGAAGCCACCCCATGGGCGACACTCAAGACGGATCGTCTGACGCAGCGCAACGCGCGCCAGAACCGGACCCTCCGGAGACCACCGCCGCACCAGGCCTGTTTGCACGGCTGGCTGCGGCATTCACCTCAGAGCCAGAAACTGCTGAGACCACAGCCAACGGCATCGCTATGCCGCGGCTTGGGCTTGGCAATCTACGTGTCAAACGGGTGGAAGACGTCTCCGTCCCACGGGCAGAGATTGTGTCGGTACCGGAAAGTACCAATCTGGCCGATCTGGTTGCTGTGTTCCGCGAAAGCGGTCTGACGCGTCTGCCGGTCTACCGTGACACGCTCGATACGCCAGTGGGCCTCATTCACCTCAAGGATTTGGCGCTGAAACACGGCTTCAACGGCACAGGCGGCGGCAACAAAGGGGGCCGCTTCTCGATCAAGCGGATGGTGCGACCGGTTCTGTTTGTCCCGCCCTCGATGCCACTTGGCGTGCTTCTGACCAAGATGCAGACTGAGCGGAAACACATGGCGCTTGTGATCGACGAATATGGTGGCGTGGACGGGCTTGTGACGATCGAGGATCTGATTGAACAGGTTATCGGCGACATTGAAGACGAACATGACGTGGATGAAGCCGATTTGTGGAAGCTCGAAAAGCCGGGATGTTATCTCGTTCAGTCCCGCGCTCCGCTTGAGGATTTCGAGGCCGAGATCGGGCAGCGCCTGTCTGACGATGAGATGGACGAAGAAATCGATACGCTCGGTGGTTTGGTGTTTATGCTATCCGGTCGTGTTCCTGCGCGTGGCGAAGTGGTCAAACACCCGTCCGGCGCACAATTCGAGATCGTTGATGCCGATCCGAGACGCATCAAGCGCCTGCGCGTCCGGTTGAACACCACGAAAGAGACCTGAATGCCAGCGTCCGCGCGTCCCTCTTGGCGCGCATTGGCGCTGATTTTCGTGGTGGGGGCTGTCGCCGGGTTAGGGCAGGCGCCTTGGGACGCTTGGTATCTCAGTCTGCCTGCCTTCAGCTTTGCCTTCTGGCGCGCGAGCGCCGCCCCCACGGCGCGATACGCGGCTTGGACTGGTTGGGTCTTCGGTGCAGGTCATTTCACCTTGGCGTTGAGTTGGATCATCGAGCCGTTTCTCGTGGATATCATCCGCCACGGCTGGATGGCCCCCTTTGCAATAGCATTGCTTGCCGGAGGGCTGGCCCTGTTCTGGGGTCTCGCGTTTTGGCTTGCTGCGCGGTTTTCACCCCGTAACATCGCAGTGTCGTTGATCGCCGTCTGGACACTGACAGAAATGCTGCGGGGGGTCGTGTTCACTGGTTTCCCCTGGGCGATGCCCGGACATATCTGGATCGACACGCCCGTACGCTTGTTGGCCACATGGGCGGGCGCGCCGGGGCTGACCTTATTGACCTTCCTCATAGCAGGTTTGCCCTTTGTCTGGCATCGCGGCTGGATCGGCGGCTCGGTCTCGTTGGGTCTGGGGGTTATGGCGTTCGGCTACGGAGCCCTGTCTTTGGGCAGTGCTCAAGTTGTGCCGACCGACAAGATCGTCAGGCTGGTGCAGCCGAACGCAGTGCAGCACCAGAAATGGGATCCCGAGATGATCCCGACTTTCTTCTCTCGCCTTGTTGAAGCCACGGGCGCGGATGGGGATCCGGATTTGATCCTCTGGCCGGAATCCGCTCTGGCGTGGCGCCTGGATCGTGCAGAGCGACCTTTGGAGATCATGGCAGCCCAGGCACGCGGCAAGACATTGGTCTTTGGGGTGAATGACCTTGTGGATGGCGCATATCGCAATGCGCTCGTTGTAATGGGTCCGGATGGCACGCTAGGAGAGCCTTACCACAAGCATCATCTGACGCCCTTTGGAGAGTACATTCCTTTGGGCGAATTGGCGGGCGATCTTGGCATTCGTGGCCTCGCGGCGCGTGATGGCGGCGGGTTTGCGACCGGACCAGGACCGGAACTGATCGATCTTCCCGGCATCGGCAAGGCGATGCCGCTGATTTGCTATGAGATGATCTTTCCACGCCATCTGCGCAGTGAAGAACGCCCGCAGGTGATATTGCACATCACCAATGATGCGTGGTTCGGCGAGGTTTCTGGACCTTACCAGCATCTGGCGCAGGCGCGTCTCCGGGCAACCGAGCAGGGGTTGCCACTGCTGCGCGCCGCCAATACCGGCGTCTCGGCAGTGATCGACCCGATGGGGCGCATTCTGGCCGAGCTGCCTTTGGGTGCAGAAGGTTATGTCGATTACACGCTTCCCGCACCTTTGGCGCAACCGCGCTATCCACGCATCGGGGACTGGCCTTTGGGCCTGCTCCTCGCCGTTGCCTTTTTGGGCACTTTGGCGCGCGGGCGTGCCGCAAAAGATTGACCTTTCGCTCCGCACCGGATAACCCGCCTCAACCTCTATCCCAACGGCTTCCTGACGGGATGGACTACCCTTTGACCGGAGCACTCTTCATGGCACGCCAGAACTACATGTTTACCTCGGAATCCGTTTCCGAAGGACACCCCGATAAAATCTGTGACCGCATCTCGGATGCAATCCTTGATGCGTTTCTGGCTGAAGAAGCTATGGCCCGCGTCGCATGTGAAACCTTCGCAACAACCAACCGGGTTGTTGTTGGGGGCGAGGTTGGCCTCTCGACCCGCGAAAAGCTCGACACTTTCATGAACGGCGTTGAAGACATCGCCCGTGATTGCGTGAAAGCGATCGGTTACGAACAGGACGGCTTTCACTGGAAAACGCTGAGCTTTGAAAACCACCTGCACCCGCAATCCGCTCACATCGCGCAAGGCGTCGACAAAGACGGTGCCGGTGATCAGGGGATCATGTTCGGTTATGCGTGCACCGAGACGCCTGAATTGATGCCCGCGCCTGTGCAATACTCGCATGCCATCCTGCGCACTCTGGCCGAAGCCCGTCACGCGGGCGAGGTGCCCCAGCTGGGTCCAGATGCCAAGTCGCAGCTTTCAGTCAACTATCGTGACGGCAAGCCGGTCGGCGTCAGCTCCATCGTCTTGTCGACCCAACACCTCGATGAAGCAATGTCCTCAGAAGATGTGCGCGCCGTGGTCGAACCCTATATCCGCAAGACGCTGCCCGAAGGTTGGATCACCAACGAAACCGAATGGCACGTCAACCCGACCGGTGCATTTGTCATCGGCGGTCCGGATGGCGATGCCGGTCTGACCGGTCGCAAGATCATCGTGGATACCTATGGCGGCGCGGCCCCTCATGGTGGGGGTGCCTTTTCCGGGAAAGACCCGACCAAAGTTGACCGCTCGGCTGCCTATGCCGCGCGTTATCTGGCCAAGAATGTCGTCGCTGCCGGAATGGCTGACCGCTGCACGATCCAGTTGAGCTATGCCATTGGTGTGGCAAAACCGCTGTCGATCTATTGCGACACCTATGGCACCGGCAAGGTTCACGAGACCAAGATTGAGGAAGCTGTTGCAAGCTGCATGGACCTGACACCGCGCGGGATCATTGAGCATCTAGGCCTGCGTAAGCCGATCTACCAGCGCACCGCTGCTTACGGGCACTTCGGTCGCGCACCTGCCGCCGATGGTGGTTTCTCCTGGGAAAAAACCGATCTTGTCGAAGGCCTCAAGAAGGCCGTGTAAACGACAGGCTTTTGCACAAGAAAAGGGCGCCTCGCGGGCGCCCTTTTCAGTTTACACCGCTGCATTCAGTTCGACATCTGTTTCCACGCCATCGCGACGCAGCATAAGCTCCGCGATCTGCACAGCGTTGAGGGCGGCCCCTTTCAGCAGTTGATCACCTACGACAAACATCGCGATGGAGCGGCCGGATGGATCGCCCAGATCACGGCGAATGCGACCAACAAAGACCTCGTCCTGACCACTGGCCTCGGACGGCATAGGGAAATGATTGCGTGCTCTGTCATCCACGACTTTGATGCCCGGGGCGTCTTCCAGCAAAGAACGGACCTGTTCCGGGCTTACCTCCTCATCGAACTCAATGGTGATCGCCGCACCATGCGCCCGCAGAATTGGCACCCGAATGCAGGTGATGCCGATCGGTAGATCAGGGCGCGACAGGATGCGCCGCGTCTCCGCAATTACCTTGCCTTCCTCGCCGTTATAGCCGGAGACTTCGTCCATCTCCGCATTATGGCTAAAGAAGTTGAACGCATAGGGATGGGGCAGCACCTTCGGCGCAAACTCCTCGCCATGAATGCTGGCCAGAGTTGCTTGTTCCAATTCTTCAACCGCAGCAGCACCGGCACCACTGGCAGCTTGATAGGTCGCCATGCTCAGGCGTCTGATCGGGTAGGCTTGCTCCAGCGGGGAGAGGGCGACAGTCGTGATGGCTGCAACACAGTTTGGATTGGCGATGAGCCGACTAGGTGACGCAAGCTGGTCTGCATTCACCTCTGGCACGATCAGAGGTACATCAAGGTCCCTTCGAAATGCTGATGAAGCGTCTATGACCAAAGCCCCGGCGTCGACCGCATGCGGCACGTATTGCCGAGAGATGTCGGAGCCTGTTGCGAAGAAAGCGATATCGACATCGTCAAAGCTACTCACGGAGAGTGCGTCAACCGGATAGCTTTTTGCACCAACGCTGATCTCTTTGCCTGCAGAGCGCGCCGAGGCCAACAGCTTCAAACGCGCCGTCGGAAAGCCACGTGTCTCAAGACATTTGAGAAGTTCCAGTCCGACAACACCAGTCGCGCCGACCACCGCAATGACGGGGTGAGGTTGGGAAGGGAAAGATTGGTAGGCCATGTTTGTCTCCGTTTATATGTCGGAGCACACAGGCCGTTGTTTCAAACAAGCCCTGCGCGTCTCCGGCAGGGCTTTTTGAGGTTAATCTTGTCGTCTGAACGCACATGCCTCAAAAACCCCCGCGCGGGCGGTGGTCTTCGTGGTCGTGTGTTTAGTGCTCATCAGGCAAGACATGAGAGCTGCGATACGGAATTGGTCTTGCGACTTCAACCAAAATCTCGACCCACCTCGTTTTTCGACAATGGCGCTAACCCAGCAACAGGATGTCAGATTGCCCGGAGCTGCGGCGCAGCGCGTGGATGTCGCTCAATTCGGGATCGTTGGCCCAGGCCAAGGCCGCATCTTTGTCCGGAAAGCTCAGCAGTGCCGATACGTCGGGTCGCTCTGGAGTACCATCAAGGACGGTGAACTCAGCAGTCGCTGTTTCGACCTTGCCTCCATGGCGGGCCAAGGCTTCGCCTGCGACTTCCCTGTATTGGGCCATAGCCTCTGGATTGGTGACGGTTATTTTTGCGTAAGCGTAGATCATCTGACGTCTCCTAATGGTGTCTTCTGGAAAGTTAGGGACGCCGCTTTCAGGCAAAAACGCGTGCGTTTGCACTTTTCATATGCAAAAACGCATGCATGGACGTAGCTTGGGACGATTTGCGAACGGTTTTAGCGATGGTACGGCAAGGCTCACTTGCCGGAGCGGGCAACGAACTGGGTCTCAACTACACCACGGTCTCGCGTCGCTTAAAGCGGGCGGAAACAGCATTGGGCCAGACGTTGTTCGAACGTTTGGCCGATGGCTATGTGCCGACTGAGACCGCTCGTTTGATTGCAGAACATGCCGCGGAAATGGAGCAACAGGAACATGCGCTCATGCGCAAGGTTCAGGGTGCGGATACTGATTTGGGTGGTGAGATCACAATCACTGCGCCGCAGCTTTTGATTGCCTCTTTTCTGGCACCTGTGCTGGATCAGTTCAATTTGGCGTATCCCAAGATCAATTTGCATATCCGTGCCACTAACGAACTTCTGGACCTGTCTCGACGCGAGGCTGATCTGGCAATCCGTATCAGTCGCAACCCGGGTGATACCCTGACTGGACTTCGATTGTGCCGTCAGGACAGCGCAAGCTTTGCGACGCCGAGCTGGGCTGAGCGGATCAAGAACGCACCGCAAGAGCGCATCGACTGGATTGTCTACGAGTCCTATCCGGATGTTCCGGTGGGCTGCGATCCCGAATACACGAACATGCGCGTGCGTCTGCGTTTCGATGACATGGTGGCGATGATCGGCGCGGCTCAGGCAGGTCTTGGCATCGTTCGTATGCCGATGTTTCTCGGTCGGTCCACGCCGGGTCTGGTTCAGGTTCCGGTCCTGCCGCCGCAGCCTTATCCTGATATCTGGGTGGTTGGGCATGCGGACGTCTGGCCGTCCGGGAAACTGAAAGTCTTTCGGGAAATTCTGGTCGCCCATTGCCGGGCACATCGAGACCTGTTTGTGGCTTGAGCGGCCGCGCCGTGACCGATAGATGGCGTGCTATGACCGAGACATCAACAAAACGCCCATGGCGGAATTTCTATGGACGAATGAAGGGCAAGGCGCTTCATCCGGCGCAGCAGCGTGATATCGACGAACTCTTGCCTGTCACGCGTCTGGCCGGGGTTACTCATGAAGAAAACCCCGATCGACACTTGCTCGACCTGCAAGAACACTTTGGAGCAAAGCCCGTCTGGCTCGAAGTTGGGTTTGGCTCCGGTGAACATCTGGTGCATCAGGCGTTGGCAAACCCTGACAAGGCGTTCATTGGGTGCGAGCCTTATATCAACGGTGTCGCAGCTCTTTTGGGAAAAATCCGGCGGGAGAATGTGCAAAACATTGCGATCCATGCCGGTGACGCGCGCGACTTGTTTGATGTGCTTCCGGATAGCTCGATCGCAAAAGCTTTCCTTCTTTATCCGGATCCATGGCCAAAGGCGCGACATCATCGCAGGCGCTTCGTCACACCTGAACATTTGGGACCGCTTCATCAGACCCTGCAGGAAGGCGCAGAGTTTCGGGTCGCAACAGATATCGAAGATTATGTGCGCCAAACCATGGAAGAGGTCCCGCCAGCAGGTTTTGAGTGTCTGACGCCGGATCCCGAAGACTGGCACACCCCTTGGGATGACTGGTTTTCCACACGGTATGAACAAAAGGCACTGCGAGAAGGTCGGACCCCGCATTACCTGACCTTTCGCCGGCTCTAGTCCTTCGAGGCACACCCACAGTATTTCGGGAACAATGGCCGGAGATATGGACCCTTCCTGACACCTGTGCTTAGAGGGTCGCGCAGATGAGGGAGAGCGCTATGTCGAGCCATGGTCCAAAAATTCCGATGACCGCGCGCAAGGGTGGCGCATTAACCGGTGATGCGAATGTCCCGGGTGACAAGTCGATCTCTCATCGTTCCCTGATACTTGGGGCATTGAGCGTCGGGGAGACCCGTGTCACCGGCTTGCTTGAAGGGCAGGACGTGCTTGATACCGGGCGAGCGATGCAGGCGTTCGGCGCCGAAGTGATTGGTCATGGTGGTGGCTCTTGGTCGGTGCATGGTGTTGGGGTCGGTGGCTTTGCGGAACCTCAACAGGTCATTGATTGCGGCAACTCAGGTACCGGTGTGCGTCTGATCATGGGCGCTATGGCGACCTCTCCAATTACCGCGACATTTACCGGGGATGCCTCGCTCAATGGGCGCCCGATGGGCCGCGTGACTGAGCCGTTGGCTCTGTTCGGGGCGCAATCCTATGGTCGGCAGGGGGGGCGTTTGCCCATGACTATCGTGGGTGCCGCCGATCCAATACCAGTGCGTTACACCGTGCCCATGCCGTCGGCCCAGGTGAAATCTGCGGTTCTGCTGGCTGGACTGAACGCGCCGGGGCAGACCGTGGTCATCGAAGCTGAGGCGACGCGGGACCATACGGAGCGTATGTTGCGCGGGTTTGGCGCGGAGCTTTCGATTGAAGAGACTGGGGACGGGCGGGTCATCACACTGACCGGACAACCTGAACTGACCCCTCAGGAGATCACTGTCCCGCGCGATCCATCCTCTGCCGCCTTTCCGGTTTGTGCCGGACTGATTGTTGAAGGGTCTGACGTTCTGGTGCCGGGGATTGGTCTGAACCCGACCCGTGCAGGTTTGTTCATCACGTTGCAGGAAATGGGTGCCGATCTGACATTCGAAAATGAGCGTATCGAGGGAGGAGAACCGGTTGCGGACCTCAGAGCGCGCTTCTCTGACAATATGCAAGGCATCGAGGTTCCGCCTGAGCGTGCGGCGAGCATGATTGATGAGTACCCGATCCTTTCGGTGGTGGCCGCCTGTTCGAGCGGAAAGACGGTGATGCGCGGGGTGAAAGAGTTACGCGTGAAGGAAAGTGATCGGATCGATGCGATGGCGCGGGGGCTTGAAGCCTGCGGCGTGACCATCGAGGAAGACGAAGATACCTTTATTGTTCATGGCTTGGGCGCCGGTCAGGTGCCCGGCGGCGCCACTTGCGCAAGCCATCTCGACCATCGGATCGCGATGTCCTTCCTGTGCCTCGGAATGGCAGCGCAAAAACCCGTTTCGGTTGACGATGGCGGCCCTATTGCGACGTCGTTCCCGATCTTCGAGGATCTGATGGGCGGGCTTGGCGCGACACTCACGCGGGACGCCGAGTGACCGCGCCTGCATTGCTCAAGCGCCTCGCGATTGTGGTGGGCGTGCTCTATCTCGCAGTTGCCTACGTGGCTTTCATTCGGTTGGGCGGGATCACCGGCGGGCTGAAGCTGATGGATTTGCGGTTCGAAGGCTACGACCTCGACGCCGTCCAGACATATAGCAGAGCGTTGGGTGTTGCGGGTCTTGAGCTATATCGCGAGACCTATCTGATATTGGATTATACGTTTTTGACCGCCCTGACCGCGCTGATCTGCAGACTTGCCTGGTTGTTGAATACGAGGTGGTTTGGCTGGATCGCAGGATTGGCGGGGCTCGCTTATTTCGGGTTTGATATTGCCGAAAACACGAAGCTTCTATCGCTTCTGTCCGCCCATCCCGAGGCGCTTGATAGTATGCAGGCCGATCAGGCAGCATTGTATACCCAAGTCAAATTCGCGGCCCTTGCTATCGCCGCTCTGGCCCTGTTCACTGGCTGGCGACGAGGAGGTTTGCGATGAAACACAGCGGCGGTTGCCTGTGCGGGCAGGTCACATATTCAGTCTCTGGCGACTTGCGCCCTGTCGTCGCCTGCCATTGCACACAGTGCCGCAAGACCAGTGGCCATCATGTGGCCGCAACCTCGGCTGCGCGCGAGGATGTAACGATCTCGGGTGAAGTTGCGTGGTATGCGTCATCCCCCTCAGCGCGTCGTGGGTTTTGTGGCACATGCGGCTCGAACCTGTTTTGGGATGGACCCGGAACGCATCTGTCGATTTTCGCCGGCACACTGGATGGGGCGACCAATCTGGAAATCATCGGTCATATCTTCTGCGCAGACAAAGGCGACTATTACGAGCTGACCGACGGGCTGCCATGCGCGGCGCAGGACGATCCTGCCCTGACAACGCAAGTGTCATGAACTTTACGGTTGCCATCGACGGCCCTGCTGCGGCTGGGAAAGGGACGATCTCCGAACAGGTGGCAGAGGCCTTTGGTTTTGCACATCTTGATACCGGCTTGATCTACCGGGCAACGGCGGCGCGGGTTCTTGAGGGAGAAGATGCAATTGAAGCGGCGCGAGATCTGCGACCTGCCGATTTGCGACGTGACGATCTGCGCACGCCCGAGGTTGCTCAAATGGCCTCTCAGATTGCGGCGCAGAGCGAGGTTAGAGCAGCGCTCACTGAATTTCAAAAAGACTTCGCGCGTCGGGACGGGGGTGCTGTTCTGGATGGGCGCGATATTGGTACCGTGATTTGCCCTCTGGCAGAGGTCAAATTGTTCGTCACAGCGTCGCCTGAAGTGCGCGCCGAGCGGCGGTTCCTTGAGCTGTCGGGAAAGGGAATGGATGTCACGCGCGCCGGTGTGCTCGACGATGTCGTGGCCCGCGACACACGTGACGCGCAGCGCGAGACGGCGCCAATGAAAGCCGCGTCGGATGCGATTACCATCGATACCAGTGAAATGGATATCGGCACAGCAGTTGCGAAAGCGATTGGTCACGTGCGTGAGGCCCTGGCCAGATGAATACGCCAGAAGAACCCGATGAACCCTCACTGGACTGGAGCAGGAAACCTGCGGAAAAACCAACCATTGAGGCTGAACAGTCTTTCAGAGGCTTCATTGCACGCCTGAAAATGATGTTTGCCGCACTCAAACGCTAGTGTCCGCCCTGCTGTGCGCACCAAAACGCACGCTCCGCCGACTGGCGATCCGTTTGTGAGTTGCTCTGTTTCAAGTTTGCGGGTGTCTTGGGGTTCGCAAAGGAAATTGGTGTTAAGAAAGCGGCGCCGCTGAACGGCAAGCGGTTTAGCCCAGGAGTGCCCTGAGCCTTGGCGGAGACGTTACCCTCCAAAAGTGCTGCGTGGTGCCATCCCCAACAGGGGAAACCATGTGCCTTGAGATGCAGGGGCGTTTGATCGTCCCCCCGCAAGCGGATCCGCCGACGGGGAATACCCGCCAGAGGTTAAGCAAGTCTGATGGTTGCGTTCGTTGGTGTTTGGTCAATGCAACGCCCTGTGATAGGCTTGAACCATTGTTTGAAGTGAGCCGGTTTTGCGGCTGTTTTGTTAAAGATGGAGAGTGTTATGAAGCTCCTTGTTTCGATTTTATTTCTGCTATTTGCGATCCCGGCTGTGGCTCAGCCAAGTTTTCGATGTTCGGGTCAACTCAATGCGACGGAACGCGCGATCTGTGACAGTCCGACCGTTTCTGCACTGGACCGGCGCATGGCGGCGCTGTTTCGGGAGCGATTTGCCAGTCTGAACGCGCCACGCCAGCGCAGGCTGCGGGCTGAACAACTGACGTGGTTGGATTGGCGGAACACCTGTGGGCGCAGCGAGCGCTGCCTGCAAACCCGCTACCAGCAACGCATTGCGGATTTCATGCCGGGACTGGTGCCTGTGCCAATTGGCACTCCGCCGCCCGGTCCCGATGACGTGGTGGAGCGCCGCGTGCGCAATGGTCGAATGGAGACGGTTTATGGTGATGGCCGGATTGTCTGGCAAAGCATATCCGGCGGTAGTTTTGGAACGGACTACCCGAATGGCACTGTCGACATGGCGACGGCGATCCAGATTCCGGGGGCGCCCGTGCCGCCCTTGCCTGCCAATATGTCCGAGTGGGGCGGCACCGTCGAAAACGATCTGTTGACGATCATCGACCAGCTTTTACCGCCACCAGATCGTTTGCCTTATCGCGACTTGTTCAGTCATGAGCCTTATCCAGAGCGCATGCTGTCCCATCTCAGCGTCATTCAACACCTGACGGGAGAATAGACGATGCGCGCTCTTGTTATGTCGGTATGGGCGCTGTGTCTGGCGGTCGGGTTGGCCCATGCACAGGTTCAGGTAGAACCAGAGAGCTCTCGCCTGGGGGAGATCCGGACGCTCTTTGGGGATGATGCCGAAGCGGACGCATCTGCAGCCTCGCCCAGCAGTAACCCGCCCGGCGGAGCGCCCGCTTTGCCAGCGGGATATCAAGCCTCAGAGAAAACGCAGGCCGCAATCGATGCCTATGCGCTAGGGTATTACGAAAACCTGACCACGGGGCTGGCCCATCGCAAGAAGGTTTTTCAATGGCAATATGTCTCGTCGATCATCATCTTTTACGTTGTTATCGGAATTGTCGCCATCGGCCTCTATTTCTCGTGGATGCAGTTTCATGCAAGCCGTGGCGGGGAGGTTGGGATCACCTCTATCGAAGCCTCCAAAGAGGGCTTAAAGCTGTCTTCTCCTGTTCTGGGAGTGATCATACTGGTTTTGAGCCTTGCGTTTTTCTACCTCTATCTGGTGCATGTTTATCCAATCTCGGAGTTGGGTTAGAGCAGGGGTGTCGCCATGGCTGCGCCATGAGCGACCCGGCTGGAGGGCTGTCTGCCCCTCCAGCCCTCCTCGAGGATATTTTTAAACATGGGAAGCTAGCGGTTTGGTGGCGTCCAGCCCGGGTGCTTGAACAGAAACCCCCAGATTTCTGACAGAGATTTGGCTGAGGCGAGATCGCGGGCCAGTTGCGGCAGTTCCGAGAACCAGACCTTGATTGGATTGCGGCTGTCGAAGTCGCGTTTCAGGCCGTAACGCGGGGTTTCTTCCTCGACCTGATAAGTGCCGAACATCCGGTCCCAGATAATGAGGATGCCGCCATAATTCTTATCGAGATATTTTTCATCGGAGCCGTGATGGACGCGATGATGCGACGGCGTGTTGAGGACGGCTTCGAGCGGGCCCAGCTTGCCGATGGTCTCGGTATGTATCCAGGTTTGGTAGGCGAGGACCGAGATAATGCCGAAGAAAACAAGCTCCGGGGGAAAGCCCATCAGCGCCATGGGAATATGGGCGATGAGCGACCAGACGCCCTCCAGCGGTCCGAAGCGGATGCCGGTAATGATGTTGTAGTCGCGGGAGGAATGGTGGACCGCGTGCTGGGTCCACAAAAGGCGCACCTGATGTGCGATCCGATGTTCCCAGTAGTAGGTCAGATCAGCAATCACGACGACAAGGATCATGCTCCACCATGTGATCGGTATCTGCCACGGGATCACGGCGTAGGAGATGATATAGAAGATCGAGTATGCGCCCGTCATCAGTGTTGCCTGGAGCAAAAGATAGGGGATCTGGGTTGAGGCGCTGGCGAGCATCTCTCCGATCTTGCGACCCTTCAGATTGCCTTTGAAGAAGGCTTCCAGAAGTTCGATTGCGAAAATTGCGATACCGATCAGAAAAAAGACGATGTCGACCTGTTCGGTCAGGGATTCAATGAGTTCAGGTGTCATTTGTGGCTCCAGAAAGTCCAGATGTCAGTGTGCGCCAAGCAAATGCGGCGGCTTGTTTCGGGGTGGCTTCGCCGGAAGAGACCATCTCCCAGGCGGCGTAGGTCAGGGCGTCGTAGCTTTGGAACAGCCATTCCGTCGGGATGTCTTTGGCGAAACTTCCCTCGGCCTTTGCCTGCTCAAAGGCGTTGAATGTTTCGGTGCGGTCTTTTTCGTAAGCCGCGGCCACAGCAGGATCGCGCGCAGCGGCCTCAAGGGTCAGAAAGACCTGTCGGTTGGCCAGTGGAATAACGGCTTCCAGCGCGAGGCGTAGCGCTTCGGTATAGCTTTCAGCTTCTGCTGTGGCAGCGTCCGCGGCCTCTGAGAGGTCTTTCATGGCGGCGATGGCCAAGACGGACATCAGATCTTCGCGGGTTCGGAAGTGGCGATGCAGCGTGGCCCGGCCAACGCCAGCGGCATTGGCGACATCGGCCATTGATGCACCGGGATTGCCGCCAAGGACGTGGAAGCCTGCTTCAAGAATGGCGTCGTAAGTTGTGGGTCGAATACGAATCATGAGACATATGTGTCTCATTTGAGGCAGAATTTCAAGGGCGGCCTTCAAAATCAACTGACGATCTGCAAAGGCTTGCGCAGCTTGGTCCATCGCGCTATACGCGCGCCTGTCTAAGCGACGAGAACAGTTGCAAGGCGAGCAGGGTCGGAACTTCCGGCCCTCTTTGTTTTGGAAATGGCTTGTCAGACCAATTCACACCAAGACCGGCGGAGACAACCGCACGGCCCGAAAAAATGACTTGTAAAGGAAACTGAGACCACATGGCTCAAAACGCATCTATGGAGGAATTCGAAGCCCTCCTGAACGAAAGCTTCGAAATGGACACACCCGATGAAGGGTCTGTCGTCAAAGGCAAGGTCATCGCTGTGGAAGCGGGCCAAGCCATCATCGACATCGGCTACAAGATGGAAGGCCGTGTCGAACTCAAAGAATTCGCAAATCCAGGTGAAGCCCCTGAAATCAACGTCGGTGATGAAGTCGAGGTCTATCTGGACCGCGTCGAAAACGCCCGCGGTGAAGCTTCCATCAGCCGCGACAAAGCGCGCCGCGAGGAAGCCTGGGATCGTCTCGAAAAAGCCTATGCTGACGAAGAGCGCGTTGAAGGCGCAATCTTTGGTCGCGTCAAAGGCGGCTTTACTGTTGATCTGGGCGGCGCGGTTGCGTTCCTTCCCGGCTCGCAGGTTGATGTTCGCCCAGTGCGTGACGCAGGTCCGCTGATGGGCATGAAGCAACCCTTCCAGATTTTGAAAATGGACCGTCGCCGGGGCAACATCGTTGTATCGCGTCGCGCCATTCTCGAAGAATCCCGCGCCGAACAGCGCGCAGAAGTTATCGGCAATCTGGCCGAAGGCGATGCGGTTGATGGTGTGGTCAAGAACATCACCGAATACGGTGCCTTCGTTGACCTTGGCGGTGTAGACGGGCTGCTGCACGTCACCGATATGGCGTGGCGTCGTGTTAACGATCCGCGTGAGATCCTGTCCATTGGCGAGACCGTCAAGGTTCAGGTTATCAAGATCAACAAAGAAACCCACCGCATCTCCCTTGGCATGAAGCAACTGCAAGATGATCCTTGGGATGCTGTTGAAGCCAAGTACACACTGGATTCGGTGCACAAGGGTACAGTCACCAACATCACCGATTACGGTGCATTCGTTGAGCTGGAAGCCGGTGTTGAAGGTCTGGTCCACGTCTCCGAGATGTCCTGGACCAAGAAAAACGTGCACCCTGGCAAGATCGTTTCGACCTCTCAGGAAGTCGACGTCATGGTTCTGGAAATCGACAGCGCCAAGCGCCGCGTTTCTCTGGGTCTGAAACAGACACAGCGCAATCCATGGGAAGTGTTTGCCGAGAACAACCCGGTCGGGCAAGAGATCGAAGGCGAAGTCAAGAACATCACCGAATTCGGTCTGTTTGTTGGCCTCGACAACGACATCGACGGCATGGTGCACTTGTCCGACATCACGTGGGACGGTCGCGGCGAAGATGCGCTGGGCGACTTCCGCAAAGGCGACATGGTCAAAGCCGTGGTCACCGAAGTTGATGTTGAAAAAGAGCGTATCTCGCTTTCAATCAAAGCACTGGACGGCTCGTTTGACACGGCAACCGAAGGCGTTAAGCGCGGCTCGATCATAACCGTGGAAGTTACGGCGATCGAAGATGGCGGTATCGAGGTTGAGTATGAAGGTGCGAAATCCTTCATCCGCCGCTCCGACCTGAGCCGTGACCGTGCCGAGCAACGCCCTGAGCGTTTCGGCGTCGGCGACAAGGTTGACGTACGCGTGACCAACGTGGACGCGAAGACACGTCGTCTGGGTCTGTCGATCAAGGCGCGCGAGATTGCGGAAGAGAAAGAGGCCGTCGAACAGTATGGCTCCTCTGACTCAGGTGCATCCTTGGGCGATATCCTCGGCGCAGCTCTGAAAAGCGACGACGACTAAAACCTGTCGAAATGAATTTGAAACGGCCTCCCGCTTTGGCGGGGGGCCGTTTTGTATTTGGGCTATAGCTTCTAGTGGCTCAGCGGGCCGGCCTGAAGATCGAAGCTGTTCCAGACCTTCAGACCCTGTGCATCCAGTCTGGCAGGAGAGCAGAACACGGACAAATCCATCGAAGTTTCGAATTCTGGGCCGCCCAAGCGTACCAGCTTACCGTTTTCCAGTTCAAATCTGATTGCGGATTGCGGCAGCCAGGCGATACCGCTGCCGGAGAGAACCCTGCGCTTGATCGCTTCCACCAGACCATCGACATAACGCGTGCTCAGATGAACGGGTTGCTTGCTCAAGGTTTGATCGACCACAGCGCCAAGGAACGATGTTCTTTCATAAGCGAGATAGGGAAGGGGGGCGTCAGATGTGCCCGGAAGTGACCAGCTATTACGGTGCACTGCGTCGCATTCAGCCACCGGGATCAGCTTTTCTGATCCGATGTCTTTTCGATCGAACTGGCTTTCATCCAAAATCAGGGCGACCCCGGCGTGTCGGTAACACAACAAGAAATCGCAGCCGCCTTCGGCCAGAAGCTGACAGCAGGTGCTCAAGCTGTCAGAGATCACGCGGGCCTTCAGGTCGTCTATTTCGGCTTCCAGCTTTTCCAACCGTGCGGTGAGGTAATTGACCGAGATCGTGTGAAGAACGGCAAAGCGCTGAAAGGTTTTGTCACCCTGATCCTGATCGCGAATTGCCTCGCGCGTATCGATCAGGTTGGCAATGGTATCCTTGGCGACAGGCAGGAATTGCTTTCCGGCGGGGGACAACTGAACCGGGAATGTCGCCCGATCAATGAGCGCGACACCAATCCAGTTTTCCAGGGACTTGATCCGGCGACTGAAGGCCGACTGGGTGATGTTTCGCTCTTCTGCCGCACGCGTGAAACTAAGCGTGCGCCCCAGACAGACGAAATCTCTGAGCCAATTTAGATCCATACAAGCGCCTTTCCCATTGAAGATAGGTGAAAAAATAAGCTTATGCAAAATCGGAATAACGCAATGAAATGTTTGAATTGGCGCCGTAGCGGGTTTCACGCCTAGCCTTGAGCAACGAGTCGGGCATGTCGCCTGAACGCTCCCGGAGATTTGCCCATGCACCTTGCCCGCTTCCCTCGCATCGCTCTTGGGCACTTTCCGACACCGCTTGAAAAGCTTGAAAATCTGACGCGCGCCTTGGGCGGGCCGAATATCTATATCAAACGCGATGATTGCACGGGTTTGGCAACAGGCGGCAACAAAACCCGCAAGCTGGAATTTTTGGTGGCCGAGGCAATTGCGCAGGGCGCTGACACCTTGGTCACGCAAGGTGCGACCCAGTCCAACCATGTGCGCCAAACAGCAGCGGCGGCGCGCAAGGTGGGTATGACGTGTCATGCGCTGCTTGAGCGTCGCGTCGGTAATATGGGCGATGGCTATGAAACAGGCGGAAACGTCCTCTTCGATGACCTGTTGAAATGCCATTATGAGTTTCGCCCCGATGGCGTGGACATGAACGCAGAGGCGTTGGCGTTGACCGAGGCTTTGCGGGAAAAGGGTCGTAATCCCTATTTCATTCCCGGAGGTGGCTCGAACACGATTGGTGCGTTGGGCTATGTGCACGCCGCGCAAGAGTTGGTCTATCAGGCGGATACCTCTGGTCTGAAAATCGACAAGATCGTCCACGCAACGGGGAGTGCCGGGACGCAGGCGGGTATTTTGGCCGGCCTTTTCGCGATGAGCACGCCAATTGATGTGATCGGCATTTCCGTCCGCGCCAAACGCGATGCGCAGATCGCCAATGTTCACAAGCTGGCTGTTGCGACAGCAGACATGATTGGCGCACGAGGCGAACTGCCCGTTGAGACGGTTGAGGCCTATGACGAGTATGTCGGGCCGGGTTATGGCCAGCCGACCGATAGCATGGTTGATGCAATTTCGATGCTGGCCGCCGAAGAGGGCATATTTCTTGATCCCGTCTATTCCGGCAAAGGCATGGCGGGCATGATCGGGCTGATAAACCAGGGTGTCCTCAAGAAGGGCGAGAACGTGGTGTTTGTGCACACGGGCGGTGCCGCGGCGCTTCCAGCCTATGAGCATCTGTTCACCAAGCAGCAGCGCGCTTGAACATTCCAACCGATCTCTCAGCCGATCACGGCCTGACCTACAAGCGACAGGGCAAGGGGTTTCCACTGGTTCTGCTGCATGGGTATTTGGGCGGTGCTGCGCTTTGGGATGAGCAGCTCGCGACGTTCAGCAAGAAATTCGATGTGATCGTCCCGGAGCTGGCAGGCTACGGCGGCAACACCAAACAACAGTCCTCCGAGAGCATCGAAGGCCACGCTCAGCAGGTGTTGGCCTTCCTCAGCCATATCGGGGTCGACCGGTTCCATTTGGTCGGACATTCAATGGGCGGCATGATCGCGCAAGAAATGGCGTCGCAAGCACCGGATCGGATTGACCGACTCGTGTGCTATGGCACTGGTCCCCAAGGCGTAATGCCGGATCGGTTTGAAACTCTTGAGACGTCGCGCCAGAGGGTGCGGACCGAGGGTTTGCCCGCCACCGCCAAGCGTATTGCTGCCACTTGGTTCGCCAAAGGGGCGAAAGCCAAGGGTTATCCGATCTGCGTCCAGTTGGGCCGGGATGTCAGTTTGGAGACCGCATTGGCTGGCCTGACGGCGATGGAGCGCTGGGATGGGCGAGGATCTCTGGCCGACATCAAGCGACCGACGCTGGTGATCTGGGGGGATGGAGATCAATCCTATGGATGGCCGCAACCCGAGGCGCTTTGGCGTGGGATCAAGGGAAGCCATCTGGGTGTGCTGCCCGGCTGCGGTCACAACGCTCACATGGAACAACCCGAGATATTCAATGCAATTGTGGAGAATTTTCTGCCGGAAAATGTCTAAAAAACTGATTGCGCCAAACCGGCGGTGCGACAACCAACACTGGAGAACCAAATGAGAAAACTACTGTTATCAAGCGTATTCGCGGTGACTTTGGCGGGGGGCGCTTCGGCCGAGAACGTCAATATCGGCGCGCCAGCCTGGACGGGTGCGCAAGCCATCGCGCATCTGATCGCGGAGATCGTCGAAACCCGCATGGGGGGCGAGGCAAATCTGGTGCCGGGCAACAACGCAAGTATCTTTCAGGCCATGTCTCAGGGCAAAGGCGATATTGATGTGCATCCGGATGTCTGGTTGCCGAACCAACAGAGCTTCACGGACAAATATGTCGAGGGCGAAGGCACCGTTCTGCTGTCGGAAAATTCATATGAAGGTAAGCAAAGCTTTTGCGTAAGCCGGGCCTTCTCCGAGGCCAACAACGTGACATCGATCTTCGATCTCGCGCGGCCTGAGATTGCCGCATTGATGGACAGCGATGGCAACGGCAAGGGTGAAATCTGGATCGGCGCACCGGGTTGGGCATCGGCCAATGTGAACGAAGTGAAGGTTCGCGACTACGGCCTGATGCCTTTCATGGAGCCGATCCGTGCGGATCAGGCAGTGATGACGGCGACCGTAGGCGACAGCATCCGCAAAGAGATCGGCTATGCCTTCTATTGCTACTCGCCCCATGCGATCTGGTTCCAGCACGATATCGTTCGGCTGTCCGAACCTCCGTTCGATCCGGAGCAATATATTGCTTTGCAGCCATCCGATGATCCTGACTGGTTCGAGAAGTCCAAGGTCATGACAGAAGACGCGCTGAAAAACGTGCAGATTGCCTATTCCGCTACGCTGTCAGAGCGTGCGCCCGCGATTTCTGAGTTGCTGGCGAATATCCAGCTTGACGGAGAGACTGTGTCTGACTTCGCTTTCCAGATTGAAGGTGGAAAAGATGCGGCGGATGTTGCCCGCGACTGGGTCGCGGCGAATTCCGAACGCGTGGATGGCTGGCTCGGGCTGTAATCCGCAAATACTCAGGCATCGCGCGCAAGCGCGGTGCCATCAACCGACGGGGGCGGTGCTGTGACGCAAGACTTCGCCATTGAGATATCGAATGTCTGGAAAATCTTCGGGCGGCGCGCGCCGGAAGCCATTGAAGACGTGCGCGCCAATGGCATCAGCAAGAAGCAGGTGCTGGAGAAGTACAATTGCGTAGTGGGTGTCGCGGACGCCACCATGTCGATCAAACCGGGTGAGATCTTTTGCGTCATGGGCCTATCGGGGTCGGGCAAATCTACCTTGGTGCGCCACATCAACCGCCTGCTTGAGCCAACAGCGGGGACGATTACGGTCAATGGCCAAGATATCATGGCGATGGCCCCTGATGCCCTCAGACGTTACCGCAATGAACATATCGCGATGGTATTCCAGAACTTTGCGCTGATGCCGCATCGCTCGGTCCTCGATAATGTTGCCTTGCCTCTGGAAATTCGGGGTGTCTCCAAGAACCAACGGATGGAAATCGCCGAACGCACCATCGAGATGGTCGATTTGACCGGCTGGGGTAATAAATTCGCCCATGAGCTGTCGGGCGGGATGCAACAGCGCGTGGGGTTGGCCCGCGCTCTGGCGGCTGATCCTGAAATTCTATTGATGGATGAGCCTTTCTCGGCGCTCGATCCGCTGATCCGCCGTCAACTCCAAGGGGAGTTCATGGGGCTGGCGGCGAATATGAAAAAGACAACTGTCTTCATCACCCATGATCTGGATGAGGCTGTGCGCATCGGGGATCGGATTGCGATCATGCGTGATGGCATGGTGATCCAGATTGGCACACCCGAAGAGATCGTGATGAACCCGGCAGATGATTACGTGGCCGACTTCGTAGCGGGAATATCGCGCCTGAAGGTCGTGCGTGCGCATGCCGTGATGCAGCCGCTTGCAGAATTCGAAGCGACACACGGGGCTTTGGCCGCACAAGCGCAGGAATTTCCCGAAGACGCACATTTGGGCGATCTGATCACCGCCGCAATTTCCACCGATCATCCCGCCGCAATTACAAACACCGCTGGCGAGCGTATCGGAGCAATCACACGCGCTGACTTGTTGCGCACGGTGATCGAAGGAACGGAGACCTCCTGAGCCATGACCGATAAAACCAAAGATGAGCTTCTCGCGGATTTTGTAACAACCAGTCCCGGTTACTATCGTCAGCAGTTTCAGAAAATCGGGGCCAGTGCCAAATTCACGTGGACGTTTAACTGGGTGGCCGCGCTTTTGGGGCCAATCTGGTACGGGATGCGTGGCCTCTGGAACTGGGCGCTGGCATTCGTTATCCTTGAAGCCTTTGCGTACATTCAACTAGGGCGCGGCGTGTTTGGCGATCTCGGTGCCAGTGGGCGCGAGCGCATTGAGCAAATCGAAGGAACTTTGGCCTTTCGGCGCGAGCAACTTGAAGCTGCGAAGGAAAAGAACGCCGATAATGTTGATGTCTTTGAGCGCACTATAGCGTCGCTCGAAGAGGCCATAGGAAATATCCAACTGGAGGTCGCTCAGGCCGAGGCCGGTGCCATTTGGGTGGCATTGGTCGGTGTGGGGGCGCTTCTGGTGGTTAAAGCTATCGCAGGCGTTGTGGCCAATAGCGCCTTGGAAAAACGGTTTTCGGACTGGCTGTCGGAACCGACGATCAGTTCAGGGCTCAATCCGTTCAGAACGGCGATTGCCGCGATTTTTTCGGCGCTTGTCGTGGCCACCTGCGTCATTCATTACGCGTTCCCCGGGGCTGTCACTTGGCTTGCGGATTTCCCCACCGACCCCGGTATACGGCTGGGCGCAATCGACCGGGTAGAGGCGTTCTTTGCCTTTATCATTGAGACGGGAGAGTGGTTCTTTCAGTTGATCACCTTTGGTATCCGCACCGTACTCGACGCGCTCGAGGTCTTGTTTGTCGATACGCCCTGGCCCGTTATCGCCAGCTTCATCATCCTGTTGACCTGGCTTTCTGCGGGAAGCCGCGCGGCAATATTCGCGGCGGCATTCCTTGCTTATATGGGCTTCCTTGGTTTCTGGGAAAAGGCGATGACCACATTGGCCTTGCTCGGGACAGCTGCATGTATATCCATCGCAATCGGCATTCCTGTCGGGTTGTTCTGCGCACGGCGTCCTCGTTTCTATGCTGTCGTTCGCCCGATCATGGATTTCATGCAAACCATGCCAGCCTTCGTCTTCATGATCCCGGTCATCGCATTTTTCGGCACAGGCAAGCCTGCCGCGGTTGTAACGACGATGATTTTCGGCGGCACGCCGGTGGTGCGCCTGACTGTGCTGGGGATGCGTGGGGTTCCTGAATCCATTCGTGAAGCAGCCATCGCCTATGGTGCATCCAAATGGTACCTGCTGACCAAGGTTGACTTGCCTTTGGCGGCGCCTTCCATCCTTGCCGGAGTGAACCAGACCATCATGCTCAGCCTGGCGATGGTTGTGGTTGCCTCGCTCATTGGCGCGAAGGGGCTGGGTGAGGACGTCTTGGAAGCGCTGCAATATGCGTCGGTGGGACAGGGGATCCTTGCGGGTTTCGCCATCCTGTTCTGCGCCATGATCCTCGACCGTGTGGTGCAGGGTAAGCGCGAATAGCGCCGTCCAAACAGGGCAGTCCGTGGTCCGGGCCGCTGGTGGCTCCTTTGGTCGGGATTGGTGGCTTAAAGTGCTGCGAGATGCCGCAGATCAAGCAGTGAAACGATGTCTGTCGAGCAAATTCGTGGCGCTGCAGCATGGCTGCGAATCGTTGATCACGCCCCAGTGATCCACGCGGGCTCTCGGTCGCGATATTGAGGAAGGCGTTGGCGGAAATCCGTACCAATTGGAAAAAATCGCGCGTATTGCTGCTAAATTTCAGGGGATAGGCTAAGCTATCCCCTTCCAAAGACGCAAGAATCTGGCCATAGTCCGTTGAAAAGAATTATCGCCATGCCGCCAAATCCTGGGGAGGATTAATATGATACGCTCGGAGCTGATCCAGAAGATCGCCGATGATAACCCTCATTTGTACCAGCGAGATGTCGAGCGAATCGTGAACACAATCTTTGACGAGATCATCGAGGCCATCGCGTCGGGCAACCGGGTAGAGCTTCGTGGCTTTGGCGCATTTTCTGTCAAGAAACGTGATGCGCGGACCGGACGGAACCCGCGTACGGGCGAAGCCGTTCAGGTCGAAGAGAAACATGTACCCTTTTTCAAGACGGGAAAGCTGTTGCGCGACCGGCTGAACGGGCACGAAGGATAACGCTGCCATGCGCTACCTCAGATATGCTTTTCTGGCGATCGTGGGCATCTGCCTTATTCTGGTGGCGCTGGCGAACCGGACATCAGTGCAGCTTAAGCTTCTTCCCGAAGAGATCGCTGCCTATGTCGGGCAACCCCTGACCTATAGCTTGCCGTTGTTTGTGGTGATCTTCGGGGGTTTGGTCGCCGGACTATTGATCGGCTTCGTTTGGGAATACTTCCGCGAGCACAAGCATCGCGTCGAAGCCCGCACCGAGAAGCGTGAACGTGAAAAGCTTGAGCGCCAGGTCAAAGGTCTCAAGTCGCAGGCCCCCGGCGGCGAGGATGATGTCTTGGCACTGCTCGACGACCCGAGCCTCGCGCGCTAAGACAGTTTCATGACATCCCGTGTTAAAATCTGCGGCCTTGGCTGTTCTGAAGACGTTGCCGCCAGTGTCGCCGCAGGGGCGGCCTATGTGGGTTTGGTCTTTTTCCCTAAATCGCCGCGCCATCTTGAGGTGTCGGCAGCCCGAGCGCTGGCGCTGGAGGTGCCCGACGGCATCGCAAAGGTGGCTCTGGTTGTGAATGCCACTGATGCAGAACTTGACCACCTGACAGATATCGTACCGCTCGACATGCTCCAGCTTCATGGGGGTGAAACGCCGGAACGGGTGTCTGAGATCAGATCACGATATGGCTTGCCGGTTATGAAGGCCATCGGCGTGGCTGACGCGCCGGACCTCGCGCAGATCGACATCTACAGCGAGGTCGCGGACCAGTTGCTGGTCGACGCAAAGCCACCAAAGAACGCGGACCTTCCAGGGGGAAATGGTCTGACCTTTGACTGGTCCTTGCTGTCGGGGCGTAAATATTGGACGAAACCGTGGATGTTGGCCGGTGGTTTGAACCCTGACAACGTTGCAGAAGCAATACGGCTGACCGGTGCTACGCAGGTCGACGTCTCGTCAGGGGTCGAATCCGCGCCGGGCGTAAAGGATGCGGCGAAGATCGCGGCATTCGGTGCGGCGAGCCACGCTGCCCGCTAGCGCCGTTCGGTGTGACTTCCGACCAGCAGACCTGAGACATTCGACCACAATAGATATGTGGTCGCGGGCTTGCGTTTGCCGCGTTTTTTAGGGAGACATGGCGTCCTGATAGGAGGGAGTTCCCAATGCCTGATGACCTGCTGAACAGCTTCATGACCGGTCCGGATGAAAACGGCCGGTTTGGTGATTTCGGTGGACGCTTTGTGTCTGAGACGCTGATGCCGCTGATCCTTGATCTGGAAGCGCAATACGAGCATGCCAAGACCGATCAGAGCTTCTGGGACGAGATGGATTTCCTTTGGAAGCACTACGTGGGTCGGCCATCGCCCCTTTATCATGCGGAACGCCTGACAGAGCATCTGGGCGGCGCCAAGATTTACATGAAGCGCGACGAGTTGAACCACACCGGCGCGCACAAGATCAACAACGTGCTGGGCCAGATCATCCTGGCGCGTCGGATGGGCAAAAGCCGTATTATTGCTGAAACCGGCGCGGGTCAGCATGGTGTGGCAACGGCCACTGTCTGCGCCAAGTTTGGTTTGAAATGCGTGGTGTATATGGGAGCGCATGACGTGGAACGTCAGGCCCCAAACGTCTTCCGTATGAAACTTCTGGGTGCGGAAGTGATCCCGGTCACCTCTGGCCGTGGGACGCTGAAAGACGCGATGAACGATGCCCTGCGCGATTGGGTCACAAACGTGCGTGACACATTTTATTGTATCGGGACGGTGGCAGGACCGCATCCGTATCCTGCGATGGTGCGTGATTTCCAAGCCATTATCGGCAAGGAAGCCAAGGAACAGATGCAAGAGGCCGAAGGTCGCCTGCCAGACACCATTATCGCCGCGATTGGCGGCGGTTCAAACGCTATGGGTCTGTTCTTCCCGTTCCTCGACGACAAGGACGTCAACATCATCGGCGTCGAAGCCGGAGGCAAGGGGGTCAACAACAAGATGGAACACTGCGCGTCTCTGACGGGCGGTCGCCCCGGTGTGCTGCATGGCAACCGTACATACCTGTTGCAGGATGATGATGGTCAGATCCTTGAAGGGTTCTCTATATCAGCTGGGTTGGACTATCCCGGCATAGGCCCCGAGCACTCGTGGCTGCATGAAATCGGTCGCGCGAAATATGTCTCGATCACGGACGTGGAAGCTCTGGAAGCCTTCCAGTTGTGCTGTGAACAGGAGGGCATCATCCCGGCATTGGAACCAAGCCATGCTCTGGCTCATGTGATGAAGATTGCGCCTGATTTGCCGAAGGATCACATCATTTGCATGAATATGTGTGGACGCGGCGACAAGGATATCTTCACGGTCGCCAAGGCCCTGGGCATGGATATGAACGAAGGCGATTGACGTCTTCACTTGAGATTGCGGGTGTGAAAGACTTTGAGCATGCCCGCAACCCTGTCTGACACGACCCAGAAATATGACGGTGCCGCGGCCCAATGGGGCGATAAGATGCGGCTGCTGGGTTATTACGACGCCTATCTGGGCTTCTTGTCCTCGGATACGAGCAAGGCAATTCCCGGTCAACGGGTGCTGGATATCGGCTGTGGCACCGGCGCCATGGCTGATGCGTGGCTGGCCATCCATCGCGCCTCTCGCAAGATGACACTTCTTGATCCCTCTGCCCATATGCTGGGTCGGGCGCGTGAGGTGGTGGCGCGCCGGAATGTACCTGTTGAGTTGGAACAGTCGACGCTGGAGAG
Organism: uncultured Litoreibacter sp.; assembly: GCA_947504205.1. GTDB lineage: Bacteria > Pseudomonadota > Alphaproteobacteria > Rhodobacterales > Rhodobacteraceae > Litoreibacter. Next base: position 302,688 of record CANNGL010000002.1, on the reverse strand, counting down.
TTTCCGGCCAGCCGCCAGTTTCGATGTCTTGCTTGCTGCACATGTAATTGAGCATTCGGTCGATCCGACCGAGAGCCTCCGTGCGATGCGTGACCTCGTACGGAAAGGAGGGCAACTTTGGTTGGTGGCCTCCAAGCCGCACTGGTGTAACGCAATCATCTGGCTGCAATGGCGGCACAAATCTTACAAACCGGACCAGGTTGAAGGCTTTCTTGAGACAAGTGGTTGGGCGCTCGAACGGACCTATGCGTTCCCGTCTGGGCCACCTTCGCGCACCTCTTGTGGGTATCTGGCACACGCGATTTGAGCTGGGTTTTGAGCCAACTAAATTGCGGCAAACCTGTATGGAAAGTTGAAAACCGAAGTATTTCAAAGCATTTCAGCAAGGTTCAGAAAGATCTGAGGTGTAAGATCGCCTGCCTGACAAATGCCGAAGCGGTTTGGCCTTTTCATTTGTTGCGTGAGTGAGACATATTGTTGCGTGGTGGTCACAGCTCGGCGGCCCGCGAATTTTGGCGGTCGCTCGAATCCCCACATCCCGATTACACCCTGCCTCCCGATCCATCGGACCGGACCTTAGCGGGTGCAGGTGATCATTGCCCCGGTGCATTGCGGCGCTGCTGCAGATGTATGCCAAGGCCGCAACGGTTGTGAGGGAAGCGTTTAAAATACGCTAATGATGTAGCTCATTTGGTTAGAGCACTAGACTTTTAATCTAGGTGTAGCAGGTTCGATTCCTGCCATCTCTTGGTAAAGGTGGAGACACCTGGGGTTCGACTCCCCATCGCCTGCAAAGCGATTGAAAATATCAATTCGGAGGTTCGGGGCCTGCCTGCGCGCGGCTTGGTTCGGACCCGGGGATCGCCAGACCCACGTGACCAACGATGCCAGACGCCCCGGTTCATGGCCGGCTTGCGGGACGGTGTTGCACCCGGGCTTTGGCCGGAGGGGAGAGATTTCGATCGCTCCATGTCCCGTCAGATGCTCTCGGGCCCAGCACCCCTCACAGGTTCGCCTGAAGCGGGACAGGGCAAGGCGTCGAACCTCCACCACCTAAACTGCAACCGGGCCTTTTCGGGCTCCCCAACCCAACTGAAACCAAAGGAGATCGCAATTGCGACGACGATAAAGCATTGACTGAAAAGGAGAAAAGAAGATGACATTGCTTGATATATTGCTGGGCCGGAAACGGCTCACATTGACCGAAGCCGAGCGGGCTATCGTGATCCGGAAAGGTCGGATTAAGGATATTCTGGGTGCCGGCGAACACAATTTGCGGCGCAAGGATGTGGTTGAGCGCCACGACCTGAGCGATGCTGTCTTTGTCTCTCATCTTGGTGATGCTTTGATGCGGGAGCGGGCCGATCTGGTCAAAGAACACTTGACCGATATTCGGACCGGACTCGACGAAGTTGCCATTGTTGAACGTGACGGACGTCTGAACGAGGTCCTCGGGCCTGATGCGCGGCTGGTCGTCTGGACGGCGGCAGGCCCTTGGAAGATCGCACGGATCGATCTGACTGATGGCTTTGCGGTCGACACTAAGCTGGGCGAGCGTCTGACGCGAGCTCGCGTGACCGGTGCAATGACTGTTGTCGAAGTAGCAGAAACTGATGTGGGACTGCTCTTCGTCGACGGGTCACTGATGGAGACATTGGGGTCCGGAGCTCACCGGTTCTGGACAGCGGGACGCAAGCTTCACGTCAAGATGGTGGATCTGCGTTGGCGGTCGCACGATGTGACGGGTCACGAGATCCTGACCAAAGACCGGGTGACGCTGCGGGTGAACCTTGCGGCTGATTTCCGGGTCACTGACCCTGTTAAAGCGGTCACGGCGGTCAAGGACTTCGAAGACGCGTTGCACCGGGCGCTGGGACTTGCGTTCCGGAAAACGCTGGGGGCACTGACGCTTGATGCGCTTCTGGCCGATAAAGTCGCCGTTGATGCCGAGGCTGCAGACGCGGTTCGGACGGAGATGGCCGAAATTGGCGTTGAAGTGGGCGCGATTGCGTTGAAAGACGTGATCCTGCCCGGTGAGATGCGCGACATTCTGACGGGTGTTGTGGCCGCCGAGAAAGAGGCCGAAGCCAACGTTATTCGGCGTCGGGAAGAAACGAACGCAACGCGGTCGCTTCTGAACACGGCGAAGGTGATGGCTGAGAACCCTGTTATGCTGCGGTTGAAAGAGCTTGAAGCTCTGGAAGCCATCGCTGGCAAAGTCGAGCGCTTGACCGTTCACAGCGGGACCGACGGGTTGATGAATGACCTTGTGCGGTTGCGTGACTAAGACAAGACATGAAGCCATCCGGAGAAATCCGGGTGGCTTCGCTATAGTCTCAGGCGGTTTTGGACATGTCGTAGAGCTCCAGAACCTCTAACGGAACAATCTCCAATGCCTTTTCATGGGTCGCGTCGAGATTAACCTGAGGGGCTGCCCCCTCGTCATGTGCTTGCAGGAAACGGCCTGCACAGAGGCACCACTGATCACCGGCTTTCAGGCCAGGAAACTGGAACTCCGGTCTGGCTGTGCTGAGATCGTTGCCCAGATATTTCGATAAGGCGAGGAACTCCTCCGTCATCACGGCGCAGACTGTGTGGCTGCCCTGATCGGCAAGGCAGGTGTTGCAATGCCCGTCCCGGAAAAAGCCGGTCAGTGGATCGTTGGAACATGGTGCCAAAGGGCGGCCATGAACATTGACAGACGGAGCGGGCTCAATCGGCATACAGTTTCCCTGTGTCTTTTGCTTACTCAAGAATTGGCGCGAGCCGCTCGGAAGACAAGGCTTTCAGAGAAATTTTGCAACGTCCACGAAGGAACCGATAGCGCCCGCCAGAATGGGGGAAAGGATCGCAATGATTGCTTTGAGCGAGTCCGTTGAAGCGATGCGATCAATACCGAAGCCACCGATTTTGTCAGGAATGGTCTTGTCCTTGCTGTCCTCTGCGCGGGCATGGAGAACTTCGATGCGCAGCATCAGAATGATGGACACCGGCAGATAATAAGACAGGATCAGAAGACTGTAGGATGTACCGCGAAACAGTGAGATCGATTGCACAAGTTTGGAGTGTGCTTTGCGCAGTTCGGGGTCGGTGATCATATCGGCGGGCCAACTCATCCAGGCGACACCCATGATCATACCGGCGCTCAGCAACAGGCCCGCGAAGTAGAGGTAACGCTTCACAATACTTTGTGCATAAACCAGCGCGTTTGCTTCGATCAGCATGGCCGCGCTGCCAGTCGCGGGATCAACCGGAGTAGACAGCGCCAGGATCATGCCGATGACGATTGCCGCAGAGCTGACAATGGCAAAATGATTGGTGCTTTCGGTCAGCAGGTCCATGGCGTGGAAGGCTTGAGTATCACCGCAGATTGCCACGTTGGGTCCGTCACTGGCGCAGTAGGGCACCTGTCCGGGACTGAGAGCGCCGACGAACAGGTCCTTGCTCAGCAACTGGTAGTCTTCGAAGCTACGCAGATAGCTTGGCTCGATATGCGAGAAAATCATGCTGAACAGGGCCGTCGCCACAAAGCCAATGGCCACATTGATCATCGACCGGCGCGTGTGGCGGGCGAAAAGCTCGCACAAGAAGATCGCAGTCAGCAGGATCGCTATGATGGCATAGAACATATAGGCCGCGAGAAACTTGTAACGCGCAGACAACTCTACGACGGGATCGAACGTCACATCCGCACCGCCTGGAAGCATGAGATTGGGATCGCCAAAGAAACTCAGAAGCAGCTCTGAAAAAGTCAGAACCATCAGCGGCAGCGCGATGATGCAAAGGTATTTCGGCGCGATTTGCACCTTGTGATAGGCAGGTAAAGCAATCATTCAAATACAGCGCGTTGCAGATTTCGCTGCACCGCAATCCCTTGGAATATGGGAGAGCATGCAATGGGATATGTAATCTGGCAAGCGTGAGGGCGATGCGCGTGCTGCTTGTTTGTCCCTCTCGATTTCCTACGTGTGGGCTAGTTTCGAGATAAGACCGGTGCTTTTTTACCCTTATCTGTGTCAGTGGGAACAGCCATCGGGCATTTACAGGCGCGATAGGTGAATTTGCGAATGAGCGGCCCAGCCAACAAAATCACAGAGAAGGCGACAGGCCAGGCGGTGGTCCACCCTCCGAGCCATATATGCATAAAGGCCGCGTTCAGGCCTGACATCTTGTAGGTCATCACGCCGCAAACGATAGCGGACATCAGCGCGGATGTGACTGCACTGAAAACAACGAGTGCGAGTAGGCTACGGGTCATGAAAGTAATCTTCCGTGAGTGGTGGTCCCCAGGGAAATGACTAACAATCCGTAATGGTGCAGAAATAGTCCACTCGCGAACGAGGTTTGTGCATTGGTGCACTAAAGTAGGTGTAAGTGATTGATTTCGCGACGTCAGCTAACCGAGATAACGGGCTCGTGATAGCTGGAAATTGGTGCAGGTAAGTCTTCCCGAGGAGGTCGCCATACGCGAGTCGGCGTCTGCGGTAGTCAGCCGAGCGCGTCGTGAGCGCCAACCTCCTGCTGAAGAAAGTCGCCAAGCGATTGCCCGTCTTCTGGAACAAAGTGGCCGGTCGCCGACAGGTCCGACATGCGGTCGATACGGAACATGCGAAAGTCCTGACGAAGTTCGCACCATGCAATGAGGGTCCAAACTCTGCCCCAGAACCAGACGCTCAAGGGGCGAACCGTTCTATGAGTAATCGCGTCGGTTTTGTCGGAATACCTGAAGGTTACGCGCTGAAGCTGATCCACGTAGGATTCCAGGATGTCGATATTGGCGCGCAACTCATCAGACATCCCCTCCGGGTTTACGGCGTGAATATTTACCGATCTGGCCCGATTAAGCGCTTCGCCGGGAAGAACGGTCTCAATCTTGTTCAGAGCATTGACCGCGCCGAGCGCCATTGCGGTGCCACCGAAGGCTTTGAGCAGCCGCGCCCCGGCCACAAGAGCGATGACTTCTTCCTGCGTAAACATCAAAGGCGGCAGGTCGTAGCCGTCGCGCATCATGTAGCCCAGCCCGGCCTCGCCTTCGATTGGCACACGGTTGGCCATCAGATCTGCAATGTCGCGATAGATAGTGCGCTTGGAAACTTCGAGCGTTTCGGACAAATCGGCCGCAGTGGTCAGCCGACCGCCTCGCAAGATCTGGACGATCTGAAATAGGCGGTCGGCTCGTCGCATGGATCAGGTGCCCTCGAACAGGCCGATCGAGTTTCCATCGGGATCCTGACAATAGATGAACCGACCTGCTGGGATGGCGACCGGATCACCTTCGGAAGTGCCGCCTGCATCAAAGACGCGGTCGCGGGCATCTTCCACGGTGCCGCTTACGGCGAGATGCACCGTCGGCCCGACACCTCTGGCAGGCTTGCCTTCATAAATGTGACCCGCAACACCAGTCACGTGGTCCTTGTTGTTGAAAATCGCAATTGGCTGTGGCCCGTCAGTGTTCATCACTGGTTCGACCTCCAACACCTTCGTATAGAAAGCCACTGCTTTGGTCAGATTTGTAACTGGGATTTCAGCCCAGACAACTGCATGCTCGGGAATATCAGCCATTTCAAAATGCTCCATCAGATTGTTGATGGCAGCTATATGGCAAGGGCCTGCTGACAGCATTATGTCAGCAGTGATCATGCGGGCAGATCAGCGCTTTTGATGATTGGAAAAAAGGTCTCCGAGGACCAAAGGCCAAACCAGCTTTCCTCCTCATGGGTCTCATGTGTGCCTATATCAACCAGACGATAGAAGCTCTTACGATCAATCAGCGCTTCAAGATTGCGGCGCACAAGAACATAGGGTGATGGCTCTCCGCTGTCGTCATAGGCCACGCGGATCGGGTGTTCCGGACCAGCGATGCAGTAATCACCGACGTGGGTCTCAAAACGCAGCTTCTGGGTTTTGCCTTCGCCGGCCACGTTGAAATCAACGGCGACAAAGGGTGCATCGTCGACTGTGATGCCGACTTTTTCGACGGGCGTAACCAGAAAATAGTCATCGCCATCCTTACGGATGATTGAAGAGAACAATTTCACCAGACCGGCGCGCCCGATCGGTGTTCCAAGATAAAACCAAGTGCCGTCCCGCGCGATGCGCATATCGAGATCGCCGCAAAAGGGGGGATTCCACTTTTCAACCGGCGGCATTCCGCCCTTTGCGACTTCTTGCGCGCTGGCTGCGATGCTTTCCGCTGACGGAAGCTCAAGCTTTTGTGCATCAGTTCCTTTTGCCATTCTCATCTTTCGCGATATCTGCCTTTATACGCAGTATAGGCGGTAAGGAGAGAATGTCATGGCTGAGAGCGAAAACTTGGTTGCGGAAATCGAGGCGCTGGGCGCGAAACTGGGCGCCGCTCGCGAAAGTATCGCCAAGAAGATTGTCGGCCAGCGTGATGTAGTGGACTTATCGCTGATTGCTCTGCTCTCAGGGGGCCACGCGCTTCTGATGGGGTTGCCGGGACTGGGCAAGACGCTGTTGGTCGATACGCTGTCGACTGTGATGGGACTGTCGACCAGCCGCGTGCAGTTCACACCGGACTTGATGCCTGCTGATATTCTGGGCTCCGAGGTTTTGGAGACCGGTGCCGATGGCGCACGGTCATTCCGCTATATTGAGGGGCCAATCTTTGCGCAGCTCTTGATGGCTGACGAGATTAACCGTGCCAGCCCACGCACCCAATCCGCCTTGTTACAGGCAATGCAGGAGCGTTCAGTCGCCGTTGCAGGGGTCAACCACCCGTTGCCCGCCCCGTTTCATGTGCTCGCAACGCAAAACCCGATCGAGCAAGAAGGTACTTACCCCTTACCGGAGGCCCAGCTGGACCGCTTCCTGATCCAGATCCGGGTCGATTATCCGGATCGCGACACCGAACGCGACATCCTGTTGGCAACAACTGGCAATGTCACCGAGGAGGCGATCAAAGTCTTTGCTCCTGAAGAGCTGATGACCGCGCAAAGCATCGTGCGCCGGATGCCCGTGGGTGACGGTGTTGTTGAACAAATTCTTGATCTCGTCCGCGCCTGCCGTCCTGAAGCGGAAGAAGCCACTGATTTGGTGCGTGAAACCGTCTCTTGGGGGCCGGGGCCCCGTGCCGCGCAGGCGCTGATGCTGACGGTGCGCGCACGCGCCTTGCTTCAGGGACGTCTTGCGCCGTCCGTCGAAGATGTGGCGGAGATGGCCGAACCTGTTTTGTCACACCGTATGGCTCTGAGCTTTGCCGCACGGGCCGAGGGGCGTCATCTTAACGATGTTATTGCCGATACGGTTGCCCACAAGACGGCGCCGAAAGTGGCTGCATGAACACAGACCCGGCCTCAACGCCCGCAAGCTTACGGCACCGCGCTGAGGCGCATGCCTCTGCCTATCCGGCGCTTCTGGCGCAGGCGGAGCATTTGGCCGCAACAGTGCTGCTTGGTGATCACGGGCGCAGGCGCGCCGGTATGGGCGATGAGTTTTGGCAGTATAGACCGGCTGAGCAAGGCGACGGCTTACGGATGATCGACTGGCGCCGCTCAGCCCGTTCAGATGCCCATTTCGTCCGCCAGAAGGAGTGGCAGGCCGCGCAATCGGTGATGCTTTGGGTTGATGATGGTCTATCGATGACGTTTTCGGGGGGTGATAATCGCCCGAGCAAAGGGCATCGGGCCCGCGTTTTGGCGTTGGCCTTGGCCGTCCTGCTCAACAAGGGTGGAGAGCGATTTGGCTTGGCCAACCGGGGTACGCCACCGCGGCGTGGAGAAGCACAGCTGCAGCGAATTGCTGGGCATTTGATGGCGCCTGCCGGGGAGGCTGATTACGGTGCTCCGAATGCAAGGGTGCTTCCAGCTGGATCGCGCGCTGTGTTTTTGTCAGACTTTCTGGGCGATCCAAGCGAAACCATCGCTACCTTAACCCGCGCCGCAGATCGGGGTGTGAAGGGAGCCTTGGTGCAAGTGCTGGACCCGGATGAGGAGGCATTTCCCTATGACGGTCGCACGGTTTTTGAAACGATGTCCGGTGGTCAGTCATTTGAAACGCTGAAAGCGTCCGGTCTGAAAAATAAATACCTCGACAGACTGGCGGAGCGCAAAGCTCAACTCAAAGAAGTCACGCGCCGCACAGGTTGGCAATTTCACACCCACCACACAGATCAGGCGGCGACGAAGGCTATTTTGTGGTTGTTCGGAACCTTGGACAAAGGGGCCATGCGGTGATCGGGGCAATCGCCTTTAGCACGCCGCTTTTGCTGACGGCGTTGATCGCCTTGCCGATCTTGTGGTGGCTTCTCCGGGCTGTCCCCCCATCCCCAATACGTCGCAGGTTTCCGGGCATCGCCCTGCTGTTTGGCCTTCGGGATGATGAGAATCAGACGGATAAAACCCCTTGGTGGCTGCTGATGCTGCGGATGTTGGCTCTTGCCGCGGCGATTATTGGCTTCGCCGGTCCTGTGCTCAACCCTGACGAGCGTGTCCCCGGTCGCGGCAACCTACTGGTCATTATGGATGGATCTTGGGCCTCGGCGCGGGACTGGCCGGCCCGGATTGATAGGCTTGAAGGAATAGTTGCAGATGCGGGGCGCGATGCGCGGCCTGTGGCTGTTGTCTCGTTGACTGATTTGCCCCCAGAGGGCCCTGTGTTTCAGACCGCTGACACTGTTCAAGCGGCGATCGGGGGGCTGCAGCCTAATCCGTGGGCGGCCGGCGATCTCAGTGGTTGGGCTGAGACCTTGGACGGTCAATCTTTTGAAACGATTTGGTTCAGTGACGGTTTGGCGCGAGAGGGCCGCGAAGGCCTGAGCAACATCTTAGCCGATGCCGGCGTAGTGACCGTGATTGAAAGCCCACGGCCAGCCTTTGCGTTGTCGCCCGCACGCTTCGAGGATGGCGACATCGTTCTGACGGCGCATCGGGCCATCGGCGCGGGAGCACGTGAGATGGTGCTGGTTGCCTTGGGGCCCGATCCGAGCGGCGCTGAACAGGTGTTGGCGCGGGAGCTTCTAGAATTCGAAGAGGGTGCGGTCACGACGGATTTGACCCTGGCTCTGCCAGCCGAATTGCGCAATCGCGTGCGCAGGTTTGAGCTGGAGGGCATCCGGTCCGCCGGAGCGGTCACGCTGAGTGACGACTCACTCAAGCGCCGAGAGATCGCGCTTCTGGCAGGTCGTGAGGACTCCGAAGCGACAGATTTGCTGTCGCCGCTTTACTACCTGAACAGGGCCTTGGTTCCGACCGCTGATTTGATAGAGGCTCCTTTGGTTGATGCGCTATTGGCGAGCCCCGATGCTATCATCTTTGCCGATATCGCAACCGTTTCGACCGCGGAAGCTGAACGCTTAACCGCATGGATAGAAGATGGCGGTATGCTGGTGCGCTTTGCCGGTCCGCGCACAGCGGCGGCCGACTTTGATCCTGATGACCCCCTTTTGCCGGTGCGATTGCGGGCAGGTGGCAGAAGCGTGGGTGGTGCGATGAGTTGGGGCGAACCCAAGCGACTAAGACCTTTCACGCAGGACAGCCCCTTCTTCGGTTTGTCCGTCCCTGACGATATTGAGGTTGTCAGCCAAGTTGTAGCTGAACCTGATCCGACCTTGGCCGAACGCACGATTGCTTCTCTTGCCGATGGCACACCCTTGGTAACGCGCGCGGCTCTCGGCGAAGGGCAGGTTATCTTGTTCCACGTCACAGCTAATGCGGAATGGTCGACACTGCCGCTTTCAGGATTGTTCGTTCAGATGTTGGAACGATTGGCCATCTCAACCCGCCCGGCGGACTTGTCGGCCGAGGATTTGGCAGGAACGGTCTGGACCGCGGAGGACGTTCTGGACGCCTTCGGCACCGTTCGGCGCGCTGACACATTGGCTGGAGTGCCGGGTGAGAAAATAGCCGCAGCAGAGCTTGGTCCATTGATGCCGCCGGGCTTGTACGCAGGCGACGATCGACGCGTTGCTTTGAACGTCTTTGGTCGAGACGACACGCTTGCGCCCGCGCAATGGCCAGAGACCGTGACGATTGAGGGCATGACGGTGACAGAACCTCTTCCATTGATGGGGCCGTTGCTGTCCTTGTCTTTGGTGCTGCTGATCATCGATGCGATTGCGTCCCTCTGGTTGGCGGGGCGGTTGCGTCCGATGCGGGGCGCTGTCGCAGTGATCGCAGGGCTGGCTCTTTTCGCACCGCAGACAGGGCAAGCGCAGGAGGATTCGGATATCCGTGCGTTGGAAGCAACGGCTGAGGTTGTATTGGCCTATGTGGAAACGGGGGAGGGACAACTGGATCGGTTGAGTCGAGAGGGGCTTTCGGGTCTGTCCCAACACCTGTTCAATCGAACGTCCGTCGAGCCTGCCGAGCCGCTTGGCGTTGATCTGGAAACGGATGAGTTGTCCTTTTTCCCATTGATCTACTGGCCCATTAGCGAGCGGCAACCCACGCCTTCGGCTGAGGCTTATGCCAAACTCAACCGCTATTTGCGGTCTGGCGGGATGATTGTCTTTGATACGCGTGACGGCAATATCGGTGGCTTTGGCTCATCGACGGCGGAAGCTCGAAAACTGCAGGAACTGGCGCGACCGCTGGATATTCCTGCTTTGGAAACGATTCCGATTGATCATGTGCTGACGCGAACATTCTATTTGCTTCAGGATTTTCCGGGCCGTCACACCAGTCGGGAAGTCTGGGTTGAGGCTGCGCCCGCTGATGCGGAACAAGTCGAGGGCTTGCCGTTTCGGAATCTAAACGATGGTGTCACGCCGATCTTGATTGGCGGGAATGACTGGGCTTCTGCCTGGGCTCTGGATGCACGTGGCTTGCCACTTTATCGCGTCGGACGAGGTTTTGGGGGAGAACGTCAAAGAGAACTCGCAATCCGGTTCGGGATCAATCTGGTCATGCACGTGCTGACCGGGAATTATAAGTCGGACCAAGTGCATGTCCCGGCCCTTTTGGACAGGTTGGGCAACTGATGGACGCGGTGATCTTCTCTCCACTAATCGATTGGGTCTATGTGTATGCAGCCGTTGCTGCCGTCGCGGTCGTACTTGTTCTGCTTATCTGGCGTCGCTCTCCCGGGTGGTGGTTGCGCGGTTTGGCGGCGGGTGTTTTACTCCTGGCGTTGGTCAATCCGTCTTTGCAGGACGAAGACCGCGACCCGCTGAGCGACATCGTTGTGATGGTGGTTGATGATACAGCATCCAACGACCTGACCGTTCGCCCTGAGCAACGAGAGGCCGCTGTTGCGACTTTGACCGAAGAGATCGAGGGTCAGGGCATCGAGCTGCGCACCGTGCGCGTGCCCGATGGTCAAGGTGATGCGGGCACGGAACTGATGACGACGCTAAGGGATACGCTGGCTGAGGAACCGGCTGGTCGGATTGCCGGGGCCCTGATGATCACGGATGGTCAGCTACACGACCTGCAACGCGCACCGGAGTTAGAGGCACCTATTCATACAATTCTGACTGGAGAAGCGGACGATTGGGATCGTCGGTTGATCATCAAGAACGCGCCAGCCTTTGCCATTTTGGACGAGGAGATTACCTTGTCGGTCGAGGTCGAGGATCAGGGGGCTGTCCCAGCCGGCTTGCCGCTTGACGCGGAACTTTCAATTGCCATCGATGGTGGTGAGCCTCAAGTTTTCCGTGTGCCGGTCGGTCAGCAATTGGATCTCCCTTTGACGCTGCCTCATGGCGGACTGAACGTGATCCAGTTCCAGCTTGCGGTGGAGCCAACAGAACTGACAGATCGCAACAATGCTGCCGTCGTCCAGATAAACGGGGTGCGGGACAGATTACGGGTGCTTCTGGTCTCAGGTGAGCCACATGCGGGTGAACGCACATGGCGTAATCTTCTGAAATCTGACAGCGCAGTTGATCTGGTGCATTTCACTATTCTGCGCCCGCCTGAAAAGCAGGACGGCGTGCCGGTGGCGGAGCTGTCGTTGATCGCTTTTCCCACGCGTGAGCTATTTCTTGAGAAAATCGACGAGTTTGATCTGATCATTTTTGATCGCTACAAAAGGCGCGGCATTCTTCCTGCGATCTATTTCGACTCGATCCGCGATTATGTCGAAAATGGCGGCGCCGTATTGGTTGCCGCCGGTCCAGATTTCGCGTCAGCCGACTCAATTTACCGTTCCTCACTGGCGGATATCTTGCCAGCCGCGCCAACAGCGCGTGTGATCGAACAGGCATTCCGTCCCATGATCTCTCCGTTGGGAGAACGCCATCCCGTGAGCGAAGGGCTGGAAAAATTTGCGCCAGAGCCCGCGACGGATGGTGTGCCCGGATGGGGTCGCTGGATGCGTCAGATTGAGGTTGAGGAACAGAGTGGGCAGACCGTGATGACCGGCGTCGATAACAAACCGCTTCTGACGTTAGATCGCATCGGCGAAGGGCGTGTGGCGCTTCTGGCCTCGGATCACGCATGGCTTTGGAACCGAGGTTATGAAGGCGGCGGCCCGCAACTGGAGCTGTTACGTCGATTGGCGCATTGGATGATGAAAGAACCCGATCTGGAAGAGGAAGCCCTGAAGGTTGCAGCTCAAGGCGCGACCATGACCATCACACGCAGAAGTCTGGAACAAACGGTGGGACCGGTCGAGGTGACCGGACCGGATGGTCAGGCCCGAGAGATCGAGTTGACGGAAGTCTCTCCGGGACGGTTTGTGGCCACGCTGGAGGGTGAAGCACAGGGGCTGTACCGCTTAACGCAAGATGACCAAGAGGCGGTCATCGCATTGGGTCCTGCGGCGCCTAGGGAATTTATCGAAACAGTCGCGACCGGCGAAAAGCTCGCGGGGTTGGTGGGACAGACCCGAGGCGGCACCTTCGCTATTTCAGAGGGTGTGCCATCACTGCGCTTGGTGCGCGAAGGGCGTAACGCGGCGGGGCGCGGCTGGTTTGGACTGACACCGAGAAATGCCTACCTGACGACGAATGTAACGGTAACACCGCTTCTCTCACCGTGGTTGTTCTTGATGCTGGCAGCCCTTTTGACAATCGGCGCATGGCTGAGAGAAGGTCGCCGTTGATTCCGTTTAGGTGACAAGCCCCTGAAATGAAAAAAGCCGCTCCAAAATGGAGCGGCTTTTCGTGTGTCTGAAAGCGCGGGCTTTTAGAAGCCAAGGCCTTCGTATTTGTTTTTGAACTTGGACACGCGTCCGCCAGTGTCCATGAGACGCTGGTTGCCGCCGGTCCATGCCGGGTGCACGGATGGATCGATATCGAGCGCGAGCTGGTCACCCTCTGCGCCCCAAGTGGATTTCATCTGAACGACATCGCCATTGGTCATTTTGACATCAATGATGTGGTATTCTGGATGTGTATCTTTTTTCATCTCGAATATCCTTATGCGTCTGCGCCGCTGGAAAGCGGCTTGTAATTGGTCTGCTCGGCGATACGCGCGGACTTACCACGGCGCGAGCGGAGATAGTAGAGTTTTGCGCGGCGAACGCGGCCACGGCGAACAACGGTGATGCTGTCGATATTGGTGGAATGCAGCGGGAACACACGCTCTACACCTTCACCAAATGAGATTTTGCGAACGGTGAACGAACCGGCGATGCCGTCGCCGTTTTTACGAGCGATGCAAACGCCTTCGTAGTTCTGTACCCGGGTGCGAGTGCCTTCGGTCACTTTGTAACCAACGCGGATGGTGTCACCCGCTTTGAAATCTGGGAGGTCTTTTCCCAGAGCGGAGATTTGCTCCGCTTCGATTTGTGCGATCAGGTCCATCTGAAACGCTCCTATATTATGCTCACGGTTGGTCCGCGAAGTGAGTGACACCTCAGAGCTCTTGGTCTTCATCCGGGTCCCTATTGTTTGCGTCACAATAAGCCCGCCAGAGGTCAGGTCGTCGTTGCTTTGTCAGCCTTTCGGCCATTGCCTTTTGCCATTTTGCGATTTCTCCGTGGTGCCCTGACAGAAGAACGTCGGGGATGTCTCGGTCGCGCCATAGCTTTGGCTTTGTATATTGGGGATGCTCTAACAACCCATGTTGGAAAGATTCGTCCTCGGTCGAGGCCTGATTCCCAAGCACGCGGGGTATAAGACGGACTGTGGCATCAATCAAGGCCTGAGCGGCAATCTCGCCTCCGGTAAGGACAAAATCCCCGAGCGAGACTTCTTCAACATCATATTCCTGCAAAACACGCTCATCTACACCTTCAAATCGCCCGCAAAGCAGGGTGATACCGTCGGCGTCAGCCCAGTCTTGCGCGCGTTCCTGAGTGAATGGCTTTCCACGTGGGCTGAGATAGATCATAGGCCAACGCTTGCCCTGTGTGCCAATCGCCGCTTGATCGAGCGCTTTGGAGACCACATCAGGCCTCAGCACCATTCCCGCGCCACCTCCATATGGCGTATCATCGACGTTGCGATGCTTTCCCTCACCGAAAGGGCGCAGGTCGATGGTCTCAAGAGACCAAAGGCCCTGTTGCAGGGCTTTCCCGGTCAGGGATGCCCCGAGCGTGCCCGGAAAAACCTCTGGAAACAGCGTGATGATCTTCGCGGTCCAAGCACCTTTCAGACGCGGCGTGTCGGTCATCAGATCGCGTGGTTGCTGACTGGCGCTGATGGATAGGCGTCCGTGAGATTTGGGTTTATCGCTCATGGAGAGGGTCTTTAGGTCAGATGGTTCCCCTTAGCAAACGCGGGGGTCGCCTTGCTGCGCACGAGCGGTCCAACTCGAGGGGGCGGGACCCTCCAGATCTCTCCGCTTAGGCTGTGAAAAGGATGCTTTACCAGATTTGATCGTAGAGGGTGATGATCTCTGCTGCGGATGGGATCCGCGGGTTGTTTTGTGGAGAACCCGAGGCCAACGCCTGCTCGGCCATTGTGTCCCGTAGGTCGAAAAAGGCTTGTTTGTCATGGCCTTGCTCTGACATCAGAGGTACTTCAAGATCTTGGTTCAGTCGCGCAAGCGCCTCAACCAGTTTTGCGCAAGCCGCGACATCGCTGTCGTCCTCCGCGGCCCAACCCATGCTCCGTGCACAGATCGCATAGCGCTCCGAGGCGGCGGCTGTCGAGAAAGCGGTAACTGCGGGCAGAAGCATCGCGTTGGAAAGCCCGTGCGCAACATGGAAATGCGCGCCTACCGGTCGGGACATTCCGTGCACCAATGCCACAGATGCGTTTGAGAAAGCCATGCCTGCTTGAGAGGCAGCTAACATCAGAGCTTCGCGTGCAGGGGCGTTTTCGGGGTCGCTATAGGCGGTACGGACATGGGTCGCGATGGCCGGCATCGCGGCAAGTGCGAAGGCATCAGTATATGGATGGGACTTGCGAGAGACGAAGGCTTCGATCGCATGGGTCAGGCTGTCAACTGCCGTATCCGCCGTGGTGCGCGGCGGCACCGTGGTCGTCAATGTCCAGTCGATCAAGGCAACGCTTGCCACGCAGGCAAGTCCTGAGAGGTTGTATTTCTCGGTTTTCTGCGTGTCGGTGATTACGCACCAGCGGGTCAACTCAGAGCCCGTGCCACCCGTCGTTGGTATCGCAATGATCGGCGGACCGCAGCGGTCGATCTGAGCCGGTGACTTGTAGTCGCGCACGTGACCGGGATTGACCGACATGAAGGAGATCGCCTTGGCCGTATCCATCGGGCTGCCTCCGCCAAAGCCGATAATGCAATCATAAGTATTTGAATTTAATGCGATCAGGCCTTGATTGACACAGATATCCGTCGGGTCTTCCACAACATCGTCGAACAAGCCCCAATCAATTCCAGAAGCATCCAAGGGGTCGGTCAGTTTCGTCAGGTGGAGCTGCGCGACATTGGCGTCCGTGACGATCAGGGGACGAGACAGGCCGAGTTGGCCCAGAATTTCTGGAAGTTCCTGTGCAACGCCACCGCCGATGCGGATGATGCGGGGGGATTGCACGCGACCGATCACGTTTTTGGCTCCGGGAAGACACCATCAGGCGGATCGACGATGATCCGACGGGCCGTAAGATCGACGGTGGGCACCGCCGATTGGGTGAACGGCATCAAGACGCTGCCTTTCAGGCCGGGTCCGCGGATTTCCAGAATGTCACCGGCCCCATGATTATCGACAGCGGCAACCTTGCCCAATACGGCTCCACCTGTATCGAGCACGTCAAGGCCGATCAGATCGGAGTAGTAATATTCATCATCGGGCAATTGTGGGAGCAGGTTTCGATCTGCAAAGAGCTGGACCCCGCGCAGTGCATCCGCCTGATCCTTGAAGCGGATGCCAGACAGACGCGCCGCAAAACCGCCTTTGACGGTTTGGGTAATTTTCACTGTGTATTCAGTGCCTTGTTTGTCAAAAAGCGGGGAGTAGCCCGCGATGTCTTCCGGATTGGCACAAAAGCTTTTCAGACGCACTTCGCCTTTTACGCCAAAAGCGCCCGTGATCGCGCCGACAACGATACGATTGCTCATGACGCCCCCCTGCACACCTGATCGGTGCCATAGGTGCCACCAGCGTTTTGGCAGCGGCCTTCCGACAGGAACCGCTCAACCTGAAGGCCGCCATAGAACGCAAAGCCCATGAGAATAAGGGTAATGAGGCGGCGGATCATGTTTTAGCTCCCTCAGACGGACCGAATTTCGAGTTGGGTTGCACGGTCTGCCCAACCTTGTTCGAGCAACTCCGGCGTTTTGCTGTTGCGCTCTGGCCAACCGACACAAAGATATCCGACAAGTGTCCATCCGGCCTCTGCTCCAAGGTCGCGGCAGAGCTTGGGCGCGTCAAGGATAGATACCCAACCGACACCCAAGCCCTCAGCGCGAGCCTTGAGCCAGAATAGAGTGATCGCTGAGACGACCGAATAACGCCGCATTTCAGGCATGGAGCTTGCCCCCAATCCGTGGCCTTTCTCGGTGGTTTCATCACAGAAAACAGCCAGTTGAACTGGTGCTTCCTGCATACCGGACAACTTCAAGCGGGCGTAGTCGGATTGGCGTGAAATTTCTTGCATTGCCAAAGCCTTGGCATTGGCGGTTTGGTAATTTTCCATCGCGATGTCGCGCGCTGCGGCGCTTTCGATGCGCAGAATGCGCCAAGGCTCTGAGAAGCCAACCGAAGGGGCCATGGAAAACGCGTCGAGGCACCGCATAAGCAGTGCCTCGTCAACCGGATCTGTGAGAAAACGGCGCACGTCGCGCCGCCAGCCCATCAATTCGGTCAGCTCGCTGCTAAAGGCAGTCGAGAAATCGCGCATCGAGAAGGGCTGCAGATTACTCTGCAGCTTTCTCTTCTTCAGCGGGCGCTTCTTCGGCTGCAGCTTCGTCAGCAGGAGCTTCCTCTGCAGGTGCTTCTTCGACAGGAGCGTTTGCAGCTTCTTCAGCGGCTTTTGCCTTCTCTGCTTTTTCTTCGGCGCGGTCTTTAGCCTTTTGACCTGGCTCACCTTTTTGCAGGTTGGCGCGCTCTTTTTTCTCGAGGACGCCTGCGGCTTCTAGGAAACGGGAGACGCGGTCGGTGGGCTGGGCGCCTTCACCGAGCCAGTACTGAACGCGCTCCATGTTCATCTTCACGCGCTCTTCGCTGTCTTTTGGAAGAAGCGGGTTATAGGTGCCCAGTTTCTCGATGTAGCGACCATCGCGTGGCATCCGCGAGTCGGACGCAACGATGCGATAGAAAGGGCGTTTTTTCGACCCACCACGGGCCAGACGGATTTTCATTGCCATTGTGTTTTCTCCTTAGATGGCGTGACAGGCAAGCGCCTGTTATTCCTTGAATTTCTTGTGATTTTGAATGACTTCCCGAATGATGAAACTCAGGAAGGACTTGGCGAATTCGGGGTCGAGATCGGCGCGTTTTGCCAGATCTTCGAGACGAGCGATCTGCTTGCTTTCCCGGTCTGGGTCGGAGGCAGGAAGATCGTGTTTTGCTTTCAGTTTTCCAACGGCCTGGGTCTGCTTGAAACGCTCGCCCAGCGTATAGATCAAGATCGCATCGAGACGATCAATGCTGTCGCGATGCTCTTTGAGAAGCTCGGCGGCGCGGGCAACGACATCGGTCATTTTGGCCCCCAAACTGCTGTAGGGTTTCTGTAGTTTTCCCGTAGTTTTTCCGTAGCTACACGTGTCACTATGATACCTCCGGGGCTAAGTGGCGCCAAACGGCCATCGGGCCAAACATTGGGTGAACGAAATCCCGTTCATGGGTTGCGCCCAAGCGGGCCGCAACACGGGCGGAGCCGTCATTGCCATCAGCGACGAGACTGATCGCTGTGGGCCAACCAAGCGTGTCATAGGCGTAGCGAAGCGTCGCTGTCGCGGCCTCGGTGGCGTAGCCTTTGCCTTCGAAGCCGTTCATCAGGTCCCAGCCAATTTCAGCCTCTGGCCAGCCATGGGGGTTCCAAGGGCCAACCATGCCGCAGAATTTGCCGGATGATTTCTCTTCAACGGCGAAGCGGCCATACCCACGCAGCGGCCAATGCCCGAGTTCAGTGGCGAGCATCCGCCATGTCTGGTCCGGGCGCATCGGGCCGCCTACGAATTTGGAGCGATCGTCCTCGTAGAATTCTGCGAGCGCCGGGAAGTCGGCTTCGGTCGGAGCCCGAAGGATCAGACGTTCTGTTTCAAGGGTCGGGATCATGCAACGCGCCCCTGTGGTTTGGGATGGCGGTAAATCAGGCAGGGGCTTGTCGTCTCTGGTTTTGGAGCCTCCGGGTCCAGCGTGGCCCCAAGACGTTCGGCGAGCTTGATCGACCCGGTATTTTCCGGTGCGATATAGCTGACCGCGGTGTCCCAACCCAAAGGCCCAAACGCCTGATCGAGGCTGGCCTGCGCTGCTTCTTGTGCAATACCTTTGCCTTCATCGGCATCGTCAAAGAGGACCCAGCCAACTTCCTTTTCGGCCCAACCCAGAGGGTACCAGTGGCCGACGATACCAAGGGGTCTGTCTTCGCCGCGCCATGTCACGATGAACATGCCGAACCCATTGGCGACCCAGTGGCCGATATTGCTGACGAAATGACGCCACGCCAGTTTCGGCGTCATCGGGCCACCAGCATATTGCATGCGGTCCTGTGTGAAGGCTGACACGAACGGGTCGGCATCAGAAGGCTTGAAGCCGCGCAGGGTCAGGCGTTCGGTCATCAGCGTTGGCGTGGAGAAGGCAACGGTCATGCTGGCACCCCGTGGCGCCAGCAATTGTCTTCGAAACCAAGCTTGTCTTCCTTGGCGCGGTCGCGGTGCGCACCGAGCCTTTGGGCCACAGCGTTTGAAGCCGCATTCTTCTTGCTGATGTAGCTGACAAACATGCCTTCGCCCAAAAGGTCGAACCCATAATCGCGCACAGCCTGTGCGGCCTCGGTCGCATAGCCCTGGCCGTGGAAATCCGGGTCGAACATGTAGCCAAGCTCTGGCTCGTAGTCGCCCCATTCAAGCCCAAGGATCACGAAGCCAACGATCTGATTGTCTTGGCGGCGCATGACCGTGAGAAGCCCGTGCCCGTGCAGAAGCCATCCGGCGGAGTAGTTTGCAAACTCCTCCCAAGCCTGCTGACGATTTTCGCCGAACCCCGCCTTCATGGTCTTCGCCCACGCCTCGAAATCCTCCATGGAGGACGCGCGAAGAGAGAGCCGCTCGGTCTCAAGCGTGGGAAGCGTCTCACGGCTCCGTGCCGCCGCCATCGCCGCCTTTCCGGACGGGGGCTGGGTGCACCGATCTATTCTCATTTCTTCTTGCCGAAACCACTGAGGCCGGGGGGCAGGGACCCGCCGCCGAGGCCGGGCAGGTTGCCCATGCCCGCAGGCAGCTTTGCGCCCATCTGTTTGGCCGCTTCTTCCATCGCTTTGGGGTCGTTCATGTCAGGCATGCCGCCTTTGCCGAACATGCCTTTCATGGCCTGTTTCAGCATGCCGCCTTTGCCCATCTTGCCCATTTTCTTCATCACGTCGGACATCTGACGCTGCATCTTGAGAAGCTTGTTGAGGTCTGAGACCTCCAGCCCGGCGCCCGCAGCGATGCGTTTCTTGCGGGAGGCTTGCAGAAGTTGCGGGTTGGCGCGTTCGCGTTTGGTCATCGATTGGATGAGCGCGATCTGCTGCTTGAGGATCTTGTCATCAAGGCCCGCATCTTCGGCCTGTTTGGCCATTTTCTTCATACCGGGCATCATGCCCATGATGCCTTCCATGCCGCCCATCTTCATCATCTGTTCGAGCTGCATTTTCAGGTCGTTCATGTTGAACTGACCTTTCTGGAAGCGCTTCATCATGCGCTCGGCCTGTTCGGCCTCGATCGTTTCCTGCGCTTTCTCGACGAGGGAGACGATATCGCCCATGCCAAGGATACGGCCTGCGATGCGATCCGGCTCGAATGTTTCGAGCGCGTCCATCTTCTCGCCCAGACCGACGAATTTGATCGGCTTGCCGGTCACGGCGCGCATGGAGAGAGCCGCACCGCCGCGCCCGTCGCCATCCATCCGGGTCAGAACGACGCCGGAGATGCCGATCTTGTCGTCGAACTCTTCCGCGACTTCGACGGCGACCTGGCCGGTCAGCCCGTCGACAACAAGAAGCGTCTCGCGCGGTTTGACGACGGCGGCCACATCTTCGACCTCCTGCATCAGGACTTCGTCGATCTGCAGGCGGCCTGCGGTGTCGAGCATATAGACGTCATAGCCGCCAAGGGTGGCCTGTTGTTTGGCACGTTTGGCGATATCGACGGGTTTTTCGCCCTTCACGATAGGAAGTGTATCGACGCCGATCTGGGTGCCGAGAATGGCCAGCTGGTCCATCGCGGCCGGGCGATAGATGTCGAGGGAGGCCATCAACACGCGTTTGCCGTTCTTCTCGGTCAGGCGCTTGGCAAGTTTACCGGTTGTGGTGGTCTTACCGCCGCCTTGCAGGCCGACCATCAGGATCGGTGCGGGCGGATTGTCGATTTTGAGCTCGCCCGGCTCTTCATTGTCACCGGCAAGGACGTGTTTCAGCTCGTCATGGACGATCTTGACGACCTGCTGTCCGGGGGTGACGGATTTGGTAACCGCCTGACCGGTGGCTTTCTCGGCCACGGCTTTGACGAAATCGCGGGCGACGGGCAGGGAGACGTCAGCCTCCAGCAATGCCACGCGCACTTCGCGCAGGGCGGTCTTGACGTCATCCTCAGACAGCGCGCCTTGTTTGGTGAGACGATCAAAGACGCCAGAGAGGCGTTCGGATAGATTTTCAAACATGCTCTCGGCTCCTTTGCCGTTGTTTCACTTGACCCATATAGGGTTGCTCAAAATGCATTGCGCCCCCACGGGCGTGACACGCTGGTGGGGGGCGATCCCGGATCGGCCCGGGACCGGAAGATTTACGCTTCCGGATTTACGGGCGATATGACGGAGCGCAGGGCAGGAGTCAATGGGTTTGCGCGGGGTTTGATCAGCTGTTGCCCGGCTGATCTGAGCCCATGAATTGGTGCCTGTCGGCAATCACGAGGACCAGCGCGCCTGCCAGCAGGTAGGGCACGGGGAAATAGGGCGGGCCAAGAAATACCAACTGGGCAAAGGTTGCGATGCACATGACGGCGACCAGAAGTGCGGCGGCGTAGAGTTGTCGGCCTTTGAGCCACAGCCCGATGGCCCCCAGCACTTCGGCAGTTCCGGTGAAGTAGCGCGGGATCTGGGTGAAGCCCAGCTTGTCATACATCTCGACCGCGGGTGCGAAGCCCAGAAGCTTTTGCAGCCCGTAATAGAGGAATGCCACGCTGAGGATGGCGCGCAGGATCAGAAGAATGGCGGAGATGCGTGTGTTGGTCATGACGCGAGACCTAGCGGCCTTGCGCGATCCATCAAGCCGGATGGCGGGCGTTGTGGTTTACGAACAGCTTCGGGTCAGGCGCAGGCGGGCCATGCGGGCCTGCCATATGGTTTCGTCGGGTCGTGAAAAGGTTGAGCGCAAAAGCGAGTGGTTTACCCCGAAGCTGTTGCGCAGCTTGTGGTCGATCCGTGTCAGACCGGCGGCTGTTACAACGACGAAGCCTGCATTGGTGGCGGTCGACAGGATGTTGGTCATCATGTCCTCGGAGCACAGGCCGCCCATCAACATGAACGGCAGTACCTTGATCAACTCCAGCCAGAAGCTCAGGCCCGGGCCGAAGATCATCCGGAGGGCTGAGACGGCCAGCAATGCCATGAAACCAAGGCCCATCAGCCAGATCAGATGCTCTGGTTCCAGATATCCACGGGACAAGGCTGGTTTCACGACAGGGCCTCCACAGATCGTTCGCTGTGCAGCCTCGCCCGAAACAATGAAGAATTTGTGGCACCTTCTCGAAGGATTGGGGGCAGGTTGTATTCTGTGTTTCATCTGCGACAGAACAGAGATAAACATATAAATCAGGCCTTCCTGTGAACAGGTGCACATATGGATATTGATAATTGGGATGAATTTCGCACGGCATATCAGGTCGCGCGGCTGAGAACCGTTTCGGCTGCGGCGGACGTGCTGGGGGTGCACCACGCGACGGTCATTCGCCATATCGACAGTCTGGAAGGCAAGCTGGGTGCGAAGCTGTTTCAACGCCATGCACGGGGTTACACGCCAACCGAAGCCGGTGAGGATTTGCTGCAGGTCGCGGGAACAACCGAAGATCAACTGACACAGCTTGCCGGGCGCATTCATGGACGCGGCGCCAGTGTCTCGGGCGAGCTTATCATCACCTGCCTGCCGCAGATGTCGCCTTTGATGGCACGCACTTTGACAAAGTATCAGGTCAACAATCCTGAGGTTCGTGCGCAACTCATCGTCGACACGCGGCCTTTGCGCCTTGAATACGGGGAGGCCCACGTGGCTTTGCGCGCGGGCGCGCCCGGTAACGATCTGGACAATATCGTGCAGGAGTTGGGCCGTTTGCCGATGGGCCTGTTTGCGCACCGAGACTATATCTTCCGGCATGGTCCGCTAAACGGCATCGAGGATATTCCGAACCACCGCTTTTGCCGCGTCGTCAATCTGGACCCTCGCGCGCCCTTCATGAAGTGGATCGGCCAAATGGTTCCCGAAGATAACGTGGTTTACAAATGCTCCGACACCAACACCGTGCAGGACGCGGTTCTGGCAGGCGCGGGTATCGGCTTTCTTCCCGCCTATATGGGCCATGAGCAGGAGAATATGGTTGAGGTGATGGAGCCGCTGGAAGAATGGTTCTCTACCTTCTATTGCGTCACCCACGTCGATTTGCATCGGACCGCCAAGGTCAGCAGTTTTGTGTCTTACCTGAAAGATGAGGCGAAAACCTGGGTCAGCTTGTGAGTTCAGCCGTTGCGCGCCTTGCCGAGCGTAATGATTTCCAACAGATTTTTGAATTGCTCGGGGTTTTGGCTGGCAATGACAATGTTCTGGCGGCTGAAAGCGGGCAGGCGCATTGGGAGGGGCTGATCACTCACCCTGGCACCTCGGTCTTCTGCGCTGAGTTGAACGATAGGCTGGTTTCGACCGCGACACTGCACATTTTGCCGAACCTCACTTATTTGGGGCGATCTTACGCGCTGGTTGAGAACGTTGTTACTCTGCCGGATCATCAGGGCTTGGGCTATGGGCGGCTGGTGATGGAAGCTGTGACTGAGGCCGCCTGGGCCTCTGATTGCTACAAGATTATGCTTTTGTCGGGCAAAGCGGCCGAGGCGCTTGGGTTTTACGAGCGTCTTGGGTTTTCGACCGACGAAAAACACGGGCTTTCCCTGCGGCGGGTTCCGCCTCGACTGGCGTAGCGATGACAGAAAGCACCAAAGGCCATTTGGCAATGTTGTTTTTCTCGATGCTGGTGGCCGGATCGTTTTCGCTGGGTGTGCAAATCGCCAATGATATCAGTGCCTTGTCGATCAACTCGTTTCGGTTTCTCGTTTCGAGCATCATTATCGGCTCGGCCGCCGTCGCGTTGCATGGCAGTCCACGCCCGCATTTTCGCGGCTTCTGGCGCTACATCATTCTGGGTGGCATGTTTGCCAGCTATTTCGTGCTGATGTTCATTGGTTTGAAGACTGCGGCCCCGGTGTCGGCTGCGGCGGTCTTCACGCTGACGCCGATTGTGGCGGCGGTTGCTGGATATCTGATGCTCAGGCAGGTCACGACCGGCCATATGGCGATTGCCCTTGCGATTGGAGCTGTGGGCGCGCTCTGGGTCATTTTCCGGGCGGATTGGCAGGCGTTTCTGGCCTTCGATATCGGGCGCGGAGAGGTTATCTATTTCGTAGGCTGCGTGGCGCATGCGGTCTATGCGCCGACGATCCGGTTGCTCAACCGGGGTGAGCCGGTTCTGATGTTCACATTCGGGATGCTGATCGGTGGGACCGCTTTGCTGGTCATTTATGGCTGGTCGGACATTCTGGCGACTGACTGGATGAGCTTGCCGACCAAGACCTGGTTGATCCTGGCCTATCTGTCGATTGGCGCCAGCACGATGACATTCGTGCTGTTCCAGTTTGCCTCCCTCCGCCTGAAATCGGCAAAGGTGATGGCCTATACCTATCTTACGCCCAGTTGGGTGCTGATCTGGGAGACGGTGCTGGGCAACGGGCTGCCGCCCCTTTTGATCCTTGTGGGGATTGCGCTGACGATTGTGGCCCTGCTGATCTTGTTCAAAACACCCGATTAGGGCGCGCTCAGGCCTTCAGGGTTTCGACCACATGCGCGCCTGTCCGGGCACACCAATAAGCGCAGAACGCCACAAGCGGGATCCAGATCACAAACCCTCCGGCGCCAAGCTCGGTCTGCTGTCCGTTTGCCCAAAAAATGTAGATCAAACTGGCTATGATCGTGCCAATGACTTTCGCCATACCGCGGGGGAGTATGAAGGCCAACACCATCGACCCCACTGCGATTGCGCCAGCGCAGCAGGCAAGGATCACCCAAATCATCTGGTCATCGGTCACGGGCTTAGACGCCGTCGTTTTTCGGGCTCATAACGCAGTAGAGCGAGAGGACTAGACCCGTGATCATCAAGGCAGCGCCGGTTTTCATCGCGCCAAATTTGCCAACGAGATCATCGACATATGCCTGAATGCGCGCCACGCGATCAGGATCACCAAATTCATCCACAGGGATCAGGTGATACGGATATTCATTCGTCCAGACCATGTAGGCCAAGGCCGAAAACAGGAACAAAGACAAGAAAGCCGGGATGAATTTCATCAGTTATCTCCGAAATATCTGAGCGAATTTTAGGGATCAATCTTGGCTGAAATGGGTCGCGTTTCAGGCTGTTTCGCGAAAAGTTTTCGGAAAATTCGCAGTTTGACAGGAACCTAAGCGGCGGCGCAGGGTTAAAGTG
The DNA here is from genome assembly GCA_947504205.1 of uncultured Litoreibacter sp. Classification (GTDB taxonomy): domain Bacteria; phylum Pseudomonadota; class Alphaproteobacteria; order Rhodobacterales; family Rhodobacteraceae; genus Litoreibacter. The sequence goes on along the minus strand of CANNGL010000002.1, from coordinate 277,483 downwards.
CGAAGCAGGGGCGAACGGCGCTCCTCAGGGAAAGGACATCCATCATGCGCAATATCATTTACATTATCGGCCTGATCGTCGTCGTACTCGCGGTACTGCGCCTCGCCGGAATTATGTAATTCAACCGGAGCTGTCGTCTGACAGCTCGCGGTCCAAAAACACTTCGAAAGCATCGAAATTCAGCGCTTTGAGCTGACCGAAGCTTTCGATCCAGACCACGGCATCGCGCATGGCTTCGGGTTCGAGTTTGCACCACTTCACCCGACCGCGCTTTTCCTGACTGATCAGGCCAGCATTGGTCAAGACTGTCAGGTGTTTCGAGATTGCGGCCAGAGAGGTCTCGAATGGCTCTGCCACATCGGTGACAGCCATATCATCTTCAAGCAACATCGTCAGAATGCGGCGGCGGGTGCCGTCGGCAAGGGCTGCAAAGACATGATCCAAAGACTGACTCATCCCCCCGTTCATAGCGCTGAACGAGGGGTGGGAACAATGGATCAGATCCGCGGGCGGTCGGGGCCCTCCGACGGCCACTCGAAGCGAAGCTTTTCAAGCTCGTATGCGTCGAGGCCAATATCGCGGGCCAGATGATCGCTTATCGATTTCGGGAAGCCGGGCCGGGGTTGGCTGGCCTTGCGCAGTTTGCCGATCAAACCGACAAAGGAGAAGCGTGCACGCCGGGGCGTGTTGAGGTCGAGGAATGCCATGGGAGCACCTTTGTTTTTAAGGATCTGAGGGCAGTATGCGCTTTTGGGCGACGCGATTCAAAAGCATTCTCTTGACAGTATGTGTGAGAAAATCTCACATATGTTTATGCCCCGCCAACTCCCTCCCCTCAATGCCCTGCGCGCCTTTGAAGCTGCGGGCCGTCATGAAAGCTTTTCGCGGGCGGCAGACGAGCTGGGCGTGAGCCATTCAGCGATTTCCAAACACGTGCGCGGACTGGAGGATCGATTGGGCGCACAGCTCTTTCGGGATTTGCCAAGGGGGGTGACATTGACGAAAGCGGGCGCGCTTTATCTCAGTCAATTGACGCCTGCCTTTGATGAAATCGCCGAGGCGACCGAGGCGATCAGCGCACGGCCTGATGGAACTGTCACGGTGAATGCGGAGACTGTATTTGCGATCAAATGGCTGGTGCCGAAGCTGAAAAGCTTTGCCGACCAACACCCCGAAATTACCTTGCAATTGGATGCCTCCGAGGTGTTGATCGATATCTCCCGGTATGAGGCCGATATTGCGATCCGCTTCTTTCTGGCCGGAGCGCCGGACCGCAATTGCGCGCTTGTAAGCAATGAGGCGATCTACCCCTATGCGGCCCCCGCAATTGCAGAGCAGATCGCAGGGGAACCTGCCAATCTGCTGAACTTTGCTCTTCTGCGGGACAGGGGTGGGGATCCTTGGGCGACATGGTTTAACGGCATCGAGCGGCCTGATCTGGCAGAACAGGTGCCGCAGGTGCCACGCATGCGGGCGCTTCTGGCCATTGAATCCGTTCTGTCCGAGCAAGGGGTCATTCTGGCCTCGGCCGACAATGTCGAGCATGAGGTCGCAGCGGGTCGTCTTGTGAAGTGTTTTGAGCACGGGTTCCGGCAAGGCACCTATTTCATGCTGTTTGGTGAAGGCGTTCTGCGTCGCAAGCCTGTGCGCCTGTTTCGCGACTGGTTATTGGCGGAAACTGCCCATCTCAGGCACGAGGTTCTGTCGCCGTGAGGCTTAACTATCAACCGAATGGTTGAATATCGGATTTTTGCATTTCGCTGAAAACCCCACGGTTTAGGTCGTCCGGAATTTTATTTTTCCATTTATTTTCAATTATTTAATATTGGTTCGCGCTGCGTTGACTCTTCTGAGCCGCAGCCGTATCACACACGCAACATCCAAGGGGCTGTTTTCATGGACAAAGAGCCGGATCAAGCAAAGCTCGATGAGCTGAGTGACCGGATCAATGCCTTGAAGGGAACGCAAGGACCCGAACCCCGCGGAGACGAGCATTATTCGCAGCTTCAACTGGCATGGCGAATGGTGATCGAACTGGTCGCGGGCATCGCTCTCGGCTTCGGAATTGGGTACGGGCTTGATTGGGTCTTCGGCACATTGCCGATTTTTCTGATCATCTTCGTGCTGCTAGGCCTCGCGGCAGGCATCAACGTGATGATGCGCACCGCCAAAGAGGTCGAATTGGATCAAGCGGCCCATGCCGCGCGACAGAAGAAGGACTGAGTATCTTGGCAGAAGAAGCTCACGGCGCCGACGAAGGCGGTCTTGTTTTCCACCCGATGGACCAGTTCATCATCAAACCTCTGTTCGGTGATGGTCCGGTGGGCATGTTCACGATCACCAATGCGACGCTCTGGATGGCGCTTGCGGTTGTTTGTGTCATCGCACTTCTGGTTCTGGGCACGCGCAAGCGGGCAATCATTCCAAGCCGTACGCAATCTGTCGCCGAACTCGCCTATGGCTTTATCTACAAGATGGTCGAAGATGTCGCGGGCAAAGATGGGGTGAAATACTTCCCCTACATCATGACGCTGTTCATTTTCATCGTGTTCTCGAACTTCCTGGGTCTGATCCCCGGCTCCTTCACAACGACATCGCATATTGCGGTAACGGCGGTGATGGCAATGGGCGTCTTCCTGTTTGTAACGATCCTTGGCTTCGTCAAGCATGGCGCAGGTTTCCTGAGCCTGTTCTGGATCAGCTCAGCCCCACTGGCGCTGCGGCCTATTCTGGCGCTGATCGAGATCATTTCCTATTTCGTGCGTCCCGTTAGTCACTCCATTCGTCTGGCTGGCAACATGATGGCAGGTCACGCGGTGATCAAAGTCTTCGCGGCTTTTGCCCCGTTGGTGCTGATCTCGTCCGGCATCGGCCTGTTGGTGACGCCGCTGTCGATCATCGCGATCACAGCCATCTACGCACTCGAGGTTCTGGTGTCTTTCATCCAGGCCTACGTGTTCACAATTCTGACCTGTGTGTATCTGAAAGATGCGCTGCATCCGCATCACTAAGGTCTGAAATCTAATCATCGAAATTCCATCGTAAGGAGAGAAATCATGGAAGGCGATATCGTACAAATGGGCGCATACATCGGCGCTGGTCTGGCCTGTACAGGCATGGGCGGCGCGGCTGTTGGTGTGGGCCACGTTGTTGGTAACTTCCTGTCGGGAGCGCTCCGCAACCCGTCTGCGGCTGCTGGCCAAACGGCCACAATGTTCATCGGTATTGCGTTTGCAGAAGCCCTGGGGATCTTCTCGTTCCTCGTCGCGCTGCTGCTGATGTTCGCAGTCTAAGACTTCAAAGCCATCCTTACGGTTGGACGGGGCGATGTGTCCCGTCCAATGTAATTCCGGTTTTTGGAGGCCGATATGGCAACTGATGAAATTCTAGAGGGAGAGGGTCTGCCGCACTCCGCCGCCGAAGCGCCGGGAATGCCGCAGCTGGATTTTTCTTCCTTCCCGAACCAGATTTTCTGGCTGGTGATCACGTTGATTGTGATCTATTTCGTGCTGTCGCGCATCGCGCTGCCGCGGATCGGATCGGTTCTGGCAGAACGGTCTGGCACGATCACCAATGACATCGCGGCGGCAGAAGACTACAAGCAGAAAGCCGTCGAGGCGGAAGAGGCTTATAACAAGGCCCTAGCCGACGCGCGCGCTGAAGCTGGACAGATTGTCGCCAATACCAAGGCCGATATTCAAAAGGATCTCGACAAGGCGATTGCGCAAGCAGATGCCGAGATTGCGGCCCGTGCGGCCGAAGGCGAGAAAGCGATTGCAGCCATTCGCGAAAGCGCGAAAGACAGTGCGGCAACCGTGGCCAAGGATATCGCCAAAGATATCGTGGCCGCCGTGGCCCCCGGCAAGATCGATGCGAAATCCGTAACGGCTGCTGTGACAGCAAAGATGAAAGGGTGAAGACGATGCGTAATCTGACCATATTTCTCGCCCTGATCCCGGCGCCGGCCTTGGCCGCAAAGGGACCGTTCTTCTCGCTGTTCAACACCAACTTCGTGGTGCTGATCTCGTTCCTGCTGTTTATCGGCGTGCTGATCTACCTCAAGGTTCCGGGGCTTCTGATGGGACTGCTCGACAAGCGGGCTGACACCATCCGTGCGGAACTGGACGAGGCGCGCGCCCTGCGCGAAGAGGCACAGACGATCCTTGCAAGCTACGAACGCAAGCAAAAGGAAGTTGCCGAGCAATCCGAACGCATCATCGAAACGGCTAAAGCGGAAGCCGAAGCGGCTGCGGCGCAGGCCAAGGAGGACCTGAAGGTCTCGATTGCGCGTCGTCTGCAGGCAGCAGAAGACCAGATCGCAAGTGCAGAGGCTTCAGCGGTGCGTGAGGTCCGCGACCGGGCGGTGAACGTAGCCATTGCGGCTGCGGCGGATGTGATCGCAGCGAAGACGGCTGCAGCAGATCAGAACAAGCTGATTGATCAAGCCATTGAGACTGTGAGCACCAAGCTTCACTGATCCGATTGAAAGTTAAAATGAAAAGCTCCGGAGCCTGACGGCCCCGGAGCTTTGCTGTTTTTATGGGCGCTTTTGTTGGATCTGAGCCTGGAATTGGGCCCGCTTGAAGGCAGTTCATCCGTAGGGAGATGCATATTTTTGGCAAAAAGAAGCTGCTACGTTTTGCGTTCTTCGTGCGCCCCGCCGCATTGGCAGCAGCGGGGCGACTTCTTCCTGCACGGCCATCGGGATGCCTCCCTGTACCGCAGCTTAAGCTCTCTGCAATGAGTGTTAATTTGAGGTAAAGACGTCTTCTTTTTGCAAAGAATATGCCGGGAGGGGGTACGGGGGAGGGCTGGCCCTCCCCCGCTTGATCGGCACATCGCCAGATGTGGCGAAACGCCTTGTTAATTCGACAGGCTCTCGGCCAGCCGCATGAGCGAGATTGCTTCTGTGCGATATCCGAAGCGGTCGGTGCCGCGGCTCTGGCTGGCGAGATCTATCGCATCGCCATAGTCCCAGTTTTCCAGATAGTCCGAGCCGCGCAATAATTCGGCAAACCCTGCGATGGCTGCGGCAAAGCCAGGCTTGCCCGGCGTGCCGGTAATCGGCGTCTCGATCAGCTGGCTGGTGGCCGCACCCGGCTCCTTGTAGCGCAGGCGCAGGAAGCCAAGTTCACTGGACCCGGTCGCGGCAATGGCCTCACCGTAGCGCAAGGGTTCGTTGCGAATGGCGTCGGAGCCAACGGGCGTGATCTCATAAAGTGCCGTGACCTGATGGCCGGCGCCTATTTCGCCTGCATCGACCTTGTCATTGTTGAAGTCCTCGCGGTTCAACGCCCGGGTCTCATAGCCGATTAGGCGGTATTCGGCGATCTGGGCGGGGTTCCATTCGACCTGAATTTTTACATCCTGTGCGATCGGAAAGAGCGCGCCGGAGAGCTGATCCACCAGCACTTTGCGCGCTTCGCTCAGCGTGTCGATATAGGCGGCCTGACCGTTGCCGTTCTGGGCAAGCGTCTGCATCAGGGCGTCATTGAGGTTGCCGCGGCCGAAGCCCAGTACGGACAGATAGGTGCCGCTGTCGCGCTTGTCTTCGATGAAGCGCTCCATCTCGTCGACCCCGGAGAGGCCCACGTTGAAGTCGCCATCCGTGGCGAGGATCACCCGGGAGACATCGCCGTCATCCGCCATGTCTTCCGCCAGGGCATAGGCCTGTCTGAGTCCCGCTTCGCCAGCCGTGGAGCCGCCTGCGCCGAGATTTTCAAGCGCTATGGTGATTTTTGCGCGTTCGGAGGCGGGCGTGGGTTCGAGGACGGTGCCAGCGGAGCCCGCATAGGTGACGATTGCCACCTGATCAGTAGGGCGGAGTTCCGGCAGCATCAGGCGGAAGCTCTGGATCAGGAGTGGCAGCTTGTCGGAGCTGTCCATGGATCCGGATGTGTCGATCAGGAACACCAGATTGAGCGGTGGGCGGTCGGCGATGGCAGGCAATTCGCCCTGAATGCCGATCTGCACCAGTTGGGTGCCCGTGTTCCACGGGGTTTCCGTGACGCTCACCTGCGTGGCGAAGGGGGTGTCGCCAGTAGGAGCGGGATAGTCATAGGTGAAATAGTTCACCATTTCTTCAATCCGGACGGCTTCGGGATTTGGCAACTGGCCGTTGTTGAGGGATCGGCGCACGAAGGCATAGGAGGCCGTGTCCACGTCGATGGAGAAGGTGGAGACGGGCTCTTCGCTGGTGATTTTCAGCGTGTTTGGATCGGCATCGGGGAAGCGTTCGGTGTTTGGGGGCTCGATGACCGGACGCGTTTCCTGTCGCGGCGCGATGATAGAGCGTTGGGCGATTGCACCCTGTACCTTTGGGGCTGCCGGTGAAGCTTGGAGACGCGACTGCCCGGCGGCGAAGCTTTCCGCCTCTTTCAGAGCGATAACCGGTTCTTCGACAAGAGATTCCACGATGACGGGTTCGGTCGCGTCTGCCTCAACACGCTCGCGCCCTTCGGTCAGCATCGGTTCGACCGCGACGGCCTGTGTTTCGGCATCTTCAAAGGAGGGGCGCAGGTTCGGTTGTACCAGCACGAAGCCCACGCCGAGCACGACGAGGGACGAGGTGGTCAGAAGCAGCGGGCGGAGGTTGTTGGAAAATGTCATGGCAAGTCCTTTCAAAAATCCGGGCCGTGTGGCGCGGTCTTGAGAGGGACGCGCGGCGGGATCGGTTTCTTGGAGCCGTGCAAAATTTTCCTCGGCCACGCGCAGGGCTGCGTCCTTCGCGCTGTCTTTTGGCGCAGGAGCATCGCGCAGGGCGCGGGCGAGTTTCTTGAGATCGTCATCGTCGGACATCAGATGCCCTCCTGTTCTGCCAGGGCGCGGAGGTGCTTTTTGACCTCCGACATGCGCCAGGCGATTGTTCCTTCGCTGAGACCCATGACCTCTGCCGCCTCTTTTTGGGTCAATTCTTCGCCCAAGGTGAGGGCCACGGTTTCGCGCAACTCTTCGGGGAGGGACGACATGGCCGTGGTCAGCCAGTCCTGCGCTGCGCGGGCCTCTTCGGCTTCGGCCTCGCGTCGCTTGTAGTCTTCACCCCATCCGTCGCGGGCCTTGGCGCGCCGTTGTGATTTGCGGGCCCGGTCGGTCGCGGCGTTCATCATCACGCGGTAGACCCACGTTGTGAACTTGGCCTCTCCCCTGAAACTGCGCAGCTTGGCGGGCAGGGCGGCGCAAATGTCATGGGTCAGGTCTTCTGCGTCATGTTGCGAGCCGGTCAGGCGCCATGCAAAACGAAAGAGCCGATCATAGTGACGGCGGATCAGCAGGCCAAAGGCCTCCCCATCTCCGGACGCGGCGGCAAGCGCCAAGGCTTCGTCACTGGTTCTCATGCGCATAGTGATGGTAGGACGCATGGGTGGCGTCAATCCTTGGTCGGAAATAGAAAAAAATGTCGAAAACCCGCGAAGCACTTGATCTTGAATACGAAAATGGTGGTTTCATCCTAGATGCGGAAAGCTATCCGCCGCGTTGGGAGGCCGCCGCAGAGGCTTTTCGGAACAGTACGGCTTGCGATCTCGATGTGGCCTATGGAGATCATGCGCGGGAGCGATACGATCTGTTTTTTCCAGAAGCTGCGCCGAAGGGGCTGATGGTGTTTATTCACGGCGGGTACTGGAAGGCTCGATCGAAGGAGGATTGGTCTCACTTCGCAGGCGGTGGTGTGGCCGCGGGATGGGCCGTCGCGATGATCGGTTATCCCTTGGCCCCGGACCGGCGGATTTCACAGATCACGGCATCGGTTGCAGCAGCTATTACAGCGGCCGCGGCGCGTGTTTCGGGGCCAATTGCGGTATCGGGCCATTCTGCGGGAGGACATTTGACTGCGCGCATGAGCATGCCGGATGTTTTGCCCGCTCAGATCGGCGCGCGCGTGGCGCGTGCAGTTGCAATTTCGCCAGTGTCAGATCTCAGACCGCTTTTGCCGCTGACCATGAATGAGACACTGCATCTTGATCAGGAAGAGGCAGAGACAGAGAGCCCGGTCTTGGGCCAGCCTTTGGCGCATATCGCCATAACGTCGCTGGTGGGCGCGGAGGAACGACCGGCCTTTCTGGATCAGGCGAGATGGTTATCAGAGGCGTGGCACTGTGATCACGTGATCCTGCCCGGGCGGCACCATTTCGACGTGATCGACCCCTTGCTGGATCCCGAAAGCCGCCTGATGCGCGCTTTGCTTGCCTGACTGGCTCGGGCCTATTGGCCGAATTGGCCCAAGCCCTTCATGTCAATTGTTTTCAGAATTTCCAGCATCGTCTCCTCTGACGCGCCTGAGGCTTGAACCAGCACGCGGTTGTTGACGAGACCAATGAGATCACCATCCTGCTTTGCAAATTTCGCGCGACCAATGCGGATCGGTTTGCCGCCAAGAGCCGGGTTGCCAATCATGGCGCCCATCGACATCACCATGGGGCTGTCGGCAAGGAAGGTAAGCGTGAAGCTGTCGGTGTCGCTGGAATATTTGGCTTCGGCGCCCGAGCCTCCGCCAATCATGGCGAGACCAGCCCCCATATCGTCGCTCAATTCGCGGGTCCATCCGTCGGGGGCCTCTGGCAGGAACTTGGCCAGATCATCCTGTTTCATCGCGTTGAGAAGTTGCGTGGCGTATTTCAACTCGTCAATCGCGTAGGCGTTGTCGCCGTCCTTGTAGGCCTGAAGGGCGCTTTCGATTGCATCGGTTACATCATCTGCGGCAGCGGGCAGGGTCATCATCAGGGCGAGGGCCAAGGTAATATGTCGGATCATTAAAGGTCTCCTGAACAGCTTTGGAAAAATTATATCAACGAGATGTTTCGACGTCGATCACGTGAATTTCTGCTGCCATGTTGGTCGCGTGTCGCGCGGGGTTAGCGTGGCGGAAAACACAGCGCGGGCAATTGCGCGCGCCACACAAAGAGCCGCGGCATGCCCAAGCAGAAACGCATCCGCCACTGGGTCGTTGATTGGTTTTTTCGCGGTGGAGAGGGCGAAGATCAGATCGCCGTCAAAGGGAGAATGGGCTGGGACGATTGCACGGGCAAGGCCGTCATGAGCCGTGACTGCCAACCTTTGCAGCGCCGCCTTGTCCAGTTCTGCGTCGGTAGCGATGATGCCGATGGTGGTGGCGGCCCCCGGGGTCAGTTTGGATTTGGGCAAATCAAGCGCGTCTGGTTCGGGATCGGGGCCACGCCCGCCGAATTCGGCTTCAATCTCGAACGGGGCTGCGTGGAAGTGCCCTTTCTTCGTGCAGGTGTCCCCGACAGGATTGACCGCCATGAGAGCGGCGACGACGTAGCCGGATGGCAATTGCAGAGAAGCCGAGCCGAGCCCGCCTTTCAGTGTTGCTGTGGTGGCTCCGGTGCCTGCGCCGACAGAGCCAAGCTCGAAGGTGGTCGCCGTGTTTGCAAACGCCTGTCGGCCCAAGGCGGGGTAGGGGTTGTCAGTCCAGTTCTGGTCACCACCGGCGGCCAGATCAAAGAGGATTGCGGCGGGAACAATCGGGACCTTGTGGCCAGCGGCTTCGAACCCACGACCGGCCTTTCGAAGTGCTGTGACCACCCCGTCAGCGGCGGCGAGCCCGAAGGCAGAGCCCCCCGACAAGACAAGCGCGTCGACGGCGGCCACGGTTTTGTCGGGCGCAAGAAGATCTGTTTCACGGGTGCCGGGGGCCCCGCCCTGAACAGCGACCGATGCAACAAAGGGGGCGTCAGCGGTGACCACGGTAACGCCGGAATTCAGGGTCATCTCCTGCGCTTGCCCGACCCGAAGCCCTTCGATATCGGTCAGAAGGTTTTTCTTGCCGGGGCGCAGCATCTCAGATTCGGGGTTTTGGCGAAGCGGTTTTCGGATCGCCCGTATTCGGCGTACCGGAGGGTTCGATCAGAAGCACTTTCGCCTCTTTCTCGGCGCGCGGTCGATGGTTGACACCTTTGGGGACCACAAACAGCTCTCCGGGGTTCAGGGTGAGCGTCTTGTCCTCCACATCAAGCTGAATCTGACCCTCCAGAACCATGAAAAAGTCATCTGTATCAGGGTGATAGTGGAACGGAAACTCGCCCTGAAACTTGACCACCATAACGTCGTTGCCATTGAAGTCGGCAATGACGCGGGGCGACCAATGCTCATCAAATTGGGCGAGCTTGTCAGACAGGTTTATCGGTTTCATGGGCAGGGTTCCTCTTCTGTCCCAGCTTTGCCTACTCCGTGGGCGGAGTAAAGCAGGGGCGCGGATATCAGGGGGTTATGATCGTCGCCCCCGTGGTCTGGCGCGCTTCGAGGTCTTTGTGGGCCTGAGCGATGTCGTCCAGCGCGTATCGCTGGTTGATCTGAAGCTTGATCTCCCCTTTTGCCACCTTGTCGAAGACCTCGGCAGCCATCTGCTGACAGGTGGCATGATCCGATGTGTGCGTGAAAAGCGTGGGGCGGGTGATCTTCAGGGATCCCAAAGCGCCCAATCTGCCAATCTCGAATGGCGGGACCGGGCCCGAGGCATTGCCAAAGCTCATCAGCATCCCAAGCGGCGCAAGGCATTGCAGAGAGCCTTCGAACGTGTCCTTGCCGACACCGTCCATCACGGCCACGACGCCATTGCCGCCTGTAAGCTCGCGCACACGGGCGGCAAAATCATCGGTGCGATAGTTGATCATGTGGCTGGCGCCATGATCCAGGGCGAGTTGGCACTTCTCATCGGTACCTGCGGTTCCGATCAGAGTGATCCCTTCTGATCTGGCCCATTGGCAGGCGATCAGGCCGACGCCGCCTGCGGCTGCGTGAAACAAGATCGTGTCGCCTGCTGACAGGGGGGCCGTGCGGCGGAACAAGTAGTGTGTGGTCATGCCTTTCAGCATGACGGCGGCGGCCTGCTCATCCGAGACGCCTTCAGGGATCGGGCAGACCTGAGATGCGGGCATCACCCGAGCGCCGCTATAAGAGCCGGGAGGCATGGAGGCGTAGGTAGCGCGGTCCCCTTCCTTGAGATGGGTGACACCTTGGCCCACGGCCTCGATCACGCCAGCGCCTTCCATGCCGAGCGCGTGGGGCAATTCCAGTTGATAGAGCCCTGAACGTTGGTAGACGTCGATGAAATTCAACCCGATGGCCGTGTGGCGAATACGGATTTCCCCCGGACTGGGATCGCCAATATCGCGGTCCACGAGTTTCATCTGATCGGCGTCGCCATGCGCGTCGATCACGACAGTTTTGGCCAATGTCATGGGGTCTCCTTAGGTTTTCGCATCATAGCTGGCGCGGGCGCGGGCAACGGCGTCACGGGCATCGAGCGCCCATGCTGCCAGAGGTTCAAGGTTCGACACAAGTGATTGTCCCAACGGGGTCAATGAATAGTCGACCCGGGGCGGGATCGTGGGCGTGACCTTGCGATCTGCATAGCCGTCACGTTCCAACTTGCGCAGGGTTTGCGTCAGCATCCGTTGAGAGATGTCCGGCACGGCACGTTTCAACTCTGAAAACCGCTGTGACCCCTGTTTCAGCCCTGTCAGGATCAAAATGGTCCATTTGTCACCAATGCCATCGAGGACATGGCGCACCGGGCAGATGTTCGGATCGTATTCAATGCCGTCCGCTGTCCTGAGGGGCTTGGTTCCTTTTTCCATACCTGGTTCCCTAAAAGTGCCGTCTTCCGCTAACCAACGCGCTGTTTTACGAGTCGGTTACGAAAAGTAACCTAATCTCTTGGAGGACGCAAAATGTTCATTTTGGATCGCAGGCATTTTCTGGCAATAACAGGCGCCGCAGGAGCCGTCGGCTTTGCTGGCCCTGCACTGGCCCGACCGGGCGCTGCAGATGTGTTCACGTCGGATGCGGCGGGTGGCAACGTGGATTCGGTTGTGGTCATGGGCGAACAGAAAGCGGCGCTGATTGATGCGCAATTCACTGTGCCAAACGCGACCGCATTGGCTGATATGATTGCGGCGACGGGGCGTGAGCTCGAAACTATCTTCATCAGTCACTTTCATCCCGATCATGTTCTGGGTCTGGCCGTTCTGATGGATCGCTTTCCCGATGCGAAGCCTGTTGCTCATGCCGCCATTCAGCCGCTGATCGCAGAGACTGCCGAAGGCATGAGGGCAGGTATGGCTGCCAACGCGCCCGGTGCCTTTGCTGATCGCGTGGTAATACCCGATGCGCTGGCCACAGATCACATCCTGCTGGAAGGCGAGCGGCTTGACATTCTCGATCCGATGCATGGTGATACCGACTTGATCGCAGGGATACACATTCCGGTTCTCGATACTCTGATCACGGCCGACATGGGGTTTGCCGATACCCATGTCTGGGTGGCTGAGAACACGACGCCGGAGCGGATTGATACCTGGCGCACCACGCTGAACACGCTTGAGGCGATTGGCGCCAGCACTGTCATCCCCGGACACAGATCAGATACTGCGGCCAACGACGCCTCTGTCTTCGCCTATACAAGATCCTATCTCGATATGTGGGAGCGAGCGCTGGCCGACACAAACACCGCCGAAGACCTCAAAGCGGTGATGCTGGAGGGGCGGGAAAACATGGGGCTTCTTTTCGCTGTGGAGAACGCGGTAAAGGCCGTTTATCCCGAGGGCTGAATTTTCCATGTAATTCAGGGCCTGCCATGTGGATTGAGCGTGGCAGGTCTTCCAAAAATCGCGTATCATCCCTATGTAAATAACAATTACATTAAAACGAGGGATGGAGATATATGTCCGAATTTGACGCTCAGGTACGCGAAAGCCAGGCTCAGGTGGAAGAGGCGCAGGCCAAAATCCAGGAATTGACGAGCCGGATTGAAACGGCCCGACTTAAGCTGAAAACCGGCGATGACATCTCTATCGACATCGAAAACGCCTCACTTGAGGATGTGCATGCCCACACCAAGCTGATGGATGCCAATATCGCCGATCTGATCGTCGGTCTGGACGAGGTGACAGCCGGGTTTTCCAAAGATTTCGACGAAATGCGTGACAAAACCGGCTGGGAAAGCGTCGTGGGCATCTTCTCGGCGGCGAAATCGGATTCCATGCGTCAGGAGCGTATTCGCACTGCCAGTGTGGATGACAAGTTGCAGGATCTGATCGGAAAATCCGATACGATTGTGGCCTTGTTGCGCGGACAGTTGACCATGCTGGAAGAGCAAAAGGTCAAAGTTGAGGGCAATCTGACCGAAACGCTGGATGAGCGCGAAATGACCGTGGGCGAGCTTGAAGCGCTGCGGGCGGATATTCTGGGGATGGACCCCAAGCTGATCGAGCTTGAGAACAAGATTTCGGTCGAACAGGACGCGGCAGCGCGCACGAAGCTGGAAACCGAGTTGGCGCAGATGAATGCGGACTACAACGAAAAGGTGCAGCAGGAACAGGTTAAGCTGGCGAAGTCGCAGACTTTGGAGCGCTATATCGAGAAGGGGAAGACCTGGATCGACAGTTTGCAGAACCAGGCGGCGACGCAGATGGTTCTGATCAACAAGCTGGAGACAGACACCAAACAGCGGGTGGTTCTCTATGATGCGCTGACGAAATCGTTGAAGACAGCGCAGCAGCAGGACGTGGCCCACAAGATCAACGAGATCGGCGTGCAGACGGATCAGGAAGCCCAATCGGCAATGGCGGGCATTGGTGCCGCAACCAACAAGCGCATGGCCGAGATGATGGAAGCCCATGAGGACCAGATGGTCTTTGCGCGCAAGGTGCTGGAACAGAAAGCCAAGGCCGATGAGCGCTTCGCCCGGCGGTTCCAGGAGATCGTCGAGAAGCATGACAAGAACCTGTATGGGTCTTGAAGTCAGTGAACTCTAGGCAAGACCAGTCGTCCGGGCCTGCAGTTGTCGCTGTGACTATGATTGCAACCTGCTTTGGGCTTGTCAGCATCGCAGGTGGGTTGGCGGAATTGCCCTGGCTCCTCTGGCTGGGAGTTGGCGGGTTCGTGCTCGGTCTGATCTATCTTATTTTCGCTTCGAACGAGAAAAACAGCGCATCGTCGCAAGGGTCCGAATTTGGAATTTGTAGCGACGGTGGCTGCGGCGGAGGTGACTCTGGTGGCTGCTGATGAGGTGATACTTACACAAGACCATTCCGGCATTACCGACGACCTTGCCGCCCGGCGGTATTTCGCGAAGTTCGAACGGATCACCGGGCATCTGGCGCGTGTGGCGGCGGAGATGGAGCATGAAGGCTCGCTGACCAAGACGGATGTGGGCATCATCTCGGACTACATTCAGCGGATCGCGCGAACCTTTAGAGCGCTGAGTCACAAATACCTGTTGACGGGGCGCGATACGGGGCAGTTCTTTGGCTCCTTGTCGATTGATCGCCATGAAAGCGGGTTTCCGGTTTTCTCGGAACTGATGAGAATGGCCAACGATGCGACACAATCGGCCACGCATCTTGATGGGATGCCGACGCGCAGTGCGCTCAAGGATCAGATGGTGCGCAAGATTTTGGGCGAGTTAACGATCCCCACGAAGTTGCAATATGCCCTCTCGCAGCGCCTCTATTACGAGGAGTTGGAGAAAGGTGCGCTGTTTTGGCCCACCAACGATCCCAAGGCCATCTGGCAAGGCAATATGGAAGATCGGCGGTCCTATCTGCTGCATTGGGCCGTCTATGACAGCCAGCAGAACATCCCGACTATCTACATGATGGACGTGGAAGATAGCGGCGACGTGGCTTTGCCCAAGGACCAGACGCGCTGGCCCTTGGTGCAGGCGCATCTGACGGCGCAGGCCTCGGCAGGGTTGAAGCTGCTCACGATTGCCCAAGGATTTGACCGGGACTTTGACGACCTGCATCCCAAACGTCTGAGGCGCCTGCATGTCGGTCCGATGTATTCCTCGGCCTTTACGTTGCAGGCGGGCCCCATTCGGGAGGTGCTGGAAGAAGCGCAGAGCCCGCAAGGGGAAGACTGGACGCTGGCCTGGACCCATGAAGAGCTGGTTTCAGAGCGGGTCGAGATGGAAAAGAAGGGGTGGTTCAGTTCGGTGGAGCGGGAAATTTTCAAGCTCGATCCTTTCTCGGGACGTGGTGCGGAAACCGGAGCGACACGGATATCGCGCTCGATGATCTTGCCGCAGCGCCCTTATCAGGTGCTGGCCGAAAAGAACCCGCCGGGGTTTTCGAATGTGCGCAAGTTTGTGGTCAGCCCGGCTGGCCGTGTGGTGAGCGTGCGGTGAGGTCGCGGCGGTGGTTCAGTCCTGGTCTCTTGGGTTTGGGAGCGGTTTTTGTCGCTGCTGGCCTACTGGCCATTCTTCCAAAGCCTGACGTGTTGCTCGTAAGAGATGATTTCGAAAGCCTAACGCAGGGTACTGATGATACACAAAGATACTTGGACTATCTGGCAGATGCCGGGTTTGAACCGGTGCAGGTCAAAGACTTGATCGGGAAGCGCCCATACCCGGGCGGGCCTGAATTTGCCGCTTCGGATCAGGGTTTTCTGTTTCCCTGCGCGATGTGGCCGCCAGATTGGCTGCTTCAGCGAGGCACTGAGAAACAGTGCTTCTCCAAAAAGATGTTTGATCGACATTTTCACCTAAGTGAAGCCATCGTCGTGTGTTTCGAATCTTCGAGTTCTGGAAATGTGGCGAGCCTCTCGATCGGACATGTTGATACCAAGAATGGTCGAGGAACATGGGAAGGCGCATTGCTTCCCGAGGATATGGAAAGTGATCGTTGGTGTGCTATCGCGATCTAGATGGAGGGAATGATTTTTGAGCCAATCTGCTGATTTCATGGAACTGAAAGAAGACGACATCCGCGCGCATTATGACGCGGCGCTGTCGATGCTGGACGGGCTTGACCATACGCCGCGCATTGCCAAGCCGAAGGCGGCTGAGGCGGTGGAACGCTCGGCAGGTGTGTCTACAGGCGCGCGGCGCTTCCGCTCTACGACCCGGGGGCTTGTGACCCGTTCAACGGCGCGACCCGAAGGCGTGCGCCTGATCGACCGCGTGGAAGGGGTTGGCGAGGATGATCTGCCAACGGCCACGCAAGCGATGGTTCTGCAATCCTTGCGCCGAGCACTTGCCATCGGTCTTGCTGTCGGAGTGCAGTTCAGCGAAGCGACAGGGCTGGTCGAACTGAAGAAAGAGAACCTTGAAGGTCGGCTGAGCGATGCGAAGAAGGCTGAGTTCGCCGAACTGCTGGCGGCGGAGGCTTTGGCGACGCTCTATGCCTTTGGGAATGCGACGGCCTATCTCTTGGCCTCGTCAATGACGGAGGTAACCGTCGAAATTGGTGCCGTTGAAGAGCTTTTGACGGATAATGCGCAACTGGCGTTGCACGGCGCGCTTTGGGAGCTTGATCAAGAGCTTGCAGTCTTTGCAAACGAGGAGCCGAAGATCGCGGCGACCGTGACTGCCTTTGCAGAGCAGCTTATGGAAAAGGTGTCGCTTCGTGCGCAAAATACTCCGCGGTTGCAGGCATTTACAGCGGCCTCTTACCGGATCGAGGCGGATGATCTGACAATCAACGGTTTCACACCTGCGGCAAAAGCCAAGGGTTCAACGCTGACGATGACGTTCAAGAAACCGAACGAGGTCGTGGGCAACCACATCGCGAAATATCAGGCGATGAAGTTGTCGAAGATGCTGATGGCCTATGATTTCGAGCGGAAGCTGAACCCGTTTGCGGAGCTTGGGGGCTTCATCTTCACCTTCATGGGGGATGGCAAGCCCGGCACCGGGAAAACCACGCTGATCCAGATGATGGCGGGCTTGATTAACGGTTACTGCCAGAATGTAGGCTACCCGTTTCGCTATCAGAACCTGTCGACCGACAATATCGACAGCTATCAGGGGAAGTCGGGCCAGAACGCGAAGGCCTTCATCAACAACGTGATCGACCCGAATGTGATCGGGTTCGGTACGATCGACGACATTGACCAGCTGGCTG
This sequence comes from uncultured Litoreibacter sp., assembly GCA_947504205.1. Lineage (GTDB taxonomy): Bacteria > Pseudomonadota > Alphaproteobacteria > Rhodobacterales > Rhodobacteraceae > Litoreibacter. The sequence continues at coordinate 260,621 of CANNGL010000002.1, read as the reverse complement.
GCAAGCGGGGCGACCGTCAGTCCTCGGCAGGGCAACTGGAAATCACGGCTGTGCTGATGGAAAGTTTCGCAGGGGCGAACACCGTGGTGCGGGGCAATTGTACTTTCGGGATGTTCTCCAACTATCCGGAGAATGTGGACGATGCGTTGCGGCAACGGGCCGGGGCTCGGTTTCTGGTCGACGGGCCGATCACGCGAGAGGATTATATCGACATCCTTTACCTGCTGATGGGCAAGAACCACGATATCCCCTTGGGCGATCATGAGGCTTATGCGGCCCAGCAGATTCAGAAAGCCGTGGCGGCCTCGTTCGAGAGCCATTCCAAGCCCCACGAAGAAGGGCTGATGAAGGTCTTCGAGCGGGTGCATTCCGATATTGGTGAATTGGACACGATTGCGAAAATGGGCACCTATCTGAAGGGTATTCAGGAGGCGGATGACCGTTTCACGGGTCGTGCCATCAAGAACATTACCGACGCGGTGAAGGTCCGTGCAATGGACTTCGAATTGCCGGATGAATGGATGGAAGAGCCCGATCTGTTCCTGTTCAAAACCTATGACGAGAAGAGGGCGATGATTGAAGAGTTGCGCCAGCCCATCACCGTCGAGATGGTGATTCAGGAGATCAATCGCTACGCAGACTCAGAATTCCGCTATGCAGACAAGTCGGACGAGGTGGCGATTGAGAATATGGTCCGCGATTACGGCCGTCAGGAGGAAGCGAAGAAGCGGTATTTGGAGGGGAAGGGGTGACCTCCGATAAGATTGCATATGCTTTTCTAGGAATTGGAACGGTCTTTTCGCTGATTGCCGCTTGGGTCCTCTACGACTCCGGCCTGATGTCCCTCATCCCACCCGGCGCGACGGAACCCGACGCCATCGGTCGGGAGTTCTGGCTCTATCTTTCGGCCTTTACGGCTTGGGTGACGACGCTGTTGCTGATCCCGGCCTTTGTTGCGGTCTGGATGCGGCGGCGGTCGGTGGAGGCTTATGCGATCTGGCATGCATTCTGGGGCGCGGGGCTGGTGGCTTACTTGATCCACCTTGCGGTTTCGATGTTCGGCTTCTTTGGAGGAGATTTCGCCTGGATGACGAACTCCTCCCGTGTCTCGGCGTTCTGGCCGGGGATGGTGTTGGCTGTCTGGTGGACGGTCGATCTCTGGCTTGCTCGGTCGCGTGACGATCAGGGCTGGGTGGCGGTGCAGCGCGGGGTTGTGCATGTTATGGCATTTGTCTTGTTCGTCGGTGGCTCTGCGGTGAAGGGTGAGCTGATTATGATACGTGGTATTGGGCTGTTGCTCTCTGTTCTGAGTGTGCCGGCAGCACTGAACTGGTTGATGAAACGTGGAAGGGCGCAGGTATGATCGGTACGATCCTGGCGGCGTGGTTGCTTCCGGTGCTGATTGCAGCGGCTCTGGGGGCGTGGCAGGCGGAACGGCCCGCGATGACCCCAAGCGAGTTTTTCAAGGATGTTGGCACGGCGCTTCTTTTTGCGGCATGTGCGATTTTCATGCTGCAGATGGTGTTGATTGGTGCCCTGATGACCGGCTTCCAAGGTGGGATGACCGGTTTGGGGATCGAGGCATGGCGCTGGACTTTTTATACTGGGGCCATCTGGGTGCCCGGACTGGTGATTACCTATATCGTCAAGGCCATGCGCGTTCGGGAAAGAAATAGATGAAGGCTTGGGTCGCCATATTTGCGGTCGCGCCCTTTGTGCTGGCCTGGGGTGTCATGCAGGCCATGTGTCAGGGCTGGTTTCCCACGGCGGACGCATGTCCTGTCGGGGCCGAGCGGAGTACGGTTTACCTGAGTTTCCTGATCATGTTCGGGATCGCTTTCTGGGTGGGCGGTGGCTTGTGTTTTGCGCTGTTGCGTATGCGTGGACACGCCGGGCCTGAGGAGGACAAGCCATGATGCGGCTGATCAAGAAAGGGCTGATGTATGGCAACCTGTTTCACGTCAACTCTCCCGCTTTGGCAGAGCGCTACAACCGGGCGCTGAAACACCTGACGGGCAAAGAGACCAAACTGACCGATTTTCACATCGATATATCGGGTTATGCGCCGGAAATTGGGGAGGAGTTGGAAGATCATCTCTACCTCAACCCAAACGGCTGTAATCGCCAGTTCATCCTGCTCTCGACCGAGCAACAGACAGCCCCGCTTCTTGAAGCGAAGTTCTCAACCTCTCGCGGGATATTGCGTCAGTTCATTGAGGTGAATGAAGCCCAGCTTTTTGCCCTGACAGCACGTGATGCCGTTGCGGGTGAGTTGGTCAATTCGGTCTACACGGTCTCGAAAGCGGCGCACCTTTATGACATTCGAAAAATTCGGGTGGAGGCGGACACCACTGCGGGTGTTGTTGCGGAGGCCACCAAACTGCAAGGCATGATCGAGGAGTTTCATGCGCGCGACGATGCGTGGTGGGACGATGTGTTGATCGCGGATATGATCACGCTTGCTAAGACCACGGGTGATGTCACCCGCGTGCCTATCTCTCTCAAGCAGACGGAATACGAACAGCAGAATTTCTGGACCTCGCATTTCGGCGGGCTCTATGTGTTTCGTCAAGCCGAGCATCCGGCGACCTTGTCGGTGGGCGGAAAATCCAAGCTGGGTAAGTTGCCGACTGACACGATCATCTCTTTCAAGGAACGCAACAAAGTCGCGGCGTTTCTGGAGCTGAACGGCTTGGTGGAGCCGATCGTCAAGGCGCGCGGGTTGGATGCGGTAGCGATCCTGCGTCAAAAGCTGGACTTCATCATCGTTGATATGGCGGCACATCTGGATCTGGATATCAGCGCGGCGCGGCGTCAGGATTTGCGCCAGCTTGCGCGCCGCCACGCAGATAAGCTGCCACCAGAGTTCCATACGCTGAATGCTTTGCTCAGATGGGCTGAGGGCGGCGGGCGTTGGCCGAAAATCACATCTGATGACCCGGCTTATTTCTACACGCTGCGCGCCACGGCGAGCGATGATCGTAATCTGGTGAATATGTTGCTGTCGGAGTTGTCGCCCTTGGATGTGCGCCAGCTCTTCATCTGCCATAAGGAACTATTCTACGCGCTCTACCGGGATTGGCCCGACAGTAAGAGGAGTTTTGTCGCCGATTTTCTTGAACGCGAGTATCAGGTCGACAAGGCTGGCGCGCGTGAGGCCCTTTTCGGCCACGAGCCTGCAATGCTAGAAGATGCGGCAGAGCAGGACGATAAGGAACGTGCGCTTTTGGATATTGTCGGCCCGTGGGGCGCCATCAGGAGAGGCAAATGATTTTCGGAATTCTCAGACTCGGGTTCTTCGCCTTTCTGGTAATGCTGGTGGTTTATTTTGTGCTGTCCGCTTGGTCGCGGTCGGTTAGACGCGGGAAGCTGGCAGAAGAGTGGGACGAAGAAGGCATGTCCGGCGACAAGGAGGCCTTCATCGAACAGGGTTTGATCGACTACGATGGCTCGTTGCGCCGAAAGCTGATTTTTGGCGTCTTTGTCGTGCCCTATCTGGTGATCGGCGTATTGGTTTACGTCGTCAATTTTCAATAAGGAGCGCGCGCCATGGGTGCCTCGATCGGACTGTATCTCAAACGTATCTTCTGGACTGTGTTCTGGGTGCTGATCCTGGCGTTTCTGCACTACACGCTACCGCAACGTGACGTGGCGCGGATTGTAGAGACCGAGGTGCGTCGGGTTGATTTTGGCGAAAATTCCATTTTCTGGGCTTCACCCGATACGGGGCAGGAAATCGGTGGCGTGAACCGCGACATTCGCTTCGTCAATACGGTGCGTAAGCCTACCTATTTCTTCACATTGTGGCGCACCGACGGTCAGGAACCGATGGTCTACCGCAATGAAGATACAGGCTGGGGCTGGCCGCCCTATTTCAAGCTGGATTCATCAAACCTGCAGACGGAAATTGCGGACCTCAAAAGCACAGCTTCCGATCCACAATGGGTACTGATTACGCATTACGGTTGGCGCAATGAATTCCTGTCGATCTTCCCCAACGCGGTTGGCGTGAAGGCGATTGATGATCCCAATATCCGGCTTATCCCGTGGTTCAACATCATTATTTTGGTGATTTTCGCAGGGCTGGCATTGGGGTTCTATCGCATGACCCAGTGGTTCCGACGCGAAAAGATTGATCCTATTGTCGAGGGTGCCGGAGAAACCTGGGACAATGTTGACGCCTATGCGGATGAGAAGCGATCCGGGTTTCGAGCATGGCTGGATACGTGGCGAAGCAAACCGCGCAAATAAGCCTTCCGGGGAAAGAACGGGCAAAAAACCCATAACTTTTGATAGCTTAATAGTGAGATGACTCACTCAAGGCCCAATTTCAGCGGTCAGAGAGGGAGAAAGCTCATGAAAAGTTACGTCGCCGAAGCCATCGGCACATTTGTTCTGGTGTTTTTTGGTGTTGGATCTGCGGTGCTTGCCGGTGCCGGTGTTGGAATAGCAGACCCGATTGCAATCACGGGTATCAGTTTCGCGTTTGGTATTTCCGTCGTCGCCATGGCCTATTCGATCGGTCGTATCTCCGGGGCGCACCTCAATCCGGCAGTGTCCATGGGCGCGCTGGTTGCAGGTCGAATGACCGGGGCTCAGTTCGTCGGCTACAGTGTTGGCCAGACGATTGGCGCTGTCATCGCTGCTGGCATGATTTATCTGATCGCTGTCAATTCTGCCGGAGGCTATGATATCGCATCCAACGGTTTGGGCCAGAATGGTTGGAGCGCTGGATATGGTGGCGAGTTCTTCATGATCTCCGCGTTCATCTTTGAAGTTATTGCGACGGCGATCTTTCTGGTCGTGATTCTTGGTGTAACCGAAGATGATCAGGCGGCGCCCTTGGGTGGGCTGGTGATCGGTCTGACGCTGGTCATGATCCACTTGGTTGGTATCACGGTCACGGGCACGTCGGTAAACCCGGCGCGGTCAGTCGGACCTGCGGTGTTTGTTGGCGGTACAGCCCTGTCACAGCTTTGGTTGTTCATCCTGGCTCCGCTTGTCGGCGGCGCATTGGGTGGTTTGCTGCACAAGGCCAAAATCACTTCGCTCTGAGAGCGCGAAATCCAGAAGCGCGCCCAAAAATCTGAGGCGCGCTTCTTCTACCTGCCAAGGCTCTGGATGGAGCAGCGCTCCTAGCCTTCGCCGTAGGGCACCCAGATGGTTTTGATCTCGGTTGCGTGTTCCAGCATTTCGCGTGCGGAGAGTGGAGCCGGTGCAACCAAAGTGCGTTTCAGGTTGCCGGTCGATTTGGCCTCAATGGTTTTCGCATGGCCGGAAAAGGCCCATACCGCATCCACATCCATATGCGCCGCGAGATGAGGGGCGAGTTCGCCATGATCCCCGGTAAGGATGTTTACCACTCCGCTGGGCACGTCAGAAGTCTCAAGAACCTGATAGAAGTCAGTCGCTGCCAAGGGGAAAGGCCCGCTCGCAACGGTGACGACGCGGTTCCCCATTGCCAGAGCAGGCGCGATGGATTGGACCAAACCAAGCAGAGGATTTGCATCAGGGCAAAGCGTTGCGATGACACCCACAGGTTCGCGCATGGCAAGCGCGATACCGCGAATGGGGACACCCTTGGCCGCTCCATCAAGCTTGTCGGCCCAAGCGGCAGCTGTGAACAGGGCCTCGATGCTCTGATCCACCTCGGAGTTGCCGGATTTGCCCGTCATATCCTTCAAGCGCGCACTGAATTCGTTTCGGCGGGCAGACAGGTTTTCAGCGATGTAATACAGGATTTGCGCGCGCAGATGCCCTGTGGTTTTGGACCAGCTTTTCGCACCATGTGCGGCTTCCACCGCGTTGCGGATGTCTTTGCGATTGGCCAGACCAACCTCGCCGATTGCCGACCCCTTTGGGCCGTAGACCACCCGCGAGTAGGCGCCGTCGGGTCGAGCCTGCTTGCCGCCGATATAGAGTTTTGCAGTCCGGTCGAGACTGTCTTGCAGCGCGCCCTTTCCCTCGAAGGCTGAGATCGGTTTGGCGGGTTTGGCGGGTTTGGCGGGTTTGGGGGACTGTTTGGGTTTGGTGTAGGCGAGACAGCCTTCCCAACCACCCTCGCGCCCGAAGCCGCTTTCACGCACACCACCAAAGCCTGCAGCAGCGTCGAAAAGGTTTGTGGCGTTTACCCAGACGATGCCAGAAACAAGCTTGGGCGCGATATCAAGCGCGAGGTTGATGTTCTCGGTCCACACGGTCGCGGCCAGCCCGTAGCGCGTGTCATTTGCCAAGGCGACGGCCTCGGCGGGGGTGCGGAAGGTCGTGGATACCAAGACCGGCCCGAAGATTTCTTCCTGCATCAGCTTGGAGGAGGTCGACAAACCAGTGATCAGCGTCGGCGGGTAAAAGCACCCATCAGGTGCAGACCCGGCTTGATATGTATCGCCATCGCTGTTGGCGTCCACCATGTCAGAAATGGTCTTGAGTTGCACCGGATCCACGACCGCGCCGACATCGATACACTTGTCGAGGGGATCACCGATCCGCAGCCCGTCCATGCGTGTTTTGAGTTTTCGGTAGAACGCCTCGGATATGCCTTCTTGCACCAACAGGCGTGAGCCTGCGCAGCAAACTTGTCCTTGATTGAACCAGATTGCGTCCACAAGGCCCTCGATGGCGCTATCGATATCTGCGTCGTCAAAGACGATATAGGGTGACTTGCCACCAAGCTCCAAGGTCAAAGCCTTGCCGGAGCCCGCTGTCATTTCACGGATGCGTCGGCCCACGGCGGTGGACCCCGTAAACGCCAGTTTGTCCACGTCAGAATTGACGATCATCTCACCAACGGCGCCATCGCCGGTCACAATGTTCACGACGCCCTTGGGCAGGCCGACCCGATCGCATAGCTCCGCAAATAGCAGGGCGGTCAGGGAGGTGTATTCAGCGGGTTTCAAGACCACGGTGTTCCCCATCGCGAGCGCAGGTGCGATTTTCCACGCCAGCATCAGCAGCGGGAAATTCCAAGGCACAATCTGACCGCAGACGCCGGTGGGCGCGCGGCCGGGCAACTCGTCTTCCATCAATTGCGCAAGGCCTGCGTGATAGTAGAAATGGCGCTGCGCAAGGGGAATGTCGATGTCGCGGCTTTCGCGAATGGGCTTGCCGTTGTCCATGGTCTCGAGCACGGCAAAAAGGCGGGAATGCTTCTGCAAGCCACGGGCCAAGGCATAGAGATGTTTGGCGCGCTGATGACCTGAGAGTTTTGCCCAGGGGCCTTGTGCCTTGCGCGCGGCTTTCACGGCGGCATCGACATCCTTTTGCGTGGCTTGGCTGACCTTGGCCAGAGCGTCACCTGTAGCGGGGTTTTTACTGTCGAAGCCTTTTCCGGCTTTGGTCCAGCTTCCGTCGATGAACAAACCGAATTTGCGTTTGTGACCGTCCAGCCATGCCTGAGCTTCTGAGGCATCCTCTGGCGCAGGGCCGTAGTCCATAGTGTCGAAAACTTCTTTGACGTTCATGGTCTTATCCCATCGGGTGGCGGTAGGAGGCGGAGTAGGCGCCCGTCAGATGATGTTCGAGCTGGCGTTCGATGTCGTTCAGCAGCGAAGACGCTCCAAAGCGGAAAAGGTCTGGCTGTAGCCAGCGATGACCCAACTCATCCTTCATGAGAGCCAGGTAGGTGATCGCGTCCTTGGCTTTCGAAATTCCGCCTGCAGGTTTATAGCCAACATGAGTGCCGGTCGCGTCGAAGTAGTCTCGGATCGCCCGGATCATCACAAGGCTCACGGGCAAGGTTGCGTTGACGCTTTCTTTGCCGGTCGAGGTTTTGATGAAATCGGCCCCGGCCATCATGCAAACAAGGGAGGCGCGGGCGACATTGCGAAGTGAACCCAATTCGCCCGTCGCCAAAATGGCTTTTACATGGGCGTCGCTACAGGCCTCGCGAAAGGCTTTCATTTCATCATAGAGCGCTTGCCAGTTTTGGGTCAGCACATGGCGGCGCGAAATGACGATATCGATTTCCTTGGCACCGGCTTTTACACTTTCCTCTATCTCCGCGATGCGAAGATGCAGCGGAGAGAGACCCGCTGGAAAACCGGTAGAGACTGCGGCGACCGGGATGCCGCTCCCTTCCAGATAGCCCACGGCCGCTTCGACCATATCGTGATAAACGCAGACAGCGCCTGTCGTCAGACCCTCCATGCCAAGCTGATCCAGAAGGTCGGCACGGACCGGCTGGCGCGCCTTGTCACAGAGACGACGGACGCGGCCAACTGTGTCATCCCCAGACAAGGTGGTCAGATCAATGCATGTCACAGCCTTCAACAACCAAGCGGCCTGATGGGTCTTTTTGACGGAGCGCCGACCGGGCAATGTGGCCGCGCGGCGTTCAATCGCGGATTGGTTGGCCTGCGCACGTGCGATCCAATCCAGATCGAGCGCCATGCCGGGGTTTCGGGGCAGGTGAACCTGCGGAAGACGGGTTACAGATGTTTTGGTATCGGTCAATGTCATGCGGGGTTGGTCCCTTGGGCAGAGCTTCAAGGTCGCATGGCAGGCGTGTTATCGCAAGGCGCGACGCCGCCGAATCCGGTTTTCCTTTGTAAGATTTTCGGGTAGCCCGTACCCAGAATAAGGAAGGTCGCGCCATGTCGTCTGTAAAAATCGCCCCATCCATACTTGCCGCCGATTTCGCCGCCTTCGGTACCGAGATCGATGCGGTCGAAGCACAAGGTGCCGATTGGATTCATGTCGACGTGATGGATGGGCATTTTGTGCCGAACATCTCGTTTGGGCCCGCTACATGTGCTGCGATCCGCCCCCACATCAAAACGGTGATGGATGTTCATCTGATGATCGCGCCAGTGGACCCCTACATCGAGGAGTTTGCCAAGGCGGGAGCAGACATATTGACCGCCCATGTTGAGGCTGGGCCGCATATTCACCGGACATTGCAAGCCATCCGTGGCGCTGGAATGAAGGCTGGCGTCGCGCTTAACCCCGGCACCCCCGCAGAGGCGGTCGCGCATGTTCTGGATTTATGTGATCTGGTGTGCGTGATGACGGTCAATCCGGGCTTTGGTGGGCAGAAATTTATCCCGATGCACGACAAGATACGCAAATTGCATGACATGATCGGTGACAGGCCCATCGACATCGAAATTGACGGTGGTGTTGATCCGACAACGGCAGGGGATTTGGTGAAGGCGGGTGCCTCAGTGTTGGTGGCAGGATCAGCCGTGTTCCGTGGAGGATCTGTGAGTGACCCGGCCCCATATGGTGAGAATATCAGGGCCATCCGCGCGGCAATTTAATGCGCGTCTGTCCGGGTACTCATTAAGTCTGCATTGGCGCACAGATCGTGCCCTTTTCCTTGCTCTTTACTTCAACTAGGGTCGCCGCTCTAAGGGAGCACCCATATGGCAGCTATCGTCTCAGTCACCGATCTTACCAAAACTTATGATGGCGGATTTCAGGCACTTAAAGGCGTTTCTCTCGACATTTCGGAGGGCGAGATACTGGCGCTTCTCGGCCCGAACGGTGCCGGTAAAACCACTTTGATTTCAGCGATTTGCGGGATGATCACACCGTCTTCCGGCAAGATTTCCGTGGGCGGTCATGACATTATTGATGACTACCGCGCGGCACGGCGACTGATTGGCTTGGTGCCACAGGAGATCAACCTCGAACCCTTCGAGAAGGTGATCAATACCGTGCGTTTCACTCGGGGCTTGTTCGGCAAGCCGCGAGACGATGCCTATCTGGAAAAGATCCTGCGGCAACTGTCCCTTTGGGACAAGAAAGACGCTCCGATCAAAGAGTTGTCGGGCGGAATGAAGCGCCGTGTGTTGATTGCAAAGGCGCTGAGCCACGAGCCGCGCGTTCTGTTTCTCGACGAGCCGACTGCCGGTGTTGACGTCGAGCTTCGCAAGGATATGTGGGAAATCGTTGAGGGTTTGCGCGCAGACGGCGTGACCATCATCCTGACAACCCATTACATCGAAGAAGCAGAAGCCATTGCCGATCGTGTAGGTGTGATTACCAATGGAGAAATTCTATTGGTCCGGCCGAAGGATGAGTTGATCCAACAGATGGGCAAGAAGGAGCTTTGGATTGAGTTGCCTGATGCGATTGCGTCCGTTCCGGTCGCTCTGGAGAGCTTTGATCTGCGGCTAGAGCAGGATGGCACGCGTTTGATCTATGCCTATGACACAGCGTCTGAACGTACTGGCATCACCAAGCTTTTGAGTACGCTGTCGGACGAGGGCATAACGTTGCGCGATGTATCGACACGTCAATCATCTCTGGAAGATATCTTCGTTGGTCTGGTGGGAGAGAACGCATGAACTGGCAGGCTATTCGCGCGATATATATTTTTGAGATGGCGCGGTTTTTTCGCACTCTGATGCAGAGCTTTCTGTCGCCTGTGCTCTCGACCTCGCTCTATTTTGTGGTCTTCGGCGCGGCCATCGGTAGCCGTATCGACCAGATCGAGGGTGTCAGCTACGGGGCGTTTATCGTACCGGGTCTGATCATGCTCACGACAATGACCCAAGCGACGGCCAATGCCTCGTTCGGGATCTATTTCCCGAAGTTCATCGGGACCATCTATGAGTTGCTGTCCGCGCCGATCAGTTTTCTGGAAATTGTGATCGGTTACGTCGGTGCCGCTGCAACGAAGGCGTTCTTCATCGGGATGATTATTTTGGGAACGGCGTTTTTCTTCGTCGATTTGCCGATCAAATACCCGTTTCTGATGTTGGGATTCTTGATTTTGACTTGTATCAGCTTTGCGTTGTTCGGGTTCATCATCGGCATATGGGCCGGGAACTTTGAGCAGTTGCAGATCATCCCGCTGCTGGTAATCACACCTTTGGTATTCTTGGGGGGATCGTTTTATTCGGTGACCATGCTGCCGCCCTTCTGGCAGTTCGTCACGATGCTCAACCCGGTTTTCTATCTGGTGTCGGGGTTCCGCTGGGCCTTTTTTGGAACGGCAGATGTGCCTATCGGGCTGAGCCTGATGGCGATCGCGCTATTCACGCTGGCCTGCCTTGTCTTTATCGGTTGGATTTTCCGCACGGGCTGGCGCATCAAGCCTTAGGATTTTGGAGCATGTGTCTCCAGAAGTTCATCAAGCTGCTTGGCAAACCAGCCGCGCGGTATGAAATGGCCGCGGGTATGCACGTCAATCGTGACGCGACCCTCGGCACAGTCCGCCCAAGTGAACCGATCGAATTTGTCTCTTTCGGTCGTGGCGTAGCTGAGCGTTTCCGTCTCGTCGCGGCATCCCAAGCGGTCACGCCAAAGCTGAACGGCATAGGATGTGTCGCCATCTGGACCAAACGGGAAATCCATCACGTTGTCAGACGTGCCATGTACATGACGCACTTCGTAGGGCGCAGCGTCGCAGGTTTCCGACTGATCGATCGTGCCTGATACGGCGAGAAGGGCGCGCAATGGCACTTTGGTTTCACACGCGAAACGCCATGCCATCGCGGAGCCGTAGGAATATCCAGAGACGTAGACGTTGTCCCAGTCGATTGGATAAGTCTTTGCGGCGTCTGCCAAAACTGCCTCCGCAAAGGTGGTGTCATCGGAGCCGGGCGCCCAGAAATCCCATGACTTGTGCCTGCCATTTGGGGCAAGCAACAGCACACCACGTCTGCGTGTCGCCCCCGAGATGCGAGCGTGTTTGACGATCAATGTGCCTTGGCGGGCCCATCCATGGAAATGCAGCATTACTGGCAAGGCTGTTTTGCCGTCCCAGTCATCGGGCGGCTTCACATGATATGACCGATCTCCCAGTTCGCATGGGGTTTGCTCGATGCAGTCGGGCGCGGTTTGTTCGGCCAGAGCTGCTGGTGTTGCAAAACCAGAAAGCGCAAATGCGAGAAAGGACAGCGCGTATCGCATGATTACTCCAAATCAGTGTTTGGAGATGCTAGCGCGCCCGGTTGCAAAACGCATTTAACATGAACGTCACTTGGTTGCTGCCGCCTTCATGAAGACGATCGTCGTTCCATGGATCTGGTTGGCTTCGCCGAGAAAGGGTTCGCATTGCATGGTGTAGGTATCCCCGCCAGCTTCAAATTCGAGCTGTCGCATCTGACCGGTGCGTAACGCTTCATTGCAGGTATCGACGATCATGGGGAAGCCGTCGGGCAATGCGATTTGGCTCAGATGCGGCGCCGAGAGTGGTTTTGCGATGTTAAAGAGCTCAATCGCGCCGTTGCTGGCGCGGTTGATCTGCATGGCATTATCAAGCACCAGAAGTGGCACCGGAACATTGCCCAGGACCGAGCCCAGTTCGGCGTTCAAGGCGAGCAGTTCCGAAGAGTTGACCTGCAGCTCTTCGTTGACGGTGATTAGTTCCTCATTGGTAGATTGCAGCTCCTCGTTGGAGGTTTCCAATTCTTCATTGGTTGCCTGCAGCTCTTCGTTGGTCGATTGAAGCTCTTCGTTCAGAGCCTGCAATTCTTCGTTCGAGGTCTCCAGCTCTTCAATGGTCTGCTGCAACGCTTCGCGTGTGTTGGCGAGTTCCATATCCAGTTCACGCAGATGCTCGACAGAGATTTCCGTCCCCGGCTTGCCGTCAGATGGGGAATGGGCCGCCTCCAGTTCTTCGCGATGCCAGCGCGTGAACACGAGAAGGGCGGTGTTTTCCTCTGCATTTTTTGAGACCAGCGGCAGGGCTTCGAGGCGAAGGATTTCGTTGTCGCCCCATGCGTGGCGTCCACCCAGACGCCGTTCGCCATGCTTCAGGGCCAAAGTAACAATGCTGCGTGCTTCTTCGCGCAAGGGCGAGCGCAGCAGGCTGAGACGCAGATCCAGCGGTGAGCTTTCAGACAGGTCAACAAACTCGCTGATATCGCCATACACCCGCATAAAGCTGTGTTCTTGCGACACGAGAACAGCGTTATCACCCACGGCGCGGGCTAAGGCGTCAAACATCTGGCGTTCGCCCGACACCTCTGGCGGCAAAGGCTTTTTCAAGCTGTTCGCAAGGGGTCTGCTTTGCCAGTTTCCGGAGATGGTCTTCAGATCGTAGCGTTCCCTGTCTTTCAGGTTGCGCCGTTTGAAGATGTGTCCGGCTTCATCGGCTGCTGCAAAGAGCTGATCGGCTCCGCTCGCGTTTTCAGCGGTGCCAAGGAATAAATAGGCGTCCGGGCGCATGGCGTAATGTAGCCTCGCCAGAACTTTGGACTGCAAGCCGGGACCGAAATAGATCAGTACATTTCGGCAGCAAATGAGGTCCATGTTGAGGAATGGCGGATCCTGACACAGGTTGTGATCCGAGAACAAGATCGTGGATCGCAACGCTTCAATTACACGAACACCGTCATTCTGGGCGATAAAGTATTTGTCGCGAAGTTCCTCCGGGACATCGGCAAGTGCTGCACTGGGGTAGAAACCGCGGCGTGCCGACTCGAGCGCCGACATGTCGATATCCGTGGCAAAGATCTGCGTCCGCGACTTGACCAGTTCGGTAGGGCCGCCCATTGCCTCGGCCAAAAGAATGGCAATGGAGTACACCTCTTCACCCGTCGCACAGCCAGCAACCCAGATGCGGAGCGGATTGCCTGACCGTTTCTTGACGAGTTCGGTGATCGGCTTTCGCAGACGCTTGAATTCCTCGTTGTCACGGAAGAACCGCGTCACCGAGATCAGGAAGTCCTTGTAAAGCGCATCAACCTCTTGCGGAGCGTTGCGGCAATGGGTGGCATAATCCTCAATCCGATTGATCCCGAGTGCGGTCATGCGTCGTTCTACGCGGCGCTGGATGGTTGAGGATTTATATTCCCGAAAGTCCACCCGTGTCCGGGCCAGAACGATTTGCAATATCGTCGAGAGCGGGGTGGAGACATCGCGTGAATTGCGGAATTTTTCGAGATCATCCGCTGAGGAGAGTATGTTTTGCAGATGTTCGCCGATTTGGCTGGGCCGCAGAACCAGATCAATACAGCCCGTTTCAATAGCCGCGTTCGCCATGCCGTCATACTTCGCGCTGGCATCATCTTGGGCGATCGTGATCCCTCCGACTTCGCGGATAGCCTGAATGCCGTAGGAACCGTCCGAGCCCGTACCCGACAGGATGATCCCCATGCTTTGCTCGCCCTTTTCTTGCGCAAGCGAGATCAAAAAGCGGTTTACAGAGGGTTTCGGACGTCCGGCTTCGGGGCTTGGCTCAACCAGCCGCAAGCGGCCATCTACCATCACTACGTCGGCCCGAGGTGGGGCGACATAAATTGTGTCGGCTTCCGGAACCTGACCATCTTCGACATCAGTCACTTTCAATGTCGTCTCGCTGGCGATTAAGGACGTCATCAGACTTTTATGCTGCGGCGACATATGTTGCACGATTACATATGTGCAGATCCCGTTCGGAGCCAAATTCGAAGCCAATTCGCGAATCGCTTCAAGACCACCTGCTGACGATCCAATGCCGATGACGCGGAGCCCGTTTGCGCCCTTTTTTTCACCCGTATCGCTGCTCAAATCACTAGGCATAATTGATTAATTTCCCAATTTTAGTCACAAAAAATAGCTTGGCTGTAATCGCGATCTTCGGATAAACGCACCGTCGTAATACGACAAATATTTATGTATTCGTAAACGATTTGTTAATGATCGTTGCTTAGTGGTTAAAGCCAAGGGGACTTACGGGTACTTGATCCCGAGGATTAATAGATGCAAGCGCTAGAAGCACATGACGTCGGGGACGCCGACTCTTTTGTTGTTAATCTGCGATTTGAACGAGATGGCGATGTCCAAGTCGCGTCTGTTGAGTTGCGGACATTTGAAGTAAGAAACAGATATTCCTTCCGCCAAGATCGTAGTTTGAACGATGCTTTTGTCGATGAATTTGCCAAAGAAATTCAGCATGCTCTGAGCCGTTTGAAACCGGATGACCGTATTGTTTCGATGCCTGAATTCGAGTTCGCAACTGGTGATCTTATTATCGGTGGCTTGCGCATACTGATAACAGTCGCCGAAAACGGAACGACGGCGATCATGCTGCGCTTTCGACAGTATATCGGCTCGATAAAGCTGGCTTTTCGGTTTGACGATACGATGGCACTGGAAACTCCCACGGTACGTGAGAAGATTGCGGTCGATGTTTTGCAGGACATTCTGACGCCGCTATTCGATCTCATGTCTCTGGATGTTCCGGGGATGGATGAAGTGTTGGAGCGGCACGGACCGGCAATACGGAAAAGATTGTCCTCCATCTCAACCCGGAAGGAGGAAATCACCTTCTTCTCGACGCTGCTTCAGCGCTACGTGAAGGGTTGCCAACAGGACTCGGCCGCACAATTGCCTCGTCCAGACAAAGGGGCCTCTGACCGCACGCTTGTCTCAAATAGCGGATGAGGCGTGGTTGGCATTGCGCAGGCTATTAAGGTTGTAACAGCGCCAAGCGATAGCTCAGCCAAACGGGTCTTCGGGATAGACGACTTCGGTCAGATACAATCCGTGTGGGGGGCAGACCGGGCCACATTCCGCACGTGATTTTGCTGCCAGCGCCTCTGCTACGCGATCAGCCGTCCAGCTTCCAGCCCCCACACGCTCGAGCGTACCGACGATCGAGCGGACTTGATTGTGAAGAAATGATCTGGCGCGTAGCCGAAAGCGAAATTCGTGACCATAGGGCACGGCATGTTCCGTAATTGTTACTTCATCCAGCGTCTTGATGGGTGATTTGGCCTGACACATGGTCGAGCGAAAGGTTGTGAAATCGTGCTGACCTATCAGATGAGCCGCACCGGTCTGCATGGCCGCCAGATCAAGAGAGTTATTCACCCGCCAGACATAGCCTTTGTCATGCGTCGCAGGTGCGCGGCGCGACAGCAGGCGGAACAGGTATCGCCGTTCCAAGGCATCAAAGCGGGCATGCCAGTCCGGAGCCACGACACGTGCGGCCAAAATCGCGATGGGAGCAGGCTTGAGATGGTAGTTCAGAGCTTCTGATAAGCGAAACGGATCCCAGTCACGGTCCAGATCGCAATGCGCGACTTGGCCGGTTGCATGCACGCCGGCATCTGTGCGGCCAGCCGCTGCAATTGTGTGGGCGCGTGGTTCCAGCTTTGCCAGAGCTGCCTCCACTGCCCCTTGCACGGTCTCAGGACCATCTTGGCGTTGCCATCCTGCAAAAGGCAGGCCGTCATATTCGATTTTGAGCGCATATCGTGGCATGGCGCGTCACCTAACCCGGCTTTTTCCCCATGCCAAGCCCTCTACACACTGCGCGATCCGCGCCTTATGTGTGTGTGAACAAGCGAGGGACGTCTTTTGATCCTGTATGATATTGTCGATGGTATTGGCCGCACGGTCGAAGGGGCCGCACAGACGGTCAGCGGTGTGTTTGAGCCTACAATCCGATTGGGTGTCACTGGTTTGTCGCGTGCGGGAAAAACCGTGTTTATCACCTCTCTCGTCGCGAATTTGATGGATCGGGGGCGCATGCCGCAATTGCAGGCAGCGGCAACTGGAGCCATCCAATCCGCATATCTTCTGCCGCAACCCGACGACACTATCCCACGGTTCGAATTCGAAACACATCTTGCGGCAATGACCGGCAAGGAGCCTGTATGGCCCGACTCGACGCGCACGATATCGGAGCTGCGGTTGTCAATGCGCGTTCAGCCTACCGGACTGATGGGTGCGGTCTCCGGTCCGCGCACGGTCCATCTGGATATCGTCGATTACCCCGGCGAATGGCTGCTTGATTTGTCTCTACTCGATAAATCTTTCGCAGAATGGTCTGAGGAGGCTTTGGAAAAAGCCAATCGTCGCCCTGACGGAGCGACCTATTGCGCGTCATTGGTGAAAGTTGCCGCTGACCAAAAGCTTGATGAACCGGTCGCGCAGGATTTGGCTGCGACCTATACGAGATATTTGCACGACCTAAAGGCAGCAGGCTTTTCCGATTGCACGCCGGGCCGTTTCTTACTGCCCGGTGAGCTTGAAGGGTCACCGGTTCTGACTTTCGCACCTTTGCGGAAACCTGAAACTGTTCCGCGCAAGTCTCTCTACCGCGAATTCGAGCGCCGCTTCGAGGCATATAAGGCGAAAGTCGTAAAACCCTTCTTCCGCGATCATTTTTCGCGCATCGACCGGCAGGTGGTATTGGTTGATGCGCTCGGCGCCATTCACTCCGGCCCACAAGCCGTCGATGACCTGCGTCAGGCGATGGCGGATATTCTGGGTGCGTTCCGACCCGGCTCGAATGCTTTTCTCAATCAGATATTTTTCGGGAAACGCGTTGAAAAAATCCTTTTCGCTGCGACAAAGGCGGATCATTTGCATCATTCCCAACATGGCCGTTTGACTGCGATCATGGAGGCAATCCTGCGTGACGCTCGGGATCGCGCCGATTTTGCTGGGGCAAAAACACAAGCCATGTCGATTGCCGCACTTCGAGCGACGGTGGAGGATGTACGCGAGTACGAAGGCGAAACATTGGATGTGGTCCGCGGCCGTCTGTTAGAAACAGGAAAACAGGCTGCACTCTATCCCGGAGAGTTGCCAAGCGATCCGACGGCTTTGGTCGGGCCGGCGCGCAAAGGCGCAGACCGTTGGCTCGATGGCGACTATGGGATCATGGCATTCGCACCTGCAGAAATTATGCTGAACCCGAGTGAGGGCCCCCCACATATCCGCTTGGACAAAGCTGCAGAATTTTTGATCGGAGATCGGCTATGAGTGACGCCAAGCGCAAGGGGCCTGTGGTTTTCGATCTGGAGGATGCCCCCAAATCCAAGGCTCGGAAGGCGGCTAAACCCGCTGTTACTCCGGCTACGGCGCCGCCTGTTCCTGAACCTGGTCCGCCAGTGCCGACCGGGCGCGCGATGCAAACCCTGGCCAGTTTGGCCGCGCGCAAACCATCACGCCTGGCCCGGTTCTTTTGGTCAGCCTTGGTGGCCTTGATAGTCTTCGTCGCCTCCGTTGCCGCGTGGGATTTCGTCACAGCCTTGTTGGAGCGGAACCCGTTGCTGGGCTGGACTGCATTTGCTCTGGTCGCGATTTTTCTACTGGCTTTGCTGCTAGTGGCGGCAAAAGAGCTTTTGGCGCTGGGCCGATTGAAACGCATGGACGAGATGCGCAAACGCGCGGACACGGCGCTTGTGACGGGCGATATGAAGGCAGCGCGACAGGTGGTCGATCGTCTGATGTCGCTTTACGCCAATCGCCCTGAATTGGCGGAGGGACGGTCGGAATTGAATGTGCGCCTGGATGAAGTTTTTGATGCGGATGCAGCGTTGGCCATTGCGGAACGGCGACTATTGGCGCCGCTGGATGCCGCTGCCAGACTGCAGGTCGAGGCCGCGGCCCGGCAAGTCGCGACGGTGACTGCAATCGTCCCGTTGGCCTTGGCTGATCTGGTGGCCGCATTGACCGCGAACTTGCGGATGATCCGTCAGGTGGCTGAAATCTATGGCGGACGGTCTGGCACGCTTGGCAGTTGGAGGTTGGCGAAAGCCGTGCTGACTCATCTGGTGGCCACCGGAGCTGTGGCTGTGGGCGACGATCTGATTGGGTCCGTCGCTGGTGGAGGCGTTCTGTCGAAATTGTCTCGCCGGTTTGGCGAGGGGCTGATCAACGGCGCACTTACTGCGCGTGTAGGTGTAGCCGCGATGGAAGTATGTCGACCGCTGGCATTTCAAGCCGAAGGTCGCCCGAGCGTGTCAAAACTCGTGACACGCGGGCTGGCCGGGCTAATTCCCGGGACAAGTTCCAAGGAGTAGCCAAAAAAATGGAAAGTCTTGCCGCCGATCTGCGCCAAATGCAGCGCACCCCGCTTCACGACAGTCACGTTGCCGTTTTGAAACGCAATGGATCAGAGCGGGTTATTGCGGAAGGCGAGATGGTCGCGCAGGTTGGCGACGAGATCACGCATTTCGTCTATGTGCTGGACGGGGAAATTGAGGTCGTTGATCCTTACACGGGCAAGCGAGCCCTGCCTAATGGATTGGGTCCGACACAATTTATGGGCGAGATTGCGTTTCTCAATGGTGGGATCAACCCGATGCCGATGCGCGCGGCCGTCGACACCCGCGTGCTTGAAGTGCCGCGCGAACGGATGTTGCAGCTCATGGGCGAAATGCCCGAGATGTCTGACATTATCATCAGTGTTTTTGCGGCCCGTAGGCGTCGCCAGATCGAAGATCAAGACAGCTCACTCAAGCTCATTGGCATTGATCGCGACCGCAACATCCGGCGGATTGCGAGTTTTGCAGCGGCCAACAAGATACCGTTTCAGGCGATTGAATTGGACGCGCCTGTCCCGGATGGGTGGGAGGAGGCCTGTTCCCTGGCTGGCCATGCGCCGTCTGTCGTGTTTGGCAAAAACCAGATTGTTGACGACCCGACACCGGCGAAGGTCGCTCAGCTTCTGGGGCTGGATATGGCGGTTTCAGGTGAGCAGGTGTTTGACGTGCTGATCGTGGGTGGTGGACCTGCTGGCGTGGCGGCCGCTGTATATGCCGGTGCCGAGGGTCTGAGCTGCCTTGTGGTTGAAGACAATGCCATCGGTGGGCAGGCAGGAACGTCGAGCCGGATCGAGAATTATATGGGTTTTCCAACGGGTATTTCCGGCGGTGATCTGGTTTGGCGTGGTGAGATACAGGCCATGAAGTTCGGCGCAAGATTTGCCATGCCACGCCGGGTCAAGGCCTTGGAGCGGCGCGAAGACGGTTTGTTCTGCGCAACGCTTGATGATGACGATGTGGTTTGCGCACGCGCCGTGGTCGTGGCGACGGGCGTTCAGTATCGGCGGCTGCCGCTGGAGCGCTTGGAGGATTTCGAAGGTGCAGGCATTTATTATGCCGCAACCGAACTTGAGGCTCGGTTCTGCAAGGGCTCGGAAGTGATCATTATCGGCGGCGGCAATTCAGCCGGGCAAGCCGCGATGTATCTCTGCCGGTCAGCCAAGCATGTGCATGTACTGGTGCGTGGTGAAACGCTGGCCGCTTCGATGTCGGATTACTTGCTGAGCCGGTTGGAAGCCGACCCTTCAATTACCATCCATTACAAATCTCAGATCAAGGCTTTGAAGGGCTCTGACGCACTTGAGCAGGTGACAATTCGCGATGGGAACTCGGGACAGGATTGGGACATCAATGCCAAATCAGTGTTCATCATGGTGGGTGCCGCGCCAAACACCTCATGGCTGTCTGGCTTGGTAGAGCTTGATGACAAGGGCTTTGTCGTCACTGGCGAGGGCAGTCCCTATGCAACATCACACCCGGGTATCTTTGCGGTGGGCGACGTCAGGTCCGGATCGGTCAAGCGCGTGGCGTCGGCCGTTGGCGAAGGATCTGTCGTGATCTCCAAGGTTTGGGAATTTGTGAACAGTTAGCGTTCGGTCAGCGATCCGAGGGGCGGTAGCATATCGCCGCAAACCAAGCGGGTGAGCAGCTTAGGTATCGGTTGCATCTGTGAGAACGGAAAGATCACCCTGTCACGCAACGCAGGCAGGAACGCACTATCTGATTGGTATTGCGGCGTAAATGCCCAAGACATCGCCTGATAGATACGAATGTGCCAACGCCGAGCCATCGCGTAATGGCGTAGGGCCTCAGCGACATCGCTTTGACGGAGCGCTTGGCGCAATGCAAGCGTGTCCAACAGGGCCATGTTTGCCCCTTGGCCCAGTTGCGGACTGGCCCTGTGGGCGCTGTCGCCGATGATTGCCAATCGCTCGGAATAGGGTTTGCGCAGGGTGCCGTGGGAATAGCTGGCCGGAGTCATTTGCGCAGGTGCGGTGATCGTTTCAAGAAACGGCTGAAACTCGGGCCAAAGGCCCGAGGCCTCTGCCTTCCAAGCTGAAAGGTTTGCTGATGGCCAGCGGTCCAGGGCGCCGGTTGGCATCGACCAGAAGATAGCCGCCTGCGGCCCTTTGCGTCCCGGCACTTGCCCGATGGGCAGAACACCCATCATACGATTGGCCTGACGATAACACTGTCGAAGCTCAGTGCCCGGCAATCTGGTCGTATCGGGCCACGGCACAGTTCCCCAAATCGCACCATAGGGCAGTGACTTGGCCTTGATCTGTGACAGACCGGAGTTTGCACCGCTGGCGTCAATCACCAGATCGAACTGTGTTGAATCTTTGCCATGCCCAAATGAAATAATCCCGTCTCGGATATCAGTCGCCGCATGTTCTGGAATGAGGGTGACGTCCGATTTGCGCGCAAGCTTAAGCAGCAGATTGAAAAGGCTCGCCCGGTGGATCGCCAGACCGAAACGTGGAGCGTAGGAGACGTTAAGCACAAGGCGGCCATGGTCAGCCTCGTGACCGGACATCGATGTGATTTTGGTCCCAAGGGCAAGCGCGTCATCCAGCAAGGATAACTCATCCAGAACAGCTTGGCCGACGGGTTGAATAACCAGTCCCGAGCCGAGCGGTCTTGGACGGTCAAACTGATCGAACACCGAGACCTTGTGGCCATCGCGCGCCAGCAGGCTTGCGACACTGAGGCCACCAATGCCTGCGCCGATCACTCCGATATTCAGTGTCTTCGTCATTGCTCCCGCTTTAGGCCAAGTTACGGCGCGCAAAAAGCGGTCGTCATGCCGCATCGCCCTAGGAACGTCCAAGAAGCTTCGGTAGTGTGACGGCAAAAGCGAACCGCATGTTTTTCTATTCAGGCCTTTCAATGTTAATTTACCTTCTGATCATGATCGGGCTTGGATATCTGTTCTTTGCTCATTTTTCTCTCAAAGCTGAGGTTAGAAACCTTCGGAGGCGCCTAGATGCTCTGAAATCTGGTGAAGACATCGAGGTTGCCCCTGATGTGCCTGACGCCCCTGCCGCCAATCCCGAAGTCATAGAGACAGAAGCAGTAAGTAAGCCCGCCGCCGCCGAAGGATCTTGGTCTGATGCGGCGCTAAGCAAACCTGTCGTGGACACGGCCGTGACGCCGCGAGCACCAAGTCTGATCAGCAAATTGGTCGCTTGGTTGCAGGAGAACTGGTTTTACGCCGTTTCCGCTTTGTCTTTGGCCTTGGCCGGTATCTATCTGGTGCAATATGGCATGGAGAACGGGTACTTGCCGCCCACCGTCAGGGTTATCGCGGCGCTGACTTTCGGGGCTGTTCTGGTCGCCGCTGGAGAGTGGATCAGGCGACGGTACGGGGATGGTGAAAACAGCACCACGGCCTATCTGCCATCGGTCTTTTCGGGAGCAGGGATAGTCTCGCTCTTTGGGGCGATCCTCTCTGCGCGGGTGCTCTACGGTCTGATCGGGCCGGAGATAGCGCTTTTCGGAATGCTACTGGTGGGCCTTGGAGCTATTGTGCTGGGCTGGTTTCATGGTCCGCTTCTGGCTGCCGTCGGGTTGCTGGGCGCGTTCGGTGCGCCGTTTGTGGTGGGTGGAAAAAGTGCCGATCCGAGCTGGCTCTACGGGTATTTTGCCATTTTGACGCTAATGGGGCTTGGTATTGACACCATCAAGCGATGGACTTGGGTCAGCGTTCTTACACTTGTTTTGGCCTATAGCGCGGGACTGCTTCTGCGGCTGGGAGACCAAGGCGTCATCGTCGCCTATGTCGTGTTCGTCGCTGCGCTTCCGATCCTGGCAATCATTCTGCCGCAACGCCGCCTGACCCCGGACCACGAAGGCATGATGCTGTCGGAGCTTGCCATCAAGCCGGGTCTTTCGAAGTTGCCTTACGTGCCTACCTTCTTGGCTGCTGGGTCGGTTATCGCGAGTTGCATCTTTCTGCTGCCCGTGTTGCTGCCCAACCCGATTGGTGAGGGCGTTTTCTGGCTTGTTGTTATAGCGTTTATGATCATGATTGCGGCTCTCTGGGTCTGGGCAAGCCGCGCCACTGCTTTGCAAGATTTGGCGGTTTTTCCAATTGCCGGTTTGGCGGTTCTTGTCGGGTTTGCAGGGATGTCGAAGACCACTCCGCCCTACAGTACCTTTGCCCAGACTTACACTGAAACCCTGGAGGCCGATTTTCCGTTCGTCGTGAGCTTGCTGCTGCTGCTGGGCGCGATGGTCTCGATGATCGCTGCGTGGCGATCTCAACAGGGTGGGCGGCTGGCTGTGCCCTTCGCGGTGGCAGCAGTTTTGGTCGCCCCAACTCTTGCCATGGTGTTAGAGCTCACCTGGGTTCCCGCATTGACAATTAGTGCGCCGATCTGGGCCCTGCACGCTGTAGCTTTGGCGGGGCTCATGGTTTGGTTCGCCGCGCAGTTTGCGCGTACTGATCAGGGGCCGGGCCTGCGAACCGCATTGGCAACGCTGGCGGCCCTGTCGATCATTGCCTATGCGCTCTCGCTTGTTCTTACGCTGGCTGCCCTTACTGTCGGCCTCGCTGTGATGGTTGTGGTGGCTGCCGCACTTGATCGCGCATTCAACCTGCCGCAAATGCAATGGTTCATCTTTGCTGGCGTGGCAACGCTTGGCTATCGCTTGCTCGCCGACCCAGGCCTTGATTGGGGCGTTTCGGCATCCCTTCTGGAAGTTCTGCTGGCTTACATCGGCAGTTTGGCCGCTCTGATTGCCGCGTATTGGCTTCAATCAAAACAGAGCCGAACAGAAGCATGCACCGTGTTGGAAGGCGCGGTCTTATCGGTGACTGGTCTGGTCGTTTCGCTTATGATTTTCCGCTGGGTTGATAGCGCTGGCACGATGCGGGGCTGGGGCTTTGGCCTTTATGCAGCGATCTGGTTTGGATTGGCGTTTGTTCAGGGCCATCGGGTGATGCATTTGCAGCGCTGGCGGATCGTTCGCAGAATTTTTGCCGGGATATTTGCGCTGCTTGGTCTGATAAGCCTGTTGGTCTCGGTCACGCTCGGCAATCCGCTTATTGACTCCTGGACAATGAGCCAAGTGATCGGATGGCCGGTCTTCAATACTTTGATCCTGAGCTATCTGTTACCGGCTCTGGTCTTGGCAGCGGGCCTCTGGTGGTTGCCAATGATGCGAAAGCTCATCCACTCAAGCTGCGCGGCGCTGAGTGTTCTTTTGGCGGGGTTGTGGGTATTTAGCGCCATACGGCATTTCTGGCAGGGCTCAGCAGGTATGCCACTTGAAGACGGTGTGGGTCAGTACGAGCTTTACACCTACACCGTGGTGCTATTGCTTGTCGGCGCGGCCTTGTTTTATCAGTCCCTGGCGCGCAGCCATCTGCTAATGCGAAGGGCCGGTCTGATCGTCATCGGTCTGGCGGTTATCAAGGTCTTTTTTATCGACATTTCCGGACTTACGGGCCTGACGCGGGTGTTTTCCTTGCTTGCTCTCGGTCTGGCTTTGGCGGGGCTGGCGTGGCTGAACCGCTGGGCACAGACCCGCGATAAGGTCGAGCCACTGGACGATTAGCGGCGGCAGGGCTATAGACAGGCCCATGATGCACAAGCTTGCGATCATCATTCGAATTATATCCCCGGCGCTCTGATTAATGAGACGCCGGGCAAAGGTGTTTGAGCCCTCGCACCGCCCCTCATCCGCGACAATGATACGAATAAAGGACGCCTGAAATGTGCGCCGAAACGACTGACTACAAAAATACGCTGAACCTGCCGCAAACTGATTTTCCAATGCGAGCCGGACTGCCTAAACGAGAACCCGACTGGCTTGCCCGCTGGGAAGAGATCGGTGTCTATGATCGCTTGCGCGAAAAAGAGGGGCGCAAGCCTTTCACGCTGCATGATGGACCACCCTATGCCAATGGGCATCTGCATATCGGACACGCGCTGAACAAGACGATCAAGGATATGATTGTTCGCTCCCACCAGATGATGGGATTTGACAGTCGATACATTCCAGGTTGGGATTGTCACGGGCTGCCAATTGAATGGAAGATCGAGGAAAAATACCGCCAGAAGGGGCGCGACAAGGACGCGGTTGATGTCGTTGAATTCCGGCAGGAATGTCGCGAATTTGCGAGCGGTTGGGTCGATATCCAACGTCAGGAATTCAAGCGTCTCGGCGTTACAGGCAATTGGGATGATCCCTATCTGACGATGAACTTCCATGCAGAACGCGTCATCGCTGAAGAGTTCCAGAAATTCCTGATGAACGGGACACTCTATCAAGGTTCAAAACCCGTGATGTGGTCGCCGGTGGAAAAAACTGCGCTGGCCGAGGCGGAGGTGGAGTATCACGACCGCCAGACCGACGCGATCTGGGTGAAGTTTCCTGTTCTTTCGGATCGTATGACACCCGCTGTACAGGATGCGGCAGAGTTAACCGTCGGCCGGGTTGAACCGTTGGGCGATCTGGACGGCGCTGAGGTCGTTATCTGGACCACGACGCCGTGGACGATCCCGCAGAACCGCGCAATTTGTTTTGGTCCTGACATCTCCTACGGGCTTTATGAGGTCACTGGACGCCCTGAAGAATGCTGGGCGCGGATCGGGGATCGCTACATCGTGGCGGATGCATTGGCCGCTGGTATCCTTTCGTGTGCTCGGCTCGAAGAGGGGATGTATCGCCGCTTGCGCGGCGTCTCCACCGAAGAACTGTCGGCGCTGGCCTGCGCTCACCCTTTGCGTGGGACTGATGGCGCTGAGGGGGAATGGGACTTCGATGTCCCTCTTCTGCCGGGCGGTCATGTTACCGACGACGCCGGTACGGGCTTCGTTCATACCGCGCCCTCTCATGGTGATGATGACTATGCCATCGGCGTGAAGCATGGTTTGGAGATGACTTACAACATCCTCGATGACAGCTCGTTCCGGGCTGATCTGCCTTTTTTCGGCGGCGAGGCGATCTTGAAGTCAAACGGCAAGCCGGGTGGTGCCAACAAGGCCGTCATGGCGAAGCTGGTCGAAATCGGCGCGATCTTGGCACGCCAGCGCCTGACAATCTCGGATGCCCATTCGTGGCGATCCAAGGCCCCGGTCATTCGTCTGAACCGTCCACAATGGTTTGCGGCCATCGACAAGGCTGTAGGTGATGGACAGGATCAGTTCGGCACGACAATCCGCGAACGTGCGCTAACCGAGATTGATAACGTCAAGTGGACCCCGCGATCGGGACGCAACCGTCTCTACTCGATGATCGAAGCCCGGCCGGATTGGGTTCTTTCGCGTCAGCGCGCATGGGGCGTTCCACTGACGTGTTTCATCAAGAAGGGCTCAGGGCACAACGACGCCGATTTCCTACTGCGCAATGAAGAGGTCAATGCGCGTATCCTCGAGGCTTTTGAGACAGAAGGCGCAGATGCTTGGTACAAAGAAGGCGCGAAAGAGAGGTTCCTGACCGGTATCGTGAACCCTGAGGACTACGATCAGGTCATGGATATTCTTGATGTATGGTTCGACAGTGGCTCGACCCACGCATTTACGCTGCGTGATCGCCCTGATGGGACTGACGACGGGGTTGCCGACGTTTACATGGAGGGCACGGATCAGCACCGTGGCTGGTTCCATTCGTCGCTTTTACAATCGGTTGGGACCACTGGTCGCGCGCCTTACCGAAATGTGGTGACACATGGCTTCACGCTGGATGAGAAGGGCATGAAGATGTCCAAATCCATCGGTAACACCATCGTGCCCGAGGAGGTCATCAAGCAGTATGGCGCAGACATTCTTCGGCTTTGGGTGGCCCAGACGGACTACACCGCCGATCAGCGGATCGGACCGGAAATCCTGAAAGGGGTCGCAGACAGCTATCGGCGCCTGCGCAATACGATGCGGTTCATGCTGGGGTCTCTTACAGCGTTCTCCGACGCGGACCGGGTGGACCCCACCGATATGCCTGAGCTTGAGCGCTGGGTTCTGCACCGTTTGGCCGAACTGGATGACGTCGTGCGCGGTGGGTACGCAAAGTTCGACTTTCAAGGCGTGTTCCAAGCACTGTTCAATTTCGCTACGGTTGAGCTATCGGCATTTTATTTCGATATCCGAAAAGATGCGCTTTATTGCGACGGAGATACGGCCAGACGCCGGGCGGCCCGCACCGTTCTGGATATTCTGTACCATCGGCTGACGACATGGCTTGCACCTATTCTGGTGTTTACGTGTGAAGAGGTCTGGTTGGAACGCTTTGACGGAACGGGCAGCTCTGTGCATCTGCAAGACTTCCCAGCTACACCGGCTAGCTGGAAAGACACGGCTTTGGCTGAGAAGTGGGCGAACGTTCGCCGCGTTCGCCGGGTCGTGACCGGTGCGTTGGAGGTTGAACGCCGCGAGAAGGTCATTGGCTCGTCGCTTGAGGCGGCTCCGACGGTCTATGTGGATGCAGATACGGCAAGCATCCTGAAGACGGTCAGCTTCGAGGATATGTGCATTACCAGTGGTATCACTGTGACCACTGATGATGCGCCTGCGAATGCGTTCACGATGGACGATGTGGCGGGTGTCGGCGTACTCTTTGACAAGGCAGACGGTGAGAAATGCCAGCGTTGCTGGAAAATTCTGCCGGACGTCGGCACGCACACGCATCCTGGGGTTTGTGCCCGCTGTGACGAGGCCCTTTCGTAAAACAATCAGCGGCGGGGCCTCTGGGTCCCGCTTTGCCGTCTTTGATGCGCAGGAACCGGATTGCGCGTCACAGGTCATCCCGCCATTATTGCTGCATGCCTGTTCGTGACGTTGATACTCAGTTTGGAACCCTCCATGTGACCGCGCAAGACGGCGCTATCATTGGGCTGAATTGGGGCAAATCTGGTCGACGAGATGCCTCTGATATTCTCGACAAGGCGGTAGCGCAGTTGCAAGCCTATGATGCAGGGGAGTTGCAGGCGTTTGACCTTCCATTGCGCATAGATGCGTCTGAGTTTCAGAGAGATGTTTGCGATGCAATGTCCGCTATCCCCTTCGGATACACCCGGACATACGGTGAAATCGCGAAGGATATTGGCGTGCCTGCACAAGCGATCGGTCAAGCTTGCGGCGCAAATCCCATCCCGATCATCGTCCCATGTCATCGGGTGATGGGGGCCAAGGGTCTGACTGGATTTTCAGGCGCAGGTGGTGTCGAGACCAAAGTCGCGTTGCTGCGGCACGAGGGTGCGGGCAGTTTCCTGATCTAGCTGGCGCGTTTGGGAAGAAGCTGCTGCGAGACCCCCGCAAACAGCAGGTAGATCGATGTGATGATCAAACCCCATTGAGCCCAGCTTTCCGGATGAAAATCGACCCACGCTGCCCAACCGGCGAAGAATGTCCATGCAAATGCTATGGGCAATGAAATCGTGCGCCACCGTTCCGTTCTGACGGGATGGATGAATTTCAAAGGCAAGAACATTCCAACTGCCAGAACCGTGACCAACGCAAGAATAACCCAAAAGTTTGGTTCCAAAGCGAACACTACGATTGCGACCATATTCCAACATGCCGGAAAGCCGGAAAAGGAATTATCCTTTGTTTTCATGCGGGTGTCGGCCATGTACAGCGCTGACGCGAAGGTTATCACGATGATGACGAACCAAGCGGTCCAGCCCTGGAAGATCCCGGATGAAAACAGCGCAAAGGCGGGAATAAAGATATAGGTCAGGTAATCCACAATCATGTCGAGCAGATTGCCATCAAATTCCGCTGCGTTGGTTTTGACCTCGTAGCGGCGGGCCAGGGGCCCATCAATGCCGTCAACGATGAACGCCACAACCAACCACAAGAACATCAACGACCATTTGCCATCCACAGCTGCAAGCATCGCGAGCATTGCAAAGACGGCTCCGGTCGCGGTCAATAGATGTACGAAGAGGGCTTTTTGGCGCAGTGTCATTCAGACGTCATGGCGGAAATGCGCCGAGGATGCAAAGACAAACGGGCACCTCCTAAATAAGAAAGCGCCCGTTATTTAACTCTGTTGCTATCGGATCAATTCGAGACGCGAACTTCTTCCAGCGGATACGCTAGACTGTCTTGCTCTGCCCAGCCAGCATGGCAGTCGTGACAGAAGCTTTGCTTAATCTTCATTGGCTTCCCTTTGGGCTGAACCGCCGAGTAAATCCAATCATCAGTATCTGGTGCCGCACCTGCTTCACCTTTTGTCATGATAAAAAGAGGGCCAACCACGGCTGCCTTTTTCTTTTTATTGATCTTGATGGACTCTTTCGCAAGCACGGAGCCCGCAGGCATGACCACGCCCTCTTCGGCGAACTTCAGGTATTGCTCGGCCGCAACGTCATTGGCGAAGGTCTGCAGAAGCCGATTGCCGTGGGGGCCTGCAACCGCAGGGCGTGTCGAAGTCACGGTCCAGTCGCGATACGCTGCTGCAACCGCGTTGTCGCCCGCGGTATATCCTTCGACCATCTTGGCTTTAATGCAGTCGTAGATCTCATTGATTTGCGCAGCTTCCAGATCAAACGGATCTTCGACATCGACGGCGCAATCTGCGGCATAAGCTGTTGAGGCGAGTGCCGTGAAGGCGGTGGTTAGTACGATGGTGCGCAGGTTCATTTGGCTTCCCTTTGATTATGGCTATCCTTGGATTACAGCCGCGCGTCTAAAAACAAAGAGTTTTCTGCGACACATTTACACACAAAGACGTGAAGCCAGCGGCTAGCCCCGGCCCCTCGGATGGGCATTTGCGTAGACCTCCATCAGGCGCGCGGTGTCCACTGCGGTGTAGGCTTGGGTGGTGGATAAGGACGAATGACCAAGCAATTCCTGAATCGCACGCAGGTCTCCACCCGCCTCCAGAAGATGAGTGGCGAAAGAGTGACGCATGGCATGGGGCGTTGCCGTAGATGGCAAGCCCAATTGCATACGGGCCTGCTCCATAACTTTTGCGATCATGCGCGCGCTTAATGGGCCGCCACGTGCGCCTCGAAACAATGGATCGTCTGGCAGTTTGGTGAAGGGTTGCTTGCTGGCATAGTGCTCGACAGCTGCGCGTGCCGCGGGCAAAACCGGCACAAGGCGTTCTTTTCCGCCCTTACCCTTGATCTTCAGGCTTTCGGTCAGCGGGTAATCCGTCCAAGTCAGAGACAAAGCTTCGGAAATACGTAACCCGCAGCCGTAAAGCAGGGTCAACACTGCGCCGTCGCGGGCAGCGATCCAATCTTCCTGTGACTGAGCTTCGACGGTTTCGATCATTGCTCTGGCGGCATCTTGGGCAAGGGGCCTTGGTAACTTCTTCTGGAATTTCGGGCTTCGCGTCGAGAGGATAGCCGTCAGATCAAACTCTTCCCGCTCAGACAGCCACCGAAAGAAGCTTTTTACTGCTGACAATTCACGTGCGAGAGATCGCGCACCTACGCCGCGCCTGCGCTCAGCGGCCATCCAAGCACGCATATCGGACGTTTTGATGCGTTTGAGTGGTGACAGGCCAGTGCTATCGCCGAAATGCATTGTTATGAAAGATAAAAATCCAGCAACATCGTGGCGATAAGCTTCGATTGTAGTGTCTGGTTTGCCACCCAAGGCAGACAGATGCGTCAACCAAGAGGCCAAAGCATCACGCGCCGCTGGGGAGATCAGGCTCATGCCAGCCAGCGACGCATCGCGCGTTCAAATACGCCACCAAAGAAGGTCAGTAGGTCGGTCCCTTGAGAGGGACGAAACTGGTGTGGGTCTTCCGCGCCCATGACCAAAAGCCCGGGCAAACGGCCTTCGCCAAGATCAAGCTTCAAGAGCGCTTCGGATTTGATGTCTGCCGCAGCATCGCCGTAGACATCTTCCGAGGCTGGGGAGACCTGTCGCAGGGTCACGGACCTCACCGCGATGTCACGGCCTGCAGTGATGTAGTGATCGACCACGCCGGGCTCGACAGCGGTTAGAACTTCCTCAAACCCGGGGGCACCTTGTTCATGGTCCTTGCTTTCGAGGATGAGCCTAAGCCGATGCACGCGAAGAGTGTCGCGCAAAGACCCCGACAGGCTGTTCAGGAATGCCGGAAAATCGGTGGGTTCCAGTAGCTGCAAGACGGCGTTGTTGATCAGGTTGGTTCCTGCCAGATTTTCATATGCGGCGGCAATCACCGATCTGTGGGTGTCTTCCAAACGGTCCAAACGGCTTTCGAGCCGCTCCATAGCAATACCGCGCAGGTCGACAATATTGCCGCCCAGAGCTCGCTCATTGGCGGCGATCAGAGCTTTCATAACGTCCTGATCTTCAAGAATGACTTCGGGATCCGAGAGAATCTTCTCGCGCAGCGCTTGGAACGCCTCGACCTCACCACTCATACGACGCCTCGTTTTCATTTTTGCGAACTATAACGGATTGCCTCGCCAAGTTCATCAAAGATTTATGCGGACGTTGAAGAGCCCCGAAACCGCTGCCAAAGGGGCACAATGCCTTTGGTCGCAATCGGAATTAGCAGCAGGCCAAGGGCGAGCCCGAATATTCCATCAAGCGTTGCAGTCACGGCCCATTCCACGAAGCCTTCGGCGCGGTCGAATATATGCGCGGCCGCAACGGCCAGATCATGGATGGTATGCCCGAGCCATCCGGCCCCAAGCTCCTCTAGCCCGTGTATGACAATTGAGCCGCCAACCCATAGCATGGCCGCAGTCCCGACGATCATCAAAAGCGTCATAAATGTTGGCATGGTTTTCACAATTCCACGGCCTAATGCTCGTGTTGGCGACAACCGGCCCTTTTGAGCAAGCAGCAGGCCAAAATCATCTGCTTTCACGATCAGCGCAACTGAGCCGTAGACAAGGACGGTAATCCCAATCGCGACAACTGCGAGGGTCGCGGCTTCGAACCATATGTTGCTTTCCGGAATTTGAGCCAATGCGATCGTCATTATTTCAGCCGAAAGGATGAAATCTGTCTTGATCGCTCCTGCGACCTTCGCTTCTTCCAGATGCGCAGGGTCCTGCGTCAGATCACTGGGCTCATCCGCGTCCTTGTGATGTGGCGCAAAAAGATGCGCAATCTTCTCGGCGCCCTCAAAGCACAGATACGCACCGCCGAGCATTAACAGGGGCGTTATGATCCAAGGTAAGAAAGTTGATAGCAAAAGCCCGACGGGCAGCAAGAATAACAGCTTGTTTTTCAAGGAACCGCGCGCGATCCGCCAGACAATCGGTATTTCGCGGGCAGGCTGAAAGCCATGAACATATTTTGGCGTGACGGCGGCATCGTCAATCACGGCGCCAGCAGCCTTTGCACCCGCTTTCGCGGCTTGCCCAAAAACATCGTCAACAGAGGCCGCCGCTACTTTGGCAATGCCGGCAACATCATCGAGAAGTGCAAGAAGTCCGCTCATATGGCCCCCAGAATGAAATAAGGTCGCGTATCGTAACTAACACGCGACCTTTAGCACAGTTCCAAGCCCAGATCAGACGATCTTGATATTGGCCTTTTCAGCATCTTTCAGGAATGCTTCGAGCCCTTGATCCGTCAGAACGTGGTTCGCCATTTTCTTGATCACCTCTGGCGGCGCAGTTGCCACATCGGCGCCAATCTTGGCGCAATCGGACATGTGGTTCGCCGACCGGATAGACGCTGCAAGAATCTGAGTCTCGTAGCCGTAGTTATCGTAGATTTCACGAATGTCAGCGATAAGTTCGAGGCCATCGGTATTCAAATCATCCAAACGGCCAATAAATGGCGAAATGAACGTCGCACCGGCTTTAGCCGCCAGAAGTGCTTGGTTGGCCGAGAAGCAAAGCGTCACATTCACCATTTTGCCTTCGTTTGTCAGCACGTTGCAGGCTTTCAAGCCATCCCATGTCAAAGGCACTTTTACGGCAATGTTTTCCGCGATTTCAGCCAGTTTGCGGCCTTCCGCAATCATATCATCGGCTTTCAATGCCACAACCTCGGCCGATACCGGGCCAGACACCAGATCGCAGATTTCCTTGGTAACCTCCAGGATATCGCGACCGGATTTTGCGATCAAAGAAGGGTTCGTTGTAACGCCATCGACCATCCCTAGGTCGTGGAGTTCGGCAATTGCATCAATCTCGGCAGTGTCCACGAAAAATTTCATAGAGCAGGCTCCTTTCTCAGGGGGCAGCGGTGTGGTTTAACGATGGTCTAGCCGAAGGCAGAGTTAGGGGCAAACCCCAAACACGGACAAATAGGCATGACAGGTTTTTTTGAGCAAGGCGAGTTGGTTGGTGTCCTGACGACGCAGCCATTGGGCCGTGTTCTGGATTACAAAGCGCCAGAAGGCGGTTGCTTTGCTGGTGCATTTGTCGAGGTTCCCTTGGGTCCTCGCAAAGTCCTTGGCGTGGTTTGGGGGCCGGGCAAGGGGGACTGGGACATCTCCAAAGTTCGATCCGTCATAAGGGTACTGGACGCACCCCCGATGCGCGAAGACATGACGGAGTTTTTAACGCGCGCCGGGAAATACACGCTGACGCCTTTGTCTGCCATGCTACGGCTTGCAACTCGCGCGCCGGGACTGGGGAATCCGGTGTCGATGCGAAAAATCTACCGCCTTGGAACTGGCAAAGCGGATCGCATGACCCCGGCGCGTGAGAAAGTTTTGACCGTGCTTCAGGACTACGGCGGTTTGTCTTTCACGCTCGGAGAACTTGCCGAGCAAGCTGGTGTCACCTCTTCGGTTATCAAAGGATTGGTCAAGCAAGGTGCGGTTCGCGAAGAAGACACGCCTCGTGATACTCCTTTCCCGCGGCTTGACCCAAACCTGCCGGGCAAAGCGCTTTCGCCCGATCAGGCGGCGGCTGTGGAGGCGCTGGCGGCGCAGAACGGATATCGCACAACCCTTCTCAAAGGAGTCACAGGCTCGGGCAAAACGGAGGTCTATCTCGAAGCCGTATCCCGGTGTCTGGAGCAAAACCGGCAGGCATTGGTGCTGTTACCTGAAATTGCTTTGACTGCGGAGTTTCTCAAGCGTGTGGAGGCGCGATTTGGCGCCAGACCGGCTGAGTGGCACTCCGGAGTGACGATGACGGAACGACGTCGGGTCTGGCGGATGGTCGCAGAAAGTGGGGCTGAACTTGTGGTTGGCGCGCGCTCAGCCTTGTTTTTGCCGTTTCGGAATTTGGGACTGATTGTCGTCGATGAGGAACACGATACGTCCTACAAACAAGAGGATGGCGTGCTCTACAACGCCCGTGACATGGCGGTTTTGCGAGCTTCGCTCTGCGGTGCTCAGGTCGTCCTCGCCTCTGCAACCCCGTCTTTGGAGAGCTGGGCTAATGCGGAGGCGGGCAAGTACCAGAAGGTGGAACTCACGTCTCGATTTGGCGAGGCTGTTTTGCCAAAGATGCGCAGTGTCGATATGCGGCCCGAGAAATTACCTGCGGGCCGTTGGATCTCGTCTGAGCTAAAAAGTGAGATTGCCGCGCGGCTGGAGCGCGGGGAGCAATCATTGGTGTTTTTGAACCGACGCGGATACGCCCCTGTGACTCTCTGCCGTGCATGTGGGCATCAGATCGGCTGCGATCAATGTGACGCTCGCATGGTTGAGCATCGGTTCCTGAAACGGCTGATGTGTCATCAATGTGGGGAAACAAAGCCCATGCCAGACACATGCCCGTCATGCAACGTCGAAGGCCGATTGGCCGCAGTTGGCCCGGGTGTTGAGCGAATGGGGGAGGAGGTGGCAGGCCTATTTCCAGAAGCCCGCATAGCCGTTTTGTCGTCGGATCTTTTCGGATCGGCACGCGCAATGAAGGCGCAGATCGAGGAGATCGCAGATGGTGGCGCTGATATCATCATCGGCACGCAACTTGTCGCCAAGGGGCACAACTTTCCGAAACTGACGCTTGTGGGGGTCATCGACGCAGATTTAGGCCTGCAGGGTTCAGACTTGAGGGCGGCTGAACGCACCTTCCAGCTGATGCGCCAAGTTGCGGGTCGGGCAGGGCGCGCCGAGACTGCAGGCTTGGCTCTTCTGCAGACCTTTCAGCCCGATCACCCCGTTATTCGCGCAATTTTGTCAGGTGACGAAGACGGGTTCTGGCGCGCCGAGGCCGCTGAACGCGAGGCGGCAGGAGTGCCCCCTTACGGTCGTATGGCGGGGATCGTGTTGTCGGGGCCAGATGTGGGTGCGGTCTTTGACTTGGGCAGTCATCTGGCCAAGAATGACGCGCCTCTGCGCCGCGTTGGCGCCGAGGTCTTCGGTCCGGCTCCAGCGCCAATTGCGCGCATACGCGGGCGCC
This sequence comes from uncultured Litoreibacter sp., assembly GCA_947504205.1. GTDB lineage: Bacteria > Pseudomonadota > Alphaproteobacteria > Rhodobacterales > Rhodobacteraceae > Litoreibacter. The sequence continues at coordinate 225,689 of CANNGL010000002.1, read as the reverse complement.
ACCGTGTGCGACTTCTGGTTAAAGCGCCCAAGGGCGTGGCGTTACAACAGGCGCTGGCGGATTGGACGGCCAACCTTCGTCTGAAAGGCGATCTGCGCTTGGCCATTGATATCGACCCACAGAGTTTTTTCTGAATTCAATATGCTAAAGGCGCGATGTGCTTTTCAAGCCTGCAGGCTCTCATTAAGAAGATCGGTGAATTTAGTCGGAGGCCAGCCAATGGGACTTACCGCCCAGCCGGGAATTATGGAGATAGCGCTATACCAGGGCGGCGCGTCCCATATTGATGGTGTCTCGGACGTCATCAAGCTGTCGTCGAATGAGAATCCGTATGGCGCGTCGCGGCGTGCAACCGATGCTTTCCGCCAAGCCGCTGGCAATCTGCATCTTTATCCGTCCACCGATCACAAAGAGCTGCGCGAAGCCATTGGCCAAGTGCACGAGATGGACCCCGCGAGGATCATTTGCGGCGTTGGCTCCGATGAGATCATCTCGTTCCTATGCTACGCTTTTGCAGGCCCCGAAACCGAAGTTCTGTATCCAGAGCACGGGTTTTCGATGTATCGTATCTCGGCACTTGCGGCTGGCGCGATACCGGTCGTGGCACCGGAAACCAACCGACAGGTCGATGTTGACTTGCTTTTGGATGCGGTAACGGATCGCACGCGTTTGGTGTTTCTTGCGAACCCTGCAAATCCAACAGGCACCATGGTTGCAGAAACCGAGCTTGCCAGATTGGCGGAGGGGTTGCCAGAGAACTGCCTGCTGGTGCTTGATGGCGCCTATGCGGAATATGTCGATGGGTTTGACGCCGGGCGCGCGCTTATTGACGCCCATGACAACGTGTTCATGACCCGCACATTTTCGAAGATCTATGGTTTGGGTGGCCTGCGCGTTGGTTGGGGCTATGGACCCGAGGAGATCATCGAGATCTTGAATCGGGTGCGAGGACCTTTCAACTTGTCAGGTCCTGCGTTGGCAACCGCTGAAGCCGCAATGCGCGATCAGGGGTTTGTGGCGCGCTGCCGCTCAGAAAATACGCGCCTGAAATCATTTCTGTCCGATAGCTTGAGTGCAATCGGCGTGCCATCTGATCCGGCCTTCGGTAACTTCATTCTGGCGCGTTTCCAGAATGAAGAAGAGGCCGTTGCATGTGATGCGTATCTGAAAACAAAGGGGCTTATCGTGCGTCTGGTGAAGGGATACCGCCTGCCTGACTGTCTTCGGATCACCATCGGTGATGAGACAGCTTGCAAACGGGTTGTGACTGCAATTTCAGAGTTCAAAGGACGCTCGTGATGGCGCAGGTGTATGAGCGAGTTGCATTGATTGGTCTTGGCCTGATCGCTTCATCAATGGTGCATGGCATGCGCGAACAAGGGCTTGCGGGCGAGGTTGTTGGTACTGCGCGCTCTGCCGATACGCGAGACACGGCAAGAGAGATCGGACTTTGTGACCGCATCGTCGATACCGCCGCAGAGGCGGTAAAGGACGCGGATCTTGTCGTACTTTGTGTGCCTGTCGGGGCGATGGGTGCTGTTGCAGAAGAGATCGCGCCGTATCTGAAAAAAGGCGTGACGGTCTCGGACGTAGGGTCGACCAAGCGCGCGGTGATCGAGGCCGTGTCGCCGCACATGCCGGAGCACGCAACTTTTATCCCAGCACACCCTTTGGCTGGAACCGAGCAGTCCGGTCCCCGATCTGGATTTGCGGCGCTGTTTCATAATCGATGGTGTCTGATGACGCCTGAGGGCGATGTCGACGCCGGGGCTTTGGAGAAGCTGAAGGAGCTATGGCAGGGATTAGGCTCGAATATCGAGTTTATGGAACCCGATCACCATGATCTGGTTTTGGCTGTTACCTCCCATGCACCGCATCTGATTGCGTATACGATGGTGGGTGTTGCAGATGATCTTCGGCGTGTGACAGATAGCGAAGTGGTCAAGTTTTCAGCGGCAGGTTTTCGGGACTTCACTCGTATTGCGGCATCAGATCCGACGATGTGGCGCGATGTATTCCTGTCAAACAAGGAAGCGACGCTGGAAATTCTGGGACGCTTCACCGAGGAGCTTTTCGCCTTGCAACGCGCGATCCGCACCGGGAATGGCGACCACCTCTTTGACTACTTCACAAGAACCCGGGCCATTCGTCGTGGAATTATCGAGGCCGGGCAGGATACCGATGCGCCTGACTTTGGGCGCGGGGGCAGCAAGGGATGAAGTTTTGGCTGGGCGTTTGCGTATTTCTATTCGCTTTGTCGGCTCAGGCCAGCGCACCGGAGCAGTCGCCGCGCCCGTCGCTCAGGGGAGAGCAACTTGCGGCATCAGGCGATCGTGTGCGTATCATTCGCGTTTCTGCTTCGAAGCTGGCACCAGGTTTGTCGCTCAGACCAAGGGCGCGTGATGCTGGTGTCCCATCCGCTGAAACCTCAACTGTGCCCGCACCGCAGCCCACGAAAGAGGTACGCTTTGTTCAAGTTTTGCCGGGCATGGCGTCATTGCGTCCAAAGCCCCGCCCCAAGTTTGTGATCCGGCAGGCGGCGCGCACTGAGCGTGCGGGCCAGGTCCAAAAAACCGGTTTGTTTAACCGGAAGTCCAAGCGGCAAAGTGCCAAAGGATCGGTCTGCGGTGTGCCGGGTATTAAGGGTACCAAGATTGCGCCGATCCGTGGGCGTATCCGGGGTTGCGGGGTCTCTGACCCTGTCGCGATCACCTCTGTCGGTGGAGTGGCGTTGAGCACCCCCGCGAAGATTGACTGCGGAACCGCTAAGGCATTGAATTCATGGGTGGAGAAAACTGTTAAGCCATCTGTTGGGCGGCTCGGCGGTGGTGTTTCGCAGTTGTGGGTCGCCGCCCACTATGCCTGTCGGACGCGCAACAATCGCAAGGGCGCAAAGATTTCTGAGCATGGCAAGGGCCGGGCCATCGACATCTCTGCGCTTACGCTGAAAAACGGTAAGCGCATCACTGTCTTGGATGGATGGGGCAGAGGTGTCGAGGGCAAGATTTTGAGAAAACTGCACAAAGGCGCGTGCGGCCCATTCGGCACGGTATTGGGCCCCAACTCAGACAAATACCACCGTGACCATTTCCATTTCGACACAGCCCGCTATCGCTCGGGCGCCTACTGCCGCTAACGCAGATTGAGTTTTGGAGCCTTGCCAATCGGGATCGGGCCCAAGAATGTTCGTCCGTCCGAAAAACTGAGCGACGCATCGAGGCTTTCTTCGCCACCTGACACACCCGCGAGCAGTCCCAGGGCAAACTCCGCTGCGCGCGCAGCATCTGCCGACATGGCACCAGCTTCAACGGACAACGCCAACATCTTTCGCCAGTTTCTTGCGTTCAGGTCCAGGTCTCCGTCGGGATATCCTTGTGCGTCAACCTGCATATCCCCCGCAGCGCGCAGTGCAAGTTCCCCCCAAGTTCCGCGCGCATCATTTATTTCGAGCGCTGCTATGTCTGGCCGTCGATCTTCGATAGTTCTTCGGTCCAACGCGGCAACGAACCGAACAACCAAATCCAGATTTACGCCATCAATGACCTCGGGCAACTGACCGCTTCGATCCACAAACGACTGAAAGCGCTCTCCGGGGCGCAGAGTGTCGGCCTTCACCGCGATATCATAGGTATTTGGTTGCCTCTCGGTTTCCCGAACCCCCGCTCTTAGGCTTTCAAATCCGGCTTCCCAGCCGTCGGTGGATATGAAATTCGCCGTATCCATTGTCAAGTTCGCGCGGTCGAGTTCAAGCGCTTGGCCCGGCTTAACGACGAGGCTTGCGCGCATGTTTTCAGATGTGATGCGAACCTTCTGAAACGGGGTGGCAAAACTTTGTTCGTTCGGCCAGATCGCAATGAGGTGATTGGGTTGGTAGCTGAGTGCGAAAAGTTGAAAGAAAGGCGCTTGCCAGCTCAATCCGGTATCGGGATCGGTGAGGATCAAATCGCTGATTGTCGTGTCGAACCGGTTTGGGAAACCCTTGACCGATAAATCGGAATATTCGACCTGCCAGCCTTCTTCCCTGCGGTCTTCCAACCAGCCGCGTGTCGCCGTCTCAACGCCGCGTGCACCCAGAAACCAATAAGCCGACCAGCCCAGACCTGCCACTATGACAAGCAAGAGGAGTTTTCGCATCATGTCTTTTCCCTTCCCCTTTGCGGGTCACTCCTGTTTACAGGCGACGGAAAAGAAGGACCAGATCGAGATGACAGAAGAACCGTTATGGGTATTCGGGTATGGATCGCTATTGTGGAATCCCGGGTTTGACGTGGCGGAAAGGCAGTTGGCGCGCCTGTCGGGGTATCAGCGTTCATTCTGTATGTGGTCGATCCATCATCGTGGTACCGAAGAGGACCCCGGTCTGGTCTTGGCTCTAGACGCGGTCGAGGGTGCGCTCTGCGATGGTGTTGGTTTTCGCGTGCCGGATGCGAAGCGCGATGTGACCCTTGCGTATCTGCGAGAGCGAGAATTGATATCTTCCGCTTATCTTGAAGTCACTTGTAATCTGGACCTGTCTGATGGTCGCAGGGTCGCGGCTTTGGCCTACGTCGTCGATACGACACATAGTCAATACTGCGGTGGTCTTCCGTTAAGTCGCCAAGCGGAGGTGATCAGTTCGGCAATCGGAGGTCGTGGTCCTAACACAGAGTACCTTTGGAACACCGTAAATCATCTCGAGGAATTGGGTATCGTCGATCCTGAATTGCGATGGCTGGCTGACGAGGTGACACGCCTGAAAGCGCAATAAACCTTGGAAAACCGGCGCGTCCGCCGTATTGTCGCGAAAAACAAATAACGGGCAACGTAAGGGCAATTTTCATGGACACCCCGGACCGGGATCGCGCTGCGCATTTCACCCAGCCCGTGCGCCAAATATTGATGATGATTGTCATTCTGGCGCTCGTCATGATGGGTGGCTATCTGATTTACCCCAGCGTCGCCCCGGTGTTTCTGGCAAACCCCTATCTGAATGGCGTAATTCTGGGCGTCTTTGTGATCGGTGTGCTGGCTTGCTTTTGGCAAGTTATTCAACTGACCTCATCTGTATCGTGGATTGAGAGTTTTGCCCAAGGCCGCGACGGGCTGGATGCTTTTCGAGCTCCGCGATTGCTGGCTTCTCTGGCGGCCCTTTTGCGAGCACGGGGCGCGCGGATGCAGATCAGTTCATCATCGTCGCGAACCATATTGGACTCGGTTGCGACCCGTATGGATGAGGCGCGTGATATCACGCGCTATATCGTCAACCTTCTGATTTTTTTGGGGCTCCTCGGCACATTTTACGGACTGGCGACGACCATCCCGGGCGTGGTCGATACGATCCGCTCGCTGAACCCGAAGGAAGGGGAAAGCGGCGTCGAGGTTTTCGGCCAGCTTATGGACGGATTGGAAGGTCAATTGGCTGGTATGGGAACTGCGTTTGCATCCTCGCTGCTAGGGCTCGCAGGGTCGTTGGTCGTTGGGTTGCTGGAATTGTTTGCCGGTCATGGTCAGAACCGCTTCTACCGCGAATTGGAGGAATGGTTATCGACCATTACTCGGGTCAGCTTCTCTGCTGGTGAGGGTGAGGGAGGTGGCTTTGATCAGGGCGTCGTCGCGACTGTGCTTGATCATATGGTCGAGCAAATAGACAGCTTACAAGGCCTGTTCGTTCAGGCAGAGGAAAGCCGAAAGGCGACAAATGCACAACTTACCGGCCTGACGGAACGTGTTTCTGTGTTGACCGACCGGCTTGATATGACAATCGACCCGACCGATGCGCTGGAGCGCGTGGCAAGTGGACAAGAGGCTTTGGTCGGTCTTCTGCGCCAGCAAGCAGAAGCAGATGATGTAGATCCAGAAAGCAGAATGCGTTTGCGGTCCATTGATGTTCAGCTTTTGAAGATACACGAGGAACTCTCCTCTGGTCGTCAGGACAGCGTCTCGCAGATTTCATCTGAACTTGGTGCTGTCACCAAAGCTGTCCGGCAGCTCACACGCGAATCTCGGCCGTCCAACACCCGCACCTTGAAGCCAAAGGAGTAGTCATTCATGGCGCTTGCACGTCGGAGCGGTCGAAGGTTCGAGGCTAATATCTGGCCGGGCTTCGTAGACGCCATGACAGCGCTTCTGCTCGTGCTTGTTTTCGTGTTGTCAATTTTCATGATTGTTCAGTTCATGTTGCGGGACACAATTACGAGCCAGGACACTGAACTGGAGCAGCTATCAGATCAGGTGCAATCGCTGGCCCAGGCTTTGGGATTGGAGCAAGCTCGTGGCTTCTCGCTTGAGCAACAAGTCGAACGGCTGGATGGTGCGCTTCAGGACCGCTTGGAGGAATCGCAAGCACAAGCAGCGTTGATCTCTTCATTGTCCGCTGAGCGCGATCAGCAGGCTGGTCGGCTTGCCTCCTTCGAAGAGCAGGTCGCCGGGTTGTTGGCTGATCGCACAGACCTGCAGTCGAGGCTTGCGGGCCTGACGGCATCGCTCAGCGAGACAACCCGAGCTCGTGATGCTGCTACCGATGAAGTGGCTGCTCTTTCAGCTCGTATCGAAGACATCGAAGCTGGATTGGCACGCGAGATCACTCAGAAGGAGGCTGCACAGCTTGCCTTGGCGCAGGCGCGTGAAGAGATAGACAGTGGCGCAGAGGCGGCTCGGCTTGCGGCTGCACGACGCGAAGCGTTGGAAGCGTTGATCGCAGATTTGAACCAGAACTCTGAAGCTCAGGCGCAACAGTTGGCTCAGGTGAATGAACAACTGTCAGAAGCCGAGGCCGCCCAAATAGCGGATGCAGCGGCGGCTGAGGCATTGCGAGAGCGACTTAAGAACGCGGATGCCGAACTTACTGCGATGACCTTGCAGCTCGAAGAGGAGCGGAAAGCAGCGGAAGACACGTTGACACTTTTGGCGGCGGCCAATGCGCAGAAAGATGACTTGGACACGCAGCTATTGGCGGCGTTGGCGGCAGGCCAAATTGCAAAAACTGAAGCCTCCCGCGTGGAAGCGGAGCTGGAGCAGCAACTTGAAACGGCACAGAAAGACGCTGCCCGGAGAGAGGCATTTGCTGAAGACTTGAGATCCGAACTTGCCGCAGCATTGGCGGCGCAGCGCGCAGCGCGGGAAGAGGCTGGCACCGCGCTGACGGAAGCAGAACGGCAAGCGGTTTTGCTGTCCACAGCGAACGCGGCGCTCGCTCAAGAAGAAGCGGCCAGCGCAGAAAGCCGCCGCCAGGTTGAAGCCCTCAACCAACAAATCGCTGCCTTGCGCAAACAGGTCGGCGGCCTTCAATCCTTGCTGGATGATGCCGCAGCGAAAGATGTTGAAGCGGACGTACAGATTTCTGCGCTGGGGTCACAGTTGAATGCGGCTTTGGCGCGCGTGGCGGCTGAGGAGCGTCGGCGTGCGGCTCTGGAAGAGGCTGACAGGAAGCGGCTTGAGGAAGAAGCTAAGGAGCTGAAGAATTATCGGTCCGAGTTTTTTGGACAGATGCGCGCCTTACTGGGGGATCAAGATGGCATTCGTATCGTGGGCGATCGGTTTGTCTTCTCCTCAGAGGTACTATTTGAACCTGCGCGGGCGGACTTGTCCGAGGAAGGGCGTGGCGAAATCGCCAAGGTCGCGGCCATTTTGAGGGAGGTTGCTGATAGCATCCCAGACACACTTGATTGGATAATTCGGGTCGATGGCCACACTGATGCGACCCCATTGTCGGGGTTTGGGCAATTCTCTGACAACTGGGAGCTTAGTCAGGCGCGCGCCTTGTCAGTCGTAAAATATATGTCTGAGTCGTTGGGGATCCCACCCAACCGACTAGCGGCCAACGGCTTCGGCCAGTACCAACCCATCGCAGAAGGAGAATCCCCCGAAGCGTTGGCTCAAAACCGCAGGATCGAGCTCAAGCTGACAGAGAGATAAGTTTAAGAAATTTGGTACACGGTTAGTCGTTGAGCTCAGTACGGATTTCGAGCCGTTCGATTGCTTGATCATTCCGCAGCAACTCCGCAACGCCGGTATAAAGCCCGATTGGCAGCCCGCCGCTAGGAGCACGGCGGCCGCCGGCACGAAACAGTTGTGCTTGTGGCTTTTCCAATGCCTCTTGCTGTTCGAAAGCCCAACCGTTCGGGCCCTCGATGGCTAGTCTTATCTGATCACCCGCCTGCGTCGCGTATCCGAACGTCCAGACAACCAGCGCAGGTACAGATGATGCGAGGTCCGGTTCTGTCGCCAAGCCGTCTTTGATCTCCGAAAACTCAGGAACTCTTGTGGTCAATCCAATTCGCATTAGCCCACCAAACTCAAGGATTGGCGGCGTGCTCCAGAGGCTTTCATACTGAAGGCCGCAAGCGCTATCGTTGCTGGGTTTGAACGGATCAACCACTTGTTCGTTGTGTCGTAAAGTCAGATGTACATGCGGAAATTCGGTTGCGCCTGACGCGCCAATGTCACCCAAGAACGCGCCAGCCTGCAGCCTATCACCAGACTTTACCCGCAAGGATTCCTTTCGCAGGTGGCAATAGGTGGTTTGCCATCCGTGCTCGTGGTCTAGAACGACGGCGTTTCCGCATTCACGACCATCGATCGCCGGGCTGTCTGCTTGGCCTTGTGGAATGTCGGGCATGCCGTCGCGCGTGGCTCGCACGACGCCTGGTGCCACTGCCAGCACGGGCAGGCCAGACCGCATCTCTGCCCAAGTTGCGACCCGAAAGTCAGTACCCGTGTGACCGTCATTCGCCTGAGCGCCGCAGGCAAAATCGCGGCTCTTATCTTCAGCCGGATCGTGGTCGACATATTGCTGAATAAAGCAGTTCTCCCCGATCTCACAATCAAGAGGGGACGAAAGAGAAGGGGCCTGTGCCGCCACTTGGCTCGCACAGGCCCCCATGACTACTATTGCAAGTCTGATCACTCCGCTGTCAGCAGCGGTGGTTTTTTCTTCGATGAGATCTGCGGCTTATCTGGTTCAAGAATTTTGAGATCGATCTTGTCGGCTTTGACGCCAACCTTCACGACACCGCCTTTAGCCAACTTCCCGAAGAGAAGCTCCTCAGCGAGTGGTTTCTTGATCTCTTCCTGAATAACTCGCGCCAAGGGTCGCGCGCCCATCTTGTCATCATAGCCCTTCTTGCCGAGCCATTCGGCAGCGGCAGGTGTCAGCTCGATCGTTACATTGCGATCCATAAGCTGGGCTTCCAACTGAAGAACAAACTTCTCGACGACGCGATGGATAATATCCTGGCTCAGCGGTGCGAAGCTGATAACAGCATCGAGACGGTTGCGGAATTCTGGAGTGAATGTTCGCTCGATCGCCGCTGTATCCTCGCCCTCGCGACGATCACGGCCAAAGCCAATCGCAGATTTGGACATCTCGGCGGCCCCCGCATTCGACGTCATGATCAAGATCACATTGCGAAAATCAGTTGTCCGTCCATTGTGGTCGGTAAGTTTACCATGATCCATCACTTGCAGCAGAATGTTGTAAACATCCGGATGCGCTTTTTCCATCTCGTCCAGAAGTAAAACGCAATGCGGATTCTGGTCGATACTGTCTGTCAGCATACCGCCTTGGTCAAAGCCGACATACCCGGGAGGAGCCCCAATCAGTCGGCTGACAGCATGCTTTTCCATGTATTCCGACATATCAAAGCGGATCAGCTCAACGCCGAGAGTGTCTGCCAGTTGTTTTGCAACCTCGGTTTTGCCGACTCCTGTGGGCCCCGCAAAGAGATAGTTGCCGATGGGCTTCTCAGGCTCGCGCAAACCGGCACGAGCCAATTTGATCGATGCGGACAAAGCGGAAATTGCCGGATCCTGGCCAAATACGACGCGTTTGAGCGACTTCTCCAAATCCTTGAGCAACTCCGCATCATCTTTGGAGACGTTTTTGGGCGGGATGCGAGCAATCTTGGCGACAACCGCTTCGATTTCCTTAGCCCCGATAGTTTTGCGGCGTTTGCTTTCGACAACCAGGTGTTGTGCGGCGCCAGCTTCATCGATCACATCGATCGCCTTATCAGGCAATTTCCGATCGTGAATGTAGCGTGCGGAAAGCTCGACAGCGGATTTTATCGCGTCAGCAGTGTACTTGATCGAATGATGATCTTCGAAATAGGGCTTCAGGCCCTTCAGAATTTTCACGGCGTCATCGACCGAAGGCTCAGTGACGTCAATTTTCTGGAAGCGTCGGCTCAGTGCGCGGTCTTTTTCGAAATGCTGCCTGAATTCCTTGTAGGTCGTTGACCCCATGCACCGCAGTTTACCACCTTGCAGCGCAGGCTTGAGCAGATTGGAGGCATCCATAGCGCCGCCGGAGGTTGCACCAGCGCCGATAACGGTATGAATCTCGTCAATAAAGAGAACCGCGTCAGGATGATCCTCCAGCTCTGTCACGACGGCTTTCAGGCGTTCTTCAAAATCGCCTCGGTAACGCGTGCCAGCCAGAAGTGCACCCATATCGAGAGAGAAGATCGTTGCGTTTGCCAGTACCTCTGGTGTCTCGCCTTTCACGATCTTATGGGCCAACCCTTCAGCAATTGCTGTCTTCCCTACGCCGGGGTCGCCCACCAGTAGTGGGTTGTTCTTACGACGGCGACACAGCACCTGAATGCAGCGTTCAACTTCATGATCGCGGCCAATCAATGGATCAATATCGCCCTTGCGGGATTTGTCGTTCAGATCGACGCAATATTTGGCAAGCGCAGATTCCTTGGCTTCACCTTCATCGACCGGTCCGGCGTCCGAGTTTGAATGCTCTTCAAAATCTGTAGCGCCACTGATCGGGCGCGCTTCACCAAAGTTGGGGTCTTTTGCGACCCCGTGAGCAATGAAATTAACCGCGTCGTAGCGTGTCATTTCCTGTTCTTGCAAGAAAAAAGCGGCATTCGACTCGCGTTCAGCAAAGATGGCGACAAGCACATTGGCGCCGGTAACCTCTGTACGGCCAGAGCTTTGCACATGGATTGCGGCGCGTTGAATAACGCGTTGAAACGCCGCTGTCGGCACCGCCTCTGAGCCTTCGACATCGGTCACAAGCGTCGATAGCTCTTCGTCAATGAATTCAGTCAGTGTGCTGCGCAGCTCATCAAGATCGACACCGCAGGCTTTCATGACCTTAGCGGCGTCAGGCTCGTCGGTGAGCGCTAGTAGAAGGTGTTCGAGCGTCGCAAGTTCGTGCCGGTGCACATTCGCCTGTGCAAGCGCCGCATGGATCGCCTTTTCAAGTGTATCCGAAAAAGATGGCACCCAAGTGCTCCTTTTATTTAGGGCAGGTCCGGGTCGAGGGCCCGGTTTCTACCATTGCCTCTTAGGTCTTACAGTTCGGTTTAATTTCGCCAGCTTCAAGTGTTTTCTCATCACTTTGACTGTGAACATGATGAAATAATAAGAATTTGTTCAGAATGTGGGCAAAATTGAAACTCTGTTGGGCCACGGCATTCTGCTTGGAAAAGCAGTGGGTTGGTGCCAAACTCCGCCAGCAATCATGGGACAACCGGCATGCATCTGGACGTGCAGGATTTGAATAAATTTTACTACCGAACGGGGCTTGGGCGCGTGGCGCAACGGGCGGTTCGCGATCAGCTTGTTAGCCTCTGGCCGGATACGAAAGGGGAAACGATCGTCGGATTCGGTTTCTCAGCTCCTTTGCTCAGGCCCTTCCTCGACCCGTCTCGTCGAGTGATCACCTTAATGCCCGGTCCGCAGGGTGTTATACATTGGCCAGTAGGGCTGCCAAACACATCTGTGCTTTGCGAAGAAACCCGCTGGCCTCTACAGACAGGTCAGGCGGATAAGCTTGTCTTGATGCACGGTCTGGAAACCTGCGAAAACCCGTCAGCTTTGTTGGAGGAATGTTGGCGAGTGCTTGGCCCCGGTGGGAAGGCCATGTTCATAGTACCAAATCGCGGCGGTCTTTGGGCAAGACGGGACGCGACACCATTTGGCTACGGCCGACCATACTCCCTTACCCAACTTGAAACACAGTTAAAAAAGCACCAATTCGTTCCAACAAAACACAAAGCCGCACTTTTTGCATTTCCAAGCCATAAGAAATTCTGGCTCAGATCATCTGCAATGATCGAGACCCTTGGGCGTAAAGTGTCAAACCATTACGCGGGCGGTGTGTTGCTGGTGGAAGCAACCAAGCAAGTCTATGCGCCGAAAAAGAAGGGCCTTAAGGTGGACGTGCGTGCGCCGCTGCGCGCTTTGGAGGGCGGTCCCATCCCAGCAGCGGGTCGAGTCACCATCCGGTGACTCGGTTTTTAGGCGGCCAATAGCACCATTCGGTAGCTTCAAACCGTCGCAGTTTTTACCGTCATCACGCAAAATGCTTATTTCCTAGGCATCTCGTTGATATTTTTTCTCTGCATTCGGCATTGCGGCTACGACAACGCTTTGCTAAATGACCGCAGATTTTAGGGGGATGCGATCCACGCGTCGTCCTTGTGCATGGCCCGGCAGCATTCCGTTCTGGGCGTAAGAAATCGGAAGGGTGGACGTGTCCGAACCAGTCGCGATCTCAACTGGCATTGCGCAACGCTACGCAACAGCCGTTTTCGAATTGGCCAAGGAAGGCAAAGCCCTCAAGGCCCTCGAGTCTGACATTGATAACTTGGATGCCGCGCTTGATGCCAGTGCCGACTTTCGTGCGCTTATCGCGTCGCCGCTCTACAGCCGAGACGCGCAGGGTGATGCAATCGCTGCGATCTCCAAGAAGATGAAATTGTCTCCGACAATGACAAACACGCTGAACCTGATGGCGTCCAAACGTCGGCTGTTTGTATTGCCTCAGTTGGTGAATACTTTGCGTGAAGCGATTGCAGATGACAAAGGTGAGGTGACCGCCGAAGTGACTGCGGCCAAGGCCTTGACGAAGACGCAACAAGACAAGCTCGCCAAAACGCTGAAAGCCAGTGTTGGCAAAGACGTGAAAATCAAAATGGCTGTTGATGAAAACCTTATCGGCGGTCTTATCGTTAAAGTGGGTTCGAAAATGATCGATACGTCGATCCGCTCGAAGCTCGCATCCCTACAGAATTCCATGAAAGAGGTCGGATAAGATGGCGATCCAAGCTGCAGAAATTTCTGCGATCCTGAAGGACCAGATCAAGAACTTTGGCGAAGAAGCTGAAGTGGCCGAAGTTGGCCGGGTGCTTAGCGTCGGCGACGGTATCGCACGTGTATACGGGCTGGACAGCGTTCAGGCCGGTGAAATGGTTGAATTTCCGGGCGGTATTCAGGGCATGGCTCTGAACCTCGAAAGTGACAACGTCGGTGTTGTTATCTTTGGCTCCGACCGCGACATCAAGGAAGGCGACACAGTCAAGCGTACCAACTCCATTGTGGACGTTCCAGCCGGTGACGAACTTCTCGGTCGCGTTGTTGATGGGCTGGGTAATCCGCTCGACGGCAAAGGACCAATCAAGACGAAAAACCGCGCTGTTGCTGATCAAAAAGCCCCTGGCATCATCCCGCGTAAGTCGGTGCATGAACCGATGGCCACTGGTCTGAAATCCGTTGACTCGATGATCCCGATTGGCCGTGGCCAGCGTGAGCTTGTGATTGGCGACCGCCAGACAGGTAAAACAGCTGTGGCGCTGGATACGATCCTGAACCAAAAGTCATACAACGACGCAGCAAAGGATGAGAGCGGTAAGCTCTACTGCGTTTATGTTGCGATTGGTCAGAAGCGCTCTACGGTTGCGCAGTTGGTTAAGAAACTTGAAGAAACTGGTGCGATTGAATACTCGATCGTTGTTGCAGCGACCGCATCTGACCCTGCTCCAATGCAGTTCTTGGCCCCGTATGCTGCAACTGCGATGGCAGAACACTTCCGCGACAATGGTCGTCATGCCCTGATCGTTTACGATGACTTGTCAAAGCAAGCCGTATCTTATCGTCAAATGTCGCTTCTTCTGCGTCGCCCACCAGGACGTGAAGCCTATCCTGGCGACGTTTTCTATCTTCATTCACGCCTGCTGGAGCGGTCGTGCAAATTGAACGAGGACAACGGTTCCGGTTCATTGACAGCACTGCCGATCATTGAAACCCAAGGTGGTGACGTTTCGGCGTTTATTCCGACCAATGTGATCTCGATCACCGATGGACAGATCTTCTTGGAAACTGAACTGTTCTACCAAGGTATTCGTCCAGCCGTTAATACTGGTCTTTCGGTGTCTCGTGTGGGCTCCTCAGCTCAAACCAACGCGATGAAATCAGTTGCTGGTCCGGTGAAACTTGAGCTCGCTCAGTATCGTGAGATGGCTGCGTTTGCGCAGTTCGGCTCCGACCTTGATGCTGCGACACAGCAGTTGCTGAACCGGGGTGCGCGTCTTACCGAGCTTATGAAGCAACCACAGTATTCGCCGCTTACGAATGCCGAGATTGTTTGCATCATCTACGCAGGTACGAACGGCTACCTGGACAAGTTGCCTGTCTCCGACGTGGGTCGTTTCGAAAAGGGCCTTTTGGCGCATCTGCGTGGTCAGGCTTCTGATGTTTTGGATATGATCACCAATGACGATCCGAAGGTCAAAGGCGACGCCGAAGACAAAATCAAGTCGGCGATCGACGCTTACGCCGCAGATTTCGCCTAAGGGGACTGGCAGATGCCCAACCTAAGTGACCTCAAAAATCGGATCGCGTCGGTCAAGTCGACCCGCAAGATCACGAAGGCTATGCAAATGGTCGCCGCCGCGAAGTTGCGGCGGGCACAGGAGGCGGCAGAAGCCGGTCGCCCCTATGCCGAGCGTTTTAACGCTGTGATGGGTGGTCTCGCTGCTTCAGTAGGCACATCGGAAGGCGCCCCAAAGCTTTTGGCGGGCACCGGATCGGATCAGACGCACTTGCTAGTCGTCATGACCGCGGAACGCGGCTTGTGTGGTGGCTTCAACGGCAACATCTCCAAAGCCGCACGCGCAGCCGCGCAGAAACTTCTTGCAGATGGAAAGACCGTAAAGGTTCTGACCGTTGGAAAGAAAGGACGTGAGGCGATTAAGCGCGAGCTCGGCGATCACTTCGTGGGTCATGTTGATCTGTCAGAAGTCAAACGTGTTGGATATTCAGATGCTGCAAGCATCGCACAGGACATCCTGACGCGCTTTGATGCTGGCGAATTCGATGTGGCGACGATCTTCTATGCACGCTTTGAATCGGTGATCAGCCAAATTCCCACTGAAAAACAGATCATTCCTGCAGATTTTGAAGCATCTGAAGATGACTCTACTGTCTATGACTACGAGCCATCTGAGGAAGAAATCTTGGCTGATCTGTTGCCACGTGGCGTGGCCACACAGATCTTTAGTGCTTTGTTGGAAAATGGGGCGTCCGAGCAAGGTGCACGGATGTCGGCGATGGATAACGCGACACGAAATGCTGGTGAGATGATCGACAAGCTGACAATCCAGTATAACCGCTCGCGTCAAGCCGTTATCACCAACGAACTAATCGAAATCATTTCGGGCGCTGAAGCGCTCTAGACCCGGAGAGACAACATGGCCAATAAAAAAGGCAACATCACTCAGGTCATCGGGGCCGTCGTGGACGTCCAGTTCGACGACGCGCTGCCTGAGATTCTGAATGCGCTGGAAACAGACAACAATGGCAACCGCCTGATCCTGGAAGTTGCGCAGCATCTTGGCGAAAATACTGTACGTACCATCGCGATGGACTCTACCGAGGGCCTCGTGCGCGGTGGCGAAGTGACCGACCTTGGAGAACCTATTTCAGTTCCAATCGGGAATGGTACATTGGGCCGCATCCTGAATGTTGTTGGGGAACCTGTGGACGAAGGTGGTCCGGTTAAGGCGACAGCCCGTCGCCCTATTCACGGTGACGCGCCAGACTTTGCGGACCAATCCACCGAGTCCGAAATCCTGACAACCGGCATCAAGGTTATCGATCTGCTGGCTCCATACACGAAGGGCGGTAAAATTGGCCTCTTCGGTGGTGCCGGTGTTGGTAAAACCGTTTTGATCATGGAACTGATCAACAACATTGCGAAAGTGCACTCCGGTGTGTCCGTGTTCGCAGGTGTTGGTGAGCGGACCCGTGAGGGCAACGACCTTTACCACGAGATGATCGAATCCGGCGTTATCGTTCCTGACAATCTCGAAGACTCCAAAATTGCGCTGGTCTACGGCCAGATGAACGAGCCTCCCGGTGCACGTATGCGTGTGGCTCTGTCGGGTCTGACACTGGCCGAGCAGTTCCGCGACGACACAGGCGCAGACGTTCTGTTCTTCGTCGACAACATTTTCCGCTTCACGCAAGCCGGTTCCGAGGTGTCCGCGCTTCTGGGTCGTATTCCTTCTGCTGTGGGCTACCAGCCGACGCTGGCAACCGATATGGGCGCCATGCAAGAGCGTATTACGTCCACGAAATCCGGCTCGATTACTTCGGTGCAAGCCGTTTATGTGCCTGCGGATGACCTTACCGACCCTGCGCCAGCAACATCATTTGCTCACTTGGACGCGACGACCGTTCTGGACCGTGCGATCTCCGAAAAAGGCATCTACCCGGCTGTGGACCCGCTTGGTTCTACCTCGCGTCTGCTGGATCCGCTGATCATTGGCGAAGAGCACTACAAAGTTGCGACGGATGTGCAGCAAGTGCTGCAGCGCTATAAGTCTCTGCAAGACATCATCGCCATTCTTGGCATGGATGAATTGTCCGAGGATGACAAGCTGACCGTGGCCCGTGCGCGTAAGATCGAGCGTTTCCTGTCGCAACCATTTGATGTGGCGAAAGTCTTCACTGGTTCAGACGGCAAGCAAGTTCCATTGGAGGACACTATCGCGTCGTTCAAAGCTGTTGTGGCTGGAGAGTATGATCACTTGCCAGAGGGCGCTTTCTATATGGTTGGCGGCATCGATGAAGTGATCGCAAAAGCCGAAAAAATGGCTGCTGACGCAGCCTAAGGAGTAAGCAATCATGGCTGACATGATGCAATTCGACCTTGTGAGTCCGGAACGGAGCCTTGCATCGACCCAAGCAACCGAGGTGCAAATCCCGGGCGCTGAAGGGGACTTCACAGCAATGCCAGATCACGCGCCGGTCATTACGACGTTGCGCCCTGGTGTGCTCAAAGTGATGACAGGAAGTGGTACGGAAGAATACTTCGTAACCGGCGGCTTTGCTGAGGTCTCCGGAGAAGGGACGTCGGTTCTGGCGGAACGTGCCTATCTCAAAGCCGATGTAACCCGCGATATGCTGGATGAGATGATTGCTGACGCTAACGCAGCCTCAGAATCTGCCGCTGCGGATGCCGTGGACTCAGCATCAAAATTCCTCGCGGATCTCGTCGCAGCGGGCGATGAGATCGGAATCTGACAATTGTCGCATCTGCAAAAGTTGAAAAAAGCCCCGGTTTTCCGGGGCCTTTTTTTGATCCCTGGACAAATTTTGGCCAAACTCATCTGACTATGTGCCTGACCGAAGGGTTATAAGTAAAATGCATCGTTTGCAAAATAATCTGGTTGGGGTGACCCAGGGAAGCCGCGTCCTGTTTTCGGACTTTTCTGATGGTGGGCCAATGTGGACAGGTACCGGGCCAAGAGAGCACCGCACGCTGATCAAATTTGATGAGGCATATGTCTCGCTGCCGATCGTACATGTTTCAATGTCGATGTGGGACACGGATCAAAAAACCAATCATCGCATGGACCTTAGCGCGGAGAAGATCACCGAGACTGAGTTCGAACTGGTGTTCAGAACTTGGGGTGACAGTCGTGTGGCCCGTGTTCGGGCCAGCTGGTTGGCTATCGGACAGCTCAAAAACGAGGACGACTGGGATCTTTATTGACGCTTAGCTTTGCACCTTCAGATCGTCGATAGACCCACCAGACTGCAAAAAGTCGCGCCAGATCCAGACCATGCGATCCACGAACCAAACCTTGGGCAAAATGATCAGTACGAGGCCTAACAGGGTCCAGCTGACGTCGAGTTGCCACAAGCCATATGCCATTGGCAAAACACCTATCGCCGAGCCGAAAGCGAGCCAGTTCGTGACGATAAGATGATGCGCCGAAATCAGTTCCTTGCGGCGTAACAAAACTCGCTCGCCCAAAGTGCCTTGAGACGCCCAGCTGTCCCAGGTCTTAGCTGGTGAAAAAGCGCGTGGATTCCACCATATCCAAAGCAAAGAGGCGGCGATCGGAAGCAAAGCCCAATAACCGAGCCATGCGCGGGACCAGATAGCGAGTACCAAGAGGGGCAGGCAGGTGAAGCGTGTCCAAACAGACCAGGGATTAGCGTGGCGCGCCCAAACCTCGTCTTTCATGCCCATCAGACGTTCGGAGGTTTGCATAATGTCCATAGATATCAAGCTCCGGGATACATTCCCTCATATATAGGAGCCAGAGTATTCGCATCAAAGAGCGAGCTCACAGAGGTACCACCCCAAATATTCAAGATAGCCTGGGCGAACATCGGTGCAGTGGGCACAATACGGATGTTTTTGCACGCCTTCACAGCGGCGGAGGGTTCGATTGAGTCAGTGATAACCAGTGATTTCATCACCGAGTTTGTAATACGCTCGACAGCTGGGCCGCTCAAAACGCCATGCGTGATGTAGCTGTGCACCTCCGTCGCGCCTTCGCCCATCAGGACTTCGGCGGCTTTGCACAGGGTTCCTGCCGTGTCGCAAATGTCATCCACGATGATACATTTCTTACCTTTTACATTCCCTATCACGGTCATCTCGGCGACTTCTCCGGCCTTCTCGCGGCGCTTGTCCACGATCGACAATGGAACTTTGATCCGCTGTGCAAGCTCGCGCGCACGTGCCACGCCACCCACATCGGGGGAGACGATCATGACGTCTTCCATGTCTTTGAAATTATGAAGAATATCGAGCGCGAAGATCGGTGACGCATACAGGTTATCCACGGGCAAATCGAAGAAACCTTGGATCTGTGCCGCATGAAGGTCCATGGTCAGCACACGTTCCACACCGGCCTCGGCGATCAAATTGGCGACCAGCTTGGCAGAAATTGGTGTGCGTGCCTTTGTGCGCCGGTCCTGACGGGCATAGCCGAAATAGGGAATGACGGCGGTGATCCGAGCGGCAGAGGAGCGGCGCAAAGCATCGCTCATAATGAGAAGTTCCATTAGATTGTCGTTTGCCGGGTTCGAAGTGCTTTGGATGATGAACATGTCCTCGCCGCGCACGTTCTCAAACACTTCCACAAAAATCTCGGCATCGTTGAAACGCTCAACCCGCGTATCGACCAGGCCGATGTTCATTCCACGATGTAGCGACATCCGTTTGGCAATGGTGGTTGCCAACGGTCGGTTAGCGTTGCCTGAAATGAGTTTAGGCTCGGTGTTAGATGGCATGTCGACGTATCCCCGGGTTGGCAGCCTGCTCGCCTCGCGCGCCCCGCGACGACGTTGACATCGCTTAGCACCGGTCTACGGTCCTGCAAACCTATTTAGCGCGAAAGGCTCACGAAATGCCCCAAATCGACTACTATTTTGCAACGCTTTCCCCTTACACCTATCTGGCCGGCACGCGGCTTGAGACTGTGGCGGAAAAGCATGGGGCAACAATCGCCTACAAACCTCTCGACATCATGGGGCTTTTCGCGCGGACGGGCGGCACGCCTCCCAAGGATCGGCATCCAAACCGGCAAGAATGGAGGCTTCAGGAAATGCGTCGCACCGCGAAGAAGCTGGACATGCCATTGAACCTCAAGCCTGCGCATTGGCCGACAAACCCTGCACCATCTTCATATGCAATTATTGCGGCGCAAAGTGAGGGCGGAGGCGATTTGGGCGCTCTTGTTCATGGATTTGTTCGAGCGGTTTGGGCTGAGGAACGCGATATCGCGGAAGACGCTGTTGTTCGTGATGTGCTGGAAGGGGCTGGCTATGATCCATCGCTCGCCGATAAGGGTATGCTTGCAGGCGCGGAACAATATGCCCGAAATCTTGAAGATGCGGTCAGTTCCGGCGTCTTTGGAGCACCCACATATATCATCGAAGACGAACGCTTCTGGGGGCAGGACAAAATCGGCGACGTCGACCTGCACTTGCAGGGAAAACTCTGATCCATGCCCATAGTTTCTTCTGGCGGTGCCATGACCCATGTCGTGCAGTCTGGTCATGGGACAGACAGGGCGTTGATGTTGCATCCTATGCTGGCCGATGCACGTGTTCTTGAGCCTTTGATGGCAAAGCTTGGCGATGCGTTGTCCATGGTTGCGATCGATCTTCCCGGTCATGGACAAAGTGAAGACTGGGACATGTCTCGTGACTATGCGCAGATGGCGACCGAAATGGCCTCCGGTATGTTGGAAACACCGTCGCATGTAATTGGCCATTCTTTTGGCGCCTATATTGCCCTACGGCTTGCAACCGAACAGCCTGACAAGATCCTGAGCTTAACCCTGATCGAACCAGTATTCTTTGCCGTTGCAAAGGAGTTTGATCGCGATGCCTATGCCGCGTATGAGCGCGAGGCCAAAAGCTTTATGCAAGCAATCATGGTTGGCGATTTGGTGACAGCGGCGAGGCTGTTTACCGCCGTTTGGGGTGACGGACGACCTTGGGAAGCTCTTAAGCCAGACGCGCAGGATTACATTACGTCCCGGATGCCGTTAATTGCCGCCGGAGAGCCTGCAATTGTCTCGGACAGGGGAAATGTTGTCAGTGGCTTGGAGACTGTGACCTGCCCATGCCTCTTCCTGCAGGGTGAGCATTCGCCTCAAGTGGCCTCGACAATTCTGGATGCACTTGAAGCCAAAGTTCCGTCCTCGGTCCGCCACGTGATCGAAGGAGCAGGCCACATGGCACCGTTGACGCATCCCGATGTAGTGGCGCGGCATATCAGAGAGACGCTGCTTGCCTAGGAGATAAGCTCCACAAAGCGATCGACGTCGTCGTTCGTCGTGCACCAGGAACAAACGAGGCGAGCAGACAGCAAATCTTCATCTGCGCCGTCCAGGCTTTGGTCAAAAGGCCAAAGGTAGTATTTTGCGCCCGCATCATTCGCTTTTTTGTGGCCCTGCCTTTTCCAGCGCGCAAAGACCGTATTTGCCTCGACCGGGTGCAATAGCGATGCACCCTCTATTTTGACGATACCATCATGCAGGCGCTTTGCCGCTGAATTGGCCTGCCGCGCCATGGTCAGCCAGAGATCATCTGTCAGATAGGCATCCATCTGCGCTGACAAGTAGCGGTGTTTGGAAAACAAATGCCCCGCGCGCTTGCGTCTAAGCTCGAATTCCCACGCGTGCTTGGGGTCAAATAGAACGACGGCTTCAACACCCATCAGGCCGTTTTTGGTGCCGCCAAGCGTCACGGCATCGACGCCTGATTTCCATGTCATCTCGGCAGGGGATGCGTTTGTTGCGGCGATTGCATTCGCAAAGCGCGCGCCGTCCATATGTGTCGGCAACTCAAACTCTTTGGCAATAGCTGTGATCTCGGCCACATCACTCACCGAGTAGACTGCGCCGTTTTCGGTTGGATTTGTGAGCGTCACCGCGCCCCTTTGAACGTTGTGCACGCCCGCTCGCGCCGTGTGCGAGATGCGACGCTTCAACTCTTCGGGGAGCATCTTGGCATTCTCACCGCTGATCAAGGTGAGTTTCGAGCCGCCCGTGAAAAACTCAGGCGCGCCGCATTCATCTTCCTCAACGTGGGAATTCTCATGCGCGAAGATCGTCTGCCAGGGCGAGCACAGGCAGGCCAGAGCGATCGAGTTTGCAGATGTTCCGGTCGCGGTCAGATAGACGGCGGCCTCTGGCGCCTCGAACAGATCTCGAATTTTGGCCCGCACGTCATCCATAATCGGATCGTTCCCGTAAGGCATGGCGTAGCCTTCGTTTGCGCGGTTCAGCGCATCCATAATCTTCGGATGGACGGGGGACGTATTGTCGGATGCAAAATACATCTCAAAGATCCTCTACGATGTGGTCTTCCCACTCTTCTTCCGGCACCTCGAACTCTGGAACGGTCCATCCGCGAACAGACTGCCCGGCAGTGTGCACAGTTTCGGGATCACCAGAAATCAGCGGATGCCAATCGTAAAGTGGCTTTCCCTCGGCCAGCAGCCTGTATGCGCAGGTTCGCGGCATCCAATAGGCGATGTCATGTATGGTTTCTGGCTTTAGAACGACACATTCGGGAACGAATTGCAGGCGAATATCATATTGAGCGCAGCGGCAGGTTTCGCCGTCCAGAAGACGGCATGCAACGCGTGTGAAGGCGATGTCCTGACTTTCCTCATCCTCGAGTTTGTTCAAACAGCACTTTCCGCATCCATCACAGAGGGCTTCCCATTCCTTCGGCGTCAGATTCTTCAGCGGCACCTTTTCCCAGAACTGCTGCCTTAGACCGTCGCGTTGAATTGGATCCTTCATAGGTTTGCCAACAGGTCACGCGCGCGATTGCAGTCGAGTTCCATCTGCGAGATCAATGCCTCGAGGCTGTCGAATTTCTCTTCGCCTCTGAGGTAGTCTACCAATGCGACTGACAAATGTTCTCCGTACAAATCCCCTTTGAAATCAAAGAGAAACGTCTCAACATTGGCCGTGTTTTCACCAAACATAGGGCGCACGCCGATCGAGGTGGCGCCCTGATAACTGCCTTTATGCGGGCCGGTCAGAACATCAACCAGTGTCGCATACACGCCGAACTTAGGTGGATGCAGCCCGGTCAGCGACATATTGGTCGTGGGGTAACCCAATTCACGCCCACGCTGTTCGCCGGAGATCACCTCGCCATCAATCCGGTGCCAGTGGCCCAGCATTTGGGCCGCGTTCCGTGGTTTGCCATCCGAAAGCGCGTTGCGGATGTTGGTTGAACTGATCTGCGTCTGACCGTTGGCTACCAATTCGGCTACCGTAACCCCAAACCCATATGTGTTGCCAAACTCGGCGAGCATGCGCGCTGTGCCTGCGCGACCTTTGCCGAAACAAAAATCCGAGCCGACAACCACATGGGTCAGGCCGAGGCCGTTTGCGATTACATCGCGGGCGAATTCCTCTGCTGTGAGGGTTGAGAGCTGAGAATTGAATTGCAATTCATAGAGGCGTTCTACACCGAGCTTTTCGAGACGGTTTGCCTTGGCTTCTGCATTCATCAGGCGGAAGGGTGGGGCGTCCTTGTTGAAAAACTCCCGTGGATGCGGCTCGAACGTCACGATCCCAAGTGGGGCAGAGGGGGCAGCTTTTTTTGCAAGCGCGATAACGGCCTGATGACCGAGATGCACACCATCAAAATTCCCTATCGCGGCGGTTGCGCCCCGATCTGTATCTCGGACAAATTGGTGATCTCGGATGATCCTCATAGGGCAGGGGTAGCTGCCCTTTAATTCAGGTGCAAGCCTAGTCGAACTTACGGCTTGGAGCGAGTACGACAGCCTCGCCTTTCAGGACGTTCTTGCCATCGACCTCGCAACGCGTGGCCATTGTCACGCGGCGCTTTGCATGGTCGATCTCGATAACCTCCACCTCGGCCATGACCATGTCTCCGGGACGGACTGGCGCCATGAACTTGAGGCTTTGACCCAGATAGACCGTGCCGTGGCCCGGAAGCTGTTCGCCAATAACAGCGGAGATCAAACCGGCGGTCAGCATGCCGTGGGCGATGCGGCCCTCGAAGATGGTGTCTTGAGCGTATTCGTCGTCGAGATGGACCGGGTTGTGGTCGGTGGAGACCTCGGCAAACATCTCGATATCGCGGTCGGTTACCTGCTTGCGCAAATGGCGCTTCATGCCGATCTCGATATCCTCGATGCAGATGGTTCCGCGCGGGAAATTATCGTGCCGTGTCGCATCCAACATTGAAACCTCCGGTAACTTTCAAACATCTGGTTCTCGATATTTGAAACTTAATTACTTTGCGCATGCAGCAAAGTCCAGAGTTCATTAAGGTCAGCGAAGCTTCCCTATTGTGTAGCTTGGAGAGACCATTTCCTTTTGCAAATAAGCACTTAGCAGATCGGGGTCAGGATGGTCGTGTGTTGCGGTTTCTTGAGCGGCGAGGCCACCGGAGATGAAGAGGGAATCGAGGTCTTCACCAAGGGCCCCACGGATGTCGGTCAGAACACCATCCCCGATACACAGTATACGACTGTCAGGTGTCGAAACTCCTAACGCGAACAGGCGGCGACGGGCGAGGTCATAGATCGGGGGGTGCGGCTTGCCGAAATAGAGGCTCTCGCCGCCCATCTCGGTATAAAGTTTTGCCAATGCACCGGCGCACCACTCGCGGGTCTCGCCACGATCGACAACGATATCGGGGTTTGCGCAGAGCAGCTTGAGACCCTTTTGTTTGGCATAGAGGAAATCGCTGCGATAGACGTCCGGGTCGGCCAGCGGGTTCTCGGGGCCGCAACAGACGATGCCTTCGGCCTGCTGCAGGTCAACCCGTTGAATATCTGTAGGATTTTCAACAATTTTGAGCGGGTCGAAAAAGTTCAGATCATGGGGCTGGCCAATAAAATAGACCTTCTCACCGACGGCTCCATTGAACATCGCAAAGCGCGCGCTGTCGCCTGATGTGGCGATGTCATCATAGCTGTCGCGGGCGACTCCGATCTTGTCGAGTTGGCGGGAGACGCTTTCGCGGTGGCGCGGTGCGTTTGTGACGAAAATGACTTTGCCATGACCGGCCTGACGATAGGATTGCATCGCTGCAACTGCGCTTTCGAAGGGCTGGATGCCATCATGAATACAGCCCCACAGATCCACAAAAAGCGCGTCGTAGCGGTCTGATATGTCGGAGAGGGCGGTGATGATTTCGGTCATGTGGGTCTCCGGAAATTGCCTGCCAGCTGGGGTATGGCAGAGGGTCTGGCTGGGCGTATGGCACGCGTATGGCAGCTGCGCGCGGTGGTTGGGGTCGGTGTTAACTTATCGCCATTTGATCGAACACCCCATCGAGGGAGTTTGTTCCACAGGCCCCGCTCCGGTCACTGCAATCTGGATCATGGCCGTGACCAGTTCGCGCGTGCGGCCGGTTGCCTCTCCCTGTGCTGCATCGTCCAGCCTGCCCCGGTAGTGCAGTTCGGCCTTGGCGTTGTAGCCGAAGAAATCAGGTGTGCAGACCGCGCCATAGGCGTGCGCAACCGATTGGTCTTCGTCAACCAGATACGGAAAGTCCCACCCGTATTGTGCCGCGAAGACCTGCATCTGTTCCGGGCTGTCGGCAGGGTAGCTGTGATAGTCATTGGACATGATCGCGGCGACCCCGATCCCGGCCTCTTTCAGCGTTTGCGCATCCTCGGCGAGACGCCCTGCGATGGCTTTCACATAGGGACAGTGGTTGCAGACGAAACAGATCAGAAGCCCGTTTGGCCCCATGGCAGTGTCGCGGGTCACAAGATTGCCTGTCGGGGTCTTCAACGAAAACTCCGGGGCGGGTGTTCCGAATTCTACATCAGGCGTGTCGAGCAGGGCCATTTTGGGACGCTCCGCGGGGAATATTTTGAAACATGGGAAGGGCGGGGGGCGCCGCGCCTTCCCGGCTGCGTTGGGCTTGCCGGGATTAAAGCGTGAGGTTGGGGATGATCTGTTTCTTGCGGCTCATGATGCCCGGCAGAACCACGGTATCGCCCGAGACTTTCGCGTCAAAGCTTTTCTCGGCCACGCGTTTTGACAGATCGTTGGGAACAAGCATCGTGGCTTCTTCGCGCAGGATGTCGACCACAAAGAGCAGAACTTCGTTGACCTTATCTTCGCCCGCCACCTTTGGCATGGCCTCCATCAGGGCCGATTTGCGCGACAGCACCACATCGGGGGCGGTGGTCTCCAACACGGAGACGCGGAATTTAACGCCCTCGACCTCATATTCCTTGCTGTCCATACGAAGAAGTTCCGCGTCGGAAAAAGCGGAGACGTCGGATTTGGCTGCAAACATCTCGGCGGCATAGTCCGGGATAGAGACGCCCAGGTCGGCGGCGAGTTTTTCGGCCAGCGCCTTGTCGGTGTCCGTCGTTGTGGGGGAGCGGAATTCCAATGTATCGGACAGGATGCAGGACAGCATCGCGCCTTTGATATTGTCGGGCATGTGAGCCGCGTGATCGCCCATCAGGTCATGCATGATCGTGGCCGTGCAGGCCAGCGGGCGGATGGTGATGTCGATGGGGCCCGCTGTTTCCAGCCCGCCGACCAGTTTGTGGTGATCGATGACGGCTTGCACATCTGCGGCGTTAATGGCGTCCGGCAGTTCGGCAGGGTTGTTGGTGTCGACGATAATACAGGGCTGGCCGGCTGAAACCTCCGAGATGATCTCGGGTTTGACGAGCTTCCAGTGATCGAGGACGAAGGCGGCTTCGGTATTGGGCTCGCCCAGCAGCACGGCTTTGGCGTCACCGCCCTGATGGTTGAGGAACCATTCCC
The DNA here is from genome assembly GCA_947504205.1 of uncultured Litoreibacter sp. GTDB lineage: Bacteria > Pseudomonadota > Alphaproteobacteria > Rhodobacterales > Rhodobacteraceae > Litoreibacter. Next base: position 199,368 of record CANNGL010000002.1, on the reverse strand, counting down.
AGATCAGGGGAGAGCCTGTGCTGTCGGTGTCGGGGGATTTATGGCCAAAAATCAGCGTTGTCATGTGATATGTTCCGGAGTCTTGAGGAATTTGCGGCCTTATAGGCAGGGCAGCGCCCGATGTCACCGTGCATTTGTGGCGCGGGGTTTTGACCTTGGTGCATGGCTGGAGTAGGTATGGCTCATCTGAAGAGGAGTATCCTGTCGATGGACCAGTTGATCTAACCCGAACGACATGGACGCGCTGCGGCGCTGACCACTCTCTTTCAGAGGAGCATCCTGACCATGGACCAGACCGGCTGACCCCGTTTCGGGGCTTGTCACTGCCGTGCCTTCGCGCGGTTCCAGTTCCAAATCAGACTGAGGGGTATCTCCATGCCCAAATCGAAAAAACCAACCCGCAAGCGCGGGAACAAATCATCTTTGTCCAAATCCAATGCCGCAAAGAGGCCCGGGTTCGATCCCGGTCAGAGCCGTCTTCCCAGCGGACTGAAGCCCAGGCGCAGGGTTGGCGGCAAGCCCAAGCTGTTTCCGGGTCGCACCGGAGGGCGATAACAAGGGTCCCCGCTGCGCTTGATGTGCAGCGGGGGTCTCGGCATTATTATGATGAGCAGATAACAGGCGATATATGCGAGAAACGGAGCTTTATCCGGCCGTCAAAGCCTTTCTCGAAGGGCAGGGGTATGAGGTGAAGGCAGAGATCGGCGCGGTCGATGTCATGGCGTGTCGCGACGATGATGATCCTGTGATTGTCGAGTTGAAGACGGGCTTTTCGCTCTCCCTTTTTCATCAGGCGGTGCAGCGTCAATCGGTGACGGATGCGGTCTATGTCGCGGTGCCGCGTGTCACGGGACGACGCTGGCAAAGCGCCTTAAAGCAGAACAAGACACTTTGCCGACGTCTGGGGTTGGGTTTGATCACGGTGCGCCTGAAGGATGATCTGGTCGAGGTTCACGTCGATCCGGCCCCTTACGCGCCACGTAAACAAAAGCGCCGCAAGACGCGTCTGTTGCGGGAATTCGCGCGCCGCGAGGGGGATCCCAATACCGGTGGGGCAACGCGCGTGGGTCTGGTCACGGCGTATCGGCAAGACGCGATGAAGCTGGCGGCCTTTCTGGCGGAGGCGGGACCAAGCAAGGGTGCAGGCGTTGCCAAAGCCACGGGCGTTGAACGTGCGACGCAGATGATGCGTGACGATCACTATGGCTGGTTCGAGCGGGTCGAGATCGGCGTCTATCAACTGACGCCTGTCGGAAAAACATACTTAAAACAAAATGGTACAGCCAAAATCTGACATTCCGTTCAGCGTTTCATGGCCCTGTCGATCCCCCATTTTACGCCACGTCACAAATATTTGGCTTTACATGAACGTTGTTCATAAATGATGCTGGGCGCACTTATTTTAAGTAAATTTATTTTAGTATGGAGAGTATTATGCCAAAAGATCGGGTGGAATCCGCCTATCGCGTTCGCGTCGAAGCTGCCGCAGCGGGGCGCAACAGACACCGAAATCCTCATATCTCGAATGCTGATGAGCAACGGTACGCCGGTGCGAATTACCCCATGAGTTTTACCAAGGGTCTCGATCATGACGAGATGACCGGTGTGATCAAGCAAGCCTCGCATTTCGAGGCGTTCAGAGGGGCGATTGATGAGGGGCGCATTGAGCCGTTCACCATGCGTGTGCCGGTGCCCGTTATGCCGGAACATGCGCGTCGCAAGTGGGAGGCGCCGACTGCGGGTGTTGTTTACGATCTGCAAGGGCCGGATCCACAGGCGGTGACGATGGCACCGGCGCCAGATTTGCGCAGTGCCGAGTTGGATTTCGAGATGGCGGAGGTCTATGAGCTGGCGCTGTTGCGCGATGTTCCATTGACCAGTTTTGACACTGGCGGCGGCACCTCGGAGGCTGAGATTGACGGCGCAGTCAATCGGCTCAATGCGATGCAGTACGCAAGCGACGGCTTTCAGGGTCGGCCGCGCAAGGTGGCCAGCAGCGGTCAGTTGGATCGTCAGACAGTCTTCCGCGGCTCTGCGCCGGGTGTCGAGGCGGGGCCATATCTGTCGCAGTTCATGTGGATCGGAACACGCGATCAGGCCGGTGGAACGGATCTGGAGGATGGTCTGATCAGCTATGGCGGTCAGGCAATTGACCAACGGGTTCTGCAGGCCGAAAACGGCGATGATTACATGACCCGCTGGACGGATTGGCACAAAGTGCAGCAAGGGTTTGATGTGAACCATTGCGGTCCGGGCCAGGCGTTGGACGCTGCACGGTGCTTTATCCACCGCCCGCGTGATCTGGCGACCTATGTGCATTACGATGCTCTTTATCAGGCCTATCTGAATGCGGCGCTTATCCTGCTGGGTATGGGCACACCGTTTGATCCGGGTTTTGCCAATCTGTCGGGGATGCGAAACACGTTTTCGCCGAGCGGCAGTGCTGATGGAACCGCGCAGAATACGGGTGGTTTCGCGCTTTATGGTGGCCCTCAGATCCTGACCTTGGTGACAGAGGTGGCCACACGCGCGTTGAAGGCTGTCAGATTTCAGAAGTTCAACAATCATCTGCGTTTGCGTCCTGAAGCGCTTGCTGGACGATTGGCCCGGGCCGAAGAGATTGATGCAGCTTACCCAGCAACATCGCATGCCTTCACGGAAATGCGGGATCGTATGATGCCGACCTTGACGGCAATTGATGCGGCGAACGGGGCCGATGCAGATTTGCCCAACGGGAATTATCTGTTGCCCATGGCCTTCCAGGAAGGGTCGCCCATGCATCCGACTTACGGGGCGGGGCACGCCACGGTGGCCGGTGCCTGTGTGACAATCCTCAAAGCGTTTTTTGATACCGGCACGATGCTTGGGATCAATGACGAGGGCGGATGCAACGACGGAAAGGCCGGGTTCTACCGGAAGATTTCCGAGGGTGTTCACTATCTGCCGACGAAGGATGGCAAGACGCTGAATTCCTGCCCGATCAAGCATCCTTTGACGCTGGAAGGTGAGCTGAACAAGCTTGCGGCCAATATTTCCATCGGCCGGAACATGGCTGGCGTGCACTATTTCTCGGACTACTATGACAGTCTGCGGATGGGTGAAGAGATTGCGATTGGCATTCTGGAAGAACAGGCGCTTTGCTACTCGACCGATGATTTTGTGCTGACCCTGGCGACATTCGATGGCGGGTCGGTCCGCATTGGACGCAAATAAGCAATATCTCCAAGGGCCATGCGTGGTTTTTGGAGAGCTGCATGTGTCGCGATTCCAGCGGCACTGTAATCCCAGAGAATTCCCTGATTAGAGCCCACGGAATTTTCTGGGATATTTTCATGCCAGACCTGTTGACACCTGATTGGGTGATCCTTAGCTAGCACAGCGTTAGCACTCGCATGGAGTGAGTGATAACGAGGTTCTGCGAAGTAGGGCCTCATGGGAGAAAACTTTGAGCTAGGGAGCTACAAAGATGGCGATGAAACCGCTTCACGACCGCGTTCTGGTCGAACGTGTTGAGAGCGATGAGAAAACCTCTGGTGGTCTGATCATTCCTGACAGTGCAAAAGAAAAGCCAGCAGAAGGCATGATTGTTGCCGCTGGCGAAGGCGCGCGTAAGGATTCGGGCGAACTGATCCCGATGGCTGTCAAAGAAGGTGACAAGGTTCTGTTCGGCAAATGGTCCGGCACAGAAGTTACCGTCGATGGCAAAGAGCTGTTGATCATGAAAGAGAGCGACATCCTAGGCATTCTGTCCTGAACGGATGATGCGTGACACCACGCATATTCTGGCTTTCTCAAACACTGATATTCAAAGGAGCACATGAAAATGGCTGCTAAAGACGTCAAATTCGACACGCAGGCCCGCGACAAGATGCTGAAAGGCGTCAACATCCTGGCTGACGCTGTCAAAGTCACATTGGGCCCAAAAGGCCGCAACGTGGTTCTGGACAAATCCTTCGGCGCACCGCGCATCACCAAAGACGGTGTATCCGTGGCCAAGGAAATCGAACTGGAAGACAAGTTCGAGAACATGGGCGCACAAATGGTCAAAGAAGTGGCCTCGCGTACCAATGACGAAGCCGGTGACGGCACAACAACTGCGACGGTTCTGGCTCAGGCCATCGTTCGCGAAGGTATGAAATCGGTTGCCGCTGGCATGAACCCGATGGACCTGAAGCGCGGCATCGATCTTGCAACTGCAAAAGTTGTCGAGGCGATCAAATCCGCAGCACGTGACGTATCCGACAGCGCAGAAGTTGCTCAGGTCGGCACGATCTCTGCCAATGGCGAAGCTGAAATCGGCGAGCAAATCGCTGGCGCGATGCAGAAAGTCGGCAACGAAGGCGTTATCACTGTTGAAGAGAACAAAGGTCTGGAAACAGAAACCGATGTTGTCGAAGGTATGCAGTTCGATCGCGGCTACCTGTCGCCTTACTTTGTCACCAACCCTGACAAAATGACATCTGATCTGGAAGACTGCATGATCCTGCTGCACGAGAAGAAACTGTCTTCTTTGCAGCCAATGGTTCCGCTTCTGGAATCTGTCATCCAGTCCGGCAAGCCACTTCTGATCATTGCAGAAGACGTCGAAGGTGAGGCTCTGGCCACGCTCGTCGTCAACAAACTGCGCGGTGGTCTGAAAATCGCTGCCGTCAAAGCCCCTGGTTTCGGCGACCGCCGCAAAGCCATGCTGCAGGACATCGCTATTCTGACCGGTGGTCAGGTGATCTCCGAAGATCTGGGCATGAAGCTGGAAAACGTCACCATCGATATGCTGGGCACAGCCAAGCGTGTGTCGATCACCAAAGACGAAACCACAATCGTGGATGGTGCCGGTGAGAAAGCGGAAATCGAAGCACGCGTTTCGCAAATCCGTCAGCAAATCGAAGAAACCACATCCGATTACGACCGTGAGAAGCTGCAAGAGCGTGTTGCCAAACTGGCAGGCGGTGTTGCTGTGATCCGCGTCGGCGGCATGACCGAAGTTGAAGTGAAAGAGCGCAAGGATCGTGTTGACGATGCTCTGAACGCAACACGTGCTGCTGTTCAAGAAGGTGTTGTTGTGGGCGGCGGTGTTGCTCTGGTTCAGGGCGCAAAAACGCTCGAAGGCCTGACGGGTGACAACAGCGACCAGAACGTTGGTATCACCATCGTGCGCAAAGCGCTGGAAGCTCCTCTGCGTCAGATCGCCGAGAACTCTGGTGTCGACGGTTCCGTCGTCGCGGGCAAAATCCGCGAGAGCGACGATGCAGCCTTCGGTTTCAATGCACAGACCGAAGAATATGGCGACATGTTCAAGTTCGGCGTGATTGACCCGGCTAAAGTGGTTCGGACTGCTCTGCAGGACGCAGCTTCTATTGCTGGTCTGCTGATTACGACAGAAGCCATGGTTGCCGACAAGCCGTCGAAAGACGGTGGTGGAGCCGGTGGCGGCATGCCTGACATGGGCGGCATGGGCGGCATGATGTAATCACCCGATCCCTTTGGGATTGTGTGATCTACACCGCTAAGTGAATAGGGAAGGGCTGCCTTTGGGCGGCCCTTTTCAGTTTCGTGAAGCGCCGCTGCCTTGAGCATCCGGGGCGGGTCAGACAGAGTGACCAAGAGAGTTGCCTGAGAGGATCGACATGCCCAAGCGCGCCATCATCCCGGCCGAGTTCAAACAAGCGGCGGAGGCTTTGAACATGTCGCCGGGCATTCTGTCTGGCGATCATCTGTTTCTGACCGGAACCGCGGGTGGGGACGCTCAGGGCCAGATTTCACCCGACCCGGAGGCCCAGTTTCGCCGGGTCTTCGACAAGGTCGCGCTTGTGTTGCACGCTGCTGATCTGGAGATGGATGCGATTGTGGAGATGACCAGCTATCACGTTGGTCTGCGTGATCATTTCGATCTCTTTGACGCGGTACGCCTTGAGTATCTGAACGCGCCTTACCCTGCCTGGACCGCGGTCGAGGTTGCGGGGTTGCGCCGTGAGGGTGCCATTGTCGAACTGAGGGTTGTGGCCAGTCTCGCGGCGAACGGATGAGATGATGCGGCTTTTCCTGCTGACCACGCTGACAATGATCGCGTTCGCGGCGAATTCGGTGCTGACGCGGGTTGGTGTCGATTTAGGCGGGATGCAGCCATTGATGTTTGCATTGCTTCGCGTGGCGTCAGGCTGCGCGATGCTTTTGGTGCTGGTCCGGCTTCGAGGCTCCACGCTTGGCTTTACGGGACGGGTCCGACTGACCGGCGCCTTGTCACTGGCCGCCTATATGCTTGGCTTTTCGCTGGCCTATGTGTCCTTGGATGCGGGGATCGGGGCGCTGATCGTCTTCGGCATCGTGCAGATCACCATGTTCGCGGGCGCTTTGTTGAGGCGGGAAGATATTCCGTTGCGGCGCTGGGTTGGCGCAGCCCTGGCCTTTGCGGGACTGGTGTATCTCTTTCTGCCGGGCGCCGCAGCGCCGCCGCTGGCCGGCAGCCTGCTGATGGTCGTCGCGGGAATTGGGTGGGGCATCTATTCCCTGACGGGGCGGTTGGAACGAGATGCGCTGGCCGGGACGGCTGCGAACTTCCTGCTCTGTCTTCCGCTGGCACTGGGTGCACTTGTGATCTTCGGACAGGTGGGAGACATCTCGGCACTGGGCCTGACCATGGCGCTGATGTCGGGGGCTGTGGCATCGGCCTTGGGGTATGCGCTGTGGTACACATTGCTGCCCACGCTTGGAGCCACCCGCGCGGCGGTCGCGCAGCTATCGGCACCTGTGATCGCCATTTTGGGTGGGGCCATGTTGCTGGGAGAGGTGATAACCGGGCGGATATTGATTGCGACGGTGATCGTGCTGGGCGGGATCGCCCTATCGGTCTTGGGGCAAAAGGCTAAGAAGCCCGCCTGAGCTACGGGTGATTTGTCCCTCCATCTCCAATCGGGTGAGGACAGGAAGCACGGCGCCGGGCGGCACGCCAAGGTCGCGGATCAACTGATCCTCGGCCAAGGGCGAGGGGCCCAGAAGGTGCAAGATCTGAGCATGGGCGTCGATATGCGGATGGATCTGCGGTGCGTCTTCGTTCGGGCGGGTGTTCGACGCGGGCACGCTGGGCTGACGTAATGCTTCAATGATGTCGTCGGCAGAGCGCACTAGCGTTGCCCCGTCCCTCAACAACATATTGCACCCGGACGAACGCGCATCGAACGGATGACCCGGCACGGCCAGAACTTCACGACCTTGGTCCAAGGCGTTTCGGGCGGTGATCAGGCTGCCCGATTTGGCCGCGGCTTCAATGATAACAGTGGCCCGGGCCAGACCCGAAATGATCCGGTTTCGTCTGGGGAAGTGACGGGCGATTGGTTGCAGCCCAAGGGGTTGCTCGCTCAAGATCACCCCTTTTTGCGCAATCTCGTCATGGAGTTTGGCGTTTTCGGGTGGGTAGATGACATCCAGACCGCCAGCCACGACAGCAATAGTCCCGGTGTCGAGGGAGGCCATATGCACGGCCGTGTCGACGCCGCGCGCCAGCCCTGATGCGGTCAGCAACCCGGCCTGTCCAAGATCGGTCGCCAGCTTTGTGGCCATGCGACGCCCGAGCGATGAAGCGTTTCGGGCGCCGACCATGGCGACGCTCGGTTGGCGCAACAGATCGAGCCGCCCAGTCGCCCACAACAACGGCGGCGCGTCTGAAATATCTTTAAGATCAGAGGGGTAGCGCGGATCATCTTGAGAGAGCAGGGAGGCGCCCAATCGCGTTCCAAGCTCCAGCTCACGTTCTGCTGCATCTTGCGAAAACAGAGAATAGCGCTTGACCCCGGCTGCAGCGGCTACCTTCGGGAGTGCGTCAAGCGCAGCCTCCGCCGAGCCATGTTCGGCAAGCAGCCGATGATATGTGGAAGGTCCGACACGATAGGATCTGATCAGACGAAGCTCTGCGACAGAGGTGCCCCGAGGTCTTAGGGGTGCGAGGGGGGGTGGGGTAGACAGCAGGTCGCCAGCCATCGTTGCTCCGTCTGATCATTGAAGCTAATTTGAACGATGGCGGGTTAAGGAGATGTGAATGGCTAGATTATTTAATTCAAGATCGCTGGAAACATGTCTAAAGCATTGAAAATATTTCGAATAAAATTTCAGAGTTGAAATACGTTAAGAATTATTAATGTGCGTCAGGCTCGCCAGAAATGGCGAGGAGCGCGCGCTGAAATGGTAATCTCGAACACAGGTTGGGGCGACTCAAGTTGCTGAGCCGCCAACCGTGAGGCCGCCAATCATCAGCGTCGGTTGACCTACGCCCACCGGCACCCATTGGCCTTGTTTGCCGCAATTCCCCATGCCGGGGTCCAGCGCCATGTCATTGCCGATGGCCTGGATTTGCTTAAGTGCGGTCGCACCATCGCCGATCAGCGTGGCTCCCTTGACGGGTGCCCCGACGATGCCGTTCTTCACGCGGTAGGCTTCGGTGCAGGAAAAGACGAATTTACCGTTGGTGATATCGACTTGTCCACCGCCAAACCCCACGGCGTAGATGCCGTCCTTGAGATCTTTCACAATCGCCTCGGGTTCTGCTGTGCCGCCCAGCATGTAGGTGTTTGTCATGCGTGGCATGGGCGCATGCGCATAGCTTTCGCGGCGTCCGTTGCCTGTGGCATCCACCCCCATGAGGCGGGCATTTTGTCGATCCTGCATATATCCGACCAAGATGCCGTCCTCGATCAGGGTATTTTTGCCGGATGGCGTGCCTTCGTCGTCAACGGTGATGGAGCCCCGTCGGTCCGGGATTGTCCCATCATCGAGGACCGTGACCCCTTTTGCGGCGATGCGTTGGCCCATCAATCCTGAAAAGGCGGAGGTTTTCTTGCGGTTGAAATCGCCTTCCAGCCCGTGACCGATCGCCTCGTGCAGCAAAATGCCGGGCCAGCCGGGGCCAAGCACCACATCCATCACGCCCGCGGGGGCCGGTTCAGCGTCAAGATTGACCACAGCGACGCGCAGCGCTTCGCGTACAAGCCCTTGCCAGTGATCAGGATTGAGGAGACCATCGAGCCCGTGGCGCCCACCGCCGCCTGCGCTACCGCCCTCGCGGCGGCCATCGCGTTCGACGATCACAGAGACATTCATGCGCGCCATGGGGCGGGTATCGGAGACATGCAGGCCATCCGGGCGGAGAATCTCAACCTCCTGATGTGACGCTGCCAGTGAGGCAGAGACCTGAACGACCCGTTTGTCCAGTGCACGGGCAAAATCATCGATTTCGCGCAACAGATCCGTTTTGGTGCTGAAACTTGCGCCAGCCATCGGGTCTTGATCCGTGTAAAGGCGATGATTGGTAGGTTTGGGCGCGGCTGACAGCGTGCCGCCACCGTCACCAACCGCCAGGCGCGCGGTTTCAGCGGCGCGGATCAGCGCCTGTTCCGAAATTTCTGTTGCATGGGCGTAGCCCGCGGTTTCCCCCCGTACAGCACGCAGGCCGAACCCTTCGGATGCGTCGTAACTGGCGGTTTTGAGGCGCCCGTCATCAAAGGCAAAAACCTCTCCGCGCTTGCGCTCCAGAAACAGTTCGCCGTCATCTGCTCCATCAGTCGCAGATTTCACAATCTGCAATGCGCGCTCGCGGTCCAGGGCGGTCTCAAACGGGCGGAATGGGGCGGGGCTTTGTTTGGTCACGAGCGAATCCTTGGATTTGGCGCTAAATTACCTGCGGCATGGTAGCGCGAGAGGTCTCAGGGTGCTTGCCCCTGTCAGGCTAATATGGTTTCTCCCGGGCCAGACGCAACGGGGGATTCCGTGCCGACCGCGCACACCTCTGATAACGACGGGAAACAAACATGCGAATTTCGACGATTTTCGCCGCGATCGCCGCGGCGCTGACCGCCACAGGGGTACAAGCGCAGGACGCTTTGAAAGACCTGCCAATCGTGGGACGTCCCTCACAGGACGGGATCAACTTTCAGGAACCGACAACCGAGTTGATGCGCGACATCATCTGGTTGGACAATTTTCTGCTGGTCATCATCACCGTGATCACTTTGTTCGTTGTCGCGCTGCTGGCCGTTGTGGTGCTGCGCTTCAACGCCAAGCGGAACCCGGAGCCTGCGAAATTCACCCACAACTCTCCGCTTGAGGTTGCCTGGACCTTGATCCCGGTGGTTATCCTCGTCGTGATTGGTGCGTTCTCTCTGCCGGTTCTGTTCAAGCAGCAGCGTATTCCGGAAGGTGACATCGTTATCAAGGCCACCGGGTATCAGTGGTACTGGGGCTACGAATATGTCGATGAGGGCTTTGCCTTCGACAGCATCATGATCGGTGCGGGCGAGAACCGCCTTACGCCGGATGTAGAAGCAGAACTGGTTGAGGCCGGGTATTCGAAGGATGAATTCCTTCTCGCCACCGACACTGCCGTTGTTGTTCCGGTCAACAAGACTGTCGTGATGCAGGTGACCGCAGCCGACGTGATCCACTCATGGACCATCCCGTCCTTCGGAGTGAAGCAGGACGGTGTCCCTGGCCGTTTGGCGGCACTTTGGTTCAAGCCCGAGAAAGAGGGCGTTTACTTCGGTCAGTGTTCGGAGCTTTGCGGTATTTCTCATGCTTATATGCCGATCACCGTGAAAGTGGTGTCGCAGGAAGCGTATGACGCGTGGCTTGCGGGCGCGAAGGAAGAATTCGCAGGCATTGCACCAACCATTCAAGTGGCCTCGAACTAAGGCGATATCAGGCGGGTCCATCCCGCCTTTTTCGCAGGATGACAGATGACAGACGCAACCCAACAGATCGGAACAGGTGACGCGGAGTTCGGCGACTACGTTGCGCTTCTCAAGCCGCGCGTGATGTCGCTGGTCGTTTTCACAGCCGCTGTTGGTGTGTTTGTGGCGCCGGTTGCGGTGCATCCGTTCATCGCCTTTGTGGCGATCTTGTTCATTGCGCTGGGCGGTGGCGCCTCTGGTGCGCTGAACATGTGGTATGACCATGACATCGACACGGTTATGCGTCGTACGGCGAAGCGTCCCATCCCGTCGGGGCGCGTGCAGCCGGGTGAGGCGCTGTCGCTGGGTCTGTGGCTGTCCTTTATCTCGGTTACAATGCTGGGACTTGCGGCCAACTGGGTTGCGGCGGGCATTCTGGCCTTCACGATCTTTTTCTATGCGGTTGTCTACACGATGTGGCTCAAGCGCTGGACGCCGCAGAACATCGTGATCGGCGGCGCTGCGGGCGCCTTCCCTCCGATGATCGGCTGGGCCGTGGCCACGGGTGGTGTTTCAGTCGAGAGTATCTTGATGTTCACGCTGATCTTCATGTGGACGCCGCCGCATTTCTGGGCCTTGGCGCTTTTCATGAACGAAGATTATTCCAAGGCTGGTGTGCCCATGCTGACCGTGACCCATGGTCGGCGCGAAACACGCAAGCAAATCCTGATCTACACGGCGCTTTTGGCGCCCTTGGCGATCGGCACGGCATTCACTTCTATCGGCGGCTGGATCTATCTTTCGGTCGCGCTTTACCTGAACGCCAAGTTTTTGCTGGGGGCATGGAAGTTGTGGCAGCGTGATGAGGATATGGCAGAGGCCGATCAATATCGCGCCGAGAAGAAATACTTCCGCCAGTCGCTGAGCTATTTGTTCCTGCATTTCGGCGCGCTTCTGCTGCAAGCGATCTGGGTGAAAGCCGGCATGGAGGCGTGGTTCTGATGGCGCCTCGGGTCGAACACGAGATTCATCAACGCCGCTCTGGGCGCAATATCGGCGTCGGGCTGGTTTTGCTTGGTTTCGTCGCAATCGTCTTTGGCCTGACGATGGTCAAGCTCGGCAATGGCGGAATGATCGAAGGGTTTGATCACGCTGTGCGGCCCTCGATCACTGAGCCGGAGAGCAATTGATGTTTGCGCGTCTGTCCCCCCAATCCCGCACAGTGGCGTCGCTTGTCGCTTTGGTGCTGACGATGGGTGGATTGGGCTTTGCGTCGGTTCCGCTTTACGACTGGTTCTGCCGTGTAACGGGTTACGGTGGCACGACGCTTGAGGCCGATGCCGGGTCGGACGTGATCCTTGATCAGACAATCAAGATTCGGTTCGACGGCTCCCTTGCCAAGGGGATGGAGTGGAAGTTCACGCCCGTTCAGCGCGAGATGGAAGTTCGAATCGGTGAAACCGGATTGGCCTTCTACGAGGCTTACAACCCGACAGATCGCCCGATTGCAGGCTCGGCCAGCTACAACGTTTTTCCGTTCACTGTTGGTGGTTTCTTCACCAAGATCGACTGCTTCTGCTTTGAAGAGCAGATTTTGCAACCCGGTGAGCGCCTTCAGATGCCTGTGACGTTCTATGTCGACCCTGAAATTGTCGAAGACAAAGACGGCAAATTTGTCGAAGAGATCACACTGAGCTACACGTTTTACGAAATCGAGCAGGAGGAAGTGCAGGCAGCGCTTTCAACCCGCTCCAAGACTGATATTAACTAAGTCCGAATAAGAGGGACATCCATGGCACACGCTAAAAACCACGACTACCACATCCTGCCACCGTCGATTAACCCGTTTCTGGGTGCCGTCGCAGCTTTCCTGATGCTGACGGGTGCCGTGCTCTGGATGAAGGGCGGATCACCTTGGCTTGGCCTCGCAGGCTTTGCTGGCGTGCTTTACGTTATGTTCAGCTGGTGGGCGGAAGTCGTTGAAGAAAGCCAACAGGGGGATCACACACCGGTGGTTCGCATTGGTCTGCGCTATGGCTTCATCTTCTTCATCATGTCGGAAGTCATGTTCTTCGTGGCGTGGTTTTGGTCTTTCTTCAAACACGCGATGTATCCGATGGGGCCCGACAGCCCTGCCGTTGATGGCGTCTGGCCGCCTGCGGGTATCGAAACCTTTGATCCTTGGCATCTGCCGCTGATCAACACGCTGATCCTGCTTTGCTCAGGTGCGGCTGCTACTTGGGCGCACCATGCGCTGGCCCATGAAAACAACCGCAAAGACCTCAAGAGCGGGTTGTGGTTGGCGATCGCGCTGGGGGCGCTTTTCACAGCGTTTCAGGCATACGAATACAGCCATGCAGCCTTCGGCTTCTCGGGCAACATCTATGGCGCCAACTTCTTCATGGCGACGGGCTTCCACGGCTTTCACGTTCTGGTCGGCACGATCTTCCTGACGGTCTGCCTGATTCGCGCTTACAAAGGGCATTTCACGCCTGAAAAGCACGTCGGATTTGAAGCTGCAGCTTGGTACTGGCACTTCGTTGACGTGGTGTGGCTGTTCCTGTTCGCTGCCGTGTATATCTGGGGCGGCTAAGCGCCCAACAAATAATGCGAGATTAGGAAGCGCGGGGTCTGGCCTCGCGCTTCGGCTTTAGAGGGACCTCGATGCTACGCTACATCGCTCCATCAGTTATTGGGATTGTCGGTTGCGCGTTTCTGATTTCGCTCGGGGTTTGGCAGGTGCAGCGTTTGGAATGGAAAACAGCCATTCTTGACGATATCGACGCGCGGATCGCGGCGAGCCCGGTTGAATTGCCGGGAGACCCTGACCCTGAGGCGGATCGCTACCTGCCCGTCGCGCTGGAAGGGCAGTTCACCGGCGACGAACTGCACATCCTGTTTTCTTTGAAGGGCAAAGGGCCGGGTTACCGGATCATCGCAAGCTACGTTACCCAAGATGATCGCAGGGTTCTGGTGGACCGCGGATATATCCCGATCGATCAGAAAGAGGCCCCGCGGCCTGCCGAAGACATGGACATTGTCGGAAACCTCTATTGGCCCAACGAAATTGATGAATTCACACCGACGCCCGATCTGTCGCGTGATATCTGGTTTGCGCGCGATGTCCCGGCCATGGCGTCTGAGCTGGATACGGAGCCAGTTCTCGTCGTGGTACGCGAGGAGTCGGGATCAGACCAGTTTGTGACGCCGGTGCCCGTGGACAGCGCAACTATTCCCAACGACCATCTTCAATATGCTGTGACATGGTTCGGGCTGGCAATTGTCTGGTTTGGGATGACAGCGTTTTGGCTTTGGCGTATCAGGCAGAAACGCGCCTGAAGGGGACTGACCTTACATGAAATATATCTCGACCCGCGGAGCCGCTCCGGCTTTGAATTTCGAGGACACTATGCTGACCGGGCTTGCCCGAGATGGTGGGCTGTATCTGCCCGAGACCATTCCGAGCCTGAGCGTTGATGATATTCGGGCAATGCGCGGCCTGAGTTACGAGGAAATCGCACATCGGGTGATGTATCCTTTCGTGGCGGAAAATTTTAGCGAGGCAGAGTTTGCGGATCTGATTGCCAAGGCCTATGCCGGCTTTGGTCATGTTGCGCGCGCGCCCTTGGTGCAACTGGGTGCGAACCACTTCCTGTTGGAGCTGTTTCACGGGCCGACGCTGGCGTTCAAAGATTTCGCAATGCAGCTTATCGGCCAGCTTTTCGAGCACGCGTTAAAGCGGTCCGGCAAGTCCGTCACGATTGTCGGGGCGACCTCTGGCGACACGGGCTCTGCGGCGATGGAGGCGTTTCAGGGTCTTGATGCCGTGAACCTGTTCATTTTGTACCCGCATGGGCGTGTCTCAGAAGTGCAGCGGCGTCAGATGACGACACCTGACGCCTCCAATGTTCATGCGTTGGCAGTCGATGGGGATTTCGACACATGCCAGGGTGCGCTCAAGGATATGTTCAATGATTTCACCTTCCGGGACGAGGTGCGGTTGGCGGGAGTGAACTCCATCAACTTTGCGCGTGTGCTGGCACAAGTGGTTTATTACTTCTCGTCGGCGCTATCGCTTGGTGCACCTGATCGGTCGGTCAGCTTCACGGTGCCTACGGGCAATTTTGGTGATATTTTTGCGGGCTATCTGGCCAAGCGCATGGGTCTGCCGATTGATGATCTCATCATTGCGACCAATCAGAATGACATTCTGCACCGCACTATGGAGACGCGGGCTTACGCCACAGATACGGTTATCCCTTCCATCAGCCCGTCGATGGATATTCAGGTCTCCTCAAACTTTGAGCGGGCGCTCTATTATGCGTATGGCGAGGATGGTGATGCTGTTGCTGCCGAGATGTCGGCGCTCAAGGAGACCGGGAAATTCGAGGTGAGCCAAGGGGCTTACGAGGCGCTGCGCGAAACATTCAAGTCGGGACGGGTGTCGGAAGATGAAACCTCTGCCGAAATCACACGGGCACTGAAAGAAACGGGTGAACTGCTGTGCCCGCATTCCGCCGTGGGCGTGCGCGTCGGCGAGCAGCATCTGGGAGCAACGCCGATGATTACTCTGGCAACCGCGCATCCGGCAAAGTTCCCGGATGCGGTCAAGGCTGCCACGGGTCATCATCCGGACTTGCCGCCACGCATGGCTGATCTCTTCGAACGCGATGAGCGCCTGACGCGGGTGTCGGGCGATGTGGAGGATATGAAGGCGCTTGTGCGGGAGCGACTGGCATGAGCGAACGCATTCACACCTTGCCGAACGGCTTTCGTATCGTCACCGAACATATGCCGAGCCTGCAATCCGCCTCTATCGGGATCTGGGTCAATGCCGGTGGGCGTCACGAACGGATTGAGCAGAACGGGATTGCCCATTTCCTTGAGCATATGGCTTTCAAAGGCACCAAGCGTCGCACGTCGTTGCAGATTGCCGAGGCGATTGAAAATGTAGGTGGATACATCAACGCCTATACCTCACGCGAAGTGACGGCTTACTACGCGCGTGTGCTGAAAGATGATGTGCCGCTGGCGTTGGATGTGATCGCGGATATTCTGCGCAACCCTGTGTTTGATCCACGCGAGATCGAGATTGAGCGCGGCGTGATCCTGCAAGAGATTGGCCAAGCTCTGGATACACCAGACGACGTCGTGTTCGACTGGCTGCAGGAGGCCGCGTTCCCGGAGCAACCGATTGGTCGCACAATTCTGGGTCCGACCGAGCGGGTCTCGGCCTTCTCGCGGGAGGATCTTCAACGCTTTGTGGCAGAGCATTATGGCCCTGAGCAGTTGATCCTGTCGGCGGCGGGAATGATTGATCATGATCAGATCGTGAGCATGGCCGAAGACCTGTTTGGTGACATGCCCGCGCAATCTGCTCTGGTGGCCGAGGCAGGCAGCTTCAAGCCCGGTGAGCGTCGCGAAACCAAAGCGCTGGAGCAAGCGCACTTTACCTTGGCCCTGGAAGCGCCGGGATATCGTGATGATGAGTTCTACACCGCGCAGGTCTTTTCGACCGCATTTGGTGGCGGCATGTCTTCTCGCCTGTTTCAGGAAGTGCGGGAAAAGCGCGGCTTGTGTTATTCGATCTTTGCTCAGGTTGGCAGCTACTCGGATACGGGGCTTATGACGATCTATTCGGGAACATCAGGTGATGATATTGCGACGCTGGCCGATATTACCGTGGATGAGTTGAAGCGCGCGGCCGAGGATATGGCAGATGACGAAGTGAACCGTGCCCGCGCGCAGATGAAGGCCGGTTTGCTGATGGGGCTGGAGAGCCCCTCGGCGCGTGCCGAACGGCTGGCGCGTCTGGTGGGAATTTGGGGGCGGGTGCCCTCGCTTTCGGAGACGATTGAGAAGATCGATGCGGTGGATGCCACCGCGGTCAAGGCCTTTGCGGTTTCGATGGCCAGCCGCGGACAGGCGGCCATGGCGCTGTATGGTCCGGTCGCCAAAGCACGATCGCTGGACGAGATAACGCGGAGACTTGCAGCCTGATGCTGATACGCAAGAAGGCTGTTCGGATTGTGACGGAGCGCCTCGTGCTCCGATTGCCCGAGCATAGCGATTATCGATCTTGGGCTTCGCTTCGTTCCGCGTCCACCGAGTTTCTGACCCCGTGGGAGCCGTCTTGGGCGACAGACCATCTGACCCGAAAAAGCTTCACGAACCGGGTCTATTGGGCTCAGCGATCCGCAAAATCCGACAGTGCGATCCCTGTTTTTCTTGAGCGTCGCGAAGACGGTGTCTTATTGGGTGCCATCACATTGGACAATATTCGCCGTGGGCCCTCTCAGGCCGGAACGCTGGGCTACTGGATCGGGGCGGTCCATGCGCGCAAGGGATATATGCAGGAGGCGATTTTGGCGCTGGTGCACTACTCCTTTACAAATTTGGACCTAAGTCGAATTGAAGCTGCGTGCCTGCCTGAGAACACGGCATCGCGTGGTGTGCTGGAAAAATCGGGGTTCAAATATGAAGGTGTGGCCCAGAGCTACCTTCAAATTAACGGGCGCTGGCGCAACCATGTCCTCTACGCCAATCTGCGCGGGGACCGTCGCGGTAAAACAGAGGTGAACTGATGCGTGTCGTCATTACAGGAGCTAATCGCGGGATCGGTGCGGAGCTGGTGCGGCGCTATCAGGAGCGCGGCGATGAGGTCATTGGAACCTCTCGCAAGGCCGCGCCACGGCTGGATGTCAGTGATCCTGCGTCGGTTCGGGCTTTTGCCGAGACCCAGAAGGATTTGCCGATTGACCTGCTGATCTGCAATGCGGGTGTCTATGTCGATAAAGGGCATGATCTGATTTCAGGATATGAGCCGAGATTGTGGGGCGAGACTTTCGCAACCAACGTGACAGGTGTTTTTCTGACCATTCAGGCGTTGCTGACCAACTTGCAGGCGGCCAAAGGCAAGATTGCGATCATGTCCTCGCAAATGGCGTCTAGCGAGCGGGCACCGGGCGGATCCTATATCTATCGGGCGTCCAAGGCGGCTGCGTTGAATCTGGGGCGGAATCTGGCCGCGGATATGAAAGCTGACGGGGTTGCTGTAGGTATCTATCACCCGGGTTGGGTCCAGACCGATATGGGGGGCACAGGTGCCGCAATATCGGTCGACGAAGCGGGTCAGGGGTTGGTGGAGCGTTTTGATGCGCTGTCACTGGCGACCACCGGATGTTTCGAGACCTGGGATGGCAATGCCCATCCGTTTTGACCCTAGCGGTGTCTAGAAGACAATGGTGCTGGGATTGGCCAGCTAAATTCCAAAATTTTCCATGGGCTGGCCACATTCAAAGGGTGTTGGTATGGGACATTGTGCAGTGACGGTGCGTGTTTATGGAACTTCTTTACGAGACCCGCTTTTCATTTGTCGGCAAATCGGGCTGGCAATCTGAGGCGAGCCAGAATCCGGAGCTTCTGTTTGCGGCAGACCGGATGGAGCGTCGCTTTGAGCTGTTTGAAAAGATCACGCTGGCCTGTCTTGCTGATCAGAGCGACAAGGATTTCAAGCTCGTCCTGCTGACGGCCATGATGATGCCGGACGCTTATGCAAAACGTCTCGAAGAAATGTGCTTTGACGTGCTGGGCAAAGACCGCACGATCATTCTGGCGCGTCCCCCGCGCATGGCTGGGCGCGTTTTTCGCGAATATGTGCAGAACAGTTACGCGCCGGAGACGCTCATCTCCCAGGTGGTTCTGGATGACGACGACGCCGTCTCGTTCGACTTTACCGAGATTTGCAAGGATGAAGCCTATCGCGCGCTCGCCTCGGACCATGACAATGATCCGAACTGGTTCTTGTCCTTCGCACGAGGCAAAAGCCTGAAAGTGGAGGACGGCAAGCTCGTGAGTTTGTCGGACAAGCACTCTCCGCTGGTCAATCTGGGTTTGACGCTCGCATCGCGGGCCGACAGCATCAAACATCCGTTCCTGACCAAGCATCTGGCGATTGCGCACCACCATCAGTCACTGGTCATCAACACGCAGCGGCCATTTTATTTGCGCACGGTTCACGATTTCAATGACAGCCGGACCCCGCATAAGACCAATTGGCTGAGTGATGAGGAAATTGCGGAAGTTGCGCGCTATTTCCCTTTTCTGCGGGATCATTTCAAGATCGACAGCCCGGCGGATAGTTAACCGGTCTTGCCCTTTCTGACCCGCCCGCTTAGGAAGCGGACGGATTTGCACAGGAACCTCAACCATGCCCAGGCTGGTGATGAAATTCGGCGGAACTTCCGTCGCCAATCTTGATCGCATCAAGCGTGCAGCGAAGCGCGTGGGTGTCGAGGTGGCGAAGGGCTATGAAGTCATCGTTATCGTCTCGGCCATGTCAGGCAAGACCAATGAGTTGGTCGGGTGGGTGAACGAGACCTCACCGCTTTACGATGCACGGGAATATGACGCTGTGGTCTCTTCCGGAGAGAACGTCACTGCGGGCCTGATGGCCATGACATTGCAGGAAATGGACGTACCGGCGCGCAGTTGGCAGGGGTGGCAGGTGCCGCTGAAGACGACCTCTGCCCATGGGTCGGCCCGGATCGAAGAGATTCCTACGGAAAATCTGGATGCGAAGTTCGCTGAGGGCATGAAAGTGGCTGTGATTGCCGGTTTTCAGGGCTTGAGCCCGGAAGGTCGTATCACCACGCTTGGTCGTGGGGGATCGGATACGACAGCCGTGGCTTTTGCAGCCGCATTTGAGGCTGAGCGCTGTGATATCTACACCGATGTTGACGGGGTCTACACGACTGATCCGCGGATCACGGACAAGGCGCGCAAGCTCGATAAAATCGCGTTTGAGGAAATGCTGGAACTGGCGTCTCTTGGGGCGAAGGTTCTGCAGACGCGCTCGGTTGAACTGGCGATGCGCTACGGGGTCCGTTTGCGGGTTTTGTCCAGCTTTGAAGAAATGAGTGATACGGCAGGTACACTGGTCTGTGCCGAGGAGGAAATCGTGGAAAGCAATGTTGTGGCTGGCGTGGCCTATTCGCGCGATGAAGCAAAGATGACATTGATATCGGTCGCTGACAGGCCCGGTATCGCGGCTGCCATATTCGGACCCTTGGCCGATGCCGGGGTGAATGTGGACATGATTGTCCAGAACATCTCGGAAGAGGGGCGCACGGATATGACGTTCTCTTGCCCGGTTGATCAGGTCAAACGGGCCGAAAAGGCGATGGAGGACGCGAAATCCTCCGGTGAGATCAATTACCACGATCTGGTTGCCGATACAGATGTGGCCAAGGTGTCGGTCGTGGGGATCGGGATGCGCTCACATGCAGGTGTCGCAGCCCAGATGTTCAAGTCGTTGAAAGACGATGGGATCAACATCAAGGTTATCACAACCTCTGAGATCAAAATCTCGGTTCTGATTGATCGCAAGTATATGGAACTGGCGGTCCAAGCGCTCCATGACACGTTCGGATTGGACAAGGCGGCCTGACGCTGATGTGTTGACTGCTCGGTTGTCGCGGGCGCATCTCTGAGCTAGATTTCCACCATGAAAAAGTGGCTTACTCTTCTCTGTCTTGGTTTGCCCGGCACAGCGCTGGCGCATCCTCATATTTTTGTGGATACAGGCCTGATTGTCGTATTCGACGATCAACAAAGGTTGACCCATGTGCGCGTGACATGGGCCTATGATGACTTCTATTCCCTGTTGATCGCCGAAGATTATGGCGTCGACAATGATGGCGACGGAGCTCTTACACCGCAGGAAGAAGCCACAATGAGCGGCTTTGATGCCAATTGGGTGCCCGGATTTAATGGCGATCTTGAAGTCATGCTGGACGGGCAACTTCTGACGCTCTCAGGTCCGTTGGAGCCAACCGCCACGATGAAAGATGGACGAATTGTCTCGACCCATTTGCGTGAGGTCACTGGAACCCCGCTGGTCGGTGGCGATCCGTTGAGTCTGAAAGCCTTCGACGAAACCTATTACACGGCCTACGAGCTGAGCCTTCCCCTTGAGGTTATCGGTGCGCCTACCTGCAATATGGAGCGCATTGAGCCTGATATCGACGGAGAACTCGCCGCGATGCGCGCGCAGCTTCTGAGGCTCGATCCGAGTGCCGATCTTGAGGAAAACGATATACCGTTAATCGGTGGACAATTCGCAACTGAAATGCGGATTTCATGCCCAAGCTCCTGATTGTTCCTGTTGCTCTGGCCTTTGTTTTGCTGGGCTGGTTATGGCTCAGCGGAGGGTTTGAGCAACTCGCAGCCTGGGCCGCAGGCGAACAGCGTGTGTTCCAAAATCGCATTGCTCAGAATTTACGGGGGCTGCGCAGCGGTGAGGCAGGCGCTTTCTGGCTGCTGATGTCAGTGTGCTTCGCTTATGGGTTCTTTCATGCGGTGGGTCCGGGGCACGGGAAGGTTCTGATCGGCGGTTATGGTCTGGGTCGTGCAATTCCGTGGGCGCGGCTGTCGATAATCTCGCTTCTGTCCAGTCTGGGGCAGGCGGTCACGGCGGTTGTGCTGGTCTATGCCGGGATTTGGATTTTCAACATGGGCCGGACCGCCCTTGTTGGCACGACAGAGCAGATCATGGCACCCGTCAGCTATGGCGCCATTGCGTTGATCGGGGCGTGGTTGATCTGGCGTGGTGCGCGAAAGAGCTTTCGCCAGGCAAACACACATCACCATCACGGTCATCACCACCACCACCACCACAATCATTCTGGGGATGAGGTCTGTTCAGATTGCGGCCATCGACACGGCCCCAGTCTGGCGGAGTTGGAACAGGCACATTCGCTGCGCGACAGCCTCGCCCTGATCGGTGGGATTGCCGTGCGGCCCTGCACCGGCGCGCTGTTTGTGCTGATCATCACGTGGCAGATGGGCATCGCCCTTGCAGGTGTTGCTGGTGCGTTTGCTATGGCACTTGGCACTGCCACTGTGACCGTCGCGGTTGGTATTGCTGCGGTCAGCCTTCGCGGTGGCTTGGTTTCTTCGCTGAGTGAAAGTGCGGCGCTGAAATGGGTGGCCCCGATGATCGAAGTTCTAGCCGGTACGCTGATCTTCCTGATCGCCGGCGGTCTTCTGCTGCGCGCGTTGAGCTGAACGCAAGGTAAGGCGAACACCCCTCCCCAAGAACTGCGAACTGGCCTATAACCGGACAGGTAGATTTGGGTCGGGTCATGGTACGTCAAACCGAAAGCACATCGCGTAAGCTTCTCGGGCGCTTAAGAGCGCTTATGGCTGAGGAATCGGCGGGTCAGGAAAGGCTCGACCGGATTACCGAGATTATTGCCGAACAGATGGGTGCGGATGTGTGTTCGATCTATCTGTTTCGCGACGCCGAGACGCTGGAGCTATGTGCAACCCAAGGGTTGAACAAGGAAGCCGTTCACCAGACCCGTATGCGGATTGGAGAGGGTCTGGTTGGCCGGGTGGCGCGGAGCAAGTCGCCTGTCAACACGGCGGATGCACCAAGTGCCAAGGGCTTCAGGTTCATGCCTGAAACGGGGGAGGAGATATTCTCCGCCTTTCTGGGGGTGCCGGTTCAGCGTCTTGGCGAAGGTCTCGGCGTGTTGGTAGTGCAATCGAAAGAGGCGCGGATATATTCTGAAGACGAAGTATATGCGCTCGAAGTCGTGGCCATGGTTCTGGCGGAAATGACCGAACTCGGCGCCTTTGTCGGGGAAGGGGCTGCCCTCAAGGCGCTTCACACCCAGCAAGCGTTGTTCCGGGGTGGCACAGCACAGGAAGGCGCTGCGGAGGGCCGCGTCTATCTGCATGAGCCGCGCGTCGTTGTGACAAATCCGATTGCCGAAGATCCGCATGAGGAGTTGCGCCGGTTGGAGCAGGCGATGGAAACCATGCGTGGCTCCATCGATGACATGCTGTCGAATGTGTCAAAAACAACCGATAAAGAGCAGCAAAAGGTGCTGGAAGCCTATCGGATGTTCGCCAACTCCCGCGGTTGGGTGCGCCGGATGGAAGAGGATATTGCGCTGGGGTTGTCGGCGGAGGCAGCCGTTGAAAAAGAACAATCCGCGACGCGCACACGGATGGAAAGCGTGCCGGACCCTTACTTGCGCGAGCGCCTGCATGACCTTGACGACCTGTCTAACAGACTGCTGCGCCTTCTAACCGGACAGGGCAAGGATACGGGCGCAGAGATGCCGGACCAGCCCATTTTGGTCGCGCGTAATATCGGTCCGGGTGAATTGTTGGAATACGGCAAGAAGCTGAAAGGTATCGTGCTGGAGGAGGGCTCGGTTGGCTCACACGCGGCCATCGTTGCCCGGGCATGGGCGATCCCGCTGGTGATCAATGCGAAGCGCATCCTGACCGAGGCGTTGAACGGCGACCATATCCTTGTCGACGGGGACCAGGGTGTCGTGCATCTGAGACCGGAAGATGCTGTTGCGGCGGCGTTTCGTGACAAGATCGCCATGCAGACGCAAGCATTGTCGCGCTATGCAGAGATCCGAGACAAGCCTGCGCAGTCGCTTTGTGGTACGACCATATCTTTGCATATGAACGCCGGTCTGATGGCCGATCTGCCTTCCCTGGAGAACTCCGGTGCTGAAGGCGTGGGCCTGTTTCGCACAGAGCTTCAGTTCCTGACCCGTGCGCGTGTCCCGCGCCGCTCCGAGCTGGCTACCATCTATGGAAGCGTCATGGATGCCGCGCAGGGCAAACGCGTGGTGTTTCGAACCCTCGATATCGGGTCGGACAAGGTGCTGCCCTATATGAAGCCACAGGATGAGCCAAACCCGGCTATGGGCTGGCGCGCAATCCGTGTGGGGTTGGACAAAAAGGGCGTGATGCGCATGCAGTTGCAGGCGTTGATCCGGGGCGCAAATGGACGGCCTTTGTCTGTCATGTTCCCTTTTGTGGCGCAATTCGACGAGTTTCGTGAGGCGCGGCAGCATCTGCTGGATGAAATCGAGCGCGAGCGAAAGCTGGGCCATGTGTTGCCCGAGAAGGTCGAAATTGGAGCGATGCTTGAGACGCCCTCGTTGGGATTTGCGCCACGGCAGTTTTTCGAGATGGCGGATTTCATCTCGATCGGTGGCAACGACCTCAAACAGTTTTTCTTTGCAGCGGACCGCGAGAACGAGCGGGTCCGCAAACGCTATGACACGCTCAATGTCAGTTTCATGACGTTTCTTCAGCAGATCGTTCAGCGTTGCAACGAAACCGGCACGCCGCTGAGTTTTTGTGGAGAGGACGCTGGCCGTCCGGTCGAAGCCATGTGCTTTGCTGCGATTGGGATGCGCAGTCTGTCGATGCGCCCGGCCTCTATAGGGCCAGTGAAGTCGCTTTTGCGCCGAACAGATCTCAACGAGGCGAAAGCGGTCATCGAAGAGGCGTTCCAGAGCGGTGCGCAATCAGTACGGCCCGCCGTGATCAACTGGATTACCGGGCAGTCCTAGGGTTTCGTCAATTCGGATTTCAGCGCTTCAATCAACGCGGCACGGTCCTGACCTGTGTCTTCTGACAGGCGTCTGAGGCCAAATTGTACATGAGCGATGTCCTGATAATAGCTGGTGAAGCTGTAGTTGATGGCAGCCCCGGTGATCGCGCCAAGAATGGGCACGGTTTGGGCGGCCAGCTTCTGGCCCAAAACAAACGCAAATTTCGGGGCGACCTGTTTCAGCATGGCCTGAACAGATGATCCCGATACGCTGAGCCTGAGCGTCAGGAAGCCCACATCAATCTGATCGTCCTCGGCAAGCGGGCCAGCCGCCGCGAAGACTTGCAGGCAGTCCAGACGCGTGTCTGGGTGTTCGGGATCAAAGCCATGTTCTACCGCGATGCCTTGGATCGCGCGCAAAAGGACCGTGGTGGTGACAGGCAGTTCTGCGAGTGCGGTTGTGGTGCCCCCAAAACCGCCAGCCGCGCCCGTTCCAGTTGTTATCGCGCGCGTCAGCCACGGACCCGTATCAGGAAGCCCCGACCGGCTTTTGGAGGCGGCATCGAAGCTGAAATCAAGCGCCTTTATCGTGGTGGCGTTCAACCCGTCTTTCACCTTGGAAGGCAAGCGGTCAAGCAGCCCATCAGCCGTGGCACCCAAAGCGCTCAACAATTGCACGCCCGGACCCTTGGCGGCCTTCAATCGGACTGCAAGCTCTTTAATCTGCTCCTCTACCGGAGGGTCAGCAGGCTTGACGGGGGGCAGGATTGTTTGGGTCATGATGCCTATCAGGTGGGGTGGGGCACGCAGCCTGTCAAGCGAAGGCGCGTACGGTGCCAGAAATACCGTCCCACGCTCCGCGCCCCAGAATACGCTCTGGGTTTGTGGGGGGAGGCATTGCGACGCCCGTGAGGCGTTTGAAGCCGAAGCGGCCGTAATAGGGAGCATCACCGACGAGTAAGACCCGCGCCCAACCCAGATCTTTGGCTTTCTGCAGACTTTCCTGCATCAGCAATCCACCCAAGCCTTCGCCCTGTCGGGTAGGGTGAATTGCGATTGGGCCGAGCAGCAATGCGGTCTTATCAGCGACTTTGATGGGCCAATAGCGAATGGCACCTGCAAGAATGTGATCGGGGTCTCTGGCGGTCATGCAAAGCTCAGCAACAGGGGAGACGCCATCGCGCAAACGGTAGGATGACAGAGCCTCGCGACCCGGAGCAAAGCACAAATCATAAAGGGCCTCGACCTCCCACCAATCGCTGGCTATTTCCTGACTGACTTCCACGTTCTGCGCTCTCCCGCCTCCTCAGGTCCGGTAGCATGGGATGCGGCGGCCCGCAAATTGCGCAGCAAGCGGCTTTCCACTTTTCCGCCAGCAGTTTAAGCCTGACGCAAAGTGAGGATGCCAATGTTTTACGAACCCAAAGACGGCCATAACCTGCCGCACAATCCCTTCAATGCAATTGTGACACCGCGCCCAATCGGCTGGATTTCGACCCGTGGGTCTGATGGCAGCGAAAATCTTGCGCCATATTCCTTCTTTAATGCCGTGGCCTATGTTCCGCCGCAGGTGATGTTTGCCTCAACCGCTGGCAAGCCGGACCGCGACAAGGGCAAGGACAGCGTTGGCAATATCCTCGAAACGGAGGTCTTTTGCGTCAATGTCGTCGAATATGCCGCGCGCGATGTGATGAATGTGAGCTCAGGCAACTACCCTCGCGAGGTGGACGAGTTCGAAAAAGCGGGCATCGAACGGGTTGAGTGTGAAACGATCCCCTGTTCGCGTGTGGTCAATGCGCCGGCCAATCTTGAATGCCGGTTGACCAAGGTCGTCGATCTGCCGGGGGAGGCGAATATCGTGATCTTCGGCGAGGTGACCGGCATACATATGCGCGATGATTGCCTTGTGGATGGGATGTTTGACGTCACCTCTTTCCAACCGCTGGCGCGTCTTGGGTACCGCGATTATGCGCGGGTGACGGAGTTGTTCAGCCTGAAACGGCCCGGTGAGTAAGGCAGCGTATTACTAAAAAAGGCGGCCACTGGGGCCGCCTTTTTTGTTCAGATTAAGCAGTCTTGCTTAGTGCTTCTTGAAGCGGCGTGCCGCGCCAAGACCAGCAAGGCCAGTCAACAGAAGCAGGCCACCCGCTGGCAGTGGAACCGGCGGAATGTTGTCGGTGCGATCGGTCAGCTTCAGGTTGATGTCGCCATGCCCTGTGTTGCCGTCCTGGTCTTTCCAGCCAAACCAAGTTGAGAAGCCAAGACCGCCATCCTTATCGTTGGCGCCATAGCCAAGTTGCGCGATTGGCGCAGGATGTCCGTTACCCATGATCCGGTTGGTCAGAGTAAAAATATCGCCCAAGGCAGCACCGGTGAGGCCAGTCAAAGTCGCATCAAGGAACGTATAACGGTCCCAGTTTGCGCTGTCGCCGCAACCGCCACCACATTTGGTGCCGTTGAAATTCGCGGAGTTTGTCTCAAGCTTGAACTTGGCGTCCACCTTGATGGTGTTTCCAGCGTTGCCGTGTTGGAAAATCGTGCCGGTGTAGTGCGCGATGGTCATGCCATTCATGTCATCTACGACCAGTTTGGTGTCGCCTGAGGATTTCCACGACTTGGAGCCGGAGTAAGGCGAGCCGTAGTCGCCAAACCAGACGCTGTGGATGCCGTTATTGGTTACGTCAGACGCGACATAGGTCCCGTCATAAACCGAAGCGGCAAATGCGCTTGCAGCCATCGCGACGGTCGTCGCAGCAGCCAAGCCAAGAGTCTTCAATGCAGTGAGTTTCATTCTTCCCTCGCACTCGTTAAAAACATCAGGTTTTTGATACGAATTTGAACGGGTCGAGTCCAGCGGAACTCCGCTCATCAGGCAAAAAACGCGTCCCGAAGACAGTTTTTCGAAACAATTTGCCTGGCAGCGGTATTTTGATGCCTGATTTGAAACCTAGCGCCTAGTGGCCACCTGCCATAACGCCCGTCCGGACAGAGTAATCCACGGCAATCTGGTAGTCAGGATCATCGTCGCTATCGACCATTAGCTGACCTGCGCGGCTCAGCAATTGGTGACAGTCACGGCTCAAGTGGCGGAGTTGTACCGTTTTGCCCAAGGCCTCGTATTTCGCAGCTATGTCTTCAACCGCTTGCAGGGCAGACTGATCGACAACACGGCTGTCAGCGAAATCGATGACGACAACACCGGGGTCCTGCTTTGGCTCGAACAGCTCGGAAAAGCCGTCTGATGAGCCAAAGAAAAGCGGACCTTGGACCTGATAGACTTTTGCGCCTTCCGGGGTCTCGTAGGTTTTTGCGTGGATACGTGTCGAGTTGTTCCAGGCATAGGCCAGTGCGGACACGATTACGCCGACGACAACTGCGATGGCGAGGTCATACATAACCGTCGTAACGGTTACCAATACGATAACGAAAGCGTCCATTCGGGGCGCACGACGCATGACGTTGAAACTGTTCCAGGCGAATGTGCCGATAACGACCATGAACATCACGCCCACCAGAGCGGCCAGCGGTATCTGCTCGATCAACGGAGCGGCTGCGACAATGAAGATCAACAGGAACACCGCGGCTGCTACGCCCGCGATGCGGGTTCGGCCGCCGGATTTTACGTTGATCATCGATTGTCCGATCATCGCACAACCGCCCATACCGCCGAAAAAGCCCGTGACGGTGTTGGCGACGCCCTGGGCGACACACTCCTGCGAGGCTCCACCACGTTTCCCGGTGATTTCGCCCACGAGGTTGAGTGTCAGCAGGCTCTCGATAAGGCCGATGGCGGCCAGAATAAGAGCATAGGGCAGAATGATCTCGATCGTTTCGAGATTGAGCGGCACCATCGGCAGATGGAATGCCGGCAGACCGCCTTCGATGGAGGCCAGATCGCCGACCCTCGGAACGTCAATGCCGAAGAAGATCACGATCAAGGCGACAATACCGATGCCAGCCAGCGGGGCGGGGATGGTATTTGTCAGCTTCGGCATCACCCAGATGATGGCCATGGTCAGCACTGTCAAAGCCAACATGGTGGCCAATGGCAGACCGGTCATCCACTGGCCGTTTGCCATTCCGTGTCCCGCGCTCTCCGCGGTTCCCGGCACTTGAAACTGGCTGAGTTGGGCGAGGAAAATAACGATAGCCAGCCCGTTCACGAACCCCAGCATAACCGGATGGGGCACGAGACGGATGAATTTTCCCAGCTTGAATATCCCGGCGCCGATCTGGATCAGCCCCATCAGAACGACCGTGGCAAACAGGTACTCGACACCATGTTGCGCCACGAGGGAGACCATCACCACGGCCAAGGCACCGGTCGCACCGGAAATCATGCCCGGACGCCCACCAATCAGCGCAGTGATCAAACCAACGATGAAGGCTGCATAGAGACCTACAAGCGGATGGACCCCGGCGACAAAAGCAAAGGCCACGGCTTCCGGCACCAGTGCCAGCGCGACCGTCAGACCAGAGAGCAGTTCAATCCGCCACCGTGCGAGGCCCATTTTTGGTCCGGGGACCATCTGCAAATCGTTAAGCAGAGACGAGTTGTTGAGTGCGGCCCGGACACGTGTCATGCAGCATTGCCTTTGGTTCATTGATCTAAAGATTTCGCGCGACTTAGCACATTCGCAGCCAATTGCACGGTATTCATGGGCATACCAGCGCTGCAGCCGTTGCATATCTTAGAACTCTGGCGTGCGTTGCATTTCCATCCCATTAACTATGTGGCTTTATGCGCCGCAAACGAGAGTCAGGAGGATCACCTGTGGTGCAGACGAAACTGGGAATTATTGGTGGGTCAGGTGTCTACCAGATCGATGGCCTTCAAGGTGCAGAATGGCAGCAGGTTGAAGGGCCATGGGGGTCAATGTCCGATCAGGTCCTGACCGGGTCGCTGAACGGTGTTGATATGGTGTTTCTGCCGCGCCACGGGCGGGGTCACACCTTGTCGCCAACGAGTGTGCCGTATCGGGCCAATATTGACGGGCTGAAGCGCTTGGGTGTGACAGATATCGTATCCGTTTCAGCATGCGGATCCTTTCGCGAAGAGATGGCTCCCGGCGATTTCGTCATTGTCGATCAATTCGTGGACCGCACCTTCGCGCGCGAAAAGAGCTTTTTTGGCACCGGATGTGTGGCCCACGTGTCGGTCGCGCACCCGACCTGCCCAAGGTTGGGGCAGGCTTGTATCTCGGCGGCGGAGGCGGCGGGGATCACCGTGCATGACGGCGGGACGTATCTTGCGATGGAGGGCCCGCAGTTTTCGACATTAGCGGAATCGAAGCTCTACCGTGAGGTCTGGGGGTGTGACGTAATCGGCATGACCAACATGCCAGAGGCCAAGCTCGCCCGGGAGGCGGAGCTTTGTTATGCCTCCGTTGCGATGATCACGGATTACGATAGCTGGCATCCCGATCACGGTGAGGTGGATGTGATGCAGATCATCGCGACGTTGACCGGCAATGCGGATAAAGCGCGTGCCCTTGTTAGCGGTTTGCCGGAGCGTCTGGGGGCAGAGCGCAACCCGTGTCCACACGGGTGTGATCGCGCGTTGGAATACGCCGTTATCACTCAGCCGGAGCATCGCGATCCTGCCCTTGTGGCAAAGCTTGATGCTGTGGCCGGTCGCATACTTTAGCCAGCTGAAACCGCCTTCAGTTAAGAATTCTTTTTGCGAAGCACGACCTCCGAGCATAGCCTTGGGGAATTGGTGTGCGTATTTTTAGGGGCTAGTATGAATAAAGCGGCGATTAGGGTCGTTCAGCACAAGTTGCGTGAGCTGGGACATTACACAGGAAAAGTTGACGGAGAGCGCGGGCCACGAGTGAACGCCGCAGTGCGAAAGGGCATACGCGATTTGCCCGGAAGTTTGCCTTCGGGCTGGCGGACCTGGTCCGATAAACGTGTTTTCATAGCGTTTTTGCAGAAATATTGCCTCGACGAGGGTATCAATGCAGGTCGCGTCGATGGCTGGTGGGGCCCGCAGACAGCTTGGGCCGCCGAGGCATTGGAAGAAAAGCTGATTATCGGGTTTGTCCATGCGTGGCGCGATGTGAAGCCGATCGAGGCAAATCCAAACAAATGGCCGCGGCAAAAAGATCTGGTCAGCTACTATGGCCCGCACGGTAAAGCAAATTTTGGCCCGACGCCTCCGCCACCATTGGTGCGCGTGCCGTCTCCCTGGCCATTGAAAATCTCATGGAACAAAAGCCAGATACGTCGCCACTTTCTTGTTCATGAAAAAGTCGCTGACAGCCTTGCCGAGGTTCTTGAACGTATTCATGAGCATTACGGATTGGCCGAAATTCAACGGCTTGGGTTCGATTTGTTTGGCGGAGACTACAACGCCAGAAAAATGCGCGGAGGCACCAAGTGGTCCACCCATTCTTGGGGCATTGCCATCGATTTTGATCCGGAACGCAACCAACTCAAATGGTCCAGAGATCGGGCCAATCTTGCTCATCCCGACTGTGCAGATTTCTGGGAAGCCTGGGAAAAACAAGGCTGGGTCAGCCTTGGTCGGTTGAGGAATTTCGACTGGATGCATGTTCAGGCAGCCCGCCTCTGAAGGAAGATGCGCACTCTTTGGTTAACTTCTTTTAACCTTTGCGAGCTTAGGGTATCGGGGTTTTGTTCAATAACTTCCTGGAGCGCCAATGCAGGTCAAAGACTATATCCGCACGATCCCAGATTTTCCGCATGAAGGCATTATGTTCCGGGATGTCACGACGCTGTTTCTCGACCCGCGCGGATTTCGCATGGCCATCGATCAATTGCTGCACCCCTATGCCGGCCAGCGCTTCGACAAGGTTGCAGGCCTAGAGGCGCGTGGCTTTATTCTGGGTGGTGCGATTGCCCATCAGCTTTCCGTGGGGTTTGTTCCGATCCGCAAGAAGGGAAAACTGCCGGGCAAGACCGTGCAGCAGGATTACAAGCTGGAATACGGCGAAGCCACGATGGAACTGCACGATGACAGCCTCGAAGCGGGTGAAAAGGTGCTGCTTGTTGATGACCTTCTTGCAACGGGCGGAACTGCGGAGGCGGGCATCAAGCTGATCGAAAAGCTTGGTGCCGAAGTGATCGGATGTGCCTTTGTCATTGATCTGCCCGAGCTGGGTGGCCGTGGAAAGCTGGAAGCCTTGGGGCAGGACGTTCATGCGCTCTGTGCTTTTGAGGGCGCCTGACAGAGGTCGGCCACGCCGCGTCCGCTGCCTCTACTTGTCAGGGATCACCGCTCCCGGGTTCATAATGCCCACTGGGTCGAGTGCAGATTTGATGGCGCGCATGGCCGCCAGTTTCGCCGGATCCCCGTATTTCTCCAGATCGCCCGTCTTCAGACGCCCGATGCCATGTTCAGCGGAGATCGAGCCACTGAACTGGTGCACAAGATCGTGCACGATTTCCTTCACCCGGGGTCGCTCTGTCTCGTAGTCTTCGCGTGATTTTCCGGGCACTGGAAAGACATTGTAGTGAAGGTTTCCGTCGCCGACATGTCCAAAGCAATTGATCCGAAAATCTGACAGCGCGGACAAAGCCTGACGCCCCGCCTTGATGAAATCCGGGATGCTCTTGATGGGGACGGAAATGTC
Organism: uncultured Litoreibacter sp.; assembly: GCA_947504205.1. Lineage (GTDB taxonomy): Bacteria > Pseudomonadota > Alphaproteobacteria > Rhodobacterales > Rhodobacteraceae > Litoreibacter. The sequence continues at coordinate 167,746 of CANNGL010000002.1, read as the reverse complement.
GTGGGACGACACCGAACCAATCCGGCGGTTTGCCTCGGGGATGCTTTCACGAATGGCCCACAGATTGTTGCGCTGTTGTAGCGATTGCGCGATTACACCATCTGACACCAGATCGCGTTCAGACGCGGCTTCGAACAGGCGTTCCAGCGCGGCTTGTGGATCACGCGCCGCAGAACTTCCGACATCGACCAGAACCATCCAATCAGGCGTCCGGGCGAAGGGTGGTCGCACCTCGGGGCCGACCTCTGCCAGAAAATCCAGACCGGTTTTATGCATCAGCTCAAAAGCCGATACTTCCGTGCCAATGATGTCACCGGCCAGTGAGAGCAGATCCAAGGCCGCCGAAGGGTCTGGCACGGCAAACAACGCGGTGCCCATCTGCGCGGGCTTTGGAAACAGTTTCAAAGAAGCCGCTGTGATAATGCCTAAGGTTCCCTCTGCGCCGATCAGCAGGTGCCGCAGATCATAGCCGGTGTTATTCTTGCGCAGCGCCGACAGGCCGTTCCAAACCGAGCCATCGGGCATCACCGCTTCCAACCCCAGACACAGATCGCGGGCATTGCCATAGCGCAGAACGTTCACTCCGCCCGCGTTTGTAGAGAGGTTGCCACCGATGCGCGCGGATCCTTGTGAGGCCAGCGTCAACGGAAACAGCCGGTTGACGCCGTCCGCGGCCTCTTGGACCGTTTGAAGGATTACGCCCGCCTCAGCGACGATGACGTTTTCCTCTGGATTGATGGCGCGGATCTTGTCCATGCGCTCCAAGGACAGGATGACCGGCGCGGCGCTGTCATCTTCGATGATCTGACCGCCCACAAGACCAGTCCCGCCGCCATAGGGCACAACGCCAACCTGCGCCTCCCGACAAGCCTTTATGACGGCGGCAACCTGTTCTGTGGTCTCGGGAGCAACCAGCAATCCACCGCTGCCATGATAGCGGCCGCGGGGCTCGACTAAATATTGCTCTGTGAGTTCTGGAAAGGCGCTGGCTGGCAGGGCAGCGGACAAAGCGCCACGAAGCTTATCATCGACGGGATTCAACATGAGAACAGTCCTAACGGCAGGACTTTCCAGAGGGTATCCCTATTCGTCGAGCATACGCAGATATTGCGGGCGCAGAACCACGATGGTGGGGCGACTGGGCAACGAGCGAAGAGACACCTCGACAAAGGTGCCTGCATCACGGTCGATCAGATACTGATCGCTCATTCCACGCAGAAAGCTGTTGAGGGACACCGTTCCCCACCAGTGCATGGGAATGACAATCGACGCCCTGAGCCGTTTCAGCACGCGCTGCATGGTGGGCAAGTCAAGGGACACGCCACCATCAACCGCAGCCATGACGACATCCAGCCGCCCGAGTGCCGAATACTGCGCTTGGTCGGGTTCATGATGGAGATGCCCCAGATGCCCGATACACAGACCCGCAACCTCAAAGATGAAAATGGAATTCCCGTCTTTTTCTACCCCATCAGCATAGCGCGAACGGATATCGGTCGGAACATTGCGCACAAGCATTTCGCCGAGATCAAGGTGGTGGTCTGCCGGTGTTCCATCGGCATCCGCCCATCCGCGTAGGGGGTGAGGAATGCGTGGATCGGGGTTGGCGGTCCAGTGTGTGTCATGGGCGTGGTTCATCGTCACCACATCGGGAACCAAATCGGCCTGCCCCAGATAGCCGGTGTAATCAGTCGCCACGTTCAGCCCGCCTTCGGTCTGGATGAGGAAGGTCGCATGGTCGATGTAATTTATTCGAACGGAGTTCTCGGGAACGGGCTCGGACCAACTTGCTTGATGGAGATAGGTTATTCCGGGCGCCGACTGCGCCAGCGCTATACAATGGCTCGGGCGTCGGTCCTGTGCTGCGGCTGACCCTGCAGCAAAAAGTGCAATGAGTAGAAGTAAGATGCGCATATCGTTCCCCTCCTGACCCCTAATGGTCGATCAAATGGGGCATTAGTCAAATGACAAATGTAGCGGAGGATCAGTTATTTTTGCGCGAGACCGAGAAGGGAAGAGGTGTGACGGGTATTCCGTCCTCGATCAGAGCTTTCGCTTCTTTCGGCTTGGCTTGGCCAAATATTGATCGCTCAGGTGCATCGCCTGCGTGAATTGCACGGGCTTCATCGGCGAATTTTTCACCGACATCTTCGGAATTTGCTTCAATCTGGGCACGGAGTTCGCGAACGGCTTGTTCAGCTGCCGTGGCCGGGGCGGAGAGCGGGCGCGGCGCTTTGGTATGTTTGGCCACGCGCGGGGCCATCACAGACTTTTTCACTGACGGATCACCGCACACCGAGCAGCTCAGCATGCCGGTCGCGTTCAGCTTGTCGAACGCATCGGCGGACTGGAACCAGCTTTCAAAGGCGTGGTCATTCGAACATGTCAGGGCGTAGCGGATCATCTCCAACTCTCATTTGTTTGGCAGGTCATAACATAGGCAGTCCGGGCCGGGCAGCAATAGCCGGACCTCAGATAATCGCTTACCCCTCGAGCAGTTTGGGATCGAAATGCTTCAGGATTTTACGCAACTCCGGCTCTCGGACACGCGCGGCGGCCTTCTTGAGCGAAAACCATTTGCGGCGGCGTTCATTGGCTTCCGGATAGGTGCGTTTGAGCTTTTTGACTTTGACGGGGAAGACAGAGACCGCGCAGGGCAGGTTTGCCTCTCCTTCCATTACCTTGGTGTAGGAATAAAGCCCGATGCAGACATTGAAAGGCCGCCCGACGACGCCCGCTTCCTCAAAGGCTTCGGTCAGCGCCGCTTCTGCGGGGGTTTCGCCAGGCATTGGCCAGCCCTTGGGGAGGATCCACCGCCGAGAGGCCCGGCTGGTGATCAACAGCACCTGTGCCTCTTCATTCTGGATGCGATAACACAGCGCCGCGAATTGGCTGCGGACGTCACGTTTCCGCGCCGCTTGCATGCGAAGAGGTGCCTGTTTGAGCCGAACCAGCGACATTTTACCCTTTGATCGAGGCGTCTGCATCGACCTCTATTTTCCTTGTTTTTCCGGACTATAGCCTTATTTTTTCATCTTTTGAAGAGCCCAGACGAGTGATGATGCCCAGACGCGCTGACAAATGGATGAGACGGTCGTGACCCGTGCCGCGCCTGAGGTGAGCGAGCCGCCCCGCATGATTGCTCACGAAATCTATCGGCATTCCAGTTATGGGCGTTGGCATCCTTTGCGCATTCCGCGCGTCTCGACAGTGCTTGATCTGAGCAAAGCGATGGGGTGGTTGGCGGAGGGCTATATTCGGGCACCGCGTGCCAAGGCCGAGGCGCTGAAAATCTGGCATAAGGCCGACTATCTGGCGGCATTGCAACACGCCGAACAGGCTGGGGAACTGCCAGAAGACGCTCTGAGAAAGTTCAACCTTGGCAATGTAACAAATCCCATATTTCCGGAGATATGGCGCCGCCCCGCGACATCGGCAGGTGGGTCGCTTCTGGCGGGAGAATTATTGCGCCATGGAGGAATGATCTACCATCCGGCTGGCGGCACACACCATGCGATGCCGGGCCATGCCAACGGGTTCTGCTATCTCAATGATCCTGTTCTCGCGATGCTTTCGCTGCGGCGCAACGGGGCCAAGCGGATCGCCTATGTCGATATCGACGCGCATCATTGCGATGGGGTGAATCACGGGTTCTCAGGCGATCCGGATACACTGATGATTTCCATTCACGAAGCAGGGCTTTGGCCGCGAACCGGAACAATTGACGACACATATGGTGGCTCGGCGCTGAATTGCCCGGTTCCGCGCGACTTGAATGATGATGAAATGGCCCTGATCCGGGACCAGTTGATCTTGCCCGCAGTGACGTCGTTCAAGGCAGATGCGGTTGTTTTGCAATGTGGTGCTGACGCGGTGGAGGAAGACCCGCTCTCACATCTCAAGCTATCGAATAACGCGCATTGGGCCATTGTCGAGGCCCTCAAGGGCGTCGCACCCCGGTATCTTGTGCTGGGTGGCGGTGGGTATAACCCGTGGTCGGTTGGACGCTTGTGGACAGGGGTTTGGGCGACGGTGCTAGGGGTGGAAATTCCCGATGAATTGCCAGCGGAGGCCACTGAGGTTCTGGGCAAGCTAGAATTCCCCAACAACCGACGTGGAAAAAACCCGCCCGATCACTGGTTCAGGACGTTGCGCGACCCGCCACGAACCGGACCGATCCGTGACGAAATTCGCGCCACAATAAAGCGGCTCGCTGCAAGGATTTAAGGCTTGCGCAGTCAGGGTTTCGGAATTTCCCCGGCCATGACCTTCAGAAACCAATCGGTGTCGATGTTGCCGCCGCATAAAATGACCCCGCAGCGCTTGCCTGCCATGTGCTCTGCATCCTGCGTCAATGCGGCGAGAGGGGCGGCGCCTGCGCCTTCGGCCAGATTATGAGTGCAGTGATAATAGTCCCGAATGGCCTGCGCGATCTGGTCTTCACTGACGGTGACGATCCGGTCAGCCCCCTTGCTGTAAATGGCCATCGCTTCCGGCACCGGCACCCGAACTGCCATGCCATCGGCAAAGGTTGTCGCGCTGTCGGTCTCGATCAGCGCGTTGGCCTCAACTGACAGCTTCGCCGACTGCGCATGCTCTGAAACAACACCGACAACCTTGGTGCTCAGGCCGAGCGCATCGCGCGCAAGAATGGTGCCGCAAACACCTGAACCGCATCCAATTGGCACATAAACCGTGTCGAGTTCCGGGGCCGAGGTGAATAGCTCATACGCATAGGTCGCCACACCGCGCACAAGCTCGGGATGAAAGGGCGGAACGATCTGCAGACCCTCGACCTCTGCCACGCGAAAAGCCTCGATACGCGCTTCGTCAAAATCGTCTCCGAATTCCACCAGTTCCGCGCCGAAGGCTTTCATTGCGGCGTTCTTTTCGACCGAATTGCCATGCGGCACATATACCAATGCCCGCAGGCCAGCCTTGACCGCTGCCCGCGCCTGGCTTTGACCGTGATTGCCCCGAGTGGCTGTGCAGATGCCCGGGCAGTCAGGTTGCGTGCGTTTCAGCCAGTCAATGAACGTGATCCCGCCACGAACCTTGAACGCTCCGGTTGGGCCGTGGTTCTCGTGCTTAACCCAGACCTCAAGCCCGATCTTGTCATTTAACAAGGGCCAGGAATACTGCGGCGTGGGGTCCATCTGCGTGTACACCAGCGCGGCGGCAGCTTTCAGATCTTCGCGGGTCAGCTCCATAATCTTGGCTCCGTTTGGAATGCTCGGCCGCACTCTACCTGCCGCAGAATGACATGCAATGTCTGCTGCCGGATTGCGTCTTCCGGACAATGCCGGGTAGGGTCGCGGTCAACGTAAGGAAGGCTTGTTGATGACCAATCCCGTATTTGCGACCCCTGCATTGCCACAGCTCGAAATTTCAGGAGAAGGCGCAAGCTATCCCATCGCCCGTATCTTCTGTGTGGGTCGCAATTATGCAGCCCACGCTGCCGAAATGGGGGGCGAGGTGGATCGTGAAGCGCCCTGGTATTTTACCAAGTCCGCCTTCGCCTTTTGCGCCTCTGGCTCCTCAGTTCCTTACCCGCCCGGCACCTCGAATTATCATCACGAGATGGAGTTGGCCGTTGCGATTGGAACGGATGCATTCAAAGCGTCACCCGAAGAGGCGGAAAAGGCCGTTTTCGGCTATGCCTGTGCTTTGGACATGACCAGACGTGATCGCCAGCAGGACGGCAAGGATCACCGCAGGCCATGGTCGTTGGGCAAGGATGTCGAGAATTCCGCAGTGGTCGCGCCACTAACCAGAGCAAGTGATTTTGGCCGCGTTTCGACCCAACGCATCCATCTTGAGGTCAATGGCGAGTGCCGTCAGGACGCCACGCTCGCCGACATGGTTTGGAGCGTCGAGGAGATCATTTGCCATCTGTCGCAATACTATCATTTGCGCCCGGGCGATCTCATCTTGACGGGCACGCCAGCGGGCGTGGGCCCGGTTGTTGCAGGCGACGAGATCACCGGTGGGATTGATGGTTTCGCGGGCATATCGCTGCGTTTAACAGATCCCGAATAGAGTTCAGGTCACCCGCGACCGCGTTTGATATTTCGCCTCGCGCCAGCTTTCGGAGGTCATAACTTCCGCAATTCGCGCAACGGCTGAGTCGATATCTGCCTCGTCGAGATAAAGAGGTGTGAAGCCGAACCGCATGATATCTGGTGCACGAAAGTCACCGATAACACCCTTGTCGATCACCGCCTGCATCGCGGCATATCCCTCTGGAAAGGCGAAGGACACCTGACTGCCCCGGCGTTCAGGATCGCGCGGGGAGGCAAGTGTCAGCATCGGGCAGGTGTCTTCGATACCGCTGATGAAGCGCTCTGACAGGGCAATCGAGGCGGCACGCAACTCTGACATAGCGACGCCCTCCCATGCTTTCAGGGCTTCTTGCAGCACCACCAGTTGCAAGATTGCGGGCGTACCAACGCGCATACGCTCGGTTTTCATGGCAGGTCTGTAGCCCGGTTCCATCGCGAATGGCGCGTCGTGGCCCAGCCATCCTGACAGAGCCGGTTGAATGGCCTCCACAATATCGGGTCTGACATAGATGAAGGCGGGCGCGCCGGGGCCACCATTGAGATACTTATAGGTACATCCCACCGCGAACTCAGCGGCACATCCGGTTATATCGACAGGGACGGCACCAGCGGAATGGGCCAGATCCCATAGCATCACGGCACCTTTCTGATGAGCAAGCTCAGTGATCGCCTTCATATCGTGCAGTCGGCCCGTGCGATAATCCACGTGGGTCAGCATAACGACAGCCACCTCATCGCTGATGGCGTTCGCGACCTCTTCGGGGGAAACAGTGCGCAATTCGTAGCCTTGGCCGAGCAGACCGGTCAGTCCTTGCGCCATGTAAAGATCAGACGGAAAATTCCCTGTGTCCGACAGGATGACCCGGCGATCCGGCCGCATCTGCAACCCTGCCGCCAAGGCCTGATAAACCTTGATCGACAGCGTGTCGCCAGTTGCGACACTGTCCTTGGGGGCACCGATCAAAGGTACGATCTGATTGCCGACAACCCGTGGCAGATCCATCCAGCCCGCCACGTTCCACGCCCGGATCAGCTCTGCCCCCCACTCGTCTTCGATGGTTTTTACGGCGCGTGCCGCAGCACCCTTAGGCAAGGCGCCAAGGGAATTACCATCCAGGTAAATGATCCCTTCGGGCAGTTCGAACATCTCTTTGCATAAAACACTCATGATTTATCTCCCGGCAGGCTTAAACCCGCGTTTCGCGCATAGACCTTCGCAACGGCTGCATCATCCTGCGCGCCAAGCCCTTGGCCCGATGCTGCCACAAATTGCTGGAGCGCCGCAGCAGCGACCGGCGCAGAAAACTTCGCGCCCTTGGCAATGTCCAGCACGATCCCCAAATCCTTGAGCCAGATATCAACAGCAGAATGCGGCGCGTAATCTCCATCCACAATATGTGGCGCTCGGTTCTCCAGCATCCAGCTGGAGCCTGCGCATTTGCTGATGACGTCCAGAAATTGCTGAGGTTCGATGCCTTGGCTGATGCCAAAGGTCAGCGCCTCGGCCATGACGGCAATGTGGGTGCCGGCGAGCAATTGGTTCACTGACTTCATCGCCGACCCTTTGCCGATCTCGTCGCCAAGTTCGAATACGGTTTCCGCGGTGGCCTCAAGAAAGGGACGCGCCGCGTCAAAGCTCTCAACCGATCCCGAGGCCAAGATCGATAGCTGCCCGGCAGCGGCTTTGATGGATCCGCCGGAAATGGGAGCATCGAGATAAAGCACGCCGAATTCGCCGCAGCGCGTTGCCATGGCGCGGGCGAAATCAGGGGGCACGGTCGCGCATGACACAACGACCGCACCCGCCCGCAGATGCGGCACGACGCCTGTCGACCCGAACAGCACCGCCTCGGTTTGTGCCGCATTCAGAACGACGACACCGACCACGTCCAATGCGCCCGCGATATCGGTCATCTCACCGGGGGTGCCGCCTTCGTCCTGAAACCGGCTGACCTGCGCAGGCACCACATCGAAACCATGCACTGCGTGCCCCGCGCGAAGGCAAGACGCCGCCATACCATAGCCCATCGAGCCCAATCCAAATACAGCGATGTTTGTCATTCTCTGCCTCCCTCGGCCATTACGGTGATATGGCCCGGGAGCGGTCGGAAGCACAACGAAAAAGGCGACTTGGCTGCAGCGCTCATGTGTCTGGCAGCGTTATCTCACTGAGTGGTAAGGCGCCGAAGCGAAAGGGAGATCATGAACAAAGCCGCGGCCACACAGACGATCATCGGACCGGTTGGTGCATCCAGAATAATGGAGGCCTGAAGTCCGCCCAAGGTGGAGGCGATGCCAATGATCGCAGCGATCCCGGCCATGACCTCTGGGGAGCGGGAGAAGTTTCTGGCTGCCGCGGCAGGCATAATCAACATCGCAGATATCAGCATGGCACCGACGACCTTCAAAGCAACGGCGACAGTGACGGCAATTGCCAATGTCAAAATCAGCTCTTCGCGGCGGGGGGACAGACCAGCGGCGCGGGCGAGGTCGGGGTTCAGGGTGACCGTCAACAAGGCTGACCATCGCCACAGCATCATCGCAATGATCAGCGCTGCACCGCCCCAGATCACCAGAAGATCCGTCCGTGTCACGGTCAGAATATCACCGAACAAAAAGGCCATCAGATCAATGCGCGTATCGGTCAGGAGGGCCGCCGCAACCAGACCTGCGGCCAGCGCGCCATGCGCCAATACGCCAAGCGCACTGTCGAAGCTCAGCCCGCGTTGCGAAAGGGAGGATACAGCCAGCCCCATTGCCATCGCGGTTGTCATGACGCCGATGAAGATCGACATCTCAAAGGCTAAAGCCAGCGCGACACCCAGAATGGCCGCATGGGCCGCGGCATCGCCAAAATAGGCCATGCGGCGCCAGACCACGAAGCAGCCTAGCGGGGCTGTTGCGATTGCCACGCCGATCCCTGCAAGGGCGGATCGCACCAAAAAGTCATCGAGCATTATTCAGCGGCCTTATGATCATGATGCGCATGATGGTGGTGATCATGGGTGTGATCATGATCGTGATGATGCCGGTACAGCGCCAATGCGCCCTCAGTGCCAGTGCCGAACAGTTCCCGATATGCGGGGGCAGACGCCACAATCTCCGGCGTGCCGTGACAACAGATATGGCCATTCAGGCATATTACCCTGTCTGACGCGCTCATAACGACGTGCAATTCATGGCTGACCATCATGATCGCGCAGCCTGTTTCGTTGCGCACCTGCTCGATGCGCTTGTAGAACGCGGCCGATCCGGGCTGATCCAGACCTTGTGTCGCCTCGTCCAACAAAAGCAGGTTGGGACCATCCATCAAGGCGCGCGCCAGCAGAACCCGCTGGAGTTGCCCGCCCGACAGGTCAATCAATTGCCGCTCTGCCAACTCAGGCACACCCGCCCGGTCCAGCGCCTCAACCGCCTGGGCCTTTGAAATTCGCTTTGGCAGGCCCAAGAAACGCCGCACGGTGACCGGCAGGCTGGGATCAACATGAAGTCGCTGCGGCACATAGCCGATACGCAGCTGCGGACCTCGGCGTATTTTGCCATGACTGGGTTCAATGGCACCAATTACGGCCTTCAGAAGTGTCGATTTGCCCGAACCGTTTGGCCCCAATATCGTTACGATCTCGCCGGGCTCAACAGACAGGCTAATGTCATGCAGCACCTCTGCATTGCCGCGCATCAGGCAGACATTTTCCAGCTCTATCAAACTCATGAAGGCTCCTGCACGTTGCAATCCGGGCAAACGCCCAAGACTTCGACGACCTTGTGTTCGATCTCAAACCCCGCATCCGACGCCATTTGGTTCAATTGGCCGGGGGAGGTGTTGCTTTCTGCCACTCTGTCGCATTTTCGGCAAATCATGAAGGCCGGATCATGATCTGCACCGGGATTGGTGCAGGCAACAAATGCGTTGAGACCCTCAATCTTGTGAGCAAACCCGTGCGAGGTCAGAAAATCCAAGGCTCGGTAGATCACCGGGGGTTGTGATCCAAGGTCTTCGGCGCGCAGGTGATCCAATAACTCATAAGCGCCCATCGCGCGGTGGGCTGACGACAGCAGCTCGAAAACGCGTTTTCTGACGGGTGTGAGGCGCAGACCCTCGCCGGCGCAATAGTGTTCCAACTCGGAAATACCGCCCGATACGCATCGCGCATGATCGTGGTTCTGAAACCCGTTTGACATGGCTATATTTCCTCACTTGAAGTCAAAAAATTTGATATGTTATAAAGTAACATGTTTCAAGCAAAATGGACCGTCCCATGATCAGATTTTTTTTCGCCGCAACCTGCCTCGCCGCGCCCGCATGGGCCGAGCCACCAAAGGTTGTCGCCGATATTGCGCCTGTGCATTCCATTGTCACACAGATTATGGCCGGGGCAGGTACGCCAGACCGTCTTCTGCCGCCCGGTGCATCGCCTCATGACTACGCTTTGCGGCCCTCGGAGGCACGTCTTCTCAGCTCTGCCGATCTGGTCATTTGGGTCGGAGAAGGCCTGACACCATGGCTTGAGAAGGGGATCGACAGCTTGGCGGCCAATGCCCAGAAAATGGAGCTGATGGACGTCGAGGGGCTCACATTGCGTGAGTTCGATGAAGATGGGGAGGACGACGATCACGAAGAACATGCCGAGCACGAAGAACATGCCGAGCATGAAGATCATGCTGATCACGATGAGCATAAGGAAGCGGGGCATAAGGACGACCACCACGACGAGCACGCCGAACATGAAGAGGCAGACCACCACAAGGACGAGCACGGTGAACATGAAGAGCACGCTGAGCACGAGGAGCACAGCGAGGCAGACGACCATGATCACCACGCCCACGCGCATGGCGGGACAGATCCCCATCTTTGGCTTGATCCGGAGAATGCACGTATCTGGGCAAGCGCCATCGCAGAACAGATCGCTGAACTTGATCCGGAAAACGCGGATCTCTATCGCAGCAACGCGTCACAACTCAGTGACGACATCGCTGCGACGACCGCCAAGGTCAGCGCGCAACTTGCCCCGTATTCCTCGGCGCCCCTGATGTTTTTGCACGATGCGTTCGGCTACTTCGTGGAACGGTTCGATCTCAGCGTCGCCGGCTCTGTTTCTGAAAGCGATGCGACGGACCCAAGCCCTGCACGCCTGAGCGAACTGCAGGAGATGGTGCGTAGCGAAGGCGTCGCCTGCGCCTTTGCGGAACCCCAGTTGGACTCGTCTGCCCTTGAGGTCGCCCTTGAGGGCAGCGGCACGCAAATTGGTCGGCTCGATCCGATTGGCGTGAACCTGCCCGAAAGCGCTTCCTACACCGGGCTCATCGAAGCTTTGGCAGACAGCATCGAAAGCTGCCTGTCGAAAGCGAGCTGAAATCGTACGGATAGGCTATGTACGCATGGCCTATCCGTTACACTTCAATTGCGGATTTGCACAAAAATTTTAAGGAAATTACACAGTTCAGCCCCATTCGGTTGCGACAATTTCGGCATATAACCGGTGGGAGAAGTACCGATGATTATCTTGCGCACGCTTCGCATTGTCTTCGCGCTGACAGGCTTTGCCATTCTGGCTTTTGTTGGACATGCTTACTACACAACACAGCACTCAGCCGCGTTTGACACGGGCGTTCAGTCCAAATTTGTGGGTCGATCAGGCTCCGTAGATCGCATGGGTGAAACCGCGCCAACCTTCGTCGAAAGTACACGTGTCTTCTTCATGGGCCTGCTTGGCAAGGAAGATGGCCCGAAATCCGATCTCGCCTCGCTGCGCAAGCGACAGGCTTACAACGCGAAAAGCGCTTCTGAGCGCCAAATGGATTCAGCCATGGCCGAGATGGAGTTTTGGGGTGGCATGATGTCCAAGCTCGGGTTCTCGGGCCCCTGACACGTCTCGGAAAGGGCAGTATCCATGCGCAAGCTGAGAAATATTTTGCGATTATTTTGGCTTTGCGTGGTTTTGGCCTTCATGGCCGCATCGGCCCTGAGCGTGGCTGCGGAGCGCGCGGATCGCAAGCAGTTGCCGACCCGGATCGGGGAATCCAAACAGCAGCCTACCTTCTGGGAGGACTGGCAGCGCCGGAGTTCTGAAATGATGGTGGAACTCTTTGCCGCCTACCTGCCCGGTCTCGTACCCGACGCGATACTACATGATCGTGTTGAACCGAACTCGATAGAAGCCTTGCGCCAGCGACACTAACCAAAACAAAAGGGCCAACACGAGGTTGGCCCTTTCTAATTCTACTCAGCCGCTTCGGCGTAGTCTTCCATCGGTGGGCAGATGCAGACCAGATTGCGATCCCCATAAACATTGTCGACCCGGTTGACTGGCGGCCAGTACTTGTCGACGCGAAACGCACCGGGTGGGAAGCAGCCTTGCTCTCGGGTGTAGGGTCGATCCCAGTCCTTCACGAGATCTTCCATCGTATGTGGTGCATTTTTCAGAGGGTTGTTCTGCGCATCCACGCGACCTTTCTCGATATCCTCGATCTCAGCCCGGATCGCCAGCATCGCATCACAGAACCGGTCTAGCTCGGCTTTCGTCTCGGATTCGGTCGGCTCGATCATCAGGGTCCCGGCCACGGGCCAGCTCATTGTCGGGGCGTGAAACCCGTTATCGATCAAGCGTTTCGCAATGTCGTCCACCGTGACACCGGCGCTGTCAGCAAAGGGCCGCGTATCAATGATGCACTCATGCGCAACCCTGCCGGTCGGTCCTTTGTAAAGCACGTCAAAGGCGCCTTCCAAGCGTTTGGCGATATAGTTGGCATTCAAAATAGCCACGCGTGTCGCTTGCGTCAGGCCTTCGCCTCCCATCAGAAGGCAATACGCCCAAGAGATCGGCAGCAGCGACGGTGACCCGAAAGGTGCCGAAGACACCGCGCCTTGGCCCCCGTTCGGATGGCCGGGCAAATGCTCCGTCAGATGTGCTTTCACTCCGATCGGGCCCATGCCCGGGCCGCCACCGCCATGTGGAATGCAAAAGGTTTTGTGCAGGTTCAGGTGGCTCACGTCGCCCCCAAGATCGCCGGGGCGTGACAGGCCCACCATCGCGTTCATGTTGGCCCCATCGATATAAACCTGACCGCCATTGTCATGCACGATCTTGCACACCTCGGTCACCGTTTCCTCGAACACGCCATGGGTCGAAGGATAGGTGATCATGCAGCCAGCCAGGTTGTCCGCATGTTCGGCAGCCTTCGCCTTGAAGTCTTCGACGTCGATATCTCCGTTCTCCGCTGATTTGACCGCAACAACCTTCCAACCCACCATCTGCGCAGACGCCGGATTGGTGCCATGTGCGCTCATCGGGATCAGACAGATATTGCGATGACCCTGATCGTTCGCTCGGTGATAGGCTGCAATGGTCAAAAGCCCTGCATATTCGCCCTGCGCCCCGGAATTGGGCTGCATGGAGATCGCGTCGTAGCCCGTGATATCGCAGAGCTTGGCGGACAGATCGTCGATCATCTCTTTGTATCCCAACGCCTGATCATCGGGGCAGAAGGGGTGGATGCGTGAGAACTCCCGCCAACTCACCGGCATCATTTCAGCCGCTGAATTGAGCTTCATCGTGCAAGAGCCCAGCGGGATCATCGCGCGATCCAGCGCCAAGTCCCGATCTGCCAGACGCCGCATATAGCGCATCATCTCGGTCTCGGCCCGATTCATGTGGAACACGTCATGCTCAAGATATTTCGAGGTCCGCAATATCTCATCCGGGATCCGGTATTCTGCCGTTAGCCCGGTGTCGCGATCCACAATGCCAAAGGCGCGCCAGACGGCCCGTAACGTCGCCGGACGTGTTGCTTCGTCCAAAGTGATGCCAACCTTGGTGCGCCCGACACGGCGCAGGTTGATGCCTTCCTGTACCGCCGCTTGCATCACGCCGCGCTGCAACAGACCCACATCAACCGTAATGGTGTCAAAAAAGCTTTCGGGTTCCACCTTGAAACCGGCTTCCTCCAAACCGCGCGCCAGCCGCACGGTTTTGCGATGGATGCGCTGAGCGATGGCCTTCAGGCCCTCTGGGCCATGAAACACTGCATAGAAGCCTGCCATGACGGCCAGAAGCGCCTGTGCGGTACATACGTTGGACGTGGCTTTTTCGCGCCGGATATGCTGCTCGCGGGTTTGCAGGGACAGTCGGTACGCCCGGTTGCCGTGGCTGTCGACCGACACGCCAACCAATCGGCCGGGCATGTTGCGCGCGTAGTTCTGCTTGGTCGCCATGTACGCCGCATGCGGTCCACCATAGCCCACCGGGATGCCAAAGCGCTGGGTCGAGCCGACCGCAATATCGGCTCCCATGGCACCGGGTTCTTTGAGAAGCGTCAGCGACAACGGATCGGCAGTGATCACGCCAATCGCCTTTGCGTCGTGCAGTGCCGCAATCTCTGCCGAGAAATCGCGCAGATGGCCATGAGTTCCGGGATATTGAAAAATCGCACCGAAAACCTTTTCAGGCTCAAGATCATCGGGCGATCCCACAATCACCTCGATTCCCAATGGAGCCGCCCGCGTCTGAATGACCGCGATATTCTGTGGGTGACAGTTTTCATCAACAAAGAATGCACCGGCCTTCGATTTTGCCACCCTTTGCGCCATGGTCATGGCTTCGGCGCAGGCGGTTGACTCGTCGAGCAACGAGGCATTGGCAATCTCCAGACCTGTCAGATCAGAGACCATTGTCTGGAAGTTCAAAAGCGCCTCAAGCCGACCTTGGGAGATCTCGGGCTGATAGGGCGTATAGGCGGTGTACCAAGCCGGGTTTTCAAGGATATTACGCTGGATAGCAGGGGGTGTGACCGTCCCGTGATAGCCTTGCCCGATGAGCGAGGTCAGAACCTTGTTCTTTGCCGAAGTGACCCGCATGTGGTGCAAAAGCTCGCGCTCCGATTTGGCTTTGCCGAAGTCCAGCGGCTCTTTCTGGCGGATCGATTTTGGCAGCGTATCATCAATCAACGCATGCAGGTCCTCGGCCCCTACAGTTTTCAGCATCTCGTCCATTTCAACCGGGGAGGGCCCGATATGGCGGCGATTGGCGAAATCATACGGCAGATAGTCAGTCGGCTTGAAAGTCATAAGTCAGTTCTCCGCGGAGGCATGTGACAGGATGTTGATGAGTTTTCCGTCCGGGTCGCGCGCGAAAAACCGGCGCACGCCCCAAGGTTCGTCAGTGAGTGGGTAGGCGATGTCCGCGCCCATTTCTGTGGCGCGCGCAAAGGTCTCTTCCAGATCGTCGACCTCGACCGAGATGGCGGGCACGGGAGCTCCAGAGCCACCTTCACTGGCAAGGCTAAGCTGGATATCTTGGCGGGCATTCTGCGCCAGCGTGATGATCCAGCCTTGGTCCATGACCCGGTTCAAACCAAACAGGCGCGCATAGAATGTCGCCGTCTTCTCCGGGTCCGGACAGTCAAGGTCAGTCACAATCCGGACAATCGCCATCAGTCGATCATTTTCTTGTAGGCCGCTTCATCCATGTAATCGTCCATCGGGCTGAGATCGCTCGCCTTGATCTTGAAGAACCAGCCGTCGCCCATCGCGTCTTCGTTCACCAGCGCGGGATTGTCAGCCAGTGCTTCGTTCACTTCGACAATTTCACCGTCCAGGGGCGCCAGAATGTCCGACGCGGCTTTTACGGATTCGATCACGACGGCCTCGTCATCCTTCGCCACCTCGGTGCCGACCTCGGGCAATTCAACGAAAACGATATCCCCAAGCTGGGTCGAGGCGTGTTCGGTGATCCCGACCGTGACAAGATCGCCATCGGCCAGCAGCCATTCGTGTTCTTCGGTGTATTTCATGGGTGGTCTCCTGTTGGGTTATCTTTTGAAATTCGCGGGCGTGAAGGGCAGGGAGGTCACAGTCACTGGCTGACGTTTCCCCCTGAGTTCGCCGTAAAGAACGGTACCGGGTTCGTGCAGACTGTCTGCTACGATGCCCATCGCGACGGGTCCCTCAACAGTCGGGCCGAACCCGCCAGAGGTGACGAAACCGATCTGCTCAGAGCTGTCTTCGGATTGAAATAACGGCACGGCCTGCCGCATCGGTGCGCGGCCCTCGGGCTTCAGGCCAACCCGATGCCGATCCACGCCGGTCTCAAGCGCCTTGAGGATTGTGTCGTCTCCGGGAAAACCACCCGCCCGCGCGCCACCCGCCCGGCGCACTTTCTGAATGGCCCAGGTCAGCGAGGCTTCGACCGGGTTCAGGCCTTCATCCATATCTTGACCGTAGAGGCAAAGTCCGGCCTCCAGTCGCAAACTGTCGCGCGCGCCGAGCCCGATCGCCTCCACCGCTTCATCGGCAAGAAGCGCTTCGGCCAGAGCAATGGCTTGCGCATTGGGAACGGAAATCTCGTAACCATCCTCACCGGTATAGCCCGAGCGGGAGACCCAGCATTCTGCGCCAACAAGCTCAAGCGTTGCGACATCCATAAACCGCATTCCTGCGACGTCCGGATTGAGCCGCGACAGCACCGCTTCCGCTTTTGGGCCCTGCAAGGCCAGAAGTGCGCGGTCGGTGATCTCCTCGATCTCGACGCCGTCGAGATGCGCCCGCATATGGGCCAGATCGCCCTCTTTGCAGGCGGCGTTGATAACCATGAAAATATGATCGCCGCGATTGGCAAACATCAAATCGTCTTTGATGCCGCCCGTCTCATTGGTAAAAAAGCCGTAACGCTGCCGCCTTTCGGCAAGTCCGATGACATCTTGCGGGATCAGGGCTTCCAGTGCAGCAGCCACGTTTGGCCCACGCAGGATCACTTGGCCCATATGGCTGACATCAAACAAACCCGCCGCCGCACGGCAATGCAGGTGTTCTTTCATCACCCCCAG
Organism: uncultured Litoreibacter sp.; assembly: GCA_947504205.1. Taxonomy (GTDB): domain Bacteria; phylum Pseudomonadota; class Alphaproteobacteria; order Rhodobacterales; family Rhodobacteraceae; genus Litoreibacter. The sequence continues at coordinate 150,863 of CANNGL010000002.1, read as the reverse complement.
CGGATACTGGACCGGCATCGAGTACCCGGCAAACGGCACCATTTTCGCGCCGGCTTTCTCATGAAGATCATGAAAGACTGTCTGTTTCAGATCGCTCATACCGTTCCTCCGTTGGGGCCGGCATCTCAACTCTGAAAAGCGCGGCATCTCCGGCACGTCACACGCACCGATAAATGCCCCCTCTGTCCTTTCGCCTGAGATCGTTATCCCTTCGGCGGGTGCAATCCGCACCTCTCTCCAGAGTGTTTCTTAGACGCAGCGGTCCCGTGGCCTGAGAGTTTCCGGGGCGGTTGCTCCTTCGGCACCAGCGAACTGGTTCTCCCGTTACGTGTACCGTTGCATACGATGGGATTTTGATTCCGGCAAGGCGGATTTTCAGCTTCACCAGACCGCCACACGAAAAAAGGCCGCCCCGAAGAGCGGCCTGATACGGCGCGAAACGAAACGAACTAGGTCTTTTTGAGCGCGCGCCGCGAAAAATAGCCGAGGCTCAAAAGCCCTGTCAGCAACAAAGGTAGTCCGGCTGGAAGCGGAACCGCCGGAGGAGGCGCCACAATCTCATCATAGGTATAGGTTACATTAACGCGGTAGTTGGCGTTAAACGTCACGCGCGTGTCCCCGGAACACCCGGTGAGGTCAGTGCCGGTGACTGGCGAGCGGCAGGAAACGTCCGTTGTGTTGCGAATAACGAATATCGGTTGGATATCGAATAGACCGGTGCCGATAAAGTTGGCGACTTGACCATCAGTGATTGACAGGCTCGCGCTTGTTCTCGGTCTGAAGATGCCCCGTGCAGTTGTAGGGTTGCTGATATTCGCGGCAGCACCAACACCCAGTTCTGTCGGATCTTGATAGCCGGGAGCGCCTGGCAGCAATGTGACGTAGGGATCGATGGTGATGCCATAACCCACCGATGCGCTGGCGGTAACGACATGGCTGGAACAGGCTGCCGTCGTGAAAGTCTTGCAGGACCTGCGCAGGTGGGACAGCGAGTTATTGCCAAGTGAGGTTAGCGTGTAGTCGATATCAACTCTGGTCAATGTCCCGAGGCTGGCGTCGAAATAGTTGAACTTCAAAGCGCTGGCGCTTGTATCTTCGAAAGTGCGTGTGTTCGATCCAGTTTCCGTCAGATCAATGCCGCTGACATCTGCAGTGGCGCGCGTGTCGTATGATGCCCCGCGCCCTCCAGAGTCGCTATATCCTATGGTTGCGGCCTGACCAATCCCGGCTGTAAAAATCAGCGCGGATGCCAATACGCACCCTCTCAAATGTGCTTTCATATCTTTACCCTTTCAAAAGGCCGCGCCCAGATCCGCGCCCATACCAAACGAACCTTGAGACTAGACTGAAACCGATGGGCCAAACATCGTCATATGACGATGGTCAGACACGCGCCGCATCGTCGAATGTCGAAAAATGTCTGCGGTATGATTTTACGTGTATGCTGGCGAAGTCGGGAAGGGGAAGGACGGAGGAATGGCACTTGGAGGTGCAGGGTTTTCAGATCCGGTAACGCAGGAATTCGCGGAAGGGTTGCTGACGATCGCAGAGACCGGCGATGCCACGCGCGCGCTGAACGCGCTCAGCACGGCCATCGAAGGCTGTTCCGGCATCCAGCTCGCTTTCATTCAACCGGACGGCGCCTTCGTTCAAAGCGCATGCCAGATTTCTGACCTTAGCGTGCAAGAGCGGCTCGCGCGGGAGTTCTCGACGCCTGACAAAAACCCGGTGATCGCTGCGATGCCAAGGCTCAATCAGCGACGGTTCACGCTGATAGATGAATTCGTGGACATGGTGCCCTTCCGCGAGAGCGAGTTTTATCACGAGATGCTCAAACCGCGGGAACCCAACCGGGTCGCGATGCTGTCATTGCCTGGCTATTATGGCGCGATATCCTTCGGGCTTGAGCAGCAACCTGACGCCGATTTCGCGCAAGTGTATCAGGTTGACTGGATGACCCGGCAGATCGCGCAATCCTTTGAATTGCGTGTGAAGTCATCCGCCCCCAGCTACAGCGCCTTTCTGGTCGATGCTGGCGGCATGCCGGTCGGGGTTGCCGCGTCCCAGGTCGGTCGGATGAGCCTCGGCACGCTTCAGGTTGGCGGTCCGGGCCGTCGGTTGCGCACGGTGACGCCCGTAATCCAACCTGATTTCGACGACGCCCTGGCACAGGCGATTGCTGGCAATCGCTCAGAGGTGGTCGCGCCCGGGGACACGGGAGCGTGCCGGATCCAGTTGATCCCCGGACCGCCGATAGGGCCGTGGCGATTGGCTTGGGTGGAGGTAGGCCATCTGCAGGCAGCGCGGTGGACCGCGCTATCGCTGATGGCAGTGCATGACCTCACCCCGCGCGAAGCGTCGGTGACACTGGCCTTGCTCGAGGGTCAGGATGTGGCGGTGATTGCAGACAGGCTCGGCCTGTCCGTACGCTCTGTGCGCACCTATCTCAGCTCGGTTTTCGCAAAAACCCAAACGACGAGCCAACCGCAGCTTGTGAGCAAATTGCTCGGCGCGCTTCACTAGTCAGATAGCGCTGCCCGGACATTGGCCACCGTCACTGCCGAAACGCGCACGTTCGAATCCGCGGTCACGCCGGCGATATGAGGCGTCAGGATAATGTTGCCAAGACCTTTGAATTTCTCGCCCGCCTCCGCCGTAAGCGGTTCGGTCTCAAAGACGTCCAAAGCTGCGCCCGCAATTTGCCCAGATGCCAGAGCATTGGCTAAGGCGGCTTCGTCCACGACGCCACCCCGCGCGGCATTTACCAACACAGCACCTGATTTCATTGAGGCCAGCGCGTCCGCGCCGATCAGATGTCGCGTACCCTCGGTCAACGGGACATGCAGACTGATCACATCCGCCTCTGCCAGCAATGTGTCCAGCCCCTCATGACGATGAACAGAAGCCCATATGGGATCATCTGCCGGAACAAACGGGTCATAGCCATGAATGACCATCGACAACCCCTTGGCACGTGCCGCCGTTTCGCGCGCGATGGAGCCCATGCCCACCAGCCCCATAACGCGATCACCCATCTCGCCGCCGGTTCCCATGGATTGTCGCGGCCAGTCGCCAGCAACCATTGCGTCAAACCCAGTGTATGAGCGTCGCAACAAAATAGCGGCGGATGTCAGGACATATTCGGCCACCGATTGGTCATTCGCACCCGAGGCGGGATGCACCGAAATACTGCGTGCTGCACAGGCTTCAAGGTCGATATTGTCCAGACCCACGCCCAACCGGCCGACAGCTTTCAGATTGCGTGCCGCCTCAAGCAATGCGCCGCGAACTTGCGTCCGGTTGCGCACTATAATTGCGTCAGCGGTGGCGATTTCCGCGCTCAACCGGTCCGGGTCATCGACCAGAGCCGGATCATAAAGCACCTCATGGTCGCGCGCCAAATCTTCGACGGCACGCTCGTCCATGAATTCAGAAATCACCACCCGCTTCATCTCAAGCGTTCCGCGCAGCGATTGTTTTCATGAAACGGTCTTTGATCACGACCGGGTCCATGGTGATCACCGGCACCTTGATATTGCCGCTCTCACATTTGACCACCATGATGGTCATCTTGTCGCTGTCCAGAGCAGCTTGAAGCGTATCAGCGGCCTCTTCGGCCTGGCAGATCACGACATTCTCGCATCCAGCGGCTTTTGCGCAATCGGCCAGTTCGGTTTTCTTGCCAGCGTAGGTCGGCTGGTCCCCGGTGGAGCCGTAAGAACCGTTGTCGATGATCACGAGCACGAAGTTGTCGGCCACGTTGTTGGCGATGGTGGGCAGGGTGCCCATGTTGGTCAGGATCGAACCGTCGCCATCAATGGCCACGACTTTTTCCTTCTGCGCCAACGCGACACCCAAGCCGATCGACGACGCCAGACCCATAGTGCCCAACATGTAAAAGTTTGTGGGCTGATCATCCATCATGTGCATTTCCTGGCTTGGCAGGCCGATGTTCATGATCGTCAGATGGTCGCTCAGGACCGGAACCAATGTTTTCAGAACTTCAGAACGGATCATATCAGTAGCCTCCCCAGAAGGATGCATCGGTCAGAATGGCGACCGGCTTGTTGGACATGTAGGTGTATTGCAGGATGCGATCGAATTCCTCGACATCATCTTGTTTGTGGAAGTGGTAAGTCGGAATATTCAACTGTGCCAGCAGGGCCTTGGTGTGCACGGCCATTTCGACCTGACAGGCCACGGGTTCCAGAAGCTCTCCGCGGTAGGAGATCAGCATCGGCAGTGGCATACGGTAATATTGGATCAGCGTAACCAGCGTGTTGATCGTCACACCGATGGCGGTGTTCTGCATGATGATTGCCGAGCGTTTGCCACCCATATATGCACCGGCGCACAGGCCCATGCCTTCGTCTTCCTTGTTCGACGGGATGTGATAAATATCAGGATGCTTCTCAACGGCATCAATCACGCCACCCAACTGTTTGCAGGGCACTGTGGTGATAAATTCGACGTCATGTTTGACGAAATCGGCGACAATCTTGTCATTGACCGACATGGGGCTGGCCTCCTCTGGCAACGGTATGCAGGGCTGATGGCCTAAACAAGTACAATACTCAAGACAAAGATTTCTTCACTTCGGTAAAGTTCAATTTTACCTTTGCGCGGATAAAATGACATCAGCAAGCTGCCCGACAAGCTCCTGCGTCAACCGATCTTGTGTCCGGCTCAACAAGCCAAGTGTCCGCCCCCCTGCACGGGCGCCCAAAGGCACACGATGCAGGTTGCGAAACAGATAGTTCGGCACGCAGATATCCGGCACCAAGGCAACGCCCAAGCCGTGGGAGACCATCGTTGCCACCGCTTCGAGCGACTCCAGTTCCATCGCAGGTCTCAGCTGGATGCGCTGCTGCGCCAGCCAATTCTCCGCCAGCCGCCCAGCATCCGACCGGCGCGTGTGGCGAATATATGGCCGCTCGCGCAGCACATCCTTCAGGCGCTCCGTGTCCACCGGTTCGGAAGAGATCAGAACCAACGCCTCATGGGCCAGTTCCTGCCAGACCAGACCCGCTTGCAATGTACCGGGATGGGAGGTCAGGGCCGCGTCCAGATCACCCCGTTCGATCTGCCCCAGAAGGTCCACTGACAAGCCCGATACAATCCGAAGTTGCAAATCCGGATTGGCGGCCACCAGCCGGGTGATGGCAGCGGGAACAAGCTCGGTCAAAGTGGAAGGCACCGCCCCCAGTTTCAGCTCTCCGCTGAGCCCCTGATCCTCGAGAATCGGAGACAGGATTTCGCGATACTCCTGAGCCAGCACCCGCGACCGTGCGACCAGATCCAAGCCGGATTTGGTCAAAACCGGCCGCCCTGTGCTGCGGTCAAACAGGGTCTGACCACTTTTTTCTTCCAGCCGCTTCATCTGTTGTCCAATGGCGGCCTGACTAACCCCAAGCTGATCGGCGGCAGCAGCAAAGCTGCCCTTATCTGCAACGCAGATCAGTGTTTCCAGAAGCGACATCGACATGGGCCGCACGCTAGAGCCGGGCCTGCCTGAGACGCAACCTCAATCGGCGCCCAATCTGCTTTGTGCTGCGATGCAGCGGAAAAAACCCTTGCCGAAACCGGTTTCGGAGCTTCTGCTAACGCACATGCCCTCTGCTCAACCATCATCAAACGCATCCGCACAGCGCCCCAGAGCCGCGCGCTCGGGTCGTGTGACGATTACCTATCTGGCCTCGACGCTCGGCTTGACCAAGGGCACCGTTTCGCGGGCATTGAATGGCTATTCCGACATCTCCGAGACGACCCGTCTTCGGGTGCAAAGGGCGGCGGAACGTCTGGGCTACCGTCCGCTCAGTCACGCTCAGGCCATACGGACCGGGCGCGTCCGCTCACTGGGTCTTGTCTTGCAGATCGACGAACATGACGCCCACGCTCCGTTCCTGACAGACTTTCTGGCGGGCGTGACCCAAGCGGCGACGGAACTGGGCTGGACCCTTGCTGTGGCCACCGCAAAATCCGATGCCCATATGCAGGAAACACTTGGGCGGCTGGTGGACGAGCACAAGGCGGATGGCTTCATTCTGCCGCGCACCCGCGTTGCAGACCCAAGGGTCGAATTTCTACACGCCATGAACGTTCCGTTCATTCTGTTCGGGCGCAGCGGCTTCGGAGACAAGACGTATCAGGACAATGCAAGCTGGTTTGATATCTCCGGGGAAGATGCGATGCGCGATGCGGTGCTGCGTCTGCATGGCTTTGGCCACCGGCGCATTGCGTTTGTGGGCGGTGGCTCGGAATACAATTACAGCCACCTGCGCAAGCAAGGGTATTGCGATGGGCTCAGAGCGCTCGATCTGACCTACTCACAGGATCTGATCCGCGAGAACGTCCGGCTGGCCACCGATGGTGCAGAAGCGACCGAAGCGCTGATGCGCGCCGACATGCCGCCCACCGCCATCGTGTTTTCGACGGATGAGGCCGCAATGGGCGCCTATGTCGCTTGTGAAAAGCTTGGCCTTGAGCTGGGCAAAGACCTTTCGATCATCGCCTATGACGGCATCCCGGAGGGTGTATTTGCACGCCCGGCCCTGACAACGTTTTCGGTCGACAGCCGACGGGCAGGGGAGCGCCTTGCCCAAATGTTGATCAGTCAAATCCGGGAAGACGCTTCAGTCGACACTTTGCGCGAACTGGCTCCAGCTACGCTCGTGCCCCGCCAATCCGATGGGCCGCCCCGGCGATCTCCATCCGAGCTTGCTGCATATATCGCAGCGAAAAACAGGTGAATTTATTGGGAGGAACAATATGACCATTCACGCAAAGACCACCACCGGTCGCCTGCTTCTGGGGGCCTCGTTTGCTGTAGCGATGTCTGCCATGGGCGTCTCGGCGGATACAATCCGCTTCTGGACAACTGAAGAACAACCGGAGCGTCTGGCAAAGCAACAGGAAATGGCCGACGCTTTCAAAGCTGCGACCGGCACCGAGGTTGAAGTGATCCCGGTCACCGAAACCGATCTCGGCACGCGTGCAACGGCCGCATTTGCTGCGGGCGATCTGCCTGACGTGATCTACCACCCGCTGCAATATGCACTGCCTTGGACCGAGGCCGGAATCCTGGACACAGTTGCCGCGACCGAAGTTGTCAACGGACTGGGCGACAACACCTTCGCCTCCGGCGCTCTGACAATGGCTGCAACCGACGACGGCTATGCCGCCGTTCCTGTTGATGGCTGGACCCAGATGGTTGTCTACCGCAAGGACAAGTTTGACGAGGCGGGCCTTGAAGCCCCGACCTCCTACGCCAACGTTCTGGCTGCGATCGAAAAACTGCATAACCCGCCAGAGATGTATGGGTTCGTCGCGGCCACCAAGGTGGACGAGAACTTTATGAGCCAGGTCTTGGAACATGTGTTCCTCGCCAATGGTGTCTCACCCGTAGACGAAAATGGCTTCAAAGCGCTCGACGAAGCTGCGACAACCGAAGTCCTGGATTTCTATAAGGCAATCGCCAAAGCATCTCCGCCGGGTGAGCTTTATTGGAAGCAGTCTCGCGAACTCTATTTTGCCGGGCAGGCCGCGATGATTATCTGGTCGCCGTTCATTCTTGATGAGCTGGCCGGTCTGCGCGACAGCGCCCCGCCTACGATCAACGATGATCCAACCACCCGCGATCTGGCCGCGGCGACTGGTATTGTCACGACCTTCTCGGGTCCCTCAAACCCATCAGGCGCGGCGTGGGGCGACGTGCGCTACTTTGGCATCACGTCCGATGCGGATACAGACGCGGCCATGGAGTTCGTGAAGTTCTCCATGGATGACGGCTACACCTCGACCCTGTCGATCGCACCAGAAGGCAAGTTCCCGGTGCGGCGCGGCAATGCGGAAGATCCTGCAAAGTTCTCGAAAGCCTGGGCTGAACTGCCCGTGGGTGTGGATCGCAAAGCGCCACTGGGTGAGCTTTACGAGCAATCGATGATTGACGAGATCGTCGGTGGTCTTGATGTGGCCCAGCGCTGGGGTGTCAGCGAAGGACAGCTGTCGCTTGCCTCCAAGATCATCAACAGCCAAGCGATCAATCGCGTCGTGCGTCAGTATATCGACGACGAAATTGATGCGGCCGCTGCGGTTGCGGCGATGAACGACGAGTTGTCCAAGGTCAACTAAACGCGCTCCGGTGGCGGCTTGACCGTCACCGGTCCGACACCGGGATTTATTGAGATGACATCCGTGACCCCACCCACTGGTCGCGGCGCACTCGCCAAACGCGAGGCGCGCCTCGCATGGGGGCTGCTGCTCCCCACCATCCTCAGCGTTTCGCTGGTTGTGATACTGCCCTTGCTTGCGATCTTCTGGATCAGCTTCAAGCCTGTTGGTCTGGCCGATCTGCGCCCACCTGCGCCTGTTCTGCGCGAAAGCCTGCGGGGTCGGGATGGGGCCTATCAACTGGATTACCGCATCCGCAACTCCTCACAGGACAAACCCCTGGGAGATGTCCGTTTCGTCGATACGCTGCCAGATGGCCTGTCGATCGCCGGTCCCCTACCGGAGGCCTGTGCGCTGGACGATCAGACATTGACCTGTGCCTTTGGCGATGTCGAAGGGGGATGGCGGGATCGCTTTCAGATCGACGTAACCCTTCAGGGCGACCCCGACGCGCTGGAAGATGCCGCGGAAGGCAGCAAACCGGATGCATCGGCAATCTCTGATTCAATTCTGACCAATAGCGAGTTTTCGCTGGAAAATTTTGCCCGTATCTTTGATGGCGACGAATTCTGGTTCGTCCTCTGGGTGACGCTGTTTTACACCGTTTTCGGCACGGTCGGGGCGTTGGTCTTCGGGCTTTTCGCCGCCATGCTTCTGAACAAGAGCTTCAAGGGCCAAGGTATCCTGCGGGGCCTCTATCTTTTTCCTTATGTCGCACCCGTGATCGCCGTAGCCTTCACCTGGATCACGCTTTTCGATCCGTTTTCAGGCTCGGCCAACGCCTTGCTGATCCAGATGGGCGTCACCCAGGAGGCGATCAATTTTTTCGGTCAGCGCCCGCTCGCCTTGATCATGGTGACGATCTTCGAAATCTGGCGGTATTTCCCGCTGTCGTTCCTGTTCATTCTGGCCCGGATGCAATCCATCGACACCGATATGTATGAGGCTGCGGATATGGACGGCGCCAGTCCCTTCCAGAAATTCTGGTATCTCTCGATGCCGCAGTTGCTCGGCATTCTCAGCGTCCTGTTCCTGCTGCGCTTTATCTGGACCTTCAACAAGTTCGACGACATCTTCCTGCTGACCGGCGGCAACGCGGGCACTCGTACCTTGACAGTGAATGTCTACGAGCAGGCCTTCGCCATCTCCAACATTGGGGCAGGGGCTGCAGTCGCCGTTGTTATCTTCGCCTGCCTGATCCTCTTTTCAGTCTTCTTCTTCAAATATGTCAGCCGGGAGGAAGGATTATGAGACAAGGGCAAATTTTCTCCGAAAATTTGAGAGCAGATTTCGTCTCGAAATCTGAGGCCTCCGGCGGGGATATTTTGAAACATGGGAAGGGGGCCCGATGAGCTACCTGCGCTACGGATATGTAACGGGGCCGGTTTTGGGGGCACTCTGGTTGGTGATCCTGTCGACGATAATTGCAGTCGCGATGTCATTTGCCACGGGCGATCCGTTCCGTCCCGCCATTCTCTGGAGTTTGGTTTGGGGTGCAATCATCGGTTTCGGAATTTCGCAACGCATCGGCGATCTTCCGGGTGCGGTCATGGGCGCAGTCGCACTGGCCGGGCTGGTTCTTCTTGGCATGGGGCCAATGATCATCGGGGAGAGCGCGTCTGTCTGGTCACGCTCCCTTGCAGCCCTCGCGCTTGGGGGCATCTTCATCTGGTCGATGGAGGCGATCCTGTCGGGGATGCCAAAAGCCGCGCTCAGCCGACATGAGTTCGAAGAGGCGGTGATCCGGTTTCTCACAGGCTTTGGGTATATATTCTTTACCGCCATCGTTCTGATCCCTTTCTACGTGATGGTCATGACATCGCTGAAATCGCAGCAGGCGCTTTTGCAAAACCCGCTGGATTTCTCTCTAGACTGGGACAAGGGCTGGGGGTTGTTCCGCAGCTATTCCGAACTGTTCGCGGATTTCGGCTTCGGCGGCTATCTTTGGACGTCCTTCTACGTCTCTGTCCTGACCGTGTTGATCACGCTGCTCTTCAGCGTGCCGGGCGCCTACGCTGTGGCGCGCCTGAAGTTTCGGGGCCGCGCTGCATTCTCCCGCTCGATCCTGTTGATCTACATGGTCCCGATGATCGTGCTGGCTCTGCCGATCTATATCGCCTTTTCCATGACCGGATTGCGGAACTCTATCCTCGGCCTCGTGATGATCTATCCTGTCACCACGATCCCTGTCGCGCTTTACATGTTGCAGGGCTATTTCCGCGGGTTGCCCGGCGAGGTCGAAGAGGCCGGTCTCATGGACGGTCTGTCCCGTCTTGCCGTGATCTGGAAAATCACGCTGCCGCTGTCGCTGCCGGCACTGGCTTCCGTCTCGCTCTATGTCTTCATGATTGCCTGGAACGAGTTCCTTCTGGCCTTCATGCTGCTCGACGATCCGTCAAAATTCACCCTGACCCGAGGCGTTGCCATGCTCAATTCGTCCGAGATCCCGCGCCAGCATCTGATGGCAGGTGCCGTGATTGCGACACTTCCGATTATGGTGCTGTTCCTCGGACTTGAGAAATTCATGACCAAGGGCCTGACCGCAGGCTCTGTGAAAGGATGATCCCATGACCCAGCAAACCAGCATGGAGCGCGAAGCGCGCAATATCCTCGTGCAAAATGACCGGGGCGGCTACACCATCCCGACCGAGGGGCTTTATCCCTATCAGTGGAACTGGGACAGTGCCTTTGCCGCACTCGGTTTCGCGGAATTCGACATCGACCGCGCATGGCAGGAGCTTGAAACGCTGTTCTCCGGCCAATGGTCCAACGGCATGGTGCCCCATATCCTGTTTCACAAACCCGATCCCGGTTACTATCCGGGGCCGGATGTCTGGGGCGGCACCGGGCCTGTACCTTCTTCCGGTATCTCCCAGCCTCCCATTGCACCCAGTTTTGCCCGGATGATCTGGGCCAAGGACCGCGCTGCGGGGGAAGCCCGACTGCGCGCGCTTTACCCAAAGATGCTGGCCTGGGTGCGCTGGTTCATGGATTGGCGACTGGATCGCGGGGCGGTCTGCATCACCCATCCTTGGGAGGCGGGCCGTGACAACGCGCCAGACTGGGACAGCGCCATGGCGATGATCGATCCACAAGGGGTTGGCGACTACACCCGCCGTGACACCGGCCATGTGAACCCGGAAATGCGCCCGACCAAGTACGACTACGATCGTTACATCTGGCTGGTCCAGCTTGGCAACAGGCTGGGGTGGAACGAAGCAAGGCTGCTGGAGGAAAACCCGTTCCGTATTGCAGATCCCACCATGACCTTCACCCTGCTGCGCACCGCGCGCGACTTGCTTGCGATCGGAACAGAGCTTGGGCTCGACACCTCCAGCCTGCCAGACGATATCGCCACTCTTGAAGCGGGTGCCGAAACGCTCTGGAACCCGGACCTGCGCTGTTATGACAGCCGCAACGCCAAGACGGATACATTCGCAGGTTGCGTATCGAACGCGTCCTTCCTGTGCTGGTATGCCGGCATCGCGCGACCGGAAATGAGTGCCCAGCTTGACCGGATCATGGACGCGGCGGCCTATCCGGTGCCCAGTCATGATCCGACCAGCCCGAAATTCGATGCGAAACGCTATTGGCGCGGCCCGACTTGGGCTGTGATGAACATGCTGATCGGCGTGGGTCTGGAAGAGATGAACCAATCGCAAGGCCACGCTTTGCGCGATGCGACGGCGCAACTTATTTCCACCTTTGGGTTCGCTGAATATTTTGACCCCACCAATGGGGATCCCGCCGGTGGCAACTCCTTCACGTGGACCGCGGCCGTCTGGCTCGCATGGGCAGGGAGGCACTGATGGGCGCGATCACGCTTTCACAAGTCGAGAAATGGTTTGGTGACATTCAGGTCATCAAGGGTGTGGATCTGGAGATCAATGAAGGTGAGTTCATTGTCTTTGTCGGGCCGTCCGGCTGCGGAAAATCCACCCTTCTTCGGATGATTGGCGGGCTTGAGGACACCTCGCGCGGTGCGATCCTGATCAACGGAAATGATGTCACGGACCAGCCGCCCTCCAAGCGCGGGCTGACCATGGTTTTCCAGTCCTATGCGCTGTATCCGCATATGTCCGTGGGTGAGAATATGGGGTTTTCGCTGAAGGTGGCAGGGGCCTCATCTGCCGAGATCGACAAACAGGTCTCCTACGCGGCGGATGTGCTCAAGCTGAACGAGTATCTTGATCGAAAGCCCAAAGATCTGTCGGGCGGTCAGAGGCAGCGCGTGGCGATCGGGCGGTCCATCGTGCGCGATCCCACGGCGTTTTTGTTCGATGAACCGCTGTCAAATCTCGACGCGGCGCTGCGTGTCGAAATGCGCTACGAGATTGCGAAACTTCACCAATCCCTTGGGCGCACGATGATCTATGTCACCCACGATCAGGTCGAGGCCATGACCCTGGCCGACCGCATCGTGGTTCTGGAGTTCGGCAAGATTGCTCAGGTTGGTACGCCGCGCGAGCTTTACGAACGCCCGGCAAACCTGTTCGTCGCGCAGTTCATTGGCTCGCCCAAGATGAACGTCTTTCCCTGCACCACGACCGGGGCCACCTACAGCCTTGATGGCCATCGTGGCGGAGCCTTCCCACATCAGGCGGCGGCGGTACAGATGGGTGTGCGCCCGGAACATATCACGCTTGGCAAAGCGGGAACCGGCCAATGCGATGGCAAGGTGGACGTGCTTGAATATCTTGGGGCGGACACGTTTCTTGTCTTCGATGCAGGGGCCTTGGGTCAGCTTACGGTTCGTGTTGCGGGTGAGACCGATCTCAAGCCGGGCGATGTCGCAGGGCTGACTTTCGACCCGGATCGCCTGAGCTTTTTTACAGATGACGGGCTGGCCCTATAAGGTGTTGAGCAGGGCCCAGACGGGCAACAAACCTTTCATGGTGGCGGTGACGGCTGGTACCAATCCGTTGTCTTTCCAATCCGCGCGGGGCGGGGCAGTTACGGCCAACGCCTTGCGCCTCAACAGGTCTCCATGAGGATGATCGGGATCGTAAGGTTTGGGCACCCGCTTCAAAGGCTCAGGCCCCCAATCAGACAGCTCAGCGCCCAAAGTGGTTTGCGCTGTATCCAAGGCATCGCTTAATGCGTCCCCCTCTCGGTCGACAAATTCCCGATACGCCGTCAAACGCTCCCCTTGCAGACCCATGACCCCGACCCCCACGATCATATACTCCGGCGATGAGCCGAAGAACCACGCCGGTTTTCCTTCCTGCGGCTGGCTCCACATCAGATGCAGATGGGCGTTATAAGGTGTTTTGTCCTTGGAAAACCGCACATCCCGATGGATGCGAAACACCTTGGGTTTATGCGCAACGCCGGTCAGCCGGGCCAGATCCTCTGCCAGTAAATCTGCCAACAGCTCCGCCGGTTTCTTGATCTCACTGACATAGAAGGCTTTGTGTTCTTCATAGAACGGCTTGGCATTGTTGGCGGCCAGTTTCTTGAAAAAGCCGTTTGCTGTTACCAGCATCTCGGAAAAACCATCGGACATGAAAAGACCCCCTCTCGAATGAAAGGGAGTCTAGCGCAGTTTGCCTGATGTTACACCGTCCCGCCGAGGCTGCCTTCAAGCTGGGCCATTTCCTGACCGCCTGCCATCATGTCTTGCAGTTCTTCGGGTGTGATCTCGCCCTTCAGCGCGGTGCCAAGGGTCTGACCTCGGTTCAGAACGGTAAACCGATCACCTACGGCCATAGCATGACGCACATTGTGGGTGATGAAGACCACCGCGATGCCCTGTTTGCGTACCTTGTCGATGGTCGCCAGAACGTTTGAGGTTTGCCGCACTCCAAGCGCTGATGTCGGCTCGTCCAGGATCAGAACTTTCGCCCCGAAATGCACCGCACGGGCGATCGCCACCGTCTGACGTTCACCGCCCGACAATGTTCCGACGGCCTGATCCGGACCGCGCAGGTTGATCCCCATCGAGCGCATCTCTTCCATGGTGACGCGATTGGCATAATCATGATCGAAAAACGGAATGCCCGCGATCTTCTTTACAGGCTCATTTCCCATGAAGAAGTTCCGGCTGACTGACATCAGCGGGATCATCGACAAATGCTGGTGCACCGTAGCGATGCCTGCGGCCATCGCGTCGCGCGGATCCGCGAAATCCAGGGGCTTGCCCTCGAAGATGATCTCTCCCGCCGTTGGCTTGTGCACGCCCGACATGGTTTTGATGAAGGTCGATTTGCCTGCACCATTATCGCCCAAAAGGCAGTGGCATTCGCCCGGAATCACATCGACCGACACACCGGCCAAGGCAATGACCGAACCGAAATGCTTCTCGATATTCTTCATCTGAATGATGGGTTCAGTCATCTCAACGCTCCCCCGTAATGATGCGGCGAATATAGGTGTTCAGGATCACCGCCGCCAAAAGGATCACGCCCAGAAATACGCGGAACAAACTTGATTCAACACCGGCAAAGAACAAGCCCTGCTGTACAACTCCGAAGATCAACGCGCCCAACGCCGCCCCCAGAACCGAGCCATATCCGCCCGTCAAAAGCGCTCCGCCGATCACCACGGCAATGATCGCCTCGAACTCTTTCAGAAGACCCCGATCAGCCCCGGCTGAACCGAACTCCATCACCTGACAGGTCGCGAAAACCGTGGCACAGAAGGCCGTAAAGACGAACATCAGGATCTTAACCTTGTTGACCGGCACGCCTGAGTTTCGTGCAGCCTCGGCATCACCGCCTGCAGCGAAGATCCAGTTGCCGAACCGCGTTTTCGTCAGCACGACATGGCCGAAGATGATTAGCAGAATTGCCCAGACGATCAGCATCGGTATGCCGTCAACCACCGGTTGCCCGGCGCGCGAGCCGCGCTCGAACACGCCGATAATCCCCGCATCGCCCAGCCACTGAAACACCGGTTGCCCGATCTTGCCGCCAAAAATCGCGCCCAGCCAATCCCCTTCGGCCGCGTCGCGGATGCCACCGATGATGGTTTTGCGCTCGATGGTTTGCGGAATGTAGATCGTGAAGCCCCGCAGGATGAACAGGAAGGCCAGCGTCACAATAAAGCTGGGCAAGCCCGTGCGCACAACGATCCAGCCGTTTAACGCCCCAAGCGTGCAACAGATGACGAATGTCATGATGATGGCGATCCACATCGGCCATGCCAAAACCACGCCGAAAACGGCGATCATCATGCCCGCAAAGCCAATCATCGAACCCACCGAGAGATCAAACTCGCCAGCGATCATCAACAGGCAAGCCCCCACCGCAATGATCATGAACTGCGCTGATACAATCGACCAGTTCATCACGCCCTGCGCCTGGAACATGCCGCTATCGAAGGCGAAAAGGGCAAACAGGGTAAAGACGGCCACAGTGCCGACAATCCCGCCCAGTTCGGGTCGGATCATGGCTTTTCGGAACGCGGATATCTCTTTGACGCGTTCGTCCGTCTGAGACGTATCAGCCATTTAGGCTCTCCCGGCTAGAAATCAGAGAAAAAAAGGGCGGCCACTTTGCAGGGCCGCCCTTGGCTTTTGTCGCTTAGCGGTATTCGCCAGCGAATTCTTCAACTTTCGCAAGGCCGTCTTTAGTCACAAAGCCCGGGCCCGAGTTGATGTTGTTGCCCGGAAGCACGCCATAGCGGTCCCAGTTGGCCAGGATCACGACAGGCATATAGGCCTGCAGGAATGGCTGCTGGTCAATGCCCCACTTGATGATGTCACCCTTGATGCCTTTGACGATCTCTTCGCCAAGGTCGAACGTGCCGAAGTGAATGTCACCGGCCATGCCGTTTTCTTGCAGTGCGGCAATGGTTGGGTCAGCAGATACCGGACCAAGGGTCAGGATGCCGTCAACGTCGGTATTGGCGGACAGATAGGCCAGAACCTTGTTCTTGATTTCCGATGGGTCAGTACCTGAATCCATCATCGCGTCGCCCAGATCGATGCCAAGACCGTCGGCATAACCGCGGCAACGCTCGCCAACTGTTGGCTGCTGAATGGCGTGGTTCACGCAAAGAAACTTCGTAACGCCTTCGCCTTTCGCACGCTGACCAGCGGCAAAACCAGCATCATATTCAGGCTGACCAACATACATAAGCGCACCCACTTCGCGGGCTTGCTCTGGTGTGCCTGTGTTCATGATGATGACGTCGATGCCCTGATCGACCGCATTCATGATTGGGCCTTTGAGCACGTCAAAATCGGCCAGGGTTGTGATGATCCCGTCCGGGCCAGAGGCAGCCGCCTGATCAATGATGCGCGCCATATCAGCGATATCGCCGGTGGGCGGGTTGCGATATTCAACGCTGACACCGACCTGTTCGCCAGCCAACGCAATACCGTTCTTGATCGTGTTCCACCAAGTGTCGCTGTCAGGCGCATGGCTCACCAGCACGTAGCTCAGATCGCCGTGACCATCGGCCGATGCACTTGTCGTGGTGAACGGCATCGCCGCAACCGCTGCAACTGCCAGGCCTTTGAAGAATGTTTTCATGATCTCCTCCCAGTAGATCTTTGGATCTTTGTTCTGAAAAGGCGAAACCCGCCACTTCGACTCACACAAAAGCACACATGCCGAATTTTTGCAACCGGTTGCAAATTGCTCCGAGCTTTTTCATACTCTAAGCCAAGGCGTCGAGAGGGACGAGGCTATGGCGGCAACTTTAAAGGACGTGGCAGAACGGGCAGGGGTCTCGACCTCAGCCGTGTCTCGCACCTTCACAGATGGCGCTTCGGTCTCCGAAAAAATGCGCCGCAAGGTTGAAAAGGCAGCCAAGGAATTGGGCTACAGCCCGAACTTCCTCGCCCGGTCGCTGACAACGCGGCGCACCAAGTTGATCGGTCTTGTGTCGAACAACTTTCACAACCCGATTTTCCTCGAAGTCTTCGATCTGTTCACCCGTGGCTTGCAGGATCGCGGTTTGCGCCCGCTTCTGGTGAACCTGTCGGACGAGGTCGACCCGGACAATTCCGTGCGGATGCTGCAACAATACTCAGTCGATGGCGTGGTCGTGGCCTCCTCGACCCTGCCAGTCGGCTTCGCCAAGGCCTTCCGTGACGCAGGCGTGCCGGTCGTGCACAGCTTTGGTCGCCATGCCAGCGCACCAGAGGTTCACGTGGTCGGCATCGACAACCGCGAATGCGGTCGCATGGCCGCCCGCGAACTGGTCGAGCGCGGCTACGACTCTGTGGCGTTTCTGGGTGGTCCGGAAAAAGCGACCTCGACGCAGGATCGTCTCGCAGGCTTCTCCGACGAGATGGCCCGCCATTTCAAGATCAGCACCAGTCACTCCTTTGCCGAAGATTACTCCTTCGATGCAGGTCGCAAGGAGATGACCCGCCTGCTCAAACAGGGTCACCGGGCCGGGGCTTATTTCTGTGGCGATGACGTTCTGTCCATCGGCGCGCTGTCCGCGATCAAGGATTTCGGTCTGTCCGTCCCCGAGGATATCGGCCTGATCGGTCTCAACGATATGGAAATGGCAGGCTGGCAGAACATCAACCTGACAACAATCCGCCAACCAATCCGTCAGATTATCTCGTCCTCCGTTGAACTGATGGTCGCCATGCTCGAAGAACCTGACCGCTACCCCGAAGCCCGCCTGTTCCCTTGCAAGATTATCGATCGTGGCACGCTGAAACCCAGACAATAGGGCGGACGCCACCCCCGCCAACCAGTCGACCGGTTTGCAATAAGACAGCTCCCGCGCCGGGCGTGCCGAAACGTCCGGACCAAAGGCCGCCACCCGCCGCTTGTCCAGCCTCTGCCAAGAGGTCAGCTACGAGCCCAGATTGACCTTTCGTGCTTCATCCGGTTCAGTGCCGTAACGACGCAAGCACGCTTGGAGCTTAACAAGTGATTTCGATCAGTATGGAAGACTGGGATTTGCAGATGGAGGATGGAAGCTTGCCGTCCATCTTTACATCGTACCTCAAGAACGCGGAATTTGTGGATCAGATTGACGTGAACAATGATGAAGGACGATTTCTCTTTGTCGGTATCTCCAAAGGTGCAACAAACAACGGCTGGCCATCTCTCGTAATCGTCCAAAAGTATCAAGATCATCGACAGACTTTCAGCCCTGGATTTCTTGTGGTTCCTGATACTTCGCTTGTTTTCCTAGGGGCGGGGGAACGCTTGCTATGCTATGATCTCGAAGGGAAAGCCAGGCTTTGGGAGGATGAAACCGGCTGCGGTTTTTGGAGTTGGAGTAAATCGGGATCATATGTTTTGATGTCTGCTGAACTGGAGTTTGGTGTTTGGAATGAGTCCGGCAAAAAACTGTGGTCTACCTTTGTAGAGCCGCCTTGGAGCTTCGCTATCGAAGAACAAACTGTCGAATTAGATGTGATGGGTACAATCCAAAAATTCCGACTATCGGATGGTGTAAAGCTGGATTGACGAACGGCTGCAAAGTCCGCTTAGAGCCCTTACCACTTCGTTTGCATTTGCAGAGTGTTGCTCGGACAGAAAGACACCTCGGTTTTGACTGGTCCAAAACGGAAGCTGGCCAATTGGTTGAACCGTTGTCTCGGTGCCGAAAAGCTTGGGTTTCGTTTTACAGCCGAGAGGCGCATGTACGGTAGGGGAGCGCGTGCCGTCATAGCAGGGCCGCCTCACTTCCATCGGGATGATAGACACGCAGTCGCGCTGCAAAACCGTTGATCCGCTCACCACTTTCTCGGGCAGCGTCAAGAAACCATCGGTAGCTATCGGTGCTTTCAGTTCCTTTTCGGCATACCAACCAGAATCGGGAAAATGGTGCAACGGCAGTCTCGAACGGGGCGACAAGATTACCGTCTTCTAGATGCTCAAGCGCCAAGAACGAACCAGCTATAGCCGCGTGCCCAGTGGATACCGCCACCTCTACAGCACTTGCAGTATCCGTGCAGTTAAGCGCGAATTCTGAAGGCGTCTTAAGGTTGTTCAGGCGATGCCAAGCGGACCACATTGTCTCTTGCTCGCTTTCATCGACACGATAGTCCACCCCGATCAAGCCAGCCTGGCAAAGATCTTGGGGATGTTCAACGTATCGCGCCACATCTGGCCTGAGGAGTGGTGTGAACCAAGTCCGAAGCAATGGTTCCCAATGGAGGTCTGACGTTGGCTCCCTTGCCCAGCGTATGGCCAGATCAGCCTGACCTGTTGCCAAGTCGCGCATTTCCTTGGTCATATCCCACGAAAATTGCAGATCGATGTCTCTTTCGGCTCTCGAAACGCCTGGCAAAATCCAATCCTGGAGTGCCCGTGTCGGGCCGGTCACGTTGAGGCGCGACTGTTCCATCGGCGATTGCGCCGCCCTCCACGCATTTTCAATATCTTTGAATGCTGGGCCCAATTCAGTTGATAATTGACGCCCGCGAGAAGTGAGTTCAACCGCGCGGTGCTTTCTCAGAAACAACGCCCCGCCAAGGTCGTCTTCCAACTGCCTGATTTGAAACCCTACAGCGGCAGGTGTCACGGCCAACTCGCTTGCAGCCTTTGCAAAGCTCCGGTGTCGGGCAGCGGCTTCAAACGTGCGTAAGGCCTTCAGAGATGGGAGGCGTTCAGACATTTGACACAAGTTTAACTTGCCCAAGTGCTAAAGCAATCTCGTTTGTCAGGAGGATTTGGAAGACGCAGCTTTGAGCAAAAAACAAGGAGACAGACTATGAAATATCCAATTCTTGCTGGTTCAATTGCATTGAGTCTATCGATGGGAGCTTTTGCGGCGCACGCGGATACCTCCAAGCTGGGCCAGATTGATTTCCCAACGAGCTGCGCCCCATCTGCCCAAAACATCGTGTCTGAGGGCACGCTGCTTCTGCACCACATGATGTATCAGATGGCCAGCGCCCGTTTTGAAGCGGCTGCTGAAACGGACCCAAGTTGCGCAATGGCACAGTGGGGAATTGCGATGAGCAACTTTCATCCGCTTTGGCCCGGCATTCAATCGCCTCCCGAGCGCGAGAAAGGCTTGGCCGCAATTGAGCAGGCCGCCGGGCTTGATGCTGGTACCGCGCTTGAAGAGGCTTACCTGGCCGCCGCGTCAACCTTCTACGACCCGAGTCTTGAGACCTATCCAGAGAGAAAAGCTGCCTGGGCAGAGGCCCAACGCCAGATTTACGCGGACTACCCTGACAATGACGATGCGGCTGCGTTCGCAGCTTTGGCCACGCTGGCGATTGCATCGCCAGGTGACAGGTCGCTAGAGCTTCAGAGGGAGGCCGGCGCGCTGCTGGAAAGGCTGCACGATAAGGCTCCGCAGCACCCCGGAGCATTGCACTATCTGATCCATGCCTACGATCATCCGCCGTTAGCGGAAGCCGCTTTGCCTTTCGTTCAGGCCTATCTGGAACTCGCACCCGAGAACCCCCACGCGCTTCATATGCCGTCCCACATCATGACGCGGCTTGGTCGATGGGAAGAGGCCGCGGACCTCAACCGCCGATCTGCTGCGGCAGTACTTGCTCAGCCGATGATTGGTGGGACGGTCTCTAACCATTACCCCCACGCGCTTGACTACCTGACCTATGCCTTGTTGCAGATGGGAGAAGTGGAAGAAGCGTCCCAAACAGTTGCGACCTTGCTCAGCACGGCTGACATGCAAGATGTGTTTGGAACGGCCTATGCCGTGGCAGCCGCGCCAGCCCGGCTTGCGTTGGAGCAGGAAGATTGGGAAGCCGCTGCGGCATTGCCGGACATTCCCTATGAAGGTCTGGAATGGGGACGCTACCCGCATGCACTTGCCATTGTGGCCTTCGCGCAAGGCATTGGTGTCGCGCGAAGCGGCAATGCGAAGGGCGTCGAGACAGCTCTGGCCCGTCTCGCTGACTTTTCTGAAACGATGAATGATCGTGGAATGAAGTACTGGGTCACGCTTGCTGGCGCACAACGTGGGGCCATCGAAGCGTGGCAGGCGTACGAATCCGGCGACTCCAACGCGCTTGCGATGATGCAGGCCGCTGCTGATGTGGAGGACTCCGTTGGAAAGGCTCCTGTCACGCCAAGCCATGTTCTTCCTATCCGCGAACAACTTGGCGACATGCAGCGCTTGATCAATGACGCTGAGTCTGCTGTCTCGTCTTACCAAGCGGCGCTTGTTATTTCGCCCAATCGTCGCCGGTCCATTGAAGGGATCGCCGAAGCTTCAGGAAACTGAATGGGTTCAGGGGCATCCTCGCACGAAGTGTTGCGGTAGGATGCCCCAGTTTGCTTGTAGAAAATCGAGCCGTTGTCAGGTAAGCCCCCGCGTTGATATCCAAGCAGACCGCCGATGACGCTTTCTTTAAGGCCTTATCATTGATCTAAGAGCATAGCGAATGTCCGCTCTCTATCCGACCTGAGGAACGTTGCGCAGATGCAGCGTGGACCGATCAATTGCAGCGAACGGCAACTTCGTCCGCTTAGAGCCCAAAGTGGACAATGGCGAACGTCAGTCCGGAAGCGGCATTAGCTTTAGTTGCCCGACACGGTAGATTGCATCACGCATTTGCTCCATTGGAAACGGGGCATGAGATGCGTTTCGGATCTGAAACTTAGGCCCGCGGATGTGCAGATAGTTCTTTACCAAAGTTTGATTAACTAATTGCATATTTAAGAACGCGACTTCACCAAGCTCAGGTCGATCCTTGTACGCCTCGCAGTAGACTATGAAGATTTTTTGGTTTGGAGGAGTAGTTTCGGAAAACTGGACCGCAACATCAGAACAGGCCTCGCTGAACCTATTGATTTGGCCATTCACGTAGTCGTCAATCTCACCATTCGAAGGGTTTTCGGCGGTTATTGCATATAACCTTGTCCAGTTATCAAATTTTTCTCCGCTTGGAATTGCCTCCCAGATAAAGAATTTATGACCGGACGTAGTAGTTCCTTCATCCCGAAAAAGCTCACCAAAGTCCCGGCCTGTCGCCCAAGGAGGTGGAGCGATTTTCGATACGACAGAAAACGTCTTCATGGTTATCGTGGATCGTTCCTCGGCCATGACGCAGGTTGCGCCGAGCAATGCGAGAGAAGTAGCAATTGTTAAAGTCCCCATGCTTTTTTCCACTGATAGACACAAAGACCGTATCGAGGAATGAACGATACGACAACGATCGAACGGCAGAATTGTCCGCAAACCCGCAATCTCACCGTAAACTCGGGGGCCTGGCATCGACCCATGCGCCGTCGGCCTTGGCTGACGCCACGGCCTGATGCACAGCCGCCATTGACCTCAACCCGTCCTCCGCCGTTGGCAGGCCGTCCCGCATCTCGCCCTTAATCGCAGCGGCAAGATCGACATAGATGTTTGCCACGGCCAGCGGGAAGCCCTCGGGATGTGCAATCGCGACGCGGCTCAGTCGGGTCGCCTCCGAAGACAGCCCGCCTTCGCCTTTTTCCATGATCTGCGTCCGGCCACCGACAGGCGTGTAATACACTTGGTTCGGCTGCTCGGACGCCCAGCGCATCCCGCCCGTCTCACCAAAGACCTGAATATCGAAGCCATGCTGACGCCCGATGGCCACGGATGATGTCCAGAGCCGCCCGACGGTACCACCCTCCATTCGGAAATTGACCATCGCATCATCTTCCAGCACCCGGCTGGCAATGGTCGAGGCGAAATCGGCAGACAATGTGCGCACCTGATCGTCCGCGATGAAACTTGCCATATGCAGCGCATGAATGCCGCAATCCGCGAATTGGCCAGAGACACCCGCCATCGCTGGGTCATAGCGCCAGCGCACCCGCGGATTGTCAGCGTCCCCCGCATCCCCATGATGGCCGTGGCTGAAATTAGCCACCACAAGGCGCACTTTTCCAACCTCTCCACGCCGCACCATATCGCGCATCTCGCGCACCATCGGATAGGCCGAGTAGCAATAGTTCACCGCACAAATCTTGCCGGAAGATTTGGCGACCTTCACGATCTCTTCGCCTTCCTCGACCGTCATCGTCATAGGCTTCTCGCACAACACATTGAACCCGGCTTCCAGAAAGGTCTTGGTGATCTCGAAATGGGTGGCGTTCGGCGTGGCAACTGTCACCAGATCGACCCGGTCGTCGCGGTTCTTCTCGCCCTCCAGCATCTCCTGCCAATTGCCGTAGGCACGGTCGTCGGCCACACCCAACTCCTGCGCATAGGCACGCCCCGCATCGGGGTCGTGATCAAGCGCCCCCGCTGCCAATGTGAACAACCCGTCCGCTTGTGCGCCTAGTCGGTGAGCCGGTCCGATCTGGCTGCCCTTGCCGCCCCCGATCATCCCCCAATTCAGTTTCGCCATGATGTATCCTCCTCAGGGTGGGGTGTTTCGATGCCCCAATGTATGACGCGTGTAGCTACGGAAAAACTACGAAAGAACTACAGAAAACCTACACCGTTTTGATCAAGCGAAACCGATGCTCTCAAGGTAGGCGCGGTTGAGCTTTGCATCTCCCAGCGGGTCGGGATCCAGTGTCGGGTCGCAATCCTGTTCGACCGTGCACCAACCCTCAAATTCGCTGTCCAGAAGCACCTGACGCACCGCGGGGAAATCAACATCGCCATCCCCCAGATTGCAGAAGATGCCTTGCCCGCAGGCGTCATAGAAGCCGGTGCGATTGGAGATCACATCAGCCTTCACCTTGGGGTCTATATCTTTGAAATGCATATAGGAAATTCGATCCATGTGCCGCTTCATGAAGGCAACGGGATCAAAACCGGCATAAGAATGATGGCCTGTATCAAAGCAGATCTTCAGGATCGTCTGATCCACCTCGTCCAACAGGCGCTCCAGCTCAGGCTCAAAATCCATGAACCCCGCCGCGTGGGCATGGATGCCGACGGTCAGCCCGAATTCCTCGGCGCCCATCTTCGCGATGGTGGCGATACGGTCGCGATAGGCTGACCATTCTGCTTGATCCATTTGTTCGGCCTCATCGGCACGCCCGGCGGTAGGCGCGCGTCTTGGTGAAATTGAATCAATCAAAACAAGGTGTTGCGCACCATGCGCGACCAGAGCCTTGCAGGTCCGCACGGACCCATCCATCACATCGTCCCACGCGTCGGGATCGTGGAACGGTCGAAAAACCACGCCACCGATCAGCTCTTGGCCAAACTCATCCAGGGCCTCTGACAGCAGGGCAGGGTCTTCAGGCATGAACCCGACAGGACCCAACTCGATCCCCTTGTAGCCAGCCGCCGCGTTCTCCTTGAGAACCGTCCGCCACTCCGGGTTGCGTGGATCATTTGCGAATTCCACACCCCATGAGCAGGGCGCATTGCCGATGCGTATCGTCATAGTCGTAATCCTCAGAAATCGCTGACGTTTTGCCAGCTTCGCGTTTCACTTGATGCGCGCGCAGCGGCCACGATGCGCTGCACTTCCAACCCTTCGCGGAATGTCGGCCAAACGGGGTCGCCTGTGGCGATGGCTTCCAGAAAATCCCGCGCTTCGATGATGATCTGATCCTGATAGCCCGTGCCATGTCCCGGACCCTGACAGAATGGCAGATAGTCTGGATGCGCAGGACCGGTCAGGATCTTGCGAAAGCCGCGCTCGGCCTCCGGGCCTTCTGCGCGATAGAGCCAGATCGCATTCTGATCTTCCTGATCAAACCGAATGGCTCCTTTTGTTCCAGTAATTTCATAGGCATAGCCCATCTTGCGGCCGGTCGCGATCCGGCTGCCGAACAGATGGCCATGCACGCCATTTTCGAACCGGCACATGACCTGCACCTGATCATCGTTGGTTGCGATCTCGCCGCCTCTGGTTTCATGCACAGTTTCGACGACGGCGCTCAGCTCGGCGATGGGGCCAATAAGTGCGCGCGCGGCATTGAAGATATGGGGCGCCAGATCGCCGATGCAGCCGTTGGCATCACCATGCATCCGCCACGTGCCGGGGGCGGTAGGGTCCGCATAGAAATCTTCCGTATGCTCACCGCGAAACCAGGTGATTTGGCCGATCTCCCCGTTGGCAATCAGTTTGCGGGCAAACTGCGATGCTGGCGTCCGGATGTAGTTATAAGCCACCATATTGGCGCATCCCGAGGCTTCAGCCGCCGCAACCATTGCTGTGGCGTCATCCAAGCCCAACCCCATTGGTTTTTCGCACATGACAGGTTTGCCAAACGCAAAGGCCGCTTCAGCAATCTCGCGATGGGTTTCCTGTGGTGTTGCGATGATGATCGCTTCCACCTTCGGATCTTCGACGAGGACCTGCCAGTCGGCGGTTGCGCGGTTGAAGCCATAGGCCTTGCGATAACGTTCGGCGCTGTCAGCGGTCGAGGTGCAGATCATTTCCAGTTTGGGTCTGAGCGATGTATCGAAGATCGCACCAACCGCAGACATCGCAACGGAATGCGCTTTGCCCATATACCCGCCGCCAAGGATCCCGATCCCAATCTCGGCCATTCGCAATCCTCCCGCGGAAATATGTTTGCAACCGGTTGCAAAATCAGTATCTTGAGAATCGAAATCTCGCAAGATGATTTCTGTGGGAGCGCTCAAAAATCCTGGGAGGGGTCGCGTCGCGATGAGTACTGAACCTGATACCATTCGCATGACGACCGCGCAGGCCATCATCAAATGGCTTGCCAATCAATATATCGAGATTGACGGGGTGGAGCATCGCGTTTGCGGTGGTGGTTTCGGCATATTCGGACACGGAAATGTACCCTGTCTGGGCGAAGCACTCTACGAGCACCGTGAAGCGCTACCATTATACCGCGGTCAAAACGAGCAAAGCATGGGCTTTGCCGCGGCCGGATACACCAAGCAATGGCTGCGCCGCAGGTTTATGTTCTGCACCGCATCGGCGGGTCCGGGGACATCCAACCTGTTGACATCAGCGGCCTTGGCTCATGCCAATCGGCTACCGGTTCTGATGCTCTGTGGCGACACGTTCCTGACGCGTCTGCCCGACCCCGTTCTGCAACAGCTTGAACACTTCAACTCTCCGGCCATCGGCCTGAATGACGCGTTCAAATCAGTCAGCCGCTACTGGGATCGCATCACCCATCCGGCTCAGATCGTTCAGTCATTGCCTGCAGCGCTTAACACAATGTTGGATCCCGCTGATTGCGGTCCGGCCTTCATTGGTCTGCCGCAAGACGTTCAGGGCTGGGCCTATGATTATCCCAAGTCCTTCTTCGCCAAGAAGGTTTACCGCATCCGCCAACCTTTGCCGGACCCACGGGAGGTCGAGGAGGCGATTGCCCTGCTTCGATCAGCTAAGCGCCCGATGATTATTGCGGGCGGCGGTGTGCAATATGCCGACGCCGTTCAGGAACTGACCGACTTGGCTGAAACCAGCGACATACCCGTGGTTGAGACCATAGCGGGACGGGCCAACATGCTCTGGGACCATCCGTTGAATATCGGACCAGTCGGCGTAACGGGCTCAGATTCCGCAAATGCAATTGCCGAGCAGGCAGATGTTATTCTAGCGGTCGGGACACGCCTGCAGGATTTCACCACCGGGTCATGGACGGCATTTTCCAAAGAGGCCAAGTTCATTGGTCTGAATTTCGCGCGTCACGATGCACAAAAACACATGTCTTTGCCGGTGATTGGTGACGCCAAACATGGCCTCGTCTCTCTGACAAAGGGCTTGGAGGGCTATCGCGCGCCGTCGGACTGGACCTCGCATGCGCAGGCAGAGCGGTCAAAGTGGAATGAGTACGTTGCCGAGAACGTCAAACCCGGCAACCGGCCCAATTCCTACGCGCAAGCCATCGGCGTTGTGAATGAACTATGTGACGCACGTGACCGCGTCGTGGCTGCCGCAGGCGGGCTACCAGCCGAGGTCACCGCAAACTGGCGGACGTTGGATATCGGAACTGTCGATGTGGAATTTGGCTTTTCCTGCATGGGCTACGAGATTGCCGGTGGCTGGGGCGCACGCATCGCGCAAGCGGAGCGCGAGGCAGACCAAGACACAATCGTATTCTGCGGCGACGGGTCCTATCTGTTGATGAATTCCGACATCTACTCTTCGGTGCTCAGCCAGAAAAAGATGATTGTTCTGGTGCTGGACAACGGGGGCTTCGCCGTCATCAACAAGCTGCAAAACAACACCGGGAATGAAAGCTTCAATAACCTCCTGTCCGACGCGCCAACGATCCCAGAGGCGTTTGCCGTCGACTTCGAAGCCCATGCCAAGGCAATGGGCGCGAACGCCGTAACCGTTAGCAATCCGTCCGAACTTGCCACCGCGTTTCAAGCAGCAAAGAACGCAGACAAAACCAGCATTATCGTGATGCAGGTCGACCCGTACGAAGGCTGGACCACACAGGGCCATACCTGGTGGGAGGTCGGAACACCTCAAGTCAGTGACAATGAGAAAATTCGGATAGCTCATGAAGACTGGGAAGCGACCCGGACACGACAAAGGCGAGGTGTCTGAGGTGAGCAACCTTGTGGATGGCATCCGCCAGAACAATTTTCTGATCATCGGTCGGGCAGGCATGGACTTCTTTCCACACCCGCCCGGAACCAAGACGGAAGAGGCGGAGGTGTTTCACTCCGGACTTGGCGGTTCAGCGGCCAATACTGGTGCTGGTATCTGCCGTTTTGGCGGTAAGGCCGCGCTGGTTACGTCTGTCAGTGACGACAGCGTTGGACGATATTGTCTAAACCAGTTGGACAAATACGGCCTTGATCGGCGTCATGTTAAATCGGTGGGTGGCGAGGCACGCAATTCGCTCGCCGTTTACGAGACCTTACTGGATGGACACCAGTCTGTTATCTACCGGAACGGCGCCGCCGACTTTCAAATGACCGTCGAGGATGTCGAAGCAGTGGACTACGCGGCATACGGTGCCCTGATCACGGCTGGCACTGTCTTTGCGGCAGAACCATCGCGATCCGCTGCTTTTCACGCATTCGATCTCGCAAAAAAGGCCGGACTGCCGATAATTTTTGATGTCGATTACCGCCCATATTCCTGGCCATCCCCGCAAGTTGCGGAGGAGGTCCTGTCAAAAGCGGGTGCGCTGGCTGACATGATTGTCGGCAATGATGAAGAATTTGGCTTTATGGCCGGCGATGTGGCTAAAGGTTTGGGCAAGGCAAAAGAGCTTGCGCACAATTCGGCAGAAGTCGTGATCTACAAGATGGGGCCGGAAGGGGCGATAACCTATCAAGGTGACAGCGAAACGCGCACTGGCATTTACAAGGTTGATGCTCTCAAACCGACTGGGGCAGGGGACAGCTTCATGGCTGGTCTGATAGCCGCCATAGCAGCCGGTTATGACCTTGATGACGCGATACTGCGTGGATCAGCATGCGCAGCAATCGTCGTTGGTAAGCCGGGCTGCGCTCCAGCCCTTCCTGATCTGACACAACTCGAAGATTTTCTTATGACCCATCCGGGTCCAACCGATCCATCAAAAGGATAGCCGATGCATATCCCACCCTTCGACAACAAAAACGAACCAATTGTTGAGCCAAACAACGCTTTGGTTCCATTGAATTATTTCAATATCGTCAAACTAAAGGCGGGTGAGAGCTTCGACTACGACGTGGCCGGGTATGAAACCTGCATCGTGCCCGCGACAGGCACCATTGATGTCGGCGTGGGTGAGTTTCAGGCTGAAGCCCTAGGGGGGCGTGGCGAAGATGTTTGGGATGGGGAGCCGGAGGGCGTCTACGTGCCGACCGGCGCGAAAGCCGGCATCAGCGCCGCGTCCGATTGTGAGGTATTCGTCGCGGGTGCCAAGTTCGACGACGTTCTGAAACCTTTCGCCGTTCGCAAGGACGAGCTTGATCTGGTGCAATATGGGTCGGACGACACCAAGACCCACCGTAAAATCAAACATATTCTGGGTCAGAAACAAAAAGACCAGGTGGGTCGGTTGCTGGTCTCCGAACTTTATACTGTTGGTCAGGGCGGTTGGTCGGGATTTCCGTCGCACAAACATGACACAGATCGCCTGCCTGATGAAACACGACACGATGAAACGTATAACTTCCGCTTCCGCCCCAACTACGGATCGGGTGTTCAGATGTTGCAGCGCGAAGACAATAAGCCGGGCGATGCCTACCACATCATGGATGGCTCTACGATCTGTCTTGATAAAGGCTACCATCCCTGCGCTGTTCTTCCGGGTTATGAAATGTATTACTTCACAATTCTCGGTGGCTTGAGCCAACGCAGCCTTGTGCAGTATTTCCAGCCGACCCATGCCGAGCAGTTACATACGATCCCTGGCATCATGGACATGGTCGCCAAGTTCAAATGAGCCTCGCGACACTATCTGAGGTGCTTCAGCCAGCGCTGAAGAACGGCTATGCCGTTGCGGGTCTGGTGACACTGGGTTGGGAAGATATGCGCGCCTATGTTGAGGCCGCTGAAGCCGAGGGCGTTTCAGTCATTCTGCAGGCAGGACCGTCTTGCCGCGAGCACACACCCTTACCCATACTTGGAAAGATGTTTCGCCATTTGGCAGAGGCCGCAAGCGTCCCGGTGGTGGCCCATCTTGACCATGGCTATTCCTTTGAAGATTGCCGCGAGGCGTTGGATAGCGGTTTCACGTCGCTCATGTATGACGGGTCGCGAAAGCCACTATCCCAGAACATCGACGAAACCGCTGCCATCGCTGAACTTGCCCGGAAAGCTGGTATTTCGTGTGAAGGCGAAATCGGATTTGTAGGATACGCCAATGGAGAAAATTCCGCCGGAACCGATCCAGAGGAGGCGGCCATGTTTGCCAATGACACGGGCATCGACGCAATGGCAATATCGGTCGGTAACGTGCATCTGCAGCAAGACAAGGAAGGCGGCCTTGATGTTGATCGCATCCGTGCCATTGAAGCTGTAACAGAGGTTCCGCTGGTTATTCATGGGGGATCTGGTGTGCCTGTCGCGCAACGTAAAAACTTGGCGCAGACCTCCAGTATATGCAAATTCAATATCGGTACGGAATTGCGCATGGCCTTTGGCTCTGCATTGCGAGACGCCGTAAACACAGATCCTGATCGGTTTGATCGGGTACAGATACTCAAAGACACTCATCAGCCGCTTGTAGCAGCGACCAGACAGGTCCTGACTAATTTCAAAGGAGCCTGACATGCAGGGAATTGGACTTCTTGGGTGCGGTCGGATAGGGCAAGTTCACGCGCGTTCGATCCAGTCGCTCGAAGGTGCAAAGATCGTAGCTGTTTCGGATGCGGTGTCTGCGGCCGGTCAAGCGCTCGCCGAGAAAACGGGTTCAGAGCTTCGCGACAGTCTGGAAATCATTGGGTCACCGGATATCGATGCAGTCGTTATCGGCACGCCAACTGACACCCATTTCGATCTGATACAGGCAGCGGCCAAAGCAGGAAAAGCCATCTTCTGTGAAAAGCCGGTCGACATGTCAGTCGCGCGCATTGAGGAGTGCATGGCCACTGTCGAAGCAGCGGGTGTACCATTTCTGACCGCTTTCAACCGCAGATTTGATCCCAATTTTGCAGCGATCAGGTCGCGCATCGCGGATGGCGAAATTGGCGATGTCGAACTTGTCACCATCCTCTCTCGCGATCCGTCGCCTCCGCCAATCAGCTACGTCAAAAGCTCTGGCGGAATCTTTCGGGACATGATGATCCACGATTTTGATATGGCGCGGTTCTTGTTGGGTGAGGAACCCGTTAGCGTCTATGCGACAGGCTCCGCACTTGTAGATCCAGAGATCGGGCGGGCCGGAGATGTCGACACAGCTGCGGTTGTTCTGACCACGACTTCCGGGAAGATTTGTCAGATATCGAACTCCCGTCGGGCGTCTTATGGCTACGATCAGCGCGTCGAGGTGCATGGGGCGAAAGGTCTGTTGCGGGCAGAGAACAAGTTGGAAAACGCTGTAGAGATTGCGACGGAGGCAGGCTTTCGGCGTGCACCGGCAAAGCATTTTTTCCTTGAGCGCTACGAAGAAGCATATCGCCTCGAGATGGCGCATTTCATCGATTGCATCGCCAACGGACAGATGCCGACGCCGTCGATCAGGGACGGATTGGCGGCGCAGCGCATCGCCGATGCTGCGCAGAAATCGAAGGATACGGGCGCGCCTGTCGCCCCCTGAACTCTTCTCTTCCCGCCGCATTGAAGCATAGCTAAAGTGCGAGCAGGGAGAGATGTGAATGTCGTCGCAAAAGGCTGAAAGGCAGTTGAAAGTTTCGGTTTGGCGTGGCGCAGATGCTGGCCAGTTCGAAA
This sequence comes from uncultured Litoreibacter sp., assembly GCA_947504205.1. GTDB lineage: Bacteria > Pseudomonadota > Alphaproteobacteria > Rhodobacterales > Rhodobacteraceae > Litoreibacter. The sequence continues at coordinate 119,581 of CANNGL010000002.1, read as the reverse complement.
CCTTCGAGGTGCCGCAACATGACAGCCAGACCGTTCTCGATATCGTCTCATGGATACAGCACAATGCTGACCCGACGCTCAGCTACAGGTTTGCGTGCAGGGTGGGGATGTGTGGCTCATGCGCGATGATGGTCAATGATGAGCCACGCTGGACCTGCCGTACGCATGTCAACAAAGTTGCGCGGGACGGAGAGCTAAAGATTGGTCCGCTCAGAAACCTTCCGGTTGTGAAAGATCTTGCAACCGATATGGATCCATTCTTTGACAAATGGACTGCTGCTGAGGCGCACCATCATCCAAGCGCTGATCGTCATGATCTGATGGCCCCTGTCGATATGCAAAGTGCGGACCGTGTGGCAGCAAACACGGCCATCGAATGTATAAATTGTGCTGTCTGTTACGCCGCTTGCGATACGGTAGCCGGCAATCCCGATTATCTGGGGCCAGCGGCGCTGCAACGCGCGTGGACGTTGATCAAAGACGAGAAAGACAGCGGTCGCGAGGACATCCTTGCAGCGATTTCGGGGACTGGCGGGTGCCACAACTGTCACTCCATCGGAAGTTGCACGCAGTATTGTCCAAACGAGCTGGATCCGCTGTCCGCTATCGCCAATCTCAAACGGGAAACGGTCAAGAATTGGTGGAAGCGAAATGCTTGATCTGCGCCTCTACATGCTCCAACGCATCACCGCTTTGATAATGATCCCGCTGGTCATAGGCCATATCGCAACCATGATATATGCGATCCAAGGCGGCCTGACAGCGGCAGAGATTCTAGGCCGCACGCAAGGGTCCGTATTTTGGTTTCTTTTCTACGGAAGCTTTGTCTTGGCGGTGTCCGTCCATGCTGCGATCGGCGTGCGAGTTGTAGCACACGAATGGCTCGGCGTTGTCGGATCCTCTTTGCGCGTCCTGACTATCGTTATTGCTTTGGGGCTTGCGGCACTGGGCCTGCAAGCCACGTTCGCGGTCACGTTGGCATGAAGGCCCGCGCGCATCCATTATGGATTGCCTTCGTGGCCCATCGCGTGTCCGGTCTCGCGTTGGCCTTGTTTCTGCCGCTACATTTTTGGGTGCTGGGCATGGCCCTTCGTGGCGCGGAAGGTTTGGACGGAGTCTTGACCCTCACCGAATTACCCTTTGTCAAAGTCGCCGAGTTCGGGCTGGTGTTTCTGTTGGCGCTGCATGCGTTTGGGGGACTCAGATTGATGGCGTTGGAACGTCTCGGTTGGTCATCTGGCCAGAAAACCATGGCGGCCACCTCAATCGCATTGGCGATATTTGTGTCCGGCACGTTTTTTCTGAAGGCGATCTGATGCGAATTGCACGCCACGATACCGATATCCTGATCCTCGGCACTGGTGGCGCGGGTCTTTTTGCGGCGCTTCATGCGCAGCAATCAGCTCCTGAGGGCACAAAGATTACAATCGCCGTCAAGGGCCTGATCGGCAAATGCGGTTGCACCCGTATGGTGCAGGGGGGCTACAACGTCGCGCTGGGTGGCGGCGATACCGTCGAGCGGCACTTCATGGACACCATCCAAGGGGGCAAATGGCTTCCCAATCAGGACATGGCTTGGCGTCTTTGCGAACAAGCCGTTGTGCGCATCCATGAACTCGAAAACGAGGTTGGCTGTTTTTTCGACCGCAACACAGACGGCTCGCTGCACCAGAAGGCTTTTGCGGGGCAGACAGCGGACAGAACGGTTCACAAGGGCGACTTGACGGGCATCGAAATCATCAACCGGCTCATGGAACAAGTTCTGGCGCAGCCAGTGGAAAAACTTCAAGAGCATCGCGCAATCGGTCTTATCCCAAGCAAAGACGGCTCGGCGCTGTCAGGTGTTCTGATGATCGATATGCGCACAGGTGGTTTGCGATTTGTTCGCGCCAAGACCATTTTGATGGCGACGGGCGGTGGCCCGACAATGTACCGCTACCATACGCCGTCAGGTGACAAGACGATGGACGGCTTGGCCATGGCACTCCGAGCAGGTCTCGAACTGCGCGATATGGAGATGGTGCAATTTCATCCAACGGGCCTGCTTGCCGGGGATCACACCCGTATGACTGGTACTGTGTTGGAAGAAGGATTGCGCGGTGCGGGCGGGCAACTTTTGAACCATGCTGGTCAACGCTTCATGTTCGACTACGACGCAAAAGGTGAGCGCGCGACCCGTGATGTCGTCAGTCGAGGTATCTTCGATGAGATGCGCAAGAACAATGACCCCGAGCAGGAAGGTGTTTTCATCTCAATGGCCCATCTCGGGGCCGAAAATGTTCGCTCGAAGTTCAAAGGTATGGTCAAGCGCTGCGCCGATAGTGGTTTTGATCTCGCTGGCGGTTTGGTGGAAGTGGTCCCCACCGCGCATTACTTCATGGGCGGCGTGGTTGTAGATGTCGATACCCGGACAGCCCTTGAGGGTCTATATGTTGCAGGCGAGGACGCTGGCGGCGCACATGGATCCAACCGGCTTGGGGGGAACGGCGTTGCAAACTCCACAGTTTATGGCGGCATTGCAGGGGATGTGATGGGCGCAGATATCCGCAAGATGGAAAGCCTGCGCGACCCTGACGGAGATGTGTTATTAGCTGAAATCGACCGTGCTCGTCATCCACTCAGTTTGAAAGCAGATTTGGTCCAACCCCTGCGTCAAACTCTGCAGGAAGCAATGTGGGAGGATGTGGGGGTCATGCGTACCGAGGCTGGTCTGCGCAGGGGCTTGGAACGCTTATCGAACATTTCTGAAGAGCTAATGACGGTCGGCGTTGCTTCCGACAATCTGGCGTTTAACTTGACTTGGCACGATTGGCTGAACATGCGTTCGCTTTGCGACGTGTCTGAGGTCATCGCCAAAGCGGCTCTCGCACGGGACAATTCCCGTGGTGCACATTACCGCGAAGATCGACCGGACCCCGGCGATCTGGACGGCTCTTACTTCACAGTCGCGCGCCAAAACGCTGATGGGATCAGCGTCTCGCGCGCACCAGTCGATTTCTCAATCGTTCGGCCCGGAGAAACGATTTTACCGGATGGGGAACCAGACACGCTGGTCGCCGCCCAGTGACCACTGGGCATACCTTGGTAGTCGGTGCTGGTATCGTGGGGGTAGCGATCACGCGCCAACTCGCAGCAAATGGTCACGTCGTTACCTGCATCGACAGCGCTGATGCGTCGACTCAAACTTCTTTGGGTTCGCTGGCCTGGATCAATGTCTCATCGACGTCAGATCCCGACTACGCTCGGCTTCGATCCAAGTCCCTCAGAGCATGGCACAACTTGGCCAATGATCACCCGTCGCTTCCGGCCACCTTTCCAGGCACCCTGATTTGGGGCACTCAGAACAAGGGCCATGAGGCCCACGCGGACTTTCTTCGAGATTTGGGGTTGGAGGTCAGCCTGCTCGGACAGAGTGAATTCAAAAATTCCGTAGCCGATTTCGCCAGTCCCCCTGAGGTTGCGCTGTATGTAAAGGGCGAAGGCGCGGGTAATCCCGCGAGTTTGGTAAAGTGGTTTCGTGACGCCGCCATAAGTCAGGGCGCCGTGTTCCAGAAGGGGCATGTTGCGACCATGCTAACCGAGGCGGGGCGTATAGCCGGCGTGGTTCTGTCCGATGGAAAGAAGCTGACGACTGATCGGGTCATCGTGGCTGCCGGACTTGGATCGGCAGACTTGCTCAAGCCCTTCAATGTTGATCTGTCCGTTCGGGCTAGCCCCGGCGTCTTGATCCAAACAAAACTCACCAAGCGTGTGGCATTACCGATTTTTGCGAGCCCGTCATTGGATTTCTGGCAGGACGCATCGGGTCGATTTATGATTGCAAGCTCGCTCGCCAAAACCGCTAAGGATGCCGCTGATCTCGCCGTTGAGACAGCCATAGACGAAATTCAGCGGATGTTCCCAGGGCTCCCGCAGTTGGAAGTGGAGCAGGTCGTCCGGCGCAGCAGGCACATCCCCCGCGATGGATACCCGTTGATCGGAGCCGTCCCCGGTATCGCAGGACTATCTGTTGCTGTTACCCATAGCGGCGTAACTTTGGCACCTTTGATCGGCGAGTTCTTCGGCGGCGATACCGTATCGTCAGACTGGTCGCGCTACGACCTTAACCGAGATATGATAGTGCAACAGGAAAGGGGCGCGTTTTGATTTCTATCGACCTCATCCAATCTACCGCTGAAGCTCTGATGGCTAAAGCGGCGATCGAGATACCCGATGATTATCTCGCTGGTTTGAAAACCGCCGCGGAGACTGAGGACGGGGATCTCAGCTCTTTTGTGCTTCAGGCCATGTTAGAGAATTACGAAGCCGCGAAAGAAGATCGACGCGCTATGTGCGGCGATACTGGGGTCCCGCGTTGGTATGTCAAAATAGCAAATGACGCGACGATCGAAGGGGGTCCGGTCGCGCTTGAAACCGCTCTTAGACGCGCCACCGCAAATGCCACCAACGGCGTGCCGCTGCGACCCAATCGGGTACATCCCCTGTGGCGCACGGACCATGACAACAATGTGGGTATTGGCGCACCTGAAATCGAATACGGGTTCGAACCCGAAGGAGATTGGATCGATCTTATTACGGTCCATAAGGGCGGGTTGTTTGGAACAGATTATCGCATGTTGTTTCCCTCCGACGGTATCGAGGGGATAAAGCGATTTTATCTCGATACGCTTGTGGCCTTTGGTAAACGTGGTCTTGCTTGCCAGCCAGCTATCATCGGTATCGGCTTGGGAGGCTCAAAAGATACCTGCATGGTTCTGGGTAAACGGGCCTCGACTCTGCGCGTTGTCGGGTCGCGAAACCCTGATCCTCGCATCGCCGAGCTGGAAGACGAATTCAAAACGCTTGGAAACTCGATTGGTATGGGCGCGATGGGTTTTGTCGGCAAAAACATGGTGATCGATTGCAATATTGAAGTCGGCTACTGCCATACTGGCGGAATGCAGATGTCCGTCCACGCATTCTGCTTGTCATCCCGGCGCGCTGTAGCCCGCCTGTTTGCCGACGGCCGGGTCGAATATCGTACCGATCCAGATTGGTTCACTCCGTTTCAACGACGCGACACGGTCGCTTGGAATGAAGTCAAGGAGGCCGCAGAATGAAGCCGCGCCAGATACGCCTGTCGACCACGCCGACATCTGATGCCATCGCCGAGTTGAAGCTGGGCGATATCGTCTATCTCGATGGCCTGATGTATACCGCGCGCGAGGGTGTCTACATGCGCGCGCTCGAGGAGCAGGCGAATATCCCAATGGAACTGCCGAGCCAGAGCGCTGCTAATTTTCATTGCTCTCCAGCTGCCGCCATTCGGGAAGATGGCTCCTTCGACATGGGCGCGGTCACCGCGACAGCCTCTTTCCGGTTTGCCAAATGGTTACCTGAATGGATTGCAAAAACTGGAGCCAAGCTGATCATCGGCAAAGGTGGCATGTCGTCGAAAGACTACAAGGACTACTTTGTGCCCAACGGTGCAATCTATCTGTCGACGGTCGGATACGGTACGGGCGCGTTGCTGGGTCGGGGCGTCGAGAACGTCGAAGCGGTGCATTGGCGGGATGAACTTGGTCTGGCGCAAGCCATGTGGGTCATCCGATGTAACAAGATGGGACCCTTCATCGTTGCGTCTAACTTACAGGGCGAATGCTTGTTTGAGCGCGAAAACGAAAGAATTTCCGAAAATTTGGCTCGCGTTTACGAGGGGACGAAGCCCGCGGTTCTCAAGCGTTTTGGCGAAACAGATGATCGCGGTGACGAACTGATCGGCTAAGCGACTTTCAAACCCATATTCGCTGGAACTTTGATCAGCACGGCAAGGCCGCCCAGATCATCGGACGAAGCGAGGTCAAGCTCGCCACCATAAGCGTGCAGTAGATCGACGGCGATAGCTAAACCCAGACCTGTACCGGGCTTGGACTGGTCGAGCCGCCCGCCTGCGCGTAGGGCTTCACGCTGCGCAGTTTGAGGGATGCCGGGTCCGTCATCTTCAATTTGTATCGACACCACGTTTTCGGTCGTCGCAGCACTTATCCGCACTTTTGATGCGCAATGCTTCAAAGCGTTGTCTAAGATGTTGCCCAACACTTCTTCAATATCCTGTTTGTCGAGGGGGACATGAAGGCCATCCGTCACGCGGCTTTCGATCGTTTTGCCGTCCCGCTCAGCGAGTTTGCCGAATAGACGGACAAACCGGGCAATAGAGGCTGACAGGTCGGTTCTGTGATTTATGGACGCTGCGCTATTGGCGGCGCGCATACGCGCCAGTGAGCGACCCAACTGCGCATCGAGGCGGTCCAGAGCATCTGTCGCGGATTGAATTTTGTCGGCGTCACCGACAAGGGTGCTTAATTCGTTCCTTAGTATTGCCGACGGTGTTTTCAAAGCATGGGCAAGGTCTGCGGTTTGGCGTCGGGCGCGCGCAACGATCTCATGATTTCGCGCCAGAAGTTCGTTGATATCCTCCACAAGGGGCGAAACCTCTTCGGGATAATCTGTGGGCGAAAGATCCTCGTTGCGGTCCCACCGATTTGCAACGTCGCGGCGCAGTTTCTCGATGGGTTGCAAGATTGCGGTTGTTTGCAAGATTGAACCAGCAAGGGCCAGCATGCCGATGAGGGCAAAGGCGAGAAGCAAACTGCGTAGGGTGCGTTCGCGCTCTGCGTTGAGTTGTGCGATATCGTTGGCGACGATCACGTTCCAGATCTGGCCGCCCTCTAGAATGATGCGTTGATGCGCTGCGCGAACAGCGACTCCGTAGGGACCTTGCGCGGAGGTGATATCGAGGACTTGCCCGACCGGAGCGCCGACGATTTGGATCGTCTGATCAATGAGCGAGCCCGATGTGTAGATTTGGCCATTTGGTCCCATGACCTGCCAATATCTGCCGGAGAGTGGAGTGCTATAGGCTGGGTCGAATAAGCTGGCTTTGAGCCGGGTTGGGTTCCCTTCGCTGGTCGAGAGAGCAACGACAAGCTGTGTGTGACGGTCATTCAGGCCGCTATCAAAACGCTCAAGTGTTTTTCCATCAATGAAGGACGACAAGGCGAACATGCCGATCACGATGGACAGGACCAGCGTAACAGCGCCTCCGAGGATTGCGCGTCTACGGAGCGACAGCATCAGGCCGCGTCGATCATATACCCACGACCGCGTATGGTCTGGATGAGATCACTTCCCAATTTCTTGCGTAAACGCGCCACGAAAACCGCGATAGTGTTTGAGTCGCGGTCGCCATCATATTCATAGATGTGTTCTGACAATTCGGTTCGAGAGATCAATCGCCCATTGTTGTGCACGAGATACGACAAAACGGCGACCTCCTGCGACGTCAGATCAACTGGTACGCCGCCGAATGTTGCGCGGCCGTTTCTAGTATCAAAGGCCAGGTCGTTCTTCTCGAAGATCGGATTGGTTTGTCCAGTACGGCGGCGCAGCATCGCACGTACGCGCGCTGCAAGTTCCGGCATGTGAAATGGCTTGGTCATGTAGTCGTCGGCGCCTGCGTCGAGCCCATCCACACGGTCCGACCATCCGTCGCGTGCTGTCAGGATCAGGACGGGCGTGTCCACACCCTCTGCCCGCCAGTCTTTCAGGATCGAGACGCCATCCCGTTTAGGCAGTCCCAAATCGAGGATGATCATGTCATAGGGTTCGGTTGAGCCGAGGAAGTAGGCCTCCTCGCCATCATGGGCGACATCAACAACACGTCCCTCGGCCCTCAACAGCCGTGAGACTTGCTCGCAGATCGCAACTTCATCTTCCACCAAGAGTATTCTCATGGTGCGATGGCTAGTCTCCGAATTTGGAGAAAATATGGCTGCTTTTAGTCTTTTCCTTTGCCATCAATCCTGCGTGGACCAGGCGCATTTGCGTAACTTGCGGTCGTTTCGGCATTTACAAGCACATCGTTCAATGCAGCCGTGACAGAGGTAGTTTCAGAGGGGGGTGCTGCTACAAGTAGGAGGTCTTTTTGAGCAGTCGACTTGGTTGGAACCTGTTTGCCTGAGTGGGCATCGAGGAGGACACTGACAAGCCGTCCTTTGGACGTCTTGACGAGAATTTTGTAATAGACTTGGTCGGTTTCGATAACGCGCGCATCAAGCGTTTGGCCGTCGAGCATATTTGCGACGTTGGTCATTGCATCTCTTAGATTAATGACTGTGGCGCTGGAAACCGAGGTGTCACTGCCCGCAGTGCCATGCACGACTGTATCGGCCGACGCAGACGTCGTGAGGGCCAGTAGTGAGGCAAGTGCTATTTGGCAGTATTTTTTCATGTTGGAAACAGGCTTAACAGGTTCGACGTGAATGCAGGATGAACGATCGGTTCAGAAAAGAAAAAAGGGTCGCTTCGAGAAGCGACCCTGAGTTTGGTGTGTTGTGGCGTGTGTGTCGTAACTAAGCAGCGTTGATCAGAGGGGCGCTGCGATCGAAAGCGGCCAACACACTTTCGATGGAGGGAAATTCTTTCTTGGATGGGGATTGCAGTTGAACGGTGACAGGCTTGGACCCCACCTGCTGCACATCGGCGGCCTGGATCGCCAGAAGGCGTCCCACTGCTGCTTTATGTGCGAGCGTACCGTTCAATTGCTTTCCCTTCGTTCTGACCACTGGAGGGCGTGGTGTCTGCGTGGTCTTTGCGGAGCTTCCGATCGACCGTTGACACACTTATGCCTGATTCTGGTTAAACGCATTGGGAACGCTGCGTTCATTTATCATTCATGTTCAGATTCGCTTAAAAACTTGGGCTTTCGTGCCTACCAACTGCGAATAAGCGACGTATTGAGCGATTCAAGGCGCTCAAGATTAACGACCGTCGATAGCATCAGTCGATCATGGCTCCAGTCAGCAGGTCTTTGAATGGCCGAAGCGCTGGCGCCAATAACAAGGCTGGCAGTGACCAACGGAACCCAAAAAAGCAGCTTCGATGTCTTCAGATTTGGATTGGGTGCCGAAATGGCCAGTACGCGTTGACGCAACGCCTGCAAGTTACGTCGACCATGCGCGCCGGTTCCAAGCTGAAAGAATGGGACCGCAGGCGTCACGAGCGAGACAGAGCCGCGCCCGAGGAAACTGCGCTTGCACATAGACAGCAAACAATTGGCGTAGGCATGAGGGTTCACTTGACGGCGTTTGATTACCATTTGATCACAGCTCAATTCGCGCAGCAAAGCGATGTTCTGGCGCCAAATCCGGAAAGCAGGATTCCAGAAAAACAGTGGTTCGAGGAAAACCAGCGCCAGCTCCCACTCCGTATCATTTCGGCGCATATGCTGGAGCTCGTGGGCCAGAGCAATCTTCAGGCTCGCAGGCTCCGTCAATATCGCCGACGGCAATACGATATGTCGCCGCCAGAGACCTCGCGTTGAGAACGGCACGCGGATCGTGTCGCTTAGGCGCAGATCCAGGCGGCCGAAACGGCGCCAGATGTAGCTGTTGTTGATGACCGAGCGCACAGACCACGCGCCGATAAATGCCTTGCCAAAATAAAAAGCTACGCCTGCGATGAACAGCGCAACAACCGCCTGAGCCAAGCCGCCATCGAGATAGGCCAGTTCTATCACAGCGTCCTGCCGCAGGCTTAGTATGGTTTCGAATTGCACAGCATCCATACTCAGCCGGCCGTTCAGAAACTGTGAGATGGCGATATCTGCGACATTCAATGATTGGCCGGGCACCAGCGCGTCAATGCCGCGTGTTAGACCGAGCGCCACCAGAGGGCTGATAACGGCTGCAAGCATAAAGCCTTCAGATAGTCGAAGCTGGAGACCGTAGTCATGTTTCAGGGATGTTTTCTTAAAGATCGCGCGCGCAACGCACCACGCCAAAAAGGCGATCATCAAAATGATATTGGCGTCTATATAGGCGTCTATGAGCGGTCTAACCTGAGGCATCCCTCAATCTCCTATCCAGTAGCGCTCGAATTTCCTCTAGGCTCTCCTGCGACAGTCCCGCATCATCAACAAGGCGCGCCACAAGCGTGGCGGGTGTGTTGTCAAAGAGCTTTGCCGATAGGTTCTGAAGAGAACGCGTCTGATAGGCGTCCTTTGCCAATTCTGGCTTATAGATAAGGGTTTTCCCTTTTTTCCTGCTTGTGACAAATCCCTTTTCATCAAGGATCCGCAAGATCGTCGCCGCTGATGTGTAAGCGAGACCGCGTTCCGGAGCGAGCTGTGAGAGCACATCTCTGACGCTGCCTTCTTCCAAATCCCAAAGAGCTGTCATGAATTCCAGCTCCACCTCAGTCAGTAGCTTAGGTTTTTTACGTTGTTGCACCATGTGTCCACATAAGTCCCGAGGTCTGTCGGCTGATAAATAGTCTAGCGACAACCGCGAACAGTCGCCAATTCATTTTTCAAACTTTCCAGAAACAAAAAACGCCCCAAAGGATGGCAATGCCAAGCGGAATCCACAAAGGCGTTCCGAAAACCCCCAGCCACGCGATGAAAATCCAAGCGGAGCCAAGAAGCGAAATAAAAAGGCGATCGCCAAGGGTCGTGGTTAATCCAAGGATACCCGGCCTTTCAAGACCGTCGCGCCATCGACTGATCTCCAGCACGGTGATGATCCCCATAGCCGAGAAAATTCCCACAAACACCAACAAGGTCGCCGGTGTCCACGCCATCCAGAAGTCGGGCCAGAGCGGGTCAGTCCAGGAAAAGCCTTTCTCCTCGGGCTCTTTCGCGACATTGCCCCACCCTTGCGCCCATGAGGCAGTCGTCGACATCAAAAATACCGCCAGTGTTCTAAACATCAGACCCTCCCCAGGGCGAAGCCCTTGGCGATGTAGTTGCGTACGAAATAGATCACGATGGCTCCCGGAATGATCGTTAGTGTCCCGGCAGCCGCAAGCAGTCCCAATTCATAGCCGGCGCTTGAAGCGGTCTTGGTCATTGTGGCCGCGATGGGCTTGGCCTCCACCGCAGTAAGCGTTTTCGCCAACAACAGTTCGACCCAGGAGAACATGAAACAGAAGAACGCCGCCACACCAACGCCCGCGTTGATATTGGGCAGGAAGATTTTGGTGAAAAATCTGGGGAAGGAATAACCGTCTACATAAGCAGTTTCGTCCAGTTCTTTCGGGATGCCAGACATGAAGCCCTCCAGAATCCAAACCGCCAAGGGAATGTTGAAAAGGCAATGTGCCAGGGCCACAGCAATATGCGTGTCGAACAAACCCACGGCTGAATATAGCTGGAAGAAGGGCAGGGCGAAAACGGCCGCCGGTGCCATACGGTTGGTCAGCAGCCAGAAGAACAGTTGCTTGTCCCCAAGAAACCGATACCTCGAAAATGCATATGCTGCGGGCAGGGCAACTGCCACCGAGATCACGGTATTCAGCGACACATAGATAATGGAGTTGATATAGCCCCAGTACCAGCTCGGGTCGGTGAAGATCGTCCGATAATTGTCCAGTGTGAAGGTCTGTGGGAACAACGAGAACCCCGAGAGGATTTCGTTCGTTGTCTTGAAGGACATCGCAACGAGCCAGTAGATCGGCAGCATCAAAAAGGCGATGTACAGGATCGGGATGAGGGAGCGTTTTCTCATTTCGCGTCATCCTTTGTCATCAATGTGTAAAAGACCCAGCTGACCAGGAGTGTGATTGCGAAGTAGATCAGGCTCATCGCAGCCGCAGGCCCAAGGTCAAACTGTCCCAACGCAATTTTTACGAGGTCAATCGACAGAAGCGTGGTGGAGTTGCCTGGTCCGCCACCTGTCAGAACGAAAGGTTCTGTATAGATGTTGAAGCTGTCCATAAAGCGCAAAAGGATCGCGATGGTCAGCACCGTTTTCATTTTCGGCAACTGGATGTAGCGGAAGACACCCCACGGGCTTGCCCCGTCGATCTTTGCAGCTTGGTAATAAGCATCCGGGATCGACACGAGACCGGCATAGGACAATAGCACCACCAGCGAGGTCCAGTGCCAGACATCCATCACTATGATCGTGATCCACGCTGCAAGGGGATCCTGCGTCATGTCATAGGTGATGCCGAGGGTATCGTTCATCAGATAACCCAGCAGCCCGATCTTGGGCAGCGTGAAGATGTTCCACATCGCCCCGACCACGTTCCAAGGGATCAGCATCGGCAGGGCCATCAGGACAAGGCAAACTGGTACCCAGGGGCCTTTGCGCGGCATCGAAAGCGCGATGATGATACCAAGCGGAACCTCGATGATCAGGATCATGAAGGTAAACAGGAACTGCCGTCCCAACGCCGCGTGAAAGCGGTCGGAGCGCAGGATTTGCTCAAACCAATCAAGTCCTTGCCAAAAGAACAGATTGTCGCCGAACGTCTCCTGCACCGAATAATTGACCACGGTCATCATCGGTACCAAGGCATTGAACGCTACGAGAAACAGAACCGGGAGTACAAAGAACCAAGCTTTCTGGTTTTCCGTCTTCATGATTGGGCCTCCGTCGCCAGCCATCCACCTCGATAAGCACGGGTTTGATCTTGTTTGAGGATCACGCCAACCTCTGATCCTACTTCGGGAATATCGCCCTCGATTTTCGCTTTGATCGGGATATCTCCGATCCTCGCTTCAACGACATTGTGGCGACCCACGTCGGCGATATTTGTGACACGCGCAGGCAGACCGCCAGGGCCGAACTCAACGAATTCGGGGCGCACACCAATCTCAATCGCACCATCAGTGCCAGATACCGGCCCCTCCAGAGCAACATTATGCCCGTTCAAAAACGCGCCGCCGTCCTTCAATTCGCCCGCGAGAATGTTCATTCCGGGAGAGCCGATAAAGTGGCCGACAAAAGTATGGGCTGGCCGGTCAAACAGCTCAATCGGTGTACCAATCTGAACGACTTCACCTTCTTGCATGACGACAACTTGGTCAGCAAAAGTCAGCGCTTCGGTTTGGTCATGGGTCACGTAAATCATCGTGGCGCGCACGCGTTGGTGCAGCTCTTTTAGCTTGGATCGCAGCTTCCATTTCAGATGAGGATCAATCACTGTCAGAGGTTCGTCGAACATCACGACATTCACGTCATCGCGTACCAAGCCTCGCCCCATGGATATCTTTTGCTTATTGTCGGGCGACAAGTGCGCGGCGCGCGTGGACAACATATCGGTGACATCCAGCATTTCGGCGATCGCTTGGACACGACTGTCGATCTGGCTTGCGCCAACTCCACGGTTTTTCAATGGGAAGGCAAGATTGTCGTAGACTGTCATCGTGTCATAGATCACCGGGAACTGAAAAACCTGCGCGATGTTGCGCTGGTCGGGTGGCAGATTGGTGACATCTTTGTCGTCAAACAAAACCCGCCCTTCTGAGGGCGTCAGAAGACCCGATATTATGTTGAGCAAGGTAGACTTGCCACAGCCCGACGGGCCGAGCAGAGCATAGGCACCGCCATCTTCCCACGTGACGTCTATTTCTTTCAGCGCGAAGTCATCTGGCCCCTTGGGATTCCGATAGTAAGAATGGCGAAGGTTTGAGAGAGTGATACGTGCCATCAGATCACCATCGAGCCATCAGGGGCGAACACGAAACACTTTGAAGGATCCATATAAAACTCGTGAGCCTCGCCAACTTTGTAGGGGTGGACACCTTGTGCCAGAGACACCCAGCTGTCATCGCCAAGTGCGAAATGGGCGCTGGATTCGGAGCCGCTCAATTCAGTGACCTGCACCAAACCTTTCAGTGCGACCGTCGCCCCAGCTGCAGGATTGGGGAAGATGTGATGTGGTCTGATGGCGATCTTGTAGACACCGTCGGCAAGTGCAGCGACAGCACCCTCAACGGTCCAACTCTCACCTGATGCCAACCGCGCTTCTGAGCCAACCTTTGTGATTTCGGCAGAATTGATTGGCGGATCCGAGAAAATACGAGCGGCGGTCAGGCTTTCCGGGTTTCGGTAAATGTCAGCGGTAGTTCCAAACTGAGCCACTCGGCCATCTTGCATGAGTGCGGTCTTGCCACCCAGTAGCAAGGCCTCTTCGGGCTCCGACGTTGCATAAACAACGACCGAGCCGCGTCCCGAGAAGAGCTCGGGTAACTGTTCGCGCAATTCCTCGCGAAGCTTGTAATCGAGATTGGCCAAAGGTTCGTCGAGAAAGACCGCGCGGCTTTCTTTTGCAATGGCGCGTGCCAAAGCTGTGCGCTGCTGTTGTCCACCAGACAACTCTTGCGGCTTCCGGTTGAGCATTGGACCCAGTTGAAGAATGTTTGCGGCTTCTTCTACGCGTCCTTCGATTTCGCTTTTGGCCATGCCTGCAACCCGCAGAGGGGAGGCGATATTTTCAAAGACGGTCATGTGTGGGTAGTTGACGAAGAACTGATGCACCAAGCTGATATTACGCTTTTGCGTCGACAGCTTGGTTACATCCTGCCCATCCATGTAAATTTTGCCTGAGGCCGCCGGGTCCAGACCCGCCATCAGCTTAATCAGAGATGTTTTACCTGCGCCCGTTTCGCCCAAGAGCACGTTGAATTGGCCCGGATGCAGCGCAAGAGATGTCGGCTTAATATGCGAGATTTGCCCGACCCGCTTTGAGATCTCTTTTAGTTCGATCATGTTCTTGTGAACCTTTACCCGCTCCGTTGGTCGGAGACATGAACCGAGGCTCGCAATAAAGCCTCGGTCCGTTAGTGCAGCCCGGACCACTCACCTTCCGGGCTGGTCAGGGAGACCCCTTAGTTGGCGTTCCACCGAGCAACCAGCTCGTCATAGTTGACGGTCTGGCCTTGCGGCTTCTCGTTCTCCAGCTTCGCCTTTGGAGACCCTGGCTGGCTTAGCCAGTATTCGGCGTCCTGCTCCTCATTCAGGCGAGGACCACAGCCGCCATAGACGTTCTGGGCTTCATCAGCGCGCTGCATGCGCGCCATGGTAATATCCATCTCTTCAGCAAGACGGTCCATGGCTTCTTGCGGCGTAAATGCACCAGAGTTCACGTCCCCAATTTGCTGCCACCAGATTTGGGCCAGCTTTGGATAGTCAGGTACGTTGATGCCCGTTGGTGACCAAGCCACCCGATCAGGAGAGCGATAGAACTCAACCAGACCACCCAGCTTCGGAGCACGCTCGGTGAAGCTCTCGTGGTTAACTGAACTGTCACGAATAAAGGTCAGACCCACATGAGATTTCTTCACATCCACTGTTTTCGAGACAACGAACTGTGCATAGAGCCAAGCCGCTTTCGCGCGGTCCACTGGTGTGGACTTCAGAATAGTCCATGAGCCCACATCCTGATAGCCAACCTTCTGGCCTTCTTCCCAGTAAGGACCATGAGGGCTTGGGGCCATACGCCACAGGGGATTGCCGTCGCCATCAACCGTATTGTTGCCTTCGGATTGTGGTTTCACCATGTCGGCTGTGAAGGCTGTATACCAGAAGATCTGCTGGGCCACGTTGCCTTGGCTTAGAGCGGGCAGGGACTGGTAGAAGTCATAAGACGCAGCGCCCGGAGGAGCATAGTTCCGCAGCCATTCGTCCCATTTGCGGATCGCATAGACAGCAGCTGGGCCGTTTGCCGCACCACCGCGCGTCACCGATGCACCTGTTGGATTACAGGTCCCGGCCTCCATCCGGATGCCCCATTCGTCGACTGGAACCCCGTTCGGTTCACCCTTGGACCCAGCACCAGCCATGGAAAGCCAGGCGTCAGTCATGCGCCAACCCAAGTCAGGCGCGCGCTTGCCGTAGTCCATGTGACCGTAGATGGCGGTGCCGTCGATTTCCTTGACGTCGTTCGAGAAGAACTCGGCGATGTCTTCATAGGCTGACCAGTTCACTGGCACGCCAAGATCATAGCCGTATTTCTCCTTGAAGGCGGTCTGCAGATCTTCACGATCAAACCAGTCTTTACGGAACCAGTAGAGGTTTGCGAATTGCTGATCAGGCAACTGGTAGAGATTGCCATCGGGGCCAGTCGTGAACTGAATACCCATGAAGTCATCCAGATCGAGGCCTGGATTCGTGACATCGGCAAAATCGCCAGCCATCATCTCTGTCAGGTTGTAGGCCAGTTGAAGTCTGGAATGTGTGCCGATCAGGTCGGAGTCGTTGACATAGGCATCATAAAGATTTCGCCCGGTCTGCATTTGTGTTTGCACGGCCTGAACAACTTCGCCTTCGCCCAAGATCTGATGATTTACTTTGATCCCGGTGATTTCTTCAAAAGCTTTTGTGAGAACTTCTGACTCGTAGCCGTGGGTCGGAATGCCTTCCGACAAGACGTTGATTTCCATGCCAGAGAAGTCGCCAGCCGCGTCGATGAACCACTTCATCTCGGACAGCTGCTGGTCCTTGCTTAGTGTTGAAGGCTGGAATTCGGAATCAATCCATTTTTGAGCAGCGGCTTCATCAGCCATAGCTCCACTATATCCCGCCATCACAGCTCCAGCTGCAACTGCGGAAAGAAGATACTTGCGCATCTTTCTCCTCCCTTAAATTTTTCTGGATCGGGTAGGTCCCGATACCAGCATCAGAGCGCAGAACACCGACACATGTCAAACTAAATTCTTAGTAGAAATGACGTTTCCGTGAGCGGTTTAAGATAAGTTATCTAATTACAATAGGTTAACCGTGCAAAAATCTTTGTGGTCAGTGAGTTTTGGCGATCACCCGACTGCTCTCACCAAGACGGTTTGATTGCTCTTTCCAATTTTTGAGAAGACAGAAATACTGTCCTGACCAGCTTGGCCAACAGTCGAAGCAATTGCAATGAGGGATAACGAAGGTGGTACTCCCTAGGGGAATCGAACCCCTCTTTCCAGGTTGAAAACCTGGCGTCCTAACCGATAGACGAAGGGAGCACCGGGATCGTGACGCGTTATTTAGGTGGATCGCCCTAGCGTGGCAAGCGGAAAATTCAGGCAGTCTTCCTTCATTCCGCGGGTGCGGCATCTTCGAGGCGCAACTGTACGGATTGTCGTCCGCGCCATGTGTTGATTTCGAGTCTGCCCGCCAAGTGGAATGGCTGCCCATCATGGTTTTCGAGTGCCTGCATCAGCCCAGATGATGCTGCGTTGAATGCAATTGCGTCGATGACCTGGTCACCCATTGTGCCAAAGCTCAACTTCAGATGCCCGTCGCCGACAGGTTTTGTAAAGCGGATCGTTTGTGCTGGAAACGCAAAGCGTGGCGCTGCGGCGCTAGCGCCGAAGGGGCCCGCCTGATCAAGGGCCTCGATCAATTCAACTGTCGCTGCGGCGGGCATGATCGGCCCATCCAATCTAAGATCAGACGGTCCCAAACGGTCTGCGCCTTGTTTGGCCATAAGCTCCGATAGACGCGCCATAGCTGGTTCAAGCTGCGCGCGAGACAGGGATAGGCCCGCGGCCATCTTATGCCCGCCGCCTTTTTCCAAAAACCCCTCTGCGGCGAGTTTCTGAATCTGGGCGCCGAGATCAATCCCGCTGACCGAGCGGGCTGAGCCTTTGCCAGCGTCACCGTCAAAGCCAATGACGACAGCGGGCCGGTTGGCCGCCTCCTTGAGGCGTGCGGCGACGATTCCAACAACTCCAGGGTGCCACCCCTCACCGGCAGCCCAGGCGAGCGGGGACTCAAGGCCGCGCGATTCAGCCTGCGCAAGAGCCTCCTCGCGAACGTTCATCTCTATGTCGCGACGTTCTGTGTTCAGCGCTTCAAGTCTCTGTGCAATTTGTTCCGCTTCGTTTGGGTCAGACGTGCTCAACAAACGTGCGCCCAAGTCGGCCGCACCGATCCGCCCTCCGGCGTTAATCCTCGGCCCAAGAACGTAGCCTAAGTGATATGCGCTAGGCGCTGTGTCAATGCGTGCAACGTCTGCCAGCACTCTCAGGCCCAATCGGTCACGTTGTGCCATGATCTTCAGGCCTTGACGCACAAAAGCGCGGTTGACACCAATTAATGGTGCAACATCGGCCACGGTCGCCAGTGCAACGAGGTCCAGCAGAGACATCAGATCCGGACCCGTCTTGCCGTCCGCACGCAGATCGCGATTTAGGGCCACCGTCAGCAGAAAGACGACACCCGCGGCACAAAGATGACCCAGACTGCCATCTTCGTCCTGACGGTTTGGGTTCACAATGGCCAAGGCCGGCGGCAGCGTTTCGTCACCGAGGTGGTGATCCAGCACGATCACGTCGGCCGCCTCTGCTGCTGCAAGAGCATCATGACTGAGCGTTCCGCAATCGACACAGATGATGAGATCGTGGTCCTTTGCCAGATTGGTCATCGCAGGCGCGTTTGGCCCATACCCCTCGTCAACGCGGTCAGGAACATAAAGTGTAGGTTGCATCTCGAAATGCGCGAGCCAAGCGATCAGCAACGACGCCGAACAAGCGCCATCAACGTCGTAGTCAGCGAACACAGCGATCCGTTGTCGCGCCGAGACGGCGGAGAGAAGCCGCGCGGCGGCGAGGTCCATATCTTTCAGGCTCGACGGATCAGCCAGCAGGTCCCTTAGTGACGGCGACAAGTAAGCGCTGGCATTTTCAACCGGAACTCCGAGCCTCACCAACGAGCGGCAAACAGTGAGAGGGATATCAGTCTGCTGGGCCATCGCCTCGGACAGCCGGTCACTTTCTGAATCGAGTCCGATCCAGCGGCGACTTGTCAATGATTGCTCAACGCCCAGAAAGGCTGACATGTCACCTCGTTGGGTTGCGATAGGTCATGCGACGGACAGATCCGGTTTTCGAGCGCATCAGAATAGTTTCTGCGGTCAAATAGCCAACCTCGCGCCGAATACCTTGCAGGATGGACCCATCTGTCACACCGGTTGCTGCAAAGATAACATCTTGGGTAACCATATCATCGCGGGTGTAGATGCGATCGAAATCTTCGATGCCTGCTTTTTCCGCCCGACCACGTTCATCATCATTGCGGAACAGCAGGCGTCCCCACATTTGGCCACCCATGCATTTCAAGGCTGCGGCGGCTAGAACACCTTCTGGTGCGCCACCTTCGCCCATATACATATCGATCCCGGTAATTGCGGCCTCAGCCGTGTGCATGACGCCCGCTACATCACCGTCTGTGATCAGGCGGATGGCGGCACCTGTCCCGCGCACTTCTTCGATCAAAGCTTCGTGGCGCGGGCGTTCGAGAATGCAAACAGTGATGTTGTCCGGCCCGCAGCCCTTCGCACGTGCAAGCGCCGAGACGCGTTCAGCTGGAGACATATCCATGTTCACGATGCCATCGGCATAGCCTGGACCGATCGCCAGCTTGTCCATGTAAACATCCGGCGCGTGCAGCATTGAGCCGCGTGGACCCATAGCAATCACCGTCAAGGCGTTCGGCATGTCTTTGGCGGTGAGAGTAGTCCCCTCAAGAGGGTCCAAAGCAATATCTACGCCCGGCCCATTTCCGGTGCCAACCTCTTCGCCGATATAAAGCATCGGGGCTTCATCTCGTTCACCTTCACCAATGACCACAACGCCTGCGATATCGAGCATGTTCAGCTGTTCACGCATCGCGTTCACAGCCGCCTGATCTGCAGCCTTTTCGTCGCCGCGGCCAATCAATTTGGCGGAAGCCAGCGCCGCGGCCTCTGACACGCGGGCCAGACCGAGTGATAGCATGCGGTCCTGGAATACTTCAGAGTTGCTCATAGCGCTGGTCCTTTCGTGGAGCTCAGAGATCTTCAATTCGCAGTGCAACAGGCTCTGCTGCAACAACGCCGGTACTGGGCAATTGATCCAAGGCGACGTTCAAGGCGTCGCGGGTGGTTTTGTGGGTGACAATGAGAACTGGTGCTGTCAGCTCAGAATGCGAATATTGCCGCATCCGATCAATCGAAACACCGGCCTCGCCCAAGGCGGTGGCAACTTTGGCCAAAGCACCCGGTTTGTCTTGAAGCGCCAATCGCAGGTAATACGCCGCCGGTACCGCAGATCGCGCGGCTTTGGCCTGCTTGAGGCTGGTAGCAGGGCGCCCGAATGTAGCCAGTCGCGACCCGCGTGCGATATCAACAATGTCGGACATGACGGCGCTAGCGGTCGGACCTTCGCCAGCACCGGGGCCGCGCAAGACGATCTGACCAATACTATCGCCCTCGATGAGGACCATATTGGTCCCACCCTCAAGCTGCCCAAGGGGACTTCGGGCTGGCACGAGGCAAGGTGACATGGATTGTTCGAGGCCCCGGGCGGTCATCTGCGCTACACCAAGTAGTTTGATACGGTATCCCATATCGGCGGCTTGCTGAATGTCCTCGACAGCAATCCGTTCGATACCTTCAAGTTCGATTCCGTCAAAACTCACCTGAGTTCCAAAAGCGATAGAGGACAATATTGCCAGCTTATGTGCTGCATCGATCCCACCGACATCCAGCTGCGGATCGGCCTCCAGATATCCCAGACCGTCCGCTTCTGCGAAGATATCTTGATAACTGAGGCCTGAGTCTTCCATCCGGGTCAAAATATAATTGCACGAGCCATTCATCACGCCCATGACCCGCGTGATTTCGTTGCCAGCGAGCCCTTCCATCAGCGATTTGATCACCGGGATACCACCGGCAACCGCCGCCTCGTAGCGTAGCGCTTGCCCGCCGGTTTCAGCAGCCTCGGCCAAGGACTGACCGTGGATCGCGAGCATTGCCTTATTGGCTGTGACAACGTCTTTTCCTGACTTCAGCGCTGCCTCAGTCGCTGCTTTTGCTGGGCCATCTTCGCCGCCCATTAGCTCGATGAAAACATCGACATCGTCTCGCTCTGCCAAGGCGACGGGGTCATCTTCCCAATCATATCCGTTCAGCGATACGCCACGATCCCGCCCCTTGGAGCGAGCAGAAACTGCGCTGATCTCAATCTTGCGACCGGTTCGTGCAGTCAGCATGTCTTGGTGCTTGCGGATGATTTTCACGACACCAACACCAACAGTGCCAAGCCCTGCAATTCCGAGACGAAGCGGTTTGGTCATAGCAAGGGTCTTTCTATCGGCAGATGTCTTTCTGAGCGCTTGTTAGTTGGAAAATTCCTGCGGTGCAACGCGGGGTTGTGTGCTTTCGCCTAGTATCCACGCGCGGCCACGGCTTGCACGAGCTTCAGGCGCGTTTGGCCGTCGACAATGCTTCGACCACGCAGGGCTGTGGCGCGCGCTTTCAGGCGCACCACTCGTGCCGCCAGCGCATCCGCCTCCGCTTCAATTTTCGATCCACGGTCCGCCTCATCCAAAAGGGCGGGTAACGATACGAGCTCGGGGAAGGGGGCCTGCCGCGCATTTGCGCTAATTGTCTCGTCAACGCTTGGAAGATTGGGGCTACAGGCTACCAAGCTGGACAATAGCAGGGCTCCGAGCAACCAAGGTGAACAATCACAGAATTTCATGCTCGGAACCTAAACCGTGCTGTTGATCATAACAAGCGCTGTCAACTTTGGGCGGCCAGAGAAAGCTTGAAGTGAACAGTTGTTCATATATCGTGCTTTTATGGCACGAAAGATCGGTTCCCACGCAGACATCACAGGCCCTAGGGTTCGCGAAGCAGCGCTCAAGCTTTTTGCCCGACACGGCTTCGCCTCGGTGACGATGCGCCAGATTGCGTCCGAAGTCGGCGTTCAGGCAGGGGCCCTCTATCTCTATACGCCCGACAAACAGAGTCTTCTCTTTGATCTATTGCGCGACCACATGAACGACGTCTTGTCGTACTGGAAGGCTGAAGATCAGTCAGGCACGCCGATCGAGCGACTTGAAACCTTCACTCGCTTCCATATCAGGTTTCATCTGGAGCGCCGTGATGCCGTTTTTATCAGCTACATGGAGTTAAGAAATCTCTCCGCAGAGAATTTCGCGCAGCTGGAGGGCATGCGCAGAAGTTATGAAGACGCACTTGAGGCCATTCTGATTGACGGTCAGGCCGAAGGTATTTTTGATGTGGCCGACACGAAGCTGACGACGCTTGCGATGATCGCGATGCTCAATGGCGTTACCAATTGGTATCGGCCCGACGGGCGTCTGGCGCTCGCGGACGTGGAACAGTTTTTCTCGGATATGGTCGGCAAGGCCGTGCGCTTGCCCGGAAAAAGGGCAGCGCGTCAGCCTGTTACCGGCTGACGACGCGTCTTTAGTTGAAGCTACAGATTTGAGTAGATCGGAAATTGACCACATAATTTCAGAGCCTTGGCTTTGACAGAGGCCTCAACGGCGTCATTACCCACTTCGCCATTGGCTGCCAGCCCATCCACCACTTCGACTATCATGTCGGCGATCTCGCGGAATTCTGGTTCGCCAAAACCCCGCGTTGTCCCTGCTGGAGAGCCCAGACGAATGCCGCTGGTGATGGTTGGCTTTTCGGTGTCGAACGGAATGCCGTTTTTGTTGCAGGTGATATGTGCCCGCCCAAGAGCTTTTTCTGTAGCATTTCCCTTAACGCCCTTCGGACGCAGATCGACCAACAGGACATGCGTGTCAGTCCCCCCGGTGACGATATCCAATCCGCCTTTTTGAAGTTGATCCGCCATGGCCTTGGCATTGGCGATCACCTGACTTTGGTAGTCCTTGAAAGATGGCTCCAAGGCCTCACCAAACGCGACTGCCTTGGCGGCGATTACATGCATCAAAGGACCACCCTGAATACCGGGGAAAATCGCAGAGTTGAACTTCTTGGCAAGCGCCTCGTCATTGGTCACGATCATGCCGCCTCGTGGGCCCCGCAAAGTTTTGTGCGTTGTTGTGGTTGCAACGTGTGCATGCGGGAATGGCGAAGGATGGACACCGGCCGCCACGAGGCCAGCAAAGTGAGCCATGTCGACGTGGAGATATGCGCCAACGCTATCGGCGATTTCGCGCATTTTTTTGAAATCAATCTGACGCGGAATCGCCGAGCCGCCAGCGATGATCATCTTCGGTTTATGCTCAGCCGCCAGCGTTGCAACCTGCTCATAGTCCAATTCAAGCGTATCCGCTTTCACACCGTACTGTATCGCGTTGAACCATTTGCCGGATTGGTTGGGCTTTGCGCCGTGCGTCAAATGCCCACCCGCATCGAGGCTCATCCCAAGAATGGTATCGCCGGGTTGCAGCAGTGCTTGAAATACGCCCTGATTGGCCTGAGAGCCGGAGTTTGGTTGAACGTTGGCAAACTCACAACCGAACAGCTTACACGCCCGTTCGATGGCAAGGTTCTCTGCGATATCAACGTATTGGCAGCCGCCGTAGTACCGCCGCCCCGGATAGCCTTCTGCATATTTGTTAGTCATCACCGAGCCTTGCGCTTCCATCACTGCGCGGCTCACGATATTCTCAGAGGCGATCAATTCGATCTCGTCGCGTTGACGACCCAACTCCTGGGTAATTGCACCAAACAATTCTGGATCACGGTCAGCCAAAGTTTGGCTGAAAAATTTCGTATCACGGTGCTGGGCGTTCATAAGACGATCTCCTCAAAGAACAGGCGCTGTTTCCTGCGCGCGTCTTAAGGTCAATTTGACTCAAACAAAAGGCTTGTTCCGACGCTTTGTCGCGCTATCCCGGCGGCAAAACCGCTTGTTTTCCACCGTGGTCCGCGCAAAGACTTAGGCCAAGGTACAGGACAAGCCCATGACGTCGCGAAAAAAAATTGCCTTTTCGGCCGCAGAAACAGACATCGCACGTGATGCAAAGATTGCTCTGGGCGAGCTTTATGGCGACGTGCCAGAGGGAGAGGCGGACGTAATCGTCGCTCTGGGGGGCGATGGCTTCATGCTGCAAACCCTTCATGGCACACAACACTTGGAAATACCCGTTTACGGGATGAATTGCGGAACCGTCGGGTTCTTGATGAATGAATATTACGAGCCGGGCCTGTTGGATCGCTTGAGTGCTGCTGAAGTAGAACTAATAAACCCATTGAAGATGAAAGCTATTCGCGAAGACGGATCGGTTGTGGAAGCTTTGGCGATTAACGAAGTAGCGTTGTTGCGTGCGGGTCCGCAGGCGGCCAAACTTCGCATATCTGTTGACGGGCGGGAACGCCTGTCAGAACTGGTTTGCGACGGGGCATTGGTGTCCACACCGGCCGGCTCAACGGCTTATAACTATTCTGCCCATGGTCCCATTTTGCCGATAGGGGCTGATGTTTTGGCATTGACCGCCATGTCGGCATTCAGACCACGACGTTGGCGCGGTGCGTTGCTTCAGAAATCCGCCAAAGTGCGTTTCGACGTTTTGCAGCCGAAAAAGCGCCCCGTCATGGCGGATGCTGACAGCCGGACTGCGGGAAGCGTTTTGTCAGTCGAGATTTCTTCTGAAACAAGCATAACACATCGAATTCTGTTTGATCCTGGGCACGGCCTGGAAGAGCGCTTGATCCAAGAACAATTCGTTTAACGTCTCACGACTTCTGTTTCAAAAACCCCGGGAAGCGAAACCTCTAGTAGCTCAAGATTCGCACTCATCTCGGAATATCGAGTTGCCAATCCCGGCGGGATCACAAACGCGTCGCCGGCCGTTAGTCGAAATGGTTCGTTGCCGTCCCCTTCAAGGGTCATCTCACCCTCCATCACGAAGTTAAACAAAATATCCGCGTTGTGGGATGAAAATGGCGTAGCATTTTCAGGTCGAACGACATGCACTCCGGCAACGTTTTTCGTGTTTTCCGCTATTGTCGTGTCGCGTGAATTTAGACCGGGTATTCGAAACGGCTTCCACATCGCTTCAGCAGCTTTGTGATGAACGAATTTCTGCCCCTGAAACTCCCGGTCGGGATTGATCGTAGGATTTGGCAACTCCATATCGTGATCAATTGTGGTGATATGTTCAGCAGGCACCCCGATTTCGATAACTTCAATATTATCAGAAGCATAAAGCACTCGATGCCGTATCTCAGGCGGTTGAATAACGCAATTTCCAGCGTGCAAGCGGAACGGCTCCCCCTGATCCTCGTAAACAAGATCGACCCATCCACGATAGCAAAAGATTAACTGAAATCCGACCGTGTGGTAGTGCACCATATCCGGCACAGGGCCGCCATCTGGTATGCGAATATGAGAGGCTATGATCGAGCCGCCAAGCCGTGAGGGAATAAGGTCGCGATACTGCATTCCTGCGCGGCCGATGACCCAAGGTGCCTGATCAGCGAGCCGGCGTACGACAAAGGCATGATCTGTTTGAGGCAGCACCAGCGGTGGGGACAGTTCGGCAATTTCGACTTTGGTACCGTTCGGTGCGGTTAGATTACGTTGACCATCGGCAAATTTATCAGGGCTGTCCGTAAGAATGCGGAGTGTTCCGGGCTGAGCGTCTGCACCTTTTTCAACGCGAACCCTTAATCCATGACCTGAGAATACCGCCACGCTCGGGTCATCCGCGGGATAGATCATGTCGAGGCGCATCCCAAGCGTCTTCGTAAAAAACGGAATATCATTCCGTAACTCGCTTGTCGGCAAAAGGATTTCAGCCTTCACTTCCCCCTTTGACATAGACAGACCCTCTATTTTTTCGTCACACTGCGGATAGAAGTGTCGATTTGCAATAGGCGGATAGCTTGTGTTTGCAAGATGTCACTAAAGTAGTTTAATATTAAACTATATTTCAGCCGGGAGGGAAAATGGCCGATAAGAGAAAAGAATCCGCGCGACAGGCTGCGTTGGATTATCACCGGTTTCCGAAACCCGGGAAGCTGGAAATTCGAGCAACCAAACCTTTGGCCAATGGTCGTGATCTTGCGCGGGCATATTCCCCCGGTGTTGCGGAAGCGTGTCTTGAGATCAAAGCCGATGCGTCGACCGCCCAAGAGTATACGTCACGCGGGAATTTAGTCGCTGTTGTGACCAACGGATCGGCGGTTCTGGGCCTAGGTAACATCGGTGCGCTGGCCTCCAAACCGGTTATGGAAGGTAAAGCGGTTCTCTTCAAAAAATTTGCAAATATCGATTGTTTCGACATCGAAGTGAACGAAAGCGACCCGGAAAAGCTGGCCGAAATCGTCTGCGCACTTGAGCCGTCCTTTGGGGCAGTCAACCTCGAAGATATCAAAGCGCCGGATTGCTTTGTTGTCGAAGACCTTTGTCGCAAGAAAATGAACATCCCGGTGTTTCATGATGATCAACACGGCACTGCGATCGTGGTCGGCGCTGCCGCCACCAATGCGTTGCGGGTGGTTGGGAAGAAGTTTGAGGATATCAAGGTTGTTTCAACGGGCGGCGGCGCTGCGGGGATCGCTTGCCTAAATATGCTGCTCAAACTGGGCGTAAGGCGAGAAAATGTCTGGCTCTGCGACATTGATGGTCTTGTTTACGAAGGCCGTGAGACAGAAATGACTCCGCAAAAAGCCGATTTCGCACAGACCTCTGACAAGCGAAGCCTGGACGATGTAATTGGTGATGCTGATCTCTTTCTTGGTTTGAGCGGCCCGGGTGTTTTGACCCAAAACATGGTTAAGAAGATGGCGGTTCGTCCGATCGTTTTCGCGTTGGCAAATCCGACCCCAGAGATTTCACCAGACGATGTCCGCGCCGTTGCTCCAGATGCCATCATTGCCACCGGACGTTCAGATTTTCCCAATCAAGTCAACAATGTGCTGTGCTTCCCCTTTATCTTTCGCGGCGCACTTGATGTCGGTGCGACCGAGATAAACGACGCCATGAAGATCGGATGTGTTGAAGGCATCGCAGCACTTGCGCGCGCCACAACAAGTGCTGAAGCCGCGGCCGCTTATCGTGGAGAACAGCTCACCTTTGGGCCTGACTATCTGATCCCCAAACCGTTCGATCCGAGATTAATGGGGGTTGTTGCCAGCGCGGTCGCAAAAGCTGCAATGGAAAGTGGCGTGGCAACACGCCCGGTCAAAGACCTTGAAGCCTATAAATCGTCGCTGGATGGGTCGGTCTTCCGCTCGGCTCTCATCATGCGCCCGGTATTCGAGGCCGCAGCGTCTGAAGCGCGCCGGATCGTGTTCACAGAGGGTGAGAACGAACGCGTTCTCCGCGCCGCCAATGCGATGATTGAGGAGACAACTGACAAACCAATATTGATTGGACGGCCCGAGGTCGTGGAGATTCGGGCGGAGCGGGCGGGTCTCAAAATACGTCCCGGCGTAGATTTCGAACTGGTAAACCCCGAGAACGATCCACGTTATCGGGATTACTGGACGACCTATCACGGGATCATGGCGCGACGGGGCGTTACGCCCGATCTAGCACGTGCGATCATGCGCACGAACACAACAGCCATTGGCGGGATTATGGTTCATCGGGGCGAAGCTGACTCGCTGATCTGCGGAACCTTTGGGCAGTATCTTTGGCATCTCAACTACCTTGACCAAATCCTGGGAACCGACGACCTCCACCCAATTGGGGCTTTGAGCTTGATGATCCTCGAAGACGGCCCTCTGTTTGTTGCCGACACGCACGTGCATCCCGAACCGACGCCAACCCAGATTTCGGAAACAGTGATAGCTGCGGCCCGCCACGTGAGACGGTTTGGTGTCGAGCCAAAGATTGCTCTGTGTTCTCATTCTCAATTTGGCAATCTCGAATGCGACAGTGGAACGCGGATGCGCGGGGCCTTAGAGATCCTTGATCAGGCACCGCGAAACTTCAGCTACGAGGGGGAGATGCACACCGACGCCGCTCTGGATGCTGAACTCCGGGCGCGTATTTTTCCATCGTCACGTTTTGAAGGGGCTGCGAATGTTTTGGTATTTGCAAATACCGACGCAGCATCGGGCGTGCGCAATATTCTCAAAATGAAGGCAAGTGGTCTCGAAGTCGGACCCATTTTAATGGGTATGGGCAATAAGGCACATATTGTTACTCCATCGATCACGGCGCGGGGTTTGCTGAATGTGTCCGCCATCGCCGGAACACCTGTGGCGCATTACGGATAGTGAGTCGGATGCCAATGGGTAAGTTTGCAAACTGGGCGTGGCTTTGCGGGTATCCGGCAATTGGCGCAATATTTGCAAAGTTTGCAGGGTAAATCTGAAGGAATATGCAAACTTATTGATCCAAACTGACGCAGGATCAACCAAATTACTTGCCGTAATGTCAGGGCCTTTCTAACAGAACCGGACGGCGAGAGGAGGACGACGTATGGGATATCGCGAAATATATCAGGATTGGCAAAAGGATCCTGAGGCCTTTTGGATGAACGCGGCGGAGGCTATCGATTGGTCTCAACGACCGTCCAAGGCGCTGTTCGACGAGGCCGCTCCTCTTTACGAATGGTTTAAGGATGGATCGGTTAATACCTGCTACAACGCCGTGGACCGCCATGTTGAAGCAGGCAATGGCGATAGGGTTGCGATCATCTATGATAGCCCTGTCACTGAAACCGTCTCCAAGATCACCTACGCTGAACTGAAAGAGAGGACAGCCTCCCTTGCTGGCGCACTTCTCTCGAAAGGGGTGGTCAAAGGTGATCGTGTCATAATCTATATGCCGATGGTGCCTGAAGCGCTGGTCGCAATGCTTGCCTGCGCGCGGATTGGTGCAATTCATTCTGTGGTGTTTGGCGGCTTTGCCTCCAACGAATTGGCTGTTCGTATCGACGACGCGACCCCTAAAGCCATCATCGCAGGATCTTGTGGGATCGAACCTGGACGGATCGTCGCGTATAAACCGCTGTTGGATGGCGCAATCGAGCTTGCCAGCCACAAACCTGAATTTTGCGTTATCTTGCAGCGAGATCAGGAAAGAGCAGAGCTGATCGCCGGACGCGACCATGACTGGGACGAGGTACAAGCTGACGTACAACCTGCCGATTGCCTTCCCGTTTCGGGCGATCATCCGGCCTATATCCTTTATACATCTGGAACGACTGGGCAGCCAAAAGGTGTTGTAAGGCCAACCGCAGGGCATCTTGTGGCCTTGAACTGGACAATGAAAAATATCTACGATGTCGAGCCGGGAGAGGTGTTCTGGGCGGCCTCTGACGTCGGCTGGGTGGTTGGCCACAGCTATATTTGTTACGCGCCTCTCATTCATGGCAACACAACTATTGTATTCGAAGGGAAACCTGTCGGTACACCGGATGCCGGTACTTTTTGGCGTGTGATCGCAGATCATAAGGTCAAAAGCTTTTTCACCGCGCCGACCGCATTTCGCGCCGTTAAACGTGTGGATCCTGCGGGTGAGTTGATATCAAACTACGACTTGAGCCATCTCAAAACCATCTTTTTGGCGGGTGAGCGGGCCGACCCCGATACGATTGAGTGGATGCAAAAGCATCTGGCCAAGCCCATCGTTGATCATTGGTGGCAGACCGAAACCGGCTACACGATCGTTGGAAACCCGATGGGCATTGAGCCGATGCCGATCAAGATTGGATCGCCGACAGTGCCTATGCCCGGTTATGACGTGCGGGTTCTCGATGATGGCGGCCACGAGGTTGAGCGCGGCGAGCTTGGAGCGATAGCGGTTAAGCTGCCGTTGCCCCCCGGAACCTTGCCAACTCTTTGGAATGCGGAAGAACGTTTTCTTAAAAGTTATCTGACGACGTTCCCGGGATATTACGAAACCGGTGACGCTGGGATGATGGACGAGGATGGCTATGTTTACATCATGGCCCGCACTGACGATGTGATAAACGTCGCCGGTCACCGTCTGTCGACCGGCGGCATGGAAGAAGTTCTGGCTTCGCACCCAGATGTCGCAGAATGTGCTGTGATCGGCGTGTCCGACGAGTTGAAAGGGCAACTGCCTATGGGATTTGTATGCCTCAGCTCAGGTGTCGACAAACCCCACGAACAAGTTTGCAAGGAATGCATCAAGCTTGTGCGCGAAAAGATTGGGCCTGTTGCGGCGTTCAAGCTGGTTTGTGTTGTAGATCGTTTGCCCAAGACCCGCTCTGGAAAGATTTTGCGCGGAACTATGGTGTCGATCGCGGATGGCAAAGAGTTCAAAATGCCTGCCACAATCGATGATCCAGAGATATTGAATGAGATTGCGGTCGCACTCAAAACACTGGGCTATCCGGCGGTCTGAGGTCTTGCACCCTGTCCCTTTGCGGGGCAGGGTACGGCATGCCCGAGACTCTCCTAGATGCTGCCAAATCCGTACGCGAAAATGCCCACGCGCCTTACTCGAATTTTAAGGTAGGAGCTGCGCTTATAACCAGTTCTGGGCGGGTATTTGTAGGCTGCAATGTTGAAAATGTTGCCTACCCAGAAGGTACTTGCGCCGAGGCGGGGGCAATCGCAGCAATGTGCGCAGCAGGTGAGCGGGTTATCACAGAGATCACCGTTATTGCCGATAGTCCGACACCAGTACCCCCCTGCGGTGGATGTCGCCAGAAAATCTCGGAATTTGCGGCCCACGACGTGCCGGTTACCTTGGCGACGATGTCGGGCAAGATAGAGACTACTACCGTAGCAACCCTTTTGCCGGGCGCCTTCGACAGCTCTCACATGGAGATTTGATTGGACGCTGGCGCAATCCTTCAGAAGGTCAAGCAGAAAGACCCACTGACAAATGGGGAAGCCCGCTGGTTTGGCCACGCGCTTTCCGGAGCAGACGTGTCTGACGCGCAGGCCGGGGCCTTTGCGATGGCCGTTTGCTTGAACGGGCTGAGCCCCGCTGCCCGCGTGGCGTTAACCGAGGGCATGCGAGACTCGGGCGATGTTCTGCAATGGGATCTGCCGGGGCCCGTGCTAGATAAGCATTCCACCGGCGGCGTGGGTGATCCGGTATCACTGCTTCTGGCGCCGGCATTGGCTGAGGTGGGCGCTTACGTGCCGATGATTTCTGGCCGCGGTTTGGGACATACAGGCGGCACACTTGATAAGCTTGAAGCGATCCCTGGATATGTATGCGATATCGGACCTCAAAGGCTGCGCCACGTCGTTGAAACAGTCGGATGCGCGATTGTTGGCGCGACAGGGCGGGTCGCTCCGTCCGATAGACGACTCTACGCGATCCGTGACGTGACGGCCACCGTCGCTTCGGTTGACCTGATAACGGCGTCCATTCTGTCGAAGAAACTGGCTGCGGGCTTGGATGGCTTGGTTCTGGACGTAAAAACGGGGTCGGGGGCCTTTATGGTCGATGTTGAAGACGCAAAACACCTCGCGCAATCACTGGTAGAGGTTTCTAGCGGCGCGGGGTGCCCAACAAGCGCTTTGATTACCGATATGAGCCAGCCTCTGTCATCTAGTGCAGGCAACGCTGTGGAAGTAGTCGAGGTGATGAAGACGCTGACGGCAGAGCGCTCCTCAGATCGCCTGCTGGATGTTAGCATAGCTTTGGGTGGGGAGCTTCTTGCACGCATGAAACTGGCGGAAAGCGTTGAGGCCGGATGCTCCAAGATTAGGGAGGCGATCAGCTCGGGCGGCGCAGCGGAGCGTTTCTCTAAGATGGTTTATGCCATGGGCGGGCCGAAAGATTTTAGCGAAACTTGGCAATGCAGGCTCCCGGAAGCACCCGTTCTACAAGAGGTTTTCGCGACAGAGACAGGATACATCTCAGCAATTGACAGCAGGGCGCTTGGGAATGTCGTTGTGTCGTTGGGGGGTGGCCGACGTCTCGAAACAGACCGGATAGACCCGTCTGTCGGTTTGTCGCAAATTGCACGCATCGGGACGAAGACAGACCGCAAAACACCAATTGCAATGATTCACGCTACATCTGAGATCCGCGCCAATCAGGCGGCGGAACAGGTGCGCAATGCTATCACGATATCTGGCAAAGCCTCAGAGCAGCCCGAGCTGATCATTGGCGGAATAAAACCATGAGTCGCGCGTTTCTCATTGTGCTTGATTCAGTGGGGTGCGGCGGTGCGCCAGATGCGGAAGCCTTTGGTGATCTGGGCGCCAACACGCTTGCACATATTGCTCAGGTTTGCGCTGATGGTCGAGCGGACGTGGAGCGTTCGGGCGCGTTGTCGGTAAACCTGTTGGATGAGTTGGGTCTTGGCGCCGCAATTAGGCTCGCATCTGCTGACGAAACACCGGGTTTGATCGCCGAGCCTCAGGGGCTTTGGGGGGCTGCAACTGAAGTATCCAATGGGAAAGACACGCCTTCTGGTCATTGGGAATTGGCTGGTGTGCCTGTGCCTTGGGATTGGCATTTCTTTCCACAGAAGGAGTCTTTTTCGGAGGAACTGATAGCCAAAGTTTGCGAAATCGCGAAGGTAGACGGCATTCTTGGGAATGAAGCAGCCTCTGGCACCGAGATTATCGCGCGGCTTGGCGAGGAGCACATCAAAACCGGTAACCCTATCTGCTACACGTCCTCCGACAGCGTCTTTCAGATTGCTGCTCATGAAGACAGTTTCGGTCTGCAGCGGCTATTGCACCTGTGCGAGACAATCGCTCCGTTGCTTCACGAGATGAAAGTGGGACGTGTGATTGCTCGGCCTTTCACGGGCACCAATGCACATTATTTCAGACGGACCACCAATCGGCGAGATTACGCAGTTGCGCCACCAGCCCCGACGCTTCTCGACTGGGTGCACGATGCGGGCCGCAAAACCTATGCCATTGGAAAAATAGGAGATATCTTCTCTGGACGAGGTATTTCCAACAGTCGTAAAGGCAACGATGCAGAACTTTTGAATCATCTTTTGGAGGTTATCGAATCCGCAGAGGATGGATCGTTCACATTTGCCAATTTCGTGGAATTCGATAGCCTCTACGGACATCGTCGCGACGTGGCTGGATATGCGAAACACTTAGAATGGTTTAATATTAAACTATCTGAGATCGTCAGCCGCATGAAACCGGATGATCTTCTACTTATCACGGCAGATCATGGCAATGATCCTACGTGGCATGGAACAGATCACACGCGGGAACGCGTCCCTGTCCTTGGTGTCGGTGTCGGCCAAAAACCTGTAGGCTTGGTGGCCTTTTCAGACGTGTCCGCATCGATAGCCGCACATCTTGGCATTCCGAATAAAGGTCCCGGAAAGAGTTTCCTATGAACTTGAAATCAGTCCCAAAAGTTGAGTTACACTTGCACTTGGAAGGCGCTGCCCCGCCGAGCTTCATTCGTGGTCTCGCGCAGGAGAAGAGTATCAGCCTGGACGGAGTTTTTACAGAAGACGGCGGCTACAGGTTCGAGGACTTTACTCAATTTCTTCGCGTGTATGAGGCGGCTTGCACGGTACTCAAATCGCCGGAAGATTTCTACCGGTTAACCAAAGCTGTTCTAGAAAATTCACGCGAGCAGGGCGTCGTCTATACCGAAGCATTCCTAAGCCCGGATTTCTGCGGTGGCGGAGACCTTGCAGCTTGGCGTGACTACGCTGACGCGATTGAAGATGCCGCTGGATCCGAACCAGAGATTGAGATGCGCGGGGTCATCACATGTATTCGTCATTTCGGTCCGGAACAGGCGAAAACGGCTGCTGTTTGCGCAGTGGAAACCATGGGTGATTTCATCACTGGATTTGGTATGGGCGGTGACGAAAGCGTCGGTCACCAAGGCGATTACGCTTACAGCTTCGATATGGCACGCGAAGCAGGTTTGGGCCTGACCACTCACGCTGGCGAATGGGGTGGGGCGGAATCAGTCCGCGAAGCGCTGGACGACTTAAGTGTCAGTCGCATCGGGCACGGCGTTCAATCCATTGACGATCCAGCGCTTGTCGAACGGTTGGCCGAGGACGAAATCCATCTCGAAGTTTGCCCGGGCTCGAATGTCGCGCTCGGAGTGTATCCAAGCTGGGATGCACATCCTATTGAAAGGCTGCGCAAAGCAGGCGTGCTGCTCAGCGTCTCGACCGATGATCCACCGTTCTTTCACACCGACCTGAGTTCTGAATATGACCGTCTGAATGCTGTATTCGACTGGGATATCGACAGATTCTTTCAAGTCAACAAAATGGCGATGGACGCAGCCTTTTGTGACAAGAAAACTCGCGACAAAATCATAAAAATTCTGGAGACTGCCAATGACTGACCATTTGACCGTCGTCGATCATCCGCTCGTACAGCACAAACTGAGCCTTATGCGAGATAAAGAGACACCGACAGCAGTCTTTCGACAGTTGTTGAGAGAGATCAGCCAATTCCTTGCCTACGAGGTTACCCGCAACCTCGAGATGGAAACCAAACGGATAGACACACCGCTTGAGCCCATGGATGCGCCGGTCCTCGCGGGCCGAAAGCTGGCCTTGATCTCGATCCTGCGCGCGGGCAACGGATTGTTGGATGGGATGCTTGAGCTGATACCGTCGGCTCGCGTCGGTTTTGTAGGCCTCTACAGGGATGAGGAAACGCTTCAACCGGTGCAGTACTATTTCAAGGTTCCCGACGTGCTTGAGCAACGGATGGTCATCGCCGTGGATCCTATGCTGGCGACCGGTAACTCATCCGTCGCGGCGATTGATTTGCTCAAAAAGGCCGGGGCACAAAACATTCGATTCTTGTGTCTGCTCGCGGCGCCCGAAGGAATTGCACGAATGAAAGAGGCGCATCCGGATGTCCCTATCGTGACAGCTTCGGTCGATAGCCATTTGAATGAAAACGGCTATATCGTTCCGGGACTAGGGGATGCGGGTGACAGAATGTTCGGTACCAAATAGGGTGTTTCGCAGCTTTACAGCATAGGCGCTCTCCGGCACACTACCACAACATCTTGTGGGGGTTTGTTATGGGGATTCTGCGGTTTTTGGGTGCTCTTGGGTTCGCACTGGGGTTAGGACTGGCCCCCGCCAACGCTCAAGCTCTTCGCGATGCGAAGGGTCCCGTCAACTTGCCACCAGCATCGTTTAAGGGACCTCAGTATATCGACAATCGCGGCTGCGCGTTTATCAGGGCAGGCCGTGGCGGACAGGTGCAATGGGTCCCACGCGTAACCCGAAGCCGGCAGCAAATTTGTGGGCTTCAACCGACATTCGCCGGACAGCGGTCTGCAGTGCCAAAAACGGCCGTCAGAACCGTGAAGAGAACTGTGAAACCACAGAAAACGCGTAAGGTTCGCGTGGTTCAGTCTGCAGCAAGTGGTCGCAAGGCCGTTCGCACCAAGACTGTATCGGTGCAGCCCAGTGGCCAATTAAAGGGCCCCAAAGGTGCCAACCGCCGCATTGTCGAAGCGCGGATGAAAACGCCCAGAGGCTACGCTCCGGCGTGGGAAGATGATCGTCTCAATCCTTTGCGAGGTGTGGGAACGTCGTCAGGTAAAGCCAGCATGAACAAGGTTTGGACTCAAACGGTACCTCGTCGTCTGGTGGATAAAGACTACTAAGGCCGAAGTGTGATTATTGCAGGCAAATGTCCTGCAAACTCACCCAGTCGGCATCCGAGAGGAGCGATGGCGTTGGTTCTCCGCGAAACGGATCTGCCTCTATCAATGGCAACACCGTCTCGCCTGTAATATCGCGCGCATAGGCGAAGGGCGTACTAGGTACTTTCGCAACCTCAAAGCGGTCGAGGATCTCCGCCGTTTCGACATCGCTCGGGCTTTGGACCAACAGATCGGAGGCGTAGGCCTTCAAGACTTCATCAGAGACTTCGCCAGTGGTCAAAAGCGTCAGTGTTGCCCGCGTCCCTGCATGATTTAGCACTTCCGACAGCGGGTCACGCTGATCCTGATACATGTCAGCAAGGATCAAGTAACCCGCAGCGACGTCTGGAATATCATGGTCTTCGACTACCCTGCGCGAAATCAAAAGCAGCCCACCGGGCAAATCGGCCCAATCTCGCGCCATGTCCCGCATCACCCGAACCGATCGATCCGAACGCCCCAAAACCCGTGCGGCGAGCCGGTTGAGAGCCGCCGAACCGCGAGCGGCGTGGCAACTTTGTCCCGTCAGGCTCTCAACATGTCTGAACAAGTCCAAGCCTATGGCTTGGCGTTTGCTGTCTGGAACGACCGAAACCGTATGACGTGTCATTGCGCCGGGCAGCCAGAACAGTCCGAGTGCGGCGATGACTGTGACGATCGACAAGAGGACCGCCACACGAACTCTGCCTGCTTTCGGGCGACGACGCTCGATTGTGCGACGCACTTTCTCAATCGCATCAATCATTGTTGGATCGTCGATTTCCAGCTCTTCATTACTATCGCTGCCTGGCACGAAAAGCGCAGGTCTTTGGCCTGGGTTCTGCCGTTGGATAGCGGGAAGGGACCAATGGGTCAGAGCCGTATCGGTATGATCCTTGATAATGAGAGAGGCATTGCCAAAAGCAATATGCACATCACGACGCTGTGCTTCGAGAGACTCGCGCCACAAGCCTGTCGATTCCAACCGTTCATATTTACTTAGCGCCGTCATTGAATGCGGCTCACCTGCTCGTTATCCCTCACCTGACAGGCTAGTGCTAAACGCGCGCTCACTCAATGGAATTGAGCGAGGAGCAGCCGGTGGCCTGGCCGCATGACCCAAACACTGACAAGGGATTAGACCTCGCAGAGCTGTTGCGGTAACAGGGCCAGACCTCATTGCCCCAAAGGGGCCTCAACAGAACAACGGAACGTCTGGGATCACCGTCATCATGTCTGTGCTTATTGCTCTTTTTACCACGCAACGCGCCGGCAGCACCTTCCTAGAGACCTCGGTCACCAGTTTGGGTGGTATGGGCAAACTGGGCGAACATTTTGCCCAGTCTTTTGTCGATGAAGTCTTGGGTCGAGCGGAGCGATCACCGCTTGGGACAGAAGACTTCAGGGTATTCCTGCGGCGCGGCACTGATGCGACGGGCGCGACCGGGCTCACGATTATGGCGGACTACGCAACGTTCATGGCCAAGATGTACCTTGGTGAAGCCTACCGCGTGCCCAGCTATGATCTTCCGGCTGTGCAGCGGTTTTGGGCCGAGCTGACAGGAGAATTTGATCGTGTTTTCTGTATCCACCTAACCAGAGATCCGTTGGACCAAGCGATCTCGAGATACTTTTCTCATGTGACCCGACTTAATCATGTGATTGAGGGAAAAGAACAGCATCATCTAGCGGCGACGGGGCTCACGCACGCCGACGCATTGGCTGGTTTGGATCCCAAAGCGTTGCTCCGCGACTTCTCGTTGATTGAACATCAGCAGAGATTTCTGGATGGATTCTTCTCGCTGTCTGGACAAGACGCGTTGGACATTACCTACGATGAGCTTTGCGAAGATTATCAGGGTGTTGCGGGTCGAATTATGGAGCATTCAGACGGGTTGGCTCAGAAAGATCAGTTCCAGCTCACGACACAGAAGGTCGTCGGATCTCACTACGTGGATGAGGCTATTCAAAAACTAGCAGACTTCCTCGGAGTGAGTTCAACTGTTGGATCTGGTCGTGCGCAGCTGCTGGAGCGCGCCCGCGACTATGTTCGAACCGGCCCCGCTTGAGAAACTGTTCTCACAGTGATTTGGCTTGTGTGCGAAGCTCGAATTTCTGAATCTTTCCCGTGGACGTTTTAGGGAGCTCTTGAAAGATCACCATCTTTGGCGTCTTGAATCCGGCGAGCTTCGAACGCGCATGTGAGATCAGATCCTCGGGACTTGCCTGCGCCCCCTCTTTAAGCTCAACAAATGCACAGGGAACTTCTCCCCATTTGTCATCTGGTTTTGCGACAACCGCGCAAAGCAGAACCGCAGGGTGAGCCATAAGAACGCCTTCGACCTCCACGGAACTTACGTTCTCGCCACCCGAGATAATGATGTCCTTGGCGCGGTCTGCGATCTGAATATGGCTGTCGGGATGCTGCACTGCGATGTCGCCGGAATGGAAATGCCCCCCTGCGAAAGCCTCGGCCGTGGCTTCAGGGTTTTTGAAATACCCTTTCATGACCGAATTGCCCTGCATCACAATCTCGCCCTGGGTCTGGCCATCCATGGGAACAGGCGCATTCGCCTCATCAATGACCGACACGCGTTCCATCATCGGGAAAGCGACGCCTTGGCGGGACTTCAACGCAGACTTCTTTTCCTGATCTTCCGCATTCCACACCTCGTCCCACAGGCACTCTGTGACGTGGCCATACGTTTCCGTCAGGCCATACACCTGGGTCACGTTGAACCCCAGTTGCTCAATTGCTTCGAGCGTGGCCGGGGCAGGTGGGGCGCCGGCGGTAAAGACTTCGACCGTATGGTCGAAATCCCGGCGTTCGGCGTCTTTCGCGTTGACGATGAGGTTCAAAACGATTGGGGCACCTCCGAAGTGCGTAACGCCCTCGTCAGCAATGGCATCGTAAATCGCGCCTGCTGTGATGTCACGACAACAGACAACAGTACCTCCCAAGACCGGCATCATCCACGTATGGTTCCAGCCGTTACAGTGAAACAAGGGAACAATCGCCAGAAACTTGGGACCCATTTGCATGCGCCATGAGATAACCGTGCCCATAGTCATCAGGTATGCACCACGATGGTGATAGACCACGCCCTTGGGTCTCCCTGTTGTTCCGGAAGTATAATTCAGCGCAAGGCTTTCCCATTCATCTTCCGGCATGATCCATTGGAACTCGGATTGTCCCTCTGTCAGAAGGCTCTCATACTCGGTGAATTCTCCGGAGGCTGGAAATCCAGCGGTGTTGTCAGCGACTTCGATAATTTCTGGGCCTGCTCCAATGCACTCGGCTTTAGCGGCCTTTGCCAAATCTAGAAATTGGGTGTCACAGAGCACGATCTTTGCTTCACCGTGGTCGAAAATATGGGCGACGGTTGCCACATCGAGGCGCGTGTTGATCGTGTTCAGGACGGCACCGCAGGCAGGTACTCCAAAATGCGCTTCAGCTTGGGCTGGTAAATTCGGGATCAATGTCGCAACAACGTCGCCGGGACATACACCGCGTGCTTTCAGGGCGGATGCCAACTGCGACACCCGATTATGGTACTGCAGATAAGTAAAACGTCTGTCGCCGTAGACGATCGCTTCCTTTGCAGGGAAGACTTGAGCTGCTCGGTTTAGATGCGACAGGGGTGTAAGTGGAACATAGTTTGCGGCGGTCCGTTCCAAACCAGTTTCGTCAGCCATCCAACCCATTTGCGTCCCTCCCCGAAATGCTTTGCGTTTCGTAACGTAACCTAAAGCATCGCACAATCATTGAAAATCAGGCGCAGGCAGGGCATGACTTCGCCTTATGGGGCAAGATAACTCACCAACACAATCGATCAGGCAAGCAGCATTGCTGGCGGTCTCAGGGATGATGTTGCTCGGATTTATCGACAATTTTGTACCGATGATTGCCGAAGATATAGGCCTTTGGCAATTCCACGCGACGCGAGCGATGTTCGTTCTTATTGGCTTGGTTCCCCTCAGCTTGTGGCTCGGCTGGCGCCTACGCGCTATTCGCCTCTGGGCCGTCGCGACACGAAGTTTGCTGACGGCTACGGCCATGGTGCTCTACTTTGGGGCGGTGGCCAGTCTCCCTATCGCTGAAGTTGCCGCTGGACTGTTTACGTCACCGATTTTCGTTTTGCTGATTGGTTGGGGGGCATTGGGACATTCGGTGGGGCCGATACGTATTCTTGCTGTGGCGATTGGTTTTCTGGGCGTCCTCCTAGTGCTTAAACCAGATGCCAGTGGTTTGACGCTATTGTCATTATTGCCTGTTTTGGCAGGTCTGTTTTGGGGATGCGGAGCCTTGGCAACGCGAGAACTATGTAAAGATGAGACTCCGATTGCATTGCTGGCAGGCTTTTTTCTGACCTTAGGTCTTATAGGTATTGGAGGACTGATTTGGTTTGCTCTATTGGGACAAGAAACAGTGCCGCAGCGCGACGGCTTTTTTGGCACAGGGTGGCAACCCTTCACTATGCGAGCGATCTGGCTGGTTCTGGCGCAGGCGGTGGTGTCGGGTACCGGTGTCGGCTTGCTGATCAAAGCATACCAATTGGCGGAAGCCAGCCATGTGACGGTTTTTGAATACTCGTTTCTGGTATCAGCGGGTGTATGGGCCTACATCCTCTACAGGCAAATCCCTGACACATTAGCGCTCGTCGGTATAGTTTTGATCGCAATAGCGGGCATTCTCATTGTTTTGAGAGGCGGAACGTCAGAGCCTGTTCGCGCTGCGGCGGGTGACGCGCGATGATTATCTCCAAGCATCACAACTACATTTTTGTGCATATCCCGAAAACTGGCGGTACCTCACTCGCTCTGGCTCTCGAAGCGCGGTTGGGGAAGGACGACATTTGTCTCGGAGACACGCCTAAGGCAGTGAAGCGCAGGCATCGTTGGAAGGGTAAACTTAGTCAGGGACGCTTGTGGAAACACGCGACTCTAAAGGACATTCCCGGTTTGATTGATGAGGCCGAAATTGATGCAATGCGAGTTTTCACGGTGGTGCGTAACCCCTGGGACCGCATTGTGAGTTACTACCACTGGTTGCGCCACCAAAGTTTCCAACATCCCGCAGTCGATTTGGCCAGGAGTGTGGAATTTAGCCCTTTTATCAATCATGTTGACACGATCCGAAGTTTTCAAGCCAACCCATATGCATCATATGTCACACGAAGCTCCGGGCAGGAGCAGTGCGATGTTTTCCTGCGACTTGAGACGATTGATCTGGATAGTAAACAGCTTGAAGAACTTCTCGGGTTGAAATTGCCGCCGATCCCTCATGTCAACAAGTCTGGGCGCGGACCCTACCAAGA
This sequence comes from uncultured Litoreibacter sp., assembly GCA_947504205.1. Classification (GTDB taxonomy): domain Bacteria; phylum Pseudomonadota; class Alphaproteobacteria; order Rhodobacterales; family Rhodobacteraceae; genus Litoreibacter. The sequence goes on along the minus strand of CANNGL010000002.1, from coordinate 79,195 downwards.
CGCGTACTCTGCGCGGGATCGCGATCTCGTTGCAGAGCTATGCGAACCGGACATTAATAGGTTTGGCTATAGCTTTTAGGGCAGGCCATTGTTCTCAATCGTGACACAATTCGCCTAGAAATTACCTTTTTAGTGCCCTCGCTCAGGCTCAGTCCGCACGGAAGCTGTCTGCATCGAACAATCTTAGGTGGGAAAATGTTCTTTAAAGCAAGCCGCACTCAGCGGGCCAAAGCTGAGCCTCTTCTTCTTAATATTGCACCGGCCGTAGGGCTGTTTGCAGGAACAATGGTGGGTCTTCCACATCGTTGGGCACCTGTCGAAGAACTTAATGTCGGTGACACTGTTTTGACGGCTGAAAACGGAAAGCAGCGCATTATTGGCATCGAGCGCGGTGAATTGTTGGTGTCATCTGCAAAAGCCGCGGCTGGACAATGGCCTCTGCTGATCCCGGAAGGGGCGCTTGGAAACGAATACCCATTAATCGTGGCCCCTGGTACGCGATTTGTTCTCGAAGACGATGCGGCCGGTCTTTTGTTCGGCGAAAACTGCGTTAGCGTCAAAGCTCAGTCTCTGGTCGGCTATCGCGGTATCGCACGGGCCCGAACTCACAGAAAACTCAGTCATGTGACGCTTGTTTTCGAAGAGCCACAGACACTCGTTGGTCAAGGCGGTGTGTTCTTTGATGTAGCGGATATGGACGGCATCCATGCATTTCCGACACTCAATGATCGCCAGACTCGGTTGCTGGCACGTCATATGGGTGAACAAGATCGCAAAGCACGCAGTCGCAAAATCACGCCCGCCTGGATCTAAACCTAACTTCAGTTTCCCTCGTCACAAGGCAACTTGTGAAACAAGAAGGCCCGGTCGAATGACCGGGCCTTCTTATGTTTAGGCGGCTTTGGCAGGGTCAAACCTGCCATAAAAACTCTGGTTTTTGTTGGCCATATCTTCCAGAAGATCAGGCGCTTTGAAGCGGTTGCCATGCGTTTCGGCAAGACGGTTGGTGGTCTCAGCGGCCCAAGGTGTGCCAACCATATCAAGCCAGCTCAGCGGTCCACCCGACCAAGGTGCGAAGCCCCATCCCAGGATCGCACCGACATCGCCTTCGCGGATATCCATCAAAACATCCTCTTCGATGGCACGAACTGCTTCCAGAACCTGTGCGAAGAGTAAACGATGCTGAACTTCGATCACGTCAGGCTGAGTGTCTGCAACGGGGTATTGAGCGGCGAGGCCTTCCCAAAGGCCTGTACGTTTGCCCTTTTCGTCGTACTCGTAGAAACCCGCATTCGATTTGCGACCTAAACGGCCTTCATCGGCCATCCAAAACAGCACCTCATCCACGGCCTCATCGGGATAGGCATCACCCATCGCAGCTTTGGTCGCCTTGGCGATCTTCACACCCAGATCAACCGAGGTTTCGTCAACCAGTTGCAGCGGACCTAGCGGCATCCCAACCAGCTTGGCAGCATTTTCAATCAGGGCAGGGGTCACCCCTTCCTTGAGCATCCGAATGCCTTCGTTGATGTAGGGGATGATGCAGCGGTTGGCGTAGAAAAAGCGCGCGTCATTGACCACGATGGGCGTTTTGCGGATTTGACGAACGTAATCCAAAGCTTTGGCTGTCGCCCGATCGCCGGTTTCTGCACCCTTGATGATTTCGACCAGTAGCATCTTGTCGACGGGAGAGAAGAAGTGAATCCCAATAAACTGCTCGGGCCGTACCGAAGCCTTCGCCAATTCAGATATTGGCAGCGTGGAAGTGTTGGTCGCGAAGATACAGTCTTCGCCGACAATTGCTTCGACCTTCTTGGTCATCTCGGCTTTCACGCCCATATCCTCGAAGACAGCCTCAACGATCAGATCACACCCTTTCAGAGCTTCAAGATCGGTCGTCGCGGTGATCAGTGACAGAACCTTTTCTTTCTTTTCTTCTGTCGCTTTCTTACGTGCGATCCCTTTGTCCATGTATGCCGTTGTGTAGTCTTTGCCTTTGTCGGCCGCTTCCTGCTTCTGATCGATCAGTACAACCTCAATACCAGCCAGAGCGGAAACCAGCGCGATACCTGCACCCATCATGCCAGCACCAAGCACGCCGACTTTGGCAACTTTCTGATCGGGCACATCGGCAGGCCGCACAGCCCCCTTCTCCAAAGCTTCCTTGTTGATGAACAAGGAGCGTATCATGTTCGAAGACGACGGGTTCAGCAGGACATTGGTAAACCAGCGCGCCTCAACTCTGAGGGCGGTATCAAACGGCACCATGGCACCTTCATAGACAGCTGAAAGCAACGCCTTGGCTGCGGGATAGACACCTTGCGTCTTACCATTGACCATGGCTGATGCGCCAACAAATGTCATGAACCCAGCAGGGTGGTAGGGCTCACCGCCGGGCATTTTGTAGCCCTTCTCGTCCCAAGGTTTGACGATCTTTGGTTCCGACAAGATCCACTCTTTGGCTGCGGCGACTGGATCGTCAACGACCTCATCGACGACACCAGCCATTTTGGCTTTTTTCGGATCGTTCAGCTTGCCCTCCAGCAACAAGGGAGAGGCGGCCATTGCACCCATCTTGCGTACAAGGCGCGTAGTCCCACCCATGCCAGGGAAAATACCGACCAGAATTTCCGGCAGACCAATTTTGGCCTTTGGGTTGTCGGCGCAGAAAATACGATGGCAGCACAGAGGGATTTCCAGGCCAATCCCTAACGCTGTCCCGGGTAGCGCCGCAGCGATAGGTTTGCCGCCTTTGTTCTTGTCGTCCATGCCAGCACGCTCGATTTTGCGCAGAACCGCATGACACTCCATCAGGCCTTCCATCAGACCTTGCGCGGGGTTATCGCCTGCGCTTTCTTTCATGCGCGCAATGACGTTGAGATCCATACCGCCAGCGAAGCTATCTTCCTTGCCGGAGGTGATGACGACGCCTTTGATTGCATCATCGGCCAATGCCTCGTCAATCAACGCATCAAGGTCACGGAAGCCTTGCTCGTTCATCACGTTCATGGATTTGTCTTGAGTGTCCCAGACAATCGTGGCCACGCCTTTAGCGTCGGTGCTCATGGTGAAATCGGTCATTGACGTGTCGTCCTTTCTTGGATGTCCCGCATCGAGACAAGCGCGTCGCTTAGCTCGGGCAGGGAATAGGGGAATTTGGCATTGGCGAGCGAGTTGGTCACGGAGACCATCCGCCATGTGGTGCCAGTTCTGTTCAGAATATATCGGCCCGCGACCGGACCAAGTTTGACCTCGCCTTTCGAGGTCAGGTTTGTGGTGTGATAGCCGCAGATTTGCGACGCACTGATGAATTCCGCATGATCGGCTTTGCGGGTAAATGTATCGACTTTGTGCTCTGTAATCTGAGCTCTCAACATATTGAAAAATGGTCGAATTTGCTCACTGGTCTCTATGACCTCATCGATCTGCTCCATATGGATGGTATGGGGAAAGTCGCACATCTCGCACCAACCATTGAAGTCATCTTCCATAACGGTGCGCGTCAACGCATCGAGATAAGTCTGATAAAGCGCAATAGGCGATGCGCTCGTGCATCTTATATCGGCGCCCGGCTCAGGCTTGTTCCAGACGGGTTTGTGAGTGATATCGACTTTTGGCATCGAAATCGGCCAACGATCATTTTGCATGGCGCTGTCCATCTGGATAATGCGCCAGACACCATCTTTCCGGGTCAAGACTGTCCGATTTTCGTAAGACGGAACGACGGGTGTCGCGTTACACAAGGTGTGGGTGACATGCCGTCCTTCGATATAGTTCTCACTCAGAAAGTCTGCATCCGAAACCAGCCGGATATAATGGTTCACTCCTAGCGAGACCAAATTCTGATGAAACAACCGTGCACTTCGAAGCCAGTCTTCTTCAGACTCGATGAGAAAGTCACGCTCAAGGGTCGACATGCGAAACGGAAAACCAACATGACTCACGAGGATCGCCGGATCATAGCTCATCAGCGCAGCAGATAGAGCATCCAAGATATCTTGATAGATGGTCTTGGCCGCTTCCTGCGACGCCGTCTTTATGTCGATCCGTTTCGTCATATCACTTTAGCGACTTATCAGACCCGCTCGATAATGGTCGCCGCGCCCATGCCGGATGCAACACACAAGGTGGCCAGGCCAACTTCCTTGTCAGACCGCTCGAGTTCGTCAAGAAGCGTGCCGATGATGATGGCACCGGTCGCCCCCAGAGGGTGACCCATGGCAATCGCGCCGCCATTGACATTGACCTTGCCGCTATCCACGTCGAAGGCCTGCATGAAGCGCAGCACCACAGAGGCGAAAGCTTCGTTGACTTCGAACAAATCAATGTCGCTGATCTTCATGCCAGACGATTTCATGATGTGTTCGGTCACAGGGACGGGACCGGTCAGCATGATCGTTGGATCGGTGCCGATTTTCGCCGTCGCACGAATACGAGCCCGCGCTTTCAGCCCATTGGCCTTCCCAAACTCTTCCGAACCGATCAATACGCCAGCGGAGCCATCAACGATACCCGATGAATTGCCTGCGTGGTGTATGTGATCAATCCGTTCCAGATGTGGGTATTTCATCAACGCCACTTTGTCGAAACCTGGCATTGTTTCGCCCATGTCCTTGAACGCAGGCTTCAAAGAGCCAAGCGATTGCATGTCCGTGCCCGGGCGCATGTATTCGTCGCGATCGAGAATGGCGAGGCCGTTTTGATCTTTGACTGTGACAACAGATTTGTCGAACCGGTTGTCGCCCCAAGCCTCTGCAGCACGTTTCTGGCTTTCCATAGCCAGTGCATCTGCATCGTCGCGCGAGAACCCGTATTCGGTGGCAATAATATCGGCCGAGATACCTTGCGGCACGAAATAGGTGTTCATCGCAATCGATGGATCAACCGCAATCGCAGCACCATCGGATCCCATGGGAACGCGGCTCATGCATTCCACACCACCCGCGATGTAGGCCTCGCCAGCGCCGCCTTTGACCTGGTTGGCAGCCAAGTTCACAGCTTCCATACCAGAGGCGCAGAAACGATTGATCGACAGACCCGGAATGCGTTCGTCAAGATCGGAGGCCAGAACAGCAGTCCGGGCCAGACAACCGCCTTGCTCTTTGACTTGGGTGGCATTGCCCCAAATCACATCTTCAACAGCGTGACCTTGCAAGTCGTTACGCTCTTTCAGTGCGTTCAGCACGTTGGCCGACAGTCGTGCGGCTGTCACTTCATGAAGCGAGCCATCTTTGCGGCCTTTGCCGCGAGGTGTGCGCACCGCATCATATATATAAGCTTCAGGCATAGGGGATGTCCTCCATCAGATTGAGAACCCCGATCCAGGTCAGAACACTTGCAAGAAGCGCGCCAATCCCAAGGGGCATTTTAAGGGGGGCCAGCGCAGATATCTGCTGACCAAAAGACGATGATCGTAAAATCAGAACCGCAGCCGCCGCGGCGGCGGGAACAACAAGGCCAAGCCCATAGGTGCCGCCCATGATGAGCATGCCAAAGGCACACCATGCAGAAAATTGAGTCACCGCAGAGCCGAATTTGTCAGTCGTGCGTCCGCCGTCCTCGGCGCGGATTAAGCTGAGCACGACCGCGCACAGCACCATTCCAAGTGCAAATGCCACAAGGATCATGCGACCCTCCGTTCGTGATCAATTGCAGGAGCACCCATCGCAGCTGCAACCGTCGCATCCGCTGCAATCGGGCGCACCGCAGGAGCAGGCGCTGAAATCTTGTGCTCCGATATCGCAACTTGAGGAGGCGCCATCACCTGCATTTTTCGATTGAGAGGCTGCGGAACCGGCGCAGCATCCAGAGAGACTGAAGCAAGCCATTTCGGAGCAGAAACCTGTTCTATCTGCCCGTCGTTCTTTGCGCTGCCGGCTGTCGATAGTGTCGCGCTCTTCTGGCGCAGGTTCGGCATGAACGGGACAACTGGCCTGTATTTCGAGATGGGCGTCTTTGCAGTCCGCGAAGCGTCGGCGAATTTTGGGGATGGCTTGCCAGAACCCGTGATCACGGATCGCAAATTTTGCATAACCAGAGCAGCCCGTTCCGCCATGAACGACCGAATAGGCGCAGCGAAAACCCTTACGTTTTGAGAAATAGTTTTGATAAACCCAGATCCCAGCAAGGGCCGTTTTTGCAAGCATGCGTTACTCTCCTCGCCCCCACGCCAGGAAAACCTAACGTAAGCAAGGATCTGAGCAATGCAATATGCGGCCCCGAAAAGCATGGTTACCCGAGTGCCTTTTGCATCAAGTCATACGGGTGCTTCCAACCGGGTTGCTCGCTGATGCGGGTGAGCCAGGCATCAATGTTTGGCCAGTCTGCACGGACGAAGCCAAAAGGCTCCTCGTAAAACAGGTATCCGCAGCACGAAATATCCGCGACCGTCAGCTCTTCGCCAACCACCCAGTCGCGACCGGCCAGATGATCATTGAGAACTACATACGCGGCCGCCAGGCGCCCCTGTAGGAATTTGATCGCTTCTTGTGGGCGTTTCTCCTCGGGAAGGAAATTCATTAGGAAGCGTGTCACGCCGGCTTGACTAGACATCTTGTGATTGTCCCATAAAACCCAACGGAGAACTTCGTATTTGTCGGTTGGCGCGCCGCCAAGCTTGCCCGTCTGGTCGACCACGTATTGCTGGATGACACCCGATTGCGTCAGGGTAAGGTCGCCTTCTGTGAGAACCGGCACCTCACCCATCGGGTTTACGGCCTTGAATGCGTCGGAGCGCGCTTCGCCCTTGAAGAAGTCGACAAAAACCGGCTCCCAGTTGTACCCCGACAATTCGAGCGTAAGCGCCGCTTTGTAGGCGTTTCCGCTTTCGCCGAAGCAATAGAGTTTCGCAGTCATGTTTGGCCTCCCAACCGACGGTATCCTAGCGCTTGCGGTCCTCAAGCTCGGCATTGAACAGTCTTAGCCGGTGCGTAAGGTTGTCTTCATTCATTACAGAGCTGAAGTTTTCGAAGATGAAGGAGATAGCCTCACCTTCGTCCAACCCTGCCTCGCTCGCAAATTTCTTCACACGTCTCCAACCGTCCTCGGTCAGAGCCAGATTTACACGCCGGGTTGCTTTGAAACGCTTTGCCATGAATCCTCGATCGCTTGAAAATTGCCCCGCCAGAATGCCGGGGCAATTTCAGTTTAGAAGTTCGCGGCTTCAAGTGCCATCACAGTGTCGGCACCCGTCTCAATCCGTGCCAGATGCATGCTGGTCGCAGGGAGCTGCCGAGCCATGTAATACTTGCCCGTTGCAATTTTGCTTTCGTAGAAAGCTTTGTCAGATGCTCCGCTGTCCAACGCATCCATCGCGGCCTTCCCCATACGCGCCCACATCAGGCCCAGACAAACGTGCCCAAACATGTGCATGAAGTCGTAGGATCCGGCCAAAGCGTTATTGGGGTTTTTCATGCCGTTCTGCATGAAATACATGCCAGCGGCTTGCAGGTCTTTCGAAGCAGCTTTCAGCGGCTCAAGAAAGGCTTTTTCATACTCTTCGTTGCCACCGTTTTCCTTGATCCATGTTTTGACCAGATCAAAGAAAGCCATGACGTGTTTCCCACCATCCTGAGCAAGCTTCCGTCCCACCAGATCAAGAGCCTGAACGCCATTGGCGCCTTCGTAGATCATTGCAATCCGGGCATCCCGTGCAAATTGGGACATGCCCCATTCTTCAATGTACCCGTGACCGCCATAGACCTGTTGCGCCGCAGTGGCGAACTCAAAGCCCTTATCGGTCTGGAAACCTTTGATGACAGGCGTCAGCAGTGAGATCAGGCCATCAGCCGCCTCGTCGTCGTTCCGGTGAGCCCGGTCAATCAGGCTGGCGCCCCAGAACGTGAAAGCACGTGCGCCCTCCACAAAAGACTTCTGGTCCATCAGATTGCGGCGAATGTCTGGGTGCACGATCAGCGGATCGGCGGGTCCCTCCGGGTTTTCCGTTCCTGTCACTGCGCGTCCTTGCAGCCGATCATTGGCATACCAGGCCGCGTTTTCATAAGCTACAGCCGCTTGTGCATACCCCTGGAGGCCGACACCAAGACGCGCTTCGTTCATCATCGTGAACATTGCACGCATGCCTTTGTGCTCGGTTCCCAATAGGTAACCGGTCGCTTCGTCATAGTTCATCACACAGGTCGAGTTGCCGTGGATCCCCATCTTCTCTTCGATCTTGCCGACTGCCACGCCGTTGCGTGCACCGAGCGAGCCGTCATCATTCACGATGAATTTTGGCACGATGAACAGAGACACACCTTTGATACCCTCAGGGCCACCAGCTATCTTGGCCAGTACAAGGTGGATAATGTTGTCGGACATGTCGTGTTCGCCCGCCGAGATAAAGATCTTCTGGCCAGTGATTTTGTAGCTGCCGTCGTCCTGTGGCTCAGCTTTCGTGCGCATCAATCCAAGATCGGTGCCGCAATGTGGCTCGGTCAGGTTCATTGTGCCGGTCCAGTCACAGCTGACCATCTTTGGAAGGTATTTTGCCTTCTGCTCATCTGTGCCGTGAGCGTGAATGGCTGAATACGCCCCGTGGGTCAAACCCTGATACATATTAAAAGCCATATTGGCGGAGACCATCATCTCGCCAACGGCGGTTCCCATGAGATAGGGCAGGCCTTGGCCGCCATATTCCGGGTCACAGTCAAGAGCGGTCCAGCCGCCTTCTTTCATTTGATCAAAAGCTTCTTTGAACCCGGTTGGCGTGCGCACCACACCGTTCTCCAAGACACACCCTTCAGTATCGCCAACCACATTCAGTGGTTGCAGCACTTCGGACGAAATCTTGCCTGCTTCTTCAAGAATGGCACCGGTAAAATCGGCATCAAGCTCGTCATAGCCGGGAACGTCCTGAGATGTGACGTTGAGCATTTCATGCAGAACAAATTGCATGTCTTTGGTGGGCGCGGTGTAAGTTGGCATCGGGCTCTCCGAAATGAGTGATTGTGTTATTCGGCCGCTTTTTGCGGTGTATTCAGTGAAGCGATCATCTTTTCGCCCCAGCGAAGTTGTTCTTCGAGTTCTGCGATCGCGCTGTCGAGTTCTTCACGCTGAGAAATCATATCAGCCAGACGTTCGCGTGCGATCTCGTAAGCACGGGACATCTGCGTGGCTTGCTGATCGCCGATATGGTACATGTCGAGCAACTGGCGGATTTCTTCCAGCGAGAAGCCAAACCGCTTACCGCGAAGGATCAGTTTCAGACGCGCACGATCACTTTTGGTGAACAAGCGCTTTTGTCCGTCACGGATCGGAAACAACAGCTCTTTGGCTTCATAAAAACGCAGCGTGCGCGGTGTGACGCCGTAAGCATCGCACATCTCTCGGATGGTCAGTGTTTCTTCGGTCATGACTTGCTCCTTCGCATCAGTGACGCGATTGACATGCGGATCGAGGCTTCACTCTACAAGTAAAGCTTACGTTTACGTAAATGTAACGTCGCGTCAGATTAAGGTTGACGTAATGTCAGTGAAGGTAAACCAGCTTCGAGGGACATAAAATAACCCCGTCCGCGCGAGAATATCTCTTACAATCCCTTCGCAACTTGATCGCGAAGGGCCTGAAGTTCGGCAATCGACTCATCAATTTGCGCCTTGCGGACGCCCAATTCCTTTAACTGAGCATCGGCAAGCTCAATCCAGCGTTCCATCTGCAAACGGTTTTCCGGGTCCTGATCATATAGCTCCAGCCATTGACGAATGTCTTCCAGACTGAACCCAAACTTCCGACCACGCATGATCAGTTTCATGCGTGCCACTTCGCGGGGCAAATAGAACCGACTTCGCCCCTCGCGCTCAGGAGATAACAGCTCAATGTATTCGTAGTAGCGTAGCGTTCTTGGCGTCACATCAAATTCGGCGCACATCTCTTTAAAGCTAAGGCGTGATTCAGACATTAATGACAGGCCCTGTTGTTATGGGGCGATATTGCCCGAAAACACGTGTCTGTGAAAACCCCAAAGGTTCATGGGCGGATCGATTGGCTCTTGTCCGCGACTGCCAGAGAGGAAATAACAAAGGCAGATCGCGAAAACAGGAAGCAGATGGCCAACGATCCCAAGACGAAAGCTGCCGCGCAATTCATCGATGCATTGCCGCATTCACGTGCGTTGGACATGCGTCTTGAAGCAATCGGTGATGGCGCGGCTGAAATCTCGATGCCGTGGGATGAACGCTTCGTTGGAGATGCCGAAACAGGTGTCATCCACGGCGGCGCCGTCTCGGCCTTGATGGATACATGTGGCGGAGCCGCTGTAATGAGCCATCCCTTATCCACGATAGGGACTGCCACCATTGATTTGCGGATCGACTACATGCGCGCAGCAACACCGGGGCAGCGCATTCGAGCCCGGGCAGAAGTTTATCACGTAACGCGCAGCGTGGCGTTCGTTCGGGCGCAAGCGCTTGATGATGATCCGGACAACCCCGTTGCAGCAGCGACGGGTGCGTTTACATTTGCAATGGTAAAGAAAGAGCCGAAATGAGCCGTTCTGCACCCGAGCCAGTACAGGTTATCAAATCGCGTCGCGACGGCGCCTTGCTGCGCGTGGTCGACAGTATCGCCTATGCCCAGTTCTTGGGGGTTAAGGTCGACCGCAGGGGCGATGAATTAACGGCTGTGCTTCCCTATTCCGAAAACCTAATAGGTAATCCAGTGCTGCCTGCCTTGCACGGCGGAGCGATCGCCGCGTTTCTTGAAATCACCGCCGTCGTCGAGCTGACTTGGGCCACGCTCTGGCAAGATCTTGAAGCGGGAAAACTGGACCCAGAAACGATGGCATCGCCAAAGATGCCAAAAACCATCGACTTTACGGTAGATTATCTTCGTTCAGGCCTGCCCCGCGACGCCTATGCGCGGGCACGTTTGAACAGATCAGGGCGTCGTTATGCGTCGGTGCATGTCGAAGCCTGGCAAGACAATCGCTCGCGTCTGTTTGCGCAGGCTACAGGGCACTTCCTGATGCAACCACAGTCTGGTTCAGACAGTTAGAATGGCTGCTGATGATGCGCAGGCGATTACCCACAAGCGTGTCCTGAAAACAGCTCTACCTATCGTCTTGGCGAACGCGACCGTACCCATTTTGGGGGCGGTCGATACAGGCGTCGTCGGGCAAATGGGCTTGGCCGCACCTATCGGAGCGGTCGGGATCGGCGCCATCATCCTGACCGGTATCTACTGGATTTTCGGGTTTCTGCGAATGGGAACGGTCGGAATGACCTCCCAAGCCTTGGGGGCAGGACGGCAGGGTGAAGTGCAGGCCATGCTCAGCCGATCACTGATGGTCGGTAGTGTTGCGGGGTTGGTGATCATTCTCGCGCAGCTGCCGCTGTTTGCAGGAGCCTTCTGGATTTCGCCTGCATCGGAAGAGGTCGAAAGCCTTGCGAGAGACTACATGCGCATCCGGGTCTATTCTGCGCCGGCGGCGATTGCGCTCTATGGCATTACCGGGTGGTTGATCGCACTGGAACGCACGCGGTCGGTGCTGATTGTCCAAATATGCATGAATGGCATCAATATCCTGCTCGATCTGCTGTTTGTTCTTCATCTTGGTTGGGGCGTGGAGGGCGTGGCTGTTGCTACTTTCATCGCCGAATGGTCCGGACTGGCACTGGGCCTCTGGCTCTGCCGCGATGCATTTCGTGGCACCGCTTGGAGGGCGGCAGAACGACTGTTTGACCGCGTCGTCTTGAGGCGTATGGCCGTAGTGAATACAGATATCTTGATCCGGTCAGTCCTGTTGCAAGCGGCCTTCATGTCGTTTCTGTTTTTCGGGGCGGAGTTTGGCGACGTCACGCTCGCGGCCAACCAGGTTCTTCTGCAATTCCTGTCGGTCACCGCCTATGCCTTGGACGGGTTCGCATTTGCCGCTGAAACCTTGGTTGGACAAGCATTTGGGGCAGGGCGACGGGCGAGGCTTCGACGTGCAGCACTTTTGACGTCTGGATGGGGCGTGGTGATAACCAGCTGCCTTGCCGTGGGGTTCTGGATCTCTGGCCCCGCAATCATCGATTTGATGACAACCTCGCCCGAAGTGCGGCTGGAGGCGCGAACCTATCTGATCTATCTGATCGCGGCTCCGTTTGTGGGCGTTGCCTCTTGGATGTTTGACGGAATTTTTATCGGCGCCACCCGTACCCGCGACTTACGCAATATGATGTTGGTCTCTACGGTGATCTATTGCATCTGCGTCTTCGCTTTGATGACACCTTATGAAAACCATGGCCTTTGGTTGAGCCTGTTGATCTTCTTGGCAGCGCGCGGTGTGACGCTTGCATGGCGTTATCCCGCGCTCGAAACAGCGGCTGAAGTCCGGTAATAATGTGGAAAATGGTGGACCCTAGCGGGATCGAACCGCTGACCTCCTGCATGCCATGCAGGCGCTCTCCCAGCTGAGCTAAGGGCCCTTGTGCGCGACACCACTGGTGTGTTGCGCAGCCGTATCTAGGGGGAAGCGGCAAACGGTTCAAGCGAAAAACGCCACCCGCTTCCATCGATCTGAAGACGCTTTAGTCTTCGTTGTCATCCGCTGCGACGTCAGCAATCTCGTCGAGGTTGACTGTATCGTCTTCTTCGTCCTCTTCGAGCACGTCATCACCCAGATCGACATCCGCATCATCATCTTCTGCGTCGTCATCAAGTACCAGATCATCATCGTCTGACTCTTTGGCATCTTTGTTCTGAGCATCGGCTTTGTCAGCCTGCATCGTGCGGGATTTGTTACCTGTGAGGCTCTCCAGCGTCGTTTCATGCGCACAGGCCGGGCAAATCATTGGATCTTTTTGCAGATCATAAAACCGGGTCGAGCAATTCGGGCAAACGCGCTTTACGCCCCATTCTTCCTTGGGCATCCGGGTCCTCTTTTCTAAATCTCGAGATGTGGATTTGCGCCAGTTGCCATAGCCGAACTCCGGTGTCAAAGCAAAAGGCTGCTTTTCGTAGTGAGGCCGCTCACCTATGCTGTCCAAAAGGCAAAAACAAGTACTGGCAAGCAGATGTCCGACACTTTTCGTTTCGGAGACCCCCCGATAGATGTAACGCTGCGCCGCTCAAGCCGGGCGCGGCGCATTTCGCTGCGCGTATCCGGTCTGGACGGCAAGGTCTCACTAACGGTGCCAAGACGGTCAAACCCGCGCGAGGCACAGGATTTTTTGATCGAGAAAGAAGCTTGGATTCGTAAGCACTTGGCGCGTCAGCCAGAGGTCGGCGTTGTCAGCCTCGGATCAAAGATACCGATCGAGGGTGTTGACCGCGAGGTTGTCGAACATGACGGCAAACGCGTGGTTTTGATGCCCGAAGCGCTGCTAGTGCCTTATGGCCCTGACAAAGTTCCGAGCCGCACCAAGGCCTTCCTGAAAACTCTGGCCAGAGATAGATTGTCAGAGGCCGCAACACGGTTTTCTAGCGAATTGGGCCGTTCCTACTCGCGTCTCTCAATCCGGGATACCCGCTCCCGATGGGGATCCTGTTCGTCCGAGGGTAATCTGATGTTTTCATGGCGTTTGATCCTCGCCCCGGGGGCTGTGCTTGATTACGTTGCGGCCCACGAAGTGGCGCATCTGGCTGTTATGGATCATTCCCCGCGGTTTTGGGCGCAGGTGGAGGCCTTGATGCCCGACTACAAAGAGCCAAGGGCATGGTTGCGTCGAGAAGGCGCTTCTCTGCATCGATTTCGCTTCGAGATGGCTTGAATTCAGCAGGCTTTGTGATCACAGTCTGAGCCATGCTTATTCAAAACCGAACTGCCGAAACATCTGGTGTGTCCGCGACAGGTGCGGCCAATGACATGGTCTACCGTCGTCTGCGCACACGTATCATGCATGGTGAGACATCGCCCGGCACAGCCTTCACCTTAAGAGGCATCGGCAAGGAATTTGATGTCTCAATGACACCCGCGCGTGAGGCTGTGCGTCGGTTGGTGGCCGAAGGGGCGTTGTCATTATCGTCGTCCGGGCGGATTTCGACCCCGGAGTTGTCCAATGACCGCATTGAGGAGCTTGCCTCCATTCGCGCACTGTTGGAACCTGAGCTGGCTGTTCGTGCACTGCCAAGGGCGCATATCGCGTTGATTGAGCGCTTGCAGTCAATCAATGGCACCATCGCACAAGTGGTGGATCGCCGCGATGCGGCTGGCTACATCCGGGCCAATCTGGAGTTCCACCGCACGCTTTATCTAAGGGCGCAGGCTCCAGCGATGCTGGCCATGGCCGAGACCGTCTGGCTACAGCTTGGCCCGACAATGGCCTCGCTCTACAGCAAGCTGCGCAGAACAGAGGTCCCGCGCCACCACAAGCTGATTGTTGCGGCTCTGCGCGCCGGAGATGAACCGGGTCTGCGTGTGGCCGTCCGGGCGGATGTGACCCACGGTTTGCGCATGTTGGCCACTTAAGTCGCCGAATAATTCCTTGAGCGGCGACAAAGGGTTAGGAGTGGATCGGACCGTCACCGCAGGCCAAAGCCGCTTCGCGCACGGCTTCTGAGTAAGTCGGGTGCGCATGACAGGTCCGCGCCAGATCTTCGGCAGCAGCGCCAAACTCCATCGCGACACAAATCTCATGGATCAGGTCGCCAGCCATCGGCCCAATGATATGTGCGCCCAGAATGCGATCCGTCTCTTTGTCCGCGAGGATTTTGACGAAACCGTCGCCTGCGAAATTGGCTTTCGCCCGACCATTGCCCATGAAAGAAAACTTGCCGACCTTATAAGCGTGACCGCTTTCTTTCAGCTCGTTTTCGGTTTTTCCAACTGTTGCCACTTCCGGGTGTGTGTAGATCACGCCGGGGATAACTCCATAATTTACATGGCCTTTTTGCCCGGCAATTGTCTCGGCAACGGCCATGCCTTCGTCTTCGGCCTTGTGGGCCAGCATGGGTCCGGTGATCGCATCGCCGATCGCATAGATACCTTTGACGGAGGTTGCCCAGTGGGCGTCGGTCTTGATTTGCCCGCGGTCGTGCATATCGACACCAAGCTCTTTGAGACCGAGCCCATCGGTGAAAGGTTTGCGGCCGGTCGCGACGAGCACCGTGTCGGCCTCTTCCACATGTTCGCTGTCATCCTTGCGCAACTTGTAGGTGACCTTTGCCTTGCTTCCCTTGGCCTCCACACCCTGCACGGCGGCGCCAAGCTGGAAGGTAAGGCCTTGTTTCTTAAGTGTTCTTTGGAAGGTTTTTTGGATTTCGGCATCCATGCCGGGGGTGATGTGGTCCAGGAACTCGATCACCTTTACCTCTGATCCAAGGCGCTTGTAGACGCTGCCAAGCTCCAGCCCGATCACGCCTGCGCCGATCACGACCAGCTTCTTTGGTACCTTGCCCAACTCAAGCGCGCCGGTAGAGGAGACGACGACTTTCTCATCGATCTCGACGCCGGGGAGAGTTGCCACTTCGGAGCCTGAGGCGATGACGATATTCTTTGCTTCATGAACCTCATCGCCAACTTTGACCTTGCCCGCTTCAGGGATTGAAGCCCATCCTTTGATCCAGTCGATCTTGTTCTTTTTGAAAAGAAATTCAATGCCTTGCGTATTCTGACCGATCGTTTTGGACTTGTAGTCCAGCATCGCTGGCCAATCGACTGAAGGGCTTTTGCCCTTCAGGCCCATCGCGGCAAAATTATGCTCGGCTTCATGCAGCATGTGGGAGGCGTGCAGCAGTGCTTTGGAAGGGATGCAGCCGACGTTCAGACATGTGCCACCAAGCGTTTCGCGGCCTTCGACACAAGCGGTTTTCAGACCCAGTTGAGCGCAGCGGATTGCGCAGACATAGCCCCCCGGGCCAGAACCGATCACGATGACGTCGTAGCTAGACATTGGGTATCTCCTTACCTTCTTGGGGCGCCAGACTGCGTATGGCAGAGCGTATGGCTGGACGTATGGCTCGCGTATGGCACTTGCCGGTCGATCTTGCCAGAATGTTCAGGCCCGCTCTGCATCAGATAAGCGCTGCGATCAGCATTGTCACGGTCGCAGCAAACCCGACAAACCAGATCAACGACCGCCAGGGGCGCAGACCCTGAGCATAGGCCGGAATGTAGATCAGTCGGGCAATCAGATAGGTATGAGCACAAAAGCGCGTCACCGGGCTGGATTGATCGGCCAGCGTGACGACGACCACGGCGATGGTGAACAGGATCAGCCCTTCGAAGTGATTGTTGAGCGCGCGGTAGAGGCGGCCTGTCACGGGGCTCATCTGTTCTTGCAGGGGCTTGTCCATCCGGTCCGGATCGCGTGGGCTCAGGGTCTTGCCGACGCCAAGTTCGAGATTGGCGGGGACGGCCATCAGGACATATTGAACGACCTGCAAGAGGGCTGCGAGGGTGAGGACATAAAGCTCGGTGGTCACTAGGCTGCTCCGGAAAGAGATTCTGGGGTTACTTGGAGGCCTGCTGAAGCAGGCGTCGGACGGATGTCAAAAGCGATGTGAACTCCCGATTTTCAAACTGCTTGAATTGCACCTGCATCGATTTGCAGCCCTCCTTGAGTTCGGCTTTTGAATAGAGCCGGGACGGGAAGATGGCGGCCGGGCCATAATCACCGCGCAGGCGCAAGCTCGCCTCATCAGAGTAACCGTTGCGCTGCAACAGACGCAATGTCGCCCGAAACCGCAATTCCCAGTCGGTCAAGGTCTGGTCGTAGTCGGGCGTGTCATGGCCATAACACATAAGAGCCGCGCGATGGAGGTCAGCATGCGTGCCAACCAGAGCCTCGGCTTTCGCCCATGTCTCTTGCGTTTGTCCCACGGCGGGCAGGGCGGTGATCGAAGCGAGGCAGATCGCCAATCCCGACAAACGCAATTTCACAAGCAGGCCTCGCATCCGCTCAGAGCGCCATGAAGTAAAGCAGAACCGTGGCGAAGAAGCCGACGGTCCAGGCGAGGCTGCGAAGGCCGGTAATCTTGAAGGCATAAGCGGGCAGATAGACAACGCGCGCCGCCAGAAAGACCTGAGCGGCCAGCAGGCTGGAGCCGGAAGGCTGGTCGCGCAGCGCTATGATAAGGACCGCCGGGGCAAACAGCGCCATTGCCGTGACAGAGTTTGACAAGGCCCGGTCGAGCCGCGCGGCAATGCCTTGCGCGGTGCGCCCCTCATCGCGCGATGACAGAAGGTAGCCCATGCCAAGTTGGTTCATCGTGCCCGTGGCTTGCAGGATCAACGTGATCGCCACAAGCAGACCGTAGAGGGCGAGGATGGAGAGTTCGGAGGTGAGCATGATGGACCTCATTGTTGGCGCGTGGGTGGGAAACCCACCCTACGTTTCTGGGTTGGCTGTGTCTTCGTATGTGGACATGAGACGGTTTGCGGTTTGGTACTCTTCTTTGCTTAGTGACGTTTGGTCCACGTCGCTGGCGAACATGTTGAGCAGACGAAACTCTTCGGGCGACTTGATGTGCCCACGCTTGATGATCTTCTTGGCCATTCTATCAGCGCGCCCTGCATCCGCAAAGTAGTCACGCCCGGTGATTTCTCTATATCTGGTTAGAAAATACTCGGTTATTTTGGACTCTTCTGGCGACTGATTCCTGGCGCCGAAATGATAGGTCTCATACGTGTCGTTGATGGCTTCTCTTGCACCGGAAATCGCTTGGCTCAATGTCGCTTGTTTTGCATCAACCCACTCCAACATGTGGGCCCTGGTTGTGATCAATCTCCGATCAAACAGGCCGGGATTCAACTCATCCTGAATATCCAGAGTAACCTCGAAGATATCATAGAGGCGGTGGAATTCAGCCAGCAATTCTTCTTTGGATCGACGGGCCATTAGCTGAGCCCGATTAAGGGTTCAATTCGAGCATGAACAAGATCATTTGCTTCGCGTTTGCCAGAAACAGCCCGGTCGCATAGCGATCCGGGCAGCGCCCGACCCGCCTCGTTTTGCCGAAGGAAAACCTGCGGTTTTACGGGCGGGCGCTTCTCGCCCACCCTCGGGTCGGGCGCTGCCCTGTGTTTGGTGTGGGTCATCCGATTACAAATCCATCAACAACCGTCGCGGATCTTCCAAGGCCTCTTTGACGCGCACGAGGAACGTCACGGCGCCTTTGCCGTCGACGATCCGGTGGTCGTAGGACAGTGCCAGATACATCATCGGGCGGATGACGACCTCTCCACCGATGGCCATCGGGCGGTCCTGAATCTTGTGCATGCCAAGGATGCCGGACTGTGGCGGGTTCAGGATCGGCGAGGACATGAGCGAGCCGTAGACGCCACCGTTTGAGATGGTGAACGATCCGCCTTGCATCTCGGCCATCGACAGTTTGCCGTCGCGGGCTTTCGCGCCTTTCTCGGCAATTGCCTTCTCGATATCAGCGAAGGACATGCTGTCGGCGTCACGGATCACCGGGACGACAAGGCCCGTGGGCGTGCCCGCGGCGATGCCCATATGCACGTAGTTCTTGTAGACGATCTCCGTGCCGTCGATCTCTGCATTGACCTCGGGCACTTCTTTCAACGCGTGGCAGCAGGCCTTAGTGAAAAACGACATGAAGCCCAGCTTTACGCCGTGCTTTTTCAAGAACAAGTCTTTGTATTCGCTGCGCAAATCCATCACCGCGCCCATGTCGACCTCGTTATAGGTCGTCAGCATGGCGGCGGTGTTCTGGCTGTCTTTCAGGCGTTTGGCGATAGTCTGGCGCAGGCGGGTCATCTTGACCCGTTCTTCGCGCGATGCATCATCGGCGGGCACTGGCGCACGGGGCGCTGCTGCTGCGGCAGGTGCAGGAGCGCTGGCGGCAGCGGGTGCCGCGGCTAGCGCCTTCTGAACATCTTCTTTCATCACGCGCCCGTCCTTTCCTGTGCCCGTGACCTGATCGGAGGTCAGGTTGTTTTCCGCCATCATTTTCTTGGCGGACGGAGCATCTTCGACATCCTTGCCGCCCTGCGCGGCGGGTGCGGTGGTTGTTTCGGGTGTGCCATCCTCGACGGAGTGGGCAACTGCGCCGCTGCCGCCATCCGACATCACGGCCAGTTGTCCACCAGCTTCGACCGTGTCGCCTTCTTTCGCCATGATCTTGGTCAGGACGCCAGAGGCCGGGGCCGGGACCTCGACCGAAACCTTGTCGGTTTCCAACTCGCAGAGCATGTCGTCCGCATTGACCTGATCGCCTTCCTTCTTGAACCATGTCGACACGGTCGCTTCCGTGACGCTTTCGCCCAAGGTCGGGACCATCACGGGCACATCCGAGCCGCCTTTGGGGGCGTCCTTGGGGGCCTCGGCGGGGGCTTCATCGGCGGCTGCGGGTTCGGCGGGTTTCTCCTCGGCCTTTGGGGCCGGGGCGCTGTCGCCTTCGCTGATCTGCGCAAGCAGGGCGTCGACGCCGACGGTTTCCCCTTCGGCTGCGACGATCTCTGACAAGGTGCCAGCGACGGGTGAGGGGACTTCGACGGTGACCTTATCGGTCTCCAGTTCGCAGAGCATCTCGTCCACGGCGACGCTGTCGCCGGGCTTCTTGAACCAAGTGGCGACGGTGGCCTCGGTCACGCTTTCGCCGAGGGTCGGTACGCGTACATCAGTCATGGATCAATTCCCTTCGAGTGTCAGCGCATCGTTCACGAGCGCTTGTTGTTCAGCTTTATGTCGAGAGGCCAGACCCGTGGCGGGTGAGGCGGCGGCCGAGCGACCAACGTAGTTGGGCCGCGTGTTTTTGGCGTCGATGCGGGTCAGAACCCATTCGATATTGGGCTCCATGAAAGACCAGGCGCCCTGGTTCTTGGGTTCTTCCTGACACCAGACCATATCGGCCTGTTTGAAGCGTTCCAGTTCCTTGACCGCGGAGATCGCGGGGAAGGGATAGAACTGCTCGAACCGCATGATGTAGATATCGTCGATGCCGCGGGCGTCGCGTTCCTCCAGCAGGTCGTAATAAACCTTGCCGGAGCACATCACCACGCGCTTGATCTTGTCATCGGTCACCAGTTTGGTGTCGGAATTGCCTTGTTGGGCGTCATCCCAGAGCACGCGGTGGAAGCTTGAACCATTGGTGAATTCATCGGCGGTGGAGACCGCCAGCTTGTGCCGCAGCAGTGATTTCGGGGTCATCATGATCAACGGCTTGCGGAAATCGCGATGGATCTGACGGCGCAGAATGTGGAAGTAGTTTGCAGGCGTCGTACAGTTGGCAACGATCCAGTTGTCCCCGCCACACATCTGCAGGAAGCGTTCGAGACGCGCGGAGGAGTGCTCTGGCCCCTGACCTTCAAACCCGTGCGGCAAAAGGCAGACGAGGCCCGACATTCGCAACCATTTGCTTTCGCCAGACGAGATGAACTGGTCGAACATGATCTGCGCACCGTTGGCAAAGTCACCGAACTGCGCTTCCCAGAGCGTCAGCGCATTGGGTTCGGCCAGCGAGTAGCCATATTCGAAGCCGAGCACAGCGTATTCCGACAGCATCGAGTCGATCACTTCGTAATGGGCTTGCCCGTCGCGAATATTGTTCAGCGGGTAGTAGCGCTCCTCCGTCTCCTGATTGACCAGACCTGAGTGGCGCTGGGAGAAGGTGCCGCGTGTGGAATCCTGACCGGCCAGACGCACCGGGTAGCCCTCTGTCAGAAGTGAACCGAAGGCCAGCGCTTCGCCTGTCGCCCAGTCAAAGCCTTCGCCTTTCTCGAACATCGCCTTTTTGGCATCGAGCAATCGGCCCACGGTTTTGTGCAGTGGAAAGCCATCGGGTGCGGCGCAAAGTGCTTTGCCCACCTGATCGAAGGTGTCCTTGCTGATCGCCGTTTTGCCGCGTTGGTATTCCTCTCCGCGCGCATCCAGATGGGACCATTTCCCGTCCAGCCAATCGGCCTTGTTGGGCTTGTAGTCCTTTCCGGCTTCGAATTCCTCATTCAGGTAAGCCTGAAAGCTTGCCTTCATGTCCTCGATCTCACCTTCGGGGATCAGACCGTCCTGCACAAGGCGCTCGGTATAGAGGGTCAGCGTCGTCTTGTGGCCCTTAATCTTCTTATACATCAATGGGTTGGTGAACATCGGCTCGTCGCCTTCGTTGTGGCCAAATCGGCGATAGCAGATGATGTCGAGCACCACGTCCTTGTGGAATTTCTGGCGGAATTCGGTGGCAACGCGCGCAGCGTGAACGACGGCCTCGGGGTCATCGCCATTCACATGGAAGATCGGGGCTTCCACCATGAGCGCAATATCGGTCGGATAGGGAGACGAGCGCGAGAAATGCGGCGCGGTCGTAAAGCCGATCTGGTTGTTGACCACAATGTGCATAGTGCCGCCGGTTTTGTGGCCGCGCAGGCCCGAAAGGCCAAACCCTTCGGCCACAACGCCTTGTCCGGCAAACGCAGCATCGCCGTGAAGCAGGATGCCCATCACAGCCGTGCGGTCCTCGTCATTGAGCTGGTCCTGCTTGGCGCGGACCTTGCCCAGAACGACAGGATTGACCGCCTCCAGGTGAGAGGGGTTGGCAGTCAGTGACAGGTGAACGGTGTTGCCGTCGAACTCCCGGTCCGAAGATGCGCCAAGATGGTACTTCACATCGCCTGAGCCATCGACATCTTCGGGTTTGAAGCTGCCGCCCTGAAACTCGTTGAAGATAGCTTTGTAAGGCTTTTCCATCACATTCGCGAGGACCGACAAACGGCCACGGTGCGGCATGCCGATGACGATATCACGGATGCCCAATTGGCCGCCGCGTTTGATGATCTGCTCCATCGCCGGCACGAGCGCCTCACCACCATCGAGACCGAAGCGTTTGGTGCCCATGTATTTGACGTGCAGGAATTTTTCGAAGCCTTCCGCCTCCACCAGACTGTTCAGAATGGCTTTCCGGCCGTTCTTGGTGAAGCTGATTTCCTTGTCATACCCCTCGATCCGTTCCTTGAGCCATCCGGCTTCCTCGGGGTTCGATATGTGCATGTATTGAAGGGCAAAGGTGCCGCAATAGGTGCGTTTGACGATGGCCACGATGTCGCGCATCGAGGCCATTTCCAGCCCAAGGACATTGTCGATGAAGATTGGGCGATCCATATCCGCTTCGGTGAAGCCGTAGGATGTTGGGTCGAGTTCCGGGTGGCTGGTTTCCTCGCGCATGCCGAGCGGGTCAAGATCAGCGGCCAGATGCCCCCGGATCCGGTAGGCCCGGATCAACATGATGGCGCGGATGGAGTCGAGCACCGCATTGCGGATGGCGGTGTCGGAAATCTCGACACCTTTCTCGTCGGCCTTCGCGCGGATTTTTTCTGCGGCTTTGTTTGCGTCTTTCGGATCAGCCGGCCATTGCCCGTCCAGCGCGGCTGTCAGATCATCCTGAGGGGCAGGGGGCCAGTCATTGCGTGCCCAGGACGGTCCCGCCGCCTCGGCCTGTGCCTGATCGGCATCGCCCAGCTCCTTGAAGAAAGCGGCCCATGCCTCGTCCACCGCATTGGGGTTCTCGGCATACCGGGCGTAGAGCTGTTCCAGATACTCTGCATTGTGCCCCTGCATGAAAGAGGAAGCATGGAACTGGTCATTGGGGGATTGGTCGGTCATTTTGGGTCTCCCAAACAATAGATGTGAGCGCGCTTGTAGCCGCGAATGTGTTGAATCAAGCGCGGCGCAACGGGTTCGATATGAGCGTGGTCGTGGTCACAAATGTGATTTGCGAACTCGGCCAGACGCGGTGCTGAGACGCGAACGGAATCGTAGGCCACCACGTTTGGTTCTTCATAGGTCGAGAACAAAATAGCGTTTAGCCCATCAGGAATTTCTGCAAATTCCTCGGAGTGATGGGTTGCCGCAACTTGAGTAGAGGTCAGTCCGTACGCCAGTAGATCGATCGCCTGGCGGCAACGCCGGGCAGCGCCCGACCCGCCCCCGAGGGCGGGCGCTTCACGCCCACCCTCGGGCCGGACGCTTCCCTCAAGGCATATGCCCGACCGACTCAGCATTTAGCCGATGGCTTCCAGAACCGCCTCGCCCAGACCGGCGGGGCTTTCCGAGACCACGATCCCGGCGGAGCGCATGGCTTCGATCTTGTCCTCGGCGCCGCCCTTGCCACCTGCGACGATCGCCCCGGCATGGCCCATGCGGCGACCCGGAGGGGCGGTGCGCCCGGCGATGAAGCCTGCGGTCGGTTTCGAGCGGCCTTTTTTGGCCTCGTCTTTCAGGAACTGCGCGGCTTCTTCCTCGGCGCTGCCTCCGATCTCCCCGATCATGATGATGCTTTCGGTCTCGTCATCGGCGAGGAACCATTCCAGCACGTCGATATGTTCCGTCCCCTTGATCGGGTCGCCGCCGATGCCCACGCAGGTGGACTGACCGAGACCCACATCGGTTGTCTGCTTAACGGCCTCATAGGTCAGTGTGCCGGAGCGCGACACGACGCCCACCGAGCCGCGTTTGTGGATGTGGCCCGGCATGATGCCGATCTTGCAGGCATCGGGTGTAATAACGCCGGGGCAGTTGGGACCGATCAGGATTGTGGACGAGCCCTCAAGCGCGCGCTTCACCCGCATCATGTCGAGCACGGGAATACCTTCGGTGATAGCCACCACCAGCGGGATCTCAGCGTCAATCGCTTCGAGGATGGAATCTGCGGCAAAGGGTGGTGGCACGTAGATCACCGTTGCATTTGCACCCGTCGTTGCGACGGCCTCGTGGCAGGAGTTGAAAACCGGAAGGTCGAGATGGGTCTGTCCGCCCTTGCCGGGCGTTACGCCGCCCACCATCTGCGTGCCATAGGCAATCGCCTGTTCGGAGTGGAACGTGCCTTGTGAGCCGGTCAGGCCCTGACAGATGACTTTGGTTTCTTTATCGATGAGGACTGACATCTAAGCTCTTCCTTGATGGTCGCGTTTTCGCAGCAACGCGTTGATATTGTCGTCGATCGGTAGGGTCACTGGATTGACCACCGACAGGGTGAACCCTGCTGCCGCTGCGACTTGGCGCAGAGACGTCAGGGTGAAGTAATTGACATGATCAGGATAGCGGAAGCCACACCATGTCTTGCCGATCAGCTTGCGGTTGAGCGATCCGAAATTTGGAACGCGGATATAGATCGCGCCATCTGGTTTCAGGCAGCGCGCGGCCCCTTTCAGAACTTTCATCACGGCCGTCTCATGTTCCAGATAGGAATTCATGATGATGCCGTCGAACTGACCTTCGTCAAAATCCCAGATCGCCTCAGCCCCGGGGCCGAACGCACAGTATCCGCCGCGCGATCGCATATAGGCGTCCGCGTGGGCATGTAGCTGGCGTGACAGCTCGATCCCATAGGGTACCATCGGTTCGGGGATGCGCCCGCCATTGCCGCAACCCACATCCAGCACATGACCATCGCTGAACCAGCCGCGCATCTTCTGGGATCTGTCCCGCGTGAAGAGCCGGGTCTTTTTACGCACTGCGCGTTGCAGCGGCGAGAAGGCCGTGGATCCGCGCGTCTTTTCGC
The DNA here is from genome assembly GCA_947504205.1 of uncultured Litoreibacter sp. Taxonomy (GTDB): domain Bacteria; phylum Pseudomonadota; class Alphaproteobacteria; order Rhodobacterales; family Rhodobacteraceae; genus Litoreibacter. The sequence goes on along the minus strand of CANNGL010000002.1, from coordinate 54,823 downwards.
GCTTCTCCACATAGGTTTTTTCCCAGGCAAAATCCTCTTCCAGAGCTTCGTATGCCGGAGGATTTTTGAGATAGACAAAGTCGCATGTCTCACAGCTGCTGACCTGCCAGTCATCGGGTGAGTATTCTGCAATCAGGCTGGCCTGACTGGCCTCACAGGCGGGGCAGTCGCGATATGTGGTTTCCGCCATCATCACATGCGCATCATGATCTGAACGGTGCCGTCTTCAATGCAGAGGGGATCCTGACCGGCATTGCCGATATCGATCTGCACCGGGCGGCGGGGCGCTATGAAACTGTAGCCCGAACAGGGCTGATTGTTCGCAGCGGGTGTGCCGGGGCGGACAATCGCGCCGCCTTCCAGACCACCCTCGAAGACTTCGCCCTGATAGATGTTTCCCAAAACCTGCTTTGTGTAGGGAATTGCCGCCGTGACGCCGAACAGTTCCGTGCTGACGGCACAAAAGCTGCGCTCCGTACCGGGCTGAACATTGACTAGCGTGGTCTGGGCAGGGTCGGACATCCAGTGGATGATGTTTCCGCCGCCGAAATCCTCGACCCGTTCGGTAAAGCCGGCCTGCTTGAAGCTTGGGACCATCTGATCGGGTGTGCCGTAATTCTGCAGGCAGATCTGCATTGCGAGTTGCATGTTGGCAGCCGCCATATCGAGTGGCGCCTGCGCGCCCGCCGCTTGCCCCACAAGGCCAAACCCGAGGGCGAGATATGCAGCGCGTCCGATCATCGGGCGGCCAACACGAAGGCGTTGAGGGTGAACATGCCATCCGCAAGGTGGGACTGCATGATTGTGCCCTGAGGTTCCATCGCGCCGTAGATCACGTAGGAGGCGCGTGGCCGGGTGATCATTCCGCCGCTTACAGCGAAGGCGCCGACGGGGGGAATGTCTTCGACGACGCGTCCACCGGTTGCGCTTATACCGTCGCCCGATGGTGCACGCGCCAGAAACTCGGCCTCGATCTCATCCAGCTTTTGAACGCTGGCGCCGATCTGCTGCACCATGCATTCCCGGATTACGAAACCCGGTTGATAGCGAAACGATCCAATGATCAGAAAATCATCGCGTCCGGTCTGGTAGGTGATCAGATTGCCATCAGGCGAGACCGCAAAGACCCGTTCCCCAGACGGACCGGGCACCTGTGTCACGGCTTTAAGGGGTTCAAGCCCTTTCATCGCAGCTCCGCAGAACTCATTGAACAGCGCAAAATGCCGATCGAAGTCATAGGATTGCTGAGCGGCCAGAGGGCTGGTCAGAAGACCAAGCGATATGAGAGTTGCGCGGATCACGACATGACCGGGGCGTGGCCGCCCCGTGATTTGTCGCGCAGCACAGCCGCTGCGCCAGTCATGTCTGGCAGTGTGAAGGCCAACATGGCTGCCTTACCCCTTAACAGCTTTCACAATCTTCTCGGCCCCGTCTTTGAGGTCATCCGCGGCGATCACGTCGACGTCGCTTTCATTGATGATCTTCTTGCCTTCTTCGACATTGGTGCCTTCCAGCCGGACAACGAGCGGCACTTGCAGCCCCACTTCCTTCACGGCGGATACCACGCCTTCGGCAATCACGTCGCAGCGCATGATGCCGCCGAAAATGTTGACCAGAATGCCTTTGACGTTCGGGTCGGAGGTGATGATCTTGAAAGCTTCGGTGACCTTCTCCTTGGTGGCGCCACCGCCGACGTCGAGGAAGTTTGCAGGCTCGGAGCCATAGAGTTTGATGATGTCCATGGTGGCCATTGCCAGACCAGCGCCATTGACCATGCAGCCAATCTCACCATCGAGGGCGATGTAGTTGAGGTCATATTTTGAAGCCGCCAATTCCTTGGGGTCTTCTTCTGTCTCGTCGCGCAGGGCTGCGATATCGGCATGGCGATAGACCGCGTTACTGTCGAAGCCCATTTTGGCATCGAGGCATTTCAGGTCGCCCTCGTCGGTCACGATCAGCGGATTGATCTCCAGCATCTCGCAGTCTTTTTCGACAAACAGCTTGTAGAGCGTGCCCATGAGGCCGACGCATTGCTTTACCTGCTTGCCGCTCAGACCCAGATTAAATGCGATGCGGCGGCCGTGATAGGCTTGGTACCCCGTGGCCGGATCCACGGAGAAGCTCAGAATTTTCTCAGGGGTCTTTTCGGCAACCTCTTCGATATCCATGCCGCCCTCTGTCGAGCAGACAAACGATACGCGGGAGGTTTGGCGGTCGACCAGAATGGCCAGATACATCTCGGTTTCGATGCCAGCACCGTCTTCGATATAGATGCGGTTGACCTGTTTGCCGCTATCTCCGGTCTGTTTCGTCACCAATGTGCGGCCAAGCATTTTCTTTGCCTCGGTCGCGGCTTCCTCGACAGATTTGGCCAGACGCACGCCGCCGGCTTCGCCTGCATCGGTTTCCTTGAATGTGCCTTTACCACGTCCGCCTGCATGAATTTGCGCTTTGACCACCCAGAGAGGTCCATCAAGTTCACCCGCAGCGGTTTTGGCTTCTTCGGCCCGCAGAACAACGCGTCCATCGGAGACAGGCGCCCCATATTGGCGCAACAGCGCCTTTGCCTGATATTCGTGGATATTCATGGGATGGCCTCCGGTAAAATGCTGTTCTGGCAAGCTAAGCCACTGTCGAGGGACTAAGGAAACTTACTTTTTTCGAATACATCAAGAATTCCGACATTTGTGATCACATGAAATTTAGTGTGATCACAATATTCAAAAACCCTCGGAAATAGAGATTTCCGAGGGTTTTCTACGCGATAGCGATTCGCCTCACTGGCGGGTCACAGGATCAAAACCGGGTCAGGCCGCTTCTTCGACAACCGGCATGGTGACGCTTAGCCCGTCCGCATCTATTGCAAAGGTCGCACCGGCAACCAGCTCGTCCTGAAAGAGTTCGGAAATCACATCGAGCGCGCCTTCGGTTCCGTAGGGCCATGCTGATGGGTGTATCGAGGTTAGATGTTTGCGGGCCAATTCGCGGGCAAGGTCTTTCAAAGTCGCTTCCTTGTCGCTGATCGTGGCCCGGATCGTCTTCGGCATGCGACGTTCACCAGCGATGTGATTGCAGTCATTTGCGAGCTCAAGAACGGTCATGATCATGCGAGGCAGAAAGGCTGGATCGGGACCGCGCAGTTTCATCAGATCGCGCATTCCATCGGCGAATAAGTCCATGTCCATGTGATACAGAGCACCATCGTCGCGTGGTGCGGTCGCAAGGTAAAAAGCTGCGTAAGGCACGTTCCCGATCAGTGTCTGAGCGCGCCCAGCTGCGGCGCGTGCGGCGACTTCTAGTGCATCATAGGTGCCGTACCAGCGGGGCAGCAGCTTGAAGGCGTAATGCTCGCTGGAGGTCTGGTCTGCCAGATCGAGACCTGCCCAGTCATCGTAGAAGATATGCAGTTTCGAGGCGACCTCGTCGCTATCCATGTGATCGCACAGGGCGAAGCGGACCTCGGCCAGAAGCGGCGAGTTCCGCTCGACCGGATCGTGCGTGTCGAGCAGCCATGCGGCCTTCTCGTAATGGGCGTCGATTTGCGGCCAAGCGGCGTCGGGTACGCTATCGGCAAAGCCGCCGCCGCGCAGATCCCACGCCTGACGCAGGCGCAAAAGTACGGCCAAAGCGGCAAGCGGGTAGCGTTCGTGACGGCTGGCTGCGAGAAATTCGAACTTATCGACCAATTGGCTGGCGATCTTGGACTGCGCCATTGGGCGGCAATCCTCGTCTTCCAGGCCATCGTCGCCCGCCAGAAGCGCGACCACGTGGTTGGCTGCGATTGGGGCCAGTGCATAGCCCGACGGGCATTTGGTGCGGTTCTGGTCCCATTCTTCGATCAGATCGCTCAAAGAGCTCCAATCACAATCTTCGACCAGCTCTGCCACCAGTTCTTTCACCTCGGCATGGCGGTCCTGCATCGGTGAGGCGTCTGTCGTGGTATAGGTGATTTGATCTGCAAACTCTGGCTCACTGAGCGATTTCAGATTTGGCGAAAAGAGCACCTTTCTGATTGCGCGTGTCATTGCCAACGGGGCGAGCAACAAAAGTACGGGCAACGCTGCCGCGCCGATGGCCATGAATTTCAGGTTTTGCAGCCGTGCTCCGCGCCCGGCCTGTGGAGATGTGCCATCAGACATATAAATACCCTCACTCAAATCTGGCTCATTCTGATGGGGCAAATCGGTCTAAAACGGGGCAAGCGTTGGGTATTTCAGAGGGAAAATAGAAAAAGGGCACCCCGATGGAGCGCCCTTTTTGTTCGAATTTTATAAGGTTTAAGCCAGCGAGCTGTCGATCTCTTTACATGCTGCAACGAGGCCTTTGACCGCATCGACGGATTTGTCGAACATGGCTTGCTCGTCTTTGTTCAGCTTGATCTTGACGACACGCTCGATGCCGCCAGCGCCAATCACCGTTGGAACGCCGACATAGAAGCCGTCCAGGCCATATGCGCCATCTACGTGAGCCGCGCATGGCAGCACGCGCTTTTGATCTTTGAGATAGGACTCGGCCATTTCGATGGCGGAGGTGGCTGGCGCGTAGAACGCAGAGCCATTGCCAAGCAGACCAACGATTTCAGCGCCGCCATCCCGTGTGCGTTGAACGATCGCGTCCAGACTTTCCTGCGTGGTCCAGCCCATCTGCACGAGATCAGGCAGCGGGATACCAGCGACGGTCGAGTACCGGGTCAGTGGAACCATTGTGTCGCCGTGGCCGCCCAGAACAAACGCAGTGACATCGCGCATGGAGACATCAAATTCGAGGCTCAGGAAGTGGCGGAACCGCGCGCTGTCCAGAACGCCAGCCATGCCACACACCATGTTGTGGGGCAGGCCGGAAAATTCGCGCAGCGCCCAGACCATCGCATCAAGCGGGTTGGTGATGCAGATTACAAAGGCATTTGGTGCGTGATCGCGGATGCCTTCGCCAACCGATTTCATGACTTTGAGGTTGATGCCCAGCAAGTCATCGCGGCTCATGCCGGGTTTGCGAGGCACGCCTGCGGTGACGATGCAAACATCTGCGCCTGCGATATCGGCGTAAGACGTTGTGCCTTTCATGGCTGCGTCAAACGGACCGGCAGGTCCTGCTTCTGCGATATCAAGGGCTTTGCCTTGTGGTGTGCCGTCGGCGATGTCGAAAAGAACAACGTCGCCCAGCTCTTTCAGGGCAGCAAGATGGGCGAGTGTGCCGCCAATTTGTCCGGCCCCGATAAGGGCGATTTTCGGTCTGGCCATGAGGACAGGTCCTTGGTCTGTTGAAGTTGCCAAGGGGGGTATCTGTTCCAGCTTGCACACGCAAGCCTGCTGCAGTGCAGAAATCCTCTGTTTTCAGGTGAGCAGGGTTTGGAGGTCTCTTTAAGTCTTGAAGCCCTTTGGTTTTTTGCAGAGCTTCGCGTCTATGGAAATGGATCTGGCCTTTTTTGCGCTCGCGGTGCCTGCGGTGATGATCGCGGGGATATCAAAGGGGGGATTTGGCAGTGGGGCGGCCTTTGTGGCGACACCGATTCTCGCTCTGAAGCTGGAGCCTGAGCAGGCGCTGGGCCTGATGCTGCCGCTTTTGATGTTGATCGATGTGGCCAATCTCAAACCCTATTGGCGCAAATGGGACTGGCCCAACAGTCGGGCGCTGATGTGGGGCGCGCTGATCGGTGTCATCGTGGCTGTGGTCTTCTACCAGATCACCAGCGCTGATGTGCTGCGGGTGCTGATTGGCAGTATTTCGGTCTTGTTCGTAATCTACCAGCTCGCAAAAACCCGGCTTAAGTCAGATCGCCACGTCCCGTTTCGCCCTAAAGTCGGGGTCTTCACCGGGGCCGTGGCCGGGTTTACGAGCTTTGTCAGTCATGCGGGCGGACCACCTGTCGCCATGCATCTTTTGTCCCAGAAGATCGACAAGACGACCTATCAGGCCACCACGGTTCTGGTGTTTTGGGTGATCAACATCTTCAAGGCGGTGCCTTACGCCTTTTTGGGCATATTCACAGCTGAAACGCTTTACGCCAACCTGCTCCTTGCTCCGGTGGCTGTTGCGGCGGCCTTTGTCGGGGTCTGGGCCCATCGCATTGTGCCGGAATGGTTGTTTTTCGGGATCACCTACGCCCTTTTACTGGGCGCAGGTGGAAAGCTTTTGCTTGATGGTCTGACTTAAGGCGCGGCTTATGCCGGCGCCCCCAAAGCCGCAGGCAGTTCTTCTTCAATCGTCTCAAACGATGTGCCGGCGGCCACCAGACATGTGATGCCGTTGGGGTGAGTGACCGTTATGGTCCACGACCCGGTTTCGGCGGAGGCATGCATTTCGACAATGCCGTTATTGGCCGCAAGCCCCATGGATTGACGCGTTTCGCCGTATTTCTGGGTCAGTCGTTCAATCACCATGGTGCGTTCGGCGCATTGATTTCGGGATTGCGCGCTTGCGATTTCTGTCGCGAAGAGCAGTGCTGCAAATCCAAGGGACAGTCCAAACAGTTCTTGTTTCATATCTGTTACCTTTCCCGTGCGACCCGTCTGCACGGGCCACAATCCGCCCTTCTGGCGGCCTTACCCGTGCCCATTCTGGGAACACGTGGTTTCTCTATCTGCGCAGGACGACCGGGATTGATGCTGGGGTTTTCGCCCCGGTTTCAGCCCGTTCATAGGCCGAGTGTCAGCGCTCGTATCGCCAAGCTGCACCGGTAGGCGCGAATATATGGTTAATCGACCGACCGCTTTCAGCGGGTTTTACGCAAAATTTTCACGATCTGTTCCTTTCTGCGTCGCGGCGTCCGACTTGCTCTTCGTGGAATAATGGTCAAAAGCAACGCGGTAAGTTGAAAAGGGAAAGATTCGATGGGCCAGACGTCGCGACCATTTCGATCTGTGTTGTACATTCCAGCCTCAAAAGAGCGGGCTTTGGAGAAGGCGAAATCACTGCCGGTGGACGCCATTATTTTCGATCTCGAAGATGCCGTAGCCCCTGCAGAAAAAGAGGCGGCGCGGGATCTCCTGGTGCAGACGCTGAAGGCTCAGGATTTTGGCCCGAGATACCGGATTGTGCGGATCAATGGCGCGGGGACGCCGTGGCATGACGCTGATCTCGATGCCTTCGCCAAGTCCGGCGCGGACGCGATCTTGCTGCCAAAGGTCGGATCGGCAGAGGATGTTGAAAAGGCGTCAGAATCTGTGACTGCGCCTACCAAGATCTGGGCCATGATGGAAACACCACAGGGCATAATGAATGCCGCTGGGATTGCCGCTGCGCCGGGGATTGAAGGCTTTGTGATGGGCACAAATGATCTGGCCAAGGACTTGGGCGCTCGCACCCGGTCTGCCATGATGGTCAGCTTGCAGATGTGCCTGCTGGCCGCGCGGGCAAATGATCTGGTTTGTGTCGATGGGGTTTTCAACGCGTTCAAGGACGAGGACGGCCTATCGGAAGAGTGTCTGGACGGTCGCAACCTTGGAATGGATGGCAAGACATTGATCCACCCTGCACAGATTGCCATCGCCAACAGCGTATTTGCGCCGAGTGCCGACGAGGCAGACTTGGCCCGACGTCAGATCGCGGCCTATGATGATGCAATATCTCAAGGGGAAGCCGTTGCCGTCGTCGATGGCAAAATCGTCGAAAACCTGCACGTCGAAACTGCCAAACGCCTGCTTGCTCAAGTCGAGGCGATTGCGAAAATCGAGGAAACAGCATGACATTACTCATTCTGGGTGTCCTGATTTGGGCTCTTGCACATTCGTTCAAACGCATAGCGCCCGCGACGCGCGCGCGGCTGGGAGAACCCGGAAAGGGTTTGGTGACGGTCCTGCTAATCGGTGCGATCGTGCTGATGGTTCTGGGCTATCGTCAGGCGGATTTCATCTTTGTCTGGTCGCCCCCTTCGTTCTTTGGGCATCTCAATAACCTTCTGATGTTGCTGGCCTTTTACTGTTTTGGAGCGTCGGCTGCGAAGCCTGCGAAGGTCTGGCTCGGGACGAAGTTGCGCCATCCGCAGCTCACCGGTTTTGGTATATGGGCCGTCGCTCACCTACTGGCCAACGGTGATTTGGCCTCGATCATCCTGTTCGGCGGATTGCTGATTTGGGCGATTATCGTGGCACGCGTGATCAATGCCGCAGAAGGTCCCTGGGTCGCTCCGGCGCAAGCCCCGGTGAAGAAAGAGATAACCCTCGTGGTTATCACTTTGGTTCTGTATTCCATTGTCGCCGCCATCCACATCTGGCTGGGCGTCAATCCGTTTGGGGGCGTGTGATGAAGCTCTATCGGTTTTTGACCCACGATGACACATCGGCTTTTTGTCACAAAGTCACAGAGGCGCTGGACAAAGGTTGGGAATTATACGGTGATCCGACCTACGCGTTTGACGCGTCAAACGGTGTTATGCGCTGCGGACAGGCGGTGACCAAGGAGGTCGATGGCACCTATGATCCCGAGATGAAACTGGGGGCACAATAGATGTCGAAAACCAATCCGGGTCGCTTTTTTGAGGATTATGCCGTCGGTGATGTGATCGAACATGCGGTGCCGCGCACGGTGTCGGGCGGCGAGCGCGCGATCTACCATGCGCTCTATCCTGCACGTCACGCCTTGTACTCATCAGATGAGTTTGCACGGGATTGCGGGCTGCATGAGGCCCCGATGGACGACCTGATCGCCTTTCACCTGGTGTTTGGCAAAACCGTGCCCGATATCTCGCTGAACGCGGTGGCCAATCTGGGCTATGCAGAAGGGCGGTTTATCCGACCTGTTTTTCTGGGTGATACGATCCGGTCGGCCTCTGAGGTGATCGGCGTCAAGGAGAACTCCAACGGCAAGACAGGCGTGGTTTGGGTGCGCACGACGGGCACCAATCAATTGGGCGAGGATGTTCTGAGCTATGTGCGATGGGTCATGGTGCGCAAGCGAGATGCCTCAAGCCCTGCGCCAACAACCGTGATCCCTGAATTGGCGGATGCTGTGGCGGCGCAAGATTTGCTGCTGCATGACGATCTGAATTTCGACCAATATGACTTTGTTCAATCCGGAGAACCGCATCGCTGGGCCGATTATGCGGTGGGCGAAAAGATCGATCATGTGGACCGGGTGACGGTCGAAGAGGTCGATCACATGCTGGCCACACGGCTATGGCAGAACACGGCAAAAGTGCATTTCGACACGACCGCGCGCGCAGGCGCACCGCGATTGATCTATGGCGGGCACGTCATTTCACTTGCGCGGGCGCTGAGTTTTAACGGATTGGCCAATGCGCAGATGATCCTTGGTATCAATGCGGGCAGCCACGTCGCGCCGTTGGTTGCGGGTGATACCGTTTGCGCGTGGTCCGAGGTTTTGGACAAGGCTGAGATCGGCCGTGATGGCATGGCGGCAATTCGTCTTCGTCTGGTCGCCCAAAAAGCAGAGGCCGAGCCGCTTTTGCTGCGCAATTCCGATGGGAAATACGCTGACGGGGTTCTTCTGGACTTTGATTACTGGGCACTGATGCCAACCTAGGTCGGACCGAAAAAACCCTTAAACTACCCAAATTGAGGTCAAAAAATCGACTTAAATCGCCTGCATTGCTTCCATGTTGGAAACAATATCAGGGGGCTGTGCCGTGGTTGGCGCACCAAAGTGTAATGAGAGTATTTGAGCAAGCGAGCCGGGCGTCCTGGACCCCCGAAATACCTGCGGAGTTCCGCGAGCCCTATACGTTGGGCAAGTTCTCAGAGGACCGTATTCAGGATGTGATGTGGAAGTATCTGGTTCGGGAGCATAACTGCGAACGGGCTTGGGTGCGGATCAATCACCACCTTCCAGAAACGCTGATCGTGAAAGAGCCGCTGGATATTCTGGAATTCTCAACAGCGCATGGTGCGATGCTGGAGATCTGGCGCAGCTTTGGGCACAACGTGGTGGGCACCGACTATGCCTGGACCGCCGAAGATGGGGCATCAGTCAAACATAAGGGCGTTCGCAAGCCGTGGCATCGCAAGTTGCTCGATGAAGTGCGCGACCAGTCCCACACGGGCAAGCTTGGAAAAGTTGTGCCGGGGTGGCCTTATCAGCCGATTATCGAGTCCCTGGGTCTGGATGTCCGCCTGTTCGATGGCGGAGAACGACCTTACCCCTTCGATGATGACAGCTTCGACGTTGTTTGCTGTTTTCAGGCCATCGAGGCCTATTCCGATCCTGATGGCTGGCTGGATACGATCCGTGAGTTTTGCCGGATCGCTCGCAAGACGGTTGTGGTTGGGTTCAATCCATTGCCAGTTGAAACCGCAGATAATCAGGAATTGTTGGAATCTGCACGAGACGCGTGGTTTCAGTTGCAGCGCTTCGACGAGTTGGGGTTCAGAACCTCGTTTTTCGAAATTGGTCAAACCCGTCGGGGCATCCATCCCACGGTTTGCAAGCTGACCGCGACCTGATCATCTGAAATTGAGGTTACAAATCCGGCACCGCGGGTAAGGTGGTGCTTATGCGATTTGCGATCTTCATATTGGGCTGGCTTTTCAGTGCGCTTTCTGCGCGCGCGTGCGAGTTGGCCTTGGTGCTGGCCGTCGATGTTTCAGGCTCGGTTGATAGCCGGGAATATCGCGTGCAGATGCAGGGGCTTGCAGATGCGATGGCCGATAGCGCCGTGTCGGAAGCCTTGGTGGCTGCCAAGGCGCGGGTCTTGCTTTTGCAATGGACCGGCTCATCGCGACAAAGAATTTCTATCCCGTGGACCGCCGTCGAGGATTTCGAGACCGCTGACGCCCTTGCAGCGCGTATCGCTGAAACCCCGCGGGTGTGGCGGAACTTCTCGACAGCAATAGGCGAGGCGCTATTGGCCGCGGAGGTGGCGTTTCTCGATGTGGCAGAGTGCAAGCGTCATGTGGTCGACGTGTCGGGTGACGGCTTTTCGAACGAAGGGATTGTGCCGGAAAACGTGCGACAGAAGTTGGGCGCGTCCGGTATTATCATCAATGGTCTGGCGATCGAGGAAAGTCAGCCGGGGCTGACGGAGTATTTCCGCGAAAACCTGATCTGGGGGCCGGGTGCGTTCGCCGTGACGGCTGACACATTTGATGATTACCCGAAGCGGATTCGCCAGAAACTGTTGAGAGAGATCACCAAACAGGTCTCTTCGCTGGATGTCAGATGATTTGTGATCACGCCTATGGTCTAGTGATCACTTAATTCATAGAATTGATCTAAATGTGCCAATTCATCGCGGATGTTTGCGCTGTCATGGCGTGACATCTGCCCTAGCTTCACGGCATAAATGAAAGAAAACAAAGCTATGCCAACACGAAGGACCTCATATGGCTGATGTGAACCGGGGCAATCGCCCGCTGTCGCCGCACTTGTCGATCTATCGTCCGCAATTCACTTCCATGACGTCGATCTTCACACGGATCACCGGAAACGCTCTGCTGGTATCGGCTTTGCTGGTGGTCTGGTGGTTTCTGGCGGCAAGCTACAGTGAGGCATATTTCGAAACCGCGAATGCTGTGATCACGTCGTGGTTTGGTGACATCGTCATGACATTGTCGCTTTGGGCCGTCTGGTATCACCTGCTGGCCGGGCTGCGACATCTCTATTGGGACAGCGGTCGAGGTCTCGAACTGGAGACGGCGGAGAAGCTGGCCTATGGGCTGATCGGCGGCTCTTTCGTGCTGACCATCTTAACATTGCTTGTGATCTGAGGGGGCGGGACATGGCTTATCTAACTGACCGCAAACGCGCCGAGGGCATGGGCTCCGCAAAGTCCGGAACGCTGCATCATTGGCATATGACAATCAGCTCTGCCGCACTGGCGGTCCTGATCCCGCTGTTCATCTTCACGTTTGGCAGCATTCTGGGCGCGTCACATGCCGAGGTGCTCGCCTATTTCTCGCGACCGTTTCCGGCGATCGTCGCGGCGCTGACCATCGTGGTGAGTTTTCTGCATTTCAAAGACGGTGTGCAGGTTCTGATCGAAGACTATGTGCATGGTGCAGCGCGCAAGCCGTTGCTTGTTGCCATGATCTGTCTGTCTTACGCGGCTGCGGGCACGGGGCTTTTCGCCATCGCTCGCATCGCCCTTTAATCCGGAGGTTTTTCGCATGGCTGCGGAATACGAGTACGAAACACATGAATATGATGTCGTTGTCGTTGGAGCTGGCGGCGCAGGACTGCGCGCAACCCTCGGCATGGCAGAACAGGGCTTGCGCACCGCTTGCGTGACCAAGGTTTTCCCGACCCGGTCTCACACGGTGGCGGCGCAGGGGGGTATTGCGGCCTCGTTGGGCAACATGGGGCCGGACAGCTGGCAATGGCACATGTATGACACCGTCAAAGGCTCGGACTGGCTGGGTGATACGGACGCGATGGAATACCTCGCCAGAGAAGCGCCGAAGGCTGTCTACGAGTTGGAGCATTACGGTGTGCCGTTCTCCCGCACGGAGGAGGGCAAGATCTACCAGCGGCCCTTTGGCGGCCACACGACCGAGTACGGAGAAGGCCCACCCGTGCAACGCACATGTGCCGCTGCGGACCGGACCGGACACGCGATTTTGCACACGCTGTACGGGCAATCCCTGAAGCAGCAGGCCGAGTTCTACATCGAGTATTTTGCCATCGACCTGATCATGTCCGACGATGGGCAATGCACCGGCGTTCTATGCTGGAAGCTTGATGATGGTACGCTGCATCTCTTCTCTGCCAAAATGGTCGTACTTGCCACAGGCGGTTATGGCCGGGCCTATTTCTCGGCCACGTCGGCGCATACCTGTACGGGTGATGGTGGTGGCATGGTGGCCCGTGCAGGCTTGCCTCTGCAAGACATGGAGTTCGTGCAGTTTCATCCCACCGGCATTTATGGCGCGGGTTGTCTGATTACCGAAGGTGCACGCGGGGAGGGGGGGTATCTCACCAATTCCGAAGGTGAGCGCTTCATGGAGCGTTATGCACCCACCTACAAAGACCTTGCCTCTCGCGACGTTGTCTCTCGCTGCATGACGCTGGAAATCCGCGAAGGCCGCGGCGTTGGGGCAGATGGCGACCACATTCACCTGCACCTCAACCACTTGCCCCCGGAAACGCTGGCGCAGCGGCTGCCGGGCATCTCTGAATCAGCACGCATCTTTGCTGGCGTCGATCTGACGAAAGAACCCATCCCGGTTTTGCCGACCGTGCATTACAACATGGGCGGTATTCCGACGAATTACTGGGGTGAGGTACTCAGCCCAACGAAGTCCGACCCTGACCGCGTCGCGCCGGGCCTGATGGCTGTGGGCGAGGCCGGATGCGCCTCGGTCCATGGGGCCAACCGTCTGGGATCAAACTCCCTCATCGACCTTGTGGTGTTTGGTCGGGCGGCTGCGATCCGCGCCGGACAAATCGTTGACCCGAACGAAGCAAACCCGCCGATCAGCCAAATCTCCGTGCAACGGGCTTTGGACCGCTTTGACGGATTGCGCCATGCGAAGGGCGCTGTTCCGACGGCTGCGTTGCGTCTGGAGATGCAAAAGACAATGCAGGAAGACGCGGCTGTTTTCCGCACTGACAAAACTCTCGGCGAAGGCGTCAAGAAGATGCACGGCGTTGCTGGCAAAATGGACGATCTGGAGGTTTCTGATCGCTCGCTCGTCTGGAATTCCGACCTGATGGAGACCTTGGAGCTGGCCAACCTGATGCCAAACGCCGTGGCGACAATCGTCAGCGCCGAGGCCCGCAAGGAAAGCCGTGGCGCCCATGCGCATGAGGATTACCCCGATCGCGACGACAAGAACTGGCGCAAGCATTCGCTGACTTGGTTCAAGGGGCTGAAACCCAAGCTCGATTATCGCGGCGTTCATCTGGAGCCGCTGACCTCGCATAACGAGGGCGGTATTGATCTGAAGAAGATCGCCCCGAAAGCACGGGTGTATTGATCCGCACTCTCATTTATATCACGCCACTTCTGGCGGTGGCCTGCGCGCCTGTCCCGATGACGCCGGAACGGGCGGAGCGGTTGTGCCGTGAAGATGCGCCTTTGGCGGATGGGTTCGCCGGCCGGGTTGGGGTTGGCGTTGGAACCGGTGGTGCGAAAGCACGGGGTGGCATCGTCGTCACCGACCGCGTTTTCAACCCGCAATCCGAAGAAGAGTTCATGCGTGACTGCATCGCACGGCGCCTGAACGGGGAGCCGGCCCCCACGACAGTCGGAATTTCTATCGGGGGCAAGACATGAGAGTGGTCGTCTTTCTGAGTTGTGCACTTGCCGTTGCGGCCTGTGACACGCCACTGGCCGACGAGATTGCCCGCGCGCAGGCGAAGAAGGCCGTGAACCCGGTCTTGGCGGAGCGCTTTCCGGGAGTGCCGCTTGAACCCGCCACAAACTGCGTGATCGACAATGCTACCGCGTCGGAGCTGTTCCAGCTTGCCCGCGCGGGGGCCACCACCGTGGCCCAGACAGATGCGGAGCTGATCGTGCAGATCGCGACGCGCCCAGAGACAATTCAATGTTTGCTGAAGGACGGGCTGGCCCCGTTCCTCACCTAGGAGATGTGATATGGTTCAACTGACCTTGCCCAAAAATTCCCGAATTCAGACCGGGAAAACATGGCCGAAGCCAGAGGGCGCAACCAATATTCGCAAGTTCAGCATCTATCGCTGGAATCCCGATGATGGAAAGAACCCGCAAGTCGACACCTATTTCGTGGATATGGACACCTGTGGGCCGATGGTTCTGGACGCGCTGATCAAGATCAAGAATGAGATTGACCCCACGCTGACCTTCCGCCGCTCCTGCCGGGAGGGCATTTGCGGGTCCTGTGCGATGAATATCGATGGGATCAATACGCTTGCCTGTATCTACGGGATGGATGAGATCAAGGGCGATGTGAAGATCTACCCGCTGCCGCATATGCCGGTGGTCAAGGACTTGATCCCGGATCTGACGCATTTCTATGCTCAACATGCGTCGATCATGCCGTGGCTTGAGACCAAGACGAACCGGCCACGCAAGGAATGGCGGCAGTCGATTGAAGACCGCGAAAAGCTGGATGGGCTTTATGAATGCGTGATGTGCGCGTCGTGCTCGACATCTTGCCCGTCCTATTGGTGGAACGGCGACAAGTATCTGGGGCCTGCTGCTCTGTTGCATGCCTATCGCTGGATCATCGACAGTCGGGACGAGGCAACGGGTGAGCGACTGGACGATCTGGAAGACCCGTTCAAGCTGTACCGCTGCCATACGATCATGAACTGCACAAAGACCTGCCCCAAGGGTCTGAACCCGGCCAAGGCGATTGCAGAGATCAAGAAGATGATGGTTGAACGCGTGGTTTAAACCCGCGCGTTTGTCTTGCACCAAATAAAAAAGGCGGGTCGTGGACCCGCCTTTTTCTATTCGATGAAGCTTAAAGCTTAGCTTTTCTTGCGGCGTGCCGCTGCAAGACCGCCGAGACCAGCAAGCAGCAACCAACCAGCGGCTGGAAGTGGAACTGGGTCGACTGGAACGATTGGACCACGGCTGGCCGAATTGTCTGTGTCCTGGAAGAACGACAAGCTGGTACCAGCGTCGAGACCACCAGAAGCCAAGCCGGAGAAGTCAACGGTCATCGTTGCGAACAGATCTCCAACCGGAACATTTGGTACGACGCCAACTGGGTTGGAATACGTCACAGCAATATTGCCGTCCGGGCTGGACCCTGAGATTGCAAACTGTTTGCCACTTGCACTATCCGGCGTGCTCGGGCTGCCAGGAAGGATATCGAAGATGGTGCTGCCTGGAGCGCCCTGGAAGACCAGTGAAACCAGCTTGCCAGTGGAAACGCTCAAATCCCAAGCAGTGCTAAAAGTCGTAGAGCCATTGAAGGACACGTTGAAATTACCAGCGCCAGTGGACCCTGCGTTGCCGCCTGTGCCATTGAACGTCAGTGCTTGCGAGCTTGCATCTGCAAATGTGCCGGTGATGATCATACCATCCATGTCGCCGCCACCTGTGTTGAAGGTGTCGATACCCATGGTTGTGAATGGTGTGGAGTTATCAGTGGCGATTGAAACAGTCGCAGCGAATGCGCTTGTTGTGCTTAAAAGCCCGACGGCGACTGCCGACAGAGCGTACTTTTTGAGTACAGTATTCATTAGGTAACCTTTCTACCAAAAACGGACAGAGGTAAATTAACTGTTACCAACACAAAAAAAACACCTTTCTTGATGAAATGCCGGTTTTTAGGTCAAATGTGCGGACTTACGCCTAAATTCTTGGGGTATTGTCCCCAAAATGGAAACACTCAGACATTTTCGACGGTCAGGGAAGGCGTAGTTGACGCTCCAGCCCGGCTCACCCGTCAGGCGATTCGCAGTCAAGATTTCGAGAAAACCCTAGGAAAACACCCGCCTGAGCGCGTGTCTGGATAAGAAAAATTAACCCGGTCCGTCGGCCCTAGGAAAAGGCAGCCTCAAGCGCGATTTCGACCATTTCGCCAAAGCTCTTTTCGCGATCTTCAGATGGTAAAGCCTCACCGGTTTGCAGATGATCAGACACGGTCAGCACCGCCAGTGCGCGCCGCCCGTAGCGCGCTGCCAGCGTATACAACTCAGCCGCTTCCATTTCGACAGCCAGTATTCCGTGGCGGGTCATTTGCTCGTTCAAATCGGGGCGTTCATCGTAGAAGACATCCGACGAATAGATGCCGCCGACATGGGTGGTCACGCCGCGGCTTTCGGCTGCGTGATAGGCTTTGTGCAGCAGGTGGAAATCTGCTGTCGGGGCAAAGTTCAGTTCTTTGAAGATGCCCCGCGAGGGGGTCGATAATGTTGATGAGGTTTGCGCCAAAATCACATCGCGCAGCCCGACATTCGCCTGCATTGCGCCAGTCGAGCCGATGCGGATCAGCGTTTTGCAATCGTAGTCCTTGATCAGTTCGTTGACGTAGATCGACAGGCTGGGCATGCCCATCCCTGAGCCGTGGATCGTAACGCGGTGCCCTCTCCACGTGCCGGTAAAGCCCAGCATTCCGCGCACCTCATTGACCAGTTTGGCGTCTTCCAGAAACGTCTCGGCCGCCCATTTGGCGCGATAGGGATCGCCTGGAAGCAAGACAGTTTCTGCAATGTCGCCAGGTTTTGCGCCGATATGAATGGTCATGTTTGCTCCGAAATTCTGTGGATTTTCTTGCTTATACCAGACACGGCGCAGGGGAAAACGGTTTGATCGAGATCAAAGTGCTATTCCGCCTGATCGGATCAGAATACATGCAGGAGGAGGCATGGCAGACGAAATAAAGCGACGCTCGGACGTGCCCGAGATCGGGGACATCACAATTGCCGACATTCTGGCATCTCTGAAGGCGGGGTGGCACGACTTCAAGCGCGCGCCGATCTTCGGAATATTTTTCAGCGCGTTTTACGTGCTGTGTGGATTTGTTCTGATCCTGCTGGGCGCGGATACGTTCACCTGGACGCTTGTTTTGTCGCTGGGGTTTCCACTGGTGACGCCTTTCGCGGCTGTTGGGCTTTATGAGGTCAGTCGCCGCCTTGAAAGCGATGAGCCGCTCGTCTGGTCGGAAATCCTCGGCGCGGTCTGGTTGGAGCGGGGCGGACAGGTGCCATGGATCGGCGTGATCCTGTTGATCATCTTCCTGTTCTGGAGCTTCTTTGCACATATGTCGCTGGCCTTGTTTCTCGGCAATATGAGCCTGACGAACATTTCGACCTCATGGGAAGTGTTTGGCACACTGAATGGGCGGCTTCTGATCTTGTTCGAGTTTCTCGTCGGTGGCGCGGTGGCGCTTTTGACATTCGCGCTGACGGTGGTGGCGATCCCACTTTTGCTGGAACACGAACTGGATTTCGTGACGGCAATGTTGCTCTCCGCGAAGACGTTTCTTCGCAACAAGCGCGTGCTCAGCATCTGGGCCGGACTGATCGCCGTGATGCTGTTTGTCGGCATGATACCGATGTTTTTAGGGCTGTTTCTGGTTCTGCCGGTGTTGGGCCATGCCACATGGCATCTCTATCGCCGCGCGCTTTATGCGCCACTCTGAGGGCTATTCGGCGGGGACGACCGCCATTGACCCTGTGCCATAGGTCCGGTGCGCTTCGCGAAAGGACAGGATTTTCTGCTGCCGTTCGTCCCAAAGATGGAAGTTTGCGCATTTCAGCGAGTCCATGAAAGACATGCGGTTGGTCTCGGCGAAGACAGGGTGATCCGCGATGACCTCCGGCAGTCGGTAGAAGGGGATGCGGGCGTAAAGATGGTGAACATGGTGGATGCCGATATTGGCTGTGAACCACGCAAACCAGCGCGGCAGCGCGACATAGGAAGATCCATAGAGTGCGGCGTCATGGACCTGCCAGTCCGGAGGGCGGGACCATGCGGTGTCTTCAAATTGATGCTGCACGTAGAATGTCCAGACCCCGGCTAATGCGCCCAACAAGACGGAGGGTACGAAGATTATCAGGATAGGGGCCCAACCACCCGCCGCATACATTGCTGATAAAAGCACGGCGAGTATTGCGTTCAGGCCCATTGCACTTATCCAGTATTTCCGATCATGCCACAGGCCGACCGGCAGCCGATACTGCAGGAAAAACAGAATAAACGGCGCCAACCCGAACAGGAACAATGGATTGCGGTAAAATCTGTAAAGCGCGCGGCCTGCGGGACCGCGAGCATAGTATTCCTCGACGGTCAGGGTGCGGACATCGCCCATCTCGCGCCGGTCCAGATTGCCGTGGGTTTCGTGGTGAACGGCGTGCATCTTGCGCCAGACTGCATAGGGCGTGATTGTCAGGATCGACACAAAGCGACCGAGCCAGTCATTGGCGCGCTTTGATTTGAACAGCGCCCCATGCCCGCAGTCATGCTGAATGCAGAAAATCCGCATCAGGAAAAACCCGAGCACAATCGCGCAGGCAAAGCTGATCCAATATGAGATATCGAGCGCCCACCATGCCACTGCCCAGATCGCAAAGAACGGAACGAGCGTATTGGTCACAACCCAGAGCGAACGCGCCAGACTGGGTTCGCGATATTGCGCCAGAACGCGGATCCAATCACGTGTGTCAGCAGGGTGGGACATAGATGCGAGCCGTTATTTATATGGCGAAAAGGAAATGAATACCCAAGAACAACACCGCTTAGGAATAAAGGCTCAGCGTGAGCGCGCAAGCGGGAAATTTGACGCATGACAGCCTGCAACCTTGAGCAACAAGCTTTGCCCCCGTGGCATCGAAGCATTGTCAAAGCTGGTTTTGGCCCATACGCTGTCGGCAAATAGGAGAACTCCAATGATTATTGATGTCGTGGTGAGCGAGAGGTGCATGGTCCGGTAGGGGTATCCATATCCGTACGCCATGCGCCCCCGAAGCAATTCGGGGGCTTTTTTTTGTTTTGGAGACAGGAGCAGTTGCAAATGAGTAGGCCGACGACACCTCCGCATCTTATAACGCTGATCTTTCTGGCGGGGTTCTCGCCGCTTTCGCTGAACCTGTTTGCGCCGTCATTGGCCAATATCGCTGACGATCTGAATACCGATTACGCCATGGTGAGCTTCGCGATTTCCGGGTATCTCGCCATTACTGCAATTATCCAGCTTATCATTGGTCCCTTGTCGGATCGTATTGGGCGGCGACCGGTTCTTCTGGCAGCTTTCACCTTGTTCGTGGTCGCATCGATCATGTGTGCAACGGCTGAGAATGTCTGGACATTCCTGATCTTTCGGATGCTGCAGGGGGGCGTGACCGCTGGCTTCACCCTGTCCATGGCGATTGTGCGAGACACGAGGTCCGAGCGCAAAGCGGCAAGTCTGATCGGGTATATCAGCATGTCGATGGCGGTCGCGCCAATGCTTGGGCCGATGTTGGGCGGGTTGCTTGATACGGCGTTTGGATGGCGGGCCAACTTCTACTTTTATTCCATTGCAGGCTTCGTGATTTTGGCGCTGTGCTGGTTCGATTTGGGTGAGACCCATCCACGATCCCCGGCAAAACCGGATGAACCTCGTGAAAGTGCCTTTGTGCTTTTGAGGGAGCCGATGTTCTGGGCCTGTGCTTTGTGCGGTGCGTTTTCGACGGGTGGTTTCTACATCTTTGTCACGGGCGCTCCGCTCGTTGCTCAGACCACCTTTGGCGTGTCGACAGCGGAGCTTGGGTTTTACATTGGCACGATTACCGCCGGTTTCATGCTGGGTGGGTTTCTTTCGGGTCAGCTCGCTCATCGGTTCCGGCTGACCACGATGATGGTGGCGGGTCGCATCATTACATTTGGCGGACTGACGATTGGTTTGGCGATGTTGCTTCTTGGCTTTCAATCCCCAGCTTTTTTCTTCGGAAGCACGATATTTATCGGTCTGGGTAATGGCATCAGCATGCCCAGCAGCAATACTGCGGCCATGTCGGTGCGCCCAAAGCTTGCGGGAACTGCGGCGGGGTTGAACAGCGCATTTATCGTTGCGCTGGGGGCGGTGCTGACGACACTTACGGGTGCGATATTGCCGCCGGACGGGGCGGCGCCGGTTTTGTTATTACTGCTTTTGTCAGTGTCTGCCGCCGGGGTGCTGGCGGCCCTTTGGGCGAGAAGTCTGCAGGCGGAAGGGTAGCGGGTTATTGAAACAGTTCGATTTGGTCGGCGGCCGGTTCCAAGTCGCGAGCAGGACACTTAAGTCAAAGTAAACACGTGAGATCGGAGAGAAGATATGAAGATCATTATAGTCGGTGCGAGTGGTGATATCGGCCGTGCTGTATGCGATGAGCTGGGCGAGCGTCATGATCTTGTCCGGGTTGGTCGCACCAGTGGCGATATTCAAGTTGATCTCTCAGACTGCGGATCTGTCGATGCGCTCTATAAGAAGGTCGGTGCCATTGATGCGGTCATTTCAACGGCAGGTGACGTGCATTTTGGAGATTTTGCGGAGTTGACGGAACAGGACGTCATGAAAAGCCTCAGTCAAAAGGTTATGGGGCAGATCAATCTGGTGCTGGCTGGACTGAACCACGTTGCAGAAGGGGGCTCCTTTACTTTGACCAGCGGCGTGCTGGACCGTGATCCCATCAAGATGGGGACATGCGCCGCCACCGCAAACGGCGCGCTGGGTGGCTTTGTCACGGGAGCCGCGATCGAGATGCCACGGCGCCTGCGGGTGAATGTGGTCAGCCCCGGTTTGCTGGAGGTGTCTGCTCCGAGATATGGCGCTTGGTTTCCGGGCCACGAACCTGTCTCCTCGAAACGCGTCGGTCTGGCCTACGCCAAAAGTGTCGAGGGCGGGCTGACCGGACAGGTCATTATCGTCGAATAGATGTCTTCCGTACTCGGCTGCCGCCCGTGAAGATGTGAACTGCTGTGCGCATCTGCCCCCTTGGATAATTCGCGCCTTCAAGCTATGCGAGCGTCATGATCAATCGCCTCCGCCTTCTTGCTGGATTTGTTCTGATTTCGCTCATTGTCAGCCTGACGGCAGCACAGGGTGTGATGCGTGGTCCGTCCGAGTTTGGTCAAATAACGCTGGTGATTTGTAACGGGCAGGGGACTGAAACCCTGACCGTTGATGCGAACGGTGACCCGGTTCATTCAAGTCCGGACTGCCCTGACACCTCCGTGACTGCAACAAGCCTGCCACCGGTCGCGGTCATGGCGGCGACCCTGTGGTCTGTCACGCGAATTGAACCGATCCTGCCCGCGAGCTTGCGTCAGGATCAGCGTCCGACTTGGCGCACGTCGCCACGTGCCCCTCCCTTTCAAATCTGACCTAACCAGAACCTCAGATATCTATTGCCCTGAAAGGGACCCAAATGACCAAGTTTGCTATTTCTGCTGCCATCGCAGCCCTGTTGATCTTGCCGTCTGCCGCTATGTCCGGCGACGCCAAATTCATGATTGAGGATGCCTATGCCCGGGCCTCAAGCCCTGCGGCCAAAGCCGGCGCGGCCTTCATGCAGATCATGAACATGTCTGGCGAAGATGATCGCCTGATCGGCGCGCAAACCGATGCCTCCAAAGTCACACAACTGCACACCCACAAGGACAAGGGTGATGGTGTCATGCAAATGCTTCACGTCGAAGAAGGGTTTGAAATCCCGGCGGGCGAGACCCTGATGCTCGCGCGTGGCGGCAAGCATGTGATGTTGATGGGCCTGAATGACCCGCTGGAGAACGGTGAGACTGTCAGCATCACGCTTACATTCGAGAAAGCTGGCGACATCACGATCGATGTGCCGGTTGATCTGGATCGTAAGCCTGAAGCCGGGGCGCATGGCGGCCACGGTACTCACTCGAACTGAGCTAAGACCTCCCTGGTCCAGGCCGGTACAATCTGGCTGGCCTGGCCATAGTGCGCGTCCGCGAATGCGCTGGCGACGGCCGAGGGTTCGGCGTTCAGCTCCAGCGTGTCGGCGCCGCCAGCGCGCGCTTCGGCAACGAAACCCGCAGCGGGATAGACCGTTCCGGATGTGCCAATTGCGACAAACAACGTGCACTCTGCCAAGGCCGCATAGATGCGATCCATGTGCATTGGCATTTCACCGAACCAAACGATGTCGGGGCGAGTGGCGTTGTTCCAACAGCACGGGCAGGGATCGTCGGCTGACATCACTTGAGGCGCGTCGAAGGTTGCGCCACAGGCTGCGCAACGCGCGCGAGACAACGCCCCGTGCATATGCAGAACGGAGCGTGACCCTGCGCGTTCGTGCAGATCATCCACGTTCTGGGTGATCAACATCATGCGATCACCGAGTTTTGCTTCCAATTCGACCAGTGCGGTATGTGCAGCGTTCGGGCTCGCTTCCGATGCGTTCCTGCGTCTGGCATTGTAGAAGTCGTGGACCTTTCCCGGATCTGCGGCAAAGCCTTTGGGGCTCGCGACTTCTGCCAGATCATATTTCGTCCAGAGCCCATCTTTGTCGCGAAACGTGCCGAGGCCGCTTTCAGCGGAGATCCCTGCGCCAGTCAGGATAACGAGCTCGATCGGGTTGTCTGATTTGGTCATGGCCCTCCTGTTTTAGGCCTTGGGCCGAATCTTGCCAATGGCTCCGGCAAAGGGGCTTGTCTTTCGGACGTATCTGACGTTAACGTCACGACAGCTGGGGAGCTATCATTGTGAAAAGACGCGTATTGTTTGTCTGTTTAGGCAACATATGTCGATCGCCGTTGGCCGAAGGGTTAGCGCGGTCTAAAGCTGAAACTGAGGGTCTGACGGAGCTGTTTTTTGACAGCGCGGCGACCGGCGGGTGGCATAACGGGCATCCGCCTGACGGTCGTGCCGTAGTTGCCGGTCGCGGCCATGGCGTGGATATATCAGATCAGCGTGCACGGGTTCTGCGCGAAAGCGATTTCGAACAATTCGACATGATCGTGGCTTTGGATCGGGCTGTGCGGGAAGCCATCGAGCAGCGTCGACCAACGGGCAACTCAACGCCAGTCGCGTTGCTTGGCAGCTTTGGTCAGGATGACAACCCCGATATACCCGATCCTTACTATACCGGCAGGTTTGAAGCCGTCATCGCTCGAATTCAGGATAGTTTGCCGGGTCTGTTTGCTGAGCTTCAGGCCACCGACCCACAATAGGTGCGCGCGGCATTGGCAAATTCCTTGTAGCGTGTCCAGAATGCTTCGTCCGAGGCCCGATCTGATTGCCGAATGTCCTGCGCACGCTGCGGGTTGCTGAAAAACGTGGCTGCGAGCGATTGATCACCGCCGCTCAAAGTCAGATCTGCGGTCTGTTGCACGCAATTGCACAAGACGGGGTCGGAGGCTCGGCGATCTGACGCGTTGCAGGCCCGCTCAATCGGGCCGCTGCCACCTCGGGTGACGCCGGGGCCGGTGCTGCGTGATGATCCACAGGCTGCCAGCCCCACTACACAAAGACACAAAAGAAAAAATCGCATTAAGCCATCCGCTCTGAATTTGGGTCCAGAATGAGTGAAGCCGCGACCGAATACAATCGTCGCGGCTTCACAATTTGCCATGGTGGCAGTGTGGCGCTCAAGGTCTGAGCTTAATTGTCGAATTCCTCGACAGAGACGACCGAACGCCAGGTTGGGTTATTGGCGCGGGCTGTCTCCAGCAATGGCGAGCGCTCCTTGTAGTAAATCAGGCCTTGAGCGACACGATAGTCCTTCGTGTCAGCTTCATCATAGGCTTTGGTCCGCACAAAAGAGGTCTTCCCGAGTGGGCGATAGTTGATCGGAGAGCGGAAGCTGGCGCCGTCAACCACATGGCTGCCAATGTGAGTGTGTGCTCCCTTTGATTGGTCCCCGGCAATGGCGGTTTGAGACACAAAAATAGGGAGCGCGGCCAGGCAGAGCGCCGCAAAAGTCGTTCGGATCATCGGATGGTTTCCTCGCACAAGGTTACAGGCAAATGAACAGACGGCCATTCTTACAACCGCCATGTTTTGGTCAAGGTTTTGCCTGAATTCACCTCGAACTGACCGGAAACCGCATCTTAAACTGCGCAGATTGCCCACATTGTCAGATATCCGGAAACACTGACACATTTTTGCCAAATTTCGAGCGATTCTTTTTAATCGCTCGAAATTCGGGTTCAGGAGGTCTTCCGTCCGAACCAAATCCGCCTCAAAGTCTCGTCCTTTTGAACGAAGTGATGAAACAGCGCCGGGCCCTGAAAGGCCCAGGCGTAGTAACAGATTAAGGTCCCCTTTTGGCGGCTGACTCGTCGCCTTGGAGATTATTACACGTCTTGGGTTTCGGGTAACTCCAGCCGCAATGGTTCGTCGATCCGTTCCAAACCATTTGGCCAAATCCCTGAATTCAGAAATTCAAAATCGGCACTAATTTTGATCCAACGTTGTTCAAGTGATTTTTCGTCACCTGATAAGGCCCAAAGGCCTGTAGCGACCGCAAATGTACAGAGGATTGAGGACGACTTATACCAAGGCTTTTTCCTTAATTCAGCAAGGTCGTCATAGGCATCTTTCAGTTGTAATCTTAGGGCCTCGATCTCAGCCCTCAGTTGCCCGACCTCGAGTGCGAGCAGCGTCTCAGAATTTTTGGCATCTGGTCCATTCTCGAGCACCTTAGTGATGCGATCAGCTGTCTGCGGAAGACGCCGATAGGTTTCGAGAAATGGAACATACTCATTTGGTCGAGCCATTCTGTCAAAAGCATCGACACGCAATGATACAGTTTCTGAAAGGGTTTTCATACTAGCGATCACTACTGGTGAGCGATCAAAGAGTGCCGCGACCGAGTTCTTGCTAACGGGTTCAGGAGATATCTCGTGGCTGTCGGAGTTTGCATACCTCCACTTTTCCTCAATCTCAGCAACTCGTTTTGCAACGGCCTCAATACCTGCATCCCAGACATCGCTACCGACGTCCAAAGCAACATGGCGCTGCAAATTCCAGTCCAGTGGTTTGCCTTGTAATATTCCTTGATACCAGCGTTTCCAGAAGTCCCAATGGGCGGTGCGGCTTGTCTCTTCAACAAATCGATCCCATTCTTTACTTAGCGGCCCAGCGAGGTCTCCACCTAGCCAAATCGGTGTGTCCAGAGCAGTTTCGACGCCCATTTCTGAAATGTATGAAGCATCAGCGAATGCATATTCTTGCGGCTTCTCGATGTTGGGCCGAAGGTATTTTATAACTTCGTGAGACGCTTTGAGAAGTGATCCAATCGGGTGCAGCCCGAATGGGTCATCGAATGAACTGTTTGAGTCATTTGCCGCCGAAGCTGCATTGAATGCACCGGGGTGGTGTCTTTCGATAAGCTTTGTATCAGCTTGGCTGATCTGTACGCTCGCGGCCGTGAATAAGTGCCTCGGAAGTTGCTTCTCAATATGTGCATTGTACTTCGCTCCGACCGCCGCATTAAGGGTTGTACGAAAGAAGCCCAAAACAATCTCATGACCATTGGGAATCTCGGGCACGGCCAGAAGTTCCATGCCAGCGGGCAATACTCGTAAGGCACAACGCGCCGAAAATACTCGCTGAATGTCGATGTCTTGCACCTCGAACCACTTCAGTAGAGCAGCATTCGAGGAAATCTTTTGTTCGGCGTTCATGACCTATGAATAAGATAGATAAAGAGAAAGCGCACCTGTCTAAAAGAGAACTCGCTTCAACAAAGCCCGAAACGAACCACGATTGCCCCTCAATGCAGCCGCGCGTGCACGATGTATCCTTCGATGACCTCTTCGCCCAAGGCCAGCATCGCCTCCAGCCGGTGATACCCTTCGATCAGAACGTAGCCGTCTCCGTCCTCGCGCACGCGGATCGGCGTGGTCTGCCCGTTCTCCAGAATGTCTTCGGCAAGGGCTTCGACGCGATCAGGTTCGAGCGTTTTCTTGCGTTTCACCGGGACGCGGATGTCGGCTGTGGGCAAGGGGAGTTTGACTGGCATGGCGTCACCTTGCACCTCGCAGCCCCGCAACGCCAGTGTTTCCGCGCGCAAGCCCCATTGACCAGACCCCCAAAGCCCTACATATCACCGCCATGACACCGCTCGACAAAATCCGCAATTTCTCCATCGTGGCGCATATCGACCACGGGAAATCCACGCTCGCCGACCGCCTGATCCAAGAGACAGGCACGGTGAAGGATCGCGACATGCAGGAGCAGTTGCTCGACAGTATGGATATTGAGCGAGAGCGCGGCATTACGATCAAGGCCAACACGGTGCGCATCGACTATACTGCAGATGACGGGGAGCAATATGTGCTCAACCTGATCGACACGCCGGGCCATGTCGATTTCGCCTATGAGGTGTCGCGGTCCATGCGTGCGGTCGAGGGCTCTTTGCTGGTGGTGGATTCCACTCAAGGGGTCGAAGCCCAGACCTTGGCCAATGTCTATCAGGCCATCGATGCGGATCACGAGATTGTCCCAGTCCTCAACAAGATCGATCTTCCCGCCTCTGATCTCGACCGCGTGGCAGAACAGATCGAGGATGTCATTGGCATTGATGCGTCCGGTGCGATTGCCGTGTCCGCCAAAACCGGGCAGGGCATCCATGAAACGCTTGAGGCCATTGTCCAGCTTTTGCCGTCACCACAGGGCGATCCGGATGCGCCGCTCAAGGCGATGCTGGTGGATTCTTGGTATGACGCATATCTCGGCGTGATTGTCTTGGTCCGCGTCATCGACGGCAAGTTGAAAAAGGGCGACCGGATCAAGATGCTGTCCAACAGCTCGACGCATCATGTGGACCGTATCGGCGTGTTCAAACCTGAGATGGCCGAGATCGATGTGCTGGGCCCCGGGGAAATTGGCTTTCTCACGGCGTCTATCAAACAGGTTCGCGACACCCGCGTGGGCGACACCATCACCCATGAGAAAAAGGGTACGGACGACGCGCTGCCGGGCTTCCAGCCTGCGCAACCCGTGGTGTTCTGCGGCCTCTTTCCAGTCGATTCCGCCCAGTTCGAAGATTTGCGCGATGCGATTGAGAAGCTTGCCCTCAATGATGCGTCGTTCTCCTTCGAAATGGAGACCTCCGCCGCGCTGGGGTTCGGCTTTCGTTGCGGTTTCCTGGGCCTGCTGCACCTCGAAGTTATCCGTGACCGGATCGAGCGTGAATATGATATCGAGCTGATCACCACGGCCCCATCGGTGATCTATCATGTCTATATGCGCGACGGCGAGATGATCGAGCTGCACAACCCTGCTGACATGCCCGATCTGACCCATGTCGACCACCTTGAGGAGCCGCGGATCAAGGCCACCATCCTTGTGCCGGACGACTACCTGGGTGACGTGCTCAAGCTGTGTCAGGATCGCCGTGGCATCCAGCTTGACCTGACCTATGCCGGCTCCCGCGCGATGGTGGTCTATGACCTGCCGCTGAACGAGGTTGTCTTCGATTTTTATGATCGTCTGAAATCGGTGACCAAGGGCTACGCCAGCTTCGATTATCAGATGGAAGGGTATCGCGAGGATAATCTGGTGAAGATGCAGGTTCTCGTGAATGACGAACCGGTCGACGCGCTGTCAACCATGGTCCATCGCGACCGGGCAGAGCAGCGTGGCCGTGCCATGTGCGAGAAGCTGAAAGACCTGATCCCGCGCCACATGTTCAAGATCCCGATCCAGGCTGCCATCGGAGGCCGCATCATCGCCCGCGAGACCCTCGCCGCGCTGCGCAAGGACGTGACCGCCAAATGCTACGGCGGCGACGCGACGCGGAAGCGCAAGCTGCTGGACAAGCAGAAGGCGGGCAAGAAGAAGATGCGCCAGTTCGGGAAGGTGGACATCCCGCAGGAAGCTTTCATCAGCGCTCTCAAAATGGACAGCTAGCTGTCCATTTTGACGCGATGATGAAAGGCGGCGGGAGCCAGCGTCCGGCGAAGACGGGCGCGTTCCCACCCCGTGGAGCATCTGATTGAATCGTGGAGAGAAGCCATGGACGACAAAGAGTTTTGGCTAAATCCGGATTTTTGGGATGATCCGGATTTTTGGGATGTTGAGATTGTCGATTTTCATGAAACCCCAGCCGGGGCACCTTACGTCTGGATGCTTGGTAGGATCGTTTTGGATTTCAATTACACTGAACATCAGTTGAATACTCTTCTTTGGGCATATGCAACAGACGATCTGGCAGACGGGCACTCACTGACCTCGCAACTCGGTTCGCGGTCTGTTTCAGATTTGATCGGCACTTTTGCGCGAAAGGTTGAAAGCGACCCGGTCGTCATCGAACTCACTGAGTTTGCAATAAAGGCATTCGAAATTTGTAGGATCAATCGTAACATGTTGGCCCATACGATGACGCTTGAGGATCAACCTGGAGATCAAAAAGTCTGGATCAGACCCTCTCGTAAATCCGACACTCAATATGCGCATGTCGAGATATCGGGGTCAGAAATGAACCGAGTTTCGCTAGAAATTGCGAACTTAGCTCGCTTCATTCCTCCACTTCAGCTTAGGCGACATCTCCTGAACCAGGGCGGAGATGTTGATTTTGACCTTCCTCAAGTTTTTGAGATGCCAAAGAAGTTGAAGTCAACAGAAGTGGACATAAAGGCACATTTGCGTTCGTTGGGATTCAACGAAGAAGACGTCGGATCAAAGGAGTAGGGTGCGTGCTTGCACGCACCAATACCAACATCAATCACCCACACCAACACCGGCCAATCGGTGCGTGAAATCACGCACCCTACTGAACCGCTCATCGCGATGCGCGGATGAAAACTCCCAATCCAATGGGTCCTCGACAAACCCATGCTTCACGGGATTGAACCAACAATATTCCACATGCGCACGGTAATCGCCCTCGTCGCGGATGTGATGCTCCCAAAACCGTCTTTGCCAAACCCCGCGCTCGTTGCGGGCGATGTGACTGGCACGGAGGCGGCTCTTGGGCAGACCACGCGAAAACCGCGATTTGATCAAACGCCACCGCGTTCCATAATCCCGATCCCCGGCGGGCAATGACCACACGCAGTGCATGTGATCCGGCAAGACAACCCACGCATCGATATGAAATGGACGCTCGGCGCGGGTCATGCGGATGGCCTCCCGCAGCCGGTCGATCTCCCGCACCAACAGCCACGATCTTCGCTCGGCCAGATTGACCGTGAAGAAAACGCAGGCTCCGGTGACCTTCGGGCGGCGGTAATTCGGCATGACATCCACATGCCACGTGGATGGTTAACAAACCCTCTGGGCTCCGCCCGTCGCCGGGCGAAACTCTCCACTGGAGAGTTTCCGGGCAGCCCGGCGACCCCACATTTGACAAACCACCCGCCACCTGCTCCAACGCGGCCCACTGAAAACCCCGCGAAGGACCAGCCTCATGACCGCCTCGAAACGCCTTGTTCTCTCCAGCGATCATGCGGCGATTGACCTGCGGCTGGCGGTGGGCAAGCACGCCGAAACGCTGGGGTGGGAGGTCATCGATATTGGCCCCACCACCCCGGAGAGCACCCATTACCCGAAGCACGGGCAGGCGGCGGCCGGGAAGGTCGCCTCGGGCGAGTGTGCGCTTGGCATCGTGCTGTGCGGCACAGGGCAGGGGATCATGATGGCGGCCAACAAGGTCGCGGGCATTCGCTGCGGGGTCTGCTCGGATATCTTCTCTGCCAAGATGATCCGGCAGCATAACGATGCCAATATGCTCGCCCTCGGGGCGCGTGTCATCGGCGAACGGCTGGCGCTGGAGATTGTCGAGGCGTTTCTGACGGCGGAATTCGAAGGCGGACGCCACGCGACGCGGGTCGCGATGATTGAGGGCGATTGAGGCGTCTCTGGCTCTGCAAATTTTCGAGGATTTGACCCAAGTCAACGCATGATGGCTGGTGCCGCGCTACCCTTCGCGCGAACCCCTAGCGGAGGGCGCACTCATGCCAACCACAACACTCACATTGATCCTGCATATCTTCGTCGGCTCGACCTTGGCCGGGGTCGGCGTTATCGCGGCGCTGACGATGGGCTACACGTCCGTCACAGCGATCCTCGTCAGCGCGGGGGCCGGATTTTTGGCGGCCGCGCCACTGTCGTGGTATATCGCCAGACGGATCGCGCGGCAGGGTTAAGCCTCGCGCAGACGTATCGTGCCGCGCGAGGCCGGGGCGTCAGGACGCCTCTTCAGCCTCTTTCTCGATCGCTTCGCCCGCGCTTTGAATATCGCGGCCTGCACCTTCAACGGTTTCGCAGGCGGCCAGAGCGAAGAGGGACAGGATGACGAGAATACGTGCCATTGGGATACTCCTTTGGGCAAATTGAGCTACTGGGAGGTAACGCGGTGACCTGTCTTTGGGTTCCCGGCGCGGTCGGCGCGCGGCAGGTCGAGGTGTGTTCTTCCTTCTGCAACCTGCGCCATCTGCTGGGGAATTCGGAGCGATCCCCAATCTATCCACAGGGATTTCCCCAATAAAATCAGTATTCTATCCCCAAGAAATTGCGGAAATACGCCAGATTTCTGTTGCAAGACCAGCAGTTAGGGCGCACCTTCTTATCACCGCTTCGGAGTTCTTTGAACAAAGCAGTGGACGCAAAGGCCCCTTGAGGCACAAGCGGAACGGGATAGGCCCTTCGGGGTCAGGTCCGGATCGCAAAGGCAACAGGGGCGCATGCCAAGTGCATGGATCTGAAAGGATCGTAGCAAAAGGGCAGCGCATCAGGACAATGCGGGGGATGTTCAGGTCTTCGGACAGGGTGTCTCGGCAAAGAGAGGTAACTCTCCAAGCAAGCTGGGCCAGCAATCGCCCTCTGGGGGGATGATCGGTTCAAGAGAAGGCGTCAGGATGTGCCGCAAGGCACGGCATGGATTTCGGTCCAAGCCCCTGACGCCTTTTTCTTTGTCTCCGGGATGCCTTAAAAACAACACGATTTCGCCACTGCGGCTCGAGCCTGTGTTGCGATTTTGCGTCGGTGACGTAGCGTCAGAAAGAGCGATCTACAGCCTCGGCGCCACGCGTGATATCGCGGCCAACGCCTTTTACTGTCTCACAAGCGCTGAGGCCCAAAATACCAGATATTACTGTAATTGTTAGAAAAATTCGTCTCATTTGCCTGTGCTCCCGTCTTGCTGCGGATTGGATATTACCAGATATACCCCAGCAACAGTTTTGGTCAATTCATCGAAAAATGAGCAAAAATCCGCTCTCTTCCCCCTATGTGGGTTGACGGAAGCCCGTTATACCCCGTGCCAGATCGCAACATCAACCTGGGGGTTATGACCATGCTACGATCAACAACCATGTTAAGTGCTTGTATAATTTGTATTAGTTGCCTCGTTCTTATCGTTTAAAACCAGTTTTTGGTTACGTTTGTCGGCGAGCGCGGATTTTGGCACAATAGACCTATGATCCGCGTTCTTGCTCTTCTCCTTCTTACATCAACGCCCGTATTGGCAAATTCCGCTCGCTATGAGCTGGGCAATTCCTTGCAGGATCGCGCCAAGTGGAAAAGCTTCGGCGTCAAGGATTGGGTCACGGGTGATCCCATTGAACGCGCGCGCGCCGGTCGTGGGGCAATTCAGTCCTATGAGTTCAAGACGCTGCAGGGGGACACTCCCGTTGGTCGTCTCAAATCCCTGATCGCTTTGGCGGAAGCCGGTCCGAAAGGATATAATGCCGTGCATGTGGGTGCCCGTGTGCGACCACCGAAGCCGCCGACCCAGATGACGCTGGCGGAGATCAGGACTTGGATCAGAAAAACGCCGGGACAGCCTCATGCGATTGGGCGCTACCAGATCATCCCTTCTACGCTCGATGTGCTTATTCAGCGTGCGAAGTTTGCAACAAGCACGCGCTTCTCGCCCGCTGTGCAGGATGCTTTTGCAGATATATTGCTGAACGATGCAGGCTTGCAGAGGTTTCAGAAGGGGCGGATGAGCCGAAAGCGCTTCATGAACAATCTGGCGAAGGTCTGGGCCGGTCTGCCCACTTCTTCCGGGAAAAGCTATTATGACGGCTATGCGGGCAATCGCGCGACGATCACCTATCCATTCTACAAGGCGAAGATGGCGGAGTTCTTTGGCGCTTAACTATTGAGAAATATCCGTGCGGCGGCTTCGAATTCACGCGGCTTGTCGGCATGTAACCAATGTGCGGCATTGGGGATTTTCGCAAATTTGGCGTTCGGGAACAGCTCTTTGATCTTCGGGCGATGCTCTGCTTGCACATAGTCAGATGTTCCACCTGACAGGAAAAGCGCAGGGCCATCGAAGTGGCCTTCTATTTCCGGAAAGCCGATTATCTTATCCATTTCGGCGGCCAGAGTATCGAGATTCAACCGCCAGCGCTTGTTAGGTACGTCCAGCGATTGCGTCAGAAAGCTCTGCAACATCGCGTCGAGATGCGAAAGTTGGGCGGTGGCATCCGAGCGGCGCTCCACGCGTGAAAGATCAACGCCGCGCATCGCTTCGATTGGCCCCATCTGCGTATGCTCGTAAGTGACCGGCGCGATGTCCGCCACAATCAAACGGTTAACAATTTCTGGTCGGGTGATGGCCAAAACCATTGCAGCTTTGCCGCCCATGGAATGGCCCAGAACATCTGCAGCTCCTCCGGTGTTGTCGATGACCTCGGCCAGATCAGCAGCCATGTCTGAATAGCTTTGTGTGGAGGCGCGAAAACTCTCGCCATGATTGCGCATGTCGACGGCCACGACCTCGCGCTCGTCAGACAGGCGCTTGGCAATGACCCCCCAGTTGCGCCCCGATCCGAACAATCCATGCGCGATTACAAGTGGGCGCGCACCGGAGGGGCCTTCATGGCGAATGACATTCAACATTGGAATACGCGTAGCAGGTGGTCGCGGCACTGGAAAGAGGTCTGTCTTCCCGCTAGAAGCCCTCCAACCAACGGCGGGAACGCACATCCATGGACAACACCAAGATCGAGCAGTTGACGGACAGCATTCACGCGCTGCTCGGCGAGAAGCTCAATGTGCGCGGTCGCACGCTGGAGGCCAGATTTCGCAGGGCAGGGCGTCTGGTGCCCCGTCGGGCGCGCGAGCCGATCAAGGTTTTGATTGAAGCCCAGACTATGGCGCGGGATCCAAAGTTGCTGATGCGGCTGGACGCCGAGCATGTCTCAAAGGCCTATGAGATTGCTGCAAGAGAGTTGAAGGAGATTGACGCTGCAAGCGAGCGCGCCCGCAAGCGTATCAATCTACTGGCGCTTATCGCACTGCAATTTCTGATAGTCGCAGGCGTCTTTGTGGGTTTGATGCGGTGGCGCGGCTATCTGTAAAGCCGCACCACTGCTGGTTTCTAATGCGCAGGGCGGATGAATGTGCCGTTGCGTAGCTCCTTGAAGGCCTGCATCAGTTCGTCTTGCGTGTTCATCACGATCGGACCGTGCCAGGCCACAGGCTCTTCCAGTGGCGCACCGGAGATCAGCAGAAAGCATATTCCGTTTTCGCCTGCCTGGACCGTGACCTCATCCCCGGTGTCGAACTGGACTAGCGTCCTGTCGCCGGACAGGTCACGTATGTTGACTTCCTCACCCATCACCTCTTTTTCGAGTAGGACGCCCGTGGGCGTGGAAGCATCGCGAAATGTTCCTGAGCCGTCAAAGACATAGGCGAATGCATGGCGGTAGGTGTCGACTTTGAACGATTTTTGAACGCCTGCGGGGACGAAAATATCAAGGTATTGCGGGTCCGCAGCAATCCCATCGACGGGACCAGTCTTGCCCCAGAAGCTGCCAACGATGACCTTCACCCGTGTGCCGTCGTCATCGATCACTTCGGGAATGTCCTTGCCTTCGACATCCTGATAGCGCGGCGCGGTCATTTTCATCGAGCCCGGCAGGTTGGCCCAAAGCTGGAATCCGTGCATTTGTCCTTTTTCGTTTCCTTTCGGCATCTCCTGATGAAGAATTCCCGAGCCCGCAGTCATCCACTGCACATCGCCCGCGCCGAGTGTGCCTTCGTTGCCAAGGCTGTCGCCGTGATCGACGGTTCCATTCAGAACATAGGTGATGGTTTCTATCCCTCTGTGAGGATGCCAGGGGAAACCCGCCGCGTAGTCCTCCGGATGTTCGTTCCGAAAGTCGTCAAAGAGCAGGAATGGATCGAGCATGCTTGGATCCTCGAACCCAAACGCGCGATGTAGTTTTACGCCCGCGCCTTCCATAGTGGGAATGGCATGGCTGGTTTTTTTGACAGGTCTGATAGACATGGCAGTTACTCCTTTGCTGAACATTTAGGGCGTCTAGGCCTTCCAAACAAACTTGGCCTGCGAACCGATCCTGTGCGGCAATGCGGGATATCGCGAGATTATACATCATTAAATTTGATGTATAATTAAAAATAAATTCGTTTTTAGAATGATTTCGGCGCCGCTATTCTCAAACCAACACTTCACTTAGACGGAAAGGTTTTTGTTATGACATATGCTTCAACACATCAGACCGCTTGGTCTGAACGTGCGCTCAACGCGATTGTCTTTACCTCTATGGGTGTGGTTCTGGGTCTGCTGCTCGCCCAGTCGCCACTCATTGACACCGCTGGGGTCGGCCAGGTCGCGCAGCCGGTTGTACCGGTGATCGAGGATTGGCACGGCAATGTGCGCCGCTCGCACTGGAGCGCTGACTGAACCAAGATGATCGATTGGTTGGTTTCCCGTCAATGTAGTCGCAAATAGAAGCGACAGGTCGTAACAGCGCCCTAGCGTCGCGCCCAAGCTACAGGGAGTTTGGGCGATGAGGGTAGGCTTTATTGGATTGGGCAATGTGGGCGGAAAGCTGTCAGGCTCGCTGCTGCGCAATGGTCATGACGTCATGGTTCGCGACCTCGATGAGACACTTGTCTCTGAAGCGGTCGCGAAAGGGGCAAAGGTTGCCAACAGCCCGCGCGAGATGATGGTGGCCTGCGAGGCCGTCATCACCTGTCTGCCGCATCCGACCATTTCCGCAGAGGTTGTGGAAGGTGCTGATGGCTTGCTCGAGGCGTTGGGGCCGGGAAAAATATGGATGGAAATGTCTACGACCGATGAGGCCGAGGTGAAGCGTCTCGGCGGCAAGGTGCTTGCGACTGGCGCAGCAGCCGTCGATTGCCCGGTCTCGGGGGGCTGTCACAGAGCCGACACAGGGAATATCTCGATATTTGCAGGCTGCAACCGGGCCACCTTCGAACGCATCTTGCCGCTGCTGACAACTATGGGGCGGCGCGTTCTGCACACGGGCGATCTTGGTTCCGCCTCGGTTCTGAAGGTGCTTACAAATTATCTGGCAACAGCCAACCTGATAACATGCGCGGAAGCTCTGACCGTTGCCAAGGCTGCCGGAATGGACCTTAACACCGCCTATGAAGCGATGAAGATTTCGTCCGGTACCTCGTTTGTGCATGAGACGGAAAGTCAGGTCATCCTGAACGGCTCTCGCGACATTTCATTCACAATGGATCTTGTGCTCAAGGATATCGGGCTGTTTCAGGAGGTTGCAGATCGCGCCGCGGTGCCTTTGGAAATGAACCCCCTGATGATCCAGATTTTCAAAGACGGGATCGAACGTTATGGCCCGCGCGAACTCAGTCCAAACATCATCAGACGTCTGGAAGATGCAACAGGTCTGGATATCCGCGCCCCGGGCTTCCCGGCAGAGATGGTCGATGATGAACCTGAAGAGCCAGGCTACGAAGTCGTTCCAAATCGCGGCTAGAAGCACTGGCATTGCGTCGTTGGTCAGGCTAGAGCAGGTCGGGTCTACCTCGGAGGCCCCTTGCCATGTCTACTGAAAGCTATGCGGTTTTGAACGCATCTACCCCACGCCGTATGATGGGGACCGGGGTGTTGCTCGCACTGGGCTTCCTGCTGCTTTATCTGGCGGCGGCTCGTCCACCTGCAGAATTCATTTGGACCTTTGTTCTGCTTGGCGTCGGGGTAGGGTCTTTGGTCATGGGATATTTTATGTGGCAGGGCACGGCCTACACCATAGAGTTGAGTGATAAAGGCCTTGTTCAGTCGGACGGCTCGGTAATTGCGGCAATGGAAGATATCGCGGCCTGCGATCGAGGCATGTTTGCATTCAAGCCGTCCAACGGCTTTCTGGTTCGCCTGAAAGAACCCGCGCCAGCTGGCTGGTCTCCGGGTATGTGGTGGCGGGTTGGAAAGCGTTTGGGCGTCGGCGGCGTGACGCAACCGGCTCATGCGAAGATGATGGCGGATACGCTCAGCGCGCTCCTGGCGCAGCGCGACGCTTCAGAAGGAGATGGTTAGTCTAAGACCAGCTTTGGGATCAACGGAGCGTGGCAAACGCAGGCTCCGTTGAGTTTTCTTATCTAGAGGCCCTTTGCGCGGTAGCTTGAAGCAATCCTGTCGATTGACACCAGATATCCGGCAATGCGCAAATCTTCGACCTGATCGCGGTCGTGCCAAACCTCACGCATGGCCTGATAGGCTGTGCGCATCGTGTCATCGAGGCCTGAGCGGACCAACTCAAGTTCGCCCGCACCACGCAAGAACTTGTCCTTGAAGTTCTTGCTAAGCTCCCAACCCAACTCCTTGTCGGCAGACAGACGTTCCAATTCGCTGACCAACAACAGGTGTTGCGCTTCTTCCTGACGTTTTTCCATACGGCCAAAGCGAATGTGACTGAGGTTCTTGACCCATTCGAAATAGGACACCGTCACACCACCAGCGTTGGCGTATAGATCAGGAATGATCACGGTGCCTTTCTTGCGCAGGATTTCATCGGCGCCGGCCGTAACCGGGCCATTTGCGGCCTCGATGATCAATGGAGCTTTGATGTTTGCTGCATTCCCAAGGTGGATCACGCCTTCAAGCGCCGCCGGGATCAGGATGTCGCACTCGTGCTCCAAGACCAAACTGCCGTCCTCGACAAACGTGCCTTCGGGATAGTTGGCGACGCCGCCATGTGTCGCGATCCAATGCCGCAATTCTTCGACGTCGATCCCCTCTTCGTTGACGATGGCACCATCGCGTTCGATCACGCCGGTGACCTTTGAGCCATCGTCTTCGCTTAGGAACTTTGCGGCGTGGTAGCCCACATTCCCGAGGCCCTGAACAATAACGCGCTTGCCGTCCAGATCGCCGGACATGCCCGCTTTCGCAATGTCTTCTGGATGGCGGAAGAACTCCTGAAGGGCGTATTCAACGCCACGGCCAGTGGCCTCCGTCCGCCCTTGAATGCCGCCGGCATTGATGGGCTTACCGGTCACGCAGGCGCGCGAGTTGATGTCGGTCGTGTTCATCCGGGCATATTGGTCAGCGATCCACGCCATTTCCCGCTCGCCCGTGCCCATGTCAGGCGCAGGGACATTTTGGGAGGGATGAATAAGGTCGCGCTTGGCTAACTCATAAGCGAAGCGGCGGGTGATCTGTTCCAATTCATGTTCGTCCCACTCGCGCGGATCAATGCACAATCCACCCTTGGAGCCGCCAAACGGTGTTTCAACCAAGGCGCATTTGAAGGTCATCAGCGCTGCAAGCGCTTCGACTTCATCTTGGTTCACGCTGGAGGCATAACGGATGCCGCCTTTGACAGGCTCCATGTGTTCGGAATGAACCGCCCGATAACCGGTGAATGTCTGAATTTGCCCCCGCAATCGCACCCCGAAGCGCACTGTATAGGTCGCGTTACAAACACGGATTTTTTCCTCGAGACCGGGGGGCAAATCCATGAGTTTGACAGCACGGCTGAACATCATGTTCACACTGTCGCGGAAAGATGGTTCGGAGTTTTGTTTCATTTAACATTCCTTGGTAGGGCATCGACAAGAAGAAGGTTAATTTCCGATGCGACTGCAGTCAGACTAGCCGCATCCTGCGAATCCGTAAGCATTTTTTAATGATTGGTTGTTCAATTCATGGGGTTTCGGCTGATTCCAGAACTATTGGTGCTGATCCTGAAACAGTCGTTAAGATGTTAGATAAGTTATTCCAAAATTGCGGTTAATGTGCCCCAAACCAGCTGAAAACCGCCCAAATCTCGCCACAGTATAAATATCATATGCCGATTGGACGAACTGCGTCCTGAGGGATCATTAGCGCGTGCTGGCGCAAGGAAGGGTGTCATGTCTGACAACAAAAGCCTGGGGCTGATCGAAAATACTGAGCGTCCTGCGACGCCCAAGCGTTTTGTGCGCGAGGAAAACGGAGCGATGATCATCTTCGGTCTGTTCATCTTCGTTATCATGCTGGTCGCAGGCGGTATGGCCGTCGACTTCATGCGCTACGAGCACGAACGCGCGAATATCCAATATACATTGGACCGTTCGATCCTTGCCGCGGCAGCTTTGCAGCAGCCCTTGCAGCCGGAGGATGTGGTTGAAGACTACTTCTCGAAGTCTGACGTCAAGGACTACAATCTGAACGTCACACCGGATCAGGGCCTGAACTACCGGACTGTTTCGGCGACCGCCAACACCACGATGAATACCTTCTTCGTCAACCTGCTTGGCATTGACACAATGAAAGCAAATGCGGCTGGCGGCGCGGAGGAACGAGTTCAGAAGGTTGAGATCAGCCTGGTTCTCGACGTGTCAGGATCGATGGGACGCAACGGAAAACTCGCCAACCTGAAGACAGCGGCGAAAGAATTTGTTGACACTCTTCTGACTGCCCAGAATGAGGATCTCGTTTCGATCAGCATTATTCCCTACAACATGCAGGTTAATGCTGGTGCAGCGATCTTGAATGAGATGAGCGTGACGTCAGAACATAGTTATTCCAACTGCGTCGACTTCACAGAAACACAGTTCGAATCGACAACTTTGGGCTCGTACACGACCTATCAGCGGACTGGGCATTTTGACCCGTTCTATACGAATTCTTCGAACCACCCGAACACAACAGCAGACGACAACTCGTCCCGTCTGTTTATGTGTCCGACGACGTCTTCCTCGGAAATCATGCTGTTCTCTCAGGACAAGACTGCTCTGAAGAACAAAATTGATGCCCTAACGGCTGGTGGCAACACGTCCATCGACGTGGGTATGCGTTGGGGGGCTGGCCTGCTGGACCCATCCGCAAACGGGATTGTCAGCAAGGTATCGGGTGTAGACCCGGTCTTCGTCGACCGTCCTCGCCCATATACTGATGATGATGCGATCAAGGTGATCGTTGTCATGACTGACGGTGTGAACACCACCCAATATACGCTGGATGACGATTATAAAGATGGTCCGTCCAATGTATGGTTGGATGAAGAATCCACTTGGCTTTCGGTCCTTGAATGGAAGGGCAATAGCGGCAACTCACATGGCGGTCAGTTCTACAGCAATGCCGACTTCTACATCTCGGATATGTACACCTGGGACAATAATGGCGACGGCGCTGATGATGACTATTGGGACGATCACCCACAGAACTACAACCACGACCCGAACCAGAGTAAGGCAAAACGCCTGAGCTGGCCCGAGTTGTGGAACATGGTGAGCACGCGGTACAATGCATACTACCACCACTATGCGCAGAACTGGAATTCCAACGATTACTGGGAATGGCGGAACAAGGTCACTGACCAAGTCAACCAGTCCGAGAAGAACAACCGATTGGATGACACTTGTGATGCCGCAAAAAGCAACGCGATGGTGATCTTCTCCATCGGCTTTGAAATCAGCGACAGCTCAGCGAATATCATGCGCAACTGTGCAACATCGGAGAGCAACTTCTTCCGGGTTGAAGGGACTGAAATCTCTGACGCGTTCAACGCTATCGCCAAGACAATCCAACGTCTGAAACTGACACACTAAGCGCGGGGAATGTAACGATGAAAGTTCTTTCAAAACTGCTACCTCGCTGGTTCCGGCGGAAAGAGGATGGCAACGCAACGGTTGAGTTTGTGATCGTTGTGCCGGTCTTCCTGCTGCTCTTCGTGTCAATCTTCGAGCTTGGGATGGCAACGATCCGGCTAACCATGCTGGAGCACGCGTTGGACGTCACGATGCGCGAGATCCGTTTGAGCACCGGGCAGACTTTCACGAAGGAAGATATCCGCGAC
Organism: uncultured Litoreibacter sp.; assembly: GCA_947504205.1. Lineage (GTDB taxonomy): Bacteria > Pseudomonadota > Alphaproteobacteria > Rhodobacterales > Rhodobacteraceae > Litoreibacter. The sequence goes on along the minus strand of CANNGL010000002.1, from coordinate 14,535 downwards.
AATATCTGCGAGAAGGCTGCAGTTCTGAAAGAGTGCGACCAGAGTTTGCTTGTGGAAATGCGTGTTGTCGACACGGGCAGTTGGCTGATGCCTGACGGGTTGGCGACATGTATTGACCGCAATGAAACGGCCGAACCGGTTGTGACCTTCTCGAACGGTCAGCAAAACGATCTGATGTTTATCCGGGCCTGCTTCGTTGTTGATCCGCTTTATCCAACATTTGGTCTTGGTGCGATCCTAGAAACCGACCCAAGTGGCCGTATGCAACTTGTTGCACGTTCGGCCTTTGCACAGGAGCCTAAGTAATGTTTGCACGTATGAAATACGCAACGCTATGTGTTCGAGATGCCGCGCGCTGGTTGCGCGATGATCGTGGCTCGGTCGCCGTTGAGGCGGTTATCATCATGCCAGCACTTGCCGCGATGTATTGTGCCTCGTTCGTTTGGTTCGATGCCTTTCGGAACAAAACGCTGGCAATGAAGGCGACTTATACGATCAGCGATATCATTTCGCGTCAGGAAACCATCGACGAACCTTATCTTGATGGTTTGCACGACACGATGGACTTTCTGGTCAACAGTTTCGCCGAACCGAAGATGCGCGTAACGCTCATTCGCTATGATGAAGACTCAACTGCAAGCAACAAATATCGCGTCGATTGGTCATGGAGCACGGGTGACAAGCCCAAGTTGACCCAGGCCAATATTGACTCCGACAGCACCTGGATCCCGGTCATGGGTGATGATGAAACGGTCGTGGTCACTGAGAGCTTTGTCTTCTACCAACCGGTTTTCCGCGTTGGCATCGACAATCAGATCTTTGAAAACGTCATGGTTACTCGCCCTCGCTTCGCGCCAACTCTGGTGAAAACCGATGAACCAACCGGCACAGGTGGCGCTGGCGATATCGACGATGAGGGTGACGGTAGCGGTATCTAAACGCTACCTGCTCCGAGGGTCGTAAATAGAAAAATCAATGTCGGGCGGGACCTTTAACTCCCGTCCGTTTTCATGTCTGAATACGCCGTGACCAATCGCGGGAGAGATCGGGCATGGGATACAATGCCTTTCGTGTTTTCAAAGAAGGTCTGACGGGTAACAAGGGTTGGCGTCCCGCTTGGCGTGATCCAGAGCCGAAAGCCGAATACGATGTGATCATTATTGGCGGCGGCGGGCATGGGTTGTCTACAGCCTACTACCTGGCGAAGAACCACGGCATCACCAATGTTGCTGTGCTGGAGAAGGGCTACATTGGCGGCGGTAATGTCGGGCGTAACACGACTATTGTGCGCGCGAATTATTTTTTGCCCGGAAATTCAGAGTTTTACAGCCATTCCCTGAAGCTGTGGGAGGGGCTTGAGCAAGAACTCAACTACAATGCAATGATGTCGCAACGCGGGATCATTAACCTGTTTCACTCAGACGGTCAGCGTGACGCCTTTGCACGGCGCGGCAACATGATGGTCAATCAAGGTGACGATGCAATCTTGCTAAGCCCGGACGGTGTGCGTCAACACGCACCATTCATTGATTTTGAGAATACACGGTTCCCCATCTATGGCGGGCTTTATCATCCCCGCGGTGGCTCCGCACGCCACGACGCGGTGGCGTGGGGATATGCGCGCGGCGCAGATAGCCAGGGCGTCGATATCATCCAGAACTGTGAGGTGAGCGGCATCGATATTGAGGGTGGGCGTGTCACAGGTGTTCAAACCTCGCGCGGTCCCATCCGGGCAAAACGGGTGGGCATCGTCACGGCGGGTCGATCTGGCCAAGTGGCTGCGATGGCCGGTCTGAAGATACCAGTAGAAAGCCATATATTGCAGGCCTTTGTTTCGGAAGGGCTGAAACCCACCATCGACAACGTTATCAGTTTTGGAATGGGGCACTTCTATATCAGCCAGTCCGACAAAGGTGGTTTGGTCTTTGGTGGCGATCTGGATTTTTACGCATCTTATGCCCAACGGGGCAATCTGCCGATGATGGAACATGTGATGGAGGCCGCCATGACGCTGATGCCCGCAATAGGCAAAGCAAAGGTTTTGCGATCATGGGGCGGGATCATGGACATGACGCCGGACGGGTCCTTCATCATCGATCGGACCGAGATTGACGGCCTCTATATGGATTGCGGTTGGTGCTATGGCGGCTTCAAGGCGGTGCCTGCCTCGGGCTGGTGTATGGCGCATCTGATGGCCGAAGATCGTCCGCATGAAGTGGCGGAACGCCATACATTCGAACGTTTTGAAACCGGTGACCTTATGGATGAAGAAGGCACTGGATCGCAGCACAATCTGCACTAGGGGAGGGGAGAGATGCGTATCAACTGTCCGCTCTGTGGCAAGCGTGATCGGCGCGAGTTCTACTATATGGGATCAGATGACTACATGCGCCGTCCGCAAGAGCAGGATCATCAGGCCATGCATCGTTACTTGCATCTCCGGGATAATCCGACCGGCCTAGGACCGGAGCTTTGGCAACACGAAGCCGGTTGCGGTGCGTGGCTGGTGGTTGAGCGGAACATGAGTACCCATGAGATCAGGTCCGTGGCGTTGGCCGAAACGGTGGCAAGGGCAGTGAAATGAGGCTGAGCGCTGGCGGGCAGATCAACCGCGAAAAAGAGATTTTGTTCAGGTTCCAAGGCCGATCCTACTCAGGATTTGAGGGGGATACCTTGGCCTCTGCGCTGCTGGCCAATGACGTGAGATTGGTTGGGCGCAGCTTCAAATATCACCGACCGCGAGGTTTGATGTCGGACGGCTCTCAGGAGCCGAACGGCTTGGTCGAGCTGCACAAAGGCGATCAGATCACACCGAATGTGCGGATGACCATGCAGGAATTGCACGGTGGGTTGGATGCACGCGCTCAGAACTACTGGGGCTCGCTCAATTGGGACATGCTGGAGCTGAATGATCTACTGTCGCCTTGGTTGGGCGCTGGATTTTATTACAAAACCTTTATGTGGCCCAAGAGCTTTTGGGAAAAGGTGTATGAGCCTTTTATTCGCCGGGCGGCTGGGTTGGGTTCGCTCTCAATGGCGCACAACACCGACAGATATGACAAGGCCTTTGCGCATTGCGATGTCTTGGTTGTCGGGTCTGGTCCTGCGGGGATCATGGCGGCGGTGACCGCAGCCAAGGCCGGGGCCGACGTGATCCTCTGCGAAGAGGATTTCAGGTTTGGCGGCCGGTTGAACTCCGAGATTCATGACATTGGCGGCATGCCCTGTGCGGATTGGGCCAAAGCGAAAATCAGTGAGTTGGCTGATATGGAGAACGTTCGTTTGATGAAGCGAACAACTGTGACTGGCGCTTATGACGGTGGAACCTATGGCGCACTGGAACGTGTCTCACACCATGTCGCGGTGCCGGGCGCAGCACCGCTTGAGACGTTTTGGCGGATAGTCGCTAAAAGCTGTGTGTACGCTGCGGGCGCGATGGAGCGCCCCATCGCGTTTCGTAACAATGATCGGCCGGGCGTTATGATGGCATCGGCTGTGCGCGGTTATGTCAATCGATATGGGGTTTCGCCGGGCCGTAAGGTCGCCGTTTTCGGCAATAACGACGACTGTTTCCACACGGCGAAAGACCTGCAAGAGGCGGGTGTGACGGTGTCGGCTGTAATCGACAGTCGCGCCGATAGCACGGTCTCGGGCGACTTTCCGATCTATCGAGGCGCCGTTGTTACTGATGTCATTGGACGTCGTGGTGTCGATGCCATTCGCATTGATCGTGGCGGAAATCCATTGCAGATCGATGCAGATTGTCTTGGGATCTCAGGGGGATGGAACCCGACGGTGCATTTGACCTGTCATTTGGGCGGACGACCGCAATGGAACGAAAACATTGCAGCGTTCATACCGATACCGGGCATGGTTCCGGGCCTAGAAGTCGCGGGAGCCGCGGGCGGAAGCTTTTCAACCAAGGCTTGCCTGAAATCCGGTATTTTCCGGGCGAAGGAGGTTTTGAAAACCCTTGGTCTTAAGACACGCGCGCCCAACTGTCCTGAAGCGGAGGATGCACCCACCGTGATATCACCGCTTTGGGCCGTGCCGGGCAAGGGCCGCGCCTGGTTGGATTTCCAGAACGACGTGACGGTCAAGGACGTGCATTTGGCGGCGCAGGAAAATTTCCGCTCGGTAGAGCACATGAAGCGTTACACGACGCAAGGAATGGCGCCGGATCAAGGCAAGAACTCCAACGTCAACGCACTGGCCGTATTGGCCGACGCGACCGGGCGAACAATCCCGGATACCGGGACGACAACCTTTCGACCGCCCTATACGCCGGTCTCGATTGCCGCGATGGGGGCATATGCGCAAGGCGATGGTTTCGCACCTCAACGTTTCACTACATCACATGATGTAAGTGTGGACCGCGAGGCGCCGATGATCGAAGCGGGTCTTTGGTATCGGCCCAGTTATTTCCCGGCTGCAGGCGAGACCCATTGGCGCCAGAGCTGTGACAGGGAAGTGGGTTATGTGCGCAATGCGGTCGGCGTTTGTGACGTCTCGACCTTGGGCAAGATCGACATTCAGGGACCGGGCGCCGCAGAATTTCTGGATTTCGTCTACACCAATACGTTTTCGACGCTGAAGACGGGACGTGTTCGTTACGGGCTTATGCTGCGCGAAGACGGTTTCGTTATGGATGATGGCACCACTGCGCGCCTTGCTCCGGATCATTTCGTCATGACGACGACTACGGCTGCCGCAGGGCAAGTGATGCGGCATCTTGAGTTCGTCAGTCAGGTATTGCGACCCGATCTGGACGTGAACTTTATTTCGGTAACGGAGCAATGGGCGCAATTTGCCGTGGCCGGGCCTCAAGCGCGCAGCTTGCTCAATTCGATTCTCGACGAGGAGATCGACAACAGCAGTTTTCCGTTCATGTCATGTGGCGAAGTGGCTCTTGGTGGTATCAACGGTCGGCTGTTCCGTATCTCGTTCTCGGGCGAACACGCCTACGAAATTGCCGTTCCTTCGCGTTATGGCGAGAGCCTGTTTGAGTTGCTTGTAGCGCAAGCGGACGCTCTGGAAGGGGGTGCCTACGGCATGGAGGCGCTTAACGTGCTCAGGATCGAAAAAGGGTTCATTACGCATGCTGAGATTCATGGCCGCGTGACCGCGTTCGACATCGGTATGGAGCGAATGATTTCGCCGAAGAAAGATTGCATTGGTAAGACGGCCGCTGCCCGATCTGCATTGATTTCTGAAGATCGGGACAGGCTTGTCGGCCTGAAACCCGTCGGATCGGTGAAAGAGATGAATGCTGGTGCCTTCCTGTTTGCCCCGGATGCTGAGCCGACGCGCGAACATCAACAGGGATACACAAGCTCAATTTGCTACTCGCCGACGCTGGGCAGCACACTGGCGCTGGCATTTGTTAGAAATGGCCCGAGCCGGATCGGTGAACAACTGAAGTTGGTTGATCACTTGAGGGGTGTCGAAACATTGGTCGAGATATGTTCTCCAGTGTTTTTCGATCCAGAAGGAGGGCGCGCGCGTGGTTGATCTTGCCGCAAAATCCCCTGCCGCCGGCTTGTTGCCCGTTTCGCATGGCGATCTCGTCCTGCAAGAGAGTGATATCCAAGAAATCTGGTCAATCGCTCCGTTTTCGGGCGCGGAGCGGGCCGTGTCCGCGGCACTTAGGAAGTCGCTGAAGATGTCTTTGCCACCTATTGGACGCGCAACCAGAACTGGTTCTGCAAAATTGCTTTGGGCGGGGCGGGATGTCTATTTTCTCGTCGGTTCTGGCTTGCCAGCCAAGCTGAACGCTGCTGTTACGGATCAATCCGACGCTTGGTGTTGCGTGACGTTGGAAGGCGCGCACGTTGAAGCAGTGCTTGCCAGAATTTGCCCACTTGATCTGAGAAACATGGAAACCGGGAGCGTTGCAAGAAGCTTGCTTGGCCATATGACAGCGATCATTGTTAAAATCGATAACGGTTATGAGCTGATGGTCTTCCGAGCGTTTGCAAAAACGCTTGTGCACGAGTTGCAAGACGCGATGCGATCTGTGGATGCCCAGACCCACCTGAGCGATTAGGAGATCGTGGCAAAGCAGCGTCGGCGGCTGCATTGACCTTGCTAGTGTCAGCGGACCGGCTTGGGCGGTCACTTCCTGCTCTAGACTTTGCCTCACCTCATACCGATATTATGCAGCATGAGTCTGCCCCCTGGTTTTCTTGACGAACTCCGTGCCCAAAGTTCGATCGCGCAAGTGGTCGGACGCAAAGTGGTTTGGGACGAGCGCAAGTCCAATCAGGGCAAGGGTGATATGTGGGCGCCATGCCCGTTCCATCACGAGAAAACCGCCTCTTTCCACGTCGATGATCAGAAGGGCTATTACTACTGCTTTGGGTGCCATGCCAAGGGCGATGCGATCGGTTTCATTAAAGAAACCGAGAATGTCTCGTTCATGGAAGCGGTAGAAATTCTTGCACGCGAGGCCGGGATGCAAATGCCTGCCCGCGATCCCAAGGCGCAGGAGAAAGCTGATCGTCGAACGCAGCTGGCCGATGTCATGGAACAGGCTGCTCAATTCTTCCGGCTGCAACTCAAGACAGCTGCTGGTACGGCGGCACGAGATTACCTTTCAGGACGCGGCTTCGACGAACCGCGATTGGAGCGCTGGGACATCGGTTTTGCACCGCCCGGTTGGCAGAATCTGTGGGATCACCTGACCGGTAAGGGCGTCAAGGACGAGCTCATCTTGGCGGCTGGTTTGGCCAAGCCATCCAATCAGGGCAAGAAGCCCTATGACACTTTTCGCGACCGGATCATGTTCCCGATCCGTGATCCGCGCGGCCGATGTATTGCGTTCGGCGGACGCGCGATGGATCCGGCGGATAACGCAAAATATCTCAATTCACCGGAAACCGAATTGTTCGATAAGGGGCGAAGTCTATTCAACCACGGGCCAGCGCGCGAAGCGGCAGGCAAGGGCGCTCCGCTTATCGTGGCCGAAGGATATATGGACGTGATCGCTTTGGCCTCCGCCGGGTTTGAGGCCGCGGTGGCACCGTTGGGAACGGCTGTAACAGAAAACCAGCTTGAACTTATGTGGCGTATATCGACAGAGCCGATCATTGCGCTTGACGGTGACACGGCAGGGATGCGTGCGGCGATGCGGTTGATTGATTTGGCCTTGCCGATGGTCGCGCCGCAGAAGTCACTGAGGTTTTGTATCCTTCCAGAGGGACAGGACCCGGATGATCTGCTCAAGGCGAAGGGCGCGTCCGAGATGCGTCGGTTGGTTGAGGCGGCAAAGCCGTTGGTGCACCTGCTTTGGCAGCGTGAGACTGACGGGAAGGTGTTCGACAGCCCGGAGCGTCGCGCGGCGCTCGATCAGTCTTTGCGCAAGGCGCTGGGACTGATCGGTGATACGAGGCTGCGCAATCACTATGCACATGAAATAAAGCGGCTCCGCTCTGAACTGTTCGACACAGGGCGACCAGCCATGAACAAGTCGCGTGACGGCTGGCAACCCAAGGGTAAATTTGCACCCAAAGGCGCTGCTTTGGCGACCACACGCAACTCGCTTCTGGCGCGGTCCACTGATGTCGAGGAGCGCGTCCGAGAGGCCGTTATCCTTGCTATTCTAGTGGCGCATCCCAAACTGATCGATCCATTCATAGGTGATCTTGAGACGCTGGAACTGCATGGGAACGATCACAGGGCGATTCTTTCAGGCTTGCTGCGCCATGCTGACGAGACCGAACCGGATCATTTACGCAACATCCTTGAAGCTGAAATCGGGTCCGCACCCCTTGAAAAACTGTGGTCGCTGAGCCATGTGCAAATTGCGCCTGCTGTTCGGGCAGGGGCTGCCGATGATCTTACACGAATGACGCTCGCGGAAGAGCTTGCCAAGCTGGAAGCGAGGCGCGGTGTTCAGCGCGAAGTAGCTGAAGCTGTTGAAGATTTAGCCGGGCTGGCCGATGAGGGGCTGACCTGGCGGGTCGCTCAAGCCGCCGCCGCCATGGACAAGGCCGGACAGGCAAATTTGTCGGATGGGGCTGAAGACGGGGAGGATCGTTCGGCGATGTCGGACTACCTGCAAAGCCTCATCGATGGTGAGGTTTGGTTAAAGAAACCTAAGTAAACAGAATCAAGTTAACGACGTGCGAATCAGTGTGATTCGCGGTATTGATTCGGAAATGATTCGCCTGCGGTACTATAGGGTGCTGTGGGATGTCTCTTGAGCGAGGAGAACGCCGATGGCCCCGAAGGACACCGACGAGCAAAAACAAGACCGCGAAGACGAAGCAAACGGTCTCGATATGAGCCAGGCCGCTGTCAAGAAGATGATCGCGGAGGCCCGCACCAAGGGCTACATCACCTATGATGAATTGAATCAGGTTTTGCCGCCTGAACAGGTGTCCTCAGAGCAAATTGAAGACGTGATGTCGATGCTGTCAGAAATGGGCATCAACATTATCGAAGATGAAGAGGCCGAAGATGACGATGATGGCTCAAGCAAGGCCGTTGTCGAAAGCTCGCAATCCAAGGAAGTTGTCCTTGCGACGACAGAGACCGAAAAGCTGGACCGAACTGATGATCCGGTGCGGATGTATCTGCGTGAGATGGGGTCGGTTGAGCTTCTGAGCCGTGAAGGCGAAATCGCGATTGCCAAACGGATTGAAGCCGGTCGCAATACGATGATTGCAGGGCTATGTGAAAGCCCGCTTACCTTCCAAGCGATTACAATCTGGCGCGACGAGCTTTTGAGCGAAGACATTTTGCTGCGCGATGTGATCGATCTCGAAACAACATTTGGCAACTCTCTTGAAGACGACGAAGAGGAAGAGCTTGTCGCTGCGCCCGCCAATGATGGAAGCGCGCCATCTTCCGAAAAGAAAGAAGAAACGCAAGAACTGGATGCCGACGGCAATCCAATTGCCTCTGATGATGAAGACGATGAAGACGAGCAGGCCAATATGTCACTGGCCGCAATGGAGGCAGCGCTCAAGCCTCAGGTCCTCGAAACACTCGATATCATTGCTGGCGACTACGCCAAGTTGGCCGACATGCAGGATTTGCGGATTTCGGCAGCCCTGAATCACGACGATACATTTTCGGACAAAGAAGAGACGGCTTATCAAAAGCTACGTCAGGAAATCGTCGACCTAGTGAATTCGCTTCATCTGCATAACAACCGGATCGAAGCGCTGATCGATCAGCTTTACGGCATCAACCGCCGTATTATGTCGATTGATTCCAACATGGTGAAGCTGGCCGACCAAGCCCGGATCAACCGTCGTGAATTCATCGATGAATACCGCGGATACGAGCTTGATCCAGGCTGGGTTGATCGCATTGCCGAGAAATCCGGTCGCGGCTGGACGGCACTGATTGAACGTTCGCGCGAGAAGGTGGAAGACCTACGGGCCGAGATGGCGCAAGTGGGTCAATATGTCGGTGTGGATATCACTGAATTCCGCCGCATCGTGCAGCAGGTGCAAAAGGGCGAGAAAGAAGCGCGTCAGGCCAAGAAAGAAATGGTTGAGGCGAACCTGCGTCTCGTGATCTCGATTGCGAAGAAATACACGAACCGTGGCCTGCAATTTCTTGATCTCATTCAGGAAGGTAATATTGGCCTGATGAAAGCGGTCGATAAATTCGAATATCGCCGTGGCTATAAATTCTCCACCTATGCGACATGGTGGATTCGCCAGGCGATCACGCGCTCGATTGCCGACCAGGCCCGCACGATCCGGATTCCGGTCCATATGATCGAAACGATTAACAAGCTGGTCCGGACAGGGCGCCAGATGTTGCACGAGATCGGTCGTGAACCGACCCCCGAAGAATTGGCCGAAAAGCTGCAAATGCCGCTGGAGAAGGTCCGCAAGGTGATGAAGATCGCCAAGGAGCCAATCTCTCTGGAGACACCTATTGGCGATGAAGAAGATTCACAGCTTGGCGATTTCATCGAAGACAAAAACGCGGTCTTGCCGCTGGACTCGGCTATTCAGGAAAATCTGAAAGAAACAACGACCCGCGTTCTGGCATCGCTGACGCCTCGCGAAGAACGCGTGCTGCGTATGCGCTTCGGTATTGGGATGAACACTGACCATACGCTTGAAGAAGTGGGACAGCAGTTCAGCGTGACGCGCGAACGTATTCGCCAGATTGAAGCAAAGGCGTTGCGGAAGCTGAAGCACCCGAGCCGCAGCCGAAAGCTGAGATCCTTCTTGGATCAATAAATCCGATGATATCTAGAAAAGGCGTCGCTCACCTCAGCGGCGCCTTTTTCTTTGGTCAATCAACGGAAAACAGCGGTCTGAAAGCTGGTTTGCAATCTGGTGTTTTTTGACCAGCAGAGCGCCACCTTCGGACCGCTCCAAGCCATTGCGAAGAAAAGCTGCTATCGGCTCTCAAAATAAACGATTTTCTGTGCTAAGCTTGATCTTGAACATACTGGAGAGGGCGAAGTGAAATGCGTATCCTAAAATGGCTTCTAGGATCACTAGTTGTGCTGATTTTGGCTTTGGTGGTGATCGGTATGCTACTCCCACGCGAGGTGTCAGTGGCCCGGTCCATTGAAATTGATGCCGCTGCCGCAGATGTTTTTCCCCATGTGAATTCGCTCAAAGCTATGGAAGCCTGGTCGCCGTGGCTGTCGCGCGATCCCGAAGTGAAGTTGACCTATAACGAGGTTGAAAGCGGCGACGGCGCCGCGATGGAATGGGCCTCTGAGCAACCTGATGTCGGTAATGGTCGGCAGGAAATCATCGAGTCCAATCTAAACGAAAGCGTGGTCACCGCTCTAGATTTTGGTGAAATGGGATTGGCTCAGGCGAAATTCCTGCTTGCTGAAGCGCAGGGGGCCACCACAGTTACTTGGACGCTCGATACCGATATGGGGGCCGGCCCTATGGGCAGGTGGATGGGGCTGATGATGGACAGCTGGGTCGGGCCTGACTACGAGGCCGGCTTGGCAAATCTCAAGGCACTGGTGGAAGGTTAGATAACAGTGCAAGGCTGTCCGACGAGATGGCAACAGAATTTCATATTTCGACACACGGCCCGGGTCTCTACGAATTCACAGATCAGGCAGGTGAGTGGGCGCAGGGTACGGGTCTTCTAACGCTCTTTGTGCGGCATACATCGTGTTCCCTGCTGATCCAGGAGAATGCCGACCCGGAGGTGCAAAGCGATCTGGCGGCGTTCTTCTCCCGTCTTGTCCCACCGTCCACCGATCCGTCGATGTCTTATCTGACTCATACCTATGAAGGGCCGGATGACATGCCGGCGCATATCAAGTCAGCATTGCTGCCGACATCGCTGCAAATTCCCGTTATTGAGGGGCGGCTACAACTCGGCACGTGGCAGGGCATCTACCTGTTCGAGCATCGTGACAGCCCTCATCATCGCCGGGTCACGGCGATGATAACGCCGGCCAGTTAGTGCGTTGGGGTCAGGAAGACTTCACGTATGGTGGCGTGATCGGGCGCGTTCAGCGCGTGCATGACCGCGTCTGCCACGTTTTCCGGTTTGAGTTTGTCCGGCTTGGCTTCATCGAAAAAGGCGGTGTCGACCATACCTGGTGCTATGACAGTGCAGCGCCCGCCCCACTCTTTCATTTCCTGAGCCAGATTGCCTGCGAAGCCATGGATAAACCATTTGGTCGCGCCGTAGATCGAGCCGCTAATGTTCACGCGGCCCGCTTGCGAGCCCGTAACAACGTAATGCCCCTTGGTTTCTTGCAGGTGCGGCAAAGCCGCGTGCGCAGTATAGAGCGCGCCCATGACGTTAAGGTCGATCATCTCTTTCCAGTCTTCAGGATTGCCCTTTTGGGTTCCGGCCGTCGAGGTGCCACGCCCGGCATTGGCAAACACGGCGTCAAGCTTGCCATGTGATTGGGTAAAGCTGTCGATCGCTTCTTTTTGTGCCTCATACGAGGTCGCATCTCCGGTAAATATTGTCGCCTGATCGCCGATGTTTTCGGCGAGCCTCTTAAGCCTGTCTTCACTGCGGGCAAAAAGTCCGACTGACCAGCCAGTCTCTGCGGCAGCTTTTGCTGTTGCTGCACCAATGCCCGAGGAGGCCCCGGTGATGAATAGTGTTCTTGTCATTATGCGTTCCTTTCGCTGTCGCAGCCTAACGCCCATCTGCGCAAAAAGGTCCGCGATCAGACCTTCTGAGCCAAGGCCCACGACATCACTGGAAACTCAGGATCGTTTTCCAATGAATCCCGTTCGCTGTCATACCGCCCCCAGTTCTTCCCGAAATCTGCTTTAGCGCATGCGCGATTGCCCCATTGGGCGGATTTAATATGATCGGGATCAAAGCCTGCTTCGGTCAGCAGGTTTTTGAGGCCACGGGCTGACCAGCGGGTGCAATCGGTCGGAGCTGGATGATATTTTACATAAAAGGGGGTAACGACCAGGAAATAGCCACCTTTCTTCAGGTTGCGCAGCACATTTTGGGTGCCACGATACGGGAACTCGAGATGTTCCCAGACCTGATCTGCAATAACTATATCGAATTTGCGTACTTTTCCTGCATCGTCGATAATCGGACTTTGGCAAATATCGTATTCAGGATACCAGAACGCTTCGTAGCTCTTGAAGGGCCACTTGCTGCCACGTTTCCCGGAAATTTCAGCAGCGGTCATCTTCTCTGGACCGAGGGCACTCACCCATTTTTGTGTCGTACGCTTGGCCACCACGCGATTGTAGAACCGTGTCATCTATGCTGCTGCCCCTCATGGCTTGATCTAGTAGGGGCAATTCTCCACTACCCAAACTCTAGATACCGGCCTATAGTAACTGTGGATAACTGGGGATCAACACCCAAGAGGCAGATTAGGGGAAGCAAGCATGCGCTGTCCGTTTTGTGGAAATGTCGACACACAAGTTAAAGATTCACGTCCAGCTGAAGATCATGTCGCAATTCGCCGTCGTCGGTTTTGTCCGGCTTGCGGTGGGCGGTTTACAACATATGAGCGCGTGCAGCTGCGCGACCTTGTTGTCATCAAGTCAAACGGCAAGCGTGAGGATTTTGACCGCGACAAGTTAGAGCGTTCCATTCGCATTTCGATGCAGAAGCGCCCTGTCGAGCCGGAGCGGATTGACCAGATGATCTCAGGCATCGTGCGCCGCTTGGAAAGCATGGGTGAGACTGACATCAAGTCGCCGGTAATCGGTGAGATTGTCATGGAAGCGCTGGCACGTATTGATACCGTTGCCTATGTGCGCTTCGCATCGGTCTACAAGAACTTCCAGGCGGCTGACGACTTTGAGGAGTTCGTGTCAGAACTGCGCCCACCTGCTCCGAAAGACGATTGAGTCATGAGCAGCGCCGCCGCTGATCGGCGCTGGATGGCACTCGCCCTCAGCCTAGGTAGCCGAGGGCTTGGACGCGTCTGGCCAAATCCAGCTGTGGGTTGCGTTATCGTGCAGAACGGCCGCTGCGTGGGCCGTGGGTGGACCCAAGATGGTGGGCGCCCGCATGCCGAAACGATGGCTCTCGCCCATGCCGGAAAAGCCGCGCGCGATGCAGATGTCTTCGTGACGCTGGAACCTTGCGCCCATCATGGCAAAACGCCTCCTTGTGCAGAGGCCTTGATCGCCGCTGGCGTTGGCCGGGTGCTTGTGGCGACTGGCGACCCGGACCCAAGGGTCAATGGCAAGGGCGTGGCCATGCTGCGCGACGCTGGCATTCAGGTTGTAGAAGGCTTGATGCATGCTGAAGCCCAAGCGGCTCAATCGGGCTTTTTGAGCCGGGTAACGCTTGGTCGCCCAAGCATGACCTTAAAATTGGCCGTGTCCCTGGATGGTCGGATCGCGACCGGGGCAGGACATTCGCAATGGATCACCGGACCCCAAGCGCGGCGTGTCGTTCACGGTTTGCGCGCGACCCATGACGCCGTGATGGTCGGAGCAGGCACCGCGCGCGCAGATCTACCATCGCTTACGGTGCGCGATCTGGGCGTGTCCCATCAGCCTGTACGCATCGTGGTGTCGAGCCGGTTGGATATTCCACAGACCGGACCTCTGGCCGAAACAGCGAAAGACGGGCCGGTTTGGCTGCTGCACGGACCCGACGTGTCGAGCGAGCGCCAAATGTTCTGGAGCAATGCTGGGGCGAACCTATTGGAGGTTTCCAAATCCGCGGGCGGCACTTTGGATATGGCGCATGCGATGCAGCGGCTTGGAGAGGCAGGCCTGACGCGCGTTCTGTGTGAAGGTGGAGGGCAGTTGGCCGCGTCCCTTCTGCAAACCGATTGTGTGGATCGGCTGGTTCACTTCACAGGTGGCGTCGCCATTGGAGCGGAAGGATTGCCGTCAATAGGCGCGCTTGGCTTATCGCAGCTTGGCGAGGCGCAGCGGTTCGAACTGAGGTCACAACGCCAGATCGGTACCGATATGATGGCTGACTATCATCGAATTCCTAATAGCTGACGATCTGAGTCCAAGACTCACGCCGCCCCCCATAATGCCCCTTTGGTGGATTTGTTTCATGGGTTTCACGGTCTGTGATCGGGTTCTCACGGGGGTGTGAGCCTGTTTGCCGGGATGGGGATGT
>CANNGL010000001.1 GCA_947504205.1 uncultured Litoreibacter sp. | reverse complement strand
CGGTTGTAGCTCAGTTGGTTAGAGTACCGGCCTGTCACGCCGGGGGTCGCGGGTTCGAGCCCCGTCAACCGCGCCACCACTGCCAGCCCGAGGGTCCCGGGAAACGGTCCCACGATACGACCATGCGCGGTTGTAGCTCAGTTGGTTAGAGTACCGGCCTGTCACGCCGGGGGTCGCGGGTTCGAGCCCCGTCAACCGCGCCACTTTTCTCACTTAATAACGATATCGAACACGGCTTCGGCCGGAGCCGTTTCAGTGGTTGGCCTGTTCAAATCGGAAAAAATGAAGGCAACTTTGTATTCGCCGGGATCGGTCAGGGAGATACCCGCTGTTACGTGGTTCCAGAACTGGGTCTCATCGAGTGGAAATATCTGCTTGGACGGGTTCTCATAAGTGTGCACATTTTCTTGTCTGCTCAGCACCTGACCCTCCATATCGCGAATCTCCAGATCCATCTGGATGGCGTAGGACATCATATCCGAGCCAACGAGCTTGCGCCCGACATTGCTGAAATAGGCCTTTATGAAAATCTCTTCCCCAGGTGCGTAAACGTTTGAATTGCGTTTCTCGTAATGGCCCTTCTCGTTTCGGCTTTCCTTGAGCGCCAGATAGGCCGAATGCAGTTCCAGCGGTTTCATCGTGGCCTGCCAGACAACCGCTTGACTATCGACAAAAACCGGGGCGACACGAGTGCCATCTTCTTGTGGGACCTGCGCAAAATAGCTGATCGCCATTTGGTAGCAGATGCGCCTTGCCTGATGGTTATCCAGCACTGACAGCATGTAGAGCGCGTCGGTTTTTACCAACGCGTTGTCATTTGGTCGAGAAAATAGGGTACACATCGGCACATCCATCAGAATCTTCCAGCCAAGGCGTCGCGGGTCTTGCTCCCGGACGGCTTTCAGAAGTTTTGCGGACTTGCTTTGAAATTCGATCGAGTTCTTGCCTGCAATGTTTGCCGTGGTCAGAGGGAAAACCTCAGGCGCAGCAACACCCCTTGATTTGGCCTCTTCGACCGCCTGTTGGTAGGCCTGCGGACCGTTTTTGTGCAGAAACATGACCTTTTCAGCGCCGCCAGACGCCTCAATCGCTGCCATCCACGAGTTCTTTTCAAAGTTGAAGTCACCGCCCATGCTTTCGAGATGAAAGAACACGGGTTGGGTGTCGGACGCTTTGGCAGCGCCCGCCATCACAGACACAAATGACAGCAAAACAAGAAAGAAACGCACAATACTACTCCCGGCAACACATTAGTTAACGTTAGGGCATGTGGCAAAAAGGAAAAGTGCTTTTGTGTTGTCTGCGGCAAGTGGCGATGATCTGCCAATAAAAAACGGCCCCCGAGGGGGCCGCTTTAGCTTGGTTTTCGCGGGACTTAGAAGCCAGCTTTGATCCGCTCAAATTCCTTGATCATCTTTTCGCGCAGGGCGTTTTCCATGGGCAACTGTTCAAGCTGCGGTGCGCTGATATCGTTCAATCCGACTTCGGTCAGAGCTTCCTGACCGAACGTGCTCATTGCGGCGGTGTTGGAATGGCCATACCCCCACTCGTTCACGATGTACTCGGCTGTCTCTTGGCTCAGGAAGCTTTCAATGAAATCATGGGCCTTGTCTTCAGAGCCGGGGCCATCAACCAGATTGACGTAACCACAGAACCACGAGGACGAGCCCTCTGTCGCTTCGCGCTGGAACGAAATATTGTAGCCGTCAGCCACCATCTGAACCGGTGTTTCATTCCAGGACCAGGCGATGAGAACTTCACCCGTGGCCATCAGCTGTGCCAGTTCGGCCCCATCGGCCCAGTAGGCCCGGTTATTGGCATGTGCCTGACGCAACCAATCGGATGCTTTCTGGAAATCTTCATCTGTTGCCTTGGTCCAATCTGACGTACCGGTCGCGAGATAGGCCAGCGCATAGGCGTCATCCACATTGTCGGGCAGCGAAATACGACCGGCCATAGCGGGGTCGAGGAAAATCTGGAGCGAGGCCACCTGATCTTCCGTGATTTCGTCGGCGTTATAGGCGATGCCGGTCATGCCCAGATCGGCCGGGATGAAATACACTTGACCATCACGCACGAAAGTCGCGTCTTGTTTGTAGCTGTCAGCCAAGGTTTCGTAGCTTGGAATTTTGGACAGGTCCCAAGGCTCGATCAGACCGGCCTGATACCACTTGTCTACAGATTGTGAGCAGGGATGCGCGACATCTGCCTTGAAGCCGGAGCGCAGCTTCTGGAAAGCCTCTTCCTCTTCCCCGAAAAACGCATAGGTCGGACCTGAGCCATGCTTTTCTGCGTATTTGATGAAGAAGCCGTCTTCTTCGTAACCGGACCAATCAAAGACCAGCAGATCGGGATCCGCCGCGTTAGCTGTTGTCGCGACGGCGACCATTGCGGCTGTTCCCAAAAAGCGCGTGAGTTTCGTCATAAGGTTCCTCCAGGCGGGATGTTGAGTGGTTTTATTCTGACGCAGAACGCTATGTCACCGTTGGCGCGCGGACAAGCATTTTAGCTCATGATGCGGCGCGCGCGGCCAGAACATTGCGCGCAAGTTCAATTGTGTAGCGCTCAAGCTCAGAAAGTGCGCGATCACAAGCGCCGGCGTCCTGCGCTTCGACGGCATCGGCGATGGCCGTGTGCAGCCTCAATATTTCTTCACGCGATCTGGCGGTAAAGGTGATCATGTTCATCAAGGGCTGCATCGCTTCGACCGCCCCAGCCAGTTGGTAGGACAGCACGGGGTTATCAGCTGCATCGACCAATGCACGATGAAAGGCCACGTCTGATGCGCAGAATGCTTCGTCAGACAAACCCGGCTGGCTTTGGCGATGAATTTCGGCACGCATCGTTGCAAGATGGTCCGCTTCGCGGCGTTCTGACGACAAGGGCGCACAAGCTCGCTCCAAGGCATACCGCGCTTCGCAGGCCGTGGCGAAGCTTACCGCATTCATACTGAGCAGAAGTGTGGATGTGGTGATTTGCTGGCCGTAGGCGTCCTCAAACGTCAACCGGTTCACAAAAGCACCTCCAGTCGCACCACGCTGCGTTCGGATCAGACTCTGCGCTGCCAGTCGTTTTAACGCTTCGCGCACAGTTGGGCGCGACACCTCGAATTGCTCGGCCAATTCGGCTTCGCTTGGAAGTCGTTCGTCAACGATCAGATCACCACGCACAATTGCATCTCGAATGGCCTTGGCGATCTGCGCGGAGAGGTCGGTATGTTCAGGATCGGATTTTTTCATTTGTCAGACAATTAAAAGTCTGACATTTGAATTGCAAGAAAATGAGTCGAGGTTCACGATGCCCGGAATCGCCCGTTCCCTTCTTTGGTTAAGCTTTTTCGCCGCTATTCTCGCCGCATGGTGGGTGATGTTTTCCATGGCGCAGATGATGGGGGTGGACTGGATCGGTCGTCCCCAAGGCATGATGCAGATGGGGGAGATGTCTTCCATGGGCGGTAGCATGAATGGTCAAATGCAGTCGGGTATGGATGGCGAAATGTCCATGATGCGCATGGACACGTTCGGCACCCTGTTTCCGATGTGGGCGATCATGATGGCGGCGATGATGTTGCCGACAATGGTGCCAACCCTGCGCAGTTATGAAGATCTTATGACCAGTGCCAACGGCACGCGGGCCGGCTGGGTCGGTGTGCTTTTGGGGTATTTCGTGGTCTGGGTGGCGTTCGCGGCCCTGATCACGATGGCGCAACTGGGGCTGATGGCAACCGGTGCGATTGATGCAATGGGCATCTCCACGACAATCTGGTTTGCGGCCATTCTTTTGATCATCGTCGGGGCGTTTCAATTCACCCGAACCAAGGAAATCTGCCATGGCGTCTGCCATTCGCCGATGAATTATTTTCTGGGCCATTGGCGGACTGGTTTTCCAGGTGGTATTCGTATGGGGCTTGGGCTTGGCGCCTTTTGTGTCGGGTGCTGCTGGGGCTTTATGGCGCTGGGTTTCGTCGGTGGTGTAATGAGCCTGTTGTGGATGGGATTGGCGACCGTGTTCATGGTTATCGAAAAACTGCCCCAGGTCGGGCAATATGTGACACGTCCGATGGGCGTTCTGCTGATCCTCGCGGGGGTCGGCCTCGCCGGATACGGCATTGTTGGATAGGGAGGGTCTCATGGCCAAAGCACCACGCAAACCGTCGGATCGATTGCAGGTCATGCAGAAGATCGACGCCCGGATGAACCCAAGACGTCGCCGTAAAGAGCCGACGAACTGGGAAATCAAAGGGGAGTTGTTTCTGAACTGCTCTTGCACTGTCTTTTGCCCCTGTGTGGTCTCACTGGGTGCGCACCCTCCGACCGAAGGGCATTGCCACGCGTGGATGGCGATCGCCATTGATGAGGGGCATTTCGAAGGCGAGGATCTGTCAGGGCTGAACATCGGGCTGTTGGTCGATATTCCGGGTCGTATGGGCGAGGGGGACTGGAAGGTTGCGGCGTATGTAGACGAACGATCAACCCAGAAGGCCTATAACGGCATCCTGAAGATATTCTCTGGTGCCGCCGGCGGGACCACGGGCCTGTTCACCATGCTGGTCTCCGAGATTATCGGAGCAGAGCGGGCACCGGTCGAGATTGTGCGTGAAGGCAAAAAACGCTCCATCATGATTGGCCGCAAGATTCAGGGCGAGATCGAGATGATTGCCGGCAAGTCGGAAGATCATCCGGTAATGGTCTCGAACTCCAAGTACTGGATGGGACCGGATATCATTGCAGCCGTAGGCAAGAAATCTCGCGTACGTGACTATGGTCGCGTCTGGGACTTTGGCGGCAAGTCCGCCGAGATTTGCCCGATTGAATGGAGTGGTCCATGATCACGCCGGATTATTGCAAGATGATGGCCCGCTATAACGCGTGGCAGAACAAAGGCTTGCGAGCGTCCTTCAAGAAGCTTGGATTGACAAAACTGCAGGAGGATCGCGGCGCGTTTTTCGGCTCACTCTGGGGAACTGGCAACCACCTTCTCTGGGGTGACCAGCTTTGGATGTCGCGTTTCGATGGGGGTCATGGACCTGACAGCAGCATCAAGGACAGCACGAAGTTGCATGATGACGTACAGCTGTTTGTGGATGATCGTCTGCGAACTGATGAGCGGATCATCAGATGGGCTGGACGGATCAAACAGGTCGATCTGACGGGGGATCTAAGCTGGTATTCTGGCGCAATGAAACGCGATTTCACCAAGCCGAAAGCGTTGTGCGTGATGCAGCTCTTCAACCACCAAACCCACCATCGTGGCCAGATACACGCGATGCTGACAGCCGCTGGTATCAAGCCGGACGATACCGATCTTCCCTTTATGCCCGAGGACAACTGAATTGGCCCAGATTGCCCCGTCGCGCCGCGTGCGGCGCACGCCCTTTTCCGATGGTGTCGAAGCCGCCGGGGTCAAGGGTTACACGGTCTACAACCGCATGCTCCTGCCGACGGTATTCCGGTCGGTCGAGGAAGATTACCACCATCTGAAATCCGCAGTGCAGGTTTGGGATGTGTCGGTGGAACGGCAGGTTGAGTTGCGCGGGCCCGATGCCGGGCGTTTGATGCAGATGCTCACGCCGCGCGACTTACGAGCGATGCTTCCGGGTATGTGCTATTACCTGCCGACGGTCGATGGCACTGGCGGTATGCTCAATGATCCTGTGGCTTTGATGCTGGCTGAAGATCGCTACTGGATTTCCATAGCTGACAGCGATTTGTTGCTTTGGGTCAAAGGCTTGGCGCATGCCCTTTACCTTGACGTTATCGTTGATGAGCCGGATGTCTCTCCGCTCGCGATACAAGGACCAAAGGCCGATGAACTGGCTGCGCGTGTGTTCGGCGACGCTGTGAAGGATTTACGTTTCTTCCGCTACGGCTACTTCGATTTTCAAGGTCACCAGATGCTGGTGGCTCGATCGGGGTACTCAAAGCAGGGCGGGTTTGAAGTCTATGTCGAAGGTTCCGAAAAAGGCATGCCGCTTTGGAACGCGCTCATGGAAGCCGGTAAGGACCTGGATGTCTACGCTGGCTGCCCAAACCTGATCGAGCGGATCGAGGGTGGCTTGCTGAGCTATGGCAATGACATGACCCGCGATAACACGCCCCATGAATGTGGCTTGGGTCGATTTTGCTCGACACAGACCGCTATCGGTTGCGTCGGCCGTGACGCGTTATTGCGGGTCGCCAAAGAAGGACCGGTCAAACAAGTTCGTGCGATCAGCATCGAGGGTGAGATCCCGCCTTGTGACCGATTGTGGTGGGCGAAGGCTGGAGACAAACTGGTGGGTCAGGTCACCTCCGCTGCCAAGTCGCCTGACTTTGGCACGAATGTCGCGATTGGCATGGTGCGCATGACCCATTGGGACCCTGGCACCTGGCTGACGGTCGAGACGCAGGATGGCCCGCGAGAGGCCATCGTGGAAGAAAAATTCTGGATTTAGAGGAGAGAGACCATGTTCAATGCTTTGATCGTCGAGAAGGATGAAGAGGGCAAGACAAGCGCCGCTGTCCAAGAGATTTCGGAAGATCGTTTGCCTGAAGGCGAGGTGACGGTCGCGATCGACTATTCCACGGTGAACTACAAGGACGGCTTGTGCATTGGTCCTGGTGGCGGACTGGTCCGAAACTACCCGCATGTTCCGGGGATTGATTTCGCCGGTACGGTCGAAAGCTCGAGCGACGATCGCTACAAGGCAGGCGATAAGGTTGTCCTAACGGGCTGGCGCGTAGGCGAGGCGCATTGGGGCGGCTATTCTCAAAAAGCGCGGGTCAAGGCCGATTGGCTGGTACCGCTGCCAGCGGGCTTAGACAGCCGACAGGCGATGGCCGTTGGCACAGCCGGCTTCACAGCGATGTTGGCCGTCATGGCGCTGGAGGATCACGGTTTGAGCGCAGGCAAAGGCCCTGTGCTTGTGACCGGCGCTGCAGGTGGTGTGGGGTCAGTTGCGACAGCAATCTTGGCCAACTTGGGCCATGAGGTCTCAGGCGTTACAGGTCGCCCTGAGACTGCGGATTATCTTAAGTCTCTGGGGGCCACACAGATCGTTGCGCGCGAGGAGTTGAACGAGACAACCAAGCGACCGCTTGAGGCCGAAACATGGGCGGGATGCGTGGATGCTGTTGGAGGCGAGATGCTGGCACGTGTTTTGGGCCAGATGAAATACGGCGCCTCGGTCGCAGCAGTGGGGCTCGCGGGCGGCGCGGGTCTTCCGGCTACGGTTATTCCCTTCTTGCTGAGGGGCGTAAACCTGCTGGGGATCGACAGCGTGATGCAGCCATATGAAAACCGCCTGCGTGCATGGGAGCGCATCGCGAAGGACCTACCGATGGACAAACTTGAGGCGATGATCCAACCCGCGACGCTAGGCGATTTGCCGGGACTTGGACGCGATATCCTCAAAGGGCAGGTTAAGGGGCGTGTCGTCGTCGATGTGAACGCCTAAGCGAATACATTACTGCAAAAGAAAACGGCGCCCCGAGAGGCGCCGTTTTTTTTGTTTATATTCTGAGCCGATCACTCAGCAGGTTGACCGACGGTCGTACCCGCTTTTTCGCGACGGCTGTCATTCCACATGGCTTTGATCAGCGAGATCACCATCAAGACCATGACGATTGTGAATGGCAGGGCACCGATAATCATCGCATCTTGTAAGCTGTCCAGCGGATTGGCCGCAGCCCCGGTATTTCCGGCGATGATCAATGCCCCGATAACACCGGTCATGATCAGGCCCCAGATGATGCGGTGCTTGATGCCGGTTTCCTGCTCGCCACCCGACATGATGGTGTTCATCACCAGAATGCCGGAGTCAGCCGAGGTCACAAGGAAGGTCATGATCAGAACCACGCACATGACAGTGATGGCCGAGAGGAACCCACCCGAGATCATGTAGCTCAGTGTGGTAAAGAGCTTGTTGGTGTTGCTTGCGCCTTTGATGGCTCCCTCTGCAACGCCGCTCAACTCAAGATCAATCGCTGTACCGCCAAGGATGGTCATCCACGCGAAGCACACCAACGCTGGTGCAATTACGCAGCCAAGGATGAATTCCCGTACGGTGCGACCCTTTGAGATGCGAGCCAAGAAGAGACCGACGAATGGCGAGAAGGCAATCCACCAAGCCCAGTAGAACGTGGTCCAACCGGACTGCCAGCCGAACAAGCGCCCTTGGGTGCCTGCCTCATAGGCCGCGATCTGCGCTTCTGGTGCCAGAGCTGCCGCGTCTCCTTCAAGTCCACCTTGGAAGCCAGACAGGCTGCCCCAAGCATTGGTCGCACCGCCATAGAGTTCGGCTGCGAGAGGTGCCGCAGCCGGGTCCAGGTTTGCAGCAAATTCCGCCTCGCTCAGAGGGGAGTAGGCCTCGAAACTCAGAGCGACGAACTGGATCACATAGTCGACGAATGCTGTTGCATAGGTGGACATGGCAAACATGAATGAGCCGAAGATGACGAATGTCATCAGCAGGATAACCGACAAGACCAGATTGAGGTTTGACAGATATTTGATCCCGCGGCCAACACCCGAGACAGCCGAGATGATCGACAGCGTCATGATCACAGCCAAAGCTGTAATCAGGCCAACTGTTGATGGTTTGGCAGGCGCATCGCCTTCGGCCGAGCCCATCAGCCATTCCATACCAGAGACCGCATAGACCCCATCAACGAACTGGCTGACGCCAAAGCCGATGGTGACCGAGACACCCAAGATCGTCGCAACAACGCCGAGAACGTCGACAAGGTGGCCGATCGCCCCGTTGGCGTATTTGCCAAGCAGAGGTGTCAGTGCCGAGCGGATCGTCAGCGGCATGTCACGTGTATACGCGTAATAGGCAAGGCTGAGGCCTGTAACCACGTAGATCGCCCAAGCATGAAAGCCGTAATGCAGGAAGGTATAGCGGAATGCTGACTTAACTGCTTCTGGCGTGCCACCTTCAACTTCGCCCGCAACGGTCAATGGGTTGGACCCCCAAAGGCCCAAAGGCTCAGCCGTCGCAAAGACCATGAGTCCGACACCCAGACCCGCACCAAACATCATGGAGAACCACGAGAAGTTGGAAAATTCTGGAACGGTATCCGCGCCGCCTAGCTTGCGCCGACCAGTCGGTAGTATCGCAAGAGCGAACAGGAAGAACGCGAAGATGCCTACGGAGATGATGTAAAACGTGTTCCACCCTTGTAGAAGCGCCCAGTTCCAAGCGTCCAGCGTGCCATTGGCACTAAGTGGGAAAATCAACGCCCAAAGTACGAGCGCGACCATAATTCCTTTTGAAATCAAGGCGATCGGAAGGCTATAGCCCTCATAAAAGCCACCTTGGGCTTTTTCGATCTCCAGATCGGTGAATGGTTCTTTTAGTGCCATGATCAGTCCCTGTCTGTTGTTGGCAATTAAGACCGGTTTGCCCCGGTTCGTATTGTTAGTGCGACTCACTACACCTGAGATCGACACTATCACGAGCTTTCCGTCGTGTGAGAAACTCTACCGATATCTGCAACGCCTCTTGGTACAAAAACGACCGGATTCGATGTGTTTTGGCCTTGTGTGTCTCGAAGACCGCGCCTTGACCTTTGCCCATAGCTCCCAGACGATCGGTCGGATGAAACTAGATATCGATTTTGTCCGGGCGCAGTTTCCGGCGTTTTCAGAGCCTTCACTTCAAGGACAGGCTTTCTTCGAAAATGCAGGCGGGTCATACCCCTGCAGACAGGTTGTGGACCGGCTGACCCGCTTCTATCGGGAGCGCAAGGTGCAGCCCTATGCGCCCTTCGAAGCCTCCCGTCTGGGTGGCGAAGAGATGGACGAGGCCCGTGAAAGACTGGCCCAGATCATGGGGGTCGATACCGATGAGATAAGTTTCGGGCCGTCGACCACGCAAAATGTCTACGTGCTGGCCCATGCGTTTGCGGATTGGTTGAGCGCCGGTGATGCGATTGTCGTCAGCAATCAGGACCATGAGGCCAATGCAGGCGCCTGGCGACGTTTGGCAGAACGTGGCGTCGAGGTGCGGGAATGGCAGCTTGATCCAGAAACCGGGCATCTCAATATCGACGATCTGAACAACCTGCTTCCGGGCGCGAAGCTTCTTTGCTTCCCGCACTGCTCCAATGTGGTGGGAGAGATCAACGATGTCGCCGCGATCACGGCAAAGGCCCACGCGTCGGGTACATATGTTTGCGTGGATGGTGTTTCTTATGCGCCCCACGGCCTTCCGAACGTTAAGCAACTGGGGGCGGATATTTACATGTTCTCCGCCTATAAAACCTATGGGCCGCATCAGGGCATCATGGTCGTGCGCCGGGCGTTGGGCGAGCAGTTGCCAAATCAAGCCCATCACTTCAACGCAGGCGCGCTCTACAAGCGATTTACACCAGCAGGGCCTGATCACGCTCAGGTCGCTGCCTCAGCGGGCATGGCCGACTATATCGACGATATTGCGCGCCATCATGGTGTCACCGGGTCGCCAGAGACGCGGGCGCAGGGTGTGCACGACCTTATGCGCGCACATGAGATAGAAGCTTTGCAACCCTTGCTCGACTATGTCGCGGCGAAAAATTCCGTCAGGTTGCTTGGGCCTCATCAGGCAGAGAACCGCGCTCCGACTGTTGCTTTAGAACTTGCAGGATCGGGGGAGGAAGCCGCCAAAGCCCTGGCCCAAAATGGTATCATGGCCGGTGGTGGCGATTTTTACGCGGTACGACCCCTTACCGCGATGGGGGTCGATCCCAAGAAAGGTGTTCTGCGACTGTCATTTGTTCACTATACGACCGCGCAAGAGGTTGACCAACTGATCGCCGCCCTAGATCACGTCCTATAGGGACGCGAGGGGCGATATGGGCGACAGCTCTCCACTACTTTATTGGGTCCGGCGTGATTTGCGTCTGGCCGACAATCCGGGTTTGACGGCGGCGGCTGAAAGTGGGCGCCCGGTGATCCCGATTTTCATCCTAGACGAGGTGATCGAACAACATGGAGCTGCGCCGAAATGGCGCTTTGGCTTGGGAGTCGAGCATTTCGCAGAGGGCTTGGCCGGCATCGGGTCGAAGTTAATCCTAAGACGGGGGCCGGCGCTTGAGGTCCTGCGTGCTCTGATTTCAGAAACCGGAGCAGGGGCTGTGCATTGGTCCCGCGCCTATGATCCGCAGGCCATCGCGCGTGATACCGAAGTTAAATCGAGCCTGAAAGATGATGGTATCGATGCCGTTAGCCACGCGGGCCATCTCCTGTTTGAGCCTTGGACAGTTGAGACAAAGACAGGCGGTTTCTACAAGGTATTCACCCCAATGTGGAAGGCCGTGCGGGGCCGCGATGTCAGTTCTCCAAATTCTGCCGTGACATCACTTACACCGCCAGAAAATTGGCCAGAAAGCGATGCGATCCAGGATTGGGCCATGGGAGCTGCGATGCGGCGAGGGGCGGACATTGTTGCAAAGCATATTCGTGTGGGTGAGCAAAAGGCCAAGGCGCGGCTGGATCACTTCATTGATGAAATCGTCGCTGACTATGACACAACACGCGACCTGCCTGCGGTCGATGGCACATCTCGTCTGTCAGAAAATCTGACCTACGGGGAGATCGGCCCCCGAACCTGTTGGGAAGCCGGATGGCAAGCGCTGAACGATGGTAAGGCGGGCGCTGAGACGTTTCTCAAGGAACTGGTTTGGCGTGAATTTGCCTATCACCTCGTGTATCACACACCTCGGATCACTTCAGCCAACTGGCGTGAGGAATGGGACGCCTTTCCCTGGAATGAGGATGACGGTTCCGACCAGGTGAAGGCCTGGAAGCAAGGCCGCACAGGCGTTGAATTCGTCGATAGTGCGATGCGCGAAATGTACGTCACGGGCACGATGCATAACCGTGGCCGGATGATCGTGGCCTCCTATCTGACCAAGCATCTAATGACCCACTGGAAAGTTGGGCTCGATTGGTTCGAGGATTGCTTGACCGACTGGGATCCTGCTTCAAATGCAATGGGTTGGCAGTGGTCTGCGGGCTCGGGTCCCGATGCGACACCCTATTTCCGTATCTTCAACCCAGACACTCAAATAGAAAAGTTCGATAAAAGCGGTGAATACCGCGCAAGGTTTCTCGCTGAAACGGCAAATACCCCGGGTACACCCGCGTTGGATTACTACGCGGCGATCCCTGAAAGCTGGTCACTGTCTGCCGATGACCCTTATCCAGAGCCAGTTGTTGCGCTGGATGAGGGGCGACAGCGCGCGCTTGATGCGTATCAAGCTCGATGAGGCGAAACAGGTTATTTCGACAACGAGACTTCTTCAAAGACTCAAAACAACTTGAGCGGGCTTTTTGTATCTGTCTAAAATAACACGGGAATTCTGGGGGGAAGCATGGAAATTCTGACTTCGACTGATGGCCAAACCGACCTGCCGCGTTATTTCAAGCAGGCTTTTGCGACGGCGCAGAAGTTGGAGTTTGGCAGACTGGACACCAAGCTCGATGATGGTCGGATATTCCGTGCAGAAGGAAGAAAACCGGGGCCCGTGGCCGAGTTTACCGTGCACAATCCCGATCTTTTTGCCCGTCTGATCCGAGAGGGAGATCTGGGTTTTTGTGATGCCTATCTTGATGGTTGGTGGACCACGCCTGATTTGCAGGCATTTATGGACCTGGTCCATTCGGACAATGAAGACGTCTACGATGGCTACCCGGGAATGGGCCTTGTGCGTGCGTACGAGAAATTGCGCTTCTGGATGCAGTCGAACTCGAAAGAGCAAGCGAAAAAGAATATCTCTTACCACTATGACCTTGGAAACAAGTTCTACGGTTTGTGGCTGGACGATACCATGACCTATAGCTCAGCTTACTTTAAGACCGGCCAGGAAAGCCTTGAAAACGCTCAGATCCAAAAATACGCGAGTATGGTGGATGAGATGGGCGCGCAGCCCGGCGATCATGTGCTTGAGATTGGCTGCGGCTGGGGCGGATTTGCAGAATATGCCGCCAAGGAGCGGGGCTTGAAGGTCACAGGCCTGACCATTTCACAAGAACAGCACGACTTCGCTGTTGAACGGATCGCCAAAGCGGGTCTCAGCGATATGGTTGAAATCAAGATGCAGGACTACCGCGATGAGACGGGGCAATATGACGGGATCGCCTCGATAGAGATGTTTGAAGCGGTGGGGGAGAAATACTGGCCCGTTTATTTTGATACGGTTCGGGAGCGGTTGAAGCCAGGCAAACATGCGACGCTACAGATCATCACTGTGCAAGATGAACGCTGGGAGGTTTACAAGCGAGGCGTTGATTTTATTCAGAAATATATCTTCCCGGGGGGTATGCTTCCATCGCCCTCCGCGCTGCGGAGTGAAATTGCCCGTGCTGGTTTGCAGCTGAAAGGATCGATCGAATTCGGCCAAAGCTATAGCCAAACGCTGCGGCGCTGGCACGAAACATTCAATGATCGTTGGCACGACGTTGCGGCATTGGGCTTTGACCAGCGCTTTCGCAATATGTGGAATTTTTACCTCACGTCCTGCGCCAGTACTTTCTGGAGTGGAAATTGCGATGTGACCCAGATTACAATGACGCGACCAGAATAGGGGCCCGCCAAGAGGTCTCTTTGGAGCAGTGAAAAGAGACGTCCGATGCCCACAGCCGCAAAACTTATTGCCGCCATTGTCATGATTATCACTGGTTATCTGACAGCTGAAGCCGTGCGACCGTTTTTGCCCGAGGGTCTGCCAACCAAATGGTTGATCCCGGTAAGCGCATTGGTTCCTGCGGCTTGTTCATGGAAGGTAGTCGGTCGGCTGGCCGGTCGCGGGTACAATGTTGCTGTCAGTATGGGCATCTATGTGGTGTTCGTGTCTGTCTTCTTTGTTTTGCTGGTCTTTGCGATCTCAGAGATGCTCAAACGCTCGATCCGCCTTCAATATGATGGGCCAATGGATGCGATTGTGAATATGTTCGGGATTGTCATCGAATACGGCGTTTTGCTGATCAATCCAACGCCAGCGGCATATCTGATTGGTGCTGCGCTATTGGTGGGGCCGCTGGCAGAATGGGGCCACAGAAAATGGGGGTGACACCCCCGCCCATTTTCATCTTTGGAACGCTTCGCGATCTCGATCATCTCGAGATAGTCTTGGGACGCCGTCATGAAGGCCGCCCTGCAGTTCTGGAAAACATGCGTGTTTCCCTTTCCAAAGATGTGGAATTGCCGCTTCTTGCTGAGGCACCGGGGCGACAGGCAGACGGCCTCTTGCTAGATGGACTGACAAACGCCGAACTTGAGCGATTGGATTTCTACGAGCGTATTTTTGACTACGTCTTGCAGCCTCTGGAGGTGATGTGTGACGGCGCAGCGGTCGCGGCGCAAGCCTATCGGCCAGCGCCGGGGCGGTTCGAGCCGTCCGAGCGCGACTGGCTGCTGAAGGTTTGGCAGAGCAAGAGCGGCGCCTTGATGCGCACAAGCGCGGTAGAGGTGATGCGCATGATGGGGCAGTTCGCGCCATCTGAGGTGGCGCGCCGCATGAACGTTATTGAAACCCGGGCGCAAGCACGTCTGAACGCACGCGCCAAGCCATCTTCAAGTCGCTTCAAACACGGCTTTACCAAAAGCGATGTGCAGATTGTCGAGCAAAAAATACCACATTCAGAATTCTTTGCGGTTGAATCGGTAACGCTGAAGCACCGGACTTTTCAAGGTGGGCAAAGCGCCGAAATGAACCGCGAAGTCTTTGTGACTGCCGATGCCGTGACAGTTCTGCCTTATGATCCGATACATGATCTGGTGTTGCTGATCGAACAGTTTCGTGCGCCGATGCTGATGCGGGGCGATCTGCGTCCTTGGGCGCTAGAGGCCATCGCCGGTCGGCTTGATCCTGGTGAAACCCCTGAAACAACCGCACGAAGGGAAGCGCAGGAAGAGGCCGGGCTGGTCTTGGGTGAGTTGCATGTCGTCGGGCGTTACTATCCTGCGCCCGGTTCGAACACCGAGTTTCTGACGTCATTTCTGGCGGAATGTGACCTTAGCCAAGTCGAAAATGGGGTGGCCGGGCTCGATAGCGAACATGAAGATATCCGGCGTCAGGTTTTATCTTATGCCGAGTTTGACGACGCTTTGCGGCAAGGCGATATCGATATGGGGCCATTGCTGATTTCTGGGCTTTGGCTTCAACGTGAGCGTGCGCGATTGCGGGGCTAGCCCTCAGGACTTATCCGCATCGGCAAGCTTCTGTTCCAAGACTTTTCGCGCGCGGGCTTCTGCACGGCGCACACGCATGGCTGTCAAAAAGGCCTCTTGAGTCGTGGTCGAGCTGGCCCCGATCACCGTGGCAATTTCTTTGGCCAGCGCATCCTCTTCTGAGCCAAGTTTTTCTTCCGCCGCAATCACGTCCTTGGCCAAGCTATCGGCCAGATCTTCGGTGATACCCATGCCTCATCCCTTTCGAAGTCTTGCGCCAGATATGGCGACAATCGATGTCCTTGCACAAGGGCGGAATTGCCTACCGTGCTGGCGAAACCACCACCCGAGCGCTCCAGCTCGCAGGTTCTCTTGGGTAGGCTGGAATATGCCGCAGCGCGACCTCAAGCTGATACGCAAGCGAACTCGACGAGAATTCGCGCACCGTCGGGGTTTTGAAAATGTCGCGCAGCAGGCTTTTCTCCGAAGAGGCGCAGCCCGCAGCGGTTAGGATGTTCCCACCATCAATTCGCAGGTTTCGAAACCAGCCACTGTCGGGCTCTTCACCAGCTTGTGCGTTAAGCTCGAATGTCTCGACGCGGTCGGGTTTGCCAAATGCCTTATAGCGGCTGAGCAGGT
This sequence comes from uncultured Litoreibacter sp., assembly GCA_947504205.1. GTDB lineage: Bacteria > Pseudomonadota > Alphaproteobacteria > Rhodobacterales > Rhodobacteraceae > Litoreibacter. Next base: position 985,364 of record CANNGL010000001.1, on the reverse strand, counting down.
TGATGATTTTTTCGGAGTTGTGGCGGCTGACCTGTGACGAGCGGACATAAGTGAACATGAGCCGCGCATCAGGGTCCTCTGCGCCATAGGGAAGCCAAAGGATACCCAATTTTGGTGCAAGCCGTTGCATGAGTTTTTTGGCCCACAAACTGGTCCAGAGCTCTGCATTGGCGTGTGCATCGTTAAGCGAGTCAAGACTTGTCGCCACCGTCCGAAGGAATGGTCCGGCCCGATCGGGCTCAAAAACATCGGACATATAGGCGGAGGTCAGAATAGTCCCGAGCGCATTGGCATCCGGCAACGGGATCTCGGACAGGCCGGCAAAAAGCGCCTGCTTGGTGCCATCCTGCAAACGACCGCGCTCAAGGGAATATGCGACGCCGAATGCCTTCTCGAACTGATCTTGCGACGCCGGCGGCGCTGCTGTGTCAGGCCCAGATCGCCCGAACATGGTCAGCGTGTATTTTCCGTCAGGCGTCGTTGGACATAGCTCTCGACCGAACCTGTCAGCGTATCCATGTGCTCATTTTCAAAGAAATGCCCGGCGCCATCGACTTCCTGATGGGTGATTGTGATGCCTTTTTGCTCATGGAGCTTGTTAACCAGCGATACTGTATCCGCAGGGGGTGCGACGCGGTCGCCCAGCCCGTTGATAATCAGCCCGGAGGACGGGCAGGGTGCGAGAAAGGAAAAGTCATACATGTTCGCAGGCGGCGACACCGAAATGAACCCTGTGATTTCCGGGCGGCGCATCAAAAGCTGCATCCCGATCCAGGCCCCGAACGAAAAACCGGCCACCCAGCAATGCTTGGTGTTCTGATTCATCGATTGCAGGTAGTCGAGTGCTGAGGCGGCGTCAGATAGTTCGCCTATGCCCTGGTCGTATTCGCCTTGACTGCGACCTACGCCGCGGAAATTAAACCGCAAGACGTTAAAGCCCATATTATGGAACGTGTAGTGCAGGTTATACACGACACGGTTGTTCATCGTTCCGCCAAATTGCGGATGTGGATGCAGAATAATGGCGATTGGTGCGTCCTTGAGGCCTTTATGGGGGTGATAACGCCCCTCGAGTCGGCCTTCAGGTCCGGGAAAAATTACCTCGGGCATAGGTGGTCTGATGTCCCCTGACTTATCAATTGCCTGATTGAAGCCTTTAGTTGACGACTCTACTCAGGTAATCTAGAATTATTCTAAACTGACGCATCTCGCGACAATCTGGTCCAGTTGGAGTTAAGGATTGCAGCCCCGCGCGTCAATGCAATTGTCTTGGGCTTTCGGGGGGACACTAGCGATGAAACTTAGCACCAAGGGGCGGTATGCCATGGTTGCACTTGCTGATCTTGCTCAAGCTTCAGACGGCAAGTTGATGTCTTTGGGTGAAATCTCTAAGCGCCAGGATGTCTCGTTGCCGTATCTCGAACAGCTCTTTGTGAAGCTGCGCAGAGCAGGTCTGGTTGAGTCGGTCAGAGGGCCGGGCGGCGGCTACCGGCTGGCGCGACCCACCGAAACGATCCGCGTCTCGGAGATATTGGAAGCGGTCGATGAAACCGTGGACGCCTTGCACACGGGGGCCGGAGCGTCCGGCGCGTCTTCAGGATCGAAGGCCCAATCTATGACCAATCGGCTTTGGGAAAGCCTGTCTGCGCATGTGTATGTGTTCTTGCATCAGACGCGGTTGTCGGATGTTGTTGAAAACGATCTGACGCCATGTCCCGCCGTACCCAATCTGTTCGAGGTGGTGGACGAGGCATGAGCCGGATCTATCTCGATTACAACGCGACGATGCCGCTGCGTGCCGAGGCGCGCGCCGCCATGATCGAGACGATGGATGTGGTGGGCAATCCATCCTCGGTTCATTCCGAGGGGCGAGCGGCCAAGGCCGTCATCGACAAAGCACGTCGGCAGATTGCCGGTTTGATGGGCGCCGATGCTGATGATCTTGTGTTTACGTCTGGCGCAACAGAAGCGGCAGGTATGGCATTCCCCGATTTGTCAGGGGCGTTGATGTCGGAGATTGAGCACGATGCAGTTCTCTCCGCTGGCACGCGCGGCGAGATTGCAAATGCCTTCAGGCTCGATGTTGATCAGGAAGGACGCTTTACCGGCACAATCAATGGCGCTTCGATCTTCGACGGTATGTGGGATGATGTGGTTACGCTGCAAGCTGCCAACAGCGAGACCGGCGTCGTACAGGACACGTTTCGGTGGGCAAAGGAAATCTGGGCGACGAAGCGACAAGCCTTGATTTTGGTCGATGCCGTTCAGGCTTGGGGCAAGATCGACCTGTCGGTTGATCGTCTCGGCGCAGACTTCTCGCTTTGCTCGGCGCATAAGTTCGGCGGCCCGAAGGGCGTCGGCGCCCTGTGGGTGAAGCGCGGTGTCGAGCCAGCTGTTACTATTCGGGGCGGTGGGCAGGAAATGGGCCGTCGGTCGGGTACGGAAAATGTGATTGGCATTGCTGGATTTGGTGCAGCGGCAGCGGCGGCGGCGCAAGATTTGGCCAATGGAGTCTGGGATCGGGTTGCGCAACTTAGAAATATTCTAGAAAAGACCATTGAGGCTGAGACAAAGAATACTATTTTTGTAGGGAAAGGCGCGATGCGGCTTCCCAACACGTCATGTTTCACCACACCGGGATGGAAAGGTGAGACGCAAGTGATGCAGATGGACCTTGCGGGTTTTGCGATTTCTGCAGGGTCAGCTTGTTCCTCCGGGAAAGTCAAAGCGAGCCGCGTGTTGAAGGCGATGGGCTTCGAAAACCCTGCAGACAGCAGCGCAATTCGGGTCTCATTGGGGCCTGAGACAACAGAAGAGCAGATCATGGCTTTTGCGGAAGCCTGGCTGAAAGCAGAAAAGAAATTCCGGGCAAAAGCTGCCTGAGACGGGAGAGCACACAGATGGCTGCACTAGACAACACAGAGGTCAAAGACGGTGTCGATCAGGAAACCGTCGATGCAGTGCGCGAAGTTGGTGGCGCCTACAAATATGGTTGGAACACCGAGATTGAAATGGATTATGCGCCGAAAGGCGTGAACGAAGATATTGTTCGTCTGATCTCGGAAAAGAATGAAGAGCCCGAGTGGATGACCGAATGGCGTCTTCAGGCCTTTGCCCGTTGGAAGCAGATGGAAGAGCCTGAATGGGCAATGGTCAATTATCCCGAAATCGATTTTCAGGATCAGTATTACTATGCCTCACCCAAGAGTATGGCGGAGAAACCCAAATCGCTTGATGATGTCGATCCGAAGCTTCTGGAGACCTACAAGAAGCTGGGCATCCCGCTCAAAGAGCAGATGATCCTTGCGGGTGTTGAAGGGGCAGAGGAGCTGACCGAGGCGCCACGCAAAGTTGCCGTCGACGCGGTGTTCGATTCTGTATCAGTAGGTACGACCTTTCAGGCAGAACTGGCGAAGGCCGGTGTGATCTTTTGTTCAATATCGGAGGCTATTCGCGAACACCCCGAGTTGGTGAAGAAGTATCTTGGCTCGGTCGTGCCGCAATCCGACAATTTCTATGCCACGCTGAACTCAGCCGTATTTTCGGACGGATCATTCGTCTACATTCCGCCCGGCGTACGCTGCCCGATGGAGCTGTCGACCTATTTCCGGATCAATGCGGAAAACACCGGCCAGTTCGAGCGCACGCTAATCATTGCCGACAAGGGCAGTTACGTTTCGTACCTGGAAGGTTGCACTGCACCGATGCGCGACACCAATCAGTTGCACGCGGCTGTGGTCGAACTGGTGCTTCTGGAAGATGCAGAGATCAAGTATTCGACCGTGCAAAACTGGTATCCGGGAGATGAGGAGGGCAAAGGTGGCATCTATAACTTTGTCACCAAGCGCGCTGACTGCCGGGGAGATCGCTCCAAAGTCATGTGGACGCAGGTTGAAACCGGCTCTGCGGTGACTTGGAAATACCCATCTTGCATCCTGCGTGGTGATGACAGTCAGGGTGAATTCTATTCGATCGCCATCGCTAACAACATGCAGCAGGCCGATACAGGCACCAAGATGGTGCATCTCGGAAAGAACACCAAATCGCGGATCGTCTCCAAAGGGATCAGCGCAGGCAAGGCTCAGAATACCTATCGTGGCCTTGTCTCTATGCATCCCAAAGCGAAAGAGTCGCGAAACTACACACAATGCGACTCACTGCTGATCGGCGACAAATGCGGGGCGCATACCGTGCCTTATATCGAGGTGAAAAATAACTCTTCCCGTGTCGAGCACGAGGCGACGACCTCCAAGGTGGATGACGACCAGCTCTTCTATTGCCGCCAACGCGGCATGGATGAGGAAGAGGCCGTAGCGCTCGTCGTCAACGGATTTTGCAAGGATGTCTTACAGGCTCTGCCCATGGAATTCGCAATGGAAGCTCAGCAGTTGGTTGCGATCTCTCTGGAAGGATCGGTCGGGTAACTGACCGGCGGGGGCTTTCATGAAAGACACAGAAGACGCACCGGACCTTCACTATCAGGCGTTTAACGGCGTCGATGTGATCTCGGCTACGATCGATGGTCGGCAGGTCTTGTTTGCAGTGGACATGGAAAACGATCCGATTCAACGCAATCATCGGCGTGGACAGTTCTATGAAGGCAAAGAGCTGCGCGCGATCCGTCAGAATTTTCCCAAGGGCGGGGTGTTCATCGACATCGGAGCGAATGTTGGCAATCACAGTTTGTTCGTAGCGCATTTCCTGCGGCCTGCGGCGATTATCCCGTTTGAGCCGAACCCGCGAGCTTACCGCCTGTTGGAGGCGAATGTGCATCTGAATGGATTTCAGGATGTGTTTGATTTACGGCATCTTGGCTTCGGTGTGGGCGCTGAAGAAGTTGATGGCTTCGCGATGGAAGACCGTCAACGCAACCTTGGTGGCGCCAAGATGATCCCGGGTGCTGGTGATATCACCGTCAAGGCTGCCGATGATATGCTGGCTGGCGTTGCGCCCTCGTTCATCAAGATCGACGTGGAGGGCATGGAACTTAGTGTTCTCAAAGGCTTGGAGGGCATTGTTGCGAACCATAAGCCTGTGCTTCTCGTCGAAGTTGATGATTCCAATGCGGATAAATTTCATGGTTGGGTTGAGGCTCAAGACTACGGTGTGATGAAGCAATTCCGCCGCTACAAGACAAATGAGAACTTTCTGATTCAGCACAAAAGCCGGTTTGGGGGTGGAATATGAGCACGCCAGTTTTTAACACCAAGGACGTCGAGGGCTTCCCGATGGCGCCCGAAAGCGGATCGGACAAATTCGGATGCGAGGTCACACCGATCGGAAAACAGGTTGGCCTACGCGGGCTGGGAATGATGCTGACGCAGGTTGCACCGGGCAAGAAAGCGTTTCCGTTCCACAACCATCTGGGAAATGACGAAGCATTTGTGATCCTAGAGGGTGAAGGAACATACCGTTTGGGAGAAAAAGCATATCCGGTTGTTGCCGGGGACGTCTGTGGTGCACCGCGCGGCGGTCCGGAGACTGCGCACCAACTGATAAATACCGGCGATACGACATTGAAATACATAGGGATTTCAACCATGCGTGATCCGGAAGTGGTCGAATATCCCGATAGCGGCAAGTTCGCTGCCATCGCAGTCAAGCCGGGAGCCGATTTCGTGTCGGCGCATCTGAGATTTGTTGGCCGTCAGGAAGACGCCAAGGATTATTGGGATGGAGAGGACGTATGATCGTAACCACCACCAATACGATCGAAGGACATAAGATCATGGCCTATCACGGTATTGCTGTGGGTGAGGCGATTATGGGCGCAAATGTCGTGCGCGATGTTTTTGCGTCGATCACCGATATCGTGGGCGGTCGCTCTGGTGCCTACGAAAGCAAGCTGCAAGATGCGCGTGATACCGCTCTTCGCGAGCTGGAAGAACGCGCGAGCCGGCTTGGCGCGAATGCCGTTGTTGGTGTCGATCTGGATTACGAAGTTGTTGGACAATCAATGTTGATGGTGTCGGCCTCCGGCACCGCTGTCAGCATCGCCTGAGGGAAGAATAAAATGTTGGAAATCAAAAATTTGCACGTCGGCCTTGAAGAAGAGGATAAGCAAATCCTGAAAGGCGTGGATCTAACGGTTGAAGCTGGCAAGGTCCACGCGATTATGGGGCCAAACGGGTCCGGCAAATCAACCTTGTCCTACGTCTTGTCCGGCCGTGACGGCTATGAGGTCACAGACGGTTCTGCGACGCTTGAAGGTGCCGATATTCTGGATATGGAACCCGAAGAGCGCGCAGCGGCGGGGCTTTTCCTGGCATTTCAATATCCGGTCGAAATCCCTGGTGTCGGCAATATGACTTTCCTGCGAACGGCTGTGAATTCTCAGCGCAAAGCACGAGGCGAGGACGAGATGAGCGCGGCAGAATTTCTTAAGGAAATTCGAGCACGGGCCAAGGAGCTGAAAATCGACGCCGATATGCTGAAACGGCCCGTCAATGTTGGCTTTTCCGGTGGTGAGAAAAAACGGAATGAAATCCTTCAAATGGCTATGCTTGCGCCGAAAATGTGCATTCTAGACGAAACGGATTCCGGTCTTGATGTCGATGCTATGAAATTGGTCTCCGAAGGTGTGAACGCGCTGCGCAACGAAGGCCGCTCTTTCCTTGTCATCACTCACTATCAGCGGCTTCTGGACCATATCAAACCCGATGTCGTGCACATCATGGCCGATGGACGCATTGTCAAAACTGGCGGTCCGGATCTGGCTCTTGAGGTCGAGAATAACGGTTACGCCGACATCCTGGCGGAGGTCGCCTGATGGCCTTGCCACAAGCAAAACAATCAGTGACCGCGGCTCGACTGGATGAATTGAAGTTGCCCGCAGGCGCCGCATGGATCACCGAAATCCGCAAGGATGCACTTTCACGCGTGCGGGACATGGGGCTACCAGTCCGCCGCGATGAGTATTGGCGTTTCACGAACCCGGACGAACTGACATCGGCAGAGCCCGAACCGGCCGCGCTGTTTCACAACGACGAAGGCCCGCTTTTTGCGGACATGGATAGATTGAAGATCGTCTTCTCCGACGGTGAATTTGATGCCAAAGCATCCGATGACCTAAGCCTTGAGGGCGTGGAAATCTCACGTCTGGCGGACGCATCCAATGCCGATATTCACTGGGTGCAAGACCTCTATGGCACGTTAGAGCGTAACGCGCAGGTTCCAGTGGAACGGCCACTGGCAGCACTGAACACGGCTATGGCGCGGGACGGCGTACTGATTCACGTTACGGGCGCAGTTTCGAAGCCAATAAATCTGATTTATCTCCATAAATCAGAGGTATCCGACGCCACGCTTCATCACGTGATCCGCTTGGAAGAAGGCACCGAGCTGACCGTTCTGGAAACAGGACCCGCGGCTGCAAGATTTAACAAATCGATGGAAGTCGATGTGGCGCAGGATGCGAAATTTCACCATATTCGCGCGCAAGGCCGCGATCATGAACGTCGTGCGGTGACACATTTATTTGGACGTCTGGCGGAAAAATCTCACTTCAAGTCATTTACGCTCACCGCCAATGGCAAGCTGACACGCAACGAATGTGTATTGGAACTGACCGGCGATGATGCGCTGGCACATGTGGCGGGCGCGGCCTTGGGCGATGGTGCGCATAGCCCATTTCACCATGATGACACGGTTTTCATCACGCATGACGCGCTGAATTGCGAAAGCCGTCAGGTCTTCAAGAAGGTGCTGCGTAACGGCGCTGTGGGCGTCTTTCAGGGTAAGATATTGGTGAAAGAAGGAGCGCAGAAAACCGACGGTTATCAGATCAGCCAGTCTTTGTTGCTCGATGATGACAGTCAGTTTTTGGCCAAGCCCGAACTTGAGATTTACGCGGACGACGTCGTCTGCTCTCACGGGTCCACGTCTGGCGCGATTGACGACGAGGCTCTGTTTTATCTGCGTTCTCGCGGGGTTGAACAAACCGAGGCGCAAGACCTATTGGTCTTGGCATTCCTCGCCGAAGCCTTGGAAGAAATCGAGGACGAGGATATCGCTGCGGCATTGCAAACACTGTTGGAGGGTTGGCTGGCGCGTCATCGCCGCTAGTTTCCGTTCTAATGTCGAACGCACAAGCCATATTACGCAGTTATCGCGCCCCGCGACAGGTCATGGCGCAGCACCTCGCGCGTGGCGCGAATGAATCGCGCGGGTTGGCTTGGGTGATGATCGCCTGCCTGTTGCTGTTTGTTGCGCAGCTTCCGAAGCTGTCACGCGATGCGTTTCTCAATCCGGAAGGTCCCGAGTTTGACGCCTTGGCCGGTGGGGCCTTTCTAGGCGCAGTGTTGATTGCGCCACTTCTGTTTTATGGCTTGGCGGCGCTGTCTCACATTCTAGCAAAGCTAGTAGGCGGGCAGGGAACTTGGCTGACCGCACGTTTGGCCTTGTTTTGGGGTCTGCTGGCCGCAACACCCGCAGTATTGTTGAATGGTCTGGTCGCAGGTTTCATCGGACCCGGACCTGCGCTGACGATTACTTCGGTTCTGGCCTTCGCCGCCTTTTTGTTTATCTGGCTCAGTTGCCTAGCTTATGTGGAGCAACCCGATGTTTAGCCAAATCCTACCTCTGGCGCGCCTGACCATGACCAACCCGCAGGAGGGAGCGGGGGCGGTGCTGTCATTGGGCTTGGATCGTTCGGTGCTGTGGCCGGCCTTGGGTGCGATCGTCGCGCTTAGCGTTATTCTGTCCAGCCTTGCGGTCGGTATCGCACCAAGCGATACGCCAAGCGGTTTTGGCTTGCCGCAATCTCCGATCGTTCTGGCCGTTGTTATGACTGGCGGTTTGGTTCTGACTGTTTTTTGCCTGCATTATATTGGTCGCTCCTTCGGGGGACGCGGCGGTTTTACTGAAAGCCTGACGATCGTGATTTGGCTGCAGCTGATCCTGCTGATGGCACAGGTTGTCCAGCTTGCCTTGCTGGTTGTCTCGTTTGGTTTTGCAAACATGTTCGGGATCGCGATTGCAATTTATGGAATGTGGTTGTTCGTCAATTTCGTGGCCGTAGTGCATGGCTTCAAATCGCTGCTGAATGTCTTCGCAGGAATTCTCGTCGCGACTTTTGGCGTGATCTTTGGCTTGTCCATATTTGCGACGATTGTCGCGCTCGTTCTTGGATTGGATGTCTCGAATGTATGATGTTGCAAAGATCCGGTCTGATTTCCCGATCCTGAGCCGGGAGGTGAACGGCAAACCGCTGGTCTATCTAGATAACGGAGCTTCGGCGCAAAAGCCGCAAGTCGTCATCGACGCTGTAACACGCGCCTATGCAGAGGAATACTCTAATGTGCATAGGGGTCTTCATTATCTGTCCAATCTGGCGACGGAGAAATATGAAGGTGTTCGTGGCATCATCGCCGAGTTTCTCGGTGCGGCTTCCGAAGACAACATCATTCTGAATTCAGGGACAACCGAGGGCATCAATATGGTGTCCTACGCTTGGGCCGCGCCCCGGTTTGAAGCCGGCGACGAGATTGTCCTGTCGATCATGGAGCATCATGCCAACATCGTACCGTGGCACTTCCTGCGGGAACGTCAGGGCGTCAAGCTTGTCTGGGTCGATGTGGACAGCAATGGGAATCTTGATCCCCAGAAAGTGCTCGACGCCATTACTCCGAAAACCAAACTCGTTGCGGTAACGCATTTGTCCAATGTGCTGGGAACGGCGGTTGATATCAAAACCATATGCGATGGTGCCCACGCAAAAGGTGTTCCGGTGCTAGTGGACGGCTCCCAAAGTGCGGTTCACATGCCGGTCAATGTTACTGAACTGGGATGCGACTTCTTTGCGATCACGGGCCACAAGCTCTATGGCCCATCAAGCTCAGGCGCCATCTATGTGTCGGATGACAGGCTGCAAGAGATGCGTCCCTTCATGGGGGGCGGAGATATGATCCGCGAGGTACACCGGGACATGGTGACCTACAACGATCCCCCAATGAAATTCGAAGCCGGCACTCCGGGCATCGTTCAGACGATCGGTTTGGGTGTGGCGCTGAATTATTTGATGGACCTAGGGATGGAAAACATTGCTGCCCATGAGCGTGCTCTTCGGGACTATGCACGCACACGGCTGGACGGATTGAATTGGCTCAATGTTCAGGGACAAAGCGCTGACAAGGCCGCGATCTTTTCGTTCACACTGGACGGCGCTGCGCACGCGCATGACATTTCGACTGTGCTCGATAAGAAGGGTGTTGCGGTTAGGGCAGGGCATCACTGTGCACAACCCTTAATGGAGCATATGGGTGTTACCGCGACCTGTCGGGCATCTCTTGGGCTTTACAATACCGAGGCAGAGATCGATACGTTGGTCGAGGCGCTGGAATTGTGCCACGAGTTGTTTAGCTGATACCGACAGGCCGAAAGAAGCCATTGCGCCATGGGAGACGCCATTCTATACCGCGCTTCAGGCACCCGTAGCTCAGCTGGATAGAGCGCTGCCCTCCGAAGGCAGAGGCCAGAGGTTCGAATCCTCTCGGGTGCGCCACTACTTTCCATGAAATGACCGAGCTCAGCTTAGCTGAACCAGACTCGTTTTGAGCGCATCTTCGATGATGTCGACCATCTGCTTCAGCTCATTCTCATTGATGATGAAAGGCGGGGCCAAGAGGACGTGATCCCCGGTTTTGCCATCAATGGTGCCTCCCATTGGATAGCATATTAGACCAGCTTCGAAGGCGGCTTTCTTAAACTTGGCGTGCAACTTGTGGGCGGGATCAAACGGTGTTTTGCTGTCTCGATCCTCAACGAATTCAAGACCAACAAATAAGCCGCGTCCGCGAATGTCGCCGACATTAGGATGTTGACCGAAGCGGGCGCGCAGCATGTCCTGCAGCAAGGTCCCCTTGCCGGTCACCTCGTCAACAAGGCCGCCCGTCAGTTTCTTCAGAACGGCAAGTCCCGCCGCGCAGGCCGTCGGGTGGCCGATATAGGTATGCCCATGTTGAAAGAAGCCAGAACCACTTTCGATTGCGTCGTAAATCTCGCCTGAGCAAAGCGTCGCCCCGATCGGCTGGTACCCACCACCCAAACCTTTTGCGATCGTACAGATATCCGGCGAAATCCCGTCCTGCTCGCAGGCAAACAGAGTGCCGGTACGTCCCATACCACACATGACTTCATCAAGGATGAGAAGCACGCCGTGACGGTCGCAGATCTCGCGGATACGCTTGAAGTATCCTTTGACCGACGGAACCGCGCCAAGCGTCGCTCCGACCACTGGTTCTGCCACGAATGCCATGACATTTTCAGGGCCAAGGCGCTCTATTTCGGCCTGTAATTCGGCAGCGGCGCGCTTAGCATAATCCGCTTCAGTTTCGCCGGTTATCTGTTCACGATATGCGTAACAGGGGGCGATGTGGCTAACATCTATCAGAAGGGGCGCAAATTGCTGCCGCCGCCAAGCGTTGCCACCGACGGCCAAGGCCCCGAGTGTATTTCCGTGATAACTTTGCCGGCGCGCAATGATTTTTGAACGCTTCGGCTGGCCTATTTCGAGGTAATACTGTCGTGCCAGCTTCAGTGCAGCTTCGACGGCCTCCGAGCCACCCGACACGAAGTAGACTTTCTCCAAGCCGTCGGGCGCATTTGAAATGAGCAATTCGGCCAACGCTTCGGCAGCTTCTGAAGACAGAAACCCGGTATGCGCAAAGGCCATTTTATCCAGTTGATCCTTGATCGCATCAATGACCTCCCGGTCGCCATGCCCGAGACAGGAGACCGCGGCGCCCCCCGATCCGTCGAGGTACTGCTTTCCGTTGTGGTCAATCAGGTAAACCCCTTTGCCGCTCTGCCCGATAGGGGGTAACGATATGGAATTTCTAGGAAAAACATGGGACATCACGGCCTCTTGGGCTGGCGTTGGGGCAATAAAATACCAATTATCACGGCTTGACATGATTGGGAACGAGTGAAAGCCTCGACCTTATCGACGGGGGATGAATGTCAGAAAGTTTTCGTAACCGTTATTGCCCAGTTACCAACGGTAACAAAACGACAGAACTGTCCGACACATTTTTGGAGCACCTGCGGTCCGTAGTTTACGACGGGGCAGGTGGCATCCACCTTCGCGCAAACGATACTTAACTTGGGAGAATATGAATGTTCCATTACTTGAAACTTTCCGCAGCAGCGGTGGCATTGTCGGCTTTGACAGCGCCGGTTGCGGTGGCAGAAGAGTTCATCACCATCGGCACAGGCGGCGTTACTGGCGTCTACTATCCAACAGGCGGTGCGATCTGCCGTCTGGTGAACAAAGGCCGCAAAGAACATGGCATTCGCTGCTCGGTCGAATCCACGGGTGGTTCGGTTTACAACATCAACACCATTCGTGAGGGTGAGTTGGAATTTGGTGTGGCGCAGTCTGACTGGCAGTACCACGCGTATAACGGCACATCGAAATTCGAAGATGCGGGCGCGTTCGAAGGTCTTCGCGCGGTCTTCTCCGTGCACCCTGAGCCCTTCACCGTGGTCGCTCGGGCAGACGCTGGCATCAGCTCATTCGAAGACCTCAAAGGTAAGCGCGTGAATATCGGCAACCCCGGTTCCGGTCAGCGTGGCACAATGGACGTGGTGCTTGGCGCCCTTGGGTGGACAACTGGTGATTTCGCATTGGCCTCCGAGCTGAAGGCCGCAGAACAGTCCGCAGCCCTCTGCGACAACCAGATCGATGCGATGATCTACACTGTTGGCCATCCATCAGGGTCTATCCAAGAAGCCACGACAGCCTGTGACTCGGTTCTGGTGAATGTCACTGGTGATGCAATCGATGGTTTGATCGCCGATAACTCGTTCTACCGGAAAGCGACTGTGCCCGGCGGCATGTACCGGGGCTCTGACGGTGACACGACAACATTCGGTGTGGGCGCAACTTTCGTGACCTCCGATGCTGTCTCTGATGATGCCGTTTATGCTGTTGTCAGCTCGGTCTTTGAGAACTTCGAAGACTTCAAGAAGCTGCACCCTGCATTCGCGAACCTGAAGCCAGAAGAAATGGCGAAAGACGGTTTATCGGCTCCGCTGCACCCTGGTGCTGCGAAGTATTACAAGGAAAAAGGCTGGATCGAATAACTCTCGATCCAAGCAACAAACTTGAGGAGGGCGGCAAGGATCGCCCTCCACACCTAAAAGACGACAGGCGCGGCAAACGCGTAGGGACAGGGAGTTAGCCAGATGAGTGACACCGGACAAAACCGCCCCTTAAGCGAGGAAGAGCTTCAGGACCTTGTAGCGTCCACTGACGCAGGTGCTCGGAGCCCGGCCGGATCGGTTGGTCTGTTTTTGGCTATTGTGGCTGTCACATGGTCGGCCTTCCAAGTTCTGCTGGCCTCACCCATTTCCAACATGCTGTTGCCGGGATCTGTGATCAACAATTCGCGGCAGATTCATCTGGCTTTTGCAATTTTCCTGGCCTTCATGGCCTATCCCGCCTTCAAGACAAGCCCGCGCCATTACATTCCGATAGCGGATTGGATCATGGGTCTCGCGGGCAGCGTGATCGCTCTTTACGGCTATATTTTTTACCAGAAGATCGTGAATTCCGGCGGTCTGGCCGATGATGTCGACAAGTGGTTTGCGCTGGCTGGCCTTCTGTTGCTGTTCGAAGGTGCGCGCCGCGCGCTTGGACCGGCGATGGCCATTATCGCGACGATATTCCTCGCCTATGTTTTCTTTGGATCATCAAGCTGGGTACCTGAAGTCATCCAGTGGAAGGGCGCATCCCTCAAGAAAGCAATGAGCCATATGTGGATCACCTCGGAGGGGGTCTTCGGGATTGCCCTTGGCGTGTCCACTAAGTTCGTCTTCCTGTTCGTGTTGTTCGGGGCTTTGCTGGATAAGGCCGGGGCTGGGAACTACTTTATCAAAATGGCGTTCGGCGCCTTGGGTCACCTGCGCGGTGGTCCGGCCAAAGCTGCCGTTGTGGGCTCTGCTGCGACGGGTCTCATTTCCGGCTCGTCTATCGCCAACGTGGTGACAACCGGAACATTTACCATTCCGTTGATGAAGCGGGTGGGTTTCACGTCTGAGCAAGCTGGCTCGGTCGAAGTTGCGTCCTCCGTTAATGGTCAGATCATGCCCCCGGTTATGGGTGCGGCTGCTTTCCTGATGGTGGAATATGTGGGGATTTCCTATGTTGAAGTGATCACCCACGCCTTCCTGCCAGCGGCGATCTCTTACATCGCGCTGGTTTACATCGTGCATTTAGAAGCCGTGAAGCGGAACATGCCAACATTGGGCAATCGCGTGGTCAGCATGGGGCGCACAATTGGCGGCATGGCGCTGTTTTTCGCGGGCTTTGCCGGACTTTGCTACGGGGTGCAATACCCGGTCAAAGCAGTCATAGCGATGATGCCTGGAGCCTCGGGTCTAGTGTTGTCATTGCTGGTGGTCGCGGCGTACATCGCATTGCTCTATCTGGCCTCGAAAACGGACGATCTGGTGCCGGACGATCCCAACGCCAAAGAAGTCGAATTGCCGGTAGTTGGTGAAATCTACAAAGCCGGGTTGCACTACCTTCTTCCGATCATCGTGTTGGTCTACTTCCTGATGATCGAGCAGAAATCACCGGGCTTGTCGGCCTTCTGGGCTACTATGCTGCTGTTTGTGATCCTGCTCACCCAGAAGCCATTGAAGTCCATCTTCCGGGGCGAGAACGATACGGCCAATGCCTTTATGGCCGGTGTCAATGACCTGATCCAGGGTCTGATTGATGGCGCGCGCAACATGATCGGGATTGGTCTGGCTACGGCGACCGCAGGCGTTATCGTTGGCACCGTGACACTGACAGGCGTCGGTCAGGTGATGGCCGATCTGGTTGAGTTCCTGTCGGGTGGCAACCTGATCTTGATGCTTATTATGGTGGGTCTCTTGAGCCTTGTGCTTGGAATGGGCCTGCCCACCACGGCCAACTATATCGTGGTGAGCTCGCTTATGGCGGGTGTTGTGGTTGAGCTTGGCGCACAGTCCGGCCTGATCGTTCCGCTGATCGCGGTTCACCTGTTCGTCTTTTACTTCGGCATTATGGCTGACGTGACGCCACCAGTGGGGCTTGCCAGTTTCGCGGCGGCGGCTGTGTCGGGCGGTGATGCGATCAAGACCGGATTTACAGCCTTCTTCTACTCACTGCGGACAGTTGCCCTGCCTTTCGTCTTTATCTTCAACACTGACTTGCTGTTGATAGACGTCGGATGGGTGCAAGGTATCTTGGTGGCGATATCTGCGACCATTGCCATTCTTGTCTTCACGGCCGGAACAATGGGCTGGTTCCTGACCAAGAACCGGATCTATGAGAGCGTACTTCTGATCCTCGTGGCCTTCGCGCTCTTTAGGCCCGACTTCTTCATGAACCGATTGCAACCTCCATTTGCCATGATCGAGCCTGCTTCGATATCGAGCGCGCTTGATACGGCCGGGCAGGGCGATCAGTTGCGTGTCGTGGTCAATGGTCCTGACTTTGATACGGGCGAACTCAAAGACACGACGCTGGTACTCGATGTGCCTGCAGGGGGCACCGGCGATGAGCGCCTTGAAGGGTTCGGCCTGAGTTTGATGGAGGACGGCGAAAACGTGGTGCTTGAAGAACCTATCTTCGGAACGCCTTTCGCGGACACCTTGTCCAGCTTCGACTTCTATGCGGATGAACCTGTGACCCTTGCCACGGTGCAAGCGCCAAAAAGCCAGATGCCCAAGGAATTGGTGTTTATTCCAGCTCTGGTTTTGCTGGGCTTGATTGCACTGATGCAGAGGGGTCGCGCAGGGCGTCCGGAGGAGGAGGTAACAGCATGATCAGATCAGTCCTTTGTGCAGTCGACATCAGTGACCCGGACGTGGATGTACCGGTACTGCAACGCGCTTCGAAATTGGCGGAGCTCGAAGGTGCCTCTCTGGATGTCATGACCGTGGTGCCTGATTTCGGGATGAGCGTGGTCAGCGATCACTTCGGCAAAGATCATCAATCGGCAGCTGTCGAGAAGGCCAAAGGGCTACTCAACGAGCTGGTGACGAAGGTCTTGGGCGAGGAGGCTAACAACAAGGTTCGGCACGTGGTTACGAGCGGAAAAGCCTATGAGGAAATTCTCAAAACCGCCAAGGCGGCTGGAAGCGACCTGATCGTGATCGGTGCGCATAAGCCAGATTTGGCAGACTATCTGCTTGGGCCGAACGCTGCGCGTGTCGTCCGCCATTCCAGCGCATCGGTTTACGTGGTGCGATAGGCCAGCGGCGCAAGAACAATCGAGTTAAAGAAAAAGCCGCCTCATCTGGGGCGGCTTTCAAAATCTCACTGAATGCGGTGTCTTAACGACCCCAAGTCCGCACTGGCCCACAATCCATATGAACAAAGTTTGAGCCGGAGTAACGGCCAACCCCACCTGCGGAACAGGAAGAGGCGGCGCGTGCAATCTGACCTACTGAGCGCGACTTCAAGCGTAGATCAGCAGCCTGACCTTTCATGTGCAGCGAGTTCTTCGCCACACCGCGTGACCGAGATCTCAGCATCGCATTTGTCTTGGGGGAACGATATCCGGACAAAAGCATGTAGGGCTCGCTCACACCCATCAGGTTATGTGAGGCAGTCATGATATCGATTGTTCTGGTGTCCATCCGCGTCGCGCTGTTCTGACGCCAATCGCGCATGAAGTGATTGATCTCTTTGAGACCTTCTTTGATGTATTCACCTTCGATCCAATAGATCATGTCGATATTCTCGCCGGTCCGGCCAGAATACATCTTGAGGCGGCGCACATCACCAGCGCCCTTTAGAAAGCCAAATGCTTTGGAATATACCGGAGCTGCCGTCAAAGTCGTCGCTGCAAATGCTCCAAGCAAAGCGCGGCGTGTCAACACAGCGGAATTCTTCTCGCCCATTAGATGCCTGTCCCGTTCGCCCAAACCGCTTACGCGGCGCAATTTGTACCCCAGATAACGAGGTTATGACACAAAGTGATTCTGTGACCAAGCGGACATTAGGGTCAGGCGGTTAATTTCGGGAAAATCGGCAAAATCCTGCGCATCAAACGAATTCGCCACAGTGATGCAAAAAGGTGACCCTCGTGCAACGTGCGCAAAAAACCGAACTCACCGTCGCGAATGTGAATGGACTCTCCAGACTGGCTTTCGGAAATTGACGCCAACTTATGAACGTCGAACTTGTATTTGTTAAAGAGGCCTATCGAGATGTCCGGCAAAATTAATCGCAGAACCACACTTCGCATGATGGCCGCCGGCGTGGCTGGGGCAATGTTGCCGATTGCGGGCACGTCAAAGGCATCTGCCGCTGTCACGGCACTCAAGCAATCTATTGCGGAAGCGGCTTCGAAAGACAAAGTGCTGGCGGAGTTTTATCGCAAGCGCAATTTCCAACCGATATTTGTATCGAACAAAGATAAGCGTCGCAGGGCGGCGCTGCTGAAAGCTTTCGCGCAGGCCCCAGATCACGGCCTGCCGACGCCACGTTACGACGCCGATGGCCTCAAGGGTTTAATGAAAGCCGCGAAGACCCCGCGCGATCGCGGACGGGTGGAGGTCGAAGCAGCGAAACGCTTTCTGACGTATGCTGACGACATTCGTTCCGGTGTCTTGACGCCCCGCGCGATCGATAGCGGGTTGGTTATGAATGTCGCTCGCTATGATCCGGTCTCAACTCTGGATGCCTTCGTTAAGTCAAACCCACAAGCATTCATCAAAAAGCTTGCACCGCGCACAGCCGAATACACGCGCCTACAAAAAGAGAAGCTGCGCCTTGAAAAGCTCCTTGCCAAAGGCGGATGGGGCGACAAAGTTCAATCGAAGTCGTTGAAGCTGGGCGCCTCCGGTGGTGCCGTCGTGCAGTTGCGCAACCGCCTGATCCGTATGGGATATCTGCGCAAGACCGCGACGCAAAGTTATGACGCCGGTATCCAGAAAGCTGTTCAGCAGTTCCAAATCGCACATGGTCTGGCGCCTGACGGAGTAGCTGGCGCATCAACGATTGCTCAGGTCAACAAGCAGGTCGAGGATCGCCTCAGCCAGGTGCTGGTCGCAATGGAACGGCGTCGCTGGAACAACCGTCCATTGGAAAAGAAGCACGTCTGGGTCAACATTCCCGACTTCCACGTCGATCTCATTCAAAACGGCAAGTCCAAGTTCAGGTCGCGCGTCGTGGTTGGCAAGAACGTCTCGGATCGCCGGACGCCTGAATTCTCGGACACGATGGAATTCATGGTCATCAATCCCAGCTGGTACGTACCACGCTCGATCGTGACCAAAGAGTATCTGCCTATGATGCAGCGCAATCCCAACGCGCAGCGCCAATTGCAGGTCATTGGTTCAAACGGCCGACCTATCCCGCGCTCTGCTATTAACTTTTCGGCCTATAACGCGCGGAACTTCCCATACTCGATGAAGCAACCACCCTCGCGCGGGAATGCGCTTGGGTTGGTGAAGTTCATGTTCCCCAACAAGTACAACATCTACCTGCACGATACGCCGTCCAAGTCTTTGTTTGGACGCGAAAAACGTGACTTCAGTCATGGCTGCGTTCGAGTGCATCAGCCGTTTGAGTTTGCCTATGCACTGCTGAAGGCTCAGACATCGAACCCGAAAGACTATTTCCAGAACATTCTGGCCACTAAAGCAGAGCGGAAGGTCGACCTAGCACAACCGCTGCCGGTCCATATCGCTTACTATACAGCATGGGTCGATCCGAAAGGGCGTGCAAATTATCGTGGCGATGTTTACGGGCGCGATAAGCGTATCTTCGCAGAACTCCAGAAGGCTGGGGTTTCTCTGCGCGCTGTTCAGAGCTAAGACCGAACCCGGGTCCTGCGACTGAGACAAGGCCCGCACGACCGGGAGACCTGCTCATGGTGCAACACTATTCGATTGCTGAGATTGCCAATGCGCTTGGCGCTCAGGCTGTTGGCGATGTCAATCTCGAGATCACCCATGCCGCCGAGCCACAGCACGCCGAGGCAGGCGCGCTGGCGCTGGCGATGAAACCTGAATACGCAGATGGCTTAACCGAAGGTGGCGCGAAGGCTGCCATTCTTTGGGACGGGGCGGACTGGGAAGCTCTGGGGCTGAAAGCTGCGATCTTCGTGCCGCGCCCGCGCTATGCAATGTCCGGCCTGACGCAGTTGATGGATCCCGGTCCGCAAATAGCGCCGGGCATCCACCCAAGTGCCATTGTAGATCCCTCCGCCTCCATTTCCGAGGGAGCGGCCATCGGCCCCCTTGTGGTGATTGGTGCGGATGTCAGCATCGGAAAAAACGCGCGGATCGCCTCCCATGTCAGTATCGCCGAAGGGGCGACGATTGGGGACGACGCCTTGATCCTACAGCGCGCTCACATTGGTGCCCGGGTGATCATTGGCAATGGTTTCATAGCACAGCCCGGCGCGGTTATTGGCGCCGATGGTTTCTCCTTTGTGACGCCAGAAAAAAGTAACGTAGAGCAAGCACGCGAAAGCCTGGGTGGTCAGGCCGCATCTTCGCAACAGAGCTGGACCCGCATCCATTCGCTTGGCTCGGTCGTGCTTGGGAATAACGTCGAGGTCGGGGCCAACAGCACGATAGATCGTGGAACCATCCGCGACACATCGGTTGGCGACGGTACAAAGCTCGATAATCTCGTGCATCTTGGGCATAACGTACAGGTCGGACGCGACTGCCTTCTGTGCGGTCAGGTCGGTATCGCAGGATCTGTCCGTATTGGAGATCGCGTTGTGTTGGGCGGTCAATGTGGCGTCAGCGACAATATTTTCGTTGGAGACGATGTGATCGCCGGCGGTGGCACAAAGATCCTGTCAAATGCGCCAGCAGGGCGGGTTTTGTTGGGGTATCCTGCTGTAAAAATGGACACTCACATCGAGATGCAAAAGGCACTCCGCAGATTGCCAAGATTTATGAAGTCTCTGCGTGAGGGCAAATAGGCAGTAGCAATGGCACGCGGGAACTCTTACATGATCGCCAAAGGAAACGGCATCGTGGGTGCGCTATGACCACAGACGTGAAAACGAAAGTTGTCGAAATTATCGCGGAGCAAGCTGTGCTTGAGCCCGGAGATGTAACGATGGATCAATCTCTGGAGGACCTGGGGATCGACAGCCTGGGGCTTGTGGAGAGCATCTTTGCTATCGAAGAAGCCTTTGATATCACGGTACCTTTCAACGCCAATGATCCGACAGAAGGTGATTTCGACATTTCCAGCGTGGCCGCGATTGTCAAAGCTGTGGAACGCCTTGTGGCCGAGCAGAAAGCCTGAGTTTTGCACCGCGTCGTGATCACTGGACAGGGCACGATCAACGCACTGGGCGCGTCCGTACCTGTGACGCTGGATGCGTTCAAAAATGGACGTTGCGGGATTGGACCGTTGGACATCCGGGATGTTGATCGCCTGTCGATCCAGATTGGCGGACAGGTCCGTGACTACGACCCTAATGCGGAATTCAACCGCCAGCAGATTGCGCTCTATGACCGGTATACCCAGTTCTCACTGATCGCTGCGAAAGAGGCGATAGAGCAATCCGGACTGTCGTTCTCAGGCAGTCTCGCCGCTGAATCCGGCGTTGTTCTGGGGACGGCTGGGGGCGGCATGAACACCCAAGACGAAAACTATCGCGCTGTCTATGAAGAAGGTAAGAACCGCGTACACCCTTTTGTGGTGCCCAAGTTGATGAACAATGCGGCCGCCAGTCACGTGTCGATGCAGTACAACCTGAAGGGGCCATCCTTTACCGTCGCGACTGCCTGCGCTTCGTCAAACCACGCCATGGGGCAAGCATTTCATATGGTGCGTTCGGGCATGAGCCGCGTGATGATCACGGGCGGATCGGAGTCGATGTTGTGCTTTGGCGGCGTAAAAGCCTGGGAGGGTTTGCGCGTCATGTCGAAAGATGCCTGCCGTCCATTCTCGGCCAATCGCAACGGGATGGTTCAGGGTGAGGGGGCTGCGATCTTCGTATTTGAAGAGCTCGAACACGCGCGTGCCCGGGGCGCCGAGATTCTTGCCGAGGTAGTGGGCTTTGCCATGTCGTCGGATGCCGGCGATATCGTGATGCCATCCAAGCAAGGGGCCTCCCGGGCCATTGAGGGGGCAATCCGCGACGCGAAGATTGCAAAAACTGACGTCGGCTACATCAATGCGCACGGCACTGGTACAGCGGCGAATGATAAAACCGAATGTGCAGCCGTGGCGGATGTGTTTGGTGCACACGCAGATCGCCTGATGATGTCATCCACCAAGTCAATGCACGGGCATGTCATTGGCGGCACAGGAGCCATCGAACTTCTGGCCTGCATCATGGCATTGAAAGACGGTATCGTCGCGCCAACCATCAACTATGAAGAGCCTGATCCCGAATGTGCGTTGGATGTTGTGCCAAACGAAGCGAGAGAGACCAAGGTTGACGTGGCCTTGTCGAATGCATTTGCCTTTGGCGGTTTGAATGCGGTTCTCGCGCTGAAGGCGATCTAGAGTAGGGCTTGTGTCGCTGCCGCAGTCGTATCGATAAAGCTCTGATCCTGCCCGCCGATCAACAAATAGCTGTGGGTTCCGTCTGACCAACTGGCCGCGGCCAATCCTTCAACTTCCATCGACTTGATTGCGTGTTCAGCCTTGCCGTTCTCAATGACGCAAAGCGCTACCGGGGTCGTGCCATTGGCAAGATAAGCAATCTGGATCAAAGGCTTACCTTTGAAACCCAACTCCTGGCCTCTCCGATATTCCAGTCCGGGAAGCTGAGCAACTTGAGACAGGTCGCGGCCCACCACATCGGACAAGCCGGCCAGTTGCGCGCTGGCTTCGACGGGCGGCATATCGGAGATCGTCTGCTGCACATAAAGCGCCTGATAGGCGGCAACGTAGTCAATCCAGCCAGAATTTGCTTCTGGCGGGGCAGGTGCGATTGCAACCCCAATGCCGATCCCAATCGCCAATGCGGCTGCGACCGAGAACCCACCAGCTCGTCTGATCTGCGCAGGGGGCAGCGTGAGTGCGGGCGCATCCTGCAATGCGCGGGCGCTTTCCTGCTGTAATTGGCCCAACGGGAGATCCAGAGCCGACAGTCTTGCGCCAAACGCGTCATCCTCTGACAGCGCCTGCTCGATCTCACGGCGAAGATCATCCGGCGCTTCACCATCAAGGTAAGCGGTCAAATCTTCATCGCTGATATGGCGTCTGGTGTCGGTCATGATACTCCGCCGTGTTCGCCGAACCGGCTTGCTATTGTCTTTCGGGCTGCCGCCAATCGGCTCATAACTGTGCCTATCGGAATATCCAATATGGCGGCGGTGTCCTTGTAGCTAAAGCCCTCAACATAAACGAGTAAAACAGTCTCGCGCTGTGCTTCAGGCAAAGCCATCACCTCTGATAACACTTCACCAGCAAAAATATTCGTTTCGCTCGATGGTTTGTTATCTGGGAGATCGGCATCTTCGACCAAAATCAGCCCGGACCCGCGCCGAACCTTCTGAGATCTGAGTTCATTCAGCCAGACCCGCTTGGCGATTGTGAATATCCATTTGTCGAAAGCGGTTCCGGGTTCGAATTGATCTTGCT
Source organism: uncultured Litoreibacter sp. (assembly GCA_947504205.1). Classification (GTDB taxonomy): domain Bacteria; phylum Pseudomonadota; class Alphaproteobacteria; order Rhodobacterales; family Rhodobacteraceae; genus Litoreibacter. The sequence goes on along the minus strand of CANNGL010000001.1, from coordinate 962,815 downwards.
TTTCAATCGCTCTCAGACACGCAGCCTGAGCCAGATCACCGCCGTCCTCACGGCTTTTGCAGATCGCGACACAATATCGCCAAAGGCGCGGATAGACGCGTGTGATCTCGCCTCTGATCGCACTGTCGCGATCTTTTTTCCGAAGCCACCGAATAACTATCCCCTTTGGCGTGTTCTTATCTCGAGAGCAGCGAAACTGACTTCTCATACCTAATCAAGGGAGATCGATATGTTAAACCGCTTTTTTCTATCTGCAACGGTCGCATGTGTGCTTGCGACGCCTGCAATGGCTGGTGACACACCCTCTGCGCCCGGTGCGAAACAGTATTTTATCAACCTGCAGGACGGTGACACGGTCAGCGGGCCCGTCAAGGTTCTGTTCGGACTATCGGGCATGGGCGTCGCCCCGGCTGGCACGGAAGCAGAGAACACGGGCCACCACCATATTCTAACCAATCGCGCGCCTTTTGGTGAAGGTGCAGATGATGCGGACATGATCGAAACCGGCATTTATGCGGACGATAATCACCAGCATTTCGGCAAAGGTCAGACCGAGGTCGTACTTGACCTGTCGCCGGGCACCCACACGCTCCAACTGGTGCTTGGTGATCTCTACCACGTCCCCCATGACCCAATCGTCATGTCAGAACAGATTACCATTACTGTTGAATAGTTTTTTTTGTGATTGTGGTTTAGCGAGTATTTGCCGGGGCCTAGACCCCGGCTTTTTTATATCGACAAACGTGGCGCGTGGGAGCCGCGCTCACGATAGGGCGTGGTGTCGTAATGCGCCCGATAGCACTTCGAGAAGTGCGACGGCGATGCAAAACCGCAAGCGAGCGCGACGTTAATCACGCTCATATCCGTTTGCATCAGCAGGTTGCGCGCCTTTTGCAGCCGAATTTCCATGTAATATCTCTTGGGGCTTCGATTGAGATAGCGCCGAAAGAGCCGTTCAAGCTGTCGCGTCGACATGCCCACCTCCTTCGCCAGTATCGATGGGCTTATCGGTTCTTCGATATTGGCTTCCATCATCTGTATGACGCGGCTGAGCTTTGGGTGCCGCACGCCAATCCGTGTCGGGATCGACAGACGTTGTTGATCCTGATCGGTACGGATCGAGCTGTAAATCTGCTGGTCTGCGACCGTGTTTGCGATCTCTTCGCCCAGATCATTGGCGATGAGTTGCAGCATCAGATCGATCGACGAGGTGCCACCGGCCGTCGACATTCGGTTGCCATCAACAACGAAGACCGATTTCGTCAGTTCAACTTCTTCGAACTCCTCAGAAAAGCTGTCCTGATTTTCCCAGTGGATTGTCGCCTTCTTCCCGTCCAGAAGACCGGCCTTCGCAAGCGAGTAGCTTGCAGTGCAGAGAGCCGCCATCGAAACGCCACGCCGGGCTTCACGACGCAGCCAGTTCAAAAGCTTCTTCGTGGTCGCGGCTTGAATGTCCAGACCACCGCACAGAACCACTGTGTCATCGCGTTTCAACTCGTCCAGGTCGCGATCCAGATTATACAGGATGCCAGCTGAACAAGTGGCAACCTCGCCCCCGTCTCCGGCCAGTGACCAGGTATAGGCCCCCGGTGCGAACCTATTGGCAAGCCGTAGGCATTCAATTGCCCCGGCAAAGCTCAGCATGGTGAAGCTGTCCATCAGGACGAACACAAAATGCCGCTTGTGCGAAGCGGGCGTGCTGGATGGCGTAGCCGAATTTGATGATTTGTGGTCCACGTCGCCTCCCGCGACTCAGATGATAACGCTGAACTCTACCCGCGAAATTGCTCCGGCGAAATAGCTGACAAGAGGGGAAAATCTACTCTTTCGCGCCTTTGATCACTGACGTATAACCACAACCTGCAAGCGATACCGCTAACATCACGATACGGAGATAAAACCCATGGCTGAGACATGGACGAAGACGGGATGGCGCTCGAAACCTCGGGTGCAGATGCCGGACTATACAGACCAGGCCGCGCTGGCCGCTGTTGAGACTCAACTCTCCAAGTATCCACCGCTTGTCTTTGCGGGGGAAGCTCGAAAGCTGATACAGCAGCTCGGCTCTGTGTCCCGCGGCGAGGGATTTCTTTTGCAGGGTGGAGATTGTGCTGAAAGCTTCAGTGATTTTTCCGCAGACGGTATCCGTGACACGTTCAAGGTCATGCTTCAGATGGCGATGGTCCTGACTTACGGCGCCAAGGTGCCGGTCGTAAAAATCGGCCGCATGGCCGGGCAATTCGCCAAGCCGCGTTCTGCACCGACCGAAGTGCAAGATGGTGTCGAATTGCCAAGCTACCGCGGCGATATCATCAATGAACTGGACTTCACACCAGAGGCACGGATTCCAGACCCTGAAAAGATGCTGCGTGCCTATACGCAAGGTGCGGCAACGCTGAACCTGCTGCGCGCGTTCTCCAAAGGCGGATATGCCGATATCCACCAAGTGCACGCGTGGACGCTTGGCTTCACCGAAGGTGAGCAGGCGGCAGAATATCGTGAAATGGCTGACAGGATTCAGGACTCGATCGATTTCATGGCCTCCGCCGGTCTGACCTCAGAGAACAACGCAGAACTGGCAACGGTCGACTTCTACACTTCGCATGAAGCCTTACTGCTTGAATACGAAGAGGCGCTGACACGGGTCGATTCAACCTCCGGTAAATGGCTGGCAGGCTCTGGCCATATGATCTGGATCGGAGATCGTACGAGACAGCCCGATGGGGCGCATGTCGAGTTCTGCAAAGGTGTTATGAACCCGATTGGGTTGAAATGTGGGCCGACCATGACAAGCGGTCACCTAAAGTCACTCATGAGCTCACTAAACCCTGAAAACGAACCGGGGCGTTTGACCCTCATCGCGCGATTTGGCGCCGGTAGTGTGGGTGAGCATTTGCCGCGGCTTATCAAAGCGGTTGAGGAAGAAGGCGCAAATGTTGTCTGGACCTGTGATCCGATGCACGGCAACACGATCAAATCCTCTAGCGGTTACAAGACACGGCCCTTCGATAGTGTACTGCGCGAGGTTCGGGAGTTCTTCAGCGTTCACAAAGCTGAGGGCACGGTTCCGGGCGGCGTGCATTTCGAGATGACCGGCGCGGATGTAACGGAGTGCACAGGCGGTGTCCGTGCAGTTACAGACGAGGACCTGTCGGATAGGTACCACACAGCGTGCGATCCACGTTTGAACGCCTCTCAGTCGCTGGAGTTGGCTTTCTTAGTTGCGGAAGAGCTATCAGATCGCGCCGTGAAGAAACGCGCAGCGATCTAAGTACATATTTGAAGCAATGCGCGGCGGAACCTGCCGCGCATTATCCCTTTACCAATCTCAGATGTGGCGCTTTTGCCGAACGTGCTTTGGCCAGGCTTCTCGTCTGGTATGTCTGATAGTTTGCTACGGTGGTGTCGGCCGGTCCGAATATATCGACATGGGTTGAGGACCGCTCGCGCAATCGAAAGCGGCGGGGCAGGCTAGGAGTAGGATCATCGCTGACAAGGCTGCCAATGGCGCGGCGCACGCGGCCTTCATCGTCTTTGAGAGGCAGAACCAAAAGCTCGGCGTGTACCGTGGGTGAGCCGGGCACAACGGAGAATAGCTGATAGCGTTGGATCTCAGGCGCATCGAACAGAGCTTGGGCGTCTCGATTAAATGTCCGACGGTCCAGCGGATCAATGAAGCTGTGAAGTGGCATTCCGCGAACTTCCATCCCCAATAGGTCATTCAACCCCATACCGCTCAGGCGGAAACGGATATCGTCTTCCTCGACGCGCTCAAGAACGAAACTGTTCACCAAAATTGGGGCGATTTCACGCGGGTCGACCTCCGATCGCAGTGGCATATCCCGTCCAGCGCGCAGCTCTTCCCAATATCCCCGCATCAGCACCAAGGTATTGCGATCAGCTCCGGTACTACTCTGCCGGATATTCAGAACGTTTGTTTCTTGCCCGTTGGCCATGTTTCTCTCTCTAAAACGACAGCCTTCCGGTGGGGATGTCGCGTTTGCTTAGGTTGTCGCAGCATTCAGGGTTTGTTAACTCTGTCGCTGAAAAGTTACTGATGTCTTAATATCGGCTGTCATGAACACTTGTCGCCTAAGAAACGTTTAAAGGTTTATTAAAAATGGTTGCATCGATGACGGCCCTGGCCGCGCAAACAGGCGGCAGCGAGGTGGGCGGCGCGCGATGGATCATTGAGATGCGCAGTGTGAATGCAAAAGGGCTTGATATCCGGATGCGGCTGCCGGACCACATCAGTCAACTTGAACCGAAGCTGCGCAAAGCTGTGCAAAATGGGTTGGCACGCGGATCGGTAAATATTTCCGTCCGCGTTGACCAAGCTGATGACAGCGGCGGTATGTTTGTGGATGAGCGGGCGCTACAGTCAGCGCTTGCTGCCGCTATGCAGGCCAAGCAGGCGGCTGAGATGGTCGGTCTGGAAACAACCCTCCCTAGCCCTGCCGAATTGCTGTCCATGCCTGGGGTCATGAAGCGCACGGACGCGAACGAAGCGGAATTCCCACAGGAGGCTTTCGAGGCCGATTTCGATCTGGTCCTGAAACAACTGGTGCAAATGCGCGCGGCGGAAGGCAGTGCTTTATCGGACATTTTGCAGCGGCAGCTCGCGGAAATAGAGGGGCTAGCAAAAGAAGCCGCTCTGGCAGCCGAGGCGCGTCGGCCTAAAGCCGAGCAAGCCTTTCGCGATGCAATAGCGCGCATTGAGCAGGCCACTGACAGCGTCGACGAGGGTCGCATGGTGCAAGAGATGGCGGTACTTGCGACGAAAGCTGATGTCACCGAAGAGCTTGATCGGTTGCAAGCGCATGTCGCTGCAGCCCGGGCATTGCTTGATGAAGATGCCCCTATTGGGCGGCGTCTTGATTTCCTCATGCAGGAATTCAATCGCGAAGCGAACACCCTGTGCTCGAAGTCGGGTGACAGCGCTTTGACTTCTGTAGGGCTGGACCTCAAGGCAGCAATCGAGCAAATGCGTGAGCAAGTGCAAAACGTGGAGTAGCCATGACAAGGCGCGGCCTTTTGATCATTCTGTCCTCGCCGTCTGGCGCAGGGAAATCAACCTTGGCTCAGCGATTGCTGGCTTGGGATGATACGATGCAATTTTCCGTTTCTGCCACCACAAGGGCTGCTCGGCCCGGCGAGCAGGAAGGACGGGAATATTATTTTCGGAGCCGCTCCCAATTCGAAGAAATGATCAGAGCCGATGAGATGCTCGAACATGCGGAAGTGTTTGGCAACCTCTACGGGTCTCCAAGAGCGCCAGTTGAAGAAGCCATTAATGCTGGACGAGATGTAATCTTTGACATTGATTGGCAAGGTGGTCAGCAAATCAAGGGCTCGGCACTGGCGGATGATGTGGTGTCCATCTTCTTGCTGCCCCCGTCGATCGCCGCGCTGGAAAGCAGATTGCGCAGCCGTGCGCAGGATAGTGACGAGGTGATTGCCGGCCGCATGGTGAAGAGCCGTGATGAGATCAGCCATTGGGCGGAGTACGACTACTGCCTGGTCAATCGTGACCTGGATGCGACCGAGGCTGAGCTGCGCGCAATATTGACAGCAGAGCGTCTCAGACGAAGCCGAAGGCCGGACCTTGTTCCGTTTGTGCGGGACCTCAATCAAGAGTTCGAGGAGCGAGGCACATGACCCTCTATGCATTGGATGGGCTGGCACCTAAGCTGCCGGAGAGTGGGGATTATTGGATCGCTCCGGATGCCAACGTTATAGGCAATATCCAGATTTCAGACGCCGCATCGATCTGGTTCGGCGCAACCCTGCGTGGAGATAACGAGCCGATAATCGTCGGGGCGGGCACGAACATTCAGGAAAACTGTGTTTTACATACTGACATTGGCTATCCGCTGGTGATCGGCGCAAATTGCACGGTAGGCCACAAAGCTATGCTGCACGGATGCTCGATCGGCGCCGGGTCATTGATCGGTATGGGCGCGACAATTCTGAATGGTGCGACGATAGGGACAGGGTGCTTGATTGGCGCTGGTGCTTTGGTCACCGAAGGCAAAGATATCCCTGCCGGTAGTCTTGTGATGGGAGCGCCTGGCAAGGTTGTTCGCCAACTCGACGAGACTGCCAAAGCTGGGCTGATCGCCTCAGCCGAGGGCTATCAGGCCAACATGCGCCGGTTTCGGGATGGGCTGGAGTTAGTACCTTAGAGAAATTGCGGTATCCGAATGTCCCACTTGTGGGACACGACCGACTGCCTTGAGCGCTTCGCCCAGAAGCGAGAAATGCACATCAGACGACGCAAGATCACTGACAACCGTCCTTAGAACGCTCCAAACCTCCGGTTCGTATTTGATTTTTGGGCCATAGGCGTGGAATTTCCATTCCCCACGCTCAGAGGTCACACTGATTTGCCCGCCTTGCGGAAGACCACTTTCCATACAAAGGGTTGCCAGGAAGGCCAGCTTTGCCTCTGTGCGCGTAGGATCTGAGAGACTATCCCATTTCACCTTGACCCTACCGCCGCCATACACACCATCCAGCAATTTCAGGAGCTCCGTGCGCGCCAGCATCTGTCCACCGGACGACGCACCAAACGCCACGCGAAAAAACTTTAGGCGCGAATTGGCGTTTTCGATGCTCTCTTCTATGAGTCTTAGCTCTGGCGACGAAGGCAGGCCGCTCATCGTTAACAATTCTAACCCATTGCTGATTGCGCCCATTGGGCTAATTAGGTCATGGCATACGCGCGATCCCAGCATCGAAGAGGTGTCGCGCAAATCATGTGACAATCGTTCTGTTCCAAGGGTCTGGGTCATGTCAGCTGAATTAAACTCTCTATTGGAACCCGGAATGTTGGTTCGCAACCGGGACTCTGAGGATTGGGGCCTTGGCCAAGTTCAATCCAACATTAACGGTAAACTTACGGTTAACTTCGAACATGTTGGTAAAGTCACGCTGAATTCGGCCAAAGTATCATTAACAATCGTGCACCGCTCGGATTAGAAGCAGGGCACGGAACAAATCACTTTCAATATCTTGTTCGATGAAACAACAGTCGTTGGGTGCTGGCAAGCCCATTGCACCAGACCGAGCCGGGCGTTATCCCCTCTGGAACCGGAGGTGCGAAGCGAAGACGATGACAGGCGCTCCCAAATTCGAAATCAGATTGGCGCGGACTGAGGCTGAACGGGAAGCCTCTCAAAGGTTGCGCTACGATGTTTTCGTCCGCGAGCTTGGCGCCTCTGCTGATAGCGCCGATCATGACTCTGGTTTGGAGCGAGATGCGTTTGATCCGTTCTTCGATCATCTTCTTCTGTTCGATAATGCGCGGGCGCATGATCCGGTGGTCGGAGTATATCGCGTGCTAAGGAGCGACCAGCGAAGTCGGGTAGGCCGCTTCTACAGCGAGGCGGAGTTTGATCTTGGACCGCTACTTGCCTCTGACAGACGCTTGCTTGAGCTTGGGCGCTCATGTGTTCACCGTGACTATCGCGGAGGCCCGGCGATGTATCACCTGTGGCAAGGCTTGGCGAATTACGTGTCGGAGCATGAGATTGAGGTTCTGTTTGGCGTGGCCAGTTTTCATGGGACGGATCCCGCTAGCATCGCAGCACCATTGTCCCACCTCTACCACAATCATCTGGCCCCGGAAAATCTGCGTCCGCGGTCCAAGTCCTATCAGACAATGAACTTTATGCCTGCCGAACAGGTTGATCGTGCAGAGACTATCAAGGCAGTGCCAGCCTTGATAAAAGCTTATCTGAGGCTTGGCGGTGTGGTGGGTGACGGCGCGTTTATTGATCATGATTTCAACACGATAGACGTTTGTCTTGTGATGGATACAGCAAAGCTTTCGGATCGGCATCGCAAGATTTACGCAGGTGACAAGGCTAGCGCATGACAACGTGGCGTAGCGAGGATGGAGACGAACAGATCACTCTGTCCAGGGGGGATTGGATCCGCGCGGTGCTGCGGGGCATTCCACTGGCGATTGTCGTCTTTGGATGCCTCGCGGTTTTGCTGATCATGCGACTGCCGGAATATCTGTTTTTTGGCAAAGACAGGCGGCTCACACCCTATATCACGACATTCGTGTGTCGAACCGCCTTGCGGATGATGGGGGTATCATACCGCCGGGAGGGCGAGCCAATGAAGCACGCCGGAGCAATGGTTGCAAATCACGCGTCCTGGCTTGATATTTTCTCACTGAACTCTGCCAGCCAGATTTACTTTGTCGCCAAAGCAGAGGTCGCAAAATGGCCTGGTATCGGCTGGCTTGCGCGGGCGACTGGAACCGTATTCATCGCCCGTGACCCACGGGATGCGGCTAATCAGAAGGCGATCTTTGAAGAACGTCTGAAGTTGGGTCATCGCTTGACGTTTTTCCCAGAGGGCACCAGCACCGATGGGCTGCGAGTCTTACCTTTCAAGTCGACCCTGTTCGCCGCATTTTTTGCGCCTGATCTACGTGAGGTTATGTGGGTGCAGCCCGTCACCGTGCAATATCAAAGCCCCGAGGGTGAGAACGCGCGGTTTTACGGTTGGTGGGGTGATATGGATTTCGGTCCGCATTTCCTCAGAATATTGGGTGCGCGGCGGCAAGGTGGGGTCACTGTAATTTATCACATGCCGCTGAAGGTCGGCGAATTCTCATCGCGGAAGGACTTGGCATCGGCCAGCGAGGCCATGGTGCGGCAAGGCCTTGTTTCTAACGAAGCGGTGCCGTCAACGTCTTGATAGCGTCGGTTGGGTTGTCAGAATTCCAGATTTCAGGTCCGAGCGCGAAAAAGTCAGAGACTTCCGTGTAGTCTTTGAGAACCTCTGGAGAAAGAGCGCCCTCCGCGACGACTGGCAATTCGATCATCTGCGACCACCACTCGAACAAATCGCGATCCACGACGGAGCCATCACCTAACGCATTTTGCGCCATCGGACCAAAGGCTATGTAATCGCAGCCAATCTCACCAGCGGTCAGACCGTCATGCCGGGAGACACCGCAAAAAGCACCAACAACGAGATCTGTGCCAAGCTCTTTGCGCACGGCGCGGACGGAGCGCGCACCATCTTGCAGATGCACACCATCAAGCCCGAGCCGTTCAACCATCAGATAATGCGTATCGAGGATGACCGGTATATCGCGGGCATGGGCGATTTCACGCACCAGATCGGCAGACCGGGATATGCGATCTTCATCCTTTGTCGCCAGCGACAGGCGAAGACATGCAATCTCAACCTCGTCCAACACCGAAGACAGCTGCGCGGAAAAGGCCTGCAGCTCAAACGCTTCCGGAGTGATCAAATAAAGCTGAGGGGTTTCCTGCTCGGACATGGTCGGCCTTCTTCGTGGCAGTTTTGCTTGTCATAGCGGTCTGATCTTCACCTCACAAGAGGATTGCGCACTATCGCTTCGCACCCTAAACCCGCGCCAACTATGAGGAATGTGATGTCAGGTACCGATCACAAGGAAATGGAAGACTGGGGCGGCCCACAACCTGTGATGGTGTTGGTGGAGCCTCAGATGGGCGAAAACATCGGCTCGGCAGCCCGGGCGATGTGGAATTTTGGCCTGGAGCACATGCGTCTCGTCAAACCTCGGGACGGTTGGCCGAATTCACGTGCAACAGCGACGGCTTCGGGAGCAAGCCGCGTGTTGGACAAGACCGGCGTTTACCAAAGCACATCCGAAGCGATTGGCGATCTCGAATTTACCTTCGCAACCACTGCGCGGTCACGCGATTTGACCAAGCCGGTGATGACGCCAGAACGTGCGATGGCCCATAGCCGTGCCTTGCTGGCGGAGGGAAAGAAGGTTGGCATTTTGTTTGGTCCAGAGCGCGCGGGCTTGCAAAACGACGATATCGTACGGGCGAACGCCATTGTGTCTGTCCCTGTTAATCCGGGCTTCGCCTCGTTGAACTTGGCGCAATGCGTGCTTTTGATGGCCTACGAATGGCGCCGTCAGGGGGGTGACGTGCCTGAAGAAGTCACGGAACTGGCGGGCACGGATTTTGCAACCTCCGTTGAAGTGGAAAAGTTGTTCGAACATTTTGTGGAGCGTCTGGACACAGCGGGTTTCTTTTTTCCAGAACACAAAGCCGAGCCAATGAAAGCGAACCTGCGCAACATGTTGTCGCGGATGCCGTTGACCTCGTCGGACGTACAAATATTTCACGGCATGTTGCGGCAATTTGTGCGGTGGAAAGAACGCGGCGACTGACTTGTCGATGGCGTGCCCGCGGCATAGGTTCTGTTGAAACGGAGCGCAGAGAGCATATGGCAAAGAACCGTTCGATTTTCGAAGAAGTTGAGACCACTGAAAAGGCTGCAGCTCAGCCGGGCGCCATCGCGCGGGCATCGAAATCTGGCGCCCGGGGCGCGATCCGGGTTTGGTTGATGGTCCTCTTCGCTTTGGTTGTTGTGATGATCGCGGTTGGCGGTCTGACCCGGCTGACCGACAGCGGTTTGTCGATTACAGAGTGGGCGCCGGTAACTGGGGCCATCCCACCGCTCAATGCAGCGGATTGGGCGTCCGAGTTCGAAAAGTACAAGCAGATACCTGAATATCAGCTGCAAAACACGATGATGACGCTCGATCAGTTCAAGACCATCTATTGGTGGGAATGGGGTCATCGCCAGTTGGGCCGAGTAATCGGGCTGGTTTGGGCCGCTGGGTTCTTCTGGTTCCTGCTCCGCAAGCAAATCCCAACTGGTTGGTCAGGGAGGTTGCTTTTGCTCGGTGGTCTTGGCGGGCTCCAAGGCGCGATTGGTTGGTGGATGGTCTCCTCAGGTTTGGAGGGCACGCGGCTTGACGTGGCATCTTACAGGCTGGCGATCCATCTGGGCCTGGCGTTTCTGATCCTGTCGTTGATCGCGTGGTACGTCATGAAGCTGGGCCGCAGCGAGGCTGAGTTGATGCAAGCGCGTCGAGAAACTGAACCGAAGCTGAAATCCCTTGTGTCGGGCCTCTTGCATCTGGCCTTTCTGCAAATTCTGGTCGGCGCGTTGGTTGCTGGCATTGATGCGGGTCGCACCTATACCGACTGGCCGCTGATGGGTGGCGAAGTCTTTCCATCGCTTGCCTTTGAACTGACTCCGTTGTGGAGCAATTTCTTTGAGAACGAGGCGCTGGTGCAATTCAATCATCGCATATTGGGCTATATCGTTTTTGCGTTTGGAATGTTCGTCTGGTGGCGTAGCCGCACCTCGGCAAAGCGCGCGACCAAAACCGCTTTCGATTGGATGGCGGTTATTCTATTCGGGCAGGTAGTGCTGGGTATTGGGACGGTGCTTTATGCCGCGCCCGTGCATCTTGCAATTGTGCACCAATTTGGCGCGGTTGTCCTGATCACGCTGATTTTGCGGGCCCGCTTCGCAACAATGTACCCGACCACCCAATCTGTGAGGTCCTAATGAACGCTTATAATAAGTTGATGGCCTATGTCCGCGTCACGCAGGCATTGGGCAGCGTGGCAGGGCGCACTGGCTGGGATCAAGAAACGATGATGCCCGAAGGCTCTGCCGATCTGCGTGCCGAAGAAATGGCAGCTCTGGAAGAGGTGCTGCACGCGCGTCGGACCAACCCGCAAATCGGCGAATGGCTGGAAACAGCCCACCCCGAAGACGACGTCGGCCTCGCGCAGATACGCCATATCCGCAGATCGTACGAGCGCACCCTGAAAATCCCGGCGGCTTTGGCCACGGCAATTGCCAAGCACACCTCCAAAGGGCAGGGCATTTGGGCCAAAGCGCGAGCGGAAAATGACTTTGCGGCTTTTGCGCCCACGTTGAAAGAGATGATCGACCTCAAGCGGGAGGAAGCTGCGGCCTTGGCTGAAGGGGGCGATCTCTATGACGCCCTTCTGGAAGACTATGAGCCGGGTATGGCGGGCGTAGAGTTGCAAAGCCTGTTTGATGCGATGCGTCCGCGACTTGTCGCACTGCGCGCGCGTGTGCTTGAGGCAGAAACGCCAGAGCCCTTGGACCATGAGTTCGATGAGGCAGGCCAGCTAAGTCTATCAACGGCTCTTGCAAAGGCCTTTGGATACGACTTGAACATTGGCCGCATCGACAAGGCAGTGCATCCGTTCAGTTCTGGCTCGGGAACTGACGTTCGCATCACGACACGCACCGCACTGCGCGATCCATTCAACTGCTTCTACTCCACGATCCACGAGGTCGGACACGCGTGTTATGAGCAGAATATCGATCGGGCTTATGAACTGACTCCCTTGGGCTCAGGCGTCTCGATGGGGGTGCATGAGAGCCAAAGCCGGATTTATGAAAACCAATTGGGTCGCTCGCGCGCCTTTACCGGTTGGCTCTATGGCAGGATGCGGGACCAGTTTGGTGACTTTGGAATTTCCTCGGAAGAGCAATTCTACAAGACAGTGAACCGCGTAAGCTCCGGCTATATCCGCACCGAAGCAGACGAAGTTCATTACAACCTGCATGTGATGTTGCGGTTCGACCTTGAGCGGCAGCTTATCGCGGGAACACTAGATGTCGCGGAACTGGAACATGCCTGGAACGCGCGGTTCGAGCAAGATTTTGGCGTCGCAGTGGACAAGCCCGCAAATGGCGTTTTGCAAGATGTGCATTGGTCGTTTGGCCTGTTCGGCTATTTCCCGACCTATTCCTTGGGCAATGTCTATGCGGGCAATCTCTATCAAGCGTTGCGGGCGGCGGTACCGGACCTCGATACTCAGCTTTCACAAGGCCAAACCGCGGATGCGACAAGTTGGTTGGGGACGAATCTGCAGCAATTCGGCGGCTTGCGGGAACCCAGAGACACCATCACACACGCCTGCGGTTTTGAACCCACCGAGGCACCTTTGCTCGACTATCTCGAGGCGAAATTCGAAGACCTCTACGGGTTGTAAAGGCAGGTATGGACGGCGGGGATTGCCCCCCGTCCACGCAATCGGACCTGTGCCTACTCGGCGGCGACTTTGATTACCGGCTCCATGCGCGACAGGATGTCGTCGGACAGGTGGCATTTGACTTGATGACCTTCGGCCAGATGACGCACTGGGGGAACCTCAGCCTCGCACAGACCGCCCGGCACTTCGGACTTCCAGCGGCAGCGGGTTTGGAACGGGCAGCCGGACGGCGGGTTCATTGCAGAGGGGATGTCGCCCTCAAGCACGATATGCTTCTTCTCGATTGCGGTATCAGCAATTGGCACCGCCGATAACAGCGCCTCGGTATAGGGGTGGTAAGGCGGGGCAAAGACCTGATCGGTCGAGCCCATCTCGACCACATGACCCAGATACATAACCATAACGCGATCAGACAGATAGCGCACGATGCTCAAGTCATGAGAAATGAAGAGCAGGGTGGTTTTGTTCTCCCGCTGGATCTCCATCAGCAGATCAGTCACAGCAGCCTGTACGGACACATCGAGTGCTGACACAGGCTCGTCTGCGACAACAATGCGTGCATCGCCGGCAAAGGCACGCGCGATACCAACACGTTGTTTTTGGCCGCCGGACAGTTGACGTGGCATTCTGCCCGCGAATTCACGTGGTAGTTTCACCAGATCAAGTAGTTCTAGCATTCGCTGTTTGCGGGCGTCTTCCGTGTCGCCGACGCCAAAAATTTCTAAAGCCCGAATGATCTGACGACCAACGGTCATCGACGGGTTCAACGTATCGAAGGGATTTTGGAAAACCATCTGAACGGAGGAGATGGTTTTGGTGTCTCTGTTCTCGATCGGGATGGCTTCGATGTTCTGATTGTCGAGTAGGATTTGCCCATCTGTTGCGGTCTCAAGCCCCATCAGAACCTTTGCAAATGTCGACTTGCCACAGCCGGATTCCCCAACGATTGCAAGGGTTTCCGACTCGCGCGCCTCGAAGGAGAGGGTTTCGTTGGCTTTGACGACTTTGGTGTTGCCGCCGCCGAACATCGCGTTGGCTGCGACCTCGTAATACTTCTTGAGGTTGTCCATTTTCAGGACGACCTGTCCCGGCTCGGCCTTCTGCTGCTGGACTGCTGCTGCAATCGGGGCGTCCCAGTCGATTTCCTGCCACTTCACGCACCGCGATCCGTGGCGATCATCGTCCGGCACTTCTGACATCTTGATATCCGTGGCATCACACCGACCGGCTTCGAAATAGTCGCAGCGCGGCCCGAAGTTGCAACCCGGCGGGCGCTCATGAGGCAGCGGGAAGTTCCCGGGAATTGCCACCAGTGGGCGCGAGGTTTTGTCTGCGCCGGGCAGGGGGATCGACCGGAACAGCGCCTGCGTATAAGGGTGGCGCATCTTGTCAAAAACATCTGAGATCGAACCTGTCTCTACCGCCTCGCCGGAATACATCACACAAATGCGGTCGCAGGTTTCCAGAACCAGACCCAGATTGTGCGAGATGAACAACATCGAGGTGCCGTACTTCTTGCCAAGGTCCTTGACCAGTTCGACCACGGCGGCCTCGACTGTCACGTCGAGCGCGGTCGTGGGTTCATCGAGGATCAGCAAAGAAGGCTTTGACATCAAGGCCATAGCGATGACGATGCGCTGTTGTTGGCCGCCGGACAACTGGTGCGGGAACGAGTTCAGCATACGCTTTGGGTCTGGAAGTTTCACATCGGTGACCACTTCCAAGGCGCGCTGATAGGCCTCTTTTTCGCCGACACCTTCGTGGATCATCGGCACTTCCATCAACTGTTTGCCGATACGCATGGCCGGGTTCAGGGAGGCCATCGGCTCCTGATAGATCATCGCGATTTCCGAGCCACGAATGTCGCGCAATTCTTCGCGGCTCATCTCGTTCAGGTCGCGCCCTTTGAACTTGATGGACCCGCCTACGATACGTCCGTTGACGCCAAGGTCCTGCATCACACCGAGGGCGACCGTGGACTTGCCACAACCGGATTCGCCCACGAGGCCCATGGCCTCGCCGGGGCGCACCGTGCAGGAGAAATCCATTACGGCGGGGATTTCCCGCAACCGGGTAAAGAAGGAAATCGAGAGTTGGTCGATCTCCAGAATTGGGCCGTCATAGTCCCGCTTTTCCATGTCGTTCTGACCTCCCTATCGGTCAAGTTATTCTTATCTGATCTCCTGCCAGATCGCGTATGGCTCAGCGTATGGCAGGGCGTATGGCACGCGTATGGCAGCTACGCGCGCCCGATGTCGGGCGCGCGCAACGCCTGTCCTAGTCTTTCAAGCTTTCTTCACGCAGACCGTCGGCCAGCAGGTTGAGGCCCAGAACAAGGCTCATCAGCGCAAGGGCTGGAGCGATGGCCGGGTGCGGGAAGACACTGAGCAGTTTACGACCCTGGTTGATCGTGGTGCCCCAGTCCGGGCTCTCAGGCGAAAGACCCAGACCGAAGAAGCCCAATGTGCCCAGAAGGATCGTCGTGTAGCCGATGCGTAAGCAGAAATCGACGATCAGCGGTCCGCGTGCGTTGGGCAGAATTTCCCAGAGCATGATGTACCAGGGCCCCTCGCCACGGGTTTGGCCCGCCGCCACGTAGTCCCGCGTTTTGATGTCGAGCACCAGCCCGCGCACAATCCGGAAAACCGTGGGTGAGTTCACAAAGACCACGGAGACGAAAACGATCAGAACCTGACTGTCCATCGAGATGCGCCCCAGAGGGTCGGCATCCCAAGCCAGACCCAGATAGATCCAGCCGCCAATCACGACGGTCAGCGCCACATAGAGGTTGCGCTTGGCCGGTTGCGTGAAAAAGCGTGAGTTCCACAAAACGATCAGGAACAAGACCGGGAAGAGGAACAGCACGGCGGCCATCAGGGTTGGGAAGGTGACGCCTTTTCCGAGGAAGTTGAACATCACATATTCCCGGATTTCCGGGGTCACCAGAAGGAAGAACAGCAAGATCACCGGGAAGGCCAGCACGAGGTTGGCCAAGAAGCTGATCACGGTGTCGAACTTGCCGCCATAGTAGCCTGCGGGCAGGCCCAGCGTAATGCCGACCATGAAGGCGAAGGCAGTGGCTGCCGGTGCAATCAGAAGAACGGTGGTCGAGCCTGAGACCATGCGTGAGAAGACATCCCGCGCCAGCGTATCGCCGCCCAGCAGGTAATGTGGGAAATCGCCGGCCTCGGCGCCGCGCACGGGTGTGCCGGGAACCTTGTTCTTCATGCCAGAC
The DNA here is from genome assembly GCA_947504205.1 of uncultured Litoreibacter sp. Lineage (GTDB taxonomy): Bacteria > Pseudomonadota > Alphaproteobacteria > Rhodobacterales > Rhodobacteraceae > Litoreibacter. The sequence continues at coordinate 946,723 of CANNGL010000001.1, read as the reverse complement.
AACTGTTCGAGGACACCGTGGGTGACGATCATGTCAAAAAAGCCCGCAAAGATGGCCGTGAAGACCCAGAACATCACCAAGCCAAAGCCGACCATGCCGATGGGGCTGTCGAAGAGTTTGCCGTAGAGGCCGAGCTTGCGCTTGAAGGTGATCGAGAGGGCGAATGTTATGACCAGTGCGATCCAGACGGGCAGGAAGCGTTGCCCGATCTCACCGATGATACCGGCCCAGCCATAGGGTGTAACGATGCCAGCCAGAAGATAGACGAGGCACAGCACGATCAGGGCCATCAGGCTATAGCGAGAGGCTTTGCCCAAAAGGTTGGTCACGCCATTGCCAGCGGTCGCGGTGTTGGAGTTGATTGCACGTATCTGCGGCTCGGGCATCACGAAGCTTGCAAGTGTGTAGAGAAGCACCGCGCCCAGGAAGACTACGGCGAGGATTTGAAAAACGGGGTCCAGGGCGGTGCCCAGCGATCCGGTCCAGGTTAACGGGTCCATGTGCTCAGCCCTCCCTTATGACATTCTGATGCGTGGGTTCAGGAAGACGTAGCCGATATCGGATATCAGCTGCGTGATCAGAACCACGAAGACGGCAACAACCGAGCAGCCCAGAAGCAGCTGGATGTCATTGGTGGAGGCAGCTTGCACAAGCAGCCAACCGAAGCCCTTGTAGTTGAACAAGGTCTCAACGATGACGACGCCGTTCAGCAGCCACGGGAACTGCAGCATGATGACGGTGAAGGGCGCGATCAGGGCATTTCTGAGCGCGTGCTTCATCACCACATTACCGAAGCTCACGCCCTTGAGGCGGGCGGTTCGGATATATTGTGCGGTCATGACCTCGGTCATCGAGGCGCGGGTCATCCGGGCGATATAGCCCATGCCGTAGAGGGCGATAGTGATGACGGGCAGGGTGAAGTTGGCCAGCGTCGCGTCCTCCATCGCGGAGGTGGCGGAGGCCTTGAACCATTTGAGCCCCACAGCAGAAGAGGCGAAGACCGCAATGAAGATAACACCCGAGACGTATTCAGGTGTGGCGGTCGTGGCGATTGAGAAGGTGGAGAGCGATCGGTCCATCCGGGAGCCTTCGCGCATACCGGACAGAACGCCGATCAGAAGGGCGAGGGGAACCATGACGCACATCACGGCGAACATCAGTTTGCCGGTCAGGGCCAGGCGGGTCCAGATCAGTGATCCGGCTTCATCCTTGAAGGTCACGCTCTCGCCCCAGTCGCCTTGCAGCACACCGCAATAGGTGGGGGCATCTGCAGGATCCATGCCAGGATCGATACAGGACCCGGTGATCTTGCCGTCTTCATCCTCAAACACGTGTCCGGGCACGACGCCCAGCCATTGTCCGTAGCCTTTCAGGACCGGTTCAAGATAGCCCTCGCGCGTCAGGTAGCTGGCCACGGCTTCGTCCGACATGCGGAAGTTGCCTTGGGTTTTCGCGAGCTTTTCGAGGTTCGGGTAGAGCGTGGTCATGAAGAAGACGATGAAGGTCAGGCAAAGTGCCGTCAGCAACATCACTCCGACGCGACGGAGGAGGAACATTCCCATAAGGTTTCCCTGTTGGTTGTTTTAACCCGGCCAAGCTGGTCCTTTTGGCGAACCTTTGTGATCTTGGTGGGCTTAAAAGAAAGGGGCCGCACCCGAAGATGCGGCCCCGTTTTGGTATTCGCTTAGGCTGCGAAGCCCCACTTATAGATCTGTGGAAGATAAGCGATGTGCATATCGACGCCCACGAGACCTTCTTTGTGGTGACGCGAGATTTTGCGCCAGTACGGCTGAATGGTAACGCCTTCGTCGATCATGATGCCTTGGACTTTGCCCATCACTTCGCGGCGCTTTTCAACATCCGCGATGGAGTTGGCTTCGGCCAGAAGCGCATCGAACTCGGCATTGTTGAAGCCAGCTTCGTTCCAGGCTTCACCACCACGATAGGCCAGCGACAGAACCTGTGTGCCCAGTGGGCGGTGGTTCCAGTTGGTCGAGCTGAACGGGTATTTGGTCCAGTCGTTCCAGAAGGTCGAGCCCGGCATGATGGTCCGCTTGACCTTGATGCCTGCGTCACGCAGCTGAGCTGCAACGGCATCAGTGGTGTCCATGCGGTAGCCGCCGTCGATCGAGATCAACTCGTGCTCGTAGTCGCCCATGCCGGCTTCGTCCATCAGGGCTTTTGCCTTGGCTGGATCATGCGGGATGCGGCGTACATCTGGATTGAACTCCGGATGGATTGGCCCAACGTGGCAGTTGTCAGCGGGCTCACCGATGCCAGCCAGACCAAGCTCAAGCAGGACGTTGTTGTCACAGGCCATTGCGAGGGCCTGACGGACACGCTTGTCGCCATAGATCTTGTTGCCGCTATCGTCTTCAGCAAGCTGGTTGGGACGAATGACGATGGTTGCACCGGAGGTGACTTCGGAATGGACGAGGCCCATTGCTGTCATCACGTCGATGAATTCGCCTTGGCTTTCCCAGTTAACGTCCACTTCGTCAGCTTCGTGTGCTGCGACGTGGGCGGCCGGGTCTGTGCCGTAGTCGATGAACTCGATACGGTCGAGGTAAGCGCCTTTGCCAGCGGCATAGCCCCACCAGTCGTGGCCTTCGTTGCGCACCAGAACGGATTTCACACCAACTTCGTGCGATTCGTTGAGGTATGGACCAGTTCCAAGCTGATTGCCCAGCATGTCGTCGCCGTTGAACCCTGCAGGTACGATCGCGGCAGGATAGTCAGCCATACCCGGGATCAGTGTGATGTCAGGCGAAGGCAGGTTCAGCACAACGGTGTGGCTGTCTTTGACTTCGATGGCACCGTCCACCGCTTTGTTTGTGTTGGCATCGATCAGCGTGGCGAAACGGCCTGCCATCGAGTTGCCTTCAACGTCTTTCTCACACCAGCCAGCGATGTTGCGGGCCACGTCCTCGGCGGTGAAGTCGGAGCCGTCGTTCCACTTGACGCCTTTGCGGACGTTCAGAGTGTACTGTGTGGCGTCATCGTTGACTTCCCAGCTTTCCAGAAGCATCGGCTCGAAAGAACCGTCGGAGTTGTATTCAACCAGATACTCCAGCCAGCCCGCGGTGACGGTAGCGATCTGTGTCCAGTCGTAGGTGCGTGGATCTTTCAGTGCGCGGACTTCCATTTCCATGCGCAATGTGCCGCCTTGCTGGGCATGTGCCGCAGCCTTGGCCGGTGTGGCACCGATCATGCTGTAGGCTGCTGTCGTGGTCACGCCAAGCGCTGTCGCGCGCACGAGAAACTCGCGGCGGTCCATGTGGCCGGCCTTGTGCTCCTCGGCGTACATTTCAGCAGCCGGATGCACGGGGGCACCGGTAAGAGTTTTTAGTGTCATGTCTTTCTCCCTGTAGACTTTGACTATGTCGTTGAGCGCCAGTCTTTCCCTCTGGTGCTCACATTTGATGGGGTGGTGAGTGGTTTCATGCGTCTCCCCTCAACGCTCCGGTCGCCATTCCGCCCCAGAAATTTCCGAAGGTCAACGGTTGTATCCGTCAGATAAGTGGAAAAATACGACATAATCCTGCTTCAAAAGCGACATCGGAGATGTCACGTTTAGGTGACCTAGGGGCAACGAGGCGCTCTTCAGTGCAAGCGCCGCGCGCGTCTGAATTCGCTGGGGCTTTTGCCGGTGTGATTTTGAAAGGCCCTTGTGAAATAGGCCGCCGAGCGAAAGCCGAGCTTTTCTGCGATACGGTTTATCGGCTGATCGGTGCTGCGCAAGGCATCGCAGGCTGCGTGGATGACACGCTCTTGCAGCAGGGTAGAGGCGGGTTTGCCGGTCGCATCGCGGGTCAGGCGCGTCAGATGCGTGGGCGTGACTTTGAGATCGGCTGCAAACTCCCCCAAGGGTTTGCCATCCCTGTGCCCGATGCTGACCACATGGGAAAACTTGCGCAGAACCTTGTCTGATTTACTCAGACCCTTTTGCGGCTGTGTGGCGAGAAGACGGTCGAGCGCCACGGCCAGCATCAGGATATGCGCGCGGATGGCGCGGCGCTGGCCGCTGCGCAGTTCTGCCAATTCGCGAGACAGCGCGTCGATCATTGCGGTCAGTTCGGCCTGTTCGGTGACGGATTGCGCCCGGACCAGAACAGGAGAGGTGGGAAAACCCGCCTCCGTGTCATTTGGCAGGCTCACGACGATGCCTTGCGGCTGCGCAAACATCTCGTAGCTGAACAGCATGTCGCGCGGAATGAAGATCGCGGTATTTGGTCCGACGCCGCGCAGCTTGCAATCCATCATGAAGCGGCCCTGACCACGGGTGACCCAAAACAACACGGGATGCGCAAGGGACTGCGCGCGATCCGTGCGCCAAGTTTCAGCGCGCTGATATGCAGCGAGCGTTTCTACTCTTGGCAAACGGGGCTCTGACATGGGCGTAAGGTGTCCGGCGATGAAATCTGCGTAGACCCTTGAAGTAAGGCGTTCGGCGATTTCGAGTCAACGGCAAACCTGAATGATTTCAGATGATTGCGATCTATAGATCATCTAAATGAGGGTTTGTGCGGATATGTTGTGCCACGCACCCATGCGGGTACGAAACCATGTGCGCTGCCGCTTGGCATATTGTCGCGTGATGATGACGGCGCGATCTATGGCTTCCTGCAAGGACATCTCGCCATTGAGATGCGCGATCAGCTCCGCGGCGCCGATGGCCTTCGATGAGGGGCGCGATGGATCCCAGTCGGCGCGCATTGCCTCGGCCTCCGACAGTGCGCCTGCTTGCATCATCAGATCAAAGCGCTGGGCGATGCGCGGTGTCAGCCATTCCTTCGGGGCGTCCAATACAATTGGATGGGTTTTGCCAAGCGGCAGACGTGGCGGCGGTGTTTGCGCCTGCCAGCTATCAATGCTCTGACCCGTTGCGTGTTGAACCTCCCAGGCCCGCTGCACACGGGCGCGGTTCTGAATATCGATTCCTGTTCTCGTGGTCTCAGACAGCCCGTCGAGCAGGTCTTGGTGTGACAGAAGGTCGGCTTCGGCACGAATCTCCGGCGGGGTTGCCGGGATATCGACCAACCCTTCGGTGAGGGCGCGAAAATACAGACCGGTGCCGCCGACGATGATGGGTCTGGCTGTGCCGGACAGGTACGGTGTCAGGTCGCGAAGCCATTCGCCGACGGAGTAGGGGGTCTGATAGGAAATGTGGCCGTAGAGCGCATGTTTGGCCTGCGCCAGATCGGCATCGTCGGGGCGCGCAGTCAACAGGCGCCAGCCATCGAAAACCTGCAAGGCGTCAGCGTTCAGAATGATCCCGCCCTTGGCCTCGGCGATCTTCAACGCCAGAGAAGATTTCCCAGAGGCGGTCGGACCAGCAATCAAGACCGGTGTTTGGTCATCAATTTTATCCAGGTTTATCAGGGCGCTACCTTACGAATTTGAGGTCTGAAGCCGGCATTGGCCTTCGCCTATATCAATTGCGTTGTATAAGTCGACGTTTTCCGACATTTTGCCGACAATTTGCAAGCCAGTCAGATGAGGGATCCATGAGCACAGAAACCGGCACCGAGACCACTTACAATCGGGTTCTTCTGAAAATATCGGGCGAGGCGCTGATGGGCGATCAGGGCTTTGGCTTGCATCCGCCAACCGTCGAGAAGATCGCCGCAGAGGTGAAGTCGGTTCATGATCTGGGTGTCGAGATTTGTATGGTGATTGGCGGTGGCAATATTTTCCGTGGGCTTCAGGGCTCGGCTCAAGGGATGGAGCGGACGACGGCGGACTACATGGGAATGCTGGCGACCGTGATGAACGCGCTGGCGATGCAGGGCGCGCTGGAAAGTCTGGGCATCCATACGCGGGTGATCTCCGCGATCACGATGAACGAGGTGGCAGAACCCTATATCCGCCGCCGCGCCGTGCGACATCTTGAGAAAAAGCGTGTGTGTATCTTCGCGGCCGGAACGGGCAACCCGTATTTCACGACGGATACGGCCTCGGCCTTGCGGGCCAATGAGATGTCTTGCGAGGCGATCTTCATGGGCAAGAACGGTGTGGATGGTGTCTATGACAAAGATCCGGCCAAATATCCGGATGCCAAGCGTTACGATGATGTGACCTATGATGACGTACTGCAAAAGCGTTTGGGCGTGATGGATGCCAGCGCCATTGCGCTGGCGCGCGACAATAACCTGCCGATCATTGTTTTCTCGCTCGATGAACCCGGAGGATTTCAGGGCATCCTCGCAGGTCGGGGCACCTATACGCGCGTGCACGGATAGCGATCGTCACTTCAGAACTTGCAGGGACCAACCCGCAACGGCACTTGCTGCGTGTTGCCCGATCTCTATACAAATCAACAAAGCTTGCTTAAATAGCGGGCGAACAACAAGAAAAACACCACGAGGTGCCAATGTCCGAAGATTTCATGCTCGACACCGATGATTTGCAACGCCGCATGGACGGGGCGATGACCAATTTGCGCACGGAGTTTGCGTCTTTGCGAACGGGGCGGGCCTCGGCGTCGATGCTGGAGCCGGTGATGGTCGATGCCTACGGGGCTCTGACGCCGATCAATCAGGTGGGCACGGTGAATGTTCCCGAGCCGCGCATGGTGACGGTGAATGTCTGGGACAAGGGCTTGGTCGGCAAGGTCGAGAAAGCCATTCGGGAAAGTGGTTTGGGGATCAATCCGCAGCTGAATGGGACGATCATCATGTTGCCGATCCCCGAGTTGAACGAAGAGCGGCGTCGCGAATTGACGAAGGTTGCGGCGACTTATGCGGAGAATGCGCGCATCTCGATCCGCAACCTGCGCCGGGACGGGATGGACCAGATCAAGAAGGCCAAGGCAGACGGGATGTCGGAAGATGACCAGAAGCTCTGGGAGCAGGAGGTGCAGGATATGACCGACGCTCAGATCAAGCTGGTGGATGAGGCGCTTGAGACAAAACAAGCCGAAATCATGCAGGTCTGATTTTCCGTACTGGTTTAGTCACAGAACTACCATAATCTATGCCAATAACGCACATCGAGCAGAAAACCGGCAGCAGTACAGGACAAAATCTCATGGCGAGCGGTAAGAAAAGCATTCCGACGGATGGACCAAATCATGTGGCCATCATCATGGATGGCAATGGGCGCTGGGCGCAGCAACGCGGCAAACCGCGCTTGTTTGGCCACCAAGCGGGTGCGCGCCGTGTGCGCGAGGTTGTCAAAGCCTGTCCCGATCTTGGGGTGAACTACGTCACCATCTTTGCCTTCTCGACGGAAAACTGGAAACGCACGCAAACTGAGGTTGCCGGGCTGATGGCGCTGTTTCGCCGCTATATTCAGCGCGAGGCGAACTATCTGCACCGCATGGGCGTGTGCGTGCGCTTCATTGGCGACCGCGTGCAACTGGACAAGAAGTTGCAGGCTTTGATGGATTTCCTCGAAGACCTGACCAAAGACAACACCACTACGCATCTGACGATTGCGCTGAACTACGGTGCGCGTGACGAGGTGACCCGTGCCACGCAGCGGATGGCCGTCGAAGTGGCGGAAGGACGTCTGAAACCCGAAGATGTGAATTCCGAAGTTCTGGCGAGCTTCCTTGATACATACGTGCTGCCTGATCCTGATCTGGTGATCCGAACCAGTGGCGAGGCGCGTATCTCGAACTTCCTGCTCTGGCAGTCGGCCTATGCAGAATATGAATTTATCGACACACACTGGCCGGATTTCACGCCAGAGGTTTTCGAAACTGTCGTCAATCGCTACGGTGGGCGCGAGCGCCGCTTTGGAGCTGTGCGCGCCTGAGCTGAGGTAGACGGTTATCGGGGACAGGATGGCCACATCTGAGAAATTTGTAGATCTGGCGACACGCATGTCGTCAGGGGCCGTTATGGCTGTGGTCGGCATTGCGGCCATGTGGATCGGGGGCGTCTGGTTCTTGTTGCTGCTGGCCTTGGTGGTCGCGGCATTGGTCTGGGAACTGGTCGGTATGCTGGGCGGTGGGCCGAAGCGAGCCTTGAGCCTCGCCGCACTGGCTGCAGGCGCATTTATAGCCGCGCGTATTCTGCCCGGTGGGCTGGGCCTGCCGTTTTTGCTGGCCCCCGCGATTGCCGGGATCGCTTTGCTGGACCGGAACCGCACGCTCTACATGATCTTTACGGCTCTCATTCTTGTGGCGTCCTTTGGCCTGGGCCTGCTGCGCGATGATTTTGGTTTCAACTGGATGCTCTGGCTTGCCTTGGTTGTTATAGCCACTGACGTTTTGGGTTATTTTGCCGGGCGCTTTATTGGCGGGCCGAAGTTCTGGCCGCAAGTGAGCCCGAAGAAGACGTGGTCGGGGACTGTCGCGGGCTGGGTCGGCGCGCTGGTGGTCAGCATTCCTTACGTGGCACAATCGGGCGTGGGCATCGGGCTGCTGGGCATCGCAGTATCGTTGTCGATGGCCTCGCAACTGGGCGATATCGGGGAAAGCGCGATGAAGCGAAAGATGGGCGTCAAGGACAGCTCGAACCTGATCCCGGGGCATGGGGGTGTCTTCGACCGTTTCGACGGGATGCTCGGGGCGTCGATCTTCCTGCTTCTGATCGAACAACTGGTGGACTTCCCACCGATCCCGCTTTGATCTGATGCGCCGTGTCACAATTTTCGGGGCCACAGGCTCCATCGGGGAAAACACCGTTGATCTGATTGCGCGCGCGCCGGAGCGTTACGACGTCGTTGGCCTGACAGGTGGGCGCAATGTGGCGCGTCTGGCGGAGCAGGCCAAAGCCTTGCAAGCCGATATCGCGGTGACCGCATTTGAGGCGTGTCACGAAGATCTAAAAGCTGCGCTTGCCGGAACAGGTATCGAGACTGCCGCGGGGACGCAAGCGATTGAAGAGCTCGCGGCGCGCCCGACCGATTGGGTGATGTCCGCGATTGTCGGCGCTGCCGGATTGGTCCCCGGTTTGGCCGCCCTGAAGCAAGGCACGACCTTGGCGCTCGCCAACAAGGAGTCGCTGGTCACAGCCGGATCGTTACTGCTGAACGAAGCCAAGCGTCACGGCGCGACAGTGTTGCCGGTCGACAGCGAGCATTCGGCGGTGTTTCAGGCGCTGGTGGGCGAAGACATCAACCGGGTCGAGCGGGTGATCATCACGGCGTCTGGTGGCGCCTTCCGCGATTGGCCGGTCGAAAAGTTGGCGGAGGCGACACTGGCGCAGGCCTCTTCTCATCCGAACTGGGACATGGGCCAGCGGATCACGATTGACAGTGCTACCTTGTTCAACAAGGCGATGGAGTTGATCGAAACCAAGGAGTTCTTTGGGGTCGGCCCAGACAAGATCGAGGCGATCATTCATCCTGAAAGCCTTGTGCACGCGCTGGTGGGGTTCAATGACGGGGCATTGATGGCCCATATCGGACCACATGATATGCGCCATGCAATTGGTTATGCGTTGAATTGGCCAGAGCGCGGGCATTTGCCTGTTGAGCGCCTTGATCTGGCCAAGATCGCAACGTTGAATTTCAAGCAGGCCGATCCGGCGCGCTACCCGGCACTTGAGCTGGCGCAATTCGTGATGGAGCGCGGCGGGCTGGCTGGTGCTGTGTTTAACGCGGCCAAAGAGGCGGCGCTGGATTTGTTCATCGCCGAGAAGATCGGGTTTTTGGATATGGCGCGTATCGTTGACAAAGTTTTGAATGCATTGGACGGGCAGGGAGCGCTTGCGTGCGACGCCCTGACCCTTGATAAGGTGCAAGACGCAGACCATCTCGCAAGACAGATGGCGCATGATGTGGCGACATAAGCACCGCGATTTGGATTGAGCAGAGGATTAGGACCGAGCATGGACATTATCGGCATGGTGCCGTCCTTCGGTGGGTTTATCAGTACGCTTCTGGCGTTTGTCATTGCCCTGAGCGTGATTGTAGCGATTCATGAGTATGGTCACTACATCGTGGGGCGCTGGTGCGGCATTCATGCAGAGGTTTTCTCGCTGGGGTTTGGCCCGGTCATCTGGTCTCGCGTAGATAAACGCGGCACCAAGTGGCAACTCGCGGCTTTTCCGCTGGGCGGGTATGTCAAGTTTCTGGGCGATGCGGATGCGGCCTCTGGCAAGGATGGTGACGCGATATCCGGCTTGAGCGATGCGGAACGCAAACGCACCATGCATGGCGCTGTTCTTTGGCGGCGGGCGGCAACTGTTGCGGCTGGTCCGGTGTTCAATTTCATTCTGTCTATTATCGTATTTGCTGGAATTTTCGCGGTGTCGGGCACGTCGCCTGATGATGCAATCATCGGTGAGGTGAAAGACCTGCCGGGCTATGAAGCAGGGTTCGAGACGGGCGACAAGATCCTGTCTGTTGGCGGCGTTGAAACCCCTGATCTGAGCGCCTTCTACACGGCGGCCCGAGAGACGGAGCCTGCGCCGCAGGTCGAGTACACGGTTCTCAGAGATGAGCGCGAAGTCACGGTCGAGAGTGTCTACCCGTTCCCGCCAATCCTTGATCAGCTACAACCGAAATCGGCTGCGATTGATGCGGGTCTCGCGGTGGGTGACGTGATCATGTCGGTCGATGGTGTCGAAGTGCATGCGCTGTCACAGGTGCAGGATGCGGCAAAAGCCGGGCAGGGTGCGCCGATGGCGCTGACCGTGTGGCGGGGTGGAGAGACTTTTGATGTCACGCTGACGCCCCGCGAACGGGATCTGCCAACGGCGGACGGGTTCGAGAAGCGCTGGCTGATCGGGTTTTCCGGCGGTGCCTTTTTTGAGCCACCCCGCGAAACACTGGGGATCGGCGAAGCGATCTGGGGTGGTGTGAACCAAACCTGGTTTATTGCGCAATCCAGTCTTTCAGGGCTTTGGCACATGATCACCGGGGCAATCAGCTCGTGTAATATTCAGGGGCCGATTGGTATCGCGCAGACCTCGGGCGATATGGCCAGCCAGGGACTGACCGAGTTTATCTGGTTCATCGCGGTGTTGAGCACGGCTGTCGGTCTTTTGAACCTGTTTCCGATCCCGGTTCTGGATGGCGGGCACCTTGTATTTCACGCGTATGAGGCTGTCACTGGCGCGCCGCCAAGCGACCGCGCATTGCAGGTTTTGATGATGGGCGGGCTGACTTTGTTGCTTTCATTGATGGTCTTTGCGCTGTCCAATGACCTGTTCTGCCCCTGATTTTGCCGCATTTCCGCCCCAATCCGAAGATAGGTTAACGGTGTCGTTTTCTTAGGGAATCGTAGCCATGCAACATATACACGACGGATTTTCGGGGCTTAAGTTTTTGGTTCTTTTGAACTTTGATCGTTTCTTGTGGCCGATGGCCATTTTCGCAGGAATGAGCGCAGCAGCCTACCTGTCTGGCCTTTAAGGCCTCCGATACACAATAATCTCGGAAAACGCCTGCCTCGCCGCAGGCGTTTTTTGCTGTTTGGGCTTTTGACAACCGAAGGGACTCGGGGTAGCTAGGTTCACAACATATTGAGTGTTAGAGCGGGATCAGAAGAAAATGAAGATCGCACCAGCGACGCGGACTCTGAGCCACATTTTGAAATCTCTGTCAGTTGTTGCGGTTCTGGGAGCCGGAGCAATCACTGTGTCGGCGGTTTCTGTGAATGTTGCACAGGCACAGGCATTTCAGTTTAGCCAAGTTCAGATTGAGGGAAACCAACGGGTGTCGGATGCGACGATCCTGAGTTTTCTGCGCCTCTCACCCGGACAGACTGTCTCGGCGGGCCAATTGAACGACGCGGTGCAGCGCCTACAACGCTCGGGTCTCTTTGAAACGGCAGATCTGATCCCGACGGGCGGAACACTGGTGGTGTCGGTTAAGGAATACCCGACGATCAACCGCGTGAATGTCGAGGGCAACCAACGTCTCAAGGACGAAGATCTGGCCAGCCTGATCCAGTCGCAGTCGCGACGCGTCTATAACCCGGCAACTGCCGAGGCCGACGCCGCATTGATCACCGAGGCTTACCGGCAGGCAGGTCGCGTGGCCGCCACGGTCACCCCGCGCGTCATTCCGCGCAGCCAAAACCGTGTCGATCTTGTATTCGAAGTGGCCGAAGGCCGCGTGTCAGAGCTTGAGCGCATCAGTTTTGTCGGAAACAGGGCGTTCTCTGATCGCCGTTTGCGCCGCGTCGTTGAAAGTAAGCAGGCCGGTATTTTCCGAGCAATCATCCAGAGCGACACATTCATTGCGGATCGTATCGCGTTCGACCGTCAGCTTCTGCGCGATTTCTATCTGTCGCGTGGCTATGTCGATTTTCAGGTGCTGTCGGCAACACCTGAAATCACGCGTGAGCGCGACGCCTTCTTCGTCACCTTCAAGGTGCAGGAAGGTCAGCAGTTCAGCTTTGGCGAAATCACCACAACGAGCGATCTGACCGAAATCGACCCAGATGAGTTCGCCGCCGTCAATCGCATTCGAACCGGCCAAACTTATTCGCCGGCCAAGATTGAGAACACCATCACACGGATGGAACGACTGGCTTTGCGCAAAGGTCTGAACTTTATTCGGGTCGAGCCAAGGGTGGTGCGCAATGATGCGGCACTGACGCTGGACATCGAATTTGTGGTGACGCGTGGCCCAAGAGTATTTGTCGAACGTATCGATATCGAAGGCAACGAGACCACACTTGACCGCGTGGTGCGCCGCCAGTTCCGCACGGTCGAAGGTGATCCGTTTAATCCACGCGAAATCCGCGATGCGGCTGAGCGTATCCGGGCGCTGAACTACTTTACCGTGGCCGACGTCAACACACGCGAGGGGTCAAGCCCTGAGCAAGTTATCGTGGATGTCGATGTCGAAGAAACGACCACCGGGTCGCTGGGCTTCGGCGTAAGCTATGGCTCTGTTGGCGGGGTCGGGTTCAACATCAGCTTCTCCGAGAGAAACTTTCTGGGCCGTGGACAGCGATTGTCTTTCTCCTTTGACACGGGGTCTGACACGCAAGATACGTCGGTGACATTCATTGAGCCCGCCTTTCTCGGGCGTGATCTGGAATTTGGCCTGACGGCCTATTATCAGACGACGGAAGCAGAGTTCGCTCAGTACGATACGCGCAATGTCGGGTTCTCACCCTTCCTGCAATTTCCGGTCAGCGAAAACGGCAGGCTAAGGCTTGGTTACCGCGTGTCAAAAGACACGGTCCGAAATGTTGCAGCAAATGTGTCGCCGATCATTCAGCGGGATGCCGGATCGCAGACGACATCGTCTTTGAGCTATACATATTCCTATGACACGCGCCGTTCGGGCCTTAACCCGACTTCCGGTGTTTTGCTTCGGTTCGGGCAGGAATATGCGGGTCTGGGTGGCGATGTTCGTTATATCAAGACAGATGGTCTGATCTCAGCGGAGACATTGGTTGCCCGGGAAGAGGTCACGTTGCGCGCAGCGTTTGAGTTCGGCGCACTGACACGTCTGACTGGCAATTCTCGGATCAGCGAAAGATACTTCCTCAATACCAGCCGGATGCGCGGCTTTGATGGTGCCGGTGTCGGTCCCCGAGATCGCGACTCGGCCAATGGTGACGCGCTTGGCGGTAACTTCTTCGCTGTGGCGCGCCTTGAGGCAGAGTTCCCGCTTGGGCTGCCAGAGGAATACGGGATCACCGGTGGTCTGTTCTTTGACGTAGGCTCTGTCTGGGGGCTTGATGATGTCGCTGGAACGGCGGGTGCGACGCAACCCGGTGGGGTCGTTGATGATAGCTTGAGACTTCGGTCTGTCGTGGGTTTCTCGGTCTTCTGGGATACACAGATCGGTCCGTTGCGTTTCAACTTCTCGAAAGCTCTGGTCAAAGAAGACTACGACCGGGAACGCAGCTTCGACCTGACTGTCTCGACACGGTTCTAGCCCATGTGGCGCGGCCTTTGTCTGGCGGCGGTTGCAGGCTTCGCCTTTCAGGCTCATGCCCAAAACATCAGCCCGGTTCTGACGCTCAATCAGGACCGGCTTTATGTCTCATCGGATTTCGGAAAACGGGTTCAGCGAGAACTGGAAGCGGCGTCGGCCGAACTGACAGCCGAAAACAGGAATATCGAAGCGGCTTTGGTTGAGGAAGAGCAGCGTCTGACAGACGAACGCGCGGCGATGGAACCCGCTGAATTCAGGTTGCTGGCTGAGGATTTTGACGAACGGGTTACCGGAATTCGACAGGCACAGGACCGCAAGGCCAACGCCATTCGAAATCAGGCAGATCGTGAACGTGCGCGCTTTTTCGAGTTGGCCTTTCCGGTGTTGCTGAGCATGGTCGAGGAAACTGGCGCTGTAGCGATCCTGAACAACAACGCGGTTATTTTCTCTGTTCGGCAAATTGACATTACTGACGCGGCGATCGAGCGCGTTAACGCGGAATTGGGCGAAGCGGCGCCGCCTGCACAAACCGGCCCGCAACCCGTTCAACGGCCGGATCCAAATGCGGACGTTCCAAGCCCACAGGACAACTAGGCGCGTCTTGTGCCGCCATCTTCGCGCTGCTAGCACTTAATCCACTCAGGGAGGAGACAGAGATCATGACGCAGACAAGTGCCGATATCAATCTGATCAAACGCATCATTCCGCATCGTTATCCGTTTCTTTTGGTGGACAAGATAGAAGACATCGTTGCCGGCGAAAGTGCTGTAGGTATCAAGAATGTGACGTTCAACGAGCCGCATTTTCAGGGTCATTTCCCTGCAACACCAATCATGCCCGGTGTGATGATCATCGAAGCTCTGGCGCAAACCGCTGCCGTTATGGTCGGTGTCACCATGGATTTGGCCGATAAGGACATGCTGGTCTATTTCATGGCGATTGATGGATGTAAGTTCCGGCGCAAGGTTGGTCCCGGTGATGTTTTGAAACTTCATGTGACTGTCACTCGAGGCAAGCCCGGTGGTAAGGTGTGGAAGTTTAAGGGCGTGGGCTCGGTCGATGGCGAAATGGCGGCCGAGGCAGAGTTTACCGCCATGATGGATATGCCGAAGGAGTAGCGCGCAATGGCGCAAGACATCCACCCGTCAGCGGTGATCGAAGAGGGGGCGACGCTTGGCCAGGACGTGAAGATCGGTCCGTTCTGCACGGTCGGCCCGAATGTCGTTTTGGGAAATCGCGTGGAGCTGAAATCACATGCTGTCGTCACTGGTGACACGCAGATTGGCGAAGAGACGGTCATATTCCCGTTTGCGGTCATCGGGGAAATTCCGCAGGATTTGAAATTCGAGGGTGAGATGACGCGCCTTGAGGTCGGTCGTCGCAATCGCATCCGGGAGGGTGTGACGATGAACACCGGCACGTCAGGGGGCGGAGGTGTGACCCGAGTGGGCGATGACTGTCTGTTCATGACGGGTGCTCATGTGGGCCATGATGCTATCGTCGGAAATGAAGTGATCATGGCCAATCAGGCTGCACTGGCGGGCCATTGTGTGATCGAGGACAAGGTCATCATTGGTGGTCTGTCTGGCATCCATCAGTTTGTGCGTATTGGGCGTGGCGCAATTATTGGCGCGGTGACGATGGTGACCAATGATGTCATTCCCTACGGCTTGGTGCAGTCCCCGCGTGGTGAGTTGGACGGGCTGAATTATGTGGGTCTCAAGCGCTCGGGTGTGGCGCGGGCTGATATCACTGCCTTGCGCGCGGCCTATCAGATGCTGCGGCAGGGCGATGGGGCGTTTCAGGATCGTGCGCATCGCTTGTCGGAGGAGACAGACAGCGCCTATGTGCAAGAGGTTGTGGACTTTATCCTGGGCGACACGGATCGGTCGTTCCTGACGCCGAGATAGTCTGATGAGCCTTGCACTGATCGCAGGAGAGGGTGCGCTGCCCGGTTTGGTAATCCGTCATCTCGAAAACGAGGGGCGCGCGTTTCGCATCTGTGAATTGGACGGATATCCCTGCACGGCACGCGGCGACCGTCCGGCGATCAAGTTTCGCATCGAGACACTTGGCTCGTTGATTGCAGAGCTCAAGAGCTATGGCACGACAGAGGTTTGTCTGGTGGGAGCGATCTCTCGTCCGAAGGTGGACCCGTCTGCCATTGATGCTGCCACCATGCCACTGGTGCCGCGGCTGATGGGGGCGCTGCAATCGGGCGACGATGGTGCGTTGCGGGCGGTTCTCAGTTTCTTCGAGGAGACGGGCATCAAACCCGTAGCGGCGCATGAACTTGTCCCGGATTTGCTGCCCAAAGCCGGGTTTCAGGGCAAACTCACTGCCACAGAACAACAGCAAAAAGATACCGAACGCGGGATCAATATTATCGGAGCGATGGGCGCCGTTGATCTGGGCCAATCCTGCATCGTGTCGCACGGACAGGCTTTGGCGGTCGAAGCCTTGGGTGGAACGGATTGGATGATGCGCTCGCTGATGGTTCCCTCTGAGGGCGCCGGAGCGGCATTGCTGAATAACGACAGCACATGGGATGATCCGCTGGGGCTGGCGGTGGACTATTTGACCGGGACGGGCAACGCGACGCGGTTTGGGGAGTTGCGCCGCGACCCGAAGTTTCCCGCTGGAGGTGTGTTGGTCAAGGCTGCGAAGCCCGGTCAGGATCGGCGGGTGGATATGCCGACCGTCGGGCCGCAGACTTTTTTACGCGCCATCGAAGTGCAATTGGAAGGTATCGTGATTGAAGCGGGATCTGTCATGGTGATTGATCACGCCGCCTGCGTCCAACTGGCGGATCAGCACGACCTGTTTTTCTGGGTGAAAGAGTGAAGCTTTATCTGGTTGCAGGCGAGCCGTCGGGTGACGCGCTTGGCGCCGAACTGATGAAAGGGTTGAAGGTCGAGCGACCGGATGTCGAGTTCACGGGCGTCGGCGGTCCCTTGATGCAGGCACAAGGGCTGAAAAGCCTATTTCCGATGGATGAATTGTCGATCATGGGACTGGCCGAGGTCTTGCCAAAGCTTCGCGGGCTGTTCCGGCGTCGTGATGAAACGGTAGAAGATATTATTGCCTCCGGAGCTGCGGCGTTGATCACTATCGACAGTCCCGATTTCTGCCTGCGGGTGGCAAAGAAACTGCGCGAAGGCGCCGATATTCCGACCATTCATTATGTGGCTCCTACGGTTTGGGCGTGGCGTCCGCATCGCGCGCAGAAGATGGCACGGATGATCGAGCATGTGCTGGCGCTTTTCCCATTTGAGCCGCCCTTGATGCGCGCGGCCGGGATGAGTTGCGATTTCGTGGGGCATCCGGTTGCAGGACAGCCAGAGGCTGATGCAGAGCAAGTGGAAGCAATCAGGTCGGAGATGGGTGAAGGACCGGTTGTGCTTGTCCTGCCGGGCTCGCGCCGGGGCGAGGTTGGACGGCTCGCGCCTATTTTCGGCCAGGTTATTGCATCTGTGCAGAAGGACCTGCCTGATGCGAAATTTCTGGTTCCGGCAGCACCTGCTGTGGCCAGCATGGTGCGCGACGTTGCAGAACGGTGGCCCGTCGATGTGAGGGTTCTCGAACCGACCAGTGATGCCGAAAAACGCGCAGCCTTTGCCGCTGCTGATGTGGCTCTAGCGGCGTCGGGCACGGTGTCGCTGGAGTTGGCCGCAGCCCAGACGCCGATGGTGATCGCCTACAAGATGAACTGGCTGACCTTCGAGATCACCAAGCGGAAATTCCTGATCGATACGGTGACATTGGTAAATGTGGTAACAGATACGCGGGTGATCCCGGAATTTCTTGGGCCGGATTGCAAACCGGACGCAATTGCGGGGGCGCTGGTCAGCCTATTGACAGATGACGCCGCCCGGCTGGCGCAACTGGAGGCAGGACGCCTGACCATGGACCGCCTTGGGCGCGGTGGACAGGCCCCGGGCCTTCGTGCTGCGCGTTCCGTGCTGGATTTTCTGGCTAAGCGATAAAGTCGGCAGGTTCCGCGCCCGTCAATTCCGTCAATGCCTGCGGGGCGATGGGGAAGATGTGGTGCGGCGTGCCAGCGGCTGCCCATATCACGTCAAATTCGGTCAGGCGCGGGTCGAGAAAGGCTTGGATCGGATTCAGATGGCCAACCGGAGAAACGCCACCAATCGCGAACCCCGTCTGCGCCCGGATCAGCGATGCGTCAGCTTTGCCCAAAGGCTCACCCGCTACAATGCTGGCCTTTGCATCATCAACGCGATTTCCGCCGGCTGTCAGAAAGAGAATGGCGGTGCCGGAAGTCTCTCCCCGGAAGATGATCGATTTCGCGATTTGATCGAGATGGCAGCCCGCAACATCCGCCGCTTGCTGCGCGGTGCGTGTATCCGCCCCGGTTTCCATTATCTCAGGTGTGAAGCCTGCGGCTTCCAGCGCCGCGCTTACTCGTTTCAAACTTTTGCTCATCGGCTAGGAGTGCCAAGCACTGCAGCGAAGCGCAAGAGCTGGTTGACCTTTTGGCCAGCCTGATCCCATCCTTGCGTATGGAATTTTCTGATCGCATCACGCGTTGGCCTGTGCCGTACCAAGACGATATTGCGGCTGATGCCGCAGCACAGTGGTCAGATTTGCCCGCACCGACACAGCGCCTTCTGACCGCGACGGCCAGTTGCTCGACCTATCTGGCGGGATTGCTGGCGCGCGAGGAGGCCTGGCTGCGCTCTGCGCTGGAAAGCTCACCCGAGCAGGCGTTGGAGGGCGTTCTGTCGGAGCTTAAGGGCCACGGGATCGACGGCCTGAAAGACAGTCTGCGGGCGGCCAAGCGCCGGGTGGCGCTGATCGCTGCCATTTGTGATCTGGGTGGCGTCTGGCCGTTGGAGACGGTCACGCAGGCGCTGACGGATCTGGCGGATACGGCCTGTGATGTCGGGCTGCGCGCGCTGATGCGGCAAGCCTATGATCGCGGTAAGCTGGGCTTTCTGAGCGAAGATGATCTGCGCGATGCGGGTGGGTATGTGATCTTGGCGATGGGCAAGATGGGTGCGGGTGAGCTCAACTATTCCTCCGATATCGACTTGATCTGTCTGTTTGACGAGACCCGGTTCATGCCGGACCAGTATTCAGATGTGCGCGCCGCTTATGTGCGGATTACGCGGGCGCTGATGGCCCTGCTGTCGGATGTCACATCGGAAGGTTACGTCTTTCGCACCGATCTGAGGTTGCGGCCGGACGCCTCGGTCACGCCGGTCTGTATCGCGATGGAGGCCGCGGAAAATTACTATGAAAGCGTTGGCCGCACGTGGGAACGGGCGGCGTTCATCAAGGCGCGGGCCTGTGCGGGCGATGTCGCGGCGGGTGAGCGGTTTTTGAACCGCTTGCATCCGTTTATCTGGCGCAAGCATCTCGATTTTGCGTCCATTCAAGATGCCCATGACATGCGGCTGCGTATTCGCGAGCACAAAGGCCTCTACGGGGATGCGCTGGCCGGGCGCGATCTGAAGCTGGGGCGCGGTGGTATTCGAGAGATAGAGTTCTTCACACAGACCCGGCAAATCATCGCGGGCGGCAGAGATCGCAGTTTGCGTGTCCGTGGCACGGTTGAGGGGCTGAAGCGCCTGACGGCCGCGGGCTGGATTGAGACAGAGCACAGCGAGGCGCTGATCAAAGCCTATCGCGATCATCGGGAAGTTGAGCATCGCCTGCAAATGATTGCGGATGCGCAGACCCATGCCTTGCCGAAATCGCCGGAGGGGTTCGAGCGGCTGGCTCATATGATGGGCGTTGAGAATGTCGAGGCGTTGCAGGGCACCCTGACACAGCGCCTGAGCGATGTTGCGCGCCTGACCGAGCCGTTCTTTGCGCCCGACGATCAGGACGGAGAAGGGCAGGATGTTTCGCGCTACTTGGCGAGGTGGGGGGCTTTCCCGGCACTCAGGTCCGATCGTGCGACACAGATATTTCGCAGGCTTTTCCCGAACATCCTTGCGGAGTTGAACAAGGCCGCCAACCCGGAAGAGGCGATCTCGCAGTTTGAACGGTTCCTGTCGGGACTGCCCGCTGGCGTCCAGGTGTTCTCTCTGTTCGAGGCCAACCCGGAGCTGGCCCGCCTGATTGCAGATATTTGTGCGACCTCCCCGGCGCTGGCGGGGTATCTGTCTCGCAATGCGGGCGTGTTCGATGCGGTGATCGGGGGGGATTTCTTTTCGCCCTGGCCGGGGCTGGATGGATTGGTCGAGCAGTTGCAGGCAATTTTGGCGAGGCTCGATGATTATGAGGCACAGCTGGATGAGGCGCGCCGCTGGCAGAAGGAGTGGCATTTCCGGGTTGGGGTGCATCATCTGCGCGGCCTGATCGAGCCTGAGACTGCCGGCGCGCAATATGCCGAGTTGGCACAGGCCGTGATCAGGGGGGTCTTTCCCTGTGTTTCAAAGCAATTTGCAGCCAAACATGGTGCGGCTCCGGGCAGGGGCGCTGCTATTCTGGCAATGGGCTCTCTCGGATCAGGCGCCTTGAATGCGGCCTCTGACCTCGACCTGATCATGATCTATGACGCGCAGGGGGTTGAGGTCTCTGACGGGGCACGCCCCCTGATGACTGTCTCTTACTTCGCGCGACTGACCCAGATGATGGTCACCGCGCTGACAGCCCCCACAGCAGAAGGCAAGCTTTACGAAGTTGATCTGCGGTTGCGACCTTC
This sequence comes from uncultured Litoreibacter sp., assembly GCA_947504205.1. Taxonomy (GTDB): domain Bacteria; phylum Pseudomonadota; class Alphaproteobacteria; order Rhodobacterales; family Rhodobacteraceae; genus Litoreibacter. The sequence continues at coordinate 926,250 of CANNGL010000001.1, read as the reverse complement.
TGGTCGAGCAGGTCCGGTTGCCGTGGGGCTGGCGGGGTTCGAAAGCTATCAGATGAACGAGGCCTGGGTTTGGGAGCATCTCGCCCTGACGCGCGCGCGAGTGGTGGCCGGTGCAGATGATCTGGCGGCCGATATCGAGGCGATCCGGAGGCGCGTTCTGGCCGCAGGCCATCCCCCAGATCAGGTCAGGCAGGAAACGCAGGAGATGCGGACACGTCTGGTTGAGGCTGGGCGCAAAGCTGTGATGTGGGACTTCAAGGAAGGCCCTGGCGGGCAGAAAGATATCGAATTGCTGGCACAAGCGGCATGTGTCGTGGCGGGAAACGCTTCTCATTCGGTGAAGACCAATCTGGATTGCGCGGCGGAGTTGGGTTGGGTCGCGCAGGCAGAGGCCGCACAGTTGAGCAAGGCGCACCAGTTATTCTGGAGATTTCAGATGGCCGGACGCCTGATCACGGATCGCGCGGTCGAGCCGGAGGAATTAGGGCTGGGGGGAGCGGCGATGATCCTGCGCGATTGTGGGGCAGAAAGCCTGAGCGATTTGCAGGCGAGGCTGGCAGAATGTCGTGAACAGGCTGAAAAACTGGTGAATTTGGCTCTTGGTGACGACGCCGAGCGTGATAGCGCTGCGGAAAAGCACGATCGTTAGAGGTTTAAAATGACGGGTGATGCAACTGATCCCAAGGGTTTGATCCGGGAGGCCTATCGGATCGACGGAATAACCGCCGGTGAATGTCGGTCGATCTTTCTCGACTGGGCTTTGTCGATGCCACAAGGCCCGGACCTCAAGCAGTCGATTTCAACTTTGTTGGACCGCTACAGTGCGGAGCCGGACGACCATCCCATGACGCTGACATTGCGCGAAGGGCTATCGACTGCGCCTGACGCCAAACGACGCGGGGGGCGACGCGCACGGCTTGACAGAGGCTAAAGAAAAGCCCCGGCGTTTCCGACGGGGCCATTCATATTCCGGTGTTGATATCCGAGATTATTCGGCGACTTTGGTGGCCTCTGTCACGGCTTCAAACCCTGCGGTGAAGCCGCTCAGCGACATCGTCAGATCGACGGTCTGATCCGGAGCTTGTGCTGGAACGATCTGAATTTTCGCGGACTTGCCACGCTTGAATGATGCGATGTCGCCAGCGGTGAAGCCGACACGGGCGAAACATCCGACTTCGGTGCAGAACGTGAACGGATAAACTTTTGCCTGACCGCCATCGACCGACAGGGTTACGTTGCGGGTCAGAAGCGTTTCAAGCGGTGTCACAACGGTCGCGCCACCGGCAAGTTTGTCGTCAGCAGGCAGGTTGAACAGGTTGATCTCAGCGACGGAGTTTCCGTTCTGGTCACGCAAGAGCTGATAAAGCTGGCAGGGGTCTTTCTGACCTTCCGGTGCTTTAATGCAGCGAAGTTCCCAGTCGCCATGCTCGGAGACGCGGTAGGTTTCACCGACCTGCGGACCTGCGGGTGCGCCTGTCTCAAGCCCATCGGCGCGCTGCTCTGGCGCGTCAGTCTCGGCCTCAGCCTCCGTGGTGGTATCACCGTCCGTGGTTGTGGTTTGTGCAAAGCTTGGCGATGCGACGCTTACAAGCGACACGACGAGAAGCGTTTTCAGCAGATCAGACATAAGACCTCGTTGAGATTAAATCGAATTTTGGCCGGGTTTAGCATGACAGAAATGGCGTGTCAGTCGGGAAATGCAAGTCGTGCCGAACATGTGCGAGAGGGTGCCCAAATTAGAAAAAGGGCCGCCGAAGCAACCCCTTTTCAATTCTCTCCCCGTCGGACTGGCCGACTTATGCCGAGACGCTAGGCGATCAAATAGTGTCGGTCAACAGCTTTCCCGGTGAAATTGCAAAAGTTGAACAGCTTTGACCCGAAAAAAAGGCCGTGTCCAAAGACACGGCCAGTCAACAGGGAGGAAATCATGCCGCAGGCACACTATTCAACCAAACGACATTAGATGAGACTGGCACAAAGAGGTTAACAGTTTATTGTGCGCTGAACGATTTGACCAAGGGGACAGGCATGTCAGACAATCCGGGTATTTTTGTAGGCGGTGGCGGTGAGAACTATGCCGAGAAGCAGTATCTCACGCTGAAATACGCGAACCGCCATGGCCTGATTGCAGGTGCAACGGGAACCGGGAAGACGGTCACATTGCAAATTCTGGCCGAGAGCTTCTCCAAGCAGGGCGTGCCGGTTTTCATGTCCGACGTGAAGGGGGATCTCTCTGGGCTCGCGGTTGCTGGTTCGGAAAGTCATAAATTGCACGGCCCCTTTATGGAGCGAGCCGGCACAATTGGTTTCGACGATTACAGCTATGAAGGGTTTCCGGTGACGTTCTGGGATCTTTATGGCGAGCAGGGCCACCCCGTGCGCACGACCGTATCGGAGATGGGGCCGTTGCTTCTGTCGCGTCTGCTGGAATTGTCAGAGGCGCAGGAAGGCATTCTCAACATCGCGTTCCGAGTGGCCGATGAGGAAGCCTTGCCGTTGCTCGACCTGAAAGACCTGCAGTCCCTGCTGGTGTTTGTTGGTGAACATGCCAAGGAGCTGGCACTGCGCTATGGCTTTGTGTCACCGAACTCCATCGGGGCCATTCAGCGCCGGTTGCTTGTGTTGGAAAATCAGGGTGCCGCGCAGTTCTTCGGAGAGCCAGCGCTGGAATTGGAAGACATGTTCCACGTCGGGGCGGACGGTCGGGGCCAAATCAATATTTTGGCGGCTGACAAGCTGATGTCGGCGCCACGTCTTTATGCCACGTTCCTGTTATGGATGCTCTCTGAGCTGTTCGAGATGCTTCCCGAAGTGGGCGATCCGGACAAACCCAAATTTGTCTTCTTCTTCGATGAGGCCCATTTGCTGTTCGAGGATGCGCCGAAGGCTCTGGTCGATAAGGTTGAACAGGTGGCGCGCCTGATCCGCTCGAAAGGGGTAGGGGTCTATTTCATCACACAGAACCCTGCAGATGTTCCGGAAGATATTCTGGGCCAGCTTGGCAACCGCGTGCAACATGCGCTTCGCGCGTTTACCCGCAAAGACCAGAAGGACCTGCGCGCCGCGGCTGACACCTATCGCGAGAACCCGCGTTTTGATGTGGAGGATGCGATCAAGGAAGTGGGCGTGGGCGAGGCCGTTACGTCGTTTCTGATCAAGAAGGGTATGCCCGGCGTTGTAGAGCGCACGCTGATCCGACCGCCATCATCGCAATTGGGGCCGATTGGTCAGATCGAGCGTCGTGCCGCTCTGAACAGCTCGCCCGTGGCCGGGAAATACGACACCACCCTTGATCGTGAATCCGCCTTCGAGATGCTCAAGTCGCGTGCGGAGAAGGCTGCGAAAGAGGCCGAGGAAGCCGAACGCCGCGAGGAGGAGATGGAAGCGCGGGAGCGCGAGTATCAGACGGGGCGGCGATATTCGGGCAATCGTGTCGGACGGTCGACTTCGAAATCCACACGTAAGCGCACCCGCTCGCGGCGTGGCGACTCCGTTGGTGAAGCCTTTGCGAAATCAATGATGCGTTCGCTGGGAACCAAGGCCGGTACTGCCATTGTGCGTGGCGTCCTGGGGTCGCTGTTCAAAGGACGCTGAGCGGCATTGATGGTTCGCGGGTCACTGCCGTTCTTCGGCTTTGACCGTATCCCACAGGCTGTCCATCTCTTCCAGCGTGCTTTGCGTGGGATGTTTGCCGGTTTGGGCCAGCTTCGCCTCGACCTGTTGAAAGCGGCGCGTGAATTTGGAGTTGGCGGCGCGGAGCGCTTCCTCCGGGTCTACTTTCAGATGCCGCGCGAGATTGGCCATGACAAACAGAAGATCGCCAAATTCCTCGGTGATTTCGGTTTGAGTGAGGGTGTCGCGCGCTTCGGTCAATTCGCGGGTTTCTTCAACGAGCTTGTCGAGCACCTGATCTGTAGACGGCCAGTCGAACCCCACGCGAGCCGCGCGCTTTTGCAGTTTCACCGCGCCTGTGAGCGCAGGCAGGTTTCGTGCAACACCATCGAGTGTGCCGCTTTGCTGTTTGCCCGCCCGTTCCGCGGCCTTGATCGCTTCCCAATCCGCGGTCTGCTGGTCGGCTGATTTGTTGCGGTTCTCATCACCAAACACATGAGGGTGTCGCGCCACCATCTTGTCGGAAATCGCGTTCGCGACGGACGCAAAGTCGAAATGCCCGGCCTCCTGGCCGATCTGGGTGTGATACACAGTTTGCAGCAGTAGATCACCCAACTCACCTTCGAGCTCAGCCCAGTCTTCGCGCTCTATCGCGTCTGCGACCTCATAGGCCTCTTCGATCGTATATGGTGCGATCGTCTCGAAGCTTTGCTCGATATCCCATGGGCAACCTGACTTCGGGTCGCGCAGTCGTCGCATGATTTCCAGCAGGCGATCCATCGGACGCGAGGCATCTTGGTGGAGGTCTGTCATTGCGCGGCTCCAGCTTTTGGCTAAGGTCTGAACTGCACCTAACCAGAGGGATGAGACAGATGCCAGTCATCAACCGAATTGCCGATTTTGCGGATGACATGAAGACTTGGCGACGTTGGTTGCACCGCAATCCCGAACTTCAGTTTGAGTGCCATAAGACGGCCAGTTACGTGGTGGAACGTCTGAAGGAATTTGGTGTGGATGATATCCACGAAGGGATTGCACAGACGGGTGTGGTCGCGATTATCGAGGGCAGGGGCCCTGGACCCACTATCGGATTGCGGGCCGACATGGATGCCCTGCCGATGACCGAAACCACTGGTCTGGATTATGCGTCCGAAACGCCGGGGAAGATGCATGCCTGCGGTCATGACGGTCATACAACCATGCTGTTGGGGGCTGCGCGCTATCTGGCGGAGACACGCAACTTTGCCGGTCGTGTGGCGCTGATCTTCCAGCCTGCCGAAGAAGGTGGGGGCGGCGCGGGTGTTATGGTCGAAGAAGGGATCATGGACCGGTTCGATATCTCGGAGGTCTTTGCGCTGCACAACACGCCGGGCGCTGATGAAGGAAGCTTCTACACCACACCCGGCCCGATCATGGCCGCGGTCGATACGTTTGAGATATTCATCAAAGGCGTCGGCGGGCATGGAGCCTATCCACAAGACACCAAGGATCCGGTGATTGCCGCAGTCGCCATTGCCCAAGGGGTGCAAACGATTGTCAGCCGCAATCATGACGGGCGCCAGGATGTGGTGGTCTCGGTCACGCAAATTCACACTGGCACCGCCGATAACATCATCCCCGACGACGCATATATCTGCGGCACGGTCCGCACGTTCGACAAGGACGTGCAGGATATGGTCGAACAGCGACTAGACGCCTTGGTGTCGGGCCATGCGGCGGCTTACGATGTGGAGGCGCGGCTGGTCTATGACCGGGGTTATCCGGCGACGGTCAACCATGAAGGGCCAACAGCGTTCGCCGCCAATGTTGCGCGCCAGGTTGTTGGAGAGACGCGGGTCGATGCGGATCGCGGGCGCGAAATGGGCGCGGAGGATTTTGCCTATATGCTCGAAAGCCGACCGGGCGCTTACCTGTTTCTGGGGCAGGGGGAGGGTGCAGGACTTCACCACTCAGCCTATAATTTCAATGATGATGTGGCACCTGTCGGGGCGTCATTCTTCGCACGTCTTGTAGAAACGGCGCAGCCCGCGCGTGAGGCCTAGAAACAGTTCAAGGGTCAGGCGCGTCTGAACGCCGCGATCCACATCGCGCAAAGAATGAGCGAAAAGATCGCGTTCCAGCCGGGCATGGATATCCCCATCAGAGACCAGGCGATTTCGTCACACATGACGATCTTGTCGAGCGTGTCAGTCGATAGCAGATCAGCGCCAGACAGCGAGCCCAAACCGCTGCCCGTGCAGTCAGATGGGCCGTCCCACCATTTCTGCTCGACGCCGACGTGGAAAATCCCAAGACCCGCTGTGACAGCGGTTGCCACGGCGCCCAATGCCATCAGGATGCGAGCAGGGATCAACAGGATCGCGATGCCGCACATAATCGCAATCGCATGGGGCCAGCGCTGCCACAGGCACATCTTGCACGGGGCGTATCCCAGTTGCTGAAAGAGGAAGGCTCCGGCGAGAAGAAAAGCCGAACCCGCGGCGGCAGCCAAAGCTATGCGTTGCGCAGTCATAAGAAGCGGATCAACCCAAATCCGCCCAAAAGCAATGCGACAAAAAGAATGGTCGCCAATCCGAAGCGGCGTTCAATCCAGCCTTTGATCGGCGCGCCGAACTTCCACAGGAGTGCCGCAAGGATGAAGAACCGCAGGCCCCGCGCCACGATCGAGGTTATGATGAATGTGGCCAGTGGCATCCCGGTCCAACCCGACATGATTGTGATGACTTTATACGGAAACGGGGTCAGGCCTGCGATCAGAACTGGCCAGAACCCAAGATCATTGAAGCGCGTGTTGAATTCCAAAGCGGCCTCGCCCTTGCCCAGCATTGCCAGAATTGGCTGGCCAATCCCCTCGAAGGCGAGTGCGCCGATGGCATACCCCAGCAGACCACCAAGAACCGAGGAGGCCAAGGCCACAAAGGCAATCAGAAAGGCCCGGTGGGGTGTGGCCAGGATCATCGGGATCATCAGGATGTCGGGAGGAATGGGAAATACGGAACTTTCGGCAAATGATACCACTGCAAGCGCCGCAAGGGCGTACCGATGTTCGGCCAGACCCATGGTCCAGTCATAAAGTCGCTTGATCATCTGCTCACTCGTCGTTTTGATGGTATGCAGCACAGGGGCCTGTCCCTGGTCAAGAGTGAGGATCACACCATGCAGTGGAAAGGGCGCCGAGGAAGCCGCAATATCGAGGACAGGCGCGGCCAGCGATCTGTCGGAAAAGCTGGCGGCATAGGTGGTCTTGGTCTCGTTGCGGTCCTCGTGATCGGGTATTTTCTGGGAATTGACGTCACACCTTTGTTGCAGGGCAACGGGCCCTTGGGTGGTCAGGTGACGAGCTCCGAGAATGTCGAGATCACCGAAGCAGATAAACAGGCGGGTCAGTTTGTCTCTGTGGTTCTTGCTGATACTGAAGAGGTCTGGGCCGAAGTCTTTCGTGAGCAAGTGGGCGAGACATACAATCCCGCAACGCTGGTTCTGTTCAAGGATGCAACACAAAGCCCATGTGGCGGGGCGAACGGTGCTTCCGGTCCGTTCTACTGCCCGGTTGACAAGAAGGCCTATCTCGACACGGATTTCTTCGTGACAATGTCACGCAAGCTTGGGGCTAGCGGCGATTTTGCCGCCGCCTATGTGGTCGCTCATGAAATCGCTCACCACGTTCAAAACGAACTTGGCATTCTGGCCCAGGCCAATCGCATCCGTCGACAGGTCAGTCAGGCCGAGAGCAACGCAATCTCTGTGCGGATCGAATTGCAGGCGGATTGTTTGTCCGGCCTCTGGGCGCGTTATGCGCAGGCCCGGTTTGCGTCCCTTGAGAACGGTGATCTCGAGGAAGCTGTGAACGCTGCAAAGCAGATTGGCGACGATACCCTGCAACGCAATGCCGGGCGACGGCCAAACCCGCATACGTTTACCCATGGCACGTCCGAGCAGAGGCAGCGTTGGTTCGCGACCGGCTATAAAGATCCACGTATTCAGGCTTGTGACACGTTCAGTGCGGCGCGTCTTTAACTGCCCGCATCCTTTATGGCTCTATCGATCTGGCGCGTGATTTGGCGGCCGAGCGGTTTTGCATTCGAGCCATAGGTCGCAAGTACCTTGCCATCGGCATTCAACAGAACCTTGTTGAAATTCCAACGCGGCTCGAAGCCGGAGGTCTTGCGAACCCATGCGTAGAAGGGATGGGCGTCGCGGCCTCGAACTGATGTGATCTCCGTCATGGGCAGCGTCAGATTGAAATTGATCGCGCAGAATTCCTTGACCTGATCCTCCGTGGCCAGTTCCTGATTGAAATCATCACTTGGCACCGTCAGCACGACGAGTTTGTTCAGCCCGTAGCGATCTTGCAGGGCCTGTAACTCATCGTATTGGCGGGTGAAGGCGCATTGCGACGCGGTGTTGACCACCAGAACAGGCTGGCCGCGCCACTGATCAAGGTCATGAAGGCCGCCGTCAATATTCTTGAATGTGAAGGCGTGAAGGGGCAAAGCCACCGTCAGTAGCGCGCCGATGAGCACAAGCAGTCGTGTCATGATCTCTCTCCCTCGTTGCCTTTATACATTAGATACGCACCAGACCCGAGGTCAGTTTACTAAAAACTTGCTCCAACGGATTTATGCGAATTGACGTCTTGGTCGGGCTTGGGTATGCCCACTCTCGCGCCAGCAGAAAAACACATTCCACGTTTTCTGCTTTCTCGTGCCCGAGTGGCGGAATTGGTAGACGCAGGGGATTCAAAATCCCCCGCCGCAAGGCTTGCCGGTTCGAGTCCGGCCTCGGGTACCATCGCGCGTTCTCTTCGCAGAACCGGCGCAGGCATCGCGTTTCATGGTACCTCACTCAGGGTAAGTGATTCCACCATTGAAGATTTGAGATCGAGGCGTTTCGAATCGAATTTGGCAAGAATGCCTGTCAATTGCTCAACAATTTGTATGTTCTTCGCGCATTGTTTTCGCCGACCGAAAAACGAAGTTTTTGGTTAAATTTTCCAAACCCAGATTGGGTAAACTTTTCTCCCAGATTTTGGAGCGGTTTAGGTGGGCAGATTGGGAGGTAAGTAGAGACCCAATTTTTGCCAATTTTTCCACATGGGGAACACGCGCCATAAATCTGATTTCATTGAAGAAAGACCGCTGTGGTTGGGCCGCGACCTGAGCCGGTGAAGTAACCGGCGGGCTGTGAAACTTCTAGATGCCGTTCAGACGGAGAGCCATCTTCACAAGTAATTCTTGCGGCGCAAGGCCCTGAAGATCACATATTTTTTTGGAGATGGAGCACATTTTTTACTTCCTGTGATTTCAGCCATTGGCTACCTTAGCAAAAGCCCATCTGGGGGTGACGACATAGGCCATGGGGGCGGTCGCTTGATAACGTATCTGCTGCTGATACGGGATTGGGAGTGACGTTTAAGCGCGCTTGGGACACCAAGCCGCTTGTCTCATACAGCCTTCACTCAGGCTTTGCCCAATCTCCCGGACTAATCGGCACACGAGTTTTCAGCGCCCGCAATTTTTGGTGTCATCACTGCCAATGGGTTTGGGAACGGACTGTGTTTAGTGTGTCGTTTGCATATTTGAAATCGCGCCGACGTCGTGGCCAATGATCAGAAACGGTCCAGACGGCGTGAGGTGAAAGTGCAAGCGTGTGTGTAGGAAGCTGGATCTCTCCAGACCGTAGTATCGGTCGGGCGCGGAGGGGTTCTGGAGATGTAGATGCCCAATGTGCTGCTGACGTTTAATGATCTTGGAGCTGGGGAGTTCGTCGAAGATCAGTTTGTCACCGATGGTGTAACGATAAGTTCCACTAATCCGCATACGCCCCCCATGGTGTTCGACACCGCCCATCCAACAGGAGGGGACAGCGACCTTGCGACCGGCAATCTGGGCAATGTTCTGATCCTGTCGGAAGATGGAGACAGCAGCGACCCGGATGACAACGCGTCGGGCGGAGCCTTTGTATTCGACTTTGCCGATCCCAGCGAAGTCATCAATTTCAACGTGCTTGATATTGAAGAGGCTGGCGGCTGCGTTAACTTGTTCGACGAGAGCGGCGCCCTGCTTGGGACTGTCGATATTCCCGTGACTGGCAATAACGGTCAGGGCACGGTCTGGTTGACCGATCCCGCAACAGGAGAGCCCTTCGAGGGCGTGGCCCGGATGGAGGTCAACCTCACGGGATCAGGCGCAATTGATAACCTCTGCTATTGCACGCCTGACAGCGCAGCGCCGATTGGCGATGGCGTGGTCGACGGCACCAATGAGGCTGAGCTGATCGATACCAGCTATCTCGGTGACCCGGAGGGCGATCAGATCGACAATCTCGATGCGATCCTGCCCGGCGAAGAGGGCAATGATGACATCGTAGACGCGTTGGGTGGTGACGACACCATCAAAGCTGGTGACGCGGATGATGAAATCTATGCCGGCAGCGGCAATGACGTGGTCGAAGGCGGCGATGGCAATGACATCGTGTTCGGGGACAGCAACTATGGCGGCGCTGGCGCGGGCTCCATGACCCGCGAAAGTCTGAACTGGTCAGAGCAAGGCGTCGGCAATGGTCAGGACCTTGACGGGTTTACCCAGAACACTGGCAGCGTTGATGTCAGTTTCAGGATTCTGCGTGAAAACGGCTCTGCCGACACGGAATTTGAAAGCGACGACCAGAATATTGATGGCATCGAGTCCGGTGATGAAAGCATCAATGACGAAAGCTCGCTCTACTCGGTTACCAATGGTGATGCCGGGTCTGCCAAGTATCGTCTCGACTTCTCGGATGAGGTGCAGAACGTCTCCTTCCGGATCAATGATGTCGATGGCGACGGGTTCGTTCGTGTCAGAGCGTTCGATGCTGATGGCAATCGAATAGACGTAGCCCTTGAGGGCGGCAGCTTAGTCACGACGAATGCCACGGCAGGCACGATTGACAGCAATGGCGGGTATGCCGCCGATACATCACCGGATTATTCTACGCTGGTATCAATTGCTGGCCCCGTTGCGCGGATTGTGATTGTCCACGACCAGAATGGGCCAGATAATTCCGGCATCAATGTCACGGATGTTTTCTTTGATGTGCCCGTGGTGGATGACGGCGCGCCGGGCAACGACACGTTGATCGGAGGCGAAGGCGACGACCAGCTTTATGGCGAAGAAGGTGACGATAGCCTTGATGGCGGTGCTGGTGATGACACGCTGGTTGGCGGTATGGGTGCCGACACCATCGATGCCGGGTTTGGTCAGGATGTCGTTGAGGGCAATGACGGGGACGATCTGATCACGACCGGGGCAGAGGAGGCGACCCAACCCGATATCGATTATCCCGGACTGTATCCCGCCGATGATGATCCTGAGAATGACCGCGATCTGGTCTCTGGCGGCGCGGGCAATGATACGATCAGCACCGGCGATGATGCCGATACAATCAGCGGGGGCACCGGCAATGACGTCATCGATGGCGGCATTGATGCCGACGAGATCGATGGCGGCGATGGTGATGACAGGATCGTTGGGGGCGAAGGCTCTGACACGATTGATGGTGGCGACGGCAATGACACCATCTATGCCGGGATCGACCCGGATTTGGGTTTCCCGGACAACCTCGACATCACTGATGAGGATACGGGTGGTTTCAGCCCGGATCTCCGCCCGAATAATGGTCAGGATCTGGTCAATGCGGGTGCTGGTGATGACGTCGTGTTCGGTGCCGATGATGACGACACGCTCAACGGTGACGCAGGCAATGACTTTCTGGACGGTGGTTTTGATGATGACGAGATCGGCGGTGGGACGGGCGACGACACACTGATCGGTGGTCAAGGATCCGATACCATGACCGGCGGCGCGGATCAGGACACCTTCTTTGTTACCAGTGCAGAGGACGGCATCGGAGATGTGATCGACGGCTCGACCGATGGGATCGATGTCGACACGCTTGATCTGACCGGCGCCGGACCATTGCGCATCGTCAACCAGACCCTTGATGCGGACGGAGACAGTACCTCCGGAACGGTCGAATTCCTCGATGGTGTTGGCGGCAACGTCATCGGAACCCTTAACTTCAGTGAAATTGAGAACATAGTGCCCTGTTTTACCCCTGGAACCTCCATTGCGACGCCACGTGGAGAGATGCTCGTTGAGGATCTTGAAGTGGGCGACAAGGTCATCACCCGTGACAATGGCATTCAGGAAATCCGCTGGATTGGGGCCAAGCGCATGGATGGCCGTGTATTGCGCAATAACCCGCATTTGCAACCGGTTCTGATCCGGCAGGGATCGCTCGGAAATGGCCTGCCAGAGCGCGACATGTTGGTCAGCCCGAACCATCGGATGCTGGTCAACAACGACCGCGTGCCGCTGTATTTCGACGACAACGAAGTGCTGGTCTCAGCCAAGCACCTGATCAACCCGAGCGAAGGGGTGTTGTCCATCCAATCGGTGGGGATCACCTATATCCACTTCATGTTTGCCAACCACGAGGTTGTGTTGTCGAACGGCGCTTGGACGGAAAGCTTCCAGCCCGGAGACTATTCTCTGAAAGGTTTGGGCAACGCACAGCGCAACGAGATTTTCGAACTCTTCCCTGAACTTCAGGGCAAGCGCGGGCGTGAGGCCTATGCGTCAGCGCGCCTGACCTTGAAGAAGCACGAGGCGAAGATGCTCTTCAAATAGAATGCAGCACACTTATCGACCTGTTTAGTGAGTGGTGGGAACTGGGTAATAAGTGAGACAAGGCCGCGCTTCGTGCGCGGCCTTGTTTTTTGTGTCAACGCGTTTGCGAGGCCTGCCATGCCGCCCAGTCCTCGGGCGTGTCGAGATCCAGCGTGGGGTCGGTGCCATCAAGGGGGATAACCTCAGTGCGATCCGCGAATTGCGCCATCAGCGCGCGACCGCCCTGATCCCCTGACAAAGCCTCGAAGGCAGGAAACAGATCGCGCGGGATCAGTGCGGGACTTTTGGCTTTGCCGACGGGTCCGGCGGCCCGCAGCAGCTTGGTGGGATTTTCTGCGAAGGTCGCGATCATCAAGGCAATATGGTCGGCCGTTATATTAGGCATATCCGCAGGCATTATTACCGCACCAAGGCAATCATGTGGAACCGCGGCGAGGCCGATTTGGATTGAAGACGCCATGCCGCTGGTGGCTTTGTCGTTGACTACGCATTGCACGTCTTGCTCAGCGAGAGCCGCGTTACGCTCGGGCTTGTCAGGCGGCAGCACAACAATCGTCAGATCAATCGGCGCGTCCATCATCATTCGGACCCGGTCTTGCAGGAGCGGGCGGCCTCGCACCGGTTCCATCAGTTTGTCACGTCTGCCCATTCGGGAGGATGCGCCAGCAGCCAGAAGAACCGCCGCGATCTTCAATGTACTGCCGTTTTCGAGAAGACCTGAATGAGAACGATGCCCGCTATGATCAGCCCCAGACCGGCCACCGCGGCAAGATCAAGTTTTTGGCCGAAATAGAGCCAACCGATCAGCGCGATGCAGATAATACCGAAGCCAGACCAAAGCGCATACATGATGCCAACAGGCATGTATTTCAGCGTGAGCGCCAAAAGGTAAAACGAGATGGCATAGGCGATAACCACGAAGACCGAAGGCCAGAATTTGGTGAATTGCTGACTGGCATTCAGTGCGGAGGTGCCGATAGTCTCGGCAATTACGGCGAAGAACAGATAGAAGTAATGGGTAGGCATGGGCGTCTTTCCGTGCTGATTTTCAGGGCAGTCTCAGCGGGGTTGATGCAAAAGGAAAGAGATATTCTTTCATGGGTCGGTGCCCAACCGGCCACTCAGCTCATTTGCCAACTCAAAGAACTGACGGCGCACATCGGCCGCATAAGGGTTTGCGTTCTCAATGGCCTCAAACACCTCAGGCGCATCGTTTTGAACCATGGAAATGGACTCGACGAGCAGATCAAAGCTGCGCGTCGTCATACGACTCGGCAGAGGGCCCATGCTGGCCAGTACCTTGGCAATCAGATGGGTCAGGCCTTGCACCATAGCCGCCTCTTTGTCGTGGTCGTGGGGCGTTGTGAAGATCACTTCTAGCCCAAGGCACTTTCGCAGGAACGCTGCAAGCCGCAGGTGGCGCTGCCCGCGTATAGAACAAACCGCGATCTTCAGGTTGCAAATACCATCGCGTGCGCTTTGAGGGCCGAACAAAGGGTGCGTAGCGACGATCTCAACATGATCCGGCAAAAGGCGGTGCATGAGTTCAGCAGGTTGCACTTTGACAGAGCCCACATCAACAATCAGCGCGCCCGGGCGACAAACCGTGCCGGCAGATGTCAGAACCTCTTCAAACCTGGAGACGGGGGCGGCGATTACGACGACATCGCAACGAGCGGCGTCATGGAGTGAGCTGCGCGCTACACCCGCCTTGGCCGCCACATCGTAATGTTGCGGCGAAGGATCATACGCGAAAATAGTGAAGTGGCCGGCCAAGTGAGACGCGACCAACTGGCCAAACGCACCAAACCCGATGATCCCGAGCGTCTTAGCGGGTGCTTCCACGATTTTGCTAGTCATCTCGACGACCTCCTGATGTGCCGCCCGGCATGAGGTCATTCTTTGATTGGGACCGCTGTCAGGGCAGCGGATTTTTCACAACAAAACAACCGCAGCTATGTGAGCTGCGGGTAATACATTTCAACTGATACGCACATTTGTTTCATGGGCTAACGGGTAGGGCAGGTGCTAGTCTCATGTCAACAGCTTGGTCCCAAAGTGCTAAGAAGATCGTCTCAAAAATAAAGGCCCCTCGAAAAGGGGCCTTTATTGATTTTGCTTACATCGCTTTGTTCAGGTTTTCGTCGATCTTCTCAAGGAACCCTTCGGTGGTTAGCCACTTTTGATCAGGCCCAACCAGAAGCGCGAGGTCCTTGGTCATGTGGCCACTTTCGACTGTATCCACGATAACCTTCTCCAGCGTTTCCGCGAAGTTCTTGAGTTGCTCGTTGCCGTCCAGTTTCGCGCGGTGCTTCAGGCCCCCGGTCCATGCATAGATCGAGGCGATGGAGTTCGTTGACGTCGCTTCGCCTTTCTGATGCTGACGGTAGTGACGTGTGACTGTGCCGTGGGCCGCTTCGGCCTCAACGATTTTTCCGTCCGGTGTCATCAGCTGAGACGTCATGAGGCCAAGCGAGCCGAAGCCCTGCGCAACCGTGTCAGACTGCACGTCACCATCGTAGTTCTTACAAGCCCAGACAAAGCCGCCGGACCATTTCATTGCAGCGGCCACCATGTCATCGATCAGACGGTGCTCATAGGTGATGCCTGCGGCCTCGAACTTGTCCTTGAACTCCTCGTCGAAGATGCGTTGGAAGATCAGCATGAACTGACCGTCATATTGCTTGAGGATCGTGTTCTTGGTCGACAGATATACCGGCCAGCCAAGACTAAGGCCGTAGTTCAAAGAGGCCCGTGCGAAATCCTCGATCGATTTGTCGAGGTTATACATGCCCATATAGACGCCGGAAGAGGGAGCATCGAATACCTCTTCTTCCATCACGGTGCCATCTTCGCCGACGAATTTCATGCTGAGTTTGCCGGGCCCTGGGAACTTCATATCCGTGGCGCGGTATTGGTCGCCATAAGCGTGACGGCCGATGACGATGGGCTGAGTCCAACCCGGCACAAGGCGCGGCACGTTCTTGCAGATAATCGGTGCGCGGAACACCACACCGCCGAGGATGTTGCGGATCGTTCCGTTGGGTGAGCGCCACATCTTTTTCAGACCAAACTCTTCCACGCGGGCTTCGTCTGGCGTGATGGTTGCGCATTTTACGCCAACGCCGATTTCCTTGATTTTCTCTGCCGCGTCGATGGTGATCTGGTCGTTGGTCTCATCGCGCGATTCCATGCCCAAGTCATAGTAGAGCAGGTCCACATCGAGATAAGGCAGGATCAGCTTTTTCTTGATGAAGTCCCAGATGATGCGGGTCATCTCATCGCCGTCGAGTTCGACAATTGGGTTTTCTACTTTGATCTTGGACATGAGGCCTCCATGAGGATGGGTGGATTCGTTTGCCCGGGTGATAACGCAACCTCCGGGCAGGGGAAAGACCGTATACGATTGTATGCCGTTTGGCCTATTGCGCGCTGACCACCCGTGTCACCAGCGTACCGCGGGCGCGTTTCCAGTCGAAAACCTCTTGGCGAGGTGTCCAGTCGTAGCGCGTGTCTTCTGTGGTCTTGGCCCAGAACAATACGCCGCCCTTGCGCCACGGGTCCACCACGACCCCGTCAAACATTGTCTTGCCACGCGCACTGATGATCGTTGTGGAGTGTTCAATCAGGAAAGGCTTGTCGTGATTGGCAATCGCCCGGTGCAAAGACAGAGTCTGAAAATTCTCAGCCTTCAGACGTGTCTCGATATCTTCGGCCCAGTGCCAACACAGGCCGCGTGGTTTGGTACCGCGATTAACCTTGGCGTTGTGGATCAAGGGTGGGTCGGTTATCTCATAGGCTACGGCCAGTGCGCGGGTATGATCATAGGTCACCTGTGCGGCGCGTTGCGCTTCTGCGGGATCGATTGAGGGGTCGAGCGCGGATATCTCGGCGGCCAGGGCCAGAACATCGCTTTGTGCAGGCGCTTTCCCGACACTTGCGTCCTGCACGGTGCAGGCTTGCAGAAGGACCCCGATCAGAACGACCGAAAACAACCTATACACAATGTTCATGACCGACCCTGATCGATAGTTTTCTTATGAAGATCAGGCCTACCTCGAATTTTCCAAAACGAAAACATCCGCACGATCACAATTTCGGGGCGCGGCGGTCAGTTGCCTGACTTGAGGAAAATCCCGGCTTCTTTGGCCGCAGCGCGGATGGCCTTGGCCTTGTTCACCGTTTCCTGATACTCGGCCTCTGGATCGCTGTCATAGACGATGCCGCCGCCCGCCTGAATATAGAGCTTCTCGTCCTTCACCACAGCGGTGCGCAACGCGATACACATATCCATGTCGCCACCCGCAGAGAAATACCCGCAGCCGCCGCCATAAACGCCGCGCTTTTCGGGCTCCAGCTCGTCAATGATTTCCATCGCGCGGACTTTCGGCGCACCGGAAACCGTCCCGGCGGGCAGGCCCGCCAGCAATGCGGACAACGCGTCGTGTTCCTCGCTCAGATCACCAATTACGTTGGAGACGATATGCATTACGTGACTGTAGCGTTCGATGATGAACTTATCTGTCGGCTCGACAGTCCCGATCTTGGCCACACGCCCCACGTCGTTGCGCCCGAGATCAAGCAGCATCAGATGTTCCGCGCATTCCTTTGGATCGGCGAGCAGGTCTTCTTCCAGCGCGATATCCTCGGCCGGCGTGGCTCCTCGTGGACGTGTTCCCGCGATTGGGCGGATCGTCACTTCGTTGCCGAATACCCGCACCAGAATTTCAGGGCTGGCGCCGATGATCTGGAAGCCCCCCATGTTGAAGTAGAACATGAAGGGGGAGGGATTGGTCCGTCGCAACGCCCGATAAAGCGAGAAGGGCGGCAGTGGGAAATCCTGTGTCCAGCGCTGTGATGGGACAACCTGAAAGATATCGCCTGCGCGAATATATTCCTTGGCCTTCTCGACAGCTTCGAAATAGGCCTCCTTGGTGAAATTTGAAACCGGCTCGGGCGCGTCGACGATGTCACCCAGATCGCGCCGATCCACCGGCGGCGCGCGCTCCAGATCGCGTACGGCATCCATCACCCGTTCAGCGGCCTGAGCGAAGGCCGCTTTCGAGGAAAGACCCGATCCGACCCAAGCGGGGCTGACGACGATCACTTCGCCTTTTACGCCATCCAGCACCACAACCACGGAGGGCCGCGTCATCACAGCATCAGGCACGCCCAGAACATCGGCATTGATGTTTGGCAAATGCTCGACCAGCCGGATCATGTCGTAACCCAGATATCCAAACAATCCAGCCGAGGCGGCGGGAAGGTCTGCGGGCATGTTGATCTTGCTCTCTGCAAGCACCTCTCGCAGTGCCGTCAGCGGATCGCTCTCGCAAGCCTCGAACGCATCACGGTCATACCGTGCGGCCCGGTTGATTTCGGACCTGTCTCCATTGCAGCGCCAGATCAGGTCGGGCTTCATGCCGATGATGGAGTAACGTCCGCGCACCTCTCCGCCCGTCACGGATTCGAGCACGAAACTGTCTGTTTGCGCACCCGTCAGCTTCAGCATCAGTGAGACCGGCGTATCCAGATCTGCCGCCAGCCGGGTGTAGACCAACTGGTTTTCCCCGGCATCATAGGCCGAGGCGAAAGCGTCAAAGGAGGGTGAGAGTGACATAGCGCCTAGTTTCCGCCGTGTCCGCCAACCGCAAAGCCTTGATGCACAGCGTTGATCGCTGTCTGATCAAGTTGCAACCCGTGCCGGTTTTGCGTGGACACACCGAACAATTCGAACACATCGGCGGCAAAGGTTGCGCTCGCTTGGTCATCAAGACGGCTCAGAAGCTGTTGGTTTTGCTCAGAGTCCATATCAGGCGGAGAGATGTTGGTCATCTCGACCAGAGCGACTGCATTCGGTGATTGCACAACACGAACCTCGTTTGCCTCCATTCCGAACACCTCTGAAAGCAGGCCGAACGGTGCATCTTCGATGAATTGAGAACGGCTCAAATCCGTCTCCGTCCGAGGGCTCAGACCCAAGGCTTCCATCGGCGTGCCGTTTGTCATCTGAGCTTGAAGGGTCTCGGCCAGTTCGCTCAAACGTCGTGTTGTCTCGGCCGCGTCCCAGGCGTCGATCACCTGATTTCGAATTTCTGCCAGCGGGGGCAGGGTGGGCGGCACGATCTCATCGAGCCGCATTGCAAAAATGCCGCCATCGCTTAGCTCAAAAACCTGTGGGAAGTCGTCAACGCTGGCCGCTTCGGCCTCGCGACGGAACACAGGATATGCGGCGATCCCTTCGTTTTGTTCGGCGTGGAAACCGATCTGGCCAAGTTCCATCGGTGTCTCTTCCACGATCTCTTCCAGTGTGACGCCGCCTGCCAAAAGATCGTCGATCTCGGTTATCCGGTCCAGAATGTCGCGTTGCGCACGATCGGCAGTCGTTTCGGCAAGCAATTCGTCCCGAACATCTTCAAACGGCGTTTCGCTGGCTTCCAGAACGGCGTTGATCCGGAAGAGTGCGGGCCCGAGAGAGGTCGGGATTGGTCCGACAATGCCGGGCTCTGTCATCGCGAACACGGCATCAGCAACGTTCTTGTCGAGCGCGTCGCGAGAGGCGTCGCCGATATCGACATCATCAAGTGTCAGACCCCGTTCTTGAACGTAGCTTTCAAACGACCGCTCATTCGCTTCGATGGCTGCTTTGGCGGCTGTTGCGGCGGCTTCGTCAGGAAAGCTCAGCCGGTCAAGCAAGCGACGCTCGGGTTGGCTGTATTCACCTGCCCGCTCGTCATAAAGCGCTTGCAAGTCAGCCTCCTCAACCTCGATCTGCTCCAGCAACATCTCCGGCGTCAGCCATGCGTAGGTAATGTTGCGCGTCTCGGGGCGCATGAACTGCTCTTCGTTTTCCGAGAAAAACCTATTGATATCGGCATCGCTTGGTGCAGCATTTGGTGTCACCAACAGGCTTTCGTCCAGATTGGTCCAGCGAAAGCTGCGCCGCTCCGCCAGAAAGTTCAGCAGCGTGGCGCTGTGGGTTGGGTTCGAGGTGATGCCACCGGTAATTGCCTGTTGTAAAAGGCGGCGTGCAGAGGCGCGGCGCAACTCAACCTCAAATTCCTTGGCCCTGAGCCCATTCTGAGACAGTGCAAATTCATAGGCCTCGCGGTCGAACCCGCCGGACGGACCTTGGAAGGCTGGAACTGATTGCAGCTCACGTGCCACCTCGGCGTCGCTTACGGACAGGCCGATGGTGCGGACTTCTTCGGTCAGGGCAGCGGTCGCCGCGAGATTGGTGCGAACTTGCAAATCGAGACCGCTCTGCGTGGCTTCAGAGAACGAAATCGGGCGGCGCTGACGTTGCTGTTCGGCATTCAACTGCGCTTGCAGCGCGCGTTGATAATCGACCACGGAAATTTCTGTGTCTCCAACATTGCCGATTGATCTGATTGTGCCGCCCAGCCCGCCGACACCAAATCCGGCAAGGCCTGCGATCAAGAGGATCAGGATGATCCACACAAAGACTTTTGAGGTTTTTTTACCTACAGCAGAGGCCATGTTTTTCTTCCCTGAAAGATCGCGTCAAAGGGTCGTAAACCGTTCCCGGACGGGGGGCAAGGCTCAGACGCTCACAGTGGCGAGACGCTCAAATAAAACACCTATGCCAGCCCTGTCGATATTGGCGAATGCGATGCGCAATTGCCGTGCCCCGGTGGGGTCATTTTCTGGCACAAACATCGTGCCAGGCAGGCATAGAATACCGGCCTCGGTAACCAGCTTCTGGGCAAGCGCATCGGAAGGGATGTCGAACGGGTGGGTGACATAGGCGAAATATGCCCCACAGCCCAAAAGCTGCCAGCCTTGCTTGGCCAGCACCTTGAAACCACTTTCGATTGCAGCGCGCCGATCCAGAATCTCGGCCCGCTGATCTCCCAACCAGTTGCCAAGGTTCTGCATCCCCCAGAGTGCTGCAATCTGGCCGACCTGATTGGGGCAGATGGCCACCGTGTCGAGGAACTTTTCGGCTTCCGCCAATCGTGCCTCGCTGGCGATCATCGCACCTACCCGGTGACCTGTCAGACGGTAGGCCTTCGAGAAGGAGTAGAGCTGGATCAGCGTGTCTTCCCAGCCGGGACGTGTCAGCAAATCATGTGGCGCACCAGTTCTGCTGTCGAAATCGCGATAGGTCTCGTCGATGATCAGCGCAATACCCTTGGACTGGCACAGCTCATAGAAGGCCGAGATTGTCTCTGCCGGATATTCCACGCCACCGGGATTGTTTGGGGAAACCAATACGATAGCGCGAGTCTTTGATGTAATCAGATCAGCCGCTTTGTCTGCCGACGGGATCAACGTATCCCCTGTAGGTAAGGCGACGGTCTTAACGCCTCCCATATCCAGCCACATTTTATGGTTGAAATACCATGGGGTTGGCAGGATGACTTCATCTCCGTCCGCTGCAAGCGTCGCCAGCGTCGAGGCGAAGGCCTGATTGCAGCCAGAGGTGATCGCGACCTGTGTCGCCGCGATCTTGCCGCCATATCCGGCGCTGAACTGTTTGGCGACCTCCGCGCGCAATTCCGGCAGCCCCAAGACGGGCCCATAAAGATGTGCGGCGTCATTTTCCAGAACCGCCTCGGCCATGGCTTGACGCAGACCTTCCGGGGGCGGGTCGACCGGGGCCGCCTGGCTGACGTTGATCAGAGGCCTGTCCGCCGGGAAAGTCACACCTTCAATCCAGCGACGGGCCTCCATCACCGGTGGAGGAAAGGTCGCCGCCATGTTCGGGTTGAGGAGTTTGGTCATGAGATACGCTCGTCAGGTTGTATGCTGCGATCCTATCAAGCCTGATCGGGCTGGAATAGGGTCAGGGGTCTGGGTCAGGGTGCAAAGAATGGCTGGAACTTGGACGGGTGCAGGTCAATCCGTGCCGCGATACGGTTCGACATATTGCAGCGCCATGTCCCACGGAAAAAAGATCCATGTATCCTGACTGACCTCAGTGATAAATGTATCTACCTGAGGGCGCCCTTTTGGTTTGGCGTAAACCGTGGCGAAATGGGCGTTGGGATATTGCGCGCGAACGACTTCAAGGGTTTTGCCGCTATCGACCAGATCATCAATGATCAGAACACCCGTGCCATCGCCCATCAGCTCGTCATCTGGCCGTTTCAGAACCTTGGCTTCGGATTGTGACTGGTGGTCATAGGACTTGATCGAGATTGTATCGACAGTGCGGATGTCCAGCTCTCGCGCAACAATCATCGCAGGGGCCATGCCGCCACGGGTGATCGCTACGACAGCCTTCCAGCCGCCGTCATCTGGTCCGTGCCCGTCGAGCCGCCACGCCAGCGCGCGCGCATCCCGATGGATTTGATCCCAACTGATATGGAAGCCTTTTTCATGGGGCAGGCGGTCAGTCATGTCAGGATCCTCCGGGGTAAGCAATGCGCGCGCCCAAGGCCATCACAAGCCCTCCGAACACACGATCCAGCCAGCGTTTTGCTCGGGCATAGGCTCTCCGAGGGGCAGGGCGGGAAAACACCAAAGCCAAGGTGCAGTACCACAAAAGCTCGATGCAAAAGATGATAACGATGATCAGCACAGCCCAGGCCAGTGAGGCGTCGGCCGGCATGATCCCGGTGAATACAGCGGCAAAATAGGCCAACGCCTTGGGGTTGGCGAGATTGGTCCAAAGCCCAAGTTTGATCAGTGAGGCAAGGCTCCGGGCGTCCGCCACGGAAACATCGGGCATTGGTTCGGGCGCGTGCCGCCACAACGAATAGCCGATCCAGATTAAGAAGACTGCGCCAATCAGACGAAGTGAGGTTTGAAGAAAAGGAGCAACTTCGAACAGCAGGGAAAGCCCCGCCAAGGCAGCGGTCGCCCAGATCACAATGGCAAGCGCCAGACCAACCGAAAGCGCAACACCCGCCCGACCGCCATCCGAGGCGGCGGTCTTGATCGTCAAAACACCGGCGGGACCCGGGCTGACTGCGATCAGCAGCTGCAGGCCCATCAGCGTGAGAAGCGCCGTCAGCGTCATGATTTTTCGATATCCGGCGCGTCGACCGCTTTCATACCGACAACGTGGTAGCCCGCATCGACGTGAAGAACTTCGCCCGTAACAGCCGAGCCCAGATCAGACAGAAGGTAGAGGGCTGATTTGCCGACCTCCTCTTGCGTGACGGTCCGGCGCAACGGTGAGTTGTATTCGTTCCATTTCATAATGTAGCGGAAGTCACCGATACCTGACGCGGCCAGGGTCTTGATCGTTCCCGCCGAAATAGCATTCACACGAATGGCCTGTTTGCCCAGATCTTCGGCCATGTATTTGACCGACGCCTCGAGCGCAGCTTTTGCCACACCCATGACGTTATAATGCGGCATTACCTTTTCGGCGCCGTAATAGGTCAGGGTCAAAAGTGACCCGCCGTCCGGCATCATTTTTTCAGCGCGTTGCGCAACCGCCGTGAACGAGTAGACAGAAATATCCATCGACATGCGGAAATTGTCCGGGCTGGTATCAACATATCGCCCGCGCAGCTCGTTTTTGTCGGAAAATCCAATCGCGTGAACCACAAAGTCAAGCGAGCCCCAATCGGCCTTCAATGTCTCGAAGAGTGAATCTATCGATGCTGGGTCCGAAACGTCACAGGGCAGCACATGTTTGGACCCTATACTTTCGGCTAGGGGTCCGACGCGCTTGAGCAGTGCATCTCCTTGATATGAAAAGGCTATTTCGGCACCTTGCTCTGAACAAACCTTCGCGATGCCCCATGCTATCGATTTGTCATTGGCCACACCCATGATCAATCCGCGCTTACCGGCCATCAAATTGTTTGACATTGCGTCCCTCAAACCCACGATTGTTTCAGACGGGTTTAGGCGAAACCTCAGAGCGCTTCAAGCATCGGGACAAATGCGAAGAGACGCGGTATAACGTTACGTCAAGACTTGTCAAAAGATATTCGTGTCTCTAACGCGGGCCTCCGGCTGGGACGAGCCGATCAGGTGGGAAAATGAGCGACAGAACCGGAAAATTCGCGGGCGACGACCCGTTTGCAATCATCCGCTCCTGGATGGCCGAAGCAGACGTGGCCGAACCCAATGACCCCAACGCAATCGCTTTGGCGAGCGTTGACGCGTCCGGTATGCCGAATGTGCGTATGGTTCTGCTCAAGGATGTCGAGGACGACGCCTTCGTTTTCTATACAAACTACGAGGGTGTGAAGGCGTCCGAACTGGATGCAAGTGGCAAGGCCGCCTTTGTGATGCACTGGAAGTCGCTTCGGCGGCAAATTCGCGTTCGTGGTACAGTCACCCGTGAGGAGGGGCCTCAAGCGGACGACTACTACAAATCAAGATCGCTCAAAAGCAGGCTTGGTGCATGGGCTTCGGATCAATCCCGACCCTTGAAATCACGCGCAAGTTTGATGGCAAAAGTGGCCAAGATAACCGCACAAAAAGGCACAGATCCTGAACGTCCGCCATTCTGGGGCGGGTTTCGTATTCACCCTGTCGAGATTGAGTTCTGGGCGGATGGAGACTTCAGACTACACGACCGTTTTCGCTGGACCCGCGGCGAAGGCGCAACAGACTGGGAGATTGAGAGACTGAATCCGTAGGTTTTTGGCAGGATTCCGCCAAGGGCAGGAATGCCTTACCTATTTTTTACAATAAATCCATGGGAAAGTGTAACCCAATGAAAAGTATGTTGGGAAGACTTCATGGGCAGGCTTGGAGGCGTTGAAAAATTCAACGCAGCTTGGATGACGGAAAATTTGGAAGTGGCTGACACAACAGAATATGTGGTCGGCCACGTGAAGTGGTTCGATGCCGGTAAAGGCTTTGGGTTCGTTGTTTCCGACAGCGGTGGCCCCGATATTCTTTTGCATGCGAACGTTTTGAGGAATTTTGGCCAAGGGTCCGTTGCGGATAGCAGCGGGATCGAGCTGCGTGTTCAGCGCACCGAGCGTGGCTTGCAGGCCGTCGAAATTCTCAGCCTTTCCCCTCCTGAAGATGCAGAAGCGAAGTCGCTCTATGGAATAGATGTCGAAGCCGCCGAGACCGCGACAATGAGCGCAGCGCGTGTCAAGTGGTTCGACAAGGCCAAGGGGTTTGGATTCGCAAACGAGTTCGGAAGCTCTGAAGACGTGTTCCTGCATATCGAAGTGCTGCGCCGGTTCGGCTTGGCCGATCTACAAACGGGCGAGGCGATCGCCGTAAAAGTTGTTGATGGTGAGCGCGGCAAGATGGCCGCGGAGATACATTCCTGGGACAATGCGGTACACGACGACTAAGCCAATCGTGACATCGATTATTCTCTGGGCCGCCCTGACTGGGGCGGCTTTAGCGTCTTGTGCGCCGGACCGTGTGTCTTTGCGTGGCGAGTTTGGCCAGGCTGACTTCAGTGTCGAGATTGCAGATGATCCGCAGGAACGTGCGGTGGGTTTGATGAACCGCGACAGCCTCCCGCGCAGCGATGGAATGCTCTTTGTCTATGACAAACCGGGACCACTATCGTTCTGGATGCGCAATACACTGATCCCTCTGGATATGCTGTTTGTTAATCCCGATGGCAGCATCGGTCACATACATCACTCCGCCGTCCCGCTTGATGAGACGCCGATTTCTGGTGGGGAGGGGCGCATTGCTGTACTCGAGATCAATGGTGGTTTGTCCAAAAAGCTTGGTTTGAAAGCCGGCGATCAGTTGCGACATCCGGCAATTGATCAGGCGATTGCAGTTTGGGCCTGTGACGATGCGTAAAACGCGATTTATCTCTTTTCAAATCATCCAGAGATAGGTAGAGACGCAACACGGATGGACGGGGCGTGGCGCAGCCTGGTAGCGCACCTGTTTTGGGTACAGGGGGTCGGAAGTTCGAATCTTCTCGCCCCGACCATCCGATAAACTCTCCAAATGTAGAGATGACCAACGATCTGAGATTCGAATCTCATCGCGACTTATCCACAGGACCGCGGTACCATTCGGGCGCGTCACATCCAGCAAAGCTTAACATCTACTTAAACGATGCCAGATATCGTGGTATGTGCGACCTAAACCCCACATATATGGTGTAAGCCTGCGCATTTCGAAAACGATCCCGATGAACACATGATTCTGAGACTCGCTTGAACCCGTTTCGGAGCGTTGTTCACTAACTGCCTGTAAGTTGGTTAGAAAATTTCTGACCGAAAGGCGCCATTCTCGGATCCGTCGCAGGTTGCTGGCGGTCAGAATTTCCCCTGACAAAAATGCAAGTGAAAATTTTACAAATTTCTTACAAATTCCCGTTGACCGGCTAGGGGCACATACGTCAACTTGTGCTGGCCGGAGCAAACACAACAACATTTAGTGTAACCCGGCATAGGGACAGGGGCTTACCGAATTACGTGAGCGTTTTAAAACGTCGATGCGGCTCGTGCTGGGCAGCAACCGGAACTCTTGTCTTAAGAACAATAACGGCCCGCGGAGGCAGGCCTTCATATTAATCAGCGCCAGCGGGCGCGCAGAGGGATGATAGATGAAAATCGACCGTAAACTGACCGAGGCGGGACAGGACGCCTACGCTGCACTTGAGTTTACCAAAACCGTTTCTGAAATTCGGAATCCTGATGGCACAATCGTGTTCAAGCTGGATGAAGTGGAGGTTCCTGCAAGTTGGAGCCAGGTCGCATCGGACGTCATCGCTCAGAAGTATTTCCGCAAGGCAGGCGTTCCCGCGCGTCTGAAGACAGTTAAGGAAAAAGGTGTTCCTGAATTTCTGTGGCGCTCCGTCCCTGACGAAGCTGCGCTGAAGAAATTACCGGAAGATCAGCGCTTTGGCGGCGAAACCTCCTCCAAACAGGTGTTTGACCGTTTGGCGGGTGCGTGGTGCTATTGGGGCTGGAAAGGTGGCTATTTCTCCACCGAAGCTGACGCTCAAGCTTATTACGACGAGATGCGCGTGATGCTGGCCAAACAGATGGCCGCTCCGAACTCTCCGCAATGGTTTAACACGGGCCTGCACTGGGCCTATGGCATCGACGGTCCGGCGCAGGGCCACCACTATGTTGATTACAAAACAGGAAAACTGACGAAGTCATCTTCGTCATATGAGCATCCGCAGCCTCATGCCTGCTTCATTCAGTCGGTCAGCGATGATCTGGTGAATGATGGTGGGATCATGGACCTGTGGGTGCGCGAAGCACGGCTGTTCAAGTACGGGTCTGGTACAGGCACGAACTTCAGCTCACTTCGCGCAGATGGGGAACCTCTTTCGGGTGGCGGCAAGTCCTCCGGCCTTATGGGCTTCCTCAAGATCGGCGACCGCGCAGCGGGAGCGATCAAATCAGGCGGGACAACCCGTCGAGCAGCCAAGATGGTCATCGTCGATGCGGATCACCCCGATATCGAAGAGTTCATCAATTGGAAGGTGTTGGAAGAGCAGAAAGTGGCGTCCATCGTCGCGGGCTCAAAGATGCACGAGGCGCATCTCAACGATATCTTCGCAGCAATCAAAGCCTGGGACGGTAAAGAAGAAGATGCGGTGGACCCCAAGTCCAACCCGAAACTCAAAGATGCCATCCGGGCGGCGAAAAAGGTCGCCATCCCAGAGACTTATGTCAAACGCGTGTTGGACTATGCACGTCAGGGATACGACAGCATCGAGTTCCCGACCTATGACACAGACTGGGACAGCGAAGCCTATAACTCTGTCTCAGGCCAAAACTCGAACAACTCGATCCGTGTCACGGATGCCTTCCTTAAGGCAGTTGAAGCCGATGCAGATTGGGATTTGATCTCACGCACCACGGGCAAGACGCATAAAACCGTCAAGGCGCGCGATCTGTGGGAGCAGGTGGGTCACGCCGCCTGGGCCTGCGCCGATCCCGGCATCCAGTACCAC
This sequence comes from uncultured Litoreibacter sp., assembly GCA_947504205.1. Classification (GTDB taxonomy): domain Bacteria; phylum Pseudomonadota; class Alphaproteobacteria; order Rhodobacterales; family Rhodobacteraceae; genus Litoreibacter. The sequence continues at coordinate 899,133 of CANNGL010000001.1, read as the reverse complement.
GACACGGTCAACGCGTGGCACACATGCCCCGAAGATGGGCAAATCCGCGGCTCCAACCCGTGCTCGGAATACATGTTCCTCGATGATACGGCCTGCAATCTAGCCTCGATGAACCTGCTGACATTCTACAAGAACGGTTTGTTCGACGCCGAACTGTACATGCACGCCACGAAACTCTGGACGCTGACGCTCGAAATCTCCGTCATGATGGCGCAATTCCCGTCACCGGCGATTGCACAGCGCTCCTATGACTTCCGCACCTTGGGTCTGGGCTACGCTAATATCGGCGGTCTGCTGATGAATATGGGCTACGGCTATGACAGCGCCGAAGGCCGCGCCATGGGCGGTGCTTTGACCGCGCTGATGACTGGCGTCTCCTACGCCACATCCGCCGAGATTGCCAAAGAGCTTGGGCCTTTCCCCGGCTATGAAAAGAACGCAAACCATATGCTGCGGGTGATCCGCAATCACCGCAACGCGGCCTATGGCAACGACGAGGGCTATGAAGGCCTCGACGTGAAACCTCTGGCGCTGGATCACGCATCCTGCCCCGATCAAAACCTGGTCAGCCTGTCGAAGGCTGCTTGGGATGAAGCCTTGGAGCTGGGCGAAAAGCACGGCTACCGCAACGCACAAGCGACCGTTATCGCGCCAACAGGCACGATCGGTCTGGTGATGGACTGCGACACGACCGGGATCGAACCAGATTTCGCGCTCGTGAAGTTCAAAAAGCTGGCAGGGGGCGGTTATTTCAAGATCATCAACCGCTCCGTCCCGGCGGCACTGGAGACGTTGGGCTACACATCCTCCCAGGTGGAAGAAATCGTCTCCTATGCTGTCGGCCATGCGACGCTGGGCAACGCGCCGGGGATCAATCACACATCCCTGATCGGGCACGGGTTCGGCGAGGCGGAACTGGCGAAAGTCGAGGCGGCATTGCCATCAGCCTTCGATATTCGCTTTGTCTTCAATCAATGGACATTGGGCGAAGAATTCTGCACCGGCACGCTGGGCATCCCGGCGGCGAAACTGAACGATCCAACCTTCGACATGCTCAAGCATCTGGGCTTCAAGAAAGACCAGATCGACGCGGCCAATGACCATGTCTGCGGAACAATGACGCTGGAAGGCGCACCGTTCCTCAAGGAAGAGCATTACAGCGTCTTTGACTGTGCCAACCCATGCGGCAAGAAGGGCAAGCGCTTCCTGTCGGTCGACAGCCACATCTACATGATGGCAGCAGCGCAAAGCTTCATCTCCGGTGCGATCTCCAAGACGATCAACATGCCCAATGATGCAACCATCGAAGATTGCCAGAAGGCTTACGAATTGTCCTGGTCCCTCGGGGTGAAGGCCAACGCACTTTATCGCGACGGCTCGAAACTGTCTCAGCCACTGGCGGCGGCACTGGTCGAAGATGACGACGACGCAGCCGAAGTGCTTGAGAGCGGCAACACGATGGAAAAAGCCCAGGTACTGGCGGAAAAGATCATCGAGAAGGTGGTCGTCAAGGAGATCGTCAAATCGCATCGCGAGAAGATGCCCGAGCGCCGCAAAGGCTACACTCAAAAGGCCATCGTCGGCGGTCACAAGGTCTACTTGCGCACCGGTGAATACGAAGACGGCAACTTGGGCGAGATTTTCATCGACATGCACAAGGAAGGCGCTGGCTTCCGGGCGATGATGAACAACTTTGCCATCGCAGTCTCAGTTGGCCTTCAATACGGTGTGCCACTTGAGGAGTTCGTGGACGCGTTCACCTTCACCAAGTTCGAGCCGGCCGGCATGGTTCAGGGCAACGACAGCATCAAGAATGCGACGTCAATCCTCGACTATATCTTCCGCGAATTGGCCGTGTCCTATCTTGATCGCACCGACCTGGCCCATGTGAAACCGGAAGGCGCGGCCTTCGATGATCTTGGCGGTGGCGAGGCAGATGGCCTTGGTAATGTCGATGATATTTCGGAAACTGCGGCCTCCAAGTCTTTGGAAGTGCTGAAACAAATCAGCTCGACCGGATATCTGCGCAAGCGCGTTCCGCAAGAGCTGCAGGTGTTGCAAGGTGGTCTGGCAGCAGGGGCCGTGGCCTTTGACACATCCGCCGATCCGGTCGTTGCTCTGCAAACACTCGTGCCAGAAGCACAGGCTGCAGCAACCACAGCGCTCAGCGTCGGCAAGGTCGAGATGTCGGCGCGCGACAAGGCCAAGATGCAAGGCTACGAGGGTGATCCTTGTGGCGAATGCGGCAACTACACATTGGTGCGCAACGGCACCTGCATGAAGTGCAACACCTGCGGGGGTACGAGTGGGTGTAGCTGAGCTCCATAACTTACGGCGCGCGACGGGGACACATGCAGCCCTCGTTGCGTCCAGCGACCACAACGAGGTTCTGGAGCTTGTTATGGGGCGCGTGGTGTCCGGCGCGGGCAAATCTGTGCGCGCCGGGGCCATGCTCAGGCCCGAAAGGACGATGAGGAAGTACAGCCATATCGGGGAAGTGCCCCTGCCGGCTGAGATGTTGGAAGAGTTTCGGGAGGGCCAGAAAAGGTTCTTCTTCTACGCCGATAGCGGCGAGGAATTCGACGAAATACACGTGATCGACGAGCTCAAACAGGGCGGTGCGGTGACGAATGAGGGAATAATTGTGCTTCTGCGTGAGAGCGTCGTTGCACCAGTGAATTGAAGAGGTCCTGGGGCGGATGCGTTCGCCCCTGACGCGGATCAGGCCGCAGGCAGAATACCGGGCGGTACTAACGATGAGCCTGATCAGCTAAACTAGGGGTGGCCTTGTGCCACCCTTTTTTCTTTCCAAGCGATAGATTTGTGCAGTCCTGCCGAGCCTTCCGGGGTCTGGGTGGCTTTTGTCTTGATTAAGAGTATCGTCAGCTTAGCATTGTGAAACAGTATTTTGAGAAACCTATTGATGTCGCCCAAGTCACGCCTTTCCGTGCCGGAAATTTTGGAAATCGAAGACGATAACTTGCGCCGTGTCGCGGCTGCACTCGATGCAGCCATGATCGGGGTCTTCGAGTTCGAGCCCGCCACCGGTCGCGCGTTTTGGGATGAAAGGGTGCGCGCCATGTGGAATGTCCCGGCTGGCGAAAACATCACCTACGAGACCGTCATCGCACAGGTGCATCCCGACGACCGCGCCCTTCACAACGAAGCGACGGAAGCGGTGCTTGATCCGAACGGGTCGGGTCATATGAATATGGAATACCGTCTGCAGCCGCGTGGCAGCGACAAAACTCTCTGGGTGAAGGCGGAAGCGGATTGCAGCTTCAAGGATGGGGTTCCGGTTCGCCTGATCGGTACGGTTCAGGATATCACCAGTCGCAAGGAAGCCGAACTGCGCAACGAGATGTTGACGCTGGAACTGCGTCACCGCGTGAAGAACACGCTCGCGACGGTGCTGGCCGTTGTGAAGCTGTCGCGGCGCGGGCATTCCGACTTTGATACTTATGCAGATGCCCTCGATGCCCGGATTGAGGCGCTGGCCAAATCCCACGACATTTTAAGGCATAACGATTGGCGGGAGGTGCCGCTGTCCACGCTGGCGAAAGACACGTTCAAAGGGTTGCTGGGAGATGACACGCGATTACAGCTTTCCGGGAGGTACGATCCGATCATACCAGAACATCGCGTGCTCACATTCTCTTTGGCGCTGCACGAGCTTGCGACAAACGCGTTGAAACACGGCGCGCTCAGCGTCCCGCAGGGTTGTGTTCAGATCGAGACCGCGTGTGAGGACGCTCAGATCAGTGTCGTGTGGACTGAGACGGGGGGCCCAACGGGGCCAGCAGAGTTTTCGAGCTCGGGCTTTGGCAGCCTGCTTCTGCGCCGGGTTCTGGCGCCGGAGTTCGACGGGCAGGTGTCATACGAAAATGAAGGAGAGGGTGCGGTGTTCCGGCTGCGCTATCCGCAAATACAGGAGAACCTATCATGACGACATCACAGTCAATCCTGTTTCTTGACGATCAATTGCTCCTGGCGATCGAGGTGGCCGAATATGTCGAGCAGCAAGGGTACACGGTTCTGGGACCGTTCAGCTCTGCCGAGCAGGCCTTGGCTCAGATTGCGGTCGAGCCACCGGACGTCGCCATCCTCGATATCAATCTGGGCAATGATCAAACGAGCGAGCCTGTCGCCGCTGAACTCACTGCAAAGGGCGTGCCTTATGCGTTTCTCACCGGGTATGGCAGCGGTGACATGCTGCCGGACAAATATAATCACATCGAGCGTGTGGCCAAGCCTGCGCATCCGGGCAAGGTTCAGGCCCTTGTGACACGATTGTTAGAGACGCAGGCGTCCTAAAGGCGGCCCATTTCGCTCAACTTGGTTTTCAGATCGTGCGCGGCAGGATCTCCGGCTTCCAGCGCGAAGACATAGGCATGGGTGAGATAGAAGGCCTTTGCAGTCGGCTCTACTGCCGTTTCGCTCGCTTCGACATATAGCGAAATCAGGGCGGGGGTGTCCCCGGCGGCATGGGCGGCCAGCAAACGCGCATCGAGGTCTTTCACTCAGCCGCCAGTTGCTGGCGATGTTTCACCACCCGCTCTGCCACCCATGCGTGAAAGCAGTGGGTCGGTCCATCCATCGCAGGCGAGAAACGCCCCCCGTCGAAGCCCGGTCCATGACGGCCACGCTGCATACCTTCAACGACGAAGATGTCTTCCTCGAAAACCTGTTTCCACTGTTCGGTGTTCTTGGCGCGCATCGCGGCGTCGACCTCGGGTTGGGCATAGTAGAGATGAATGTGCTCGACCGTCTCCTGCGTTGATTTCGGCTCCAACACGATGGCGAAGGCGTGATCCCGCTGCGCGCCGAGCAGAACATTGGGATAGGCCGAGATGTATTCGGCGCCTTCATCCCAGAAATCACGCAAGTTCGGAAAGTCCGGAAAGACCTGTCCGTCATCGCCCTTCAGCTGACGGTAAACCAAAGTGCCTTGGCCCGAGAACTTGCCGGGTTCTTCGATATTGTAGTGATCTTCTAGCCGGGAATAGCTGTTCAAGCCGGGATGCACCCAAGGCAGGTGATAGCTTTCGCAATAGTTTTCGACCGCGAGCTTGTAATTGGTATTCACCGCAAGCTCGAACTTCGAGTCAGCGCCGCCGTGATAGAGCGGGCCATCAAATTCGGACCATCTGTCGATCAGATCGGCATGAACGTTTTCAAACGGGGCTTCGGTGCCAGAGATGTTCACGAAAATTACGTCGCGCCAGATATGGCTTCGGATCTCGATGAGACCAAGCGTATCGCGATCCATATCGTCATGGGTGTTCATACCCGGGCCGCCGACATGTGGCGTTGCGACCAGCTTGCCCTTCGTCGAATAGCACCACGAATGATAAGGGCAGCGAATAGCCCCTTCGATCTTGCGAGGCGCGTCGACCAGAATCATGCCGCGATGCCGGCAGGTGTTCTGGAAAACCCGTACAGCGCCGTCCTTGTCGCGGATCAGAAGCAGCGGCAGCCCCAAAAATTCGATCGGTTTGGCATCTCCCGGCTCCGGCACGTCAGCCGCGACAGCCAGCCCGGCCCACGTGCCAAACAGGATTGCGTCGCGTTCCTCGGCGAAAACGGTGTCATCAACATAGTGTTCATTGGGAAGCCCATTGGCCTTTGAAACCGGGCGCAACACGGTGGAGAGGTCTGTGGGCATGGCAGCACCTTGTCTGAGTGTGTCCTTGCCTCAATTTTGGCACTGGCGAGGCGTCATGACTTGTATCACTGCGACATTGTTTTTCTCACTGCGACCGCCGACAGGCCGCCTGAGTGCATTTTCGCCCAAATCGAGATCGCGGCTGAGATAATTTTTGCCAGACTGCAAATCGGCCGAAAAATCAGCAATCCCTCGCCGTGTGAGCGATGCGAAATCGGCAAGCGCCAGCAGAAATTTTGCCAATTCGTCGACGGGTGATGACCTTTCGCATGGGGTGCACCATCTGTCTTCTCGAGACGTGCAACGAGGCACGCTCGACTAAACCATAACTGATCTTAAGGAGATCGAGCTATGAAGACTTTTGTTATTGCACTTGGCCTGAGCGCCCTTGGTACGGCTGCTTTTGCAGCTATGGCTGACGTTGATACAGATGGTGATGGCGTTGTGTCCTTCACCGAAATGCTGGCGGTTTATCCGACCCTGACCGAAGATGGATTTGGTGCCATCGACACCAATGGTGACGGCGTGGTCGACGCAGAAGAAATGACCGCCGCTGAAGAGGGCGGCCTTATCCCCGAGGCATAATCCTCCCCACAGTTCGTAATTTTCCTGACATGGAGCTTACGAGCAGCTGCGCCCCCACTCGATCAAGTCTGATCTACCTCGGGCAGGGTGGGGGCGCCAGTTTTCCGGCTGTCAGAGGCCGCGTGCAAGCGCCGCAACGCCCGTTCTGGCAACCTCTTCCAGTCCCAATGGGCGCATGAGCTCTGCAAAGGCATCAATCTTCTCGGACGTGCCTGTCATTTCAAAAACAAAGCTCTCCAGCGTCGAATCCACGACATTGGCCCGGAATATCTCGGCCAGTCTGATCGCTTCGATGCGTTTCTCGCCTGTGCCTGCGACCTTGAAGAGCGCCAGTTCCCGTTCGACGCTTTGTCCTTCTTCCGTTAGATCATGCACGTCATAAACAGGAACCATCCTGCCAAGCTGCGCTTTGATCTGAGCGATCACGGCAGGCGTTCCGGTGGTGACAACCGTAATGCGGGACCGGTGACCCTCGTGGTCAACCTCAGCCACCGTCAGACTTTCAATGTTATACCCGCGCCCGGAAAACAGCCCGATGACGCGCGCCAGCACACCCGCCTCGTTGTCTACGACAACCGCAAGCGTATGGGTTTCGATGATATCGGCATTGGGATCCTTGAGATCATAGGCCGATTTGCGTGACGTGCCTTTTTTGATTTTGAGCGGGGACATGTCTTGCCTTTCAAAGTGTTGCAGGCATTTAGCAAGGTGTCGGGGCAGGTGACAAGCACAACACGCTACTCAGCGGCACGATTAGAGCAAGATGCCATCATCAGGTAGCGGAAAACATTCGTTAACCCGTGGCTGCTAAGGCAAGATTATGGAGCGTATGTCGCCTTGAAGGACCTGCTGGACCCCCTGCGCAGCGATGCCGGTCACCTGTCGGAGCCAGATCGCGGTCTATCGGCGTGGCTGCCGCTTGTTGAAGACCTGCCAATGTATTTCTGGGAATCTGACCCAGATCACCGCTTCAGCTTTGTCAGTCAGGGGTTGGAAAGACATCTGGGCCTGAACCCGGCGGAGCGTATCGGCGTGCCAATGATGGGCGGCACGCGGGATCTCAGCTTTGCCGGTCCAAGGTTTCAGAAACATCTCGCAGTCCTGTCCGCGCGGGAACGCTACGCAAATTTCTGTTTCGAAAAAGAGGTGGCTCCGGGCCAGCATGCTGTGCTGATGACCAGCGGGATGCCACGCCATGCCAGTGACGGTACGTACCTTGGCCTGCGTGGTCTGACGTTCAACCTGACACGTGCGGTCAACCATGCGGAGCGTGATGCAAGCCTCGTTGATCAAATCCGCGCCCGCGCCGACGCACTGGAACTGGAACTTTTGCGCCGTAATGAGGAGGTGGAGGAGGCGAACCGCCTGTTGACCGAGGTTCTCGATGAGATGAGCGAGGGTCTGTTGGTCACCGATGGCGACAACCTTCTCGATCCGGACAAACGCATCCTGATGGTGAATGAAGGCTACAGAAAATTGTTTGGGTTAGAGCAGGGTGATGTTTTTCCCGGACAACGGCTGGAGGACCTGATTGCCCTGCTGACGGAGCGAGGTGACGCCGTCGATGGCGACGATCTGAATGATCTGGAACACAGATTGATGAAGGGTGACGCGGTTCTGATGCGCATACCCTCCTTGGAGCGATCATATTTCGCGCGGGTAACACGCCGCTCGGCTGGCGGGCTGATCATCATGCATAATGATGTCACGGAGCTTGATCAGCGCAATGCGGAGCTTGAGCGCGCACGCGACGCGGAACGTCACGCCAACCACGCGAAGTCAAACTTCCTTGCCTCGATGAGCCATGAAATCAGAACGCCGATGAATGGCATCATCGGAATGACGGACCTGCTGATGCAAACGGCACTCAGCCCGGAGCAGGCCGAATTTGTCGAGACGATCCGAAACTCTGCCGTTTCGCTGACGGATTTGATCAGCGATATTCTCGACTTCTCCAAGATTGAGGCAGGACACATGAACCTCGAACGTGTGCCGTTCGGGCTACACGAACTCGCACAGGACATGTCGCGGATGATGACGCCGATGGCGGAGGCAAAGGGCCTCACTTTCGAGCTGGGCTGGGACGAGACACTGCCAAGCGCCATTATCGGCGACAAGCTTCGGCTGCGTCAGATATTGACCAATCTTGTCGGCAACGCGATCAAGTTTACGGAGGCGGGAAAGGTCAGCTTGTTGCTTCGCAAGACCGGCGCGGGCAGGCTTGAAATTCTGGTTTCAGATACCGGCATTGGCATTCCCGCCAGCAGCATCGACACCATTTTCGAGGTTTTTCGACAGGTCGATAATGGTTGGCAACGCGAATTCGAAGGCACGGGCCTCGGCTTGGCAATCACGAGGCAACTCGCAGAGGGCATGGGCGGCACGATCAATGTCTCCTCCAAAGCCTCAACCGGTTCCTGCTTTACGGTGGATTTGCCTTTGCTGGCCGTCAATCGGGAACAACCAACCCCGGATCGTTCTGATCTTGAAATACCTGACCTGTCGGAATTCAAAATCCTGTTGGCCGAAGACAACCAAACCAATCAGCTTGTGGTGCGCAAGATGCTGGGGGCGACCGGCGTGTACCTTGATACTGTCGCCGAGGGTCAGGCCGCCTGTGAAGCCGTCGCCAAAATGGCGTATGATCTTGTTCTGATGGATCTCTCGATGCCGGAAATGACCGGCCTTGAAGCTACAGAGATCATTCGCTGTTCAGAGTTGGATATGGGCCGCAAGCCTTGCGCCATCGTGGCTCTGACGGGCAACGCCTTTGAAGCCGACCGCTCGAAATGTATCGCAGCAGGGATGAACGGATTTCTTACCAAACCGGTGCGGCTCGCAACTCTTATTGCCTGTTTGTCGGAACAATTATTCAGTGACCCCGAGATAGAGATTGACCTCGAAGACCTCTGCTGCGCGGACAGACGAGCCGCCCGGCCATAAGAGCCGGGCAACCTGCCTCTACAGATCAGACCAGAACGCCGCCTTCAGCACCAATCGCATCATCGGCCTTGTCATCGCCCATAAGCATCTCGTTATGAGGGGCGCCAGATGGGATCATCGGGAAGCAGTTCTCATGCTTTTCGACCATGCAATCGAAGACCACCGGACCATCATGATTGATCATCTCCATGATCGCATCATCCAGATCGGATGGGTCCTGACAGATAATGCCCTTGGCGCCAAATGCCTCGGCAAGTTTCACAAAATCAGGAAGCGCTTCTGACCAGGAATGAGAATAGCGGTTGCCATGCAGCAGTTGCTGCCATTGGCGCACCATGCCCAGCCGTTCGTTGTTCAGGATGAATTGCTTCACGGGCAGCTGATATTGTGCCGCCGTGCCCATCTCCTGCATATTCATCAACCACGAGGCCTCGCCCGCCACATTGATCACCAAGGCGTCAGGATGGGCGATTTGAACGCCGATCGAGGCCGGGAAGCCGTATCCCATTGTGCCAAGCCCGCCGGAGGTCATCCACCGGTTCGGGTCTTCAAAGTTCAGATACTGGGCCGCCCACATCTGGTGCTGGCCCACCTCGGTCGTGATGTAGCGCCGCGGATGATCCTTGGTCAGATGCTCCAACCGCTGCAACGCGAATTGAGGTTTGATGATCTTGTCGGAATTCTTGTAGGACAGACAGTCTTTCGCTCGCCATCCTTCAATCTGCTTCCACCATTTGGCCAGACCCTCCTTGTGGGTCTTGCGGCCGCGCGACTTCCACACCCGCAACAGGTCCTCCAGCACATGGGCCACATCTCCGATGATCGGGATGTCCACATGGATCACCTTGTTGATCGAGGAGGGATCGATATCGATATGCGCCTTCTTCGATTTGGGGCTGAAAGCATCGATGCGCCCGGTAATCCGGTCGTCAAAACGCGCGCCGATATTGATCATCAGATCACAATCATGCATCGCCAGATTGGCTTCGTACAGCCCATGCATTCCCAGCATGCCCAGCCATTGCGCACCGGAGGCCGGGTAAGCCCCAAGACCCATCAGCGTTGAGGTTACAGGAAAGTTCGTCGCCTCAGCCAGTTCGCGCAGCAATTGTGTGGCGCTGTCGCCGGAATTGATCACGCCGCCACCGGTATAGAAAACCGGACGCTGCGCCGTTTCCATCAGTTGCACCAGCTCGGTGATCGCCTCGATATCGCCTTTGACCTTCGGCTGATAATGCCCGACATCCGCTTTCTTCGGTGGCACATAGGTGCCCTTGGCGAACTGCACATCCTTCGGGATATCAACCAAAACCGGCCCGGGCCGTCCGTTGGTGGCGACGTGGAAGGCCTCGTGGATGACATTGGCCAGATGATCTGTGTCCTTCACCAGCCAGTTGTGTTTCGTACAGGGGCGCGTGATGCCCACGGTGTCGGCTTCCTGAAAAGCATCCGTGCCGATCATGAATGTCGGCACCTGTCCGGTCAGAACGATCATTGGGATCGAATCCATCAGTGCATCGGTCATGCCGGTCACCGCATTGGTGGCCCCGGGGCCTGAGGTCACAAGCACAACACCGGGTTTTCCGGTGGCGCGTGCATAGCCCTCTGCCGCATGGGTTGCGCCTTGTTCGTGGCGCACGAGAATATGGTTGATCTTTTCCTGCTGGAAAATCTCATCATAGATCGGAAGCACAGCGCCACCGGGATAGCCAAAGACCGTGTCCACACCTTGATCTATCAAGGCTTGTACTACCATTTCTGCGCCGCTTATCTGACGTGACATGTCGTGTGCTCCTTTATCTGTCACCGCCTACGAAAAAGCCCCGATCGTTGTGACCGGGGCGCATGGTTTACCTTATGGCTGTCGGTTCACCGACCCATGCACCCGTCTCTCACTAGGATGACAATCTCTGCCATGACCTTGAAACTCCTTCGCAAGTGCCGAGACACTAGTGCTGCGATTCCAGAGCGTCAACAGCCAAACCCCTGAATAATCTGTCCTCAGGGTGCTTTTTTGGGTATTTTAATTACCTAAATGTCACGATTGGCGACATAGAAATCCTGATTTCGTAAAAATCGCGGTGTTTTGCATGAAGACGGCACGGCAAATCGACGGCGCATGGCCACCCGTGACCTTGCCTTCGGCGCGGCAGTGTGGCCCATGGCACCCGTAACGGTAGAGAGGCGGATATGGCTAAGACACGAATGGTAACGCAATTCGGGATGGGCACCTCGATCAGGCAAGGCGACTATACCCGCGCAGCGGAGCGCGCGATCCGCGACGCATTGTGGCACAACTCGCTCAGTCTGGCCGAAGCTTTCGAGTTTCCCAAGGAGGCCATGCAGATCGAGGTGGAGATCGGCGTCCAGCAACCCGACGCCGTGGATGTGGCTCCGCTGCTGGGCATCTTTCCCTATGGACAGCCCACAATCTCGATCACCCAGGGCGGGCTGGATATCCCAAAACCAGACGGGCAGGGCGCAACCCTGATCGCAAATGCTGCGGTCGTCGTCTACTTTGATATGGAGCCCGCAGCATGAAGCGCATTATTCTCGAAATGGGCACCGGCAACGACCTCTATGGGATGGATTACACAAAAGCAGCCAAACGCGCCATTCAGGATGCGCTGCACCATTCCTCGATCGTCCTCTTCAAAAGCCTCGGCCTTGATCACAGCGATATGGAGGTACGTGTCACCATCGCCGTGCAGGAGCCGGAAAAGCTTGACATCGCAGCCCTCGAACAAGAATTGCCACGCGGCAACGCAAGCGTCACTGGCGTGGTTGGCGGCCTGAATGTCGAAGACGCAGCCAATGGCCAAACCCATGTCATCGCCACTGCCGCGATCGAAGCCTACCTGCCGGTGGAGGCGAAGACCTGGCGCCTCGCGATCTGATCTTCCCATGTTCTGAAATATCCCGGACGGGGTGCGGGGGAGGCAGCGCCTCCCCCGCCCGGGCGATTTGCGCAGCAAAGCGCAACCCTGCCGAAACTTCAGATCGCGACACCGGTGCCTTGCAGCACCCCATGCTCAAGCGCATAGCGGGTCAGCCCTGCAGTCGAGTTGATGCCTAGCTTCCGCTTGATATTCTTGCGGTGGGTTTCAACGGTATGCACCGAGATATCCAGATCAAGCGCCACCTGCTTGTTCGATTTGCCCTGCGCCAGTTCCAGAAGGATCGTTTGCTCGCGTGCTGTCAGCGGTTCCCGGCCATCAGCGGTTTTCGGCGCCAGAGAGGCAGAAGCTCCCCGGCACAAATATGTTTTGCCCGCCATGACATCGCGGATCGCAGTGTAGATATCCTCCGTCGGCACGTCTTTGAGGATATAACCCGCAGCTCCGTAGCTCATCGCCGTCGAAACATATTCCGGTGCGTCGTGCATCGACAGGATCAGGATCTTGAGATCAGGCTGACGCTCCAGCAATATCTCTGTCGCTGGTAGCCCGCCAAGTTGCGGCATGTTGAGGTCCATCAGGATGACATCAGGTTTCAGCGCGTCGACCTGATCAATGACCTCCTGACCGTTGGCCAGTGTCGCCACCACATCGATATCGTCGTAGGTCTCTAGGATCGCCTCGATCCCATCGACAACCATGGGATGGTCGTCTGCAATGATAAGCCGAATTGGGGAAGTTGCATCCATCACGCCGTCTTTCTGGGGTTGGTGGGTTTGCCGCGCGCTTCGGGGGGCAGCATATGGCTGAGCGGGACGGAAGCTTCAATCACTGTTCCATCCTCCGAGCTGAGCACGCGCAGGCTGCCGCGCAGCTGGTCCATGCGCTCCTGCATGTTGCGCAGTCCCAGCCCGCCGCGATTGCGCGCCTGTGGGGCAATGCCTTTGCCATCATCCTGAATGCGCATGGTCGCGCCCTGACGGTGGCCGGACACTTCGATGGCCACGCGGCTGGCCTCGGCATGGCGCTCGATATTTGTCAGCGCTTCCTGTGCCACGCGGTAGAGCGCGATCTTGGCATCCTTGTCCAGCCGGTTGCGGAAGACGACTGTTTCAAAATCTGCCTTGATGCCGGTGCGCTGGCTGAACTCTTCGACAAGCGCCTTCAGCGCCGGACCAAGGCCCAGATCATCCAGTACACCGGGTCTGAGATCGGCAGAGATACGGCGGACCTCGGCAATCGCGCCTTGCAGCCCATCAATCCCCTTGTCGAGGTTGTCCTTGGCCCGCTCGTCACCGCTGGCAACCCGACGGCGGGCCAGTTCCAGCGTATAGCGAATGCCCACCAGGATCTGTGAGATGGAATCGTGCAACTCGCGCGCCACGCGGCCGCGCTCTTCCTCTTGCGTGTCCAGAATGCGTTCGGTCAGCGCCTGCAACTTGCCATCGGCCAATCTGCGCTCGCGCAGGTTCAAAAGCAGACCAAAGACCGTTACCGATAGTAGTGCGCCGATGGTGATCATCACGATCATCAGGAACGTCTCCCGTATCCGGGCCTCGGTCTTTTCGCGCGCAGACGCCACGGTTTTCAGCACGTCATCAATATAGACACCGGTCCCAATGGCCCATTTCCAGTCGGGCAGGGCGGTTGTGTAGACGACGATCCGCGCTGTCTCCCGCGTCGACGGTTTGGGCCAGTCAAAATTATGATAGCCCCCGCCGGATCGTGCGATGCGGATGATCTCATCGACAACCGGCACGCCATTGATGTCGCTCAGGCCAATCCAGTTCTTGCCGATCAGAAAGGTCTGCCGCGGGCTGACAAGATTGGTGCCGTCATAATCATAGACGAAGAAGAACCCGTCCTGTCCATAGATCATGCCGCTCAAAATCTGCGACACCTCCAGCTTGGCCTCCTCATCATCTGGCGCGGCATTGCCGTAGATGGCTCCGATCGCCGTGCGTGCAAGCGCGATATAGTTCTTCAGTTCTTCTTTCTTGGCTTCCAGAAGTTGCGTTTCAAGTTCGCGGATTTCGGTCTCCGAAAGCTGGCGCGACTGATTGGCAACCACCAGTGAAATCGCGGCCACGGCAAGGATCAACGGAACGGTTGTCAGAAGAAAAATCTTCTGTCCATAACTCAGTTGGAATACCGAGCGAAATCTTGTCCACAACCCGCGCATGGGGCCGTTTTAACCCAAGTGTTTCGCCTTTGCGAATCGTAGGGTTTGATAAAGCACCGTGTCGAACTCGCCCAATTAAAAGTGCGTCCAGAGGCCGCCAAACCTCAAGAAACCCCGTTTTCGGGCTGATTTCGGCGCCTATCTACCCGGTCGTGGGTATTTGACTCCCCCTAAGGCCTCGCTATGGTCCGCGCACCTATAACGATCCGTCGTCTGGCTGCGGGGAGCGCAGTGAGGGGATGACTATATTGGGAGGAGACCTTAATGGATCGTCGTTCATTTCTAAAAAATACGGCACTTGGCGGGACAGCCGCTGCAGCAACAACCGCGCTGGCCGCTCCGGCTTACGCGCAGGGCAAGCGGACCCTGACGATGGTGACCTCATGGGGTCGCGGTCTGGCAGGTGTGTTTGATGCCGCTCAGCGTGCAGCAGATTCCATCAACGCCATGTCCGACGGCAACCTGACCGTCGAAATCAAGGCTGCCGGTGAGCTTGTTGGCGCGTTCGAAGTCTTTGACGCTGTGACCTCCGGTCAGGCTGATATGTATCACGCCGCTGACTACTACTTCATCAACCAGCATCCTGGTTACGCCTTCTTCACCTCCGTGCCATTCGGCATGACCGCTCAAGAGCTGGTGAACTGGTACTACCACGGTGAAGGCGCGGCCTTCCACGACGAGCTGGGTCAGATCTTCGGTCTGAAATCCTTCCTCGCGGGTAACACAGGCGCTCAAGCTGGCGGTTGGTTCGCCAAAGAGATTGCAGGTCCGGAAGACTTCAACGGTCTGAAGTTCCGTATGCCAGGCCTAGGTGGTCAGGTGATCGGTGCCATGGGTGCTTCCGTTCAGAACCTGCCAGGTGCTGAAGTGTATCAAGCCCTCGCATCGGGCGCGATTGACGGAACCGAGTGGATCGGTCCTTGGGCCGACGAAAAAGCCGGTTTCCAGGAAATCACCAAGTTCTACTACACAGCCGGTATGCACGAGCCAGGCGCGGGTCTGTCGCTTGCGACCAACCGTGAAGTGTTCGAAAGCCTGTCACCTGCGCACCAGAAGATCATCGAGATCGCAGCAGGCGAATGCCACCAGTGGAACCTTGCACAATTCCTCAACAACAACGGTTCCGCTCTGCAGCGTCTGCAAGCAGGTGGCGTTAAGGTTCTGGAATTCCCTGACAGCGTTTGGGACGCAATGGGCGCCGCAGCTGTCGACGTGAAAGGCCAATATGCCGGCGACGACATCTATGATCGTCTGCGGGCCTCTTACGAAGCCTCCATGGCAGCTTCGTCTGATTGGCTGGTGAAATCAGAAGGCACCTACCGCAGTCAGCGCGACCGCGTGACCGGCTAAGCCTCAGGTTTATTGACCCAAATCAATGTACCACCCCCTCTGACTTCATAGAGGGGGTGGGCAATCCGTTGGCGGCCCGAACCGCTGACCAAGACCATCGGGGGCATCGACCATGCTGGACGCAATTGGCTGGTTTTTCACCAATATAGCGCAAGCTTTTATCAACTTCTTTTATGCTCTGACCCATCCCGGGCTTTGGCTCGATTGGCTCAGCTGGGGCAATGCCGTCGAAGACAAGGAAGCGTTGATGCGTTTCATCTATTTCGGCGGCTCGGTTGAATTTTTCTTCGTTGTTTTCACAATTTTTCTGGTCGTCGCAGCCATCGGTTTCTGGCGCAACTCTTTCATGTGGTTGGCCGTCCGCTTCCTCGAAGGCATCGCCAACAATGTCGGACGCCTCTTTGCCTGGGCCGGCCTGCTTATGGTCCTGCAGCAAATCGTCATTGTCTTTATTCAGCGTATCTTCGCACGCGCGGATATCGCCATGGGGTTCGGCACACCGTTCGTGCGCGACGTCTCGTGGTGGTCCGAAGAGCTGAAGCTCTATAACGCATTGGTCGTAACGCTCTGCTGTACCTACACATTTGTGCAAGGCAGCCATGTTCGCGTCGATCTGGTTTATTCCGCCGTCAAATATCGCACCAAGAAAGTGATCGATATGTTTGGCGCGCTCGTCTTCATGATGCCCGCAGCGATCCTGACATGGATGTATGGCTGGTACTTCATGTGGCGTCACCTTGTTGTGCCGAAACCATCGGCCTCGGACACGCTGGACCGGCTGATGCTGAAATCCAAAGCCGTGCGCTGGAATGTCGAAACAATCGGCTTCTCGCCAAACGGGTTCGATGCCTACTTCCTCTTCAAGATCCTGCTCGTCGCCTTCACAGGTATGGTGTTTCTGCAGGCCATCGCGTTTTTCTTCCGCTCCTACCTCGAATGGAAAGAAGGGCCCGAGAGTGAGGGCAAGTATCTCGACAAAGACAGTCTGGGCGACGAAGACGCCGAGCTTGTTGCAGAAATCCACTAAGGGGCAGAGCAGATGTTATTTGGACTTGATGGCGTCGAAATTGGCCTGATCATTGTTTTTCTCTGCCTGTTTGGCGGGATCCTGTCGGGCTTTCCGGTTGCCTTCGCGATTGGCGGCTCGGCCGTAATCTCTTTCGGGATCATTGCGGGTCTCGATAGTGCAGGGCTTCTCATTCACCAAGCGATCGACACGGGAAGTGCGGAATACGCGGCCCTGATCGCAGAAGGACTGAAACCGGAGAATATCTCCGTCTTCCGAAATCCCGACCTTCCGCGAATAGGGGAGCCGGTCTTCCCATCGGGCTGGGAAACAGCCCTTGATCGCAACGTCTCCTTCATCGTGAACCGGATGAACGAGCGCGTTCTGGCCGGGCAATCCATTGAAACGCTGCTTGCGGTTTTGATGTTCGTTCTGATGGGCATCACGCTTGAGCGCTCCAAGATCGCGAACGACCTGCTCACCACAATGGCACGCGTCTTCGGTCCTTTGCCGGGCGGTTTGGCTGTGTCGGTTGTCGTTGTGGGTGCGTTTCTTGCGGCCTCCACCGGCATCGTTGGTGCCACTGTTGTCACCATGGGGCTGCTCTCGCTTCCCACGATGCTCCGGAACAACTACTCGCCCGAATTGGCGACAGGTGTTATCGCCGCGTCCGGAACCTTGGGCCAGATTATTCCACCCTCAATCGTGATCGTGTTGCTCGGCACACTTGCAGGCGATCTGTATTCCGCCGCGCAGGAAAGCCGCGCGCAGTCGGTCGGGTGTTCAGACGCGTTGACCTATCTGGGCGAGCCCGCCGTTGTGTCTGTGGGCACCTTGTTTCAGGCGGCCTTGCTGCCGGGTATCCTACTCGCTGCGCTCTATGCGCTTTATGCCTTTGGCTATGCGTTGCTGAACCCGTCCAAAGCTCCCGCCGTTGAACTGGGCGCAACCAATTCCGAAGTCATCACCAAAGGCGACGCCCTGACCTGGTTCCTGTTTGTTCCGGTTGGGTTGATCGTCGGATTGATCCTGCTCATGCAGGTCAATGTGATCGGTTCGCAAAACGTCGTCGTGGACAGCTTCACGGATGCCGGGCAGACCGCCTCGCTCAGAACAAATGTCAGCGACGAATGCGCAGGCGCGATGATCGAGTTGCACGGCCAGGAGGCTTGGGATGCGGCCTTGGCGCAGCAAAGCGCGATTGATGATGCAGGCGGCGTGGCGGAAAGCGTCAAACTGACGGAAGAAGAGCGTGCCGCAGCCGTCGAGGCAAAGATTGCCAGCGCGGCGCCGATCGGCACTGGCATTGGCATCGGCCTGCTGTTCCTGACGCTGATCATGACAACTGCGCGCGGTGTATCGCCCTCGGCCAACCCGACGCCACTGCTTATCGGTTTTGCTGGTGTGATCCTGGGCCTGCTGGTGGACACGCTTCTGGTGACACCAGTGACCAGTCCGGGAACTACGCTGCTCTTGATGGCCATACCGTTTGCGATGGCCCTCTATGGATGTACGGCGGCCGCCAAGCTGCTTGGCAAGAACGAACTGTTGCGCGTGGTCTTCCCGCCCTTGGTTCTGATTGTCGCGGTGCTTGGCTCCATTCTGGGAGGTATCACCAACCCGACGCCTGCCGCTGCGCTCGGCGCAGGTGGGGCGATCATGCTGGCAGCCTACAGAAAGCTGAAGGATGACGGCCTGTCCGGCAAGATCATCATCTACGGCACCTTCGCCATCATCATCATGATCCTCTTGGGCGTGAACTTCGATCTGCGTGTTTCTGTCAGCGGTGTGACGACCGAGACATGGATCGCCTATCTGTTCGCGCAAGCGGCCTATCTCTACGCAATGTTCGGCATTCTCTACGGGTGCTGGGTGCTCTATTCACGCGGCGTTCTCAGCCCTGTGGTGCGGGAGACAGCCAAAGTCACGAGCATGGTATTTACCATTCTCATCGGCTCGCAGCTGCTGAACCTCGTGGTGATCTCTTTTGGCGGAGAGCACTACATCCAGCAGTTCCTCAAAAGCTTCGACAGCGAGTTCAAAGTCTTCATCATCGTGATGCTGGTGCTCTTCATTCTGGGCTTCGTTCTGGACTTCCTGGAGATCATCTACATCGTGATCCCCATCGTGGGCCCCGTGATCTATGGCGGCACGATGGACCCCAAATGGGTGACGATCATGATCGCGGTAAACCTGCAGACATCATTCCTGACACCGCCCTTTGGATTTGCGCTCTTCTATCTCAGGGGGGTCGCCCCGAAAGAGGTGACCACCGGGCATATCTATCGCGGGATCATTCCGTTCGTGGGCATTCAGGTCGTGGGGCTTGTCCTGCTTGCGCTATTCCCGCAGGTGGTCACGATTGTTCCAAACCTGCTCAGCCATTGATCGGGGCCGGACAAACTCTGACGCAGGGGCCGCTCAGGCCCCTGTTGTCGTTTTGGTCAGGTGAGTTGCAGTAAGTCCCAGCGATTGCCAAACGGATCGCGAAAGACGGCGACATGGCCATAGGTCTCATGTCGTGGCTCTTCTTCGAACATGACACCTGCCGCAACAAGGCGCTTGTGATCAGCTGCAAAATCATCGGAATGCAGGAAAAAGCCGACGCGCCCACCGGTTTGATTGCCGACCGCAGCACTCTGATCCGCACCATCCGCCTTGGCCAGTAACAGATTGGTCTGGCCACCGGGCGGGCCGACCAGAACCCAGCGTTTGGTTTCGCTAAGCCGGATATCTGTGACCAGATCAAAACCCAGCTTGGTCACGTAGAATGCGATCCCGGCATCGTAGTCGGGAACCAGCAGACTTACGGCGTGAAGATGCACTCAGTCTGTGCCTTGGGTGTCGGGCAGGCTGATGCGCGCAACTTGCTCGGCAATCGGATCAACCGAAAGCGGATGCGTGTCGGCGGAATAGTCGTCAATCGCTCCGAGATCCTGCCATTCAGCGCCCCGGAACACTTCAAGCGCGGAAAACCCGGCCTTGTATCCCATCTTGGGCGATCCGGGCACCCAATAGCCCAGATAGACATAGGGCAGGCCCGCATCCCGCGCGATGCGGATATGATCAAGAATGATATAAGTGCCGAGGCTCTGACGCGGACGGTCAGGCGCATAGAAGCTGTAGACCATCGACAGCCCATCATCGAGTACGTCCGTCAAACAGGTTGCCAGTAGCTCCGGATTGTCATCATCCGTACGGTCCCAATATTCAATCACCCGGCTCTTGACCGGGGTTTCTTCAATCATCGCGGCAAATTCGAAGATATCCATGTCGGCCATACCACCATCGGCATGGCGCTGATCAAGATACCTGCGGAACAATTCGTACTGGTCTTCCGTGGCCCAGGGGCTGGTTGCTTCGCGCTCCAGCGCAGCGTTGCGCTTCATTGTCCGTTTCTGACTTTTGGACGCCGTGAAATCCTCAACCCGGATACGAGCGGACAAACAGGCAGAACACTCAGCACAGGACGGGCGATACAAAACGTTCTGCGATCTCCGGAAACCCTGCTTGCTTAGCGTGTTGTTGAGTGTAGAGGCGTGCTCTCCCTGCAACGCGGTAAACAGCTTCCGCTCCCTGCGTCCGTCAAGATACGGGCAGGGCTGTGGTGCCGTCACATAAAACTGCGGGGCTATCGGAAGGGTATGCCGCATCGAAAGGCTGCCTGTTGCAAGCTACGCCTTAACCTAACGCTGCTTTCCCTCCCTCACAATGATTTTTGTAACCGTGGCACAAAGCCGGATCAGGCTGATCTGTTCAGCGCAACCACACCTGTCAGCAGGTCGTGCAGACCTTGTCCGCGATCACCCAGAAGCATAAGGCCAATCGAGACCAATTGCGGGATGAAAAAGGCGCTCGCGATCAGATAGGCGATAGTGTGAAGTGCGGCCTCGCTGCCATCAAGATGCTGGCCCTCGCGGTTTCTTAACTCAATGTTAAACAAACGCATGCCTGGGGTGGCTGACCGGCTTGCGATTGTACCGATCCGGTAGATCAGGCTGATGGTCAGAACAATCGCAGGGAAAAAGAACCAACCGATAAAGAGGGGCAAGGTCGCGACCAAAGCCGAGGCTGCGAAAATCAGCAGCATATCCACACACCACGCCAGCAGGCGCTTTGTCGGCACGCCGTCATAAAATTCGGGCTGTCGTGCGGGATCAGGTAGCATTGAGAAACTCGTATCGGTCATGGGTTGGGCTTTTCCGTATCATTGGGATCAGGGCAGGGGACACCACATCCCCAACCCTTGTTTCAGATGTTTCGACTTAAGCGTCGTCGACGTCTTTTGCCGCAGTCGCGCGTTCGTCCATGAACTGGTCGAACTCGGATTTGTCTTTCGCCTTGCGCAGACGATCAAGAAATTCTTCGAACGCATGCTGCTCGTCTTCCAAACGCTTCAACATGTCCGCTTTATAGGTGTCAAAGGCAGTGTTGCCGGATGACTTGAACCCATGGGCAGGGGCGAAGGTGCGCCGCGTGGCGCAGGATTTAGAAAACATGCGTTTGCTCCAGATCATATAGGCGAGAAGGGCGAGCCCGACAGGCCAGAAGAAAATAAAGCTCAAAACCATGGCCGCGATCCACGCGCCTTTACCACGATCATCAAGCCACATCTCGGCACGGCCGAACCATGAGGTTCTTGGGGAAGCGACGGTGGTCATTCATGTACTCCTTAAATAGCTGCATTATTGCTGTTTGCTCGAATGTGAATGTTAATCACATTTACATAAATGGCGACTGCGGGCGCTTTTGCAAGGGTAAACAGTCAAAAATCGAGTGATTGACACAGTGAAGTTCGGTTTCCTATTGTTTTACCACATTTTTATTTTGGTGAATTGAGTTGACGAATTCAGATATGCCGGGATCCGCTGATCTGTCGGCAGAGCTTCAGTCCAAGGCCTTGGAAGCGCAGTGGGAGGTGCCCGCAGGTCGCATAGGCGGTGTTATTCGCCAGTTGCGTCATCGCGCCGATGTCGCGGGACGCCGCGCCAATCAGTTTTTCTGGGCGCTCAATTTTGTGGTGATCGCTGGGATATTATACTACCTGCTTCTGCCGATCATTCAGTCGCTTGCCGATGGTGGACGGCAGGCGCAAGAAGACACGCTCGCATATAATGAAACACAGCTGGCAGAGCTGGACCGGCAGCGTAATGATCTGCGGAATTCTCTGGTCGAACGGTTTGCGCTTGCGGCTCGCGCGCTTGACCTTCCCGAAAATCAGGTCCCGATTTCGATTGAAAAGAATGACGATGGCGACCTTCTGACCATATCCCGATCTGGCGATATCTTTCAGTTATCCGAAAGCCTTGGATGGACCGATCGCTTCACCAGCCTCGATGCAGCAAATGTTACCAGCGCGACACCGCTTGGCGATAAAATCGTAGCGCTGGTTGGTTCCCCGAACATAGGGGGTAGCCTCAGTCCATTGTCGATCCAAGCGGCGATCCGGGCCGGTGAAGATGTAAGCACTCCGATACATCTTGTTCAGCTCGACAGCGAAATAGCCGAAATTGAGAAGTTACAATTCCCGGCAGGAGCACGATTTACTGGGTTAGCGCGAGCAAGTAGAGTGGTGATCTTGCCTTATCGTGACAAGGCCCTGATCCGGACTACCTTTGGAGGTGGGCCACTACGTTTGTTGCGTCTAGGTCAAAGTGGTCTTGAATCGCTCACAGACTATACCAACGCAACGCCAATCGGCCCTGGGCGCTTTGTTTCTAGAAAACGTGTGCGGCAACAAGGTGCGGGGGAACTTTCGTCAATTTACCAATTGACTGAATTGGATATCCGCGGAACAGAACCAGTTTTTCGGGAACTCCCGTTGCTGCGCTTGCCCAGACCGGAGGCTGAAGACGGGCGGCCCGAACTAATTGCGCGTACGCTGAAGATCAGTGATCAAAGGCTGATAGCTCTGAGTAATCAGGGCTCGGTATTTTCGCTCGAACCCGGGGCTGAGGATTGGTCTACGCTGGGAAAGGTGATCGAAAAGGCAGCCTTGACCGACGACGATGCCCAGTCAAGAACCGCGGTGCGATCCTTAATCGAAACGGGCACAGCCGAGGCGCGAAAGTTCTTTGCCGCAGGACCGGCCGGTGTCTTTGCTTCAGATGACTTGCGGCTTTGGGAGCAAGAACTTGAGGCAGAAGTGACGACCCCACGAGTCTTTGTCGATTCTGTAGGCACAGTCTTCGCGCAGAACGGGAACCTCCTACGGCGCTATGACTCGGCCTTACAGGAATTTGTCACTGATCTCGGCGAGGGGGTTCCAACCTCTGGAAGTGTGTCAACTAGGGACGGCTTCACCATCGTTAACTCCGCCTCCACTATGTATGTGTCCGACGACTTCAAGAAGGGTTGGAGTGAAATAATCGTTCCGACACCCGGTCCCGACCGCATTTCCTCACTCTATCGCCGCGACGACGGCAAGTTCGAGATGGTCGCAGATCGACAATTCTTTGTTGTGGATGATCTGTTCGCAAAAAGCCTCGCCGCAATAGCCTTTCCCACCTCGCCAAACACATCCTTCGACGGTGATGACGCCTTGCTTTCATTCCTCGACAGCGAAGAAATGGCACCCTATCGCAATCATCCTACGGTCTTGTCGATCATTAACTCCCTGAAAACCATCCGCGATCAGCGCCAGTATCTTATTGACGCGCGCACCCGGGCCGAAGGGCTGTTGGAGTTCTATAATTCTCTGGGAAGCGGCGAAAGAAGCGCGGTTCGTGACTTCGTTCCGTTCCTCAGAGTGTGCCGCGAACAGTCTCTTGCTGACAGCAACGGAGCGAGCCAGCCCACGGATGGGGAGTTTGTTCAAGGATGCCTTACGGCCTATGAGAAGCTCACCGGACAGAATGAGGCACCGTGGCTGAACACGCTTCTTGAACGGGCACCCCAGGCGATCTTGCTTTTGTTCCTGCTGGCCACGCTTGGCGGTCTTTATCGCTATAATCTGCGTCTGTTCGGGTTCCATCATTCCCGGGCAGATATTCTAGAGCTGACCGCCCTGAAGGGCAGTAAAAGTCGTTCCGGTCTCACCAAAACAGACGTCGTGAATATTCAGATGCTGGCAGATGCGCTCTCGGCTGATAAGGTTGAATTCGCACGCGCTAACACCCCGACAGAACAGGCTGTATCGCTGGCGCGCGCGATCGCTAACCGGCCTCAGTAATTCAAAATAAAAGGGGCGCCCCGAAAGGCGCCCAGTTTCAGGGAGAGTTCTTCTTATCAGGACGTGATATCGTAGGCCCGTTCTCCGTGAGAGCTGAGGTCGAGGCCGGTATACTCATCCTCCTGACCAACCCGGATCGGGAAGATCGCTTTGACGACGAAGACGATGAGTGTCGTTATGACGACCGTCCAGATACCGACCACGGCGAGGCCACCCAGCTGTGCCACCCAATCCGCGTGGCCAAAGACCGCAAGCATGATGATCCCGAACATCCCGCCAACACCGTGCACGGCGAAAACATCGAGCGTATCGTCGATATTCATTGCGCCTTTGACGATCCGGCACATCTCCTGACACAGGATGCCGGCGACACCTCCGATAATCAGCGCCTCAACCGGGCCGACCGAGCCAGAGGCCGGAGTGATGGAGGCAAGTCCGGCAATGGTTCCCGTCACGAGACCCACGAGGGAGGATTTGCCATGCTTGATCCGCTCCCAAAACGCCCAGGACAGAGATGCCGTCGCGGCAGAGATATGGGTGACGGTCAGGGCCATGGCAGCGGAGCCATTGGCGGCCAATTCAGAGCCGCCGTTGAAGCCGAACCAGCCGACCCAAAGCATCGCGGCCCCGATCATCACCATACCGGGGTTGTGCGGTGGTTTGGATTTGTCGCTTCTCTGGCCAAGGAAGATGGCAACAACCAAAGCGGCCAGACCGGCGGTTTGGTGCACGACGATGCCGCCTGCAAAATCGTTCACGCCTTCAGCAAACAGCGCATCATCGCCACCCGCCAGAAGGCCACCGCCCCAGATCCAGTGAGCGACAGGCGCATAGCAGATCAACATCCACAGGCCGGAAAAGGTCATCACGAAGCCAAAGCTGATCCGCTCGACATAGGCGCCCACGATCAGGGCAGGGGTGATGATTGCGAAGGTCATTTGAAAGGCGAAAAACAAAACTTCGGGCAAGCTGCCTGACAGGCTGTCTTCGGTAACACCGTTCAGAAACGCTTTGCCAAGACCGCCCCAATAGGCATTGCCATCCCCAAAGGCGATGGAATACCCGGCGGCCAACCAGAGCACACTCATCAGGCAGGCGATGGCAAAGCACTGCATGAACACGCTGAGCACGTTTCTTGCGCGCACCAACCCTCCGTAAAACAATGCCAGACCCGGCAATGTCATGAACAACACAAGCGCTGTTGCGACGATAATCCAAGCGGTATCCGCTCCATTCATATCAGGTGTCCCCCCAATTCGTTTTTTAGCGTTGGGGTTGGTCTACTGCGCCTGAGTGCTTGGAAAAGAGGCAGTGCAAAATATAGCGCTCATTAATCGCGCAGTTTTCGCAATGCTAAAGAAATAGGCAGGAAATGCTGGATGTGATCGCCGATTGATCAGATGTTGGACGCAAGCAGAGCCAGCGCGTGATCGACTGTGGCCTGCCTCACGGCGTCCCGTCCGATCGCGCCAAATTCCACCGTCTCTGTTTTCGTCCCGCCCACAAGTGCGACGCCAAAGCAGACCCGACCCTCCGGCTTATGCTCCGAGCCGCCGGGCCCTGCGATACCCGTTACCGAAACCGTGATCTGGGCCTTGGATCTGGCCAATGCGCCATCCGCCATCTCGGCGGCGATCTCCTCTGAAACTGCGCCATAGGTTTCCAGAGTTTCCGGGTTGATCCCCAGCATCTCTTCCTTGGCACTGTTCGAATAGGTGACGAAACCCCGGTCGAATACATCAGAACTGCCGGGCACTGCCGTCAAAGCGCCAGCGATCAGCCCACCGGTACAGCTTTCGGCTGTGCTGATCATGATACCTTTGGCGCGGGCCGCCTTGAGAAGATCCTCAGCCGCCATGGGCCAACCTCGCGCCGATCAAAACGATCACAGCCGCAAAAAGGCCCGCAATTACGTCGTCGAGCATGACGCCAAGCGCATCGCCCCTGCGATCCGCCCAGCCAATCGGTCCGGGCTTCCATATGTCAAAGAGTCGAAAGGCGACAAAGGCCGTCAGCACGCCGGGCCAGAGCGCCCAGAACGAGGCGTTCATGACTGCGGCACCAATGCCGACCGGCAGCAGCGCAATCCACTGTCCTACCAATTCGTCGATGACGACCTCGGATGGATCGTGATTGTCGCCCGTTGCAATGATCTGCCGTGTGGCCCAACTTCCCGCAAAGAACGCCGCTGCGGTGGCCACGGCCAGCAGCACCGGCCCCCCGATCAACCAGACGAACCAGGCCAGCGGAATCGCTGCAAGAGAGCCCCATGTCCCCGACGCGGGCTTGAGATACCCGACATAAAAGACGGTCCCGATGATCTGCGCCGCCGTCATGATTTCAACAGGGTGACTGTCGCAAGACAGGCAATACCCTCGCCACGACCCGTGAAACCAAGTCGTTCGGATGTCGTTGCCTTCACGCTAATCCGGTCACTCGAAATATCGAGATATTCAGAAAGCTTATCGCGCATTTCTAACGTATGTGGTCCGATCTTCGGATGTTCGCAGATCAGGGTGCAATCCACATGGGTGATCGTGAAGCCGCGCGTTTTGGCCAGATCGCGCGCATGTTCAAGGAACACATGGCTGGCCATTCCTTTCCATTGCGGATCGGTGGGCGGAAAATGCTGGCCGATATCGCCCTCGGCCAGCGCCCCGTAGATTGCATCGGTGATCGTATGCAGCCCCACATCCGCGTCGGAGTGGCCCTGAAGCCCTCTGTCATGGGGGATCGCAAGACCGCAGAGCATCACATGATCCCCCGGACCGAAGCGATGCACGTCAAACCCGTTGCCCGTGCGAATATCCATTGGCGCCTCCAAAATCTGTGCAGCCTTCGCGAAGTCTTCTGGACCGGTGATCTTGAGGTTCTGCGCCTCACCATCAACGATCGCAACCTCAATCCCCGCAGCGCGTGCCACCTCGACATCATCCGCCGCTGCCCCTGAGAACGCGTCATGAGCTGCTTTGATGGCGCGTAGGGCGAAGCCTTGCGGTGTCTGCGCGCGAAAAAGGTCGTCGCGACCCTGTACGCCCGAAACGAGGCCATCCGTCCCGCGCCAGAGCGCATCCGTCACTGCCAGGCCAGGTGCTGCCCCATCTGATGTCTCCAGCGCGTCGATCACGCGGGTGATGACAGCGTTTGACACACACGCCCGCGCGCCATCGTGGATCAGGACATGGGTGCACGTGTCCGGCACCGCCGCCAGACCTGCCTTGACCGACGCATCGCGCGTCTCGCCACCGGGCACGACACTGAACTGATGTCCAACCGCCTCTGGCGTCGCTGGCACCGACCCGTCCGCCGGGGCCACAAGGATCAACTCATAAACAGCAGGATGCGACGCAAAAGCGCGCAACGTCCATTCTGCCACTGAAAAGCGCCCGATCTTCTGAAACTGCTTGGGAACCTCGCCACCCGCCCGCAGGCCTTTGCCAGCAGCCACGACAACAACTGCAACACGTCTGAAAGCAGGCTTATTCATGGGAACTGCTTAAAAGCCGCTCGCAGGACTGGCAATGGGGCAGGAGGTGATGCACAAAAATTAGGCAAATCGTGTCGCGCAGGTCGCGGCGGCCCCGAAATTATTGCCTTTTCCCTTGGACCGCCCTAGCTCAGTGGGGTGCACAAGGATTAGGCATTTGACTATTCAGCTTGCAGATAAGCAGATTGACCCTCCGGTGTTCCTCGCACCTCTGGCCGGGATCACGGATTTGCCCTTTCGGGATCTGGTGGCGTCTTTTGGCGCCGGGCTGGTTGTCTCTGAAATGGTGGCCAGTCAGGAAATGGTGCAAGCCAAGCCGGGCGTGCGCGAACGCGCAGAACTGGGCTTCGATAAAGCCAACACTGCGGTTCAACTGGCCGGTCGTGACGCCTACTGGATGGCGGAGGCCGCCCGACAGGTCGAAGCCAACGGTGCCGCGATTGTAGATATCAACATGGGATGCCCGGCCAAAAAGGTGGTCAACGGATATTCCGGCTCCGCCCTGTTGCGCGACCTTGATCATGCCGTGGGCCTGATCGAGGCCGTGGTTGGTGCCGTTCGCATCCCCGTCACATTGAAGACGCGGCTTGGCTGGGATGATGCCCTGCTAAACGCGCCGGACTTGGCCAAACGTGCCGAAGATGCAGGCGTTTCCCTGATCACGATCCACGGCCGCACCCG
Organism: uncultured Litoreibacter sp.; assembly: GCA_947504205.1. Taxonomy (GTDB): domain Bacteria; phylum Pseudomonadota; class Alphaproteobacteria; order Rhodobacterales; family Rhodobacteraceae; genus Litoreibacter. Next base: position 871,166 of record CANNGL010000001.1, on the reverse strand, counting down.
ATGTCAGTTTTACAAGGGCCGGGCGGACTGGGTCGCCATCGCGCGGATCAAGGATGCGGTGAGTATTCCGGTCATTGCCAACGGTGATATCGTGGACTGCACCACTGCACAAACGGCGCTCAAGGCCTCCGGGGCCGACGGCGTGATGGTCGGTCGTGGCGCGCAGGGAAAGCCGTGGATACTGTCGCAACTTGCCGCAAACATCGCCGGTCAGCCTCAACCGGATATTCCGACGGGTCAGGCGCGGAGCGATATGGTCTGCGCACATTACGAGGCCATGCTGGGCTTTTACGGCACAGAGCTGGGTGGACGCGTGGCGCGCAAACATCTGGGCTGGTACATGGACGGGGCAGGCACCTGCGTAGCACAGCGCAAGTCAATCCTGACCAGCCGCGACCCCGTCGACGTGCTCCGGCGGCTTCCCTCAGCCCTGCTTGATCCAGAGGCCGTGGCTGCATGACCGCCCCATTCTTTGAAACGCTTTGGACATCGCTTCCAATCCCGGCGCTGGTCATCGACCAAAACAACGCCATTGCCGAGGTCAATCCGACGGGCGAGACCTTCCTCAATGCCTCGGCAAAATCCCTGCGCGGCGCGCCAGTCTGGGACAAACTTCATGTGGATGCCGCGCTAGATGATGCGGTGACCCGCGTGCGCCGCTCAGATTCGGCTTTGTTCGTGAACAATGTCGATGTGGGCACCGGGGATCGCCCGCCTGTGCATTGTAACGTGCAACTCTCCACACTGGTCGACCGCGACGGATACGTGCTGATCCTGATGGAGCCGCGCGAACTGGCCGAAAAGATGGGGCGGGCGATGCAAACGAAATCGGCCGCAAAATCGGCCATCGGCATGGCTGAGATGCTGGCCCATGAAATCAAGAACCCGTTGGCTGGTATCACCGGGGCGGCACAGCTTTTGTCGATGAACCTGTCCGGCGACGACATCGAATTGACTGATCTGATCGTGGCCGAGACGCGCCGCGTGGTGAAGCTGCTCGAACAGGTCGAACAATTTGGCAATTTGCGCCCACCACAAAGGCGCGCCGTGAACATTCATGATGTGCTGGACCGGGCGCAAAAGTCCGCAGCCGTCGGCTTTGCCGCTCACATGACCATACGCGAGACCTATGATCCGTCGCTGCCGCCCACCTTCGCTGACAGCGACCAGTTGCTGCAAGTGTTCCAGAACCTTCTGAAGAACGCCGCAGAAGCTGCTGATAAGTCAGGTGGAAACATCAAGGTGCGTACATTTTATGAACTGTCTCTAAGAGTGCAACGCCCCGACGGGTCACGCCGCGCTGTGCCGTTGCAGATCGAGATCCAAGATGACGGTCCGGGACTGCCACCAGAACTCGAAAGCGACGCGTTCGAACCGTTTGTCTCCGGCAAGGAGAACGGCACCGGTCTCGGCCTGGCCCTCGTTTCAAAAATCATCGCGGAACATGACGGCTGGATTGCTGTCGACAGCGTACCTGGGCGCACAGTGTTTCGCATTTCTCTTCCCGTGGCCTCGAAGGAGGACGCGGAATGACCCAATCCGGAGGTTAATATGGACGGAACAGTCCTCGTCGCCGATGACGATCGCACAATCCGAACAGTTCTGACGCAGGCTTTGACCCGCGCGGGCTGCAAAGTGCACGCCACCTCATCTTTGACGACGCTCATGCGGTGGGTGGATGAAGGCAAAGGCGATCTGGTGATCTCCGACGTGGTCATGCCTGATGGCAATGGCCTTGAAGCGCTGCCGACGATCACCGGGATCAGGCCCAATCTGCCGGTCATTATCATCTCCGCGCAAAATACAATCATGACGGCCATTCAGGCGACCGAAGCCGATGCCTACGATTATCTGCCGAAGCCATTTGATCTGCCCGACCTGATGAAACGGGCGTCGCGCGCACTGGACCGCAAGCGCGTGCGCACGCCTGCGCCAAGCGAGGTCGAGCAGGATGGCGGCGACGAGTTGCCACTTGTCGGGCGGACTGCCGCAATGCAGTCGCTTTACCGTCTGGTGGCCCGTGTGATGAACACGGACCTCACAGTGATGATCTATGGCGAAAGCGGAACGGGGAAGAGCTTGATCGCGAAGGCAATCCATGACTTTTCTGATCGGCGCAACCTACCTTTCGTTACGGCAAGCCCCTCCGATCTGGCCGATATAGACGGACCCGCGACGATGCTCAGCCGCGCGCGGGGTGGGTCGATCCTGTTTGATGAGGTCAGCGACCTCAATGACGACGCACAGGCGCGTATCGTGCGGATGCTCGATAGTTTCACCGATGATGCCCCCCGCATCATGGCAACCTCGCAACAGGACCTGATGGAGAAGATGGAAAGTGGACTGTTCCGGCAGGACCTTTTCTACCGGCTGTCTGGTGTGACGATTGCTGTGCCGTCCCTGCGCGAAAGGGTCGAAGACATCTCGCTTTTGACCGACCATTTTCTGCTGCGCGCGGAACGGGAAGGGGCGCCGATGCGTCGGTTCTCGAAAGATGCGCAGGAAATGATCCGCGCCTATAGCTGGCCGGGCAATGTCCGCCAGCTTGAAAACACCATTCGCCGGTTGATCGTCACGGCCCCCGAAGAGGAAATCGGTCGCCCCGATGTCGAACAGGTTCTGGGCAATCAGCCTGAGATAGAGCCTTTGATGGGAGGTGGGGACACTGAAAAGCTGTCCGCATCCGTTGCCAAGCATCTGCGACGCTATTTCGACCTGCATGGTGGTGTGCTGCCGCCCCCGGGTCTCTATCAGCGCGTGCTGCGTGAAATAGAGCTGCCCCTTATAGAAATTGCTCTGGAAGCGACCGGTGGCAATCAGGCGAAATGTGCCGATCTGCTCGGCATAAACCGCAATACGTTGAGAAAGAAAGTCACGGATCTCGATATTCACGTGACACGCCGCCGCAAATTGATGTAAAGTGGCAACAGTCACCGTGGCAAATGGGCGTCATCTACGTTCAGAGATCACATCAAAAACAAGTGGCAAGGCGGTAGAAAGCAGATGAAATCCCCGGCGAAAGCAGGGAGCTGGGACAGGCTGAATCAGCTGCGTAAGCAGAGGCGTGTTCAAACCATCAGTACCTTCGGGCTGGTGCTCCTTGGTCCTGTCTTGGCGGTATTGACCTATCTTGGTCTGGGCCCGTCAGAGCTCGATCCGTCTTCCGGCGGTATACGGTTCATATTATTGGCCGACCTTGTGTATGTGCTGGTCATTGCCGCACTGGTGGCGCAACGCATCGCACGAATGATCGCCGCAAGACGCGCACGCTCTGCCGGATCACAGCTTCATTTGCGGCTGACAGGCGTATTCGCCATCGTCGCGCTGGTGCCCACCGTTCTGGTTGCGGTCTTTGCTGTCGTCACTTTGAATTTTGGTCTGGAAGGCTGGTTCTCCGACAGAGTTCGCAATGTTGTGGGAACATCGCTGTCTGCGGCGCAAGCCTATGAGCAAGAGCAGCGCGATGATCTGATCACCGACACCCGCATTCTGTCCGGCTACATGAATGTCGCCCGACAAGCTACTAATTTCATGTCGGATTCTGACACCAGGCAAATTCTCAGTCAGGCACAACAACGGGTCCAGCGCGGCCTCAAGGAAGCCTATCTCATTGATGGCGCGGGTATTCTGACCGCCCGTGGCGAGCGCAGCTATCTATTCGATTTCGAACAGGTCAACGCCGATGATCTGGCCAAGGCCGCTGCAGGCGAGCTGGTGATCATCGAGGATTGGAGCAACAACGAGTTTCGCGCGCTCTACAAGCTGGACGCGTTCATTGATCGCTACCTTTATGTCTCGCGCGAAGTCGATGGCGAAATCCTCAACTTGCTCGATGACACGCAACAGACCGTTCTTCTCTATCAGCAGCTTGAAAATGACCGTGGGCGGCTCCTGTTTGACTTCGGGCTGATCTACCTGGGCTTTGCGGTGATCCTGATCCTAGCCGCGATCTGGGGTGGTTTGTGGTTTGCAGAACGCCTTGCCCGCCCGGTGGGCCGTCTGGCCTCGGCGGCGCAACGCATTGGTGCCGGAGACCTTGATGTGCGCGTCACCGAAGCCAAGGGTGATGACGAGATCGCGATGCTGGGGCGTCTGTTCAATCAAATGACCCGGCAATTGAAGGGTCAACGCGACGCACTTTTGCAAAATACCGAACAAATTGAACGTCGTAGGCGGCTATTCGACTCTGTTTTGTCCTCTGTGACGGCGGGTGTGATTGGTGTGGATATCGACGGCAACATCACGTTTGTGAACCGTGCCGCCTTGAGCCTGCTGGACCTCGACGGGATCGAAGGGGACCACCTGACAGACCGCGTGCCCGAATTTGCAAATCTCTTCAAACGTGTTTCCGCAAACAGCGCCGGGACTGGTCAGGAGGAGATCAAGCTCACCCGACGCGGACAGTTGGAAAGCCTTTTGGTGCGTGTGGCCACCCGAACCACGCAGGAAGGGGATCGCGAGGGCTATGTGATTGCCTTTGACGACGTAACCGATCTTGTCTCCGCCCAGAAAATGGCCGCTTGGGGCGATGTCGCCCGGCGTATCGCCCATGAAATCAAGAACCCGCTCACTCCGATACAATTGTCAGCCGAGCGCCTGAAACGAAAATTCATGCCGCTGGCCGGCGATGAGAGCGAAGCGCTGGAGCAATATACGGACGTCATCATTCGCCAAACTAATGACTTGAGGCGGATTGTCGACGAGTTCTCCAAATTTGCCCGTATGCCGGAACCCGATCTTCGTGAGGCCGATCTGATGACCTTGCTGCGGGATGCGGTCGTGCTGCAGCAATCCGGTCAGCCCGGGGTCGAGATCACGCTGACCAGCGACAGCGACGAAATTCTGACCGAAATTGACCAGACCATGATCGGGCAAGCCCTGACGAACCTGATCAAGAACGCGGGAGAAGCCATTGAAAGCTATTCGGAAAAAGGTACCGAGGATGGGTTTTCACCGGAAATACGCGTTCAAAGTGAGCTAACAGCACGGCATGTGAAAATAACGATTGCTGATAACGGGATTGGTCTTCCCGCTGACAGGGCGCGCCTGTTCGAGCCCTACGTGACCACACGAGAAAAAGGCACAGGTCTGGGCCTGCCCATCGTGAAGAAGATCATTGAAGAGCATGGCGGCACACTGGCTCTGACCGATGCGCCGCAATTTGACGAAAGCACCCATGTTGGGGCGATGGCAGTGATCACGCTGCCGCGCCTCGACGCCAAACAAACAAGAAATGTGGCCTGAGCAAGCCAGACAAAAGAGGAGTAGCATGAACATGAGCGATATTCTGATTGTAGATGATGAACGCGATATTCGTGAATTGATCTCGGATATCCTGAAAGACGAAGGGTATTCGACCCGCCTCGCAGGCACATCCGATGCCTGCATGGCCGAACTGAACAAAGAGCCCCCGGCATTGATGATCCTCGACATCTGGCTCAAGGACAGCGCCATGGACGGGATCGACATTCTCAAGCACGTGAAGCGCGATAACCCGGATGTGCCGGTGGTGATTATTTCGGGTCACGGAAATATCGAAATCGCCGTTGCCGCGATCAAGCAGGGCGCCTACGACTTCATAGAAAAACCCTTTAATATTGACCAGTTGATGGTCGTTATTCACAGGGCTATGGAAACGGCCCGGCTGCGTCGCGAGAATAATCAACTCAAGCGCGGCGACAACAGCGCGGCTGAAATGATCGGCGAAAGCTCGGCCTTCAAAGCGCTGCAAGCGCAACTCGACAAGGTGACCAACACCAATGGTCGGGTTATGCTGACCGGCGGTCCCGGCGCAGGCAAAGACCTCGCTGCCCAATATATCCACGCAAATTCGAACCGTGCGGATGCACCGTTTGTAACCGTGAACTGCGCCACGGTAGAGCCCGAGCGCATGGAAGAAGTGCTGTTCGGCCGCGAGACCAAGGAACGCGGGATCGAGCAGGGGCTGCTGGAGCAGGCCCACGGCGGCATTATCTTCTTTGACGAGGTTGCCGACATGCCAGTCGGGACGCAGTCCAAGATCTTGCGGGTGCTTGTCGAACAGCAGTTTCAACGCGTCGGCGGCAATGACAACGTGCGCGTCGATCTGCGCGTAATATCCAGCACGAACAAGGACTTGGGCGCTGAAATTGCCTCAGGTCGGTTCCGCGAAGAACTGTATCATCGTCTCAACGTCGTGCCGATCCATGTGCCAAGCCTCGAAGATCGCCGCGAGGACATCCCATCGCTGGCTGATTTCTTCATCTCCGGCTTCAACAAGGTGCAAGGGTTGCCTCTGCGCAAGCTGGGCGATGAAGCCAAAACCTTGCTGCAAACGATGCAGTGGCCCGGCAACATCCGTCAGTTGCGCAACGTGATGGAGCGGATCCTGATCCTCGGCAGTGATGCAGAGGAAATTGACCCAACCGAGGTGCCGCAATCCGAAGGAAATGGCGAAGCCGCAAACGGCATTGCCATTGGCGGAAGCCTTGCCACCCTACCATTGCGTGAAGCTCGCGAACTCTTCGAGCGTGAGTATCTGATGACCCAGATCAACCGCTTTGGCGGCAATATCTCACGAACGGCTGCTTTTGTCGGAATGGAACGCTCCGCCCTTCACCGGAAGCTGAAAAGCCTTGGCGTCGTGACCTCCAACAAGCAAGGCACGCGCGTGGCCGAAGTGCAGGAAGATCTGGAGCCAACGGGAACCGATTGACGCAAGACACGTTGGTCAAAAAATAGTTGTCGTTGTCGTGTGAACACGGCGAACCCGATTATGTTGTGGTCCACGCAGAGCTGGCTACAATATTTACCCCAAGAAAGGGCGGGTGAGCCGTGTGGGAACAAGGTGCTGCAAACAGCGCGATTGACCCCCTTCACGGCATCTGCCAGACAACTTTTCTGAAACCAGCAAAGGTTGCTTGATGAAGGTCATCATTTGCGGAGCGGGGCAGGTCGGTTGGCAGATTGCGCGCCACCTGTCAGGCGAAAATAACGACGTGACTGTGGTGGATAACAATCCCGATCTGGTGCGTCGTGCGACCGATAGCCTGGATGTGCAAGGCATCACTGGCTTTGCCAGCTATCCCGATATTCTCGATCAGGCAGGCGCGCGTGATGCCGATATGGTGATTGCAGCGACCTTTTCTGACGAGGTGAACATGGTCACCTGTCAGGTGGCCCACTCGGTGTTCTCCGTTCCCCGCAAGATCGCGCGTTTGCGCTCTCAATCCTATCTCACCGCGATCTATTCCGATCTGTATCGCCGCGATCACATGCCGATTGATGTGGTGATATCGCCAGAGAAGGAGGTTGCGGAAGCCGCGCTCCAACGCCTCTCCGTGCCAAGCACGTTCGATACGGAATATTTTCTGGGCGGCAAAGCCCAGCTCTTGGGGGTTTTGCTGGACGAAGACTGCCCGGTCCTCAACACGCCCTTGCGACAGCTGACCGATTTGTTCTCCACATTGCGCGCTATCGTTGTCGGAGTGCGTCGCGAAGGAAACCTGTTCACGCCTGAAGCGGGCGATCAGTTGTTCGAAGGGGATCAGATCTATGTCTGTACCCACCGCGACGATGTTCCGCGCACGCTGGAGATATTTGGCAAAAGCAACACCAAGCAGGAACGCGTCGTGATCATCGGCGGCGGCAATGTAGGGCTTGCGGTTGCCAAGGCTCTGGAAGCACGAACCGAGCGGGTCCGGGCCAAGGTCATCGAAAAGAACCGCACCTGCGCCGAATTGGCGGCCAATGCGCTGGAACGCACAATCGTGCTCAATGGCGATGGCCTGAACGCAGAGCTGCTGGAAGAGGCCAGTATCTCCCGCGCCGATGCCGTACTGGCCGTGACCGATGACGACAAGACCAACATTCTGGCCGCTGTGCGCGCCAAATCCGCGGGCTGCCCCATGGCCATCTGCCTGGTGAATGACCCGACCCTTGTGCCGCTTATGGCGCCCCTCGATATCGACGCTTATATCAACCCACGGGCCACGACGGTTAGCTCGATCCTGCGCCACATCCGGCACGGCCGTGTGCGCCAGATCTATTCCATCGGGGATGCCGAGGCCGAAGTGATCGAAGCGGAGGTACTCTCCACCTCACCAATTTCCGGCCAGACCATCCGCGACATAGGCTTTCCGGAAGGTGTGATCGTGGGGGCCATGCTCAAAGGCGGCAAGGTGGTGCGCCCAACTGGCCAGACCAAGGTCGAAGAGGGGGATGTGATCGTGATCTTCTCCATGGCCGCAGACGTGCCGGAAGTCGAACGTCTGCTACAAGTCACCATAGATTTCTTCTGAAACCGGGAGGAACGCCGACGTGACTGTCCTGATGCGTCTTCCACTCATGGTTGTCCTGATGGGGATCACCTCGCTGGCGATGCTGCTGCCGGCTCTTTTTGCGGTGATGCTGGATCAGCACCGCATCTCGCAGCCGTTCTTCTATGGCGCAGTCCTGTTTGGCACATTGTCCACTCTGGTGGGCCTCGCCACGGCGAACCATAAGCCCCTGAATGCCGCGCGCAGCCAATTGACCACGCTGGTCAGCGCGTATCTCATCTTGCCCGCAATGATGGCCGTGCCGTTCCGCGAAGCCATCGGCGATGTCAGCTACTTCAATGCCTATTTCGAAATGCTCTCCAGCCTGACAACCACCGGCGCCAGCATTTTCGAGATCGACGGTCGTCTGAGCGATCCCCTGCATTTGTGGCGGGCGATTGTGGGGTGGATGGGCGGCTTTTTCATTCTGCTGACGGGGATTGCCGTGATGGCCCCGCTCAATCTGGGCGGGTTCGAGGTGATGCGGGCAGGGCACCGGGCTGACACGAAAACCGAACAGATGATCCAATCGGCAGATATGTCGGAACGGCTGGTGCGTTACTGCGAAAAACTGCTGCCCATCTACATCGGTGCGACATTCATCCTTTGGCTTGCACTGATCCTGTCCGGCACCCGTGCCTTCACCGCGCTGTGTCTGGCAATGTCCACCTTGTCCACCAGTGGGATCGTGCCGGATGAAGGCTCGACCACGCTTTCGCTGGGTGTGATCCCCGAAACGCTGATCTTCGTCTTTCTGATATTGGCAATCACCCGCCAGACCTTCACGGACGACTACCGCATTGCCGTGATCAAGGGATTGCGGTTTGACCGCGAATTGCGCTTGGCCTTCTGGGTTGTCCTATCCGTGACCCTGGCCATGTTCCTGCGCCATTGGGTGGGGGCCTTTGATGTTGATGAGGAAGACAATTTCTTCGCGGCACTCTCGGCGCTTTGGGGCGCTCTGTTCACTGTGATGTCGTTCCTGACCACCACGGGCTTTGTCTCACAGGAATGGGACGCCGCGCGTGCATGGTCCGCCTTGCCGACACCCGGCCTGATATTTGCAGGCCTCGCAATGCTGGGCGGCGGGGTCGCCACCACTGCCGGTGGCGTAAAACTGCTGCGCGTCTACGCGCTTTACAAAAACGGTGTGCGCGAACTGGAACAACTCATCCATCCAAGCTCCATAGGCAACGCAGGGTGGATGGGTCGTGAATTGCGTCGCGACGGCGCTTTTGTGGCCTGGATTTTCTTCATGCTCTTCGGCCTGAGCGTGGCGGCGGTGATTGTCTTACTGACGGTGACAGGCCTTGATTTTGAAGCGGCTGTGGCCTTCGGCATCGCCGCGCTCAGCACCACCGGGCCACTCGCCGATATGGTGACCGGCAACACGCTCACCTATGCCAGCCTTCCCGCTCTGCCGAAAACAATTCTTATGATCGCCATGGTCGTCGGGCGGCTCGAAACGCTGGCCTTCATCGCGCTCTTTAACCCCGACTTCTGGCGCAGCTGATCTGCGACCAACCGTCCCTGCCGCTAGAACGTTGAAATCGGGGGTGGAATCTTTCCAAAAGGCAAGTAATACTCCCACTTAACTGGGACAGGGGCATCGGGCGTACCGGTGTCAGGCTAGAAAAAGGCAAGAAAAACATGGCCTCTGACAAACAGAACTTGCAGGACGCATTCCTCAATCACGTTCGGAAAACCAAGATTCCCGTGACGATTTTCCTGATCAACGGAGTGAAGCTACAAGGCGTTATCACATGGTTTGATAATTTTTGTGTGCTTTTGCGCCGGGATGGACAGTCGCAGTTGGTCTACAAACATGCGATCTCCACCATCATGCCCGCGCAACCGATCAGCCTATATGACGGTGAAGAGTAATCGTTGAAACGACCGAGACCCCGGACACACGTGCCTGGGTTCTGCATCCCGATCTGAAACAAGAGACCAGCCGCGATCCTCGGTTCGCGATCGAAGAAGCCGTGTCATTGGCCCGCGCATTGCCCGGCCTTGATGTGATCGGCTCCGATATTGTGTCGCTCCCGAAAATACGGCCTGCCTCTCTTTTCGGAACGGGCAAGCTTGAAGAGCTCGGGGCGCAGCTCAAAGCCAATGAAATTGAACTCGTCCTGATCGACGGACCCCTGACGCCTGTGCAGCAGCGCAATCTGGAGCGGGACTGGAAGGTCAAGATCCTCGACCGAACCGGCCTGATCCTCGAAATCTTCTCGGACAGGGCGGCGACGCGTGAAGGGGTGTTGCAGGTCGAACTGGCCGCGCTCAGCTATCAACGCACGCGGCTGGTCCGGGCCTGGACCCACCTTGAGCGGCAGCGCGGCGGCCTTGGCTTTGTCGGCGGTCCCGGCGAAACCCAGATCGAGGCCGACAGGCGCGCCATTGACGAACAGATTGTGCGTATCCGCAAGCAACTGGCCAAGGTTGTCAAAACTCGGGAACTGCACCGCAAGGCCCGCGCCAAGGTGCCATATCCAATCGTTGCTTTGGTCGGCTACACCAATGCAGGCAAATCAACGCTGTTCAATCATCTGACCGGGGCAGAGGTGATGGCCAAGGATATGCTCTTTGCCACGCTCGACCCGACCATGCGCTCCGTCACCCTGCCTGACGGGCTGGATGTGATCCTGTCGGACACGGTCGGCTTTATCTCCGATCTTCCAACCCAGCTTGTTGCGGCGTTCCGGGCCACCCTTGAGGAAGTGCTGGCCGCCGATCTGATCCTGCATGTGCGTGACATTGCCCACCCCGAAACAGAGGGCCAGGCCGATGATGTCCGAACGATTCTGACCGAACTCGGCATAGATGAAGATCGCCCCTTGCTTGAGGTCTGGAATAAGATCGACCAGCTTGATCCTGACGCGCGCGAAACTGCTGAAACCATCGCCGCGCGGCGTGATGACGTATTTCTGACCTCAGCCGTGACGGGCGAGGGGATGGACACGCTTCTGGCGATCATTCCCGCCCACGTTCAGGAACCAATGACAACCGAAAATCTGGTGCTCGCCTATGCCGAGGGGCGCAAGCGAGCATGGTTGTTCGAACAGGACGTTGTGGATGACGAAAAACAGGCTGAAGACGGCACGCATCTGACCGTTACATGGAGCGCCACGCAAAAGGCGCGCTTCGCCAAGCTCTGACATTTTGTTACGACGCGTGTAGCTACAGAAAAACTACGGATAAACTACGGAAACCCTACAGCGCTTTTTGTGGTCGCATGACCAACCAGATCAGCGCGCCACCCGCCAGTGTCAGGAACGGCACCATCGCCAGATTGACGGCTGTCCACCCTTCGACTGCGGTGCCGCCGGAGCAATTCATCAAGCCACCCGAGGCCAGCGACGCCATGGTCACACAGCCAAAGACGATCGCATCATTCATCCCCTGAACAACACCACGTTCATGCGGATCATGGGACTCGGCCAGCATCGTCGTGGCGCCGATAAATCCGAAGTTCCATCCGAGGCCCAGCAGGATGAGTGCAACATAAAAGTTTGCAAGTTCAACACCTTGCAAGGCAACCAGACCGGCTCCGGTCAATATCACCAGACCAGCCGACACGATCTTTTCGACGCCAAATCGCGCGATCAGATGCCCGGTGAAAAATGAGGGTGCAAACATTGCAATGACGTGCGCCGAGACAATGTCGTTGGCATGCATCTCGGAGAAACCACAGCCCACAACCGCCAATGGCGTCGAGGTCATCACAAGGTTCATCAGAGAATAGGCAACCATCGCACAGATGATCGCGACCGCGATCCGCGGCGTGCGCAACAGCTCCGCACGACTGCGAGCAACCTTCACACTCGCCTGCTCCGACGCAGCGCCAGGTGGCGGCAGGCGTAGCCCGAAGAACAGAAATAAACCGCCTAAATTCAATGCGATAACTGCCAGATAGGTCGCAAAAAATGGAATGGCCGAGAAGTCCATCACAGCCTTATTGAGCTGCGGACCGAACAGCGCCGACAGCAATCCGCCTGCCATAACATACGAGATCGCCTTGGGTCGAAAGCCGTCTGAGGCGCAGTCGGTTGCAGCGAAGCGATAGAAGCCTTGGGCCGACATATAGATGCCGGTCAGATAGCTGCCCGCGAGCAGCAGAAGGAAGGATCCGACATATAATCCTAAAGCAGCTATCGCCGCACCTAACGCACCGGCCAATGCGCCGATGATGAAGCCTGTCCGCCTCCCGTGCTTTTGCATGAGCGGGCTCAGCCACGGCGCTGTTGTCATTGAAGAAAAAACGATCATCGAGATCGGCAATGTCGCAAGACAGGGGTTGGGTGACAGCATGTTGCCAGCAAGGCCGCCTACGACAAAAATCATCGGCATCTGCGCGCCCAGAATAGCCTGAGCGGCGACAAGGAAAACCACGTTGCGTTTCGCAATGTTATCGTCGACCGCGATGTTCATACGCCAGCGGTATCGCGATTGGCAGGGGCCTACAAGCGCCTGTCGATCACATGCGCAAATGAACCGCAGATACGCCCCTTGCGCAGCCCCATGGGCTCCAGTTCGTTGCCTTCAGCATCCTTCGCTTGGAACAGAGATTCACCCTCCGCAGCCAGCGTGGTGGCATAGTGAAATTCGTGCCCGCGAAACTGGCCCGTCATGGGCCCATGTTCCGCTTCAAGCTGACGATATCCCAGATGCAGCTTTCGCTCTGCAAAGCTGGTTTCAAGTGGCAAAAGACCCGCCATCTTGTGTTTAACACCTTCGGCATCGACCAGGGTTTCGCCCAGAACCATATAGCCGCCGCATTCTCCATAGATATCAGCGGTTTCTCCCACGGACCTCAAGCTGTCCAGAAAGGTCTTGGCCTTCGCCAGCTTGCCGGCATGAAGCTCTGGATATCCACCTGGCAGGAAGACACGATCCGCATCCGGGACTTCGTCATCCGCTAAGGGAGAGAATGTCTGAATGTCCCAGCCCTCAGCGGCCCAATCCGTCAGTTGGTGCGGATAGATAAAGTTGAAAGCTTCGTCTTGCGCGATGGCCAGCACCCCTTGGCGACGTGGTGGTTTGGTTTCGGTTTCCGGAGCTGCGGGCAGCGGCCTCATCAGGTCTTGCAGAACCGCGAGATCAACCGCGTTTTCGACGACATGGCCCGCGTGATCCAGAAAGCGTTCCAGATCAGGATGTTCTGCGGCCTGAACCAAGCCCAGATGGCGAGACGGCATTTCCAACAACAAATCACGCATCACCGCGCCCAGAACCGGTATGCCGATGGTACGAAGAGCATTGCGCAGCATGGTCTCGTGCCGCTTGGAGCCAACCTTATTCAGAATGACGCCTACGACGTCGACACCCGCATCATGTCCGGCAAATCCTGAAACAGCCGGGGCGACTGATTGCGCCATATGTGATGCGTCGACGACCAACACGACAGGCAGTTGCAGTGATCGCGCCAGATCAGCGACGGAGCCATCACCTTTTGGGGGTGCACCATCAAAAAGCCCCATGGCGCCTTCAATGACAAGCGCCTGATGGCCGGACGCCAGGTCCTGAATGCGCTCTGCGGGCATGGCCCAGGCATCAAGATTGACACAATCTGACTTACATGCCGCTGCATGAAACCGGGGGTCGATGTAATCCGGTCCGGATTTGGCGGCAGAAACTGCAACACCCCGTCGATACAAGGCGCGCAAAAGGCCAAGCGTAACCGTGGTCTTGCCGCTGCCAGACGCTGGCGCGGCAATGATTAGCCCTTTGCCAGGTGACGGGCTCATGCGCTTTCCGCGGGGCGCCCACGGCCTAGCGGATCAAGGTTGCGTGGTTCAATTCCATCGGCCTGTGACTGCCAATCCAGAACTTGACGCATCAGAACCGAGCGCCCGACACAAATGATGGCAGGGGGCTCAAGCCCGGCTGCGGCGATATCATCAACAATCGTCCCAAGCGTCGTTTCCAGAACTTGCTGTTCAGAGGTTGTGGCGGTGGTCACAACACCCACAGGCTCGCTTTCAGGTCTTCCTGCACGCATTAGTTCGCCAGCGATGCGGGCGATATGCTTCATGCCCATATAGATCACGATAACTTGCGACCCTTGCGCAATCGCCTTCCAATCGAGCGAGGACGGGGTTTGCCCGCTTTGATCATGACCGGTAACAAATGTGACAGATTGATTGACGTCGCGATGGGTGACCGGAATCCCAGCATAGGCCAGCCCGCCGATACCGGCGCTGATCCCCGGAATGATGCGGACCGGAATTCCGTATTGTACGAGTGTTTGCGCTTCCTCACCGCCGCGGCCAAAAACGAAAGGATCGCCACCTTTAAGTCGCAAGACACGTTTGCCCTCGCGAGCCAGATCAACAAGACGCAGCGAGATATCACGCTGTTTCGCGGATGGCTTGCCGCCTCGTTTGCCCGCATAAATATGCTCGGCCTGTGGTGCCCATTCGAGGATCGCTTCCTGAACGAGAGCGTCATAGATCACCACATCAGCTTGCTTGAGCGCATTCAACGCGTGCAACGTCAGAAGGCCAGGATCACCTGGACCGGCACCGCATAGCCAGACCCAGCCCGGTTTCAGCACCGGCCAGTCAAAGCTTGGACGTGGATCAGAGTCGTTCATGCCTCTGTTATGACGCGGAAAACTGTTGTCGAAAAGAGCGCATGCGACCTTGATTGTGTCATTGGCGGCGGCGACTGGTCTGCCTATAGTCCGCCTCATGACAGGTGATGACCTCCCCCGACTGCGCCGTGGATGGACCACGGGCGCTTGCGCCACGGCGGCCACCAAGGCTGCCTTGATCGCGCTTTTTACCGGAGAGTTTCCAAGATCAGTGCGCATCACTTTGCCAAAAGGTGAAACACCAAAATTCGATATAGTCTGGAGCGATTCCGGTGACGGTTGGGCTGAGGTTGGCATCGAAAAAGACGCAGGCGACGATCCTGACGTGACCCACGGTGCAATCATCCGGGCCCGTGTCAGCGCGTCCTCAGGCGGTATCTGGTTTAAGGCGGGGGACGGTGTCGGCACGGTCACAAAACCGGGTTTGCCCATCGCGGTTGGCGAAGCGTCGATCAATCCGGTTCCGCGCGAAATGATGAGCGATGTAGTTGAAAAAATTTGCGCAAGCCACGGGAAACAGACAGATATTGTGATAGAGGTCAGTGTTCCCGGGGGACAGGAACTGGCAAAGAAAACATGGAACCCGCGATTGGGAATCAAGGGCGGCATATCCATACTGGGCACCACCGGCATCGTGCGTCCGTTCTCCTGCGCGGCTTGGATCGCCTCAATTCACCGTGGGGTCGATGTCGCGCGCGCGGACGGATTGTCTCATGTCGCAGGGTGCACCGGCGCCACTTCGGAGGCCACGGTACAGGCGCTGCACGGACTGCCGGATCATGCCATGCTCGATATGGGAGACTTCGCTGGCGGATTGTTGAAGTATCTCAAGCGTCATCCGGTGTCGCGCATCACCATTGGCGGTGGTCTGGGTAAGATGGCGAAGCTCGCGCAGGGTGCACGCGATCTGCATTCGAAGCGCTCTCAAGCCGATTTCAATCAGCTCTCAGATTGGGCGGGCATGGATTTGCGGCAGGCCAACACGGTTCTGGAGGCCTATGAGGAGGCCGGCGAAAAATTGGCAGTGGCAATCGCTCAAAGAGCTTTGGGGCAAATCGAGACGATGCTCGATGGTACAGGGGTTGCCGCTGACACGGTGGTCATTGATCGTGCCGGCAAGATATTAGCCCGTGCGGGCCGCGCATGAAAATCCTTCTCCTCGCAGGTACCGGCGAAGCGAACAGCCTTGCAGCACGATTGATCGATGCAGGCCATTCGGTCATTGCCTCTTTCGCGGGGGCAACGCGGGCGCCAAAAATGCCAGATTGTGAAACTCGCGTCGGCGGCTTTGGCGGTGAGGATGGTTTTCGCAACTGGATTGCTCAGAGCAAACCGGATATGGTGATCGACGCCACCCATCCCTTTGCTCAACGGATCACAAATCGCACGGCGCGCATTTGTCATGAGCTTGGCTTGCAGTATCTGCAGGTCTTGCGGCCTAAATGGACGCCCGACGAAAACAAACTACAGACAGAAGTTGCGTCTATCGCGGAGGCTCGCAAACTGGTGCAACCTGCTGCGCGTGTATTTCTGGCGACGGGCCGTCAGACGTTGATACAGTTCGAGGAATTCTCGGATTGTTACTTGATTTGTCGTCAGATTGACCCACCGAACGGGCCGTTTCCGTTTCCAAATGGTGAGTTTTTGGTGGGACGCCCGCCATTTTCGGTGGAGGATGAAAAAGCGCTGTTTACGGACCTCGATATCGATTGGCTGATCGTCAAGAATGCGGGTGGTGCGGCATCCTATTCAAAGATCGAAGCTGCCGCCGAGTTGAAAATCCCTGTGCTAATGCTCCGTCGGCCTGTGCAACCTTCATGTGATCGTGTCAGTTCGATTGAAGCGGCGCTGGATTGGGTGGCTAGCCGTGCGGATCATTGAAACTGATGCTGATGTGGCCGAGGGGGCCGCTTGGCTGGCGCACCGTGATGCACGTTTTGCCAGCGTGCTGGAGCAAACTGGACCGTTGCCTTTGCGCCGTAAGCCAGACGGATTCTCCGAACTTCTGAGCGCGATCGTCAGCCAGCAGGTTTCAACCGCTTCAGCAGCGGCGATATGGGCGCGAGTCGTCGAGGCCGGTCTGACCTCACCGGGTGCCGTCGCCGCTGCTGATGACGAATTGCTCAAAGCCTGTGGCCTGTCGCGTCCTAAGCAGCGCTATGCGCGGGCACTTGCTGAAGCCGGGATAGATTTTGATGGCTTGCGCGACCAAGAACCCGAGCAGGTCATCAGGACGCTTGTTGCTGTGCCCGGGGTCGGACCGTGGACCGCGGAAATCTACGCGATGTTTTGTCTGGGACATGCTGATGTCTTCGCACCCGGCGATCTGGCTCTGCAAGAAGCGGCCCGCATTCTATTCAATCTGGATGCCCGGCCTAGTGAAAAAATGTTTCGAGAGATGGCCGAAGACTGGTCTCCGTGGCGTAGCGTTGCGGCGCGCGCGTTATGGGCCTACTACCGGGTCGTCAAACAGCGTGAAGGGATCTGACCATGAGAGCATTGGAAGGAGGCAGGAAGGCCTCCAAATCCGGGGAAGGATCATCGCTGGTCGTCTTCTTGCATGGATACGGAGCTGATGGTGCAGACCTTCTGGGACTGGCCGATCCACTGTCAGAGCACCTGCCGGACACCACATTCGTGGCCCCCAATGCGCCAGAGCGCTGCATCGGAAATCCAATGGGTTTTCAGTGGTTTCCGATTCCCTGGATCGATGGCTCGTCAGAAGAGGAGGCCGAGGCCGGAATGATCCGGGCGCTGGAAGACCTCAATGCCTATCTTGATGCCACGATGGCCGCGGAAGATGTGACCGAACGCGAAACGGTTCTGGTTGGCTTCTCGCAAGGTACGATGATGGCCCTGCATCTTGCGCCACGCCGCGACGACACGTTTGCAGGTGTCGTTGGGTTTTCGGGCCGTTTGCTTCGGCCGGAATTGCTGGCAGACGAGGTGGTCTCGAAACCACCGGTTCTGCTGATCCATGGCGATGAGGATGAAGTGGTCCCGCCCGTGTCTCTGCCTGAGGCTGGAGACGCTTTGCAGACCGCGGGCTTTGAGGTCTATGGGCATGTCATGAAAGGCACAGGTCACGGTATTGCACCCGATGGGTTGGGGGTTGCTCTGAGCTTCATTGGCAAGCAGCTGGGACTGGATTTGGGCTGAGACCTCCGCTGCCTGTGGATAAATGTCATGCCCGTGATACACAATCACCGTAGTCCATTTGCCGACGCACCGCATATGTGGGGGTTGTCAGGTCGAGAAGACAATATATAGTTTTCTCAAAGCTGGGGCGGGGTCCCGTTCTGGTGCCATAAATTGCGGCAAATCAGGGCAGGAGACGAGTCACCAATGGACGGCGATTTCAGGCATGAGTTTGTAAGAGAACCGGGCAACCTAAGGCATAATCCGGCGCTCGTGTTGAATGCGGATTATCGACCGTTGTCTTACTACCCGTTGTCGCTCTGGACCTGGCAGGAGGCTGTGAAGGCGGCGTTCCTCGATCGTGTAACGATATTGGCGGAATATGACGATGTGGTCAGGTCCCCCTCGACGGAGATACGCATACCCTCCGTTGTCGTTCTCAAGGACTATGTGAAACCACAAAAGAAGGTCGCGTTCACGCGATTCAATCTTTTCCTGCGAGATGAGTTCTGCTGCCAGTATTGCGGCGCGCGGGGCGATTTGACCTTTGATCATGTCGTGCCACGCGCACGCGGTGGGATCACAAGCTGGGAAAACGTGGTTGCTGCATGTTCGAAGTGCAATCTGCGCAAGGGGTCCAAACCATTGCACCAGTCGGGCCTGTCATTGATGAAGCCGCCTCGTCAGCCAGCGTCTGAACAGCTTCGCAATATGGGCCGGAAGTTTCCGCCAAACCATTTGCACGAAAGCTGGATGGATTTCTTATATTGGGATGCTGAGCTGGAAGAGTAAGCTCAGGAAGAACAACTCGCGCCACCCAGGACGCAGAATTTTGCGCAATGGGGATGGTTTAGATGCACGTCCTGCTCGGCCTCTTTCAGTGTCGGGCCAAGATCAAATTCCGGTTCGTAGGGCAGCAAGGTGCAGGCTATCACGCTAGGCCGGTCGGCTCCCTTGTGCTTAACAACCATCCGTGAGGAGGCGCACATGACAGCATCAGGAGATTTCTGTAGGATATCCCAGCAGTCAGTTGTGATCTCGGGAACCTCTACAGCTTCATCCATTTCAGGAAAAAGAACCGTCATTCCGGGATTTTGAGCGTCGATCTTGAAGTCATTCTCAGCAAATAGTCTTGCGAAACCCGCTCTTGCGGAGGCTTCATCTTCTGACCATTCCATACGTCCAGCCACTGCCATTCGTGCGCCTTGATCACGCAGCCAACGCATGCCGAGCAGAGTCTTTTCATACGCTCCACTTCCCCGTTCGGCGTCGTGTAGCTCCCTCGACCAATGGTCGAGCGAGATGCGTAGTGTCAGCTTGTCGCCATATTCCTTGATCAATCGGCTCAGGCCGGATTTTACGGATTTGCGCATCATCGGTCTCATGGCATTGGTCAGGATCAGAACGTCGTAGCCACGTGACAGGGCAAGATCCGTCATCTCGATCATATCAGGGTTCATGAACGGCTCGCCGCCAGTGAACCCGATTTCGCGCGCATTCCATTTCCGGTCTTCGAGTTGATCTAGATATGGTCGAACGTCATCCGTATTTAGATAAATCAGGGCGTCGTTTTTGGGCGAGCTCAGAATATAGCAATTCACGCATTCGATGTTGCACAAAGTGCCAGTGTTGAACCAAAGCGTTTCAGGATTTTTGAGCGCCACAGACGCCCGTGTTTCACCTTTGGCGGTGGTATATTTATCCTGAAATTTCCCGGCATTGGCGGAAACGGATGGTTCAATCTGATCTTTCAAGGGATAGCCTGTTTTTTGATTTAGGAATTGATACGACGCGGATTGGAGAAAAGAAAAGGGTTGTCGCAGATTTCTGACAGAGCTGTGATGATGGTGTGCCAAGAACTGGCATGATAAATGACGAGTGTAGACAGCTGCGCTTGGCTGTCGTATGCGTGCAGCAGGCAAACAGTTAGCGCTAACATAGAGAGAAGAATCCATGGTCTCCCGCGTAATTCCAGTTGAAACATTCGATCTCGTGATCTTTGGCGGCACGGGTGACTTGGCGCGGCGCAAAATTCTGCCCGGTCTTTATCGGCGTTTCGTAGCCGGGCAAATGCCCCCCGAAGCACGGGTGATCGGCGCGGCGCGGAGTGAAATGGATCAAAAAGGCTACCAAGACCTGATCCGCGACGCGATTGAAGAGTTTATCAAGGAAGAAAACCGCGACCCAGAGACTCTTGACGCTTTTCTGGAGCGTTTGGATTACACGGCCATCGATGCCCGCGGTGAAGGCGGATGGGACAATCTCGCGAAGATGGTTCGCAAGGATGCTGTCACAGCATTCTATTTTTCCGTAGGGCCGGGCTTGTTTGGCGATATCGCGACCCGCCTGCACGACCATAAGATCGCGACACCCGAAAGCCGTATTGTCGTGGAAAAACCCTTCGGTCGCGATCTCGAAAGCGCCAAGGAACTCAACGGCGTCCTGGCGGCCAGCTTCGACGAAAGCCAGATTTACCGGATCGACCACTATCTCGGGAAAGAGACAGTTCAAAACCTGATGGCCGTGCGCTTTGGCAATGTGCTCTTTGAGCCGCTTTGGAACGCGCAATATGTCGATCACGTCCAAATAACAGTATCCGAGACCGTCAGTGTTGGTGGGCGCGGCGGGTACTACGACAAATCCGGCGCTATGCGGGACATGATCCAAAACCATCTGATGCAGCTATTATGTTTGACCGCGATGGAGCCGCCGTCGAAGTTTGATCCCGATGCTGTGCGCGATGAGAAGCTCAAGGTCATCCGAGCGCTCGATCCGGTGCCGGCAGACAATATTGTGCGGGGGCAATACGGTGCAGACGAAGACGGCCCATCTTATATTGAGGATTCTGAAAACCCCGACAGCCGTACCGAGAGTTTCATCGCGCTAAAGGTGGATATCTCGAATTGGCGCTGGAAGGGGACACCATTTTACTTGCGCACAGGTAAACGGATGAAGGCCCGCATGTCCGAGATCGTTGTACATTTTAAGGAAACGCCTCACTCGATCTTTGATGAGGACGCAGGCTCGCATTCGAACATATTGTCGATCCGCCTGCAGCCCGACGAGGGGATGGATTTGCGCGTCACCATCAAAGAACCTGGCCCTGGCGGGATGCGTTTGATCGATGTACCGCTCGATATGACATTCGCTGATGCACTTGGCCCGGAAGGGGCCGACGTGACCGACGCTTATGAGCGACTGATAATGGATGTCATTCGTGGCAACCAAACTCTATTCATGCGTGGTGACGAGGTCGAGGCAGCCTGGGCTTGGACAGACCCGATCATCGAAGGCTGGCAGAAGCGGGGTGACAAACCTGTACAATACGAACCGGGCTCGTCTGGACCTGATGATGCGTTGATGCTGCTTCACCGGGATGGGCGTCGTTGGCGGGAGCTACGTGCATGAATTTCATCGAATACGCTGACCGCGATATGCTGATGATGGACCTCGCCAACCGCTTGGTTGGAGAATTGACCGAGTGTTTGCTGGTTCATGAACATGCAAGCTTTGCTGTGCCGGGTGGTTCTACACCAGGCCCGGTTTTTGACTACATGTCCGGGGCGGATATTGATTGGCCACGTGTGCATGTTTTGCTCAACGACGAGCGCCGCGTACCTGCCGACCACGAGCGTTCTAACGAACGGCTGATCCGGTCGCGCCTTTTGACCGGACGCGCCGCGCGCGCAACCTATGTCTCGATCAGACCCGAGGGTGACACACTGCCTGATCTTACAGCCGAGCTGCCAATATCAGTGCTTTTGCTGGGGATGGGGGCTGATATGCACACCGCCTCTTTGTTTCCCGGATCGCCTGATCTGGACGCCGCACTGGCACCCGATGCACCGCACCTGATGTCGGTGGAAGCCTCTGACGGGCTGGAGCCACGCATTACAATGTCGGGTCATGTGCTTTCGGAGGCGATGTCGACCCAAGTTCTGATCACGGGTCAGGAAAAACGTGACGCCGTCGAAAAGGCATTTCACCTCACGCCGTCAGAAGCACCCATCAAAACGGTGCTCTCAACAGCAACAATACACTGGGCTCCATAATCATGCTGGATTGGTCGAAGCTTAAAACCCGCGCCTCTGCGCGCCCGACGATTATGTCGCTATTTTCCGAGAACCGAAATCGGGCGGAAGAGTTCTCGGCCGTCGCAGGTGAGATGCTGTTTGATTATTCCAAAACGCAGATCGATCAGGATAGCCTATCGCTGCTGATCGAGATGGCGCGCGAGGCCGAGGTTGAGAATTGTCGGGATGAAATGTTCGCGGGCGTCCACATCAACGAAACCGAAGACCGCGCGGTTCTGCACACGTTGCTGCGAAACCTGTCTGGCGACGCACCAGACGGTGTGGAACAATCTGAGCTCGACACGGTCGAAAGCATTCGGATGCGTATGGTTCAGTTTTCCGAAGCCGTGCGCGACGGCAGCTTCACGGGGCAGGGTGGCAGGATCACCGACGTGGTCAATATTGGCATCGGCGGCTCGGATCTGGGCCCCGCCATGGGAACGTTGGCGCTGGCTCCCTATCATGACGGCCCGCGCGTTCACTATGTTTCAAACGTAGATGGTGCCCATATCGCAGACACGCTTAATGGATTGGATCCTGAAACCACACTGGTGATCGTGGCCTCAAAGACATTCACGACAATCGAGACCATGACCAACGCACAAACTGCCCGGGATTGGATGTCGCAGAAGGTGTCCGATCCGGGCGCACAATTTGCTGCAGTCTCGACAGCCGAGGAAAAGACCTCGAACTTCGGCATCGCCTCGGAACGCGTCTTCGGGTTCGAGGATTGGGTTGGCGGTCGCTACTCCATGTGGGGGCCCATCGGCTTGGGCATGATGCTCGCTGTAGGGCCTGCACGCTTTCTGGAGTTTTTAGCAGGCGGCTCGGCAATGGATACTCATTTCCGCGAAACCCCATTGGCGCAGAACTTGCCGGTATTATTGGCCTTGGTCGGTATCTGGCACAACCAAGGATGCGGTCATGCGACCCGCGCTGTGCTGCCTTATGATCAACGACTGTCGCGGCTCCCGGCCTACCTTCAGCAGTTGGAGATGGAGAGCAATGGAAAGTCTGTCGCGATGGATGGCAGCGACCTGGAGGTAAACACCGGCCCCGTGGTTTGGGGCGAACCCGGCACCAACGGGCAGCATGCTTTTTACCAGCTCATCCATCAGGGAACGCGCGTTATTCCGTGCGAGTTCATGGTCGCGCGCAGCGGACATGAAGTTGAACTCGATCATCACCATCAGCTTCTCGTGGCCAATTGTCTGGCCCAATCCGAAGCACTGATGCTGGGCCGGTCGCTCGATGAAGCTCGCGCGCTCATGGCTGAGAAAGGTCTGAACGGAGATGAGCTGGAGCGTCAGGCGCGCCACCGTGTTTTCCCGGGTGACCGTCCTTCAACCACGCTGGTTTATCCCAAACTTACCCCGTTTGTACTGGGCCAGATCATTGCTCTTTACGAGCACCGGGTGTTCGTGGAGGGTGTGATGCTAGACATCAATTCATACGATCAATGGGGTGTAGAGCTTGGTAAGGAACTTGCGAACGCGTTGACACCGGTGCTGGCCGGAGAGGCAGAAGCGGACAGCAAAGACCCTTCAACGCAGATGCTCGTGTCTTACATGCAGTTCAAAGGCTAGAGCGCAGCCGCACCATCGCGATTGATCAATGTCTGACGTATTTCATCGGAGATGGCACGCTTTGTTCCGTCCCGGTTGAGCAAAACAAGGATCGCGTGACCCGTGGTCTTTTGCTGACCATCCACGAAGATCGCATACTCCATTCGGAAGCTCGTTCGCCGCAATTCGGTGGTCCGACCCGTGACCACATAATCTTGGTTGAGGCCCATCTCGGCCAGATAGTCCATGCCGATCTGTCGCAATACAATACGTGGGCTGTCTGGGCCGTAGTCAGAAATCCCGTAATCGAAAAAGTACCGGATGCGCAGAGCCTCAAGCCAACGCAGATAGGCCGTATGATTCACATGAACGAGCGCGTCCAATTCTCCAA
Source organism: uncultured Litoreibacter sp. (assembly GCA_947504205.1). Taxonomy (GTDB): domain Bacteria; phylum Pseudomonadota; class Alphaproteobacteria; order Rhodobacterales; family Rhodobacteraceae; genus Litoreibacter. Next base: position 847,107 of record CANNGL010000001.1, on the reverse strand, counting down.
ATCGGGTCCGGTCCGCAATGCCATAGGCCCACGGTTCTGGAATATCGAGGATGCGTAGGTCGTCGCTGAGAAGAGGGGTCAAATATTTCATTCCTGCCACCTAAACGGTGACGCAATCAGTCTCAAGCGAAAGGAGGTGGAGCGGGTAACGCGTGATTTTGGAGCGGGTAAATTGGTCATAATTCAACGTCTTTGATGTGATCTGAAATCTGTTCAAGGCCTTATTTTATTGAGGATACTTGCATCACGATCAATTAATGGCCATCAATTACAGTCAGCGCAAGGTTGGTAACAAATTTGGTAACAAATGGCCGACTTGGTAACAAATTTGGTAACATGAAACGGACCTCAAAATGGCAAAAAAAATCACGCACAGGGTGCTTCAAGGGAACAAACCCGGCGACTATGCCGGGAATGACGGGCTGGTGCTTAGAATTCGCAGCACGGCGAAGGGTTCCAGTAAATCATGGTTGTTCAAAAAGTCCGTGGACGGCCAGCCTTATCTTCTGACTATTGGTGCGCTATCAGTGTATGGCTGGGATCGGGCGCAAGACATCGCCACCCAGACTTTTCAGAACATATTGGACGGCACAGACGGCAAGACTGCTCTTCAACACGCCATTTCCCCGCCCCAGAAAACAACTCAGCATGACTACACCTTCAAAGCGATTTTGGACGCCAAGGTCAGGCTGAAATATTCCAACATTGAAAGCAAAGACGCCAAGGCTTGGCGGGCTTCTTTGGACAGGCTGATTGTTCCTGACTGGGGTGACTGGCTGGTCTGGGAACTGACTTGGGCGCAGCTTGGGGAGGTGTTTCTGGACTATTATCGAAAGTGTCCCGGCGAAGGTAACATGGCAATCAAGACAATTGAGCGGTTCGCACAGTGCATGGACCATGCACGGATGCTGGAACCCGACAACCCTCACGGGATTGACGCCCAGATGTGGCGTGACCGGCGTAAGTGGCTTCTGGACAATGGCCTGCCCAACGACGCTGTTCCCCAGAAGGATGATGCGATGAAGGGTAACCCGGCCATGAGTTATCAGGACATTGCCAGTGTCTGGCCTCAATACAAGCCTGAGCAAGTCTCCGACCTAATCCTGCAACTACAAAGCCTGACCCTTACGCGGGTAGGTTCATTGCAGAAGGCGACTTGGGATGAATTCGATTGGGAGGCACAGGAATGGTGCATCCCAGCGGCCCATCTAAAGGTTAAAGACCGGGGGGACTTCACCATTCCATTGACAGACATTGCTATGGACGTGCTGCACCGCTTGCATGACATCAATGGCAACGTGGACCATGTTATGACCAACCCAAAAGGGCGTGGGTTTGTCTTGAGCAGTCAGGCTCTGAACCAGCGTCTTGATCATATGAAAGTCAAAGCCATATGCGGGCGCAATCCAGTTAATCACGGCTTCCGTTCTACGTTCCGTGAATGGGCAGATGACAAGCTGGAAGGCTTGGATAATGAAGTGGAATGGTGTCTGCACCACAAGTTCTGGAACAAGGTCAATGATGCCTACAGGAAGAAGCCCAAGTCCCGGCTGTTCTTGGCCAAACGACGCATCATCTTGGCCCAATGGGCGGACTGGGTGACAGGTAAGGACCCGGAAGCAACACGAATCATCCCGGACGGCACAGGGGTGGTTTCTTTTGCCCAGCGGTTCAAGACACGCGGCTAATTTTGAAATATTTATCACGATTACTGGGTGGACCGAACTAATTTTCGATCCCCCTGATAACCCCTGACAAACAGACGGTCTTCCTGACATCTAAAGACACTTCTGTGGCCATTTTGGGCTTGTTGCTTAACCATCATTTGTCTGCATAACAGATCAGCCATAACGCAACCCAATGAGAGGGGATCAAATGGCTGACCCAAAAGAAACACCCGAAATCACCTGCAAGCAATTGCTGTCCGTGAAGGACTGCTGTGACATTCTTGGCGTGTCGCGGAACACGTTCATGAAGCAGTGTAAGCAGGGCATGTGGCCTACGCCGTTCCTTCTGGCTGGCAACTACCGCTTCCAGCGCGCTGAATTTGAAGCGGCCATGGCTGCGCTGCCGCGCGGCGAAGTGGTCTGGAACTACGTTCCCAAGGAACAGCGCGCCGCCACCCAATAAGAAAGACCCCGGCCATTGCTGGCTGGGGCCTTAATTCTGCGCGCGGTTCCCGCCGTGCGCCTTTGCATCCCGTGCAAGGAATATGCCAGTGAATATTAATTCAAACACGCCCGGACCACAAGAAAAAGCCCCTGACCGCATCGCTGCAATCAGGGGCCTGTGGGGTGTCGAAACCAGCTATTGTAAAGCGCTGCCAGTTCCCAAGATGCCATCCGCCCAAGGTCACATTTTGGCGTCTGGTGAGATTGTTACCGACCATACGGCGGCAACTGTTTTGGGTCAAACTGATGCGCGGTAAGGGCAAGGGTTCTGCCAAGTTCACCCACGTCCCGCACTGGTTTCAACAGCACCCAAAATGGAAGGCCCTGAACCCAGCGGCACAGGCGGTCTACATCGCTCTAAAGCGGCGGTTCAACGGCTCAAATAACGGTCAGATCGGCGCGTCCTACAAGTCGCTTTCACAAGACATGAATGCGCGTCCTGAGACCATCGGGCGGCACCTGTCCGCCCTGATTGAAGCGGGGTTCATCCACCGCACCTACACCGGCCATATGGACGGGGCTGGCAACGGCAAAGCGTCTGAATACCGCTTGTCTGAATTGCCCTACCGCGACCCAAAGACGGGTAAATCCATGCGCGCATCAATGGACTTCAAAAAATGAAAACGCCCCCCGAAAATCGCTGCATACCCCCGCGAAAGTCGCTGTTTACCCCCCGCGAAAATCGCTGGTGGTTAGGCTCAACATGCGAAAATGCGTACGATTTGGACCCCAAAATGGGTAAAAGTGCCTGCGATAATCGCTTACCATATACATCTAAGCCATATACCCCTGCGGGCTTTGTGCGGGCAGGGGTGAAGAAAACGCGCCGCTTTCCTCAGAAAATCCAATCCCAAATCAATCAAAAACTGATTTTGGTCCATTTTGGGGTGCGCCAATGAAGCCCGACCCACTGGACCGCCTCATTGCCGAAATGGAACGCACCGGCGAAATCGTGACGCTGCCCGATGGGACCAAGCGCGCGACGAAACCACCACAACCTAACCACCAACCGGGACGCCTATGTGGGGTCCCAAAACCAACCGAAAGGAAAGACCAATGAACTTTGAACCGAAAAACCAGATTGCAGTGCTGGACCTGTTTGCGCCTCACTTTGCCGGGGACTTGCGTGCGGAAGTCGTGCGGGGCCTTGGCAGTGATGGCGCTGTCTACCATAAGGTGTCTGTCAACGTGCTGGCCGATAAAACGGAAGCCAAGGGTGTTCAGTTCCCCGATGTGGAATTGGGCGCGCCAGCCAACGTGAAACTGACCTTCGCGCCTGTGGACATCCCGAGTGGCAACCAAACCCTGACCTTCGCGGCATCCTACGCCCAACTGGGCGACACGGTGAAAGTCATGTTTGAACGCATGGCCACAGAGCCGATGAAGGGCACCGCCTAAGCCAAAAAAGCGCCGCCAGATGATAAACGGACCAACTGGCGGTGCGCACTTCACAACCAACCGAAAGGAAAGACTGATGCCTGATGCACCCTTCCAATTCTTCCGTCCGCTGTCTGAACCGGACTTTGAAGCCCTGAAAGCGTCTATTGCCAAGATCGGAGTGCAGAACCCCATTCTGGTGGATGAAAACGGCACCACACTGGACGGCCACCACCGCCGCCGCGCCTGCGAAGAACTGGGGGTGGATTGCCCCCAGAAGGTGCTGACCGGGCTGTCAGAGGCGGACAAGGAAGACCTTGCCGTCACGCTGAACGTCACGTCCAAAAACACGCCACTCTATGTGCGGGCCTTCGGGGCCGCGCGGATGGTGGACAGCGCGGCTAATTCGCTAACGTCACATGGCGTTAGCAGGCTGTCCACCATCTGGTCCGTGTCTGAAAAGATGATTGACCGGGCCAAGCGCGTTCTGACCAAAGGTGACCCGCTGGTGGTGGCGGAAGTGGAAGCGGAACGCCTAACCATGGCGGCGGCGGAACGCCTTGTCACCTACTTTGAAGGCAGCGAAGGCGCGGGCGCTGCAATGGTTTCTTGGCTGGCACGAAACGACACGTTGAAGGCCCGGTCAAGCGCCGCGCAAGCCCTTACCGCGCGCGCTGAACCTGTCAATGCACCCAAGCCCCAGCCCATTAAGGTGGCCAGTGTTGACGCGCTGGAGCAGTTGGCGGACGGCAAGCTGGGGGGGTTCAGCGACGAACATGATGCGGCACCGTCACAGTTGGAAGCTGACCCCGAAGGTGACGCGCTGATCCTGTTGTCGGATGATGACAAGCAACCGGAACAAAACAAGCCTCGCCTATCTGACGCCGATGCCAAAAGCGTCCGCACGGCCATCCGCTACGCCACCGACCTTTCAGCCTACGCGCAAGACCTGCACGCAAAGTCTGCGCGGTCATGTCTGTTTGGCATGGAAGAAGATGAACGCCGCCAATTCATCCGAGATGTAGCCGCCGCCAAGGCTGCGGTGGATGCGCTGGCGATTGAAATCGAAACTTGGGGAGCGACACAATGAAAGTTGCAGAAGGCACCAATTTGTTCACGGAAGAATGGTCCAACCAATAAGCCCTTACCAAAAACGCCCGCACAGGCCCGTTACAGTTCCGGCGCTGTGCATCCACCCAGATGGTCAAGATGCTCCTGACGGGCTAAAATGGACGGGCCAAAACGGAAGGAAATCGGATGGAATATGATGTCGCCCTTGTAGCGCTGGACAAGGTTGAAAATGCCAACGGCGCGGGGCTGGTGGAATACCTGCAAACCAAGTTTCCGCAGGCCCAGTCACCGCAGCTTCTGGCCGGGTTGGAAATTGCAGAAACGGAACTTCATGCGATGGCTGGGAACGCGAAGACCCGGAAGCGTGAAGACCACATCAAAGGGCTGACCCGCCGCCTGATCGGGGCGCAGGGTGTGGTCCGCGAACAAGCGCATGGGATGCGTGAACAAAGGGGAAGGAAACTGTCGTGATTAACGCCCTTGAAGACGAAATAGCAGAGACAGCTTTTGGTTTGTCGCTTGAGAGGCCAAGCGGAAGCGTCGTGGACCTTATCAGCAAGCGGCACCCATTCGCATCACGGGAAACCATCTTGGCTGGTATCGAAGTGGCCACAGACATTTGCCAAGCGCTGGCTGATACCGCTACTTCGCCTGTGCAAGAGACTGACCTGTTGAACCAGCTTCTGTGGTTGGAAAAGCCGCTTGTCGAACAAGAAGAAGCTGACCGACGGAAACGGGCATTCCCGAAGCCGCAGATTGTGAAGTAACCGCGTTCATCCGCCGCCTTGCCGGTGATGACCTGCTTTGCCTCGCGCTGGATTTCCGCGCCTGAAATGACCCGCCCTTCTTCATTGGCGCGTTCAATCACTTCATCCAAAAACCCCGGCTGCGCTTCCTCTGCGTCCCGGACGTTGCGGGCTTCATGGACCTGTTTGCGGGTTAGGCCCAGTTCGGCGGTGGTGGGTTTATTGTTCCCGTCTGGAACAATACTTGGCTGGCCAACCGTGGACACCTCCCCCCGATCCTGCGCAGCGTCATATTCGTCCGCCAGCCGCCGCTTGCAGGCTGCTTCCGCTTCCATGCAACCACCAACGGGTCATCCTTGGTCATCACACGCTTGGCGCGCTTTACCAGCCGTTCCGACACGGACCACATGTTTGCCAGTTCGGGGTAAGAAAGGCCGTTCGGCCCTTCTTGCTTATGCGCCCCTTGTGACCGGACCATCCGCGCGGCCCCAAACGCCCGAGCGCCACTCACGGAATGTTACAAATCGCCGGGAAATTTAGGGAAATTTAGGGAAGGACAGGGAAGGACAGGGGAATTTAGGTAATCGGGCTTTTGACGGGTCCGCAAATTTGCCCTCAATGGGTTGCCAAGTGAAATCAACTTGGCGTTCCCTGTGTCCACCCAGAAAATCACAGTCACACAAGCCGCATGGACTGACCTAGGTGTAGGCCCCATGACCGTGGGTCTGAACCACGGGCGCATGTGGTTTGACGTGGGCGATATAGCCCCAGCCGTCGAGCGCAGCGGGTATCTGCACCAAGCGCAGGGCTTCACCCGTCTGGTGACCTTTGCAAAGACTGAAAAGGTGTGGGCGCGTGCGGTGGAACGTGACACCGATGTCATGCAGGTCACCGGGCTTTTGGCCAACAGCCAAGCCAACCAGCCGCCGGTTGAAGTCTATTCCCTTTATGCTGAATTGCCCGATCCCACCACCGTGGTGTCTGGCAGTCTGGCAGTTGTTCTGGCCGATCCCTCGGACGTGTTGCGCGGTGTCCATGTCGCCATCGGTCCACGGGGCGGTCAGGCGCAGTATTGGCAGGCCGCGTCATGATCCAGACCGTGCCCCTAACAGCCGATGAATGGACCCAAGTTGGCGTAGGCCCTCACACGGTTTTCTGGGCCTTGGGACATCTGCGCTTCTTCATGGGGCCAACACCCCCGACAAACGAATATGACAGCTTCACGCTGGCCGCACAGGGCCAAGTGAAGTCCTTTGCCTACAACGGTACTGATCCGGTCTGGGTGCGCTCTGTGGGGCGCAATGTGACAATTCAGGCTGTTCAGGTCACATCCAGCGAACTGTTCCTTGTGGACGCCGCTGGCAACGTGGTGCTGGACGCGCTGGGCGGGGGTGTCATCTGATGTGGCCTTTCACCCGTAGCGCAACCCCAGTCATTGAACAGAAGGACGCCAGCCGTGGCGTTTGGGACATGCTGTGGCCATCGCAGCCCACCAAGGCCGGGTTGGTGATCACTCCGGAACTGGCGCTGAAACAGCCCACTGTCTTTGCCTGCACCCGGATCATCACCGAAACCATGGGTCAGCTTCCGCTGCACGCCTACATCCGCAAGGCTGATGGGTCTGTGGAGCGGGACCGCGTGTCTGCGTTACATCGCATGTTCACCAAGAACCCAAACGACTGGACCACCGCCTTTGACTTCCGGGTGTCTATGCAATCTGACGCGCTTTTGCACGGCAACGCCTATGCTTTGATCCTGCGCGATGGTCAGAAGGCCCCGCGCTATCTGCGCCAACTTCCGGCCCGATCTGTCAGCGTGGAGGAAGACCGCATCACTGGGGAACCCACCTACCGGGTCACCCTTAGTGAAGGCGGGCACAGGGTCTACACGCACCGCGACATCCTGCACATCAAGGGGCTTCTGGGCTTGTCTGTGGTGACCCAGATCAAGGAAGCCATCGCCCTGGCACTGCAACAGGAAGCGGAACTGGCAAACAGCCTGTCCGCCGGTCAGCGTCCTGCGGGCATCCTGACCTTCACCAATTCGATGACGGATGAAGCCATTGACCGGGCCGTGAAACAGTTCCGGGCACTGGGGGAAAGCAAAGGCACCGCCGTGCTGGACGGTGAAGCCAAATATACCGCCTTGGGCATCCACAACGCTGACATGCAGTTCCTTGAAATGCGCCGGTTGCAGATCGCTGAAATCGCCCGCGCGTTCCGGGTGCCGCTTCACATGCTGCAAGAACTGGAACGGATCACCCACCAGAACGCTGAACAGCTTGGACGCCAGTTCCTGCAATTCACCATGATGCCTTGGCTGAAAGCGTGGGAACAAGAAATCAACTTGAAGCTGATGCCGGAAGACGGGTCCGCATACGCCGAATTCCTGACTGATGACATCGCCAAGGCCGATCTGGCCGCGCGCATGGAAGCGTTCGCCAAGGCAGTCACGACCGGAATTCTTTCACCAAACGAAGTCCGCGCAATGGAAAACCGCAGCCCCTACGCGGGCGGCGATGACTTCCTGCGGCCAATGAACATGGAAGGGGCTGCCGATGCCTAAAGACACGCTGGAAGAATTGGAGCGCTTCCCGCTGGAAGTGAAGTTCCAGAACCCGGAAGCCGGGGTGATCAAGGGCATGGCCGCGACCTATGGCGCTGATCCTGACCGGGTTGGTGACGTGATCGCGCCGGGTGCTTTCACCAAGACACTGGAAGACATCAAGACATCAGGCCGGAAGGTCAAAATGCTGGCCTACCACGACCAGTCCAAGCCCATCGGGAAGTGGGTGAAGCTGAAAGACAGCGCCGAAGGTCTACGCGTGGAAGGCAAGCTGACCATGGGCAATGAAGACGCCCAGAACGTCCACGCCTTGATGAAGGACGGTGTGCTGGACGCGCTGTCTATCGGCTACCGCACCGTGTCCGCAGAACCGCGCCCCGGTGGCGGACGCCTGATCACCGAACTGGAACTTTTTGAAATTTCTGTTGTCACGTTCCCGGCCAATGACGCCGCGACGGTCACGGATGTGAAGGGTGCCGATGGCGGCACTGAAACCAAGGCCCAGAAGGCCGCAGACGAAGAAGGGGGCAATGACATGCCACTGGATACCGCGTCCGAACTGGACGCCGAACTGAAAAAAGCACTGGACCGCATTGCCGATCTGGAAGCCAAAGCCACCGCCGTGCCCGCACAGGCGAAGAAGGATGATGAACCATCCTTGGAAATGAAGGCTTTTGAGGCGTTCGCTCGCCATGGTCAGTCCGCCATGTCGCCGGAAGAAGTGAAGGCTTTGAACTCAGGCACCGACGCGCAAGGCGGCGCGCTGGTTCCAGAAGACTACCGCGCTGAACTGATCCGCGAAATCACGGAACACAGTCCGATGCGCCAAGTGGCGCGCACCACTAACACAGGTCGTGATGAACTGATTACGCCAAAACGCCTTACCAAGCTGGCAGGCGGCTGGACCGCTGAACTGGCTGACCGCCCCGAAGATCAACCCACCTATGGCCAGATCAAAATTCCGGTTCATGAACTGGGTGTCTTCACCGCCATTTCCAACCAGAACTTGGAAGACAGCGCCTTTGACATGCAGGCTGAACTGACTGCGGATTTTGCCGAAAGTTTCGGAGAAATCGAAAGTGACGCATTCATCCGGGGCGATGGCGTGGGCAAGCCCAAAGGCATCTTGGACAGCGCTGACATCCAAACTGGCAACACCGCCGCCGCTGGTGTGATTGACGGGGATGACCTGATCACCACTTTCTACAAGCTGAAAGCGTCTTACCGGGCCAACGGCGCTTGGATGATGAACAGCAACACGCTGGCCGAAGTCCGCAAGCTGAAAACCGTGTCTGGTGACTACATCTGGCGTGACAGCATCGCAGACGGTCAGCCTGCCACCATCCTTGGGCGTCCGGTCTTTGAAGCCGCTGACATGCCCGATCCCATCACTGGGATGAAGGCTGTTCTGTTTGGTGACTTTGCGCGCGCCTACCGCATTGTGTCCCGTCTGGACATCGCGGTCCTGCGTGATCCTTACAGCTTGGCCACCAAGTCCATGGTGCGCTTCCACGCCCGCCAGCGGGTTGGTGGTGACGTGGTTCAGGGCGAAGCCGCCCGCACGCTGACCGTGGCCTAAGTTCGCACTTCCATAAATCCACAAGGGGGATGGGCGCAGTCCCGTCCCCTTTTTCATTCAGGGTTCCGACATGACACGTTCCACCACAGCCATTTTCCGCGCCAACGGACAGGGGTTCATTCAGGAAATGAACAAGATGTCCGCATCCACATCTAGGCTAGAGCGTGCAACCAATGAGAACTTCCGCAAAGTGCAAAGTCAGGTTGCGAAATTGCGCGCGTCAGCGGCAGCTGCATTCGGTGGGTTTTCCGCAGCACTGGCCATCCGGGAATTTGGACGGTTTAGCGAGGCATCGACACGCGTTGACAACACGCTGAAAGCCGCAGGCGTTACCGCGTCCGAATTTAAGAAGGAACTTCTGTCCACGGCGATTGAAGCCCGTGCACCATTGGAAGCACTTTCCAGTGCTTTTTTGCGACTGAACAAAATCAGGGCAGATGATGGGGCCAATGTGAACTTAGAACGGGCAGCCACAATCCAGCGTTTGGCCCGTGTGGGTGGCAGTTCTTCCGCAGAAGCCGCGTCTGTCAGTACTCAGCTGGCCCAAGCCCTTCAAAGTGGGTTCTTGGCGGGGGATGAACTCAAGTCATTGCGCGAGGCCGCTCCTGTGGAATTGTTGAAAGCCATTGCTGATCAGGCAGGGATCACCGTGGGCGAATTGAAGAAAGCTGGGTCAGAAGGGAAACTGACAGCCGATCTTGTGCTTCGGGCGATTGATGGTCTTTCCAAGTATTCACAAGAAGCCCTCAAGCAATTGGATATCACTGTGGCCGAAGCCACCACCAATGTGCGATCCGCATTGACGGTCTTTGTTGGCGAATTTGATCGTGAACTTGGGGCCACCAGCAATATCGCGCAGACGCTCAACGGCTTTGCATCGCTCTTGTCCGAAAACGAAGCAGTGGCACGTACGCTGGCTGCATCCTTCAAGGTGCTGGGCGCAGCCGCCATCACTGTTGCAGGCACCCGTGGCATTCAAGGCGTCACAAACGCACTGAGAGCTAGTCAGAAAGCAGCTGTGGCAAACGAAGCTGCAACGCGCCGTGGGATTGCCACAGCCAAAGCTGCTTTGGTTCAGGCCCGGCTTGATCTGGACATAGCCAACCAAAAGCAACGCGCCGCATATGAGTTGAACCGGGCACGCAGCACGCGTGAAAGGGCTGACCGTCGCCAAATCCGTGCCGCAGCTGCGCTTGCCGCCGCAGAGCGTAGTGTGACCTTGGCAACCCAAACCCACGCCAAGGCGGTGGACAATGTAAGCCGTTCTTATCGCGCTGGTGTGATTGCCGGAAAAGCCTTCAACGGTGTTGTCAGCTTCTTGGGTGGTCCGATTGGTTTTTTGCTGACTGCAGCAACCATCATCAGTTCCATCGCAAGCAGTCTGATTGATGCCAGCGAAGCAGCGCGTGACTTTGAAGCGTCCCTTTCAGAAGCATCGCGCAGCGCTGATGACGTGAAAGGCACGCAAGAGCGACTTACGGAAACGCTGACCCGCCTGAAATCCGCAGAAGATGATGTGAAAACTGCGACGGACAATCGAGGCGAAGCGGCCATCCTAGCGGCCCAGAAGGCCAAAGGTGCCGTGGAGGGTGAAATTGCTGATCTGCGTAAGCTCTTGGGTGAACAGAACAAGGTCTTGAAGAACAAGCTGGACATCGCGGCTTTGGACAACGAAGACGCGTTTGCCGCACAGCGCCGCCAAGCCAATCGGGTCTTGTTCAACACACCCGGCTTTGATCAATCATCCGTCCGTGGTCTTTCAAATGAAGAAGCGGTGCGCGCTGCCAGCGAGGCGCTGAACGCCCGCGATCTGGCTGGCGACCGTGGATTGCTGGAGTTGCAGGAAGGCTTCACAGACCTGATCCAGAAGGCGGACCAATACGCCCAACTGCGCCGGGACATGATCGCCACGGAAGGACAGATCGCAGACGCCACGGATGTGGTTACCCAACATGTGGAGCGCAACCTGATAGCCACGCAGCAAATCTCACAGGCTCAATCAGCGGTCTTGGCCAACTCGGATTTGATTTCGCAGCGGATGCAGAAGATCGCAGACCTGACCGCAGAACGGGCAGTGTTGGAGCGCCAGATAGCCAATGCGCAGAGTGGGGAAGACCTCGAACGCCTGAACCAGCTTCAAATCAGGCTGTCACAGGTCAACAGTGAACTTGAACGCATGAACCCCATCTTAAGCGGTTCACAGCAACTGCTTTCTGGGATGGCCGTTGTCGCTGGATCACTGGCGTCAGAACTGGCGGGTGTTGCTTTTGATCCTGATGGGGAAATTGCAGAGCGCGCCCGTGCCGTTGAACAGAAACTGTTGGACGCGGAAGCCGCTGGACTAGACCTGAACGCTGTCAGCATGGCCGCTCTGCGCGCTGAGCTAGGGGATGTCATCGCAGACGCTGACGCCGCTGCAAGGGCCTTTGCACAGGCTCAGGCGCAGGCTGTGGCACTGTCGAAGGAACGCACCCAAGCTTTCCTGTTGTCACGCCGCTTTGCAGGTGAAGAAGCGGTCTTTAGCAGCCCAGTAACAGGACCGGGTGGCGGACAGTTGATCCCAACACCGCAACCTGTTGTGGCCACCAGACGTGGCGGCGGTGGTGGTCGATCCCGTGGCGGCGGTGGTGCCCGTATCCGCGAACTGTCCGAAGAACAGAAGCTTTTGAAGAATGTGGATGATGCGATTAAACGCGCCACCCAGTCGGAAACCCAACGCCTGACACCGCTGGAGAATATCCGTCAGCTTCGCGAAAAACTGATTGAGACCTATCCCAAAGAAAAAGAGCGGATCGCGGAACTGACCACAGCAATGCAGGACTTGGAAATCCAAGCCAAGGCCACATTCTTTGACGGTATTAAGGAAGACATCCTTGGGGCCATTCAAGCGGGTGACAGCTTTGATGACGTATTGAAGAAGATCGGACTTCGCCTGCTGGAGCTTGCCGCGTCGAATGCCATTGACCGGATCGCAAGCGCCCTCTCAGGCAGCGGCAACGGCGGGGGCGGCGGCGGTAAAAAGGGCGGCGGTATACTAGGTGGTTTGCTTGGAAGCTTTCTTGGTCCCATCGGAAGCATTGTTGGGGGACTGTTTGGCTTTGAGAAAGGCGGCATCATGACCAGTGCTGGTCCGCTGCCGCTTCGCAGCTATGCGCGCGGTGGCGTTGCAAACTCACCCCAGCTGGCTTTGTTCGGTGAGGGTGCCGGGCCAGAAGCCTTTGTGCCGCTTCCTGATGGGCGCAGCATCCCAGTGACCATCAATGTCCCCAACTTGGACAGATTGGCCAGCATAGGGGCTGGCGGGCAGGATAACCGTGTCCTGAATGTGAATGTGACCCAATCGCTGAATGTGGATGGCTCAGGGCTTACAATAGAGCAGGTGGAAAGCAGGTTGGCCCCAAGATTTGCCCAGCACGCGAGGGAGGTGGTGAAGCTGGTGAAAGAGGTAAACGAGGATGACCCCGGCTACTTAATCTAAAACATTAGGTTTGGCTATTTAGTGCTTTGTTACCAAATCAGTATTTAGTATTCTGACGCGGCCAACAGAGGGGAGTGAGATGCTGAATTTAACCCAAGCCACAACACTGCTTGCCACCGCCTATGGCGTCCCGGACAGACCGTTGCAGACCGTGCGGAAACGTCTGATTTCAGATGGGGCTTTGCCTGCGTCGGTGGGCCGGTCCATTCCAGCGGCATTCCCCCACCGTTTGGCTCTTTTGGTCTTGGGTCTTGGGTCAACCAACACGGATCGGATCACGGCTTTGGCTGATCTTCGCCGGTTCAATATCATGCCGGGGGATATCCCTGACGCCTATACATTGGCGGATGCGCTGACATTCTCAATCAAAGGTCTGATGGAAAACCCAGACACCGGATTGGACATGCACCTGATCATGACGCTGGACAACAGCCCATGGGCCATTATGCAGTCGCACGGACGCACCCTGATGCACTTTGGTGAAACTCGCCCCCAGACGGGCTTCATCCAGACCAACAAGTCAATCAGCCTGATGCCTCTAACCGCCTATGTGGACGCCGCGCGTGAAGTGCTGCCACCGTTCCCAGTGACGCGGTAATGATCCCGCCCAAACTTCATACGCTTCCCAGTGATCTGGATGTCCTGCGTGGTGCCAAAGCCATTGCGGGCTTTCTGAACACGACCCCCAAACGTGTCTACGCGCTGCGGGCCAAGGGACAGCTTCCGCCACACTACATGGAAGGGGCCACTATCTGCGCGCGCAGGTCCACGTTGCTGGCTTGGGTCAAGCGGCAAGAAGAAGGGTGATGGACCCAGACACCGCCATGATGTGCTTCTATGCATGGATGGCTGTGTTGATTGCAGTCCAGCTTTGACCGTGCCAGACTGGTAAGGATTGAATTGGGTTCATCTGGTGTGCATATTGGTGTGCAAGGATGACCACAATGCCAAGCACCAAATCCACAGCAACCGTCAAACGCTCTAGCAGTTCCGGGACATTCACTGTCCGCAAGGAAGGTGGGTCCGTGTCCACTCATAGCGCCGGAAAGAAGACACCATCCACAGTGTCCCAGTCTATTAGCAAGAACAGGGACGCGTTGAAGCGGTTGGCCAATCGGTAGGTCACATTACAAGGTAAAGCTGGGTGACGCGCTGGAAGCCCATGCACAGTCCCTTGAAGCCTTCGGTGGTCTGGATGGCATCAGCAACCTTGATGCACTACTGGGCGCGCTTGGTAGGCCGTATCACGGCTATCACCGCATGATCTACGCCAAGGGTGCAGCACTGTTACACGGCATCGCTTCGGCCCATGGGTTCAATGATGGTAACAAGCGCACCGCATGGCTTTGCACCGATCTTCTTTATTCAAACAGCAGATATATCCTGCACACATACATTTTTGATCGCGTGGATGATCTAATGGTGGATGTGGTGACTGGCGACTTGACGCAGGTAGAACTTCAACAGTGGCTGAAAGACAGAACAGAAGGACCAATCTGATAGTTTGAATGCTGGGTAGGGGGGGGTCAAAAATCTGGGGTGCCCCTTTGCGACTAGCGACACCCCCTAGCAACGCGAATTTTTTGGGAAATTGAAGAATTCTCTAAAATCGCACAGAAAGCAGTCTTTGTAGATTTATCTGTGCATTTATGTTATTTCGGTCGAGCAGGTTTTCCTGTTCGTCCAGTTCGGATTGATCGCCCACGGGCCGAAGAAACCGAACTGGCCCCAAATCCCAATTCAGTCCTTCCACTGGTGCCGTCAGCCACCGTGTAGAAGCCGCGCCCGGTCCCGCTATTGCCAGTCCTTGTGGTTGTGGGGCCGGGTCGCTGGCTATGCTTCCCTGCGCAACCTCATTCCCGGCGTGACGTGCCTGCACCGATCTTCCGGGGGTAGAGCCATTACAGCCGCTTTCAGGGCGTCCTGTGCGCCCTCTAGGCTGTCGGCGGTGCCAGATGCGCCGGGATTAGTCCAAATGTTCCACTGCCAGTAGGAATTTGGGCCGTTGTTATAGTGGTTGATCCGTCCAATAGCCCGTCCACCGTTGTAATAGATGGCCCAGTCATCTGGGCGGGTCTGGCCACCAATGACCGTGGGGCGGCGAGTGAAGGTCACCAGTTGCAGGCCTCACGCAGCGGTCTTACAGCATCTTCCAGATTGGAAATATTAAATGTGAAAGTTCGCGGGCTTTCGTTGTACGGCTGAATTTCTACCAGAAGTCGATCATGGCCAAACATATCCCGAATAATCGGGATTGATCGCCGCCCGGACCAAAGACCCAACCCTTGATTGTCGGAGCGTTCAACCATGTTTCGCGAAAAGGCTCTGTCGTCATCAAGCCGAAACCGAACTTTTCCAAAACCGGCGGTATCGGCAAAGAACGCATCGCCGTGTGACAAGATAAAAGAAGTAGTGTTTTCCAAACACCGCATCATCAATTCCAAGCGTCCAGCATCTTTGTAGCGACCCATAGGCAGGTTTTCATTTGAATACGCGGTAATGAAAACGCTGGGGCTGTCATCGACAAGCGACCGGCTCTTTCGGGTGCGGAACGCAGATTTTGTAGGCTTCGGCTTGGCTTCCGCTGGCGGGGTGAAGTCAGGGAACTTGTCTTCAAAATCATCTCGTGCGGACTGTAAGCATGGCATGTAGGTGCTGGTGCCTCGCTGATCTCCGCAGAGCCGTTTTGCATAATCCCACTTGTCTTTTGCGTCTCCTAAAGCGGCCTTCGCTGTGGCCGCTTCTGCTTCCCGCTTAACCTTTTTCAAGGCCGTGATGTAGTCACCAGTCGCAGACAGGTAGCATTCGGCCCCTTTGATCCGTTCATCCACAGGCGCGTTCACAGAAGGGGCTGCGGCGTCACAAGCGGACCATGCGTCGTCACGTTGGTCTTTCAGTTCATCAGCCATCACTGGGATTGTAAGGACGCACAAGGCGGCGGCTAAAATGGCCATCTTCATTTGTTGAACCTCTAAATGGTGCGGATGCCCTAGTTGGGCTGACGGTTGATCTAGTCCCAGCACTTCGGCCAAGGTGCACAGGATAACCACAAAGGAAATTCAGTGCGCAATAGTTTGGTGGTAGGTTAGATGTGTGGCCGTTTTGTTTTGAGTGAAGCGTCGTGGGCTGAATACCACGAAGCCCTGTCCATTATCCTGCCATCTGATAGCGCCAACTCGGTCAGCTACAACATCAAGCCAACACAATCCGTAAATGCGGTGATCAATCGGGACGGTGAATTGGTGGCTTCAACGGCGCGCTGGTGGTTCATCCCGCATTGGTGGAAGGGCACTGATGTGAAGGAATGGAAGCAAACGACCTTCAACGCCCGAATTGAAACCGCATTTGAAAAGCCAACTTTCAGGACCGCGTGGAAGTCAGATCGCTGTCTGATCCCGGCGAGCGGTTACTATGAATGGACCGGGGAAAAGGGAAAGAAGCAGCCGCACTTCATATCACTGGAACAAAACGCCCCGGTGTTCTTCTTCGCAGGTCTGCATTCCACGTTGGCCGATGGGACTGAGACTTGCACCATCATCACACGGGCGGCGGAACCCGAAATTGCCAACCTTCATTCCCGGATGCCGGTCATCCTGACATCTGAGCGCATGGCGCGCTGGATGGACCACGCTGATGATGATGGCGAAGTGATAGAGAATTACGGAAGCGATTGGACCGGCAAATTCAAGGCCCGGCGGGTGGCCAAATTCGGGATCAAGGACGATGGCCCAGACCTGATTGAACCTGATGGCTTCGATATTTGAGGCGGGTAGGGTGAGTCAAAACGCCTCACGTGCAATCAGCGGCAATCAGCGACCAGTTGGTAACAAATCTGGTAACAAATAGAAGCCATTGCAGCAATAAATACAATAATAACAATATCATATAGGAAAAATATGGAGCGGGTAACGGGAATCGTACCCGTAACTAAAGCTTGGGAAGCTGCCGTGATACCTTTTCACCATACCCGCGCGCTCGGGCTCGGGGTTAGCCTTGTGCCGGCGCAGCGTCAAGGTTCTCATCTGTGCCTAGCGACGCGCGGCGATATTCTTTCGGGCTTTGACCTGTCCTTTGCCGAAAGGCGCGATTGAAGGGTGCCAGCGACCCATATCCGACGTCAAATGCGATCTGGGTAATTTGCCGTGTCGCCAAACTCGGATCAGAGAGTTTGTCCTTTGCGTCGTCGATCCGCCGGTCGTTGATCAATTCGGAGATATTGCGGTAGCCCATGTGATAGTTAATCAAACGGCGCAGGCGGTGTTCGGGAATTTCCATGGCTTCGGCCAGTGAACCGATCGTAAGGCCTTCGGTCCGGTGGATGTCTGCGTTCAGCAGCCCTTGCAAGCGGGACATTTCGGACCGTTGCTCATCATCGTCGTAGATTTGACCTTTGGGCCGGTTGGACAGCAGCAGGTCTTTGTCCAGATCAGTGATCCAGGTCATGAACCAAAGTGCCAAGGCAAGAAACACAGAGGATTGCAGCAGTCTGAGGTAAATTTCGTTTTCGCTTTGTGGAAGGGTCAATTCAATCACACCGATCACGATTGCAACGAGTGGTGTGACAACGGCGAACACGGCTCGGAAGCGGCGACGTGGCGCAATCAGATCTCCGCGGTAACCCGAAATCGCCACCCAAAGGATGTGAAACATCAAGGGGAACAGGACAAGGTTATGTGCAAGATTATGTAGTGCCGCATCGAACAGGTATGGAGACAAGCTGAAGTAGATAATCAACACCGGCAAAAGCCCTCTGGAACGCGGTTCGTCAAACAGGCTCATGGCAAACCACCAGAGCAACGCAGGGCTGATGCGGGCTATCGCGATGAGATAAGGCCGTATCTCGATCAGGAGATCATCTAGAGGCGGCGCGGAGACCAGCAGATATGACGCTTTCGCGACCAGAAATGCCACTGCCGCCCAACAGAAGGGCAGCTTTTCACGCATGCGTAAGCAGTGAACAATCAGGAATAAAGCCAAGGCGATAAAGCCGCCGCGCATCAGAATATCTAGTTCAACCATGCCGCCTTGATACCACGGGATCCGGGTCCGTGGTGTTCAAAGATTGGTCATTTTCGGAATCGATCAGTGTTTTGTCGCACTGTAGAAATTGATTTCTGCGGGAATCCTGATCTCTCCGTCTTCTTCAAAGCGACTGAACTCTGACATCAGATTTTGCCTGATTTTCTGTTGATCATCTTCGCCTGCCTCAAAGTGCCGGATCGCAGACTCGATTGGACCGATTGACATGCAAAGACGGGCAAGGCTTTCCAACCCTCCGGCCGGTATCAAGAAGAGTGTCTTTATCTCGACGCGCTCATGCTTCAATCCCGCGTGCGCGAGGATCGGCAACACTCGGGAAGGATCGCGGAAAGCAAATGGTCCGGGGGCATCAGGGTCCGATCGGGGCATCGGGCCAAGCACGTCGCGCGCAGCTTTCGCGGCGCGTTTGAAATATGGGTTGGCCTCGATCTGTCCCCAACAGGCAAGCGTGACAGAGGCGTCGGACTTCATCGCGTTCGCCATGTTCGTGAATGCAGCCTGCGAGTTGGCGAAAAACATGGTGCCGAAGCGTGACACGAGGTGGTCAAAATGTGCCGGTGGGAATGGATGTGTTTCGGCATCTGCGTCAACGAACTCGAGGTTCTGCCGATCTTCAGCCCGACGACGCGCCAATTCCAAGAGCGGCTGCGAAATATCGGCGCCCACCACGTTTTGTGTCAGGTCATGGGCCCTCAAACTGCTTGTTCCCGCGCCACAACCGATATCCAGAACACGTTGTCCCTTTTGTAAGTCCGCGCGTGCCAGCATCCCACTCAAGACAGGTTCCAACAGGTGATCCATTTCCCTTTGAAGCGCCACCCATTTCGGTCCAGCACTCTTCGACCAGAATTCTTCCTGGTCTGCGTTCGGACCGGCGATGTCGCTCACAAGATCACCCTCGACGCCTACGACGTCGACCGCCACCCGAACCGCTGTCGCCACCGGTGTTGAAATTGATCATTGGCAGGGTCACGACGGAGTTCAGAATCGGGAATGGCTCAACCGAGTTCGGGATGTTCGAGGCGTTCACAAAATGCTCCTGAAACCGTGGCTCGATAGCCGTCTCGATTTTATGGATCGCGTGCACTGTGGCTTCAATCTCTGACCGCGCTTGCGTGTTAAGAAGTGCGATGCGTGCGCCTGTCCCTGCAGCATTGCCCGCAGACGTCACATTTTCCAATGGGCAATCTGGGATCATGCCGAGAACCATCGCATGCTTTGGGCTGATATGTGCGCCAAATGCACCCGCCAAGACGACCCGGTCCACCTTGTCGACGCCAAATTTGTCCATTAGCAAGCGAGCGCCGGAATAAAGTGCAGCTTTGGCCATTTGGATGGCTCGAATGTCAGGGTTGCTAACGGAGATGATATTGCCAGTTTTCTCGTCTTCCCAGACTTTATAGGCATAGGTTCGACCGTCTAGGAAACACCGATCGGTTCCGGTTTGCTCCGGTGCCCCGATTAGCCCCGGACCATCGACAATCCCGGCAAGACGCATTTCGGCAATAATCTCGATGATGCCTGAGCCGCAAATACCCGTAACGCCACTATCCTTGATGCTCTCCGCAAATCCCGGGTCGTCAGACCAGAGATCCGAGCCAATGACGCGAAAACGCGGCTCCTTGGTGACAGGATCAATCTCGACATGTTCGATGGCGCCGGGTGCTGCACGTTGGCCTGAAGAAATCTGGGCGCCTTCAAAGGCGGGGCCGGTCGGGGACGAACAGGCCAACACCTTTTCAGTGTTGCCAAGCAAAATTTCCGCATTGGTGCCTACATCGACTACAAGCACCAGATCTTCTGATTTATTTGGGGCTTCCGACAACGCCACCGCGGCGGCATCAGCGCCGACATGGCCTGCGATGCAGGGTAGGATGTAAACCCGTGCTGATGGGTGCAGGTTTAGGTCCAACTCCATAGCACGCATCGACAGCGCTTCGGAGGTTGTCAGTGCAAACGGGGCTTGACCCAACTCGAACGGGTCAATGCCAAGAAACAGGTGGTGCATGACCGGGTTGCAGACAAACACAGCGTCTACGATCAGGTTGCGGTCTATTCCGGCTTCAGAGGCAATCTGGACGAATAGGGCATTCATGCCATCGCGCACGGCCCGTGTCATTTCCTCGTCGCCGCCGGGGTTCATCATCGAATAGCTCACCCGGCTCATCAAATCCTCGCCAAAGCGGATTTGCGGGTTCATCACGCCGGACGATGCGACTACATCGCCGGATTGCAGGTCGCAAAGATGGGCGGCGATGGTGGTAGAGCCCAGATCTACGGCAAGACCATAGATACTTCCGTCGTAAAAACCCGGCCATACATGCATGATGCGCGGGCTGAACATATCATCACCCAGATGGACGGCGCACGTCACTTTCCATTCGCCCTTGCGCAGTGTGGGTTGCAGGCTGCGCAACACGGCCAGGTCCGCCTCCAGTTCGGGCAGGTCCCAGTCTTTTCTCAGGGCTTTTATCAAACGCTCGAGATCGCCTGACGGGTCATGCATGTCGGGCTCTTCCACCTCGACGTAGTAGAGGCGGGTCGACGGGTTCATCGTGATATCACGAACTTCGGCGCGTTTGCGCACCACTTGACGATGCACTTGGCTTTCCGGCGGCACATCAATGACGATATCGCTCTGCACGGTCGCCTGACAGCCAAGCCTGCGTCCCTTTGTCAGTCCCCGCTTATCGTCATAGCGCTGCTCAACGGCGTTCCAGTCGGAAAGCGCGCCATCTTGCACGGTAACACCGTGTTTCGGAAACTCGCCGTAGCTGGGCGTGATCTGGCATTTTGAACAAATGCCACGTCCGCCGCAGACCGAGTCCAAATCAACACCAAGCTGTCGCGCAGCGGTCAAAACCGGCGTTCCCGCTGGAAACCGCCCACGCTTCCCAGACGGTGTGAAAATAACAAGAGGATCCGTTTCAGGCATCGCTTCACCCTGCGTTTTCACTCGTTGTAGTGGATTACCAAGCGCGTGCAATGTCATGAAACGGCGTTTCGTGTCGCAACCTCGCCGAGCGCGCTACAGGCCTAGCCCCTCAGGCTTCATAAGCCAGATGAAAAGCGGCACTGGCAGCACGGCGATCGCGATTGTGATGAAGATGGGCGTCGGTCGAAACAGACGTGACAGACCTGCAACCAGCGCAAGTCCTCCACCACCGCCAAGCACGATGTTGCCTGGGATATTCAGCAATAGCCCGAATAATATATATCGGCTGTTCACGAGATACGGAGCAATGCTGGGTGGCAGAGCGGCGCGCAGCAAAACCAGACGCCGGTCAGGATTAAGTTCTGACAAAGTATCAATGCGATCGGCAGCTTGGCTGAGCCCCAGTGACCGTATGAAATTGCGAATTGCTGTGTCCGAGAAAAACCAACCAACCAAGAACGCAACGCTCAGTCCGATGATGGTGGCAACATAGAGAAATGGTGCAACCTCCGCACCGCGCAACACAAGAAGAGAAAGTGCGATCTCGACACCAGGCACGAACGGGATGGCAATGACGACAGCATACAGACTGATCAACGCCAAGAAAAATGCGAAGCGCATCTGAACGGAGACAGCGTTTTGGTCCGCCCAAGCCAAGAGCGCCTCAATCCCGAGATGCAGAGCGTAAACGACAAGAAAGATCGTCAAAAGCTTAAGAAGAAGCGGCAGCAGGCGTAAAAAGCGTGCCGAGGCGGTACTGTTTGATACGGACATGCCGCACACACTCTGCCTCGGAGGATCACAGGTCAATAAACGCTTTCGTTTAAGACCTATGCGATAGTGTTGAGCATTGCCTTTGCGTCGTCATCGGCGGGAAACATCAGTTCGATCTGAAGCTCCGCCAGATTAAGGTCTTCGGCACCTCCGAACTGTGCAAATGTCGAAAACAAGGGAAGCCTCAATCCATTCGCGCTGTAGATTGTGTTGATGATCGGAGAGAGCGGCAGTTCCGGACTGAATGCTGCAACGTCCGGGTCTGCTGCCAAAAACTCAATCGCGTGCTCCAGCTCTTTCAAGCCACCGATCGCACGGTTCTCGTTTTTGAGGCGTACCATTACATGATGCCCGACCTCACCCCAGTTCTCAATCGCGTCTCGCCCCATCCCGGGTTTGCACATGAAATCCAGCAGGCTATCGCCTTCTTTCAAGCCTGCTGAGCCGAACAAAATCGTGGCGCTTTTGTTCAAAGAGACGAGACGCCAAAGCTGATCTTTGATGATAGCGGGGTAGGGATCATGACGCTCGATCATCATGATCATCGCCTCTCGCATATGTCGCATGTGGTCTTCGTTCAGGCCTGAGCGCAGATACCCCGCCGCATATCCGGCCGCCTGCAACAAATCATTCCGGCGCTCCCGCGGCACCTCAAGTACGTCGGACAGATGAAGGATCATATGCCGGCTGGGCGCAGAGCGGCCCGTCTCCAGGAAAGAAATATGTCGGCTCGACACATCAGCCGCCAGCGACAAATCCAGCTGACTCATGCGCCGTGCAGAGCGCCATTGCTTTAATTCTTGGCCAAAAGCGTGCATCACGTTCCTCCTTCTTCCCATCCTTAACGTAAGCGCAGCGCCGTCGCACTTACCTACGAGGTAATTGTTTTGCCCTCCGCATTTGGCGCAACACAGGTGGCAGTTGTTTTCGAAAGGAGGACACAATGACACTTGATCAACAAACAAAAGGACTGAGGTTCGCGGCAGGTCTCACAGTCTTCTTCGGGCTTCTGACAGCACTTGCCGCTTATCCGCCGCTGAATGGCTTCATCGTCATGCTGGCCGACATACTGGTATGGCCCATAGACGGCGCGCAAACGGGCACTGATTCCACGGCCCGATTGTTGTTTGCTATCTGCGGTGGCGTCTTCACCAGCTTCGGTGTGATGTGGTGGATATTGTCGGGAGATCTCTATCGACAGCACCCGGAAGCAATCCGGCGACTTCTGCTGACGGGCGCCTTGGTCTGGTTTGTTACAGATTCAACTGCATCTGTTCTGGCCAACGCAGCCTCTAACGTGCTGGGCAATATACCATTTCTGGCGATATTGATCTGGCCGATCATCAGACCGGCCAGCGATGCGTTACAACCCGCTTAAGCGCGCCGACGCCGGCGGCCACCTGAACGGCCGCCGCGTTCCGCCGCAGCAGATCCGTCAGCATTGGTGGGTTTGTTGAACTTGATCCACTCCGCGCCAGATGGATCCTGATTGGAAAGGAAGTTGGCCGCGCGAATTGCTTCCATTTCCTTACCGGCTTGCGGTTTCGTTGATCCCATGCCTGTCAATTGAGCCAGAAGTTCGATGTCGATATCGTTGGGGACGATGATCCCGGCGGCGGCCAGCGCCTCGCGCTTTTCGGCAAGTTTCTTCGGTCCGACAGGTAAGGCGACTGGGTTCATGATGGCAGAGGTCATCCCCGCAGCCATCGCCATTGGCAAGAACGCATTATTGATCCCGTGACGGTTGGGCAAGCCAAAGGAAATGTTGGACGCCCCACATGTCGTGTTCACGCCAAGTTCTTCGCGCAGGCGGCGCACCAACGTGAAAACCTGCAAGCCTGCAGTTCCCATAGCTCCCACGGGCATGACCAGCGGGTCGACCACAATATCATGAGCTGGGATGCCAAAATCGGCCGCGCGTTCTACGATTTTCTTTGCAACGGCAAACCGCACTTCGGGGTCTTCGGAAATACCAGTGTCATCGTTGGAAATCGCAACGACCGGCACGTTGTATTTTTTGACCAGCGGCAAAACCAACTCAAGGCGCTCTTCTTCGCCTGTGACAGAGTTGAGCAACGGACGCCCTTCGGCAGCCGCCAAACCGTTTTCGAGCGCACCCGGCACCGAGCTATCGATGCACAGGGGCAAATCTGAGACTGCTTGTACGCGCTCGACAAGCTCTTTCATCAGGGCAGGTTCGACAAAGTTGTTGTCCGCGTAGCGCGGGTCTTCGGCCATTTTGTTCGAGAAGACCGCGCCAGAATTGACGTCGAGCACATTTGCGCCTGCCATTGTCTGGGCGATTGCGTCAGTCTCGACGCGGGAAAAATCACCGCGCTCCAGCTCCTCGTTCAAGATCTTGCGACCCGTGGGATTAATCCGTTCCCCGATCACGCAAAACGGCTCGTCAAAGCCGATCACAACGCTTTTTGATTTTGATTCTAGGACTGTGCGGGTCATTCTTAAACCTTAGCTTTGTGCTGCGGGGACGGCGGCAGTGCCACCGTTGTTGATCGCCCAAGTCGCATTTGTCTTGATCCCACCCAAGGGGAAGAAATGCACTTGCTCAATGTTGAAATCCGGGTTTGCGGCCTTGTGGGCGGCTAGCTCGCTCACGAATTCGGTGGGCTCGTAAGGCAGCAAAAGCTTGGTCACATCCATTGCGCGCTTTTGCAAAACCTTCAGGGATGGGCCTACACCGCAAGCAATCGCAAACTTGATCAGCGTCTGCAATTTGGCGGGACCCGCAACACCGATATGTATCGGAAGATCAATGCCAGCCGCCTTGATACCATTCGCCCATTCGATAACGGGCTTTGCTTCAAACGCAAATTGTGTGGCCAAGGCCATCTTCGCATCTGTACGATCTGAAAATTTCTGTTTCCAAACAAGCGCTTCATCGACACTCTTCATCGAGCCATCCGGATCGATATCCCGATTGCCTTCTGGATGTCCTGCGACGTGCAGGCGTTTGAACCCGGCTTTATCGAAAAGCCCGCTCTCCAGAAGCTGCATGGAAGAATGATAATCGCCATGAGGTTGTGCCACGCCACCCGCCAGCAGTAACGCCTGATTTACACCGGCCTCTCCCTGATATCGCGCGATCCAATCGGCGAGAGTTGCTTCATCCTTGATAATACGGGCTGGAAAGTGCGGCATAACGTTGAAGCCGTCTTTGGCCAGACGTGAGGCAGTTTCGACCATTTCTTCAATGGGAGTGCCTTCGATATGAGCGATGTAGACGCGTGTGCCCTCGGGCAGCAACGCGCGGAAGTCATCGACCTTGGCCGCTGTGCGTGGCATCACCTCGATGGAATAGTTGTTTAGAAAAGCCTCAACCTTAGGGTCGACGGTTACTGTTTCTTCACTGCGTTTGAAATTCAGCAGGGCCATCAGCCTCTCCTTCACACGTGATATCAGATCATCAGACGGCATGGCCGTCATTTGCGATCAGAGCCTTGATCTTTTCGTTGTCGTAATCCGCCTCTAGGCGCGCAGCTTCTGCATTTGCGACCTCTTGCATCTCGCCCTCGACACTGTAGGGTGCCGCTTTGCGCCACTCTGCGAGGTAAGCATCTGTATCCTGTGCGCCAACCTTCATCGCGCAACGATCAATAGCTTGTTCAAAACGCTCGGTCAGTTGGACTTTCGCGCCGCGACGCCCTTTGCCGACAATGACCTGCGCTGGAATATCTCTCCAGTAAACGACTGTGACGTCAGGCATCGTTTTGATTCCTCTGCAAACTCTATGGTGACAGTAACCGATAGACCGTGGCGTCATGCTTCGAATTCGACAGGCTATGAAACACGTGCGACCGTTTCATACGCGCCATTGTGTTCTGTTGCCAGATCGACGCTTGCTCAAATTCTTCATGATTTTCATGAGCCCGACAGCGCACAGAGGTTGATATGTGAGAAAGATCGCGCGTAGGTTGTTTGTAACTGAGAATTTGGAGTCCTGGACCTTGGCGAAGAAACCGCCAAAACGTGCGGGCTCGATCGTAAATCCGGTCGCGCCGCCAGCGCAACGGCCCTCATCTGCAGGGGCACCTGACCCAGCCGACCTTTATGCCGCGCTGGATCTCGGAACAAATTCATGTCGCATGCTGATCGCGCAGCCTAAGGGCAGCCAGTTCCACGTGGTCGACAGTTTTTCAAAATCGGTGCAGTTGGGTGCCGGGTTGGAAGCCTCGGGTCAATTGAGCCGATCCTCCATGGCAAGAACCGTAGGTGCGCTGAAGATCTGCCAGCGCAAGCTCAATCACCACGCAGTACGCCGCATGCGGCTGGTCGCGACCGAGGCGTGCCGTCGCGCAACCAATGCCGGAGAATTCATCGGGCTTGTGAAACGCGATACAGGCCTCGCGCTGGAGATTATCGAACCTGAAGAAGAAGCACGTCTGGCCGTTGTCTCTTGTGCGCCGCTGGTCTCGACCAAGACGGAACAGCTTTTGGTCGTCGATATCGGCGGTGGGTCGACGGAGTTGGTCTGGATCGATCTGTCTCGGGTGCCCCGCGTGGATCGGCCCCGTGCTATCATGCGATTGCACACGGGCTTTGATGCTGGCACCAGCGCGTTCCCGGCGGCGAAAGTGGTCGATTGGATATCTGTTCCGCTGGGCGTGGCAACACTGCGTGACCAGTTTGACGATGTAGACGATGATGCAGCGCGTTTTGCGCTGATGAGCTGGTTTTTTGAAGAAAACCTTGCTGAATTCAGCCCTTACAAAGACGCAGACCAAGTACGCGAGGGGTTCCAGATCGTGGGGACATCTGGAACGGTTACAACGGTGGCGGCCAGCCATCTGGGCCTGAAACGTTATGATCGCAACAAGGTGGATGGGTTGCGTATGACGTCTGATCAGATTGACCACGTAATCCAGAGCTATCTTCATATGGGACCCGAAGGTCGGCGGGCTGACCCGCGAATTGGTCGGGACCGGCATGCACTGATTATGTCAGGCGCCGCAATATTGCAGGCACTTCTGCGCGTATGGCCAACTGATCGCCTGTCGGTTGCGGATCGGGGCCTGCGCGAGGGTCTGCTTTACGCGCAAATGTCGTCTGACGGGGTTCTGGAAGAGGGGCCTTACTAGGCTGGCCTCCGATACCCATATCGATGTAGGACGCTCGTTCCAGATCAAATGGACAAAGATGAATCATGGCAAAGAACACAAGCGGGCGCGGACAGCGTGACCTGAAAGTGAAAGTCAAAACTGCCCGAGGGCGCAAGCTGTCCTCAACGCGTTGGCTGGAGCGTCAGCTGAACGATCCGTATGTCAAACGAGCCCAACTTGAGGGTATGCGCGGACGTGCTGCGTACAAAATCTTGGAACTGGACGATAAGTTTCGATTTCTTGTGCCCGGTGCCCGCGTCGTTGACTTGGGTTGCGCGCCCGGCGGATGGTGTCAGGTCGCTGCAAAACGTGTGAACGCCATGGGCGACAGAAAGGGCAAAGCTGTTGGCTCCGTTTTAGGCATCGACTTACAGGAAGTGGAGCCTGTGGCCGGTGTCGAGCTGCATGTGCTTGATTTTCTGGAAGATGATGCTGACGAAAAAGTCAAAACGTGGTTGGGTGGTCAAGCCGATGTCGTGATGAGCGATATGGCCGCCGCGTCATCCGGGCACAAACAAACCGACCACCTTAGGATCATGGCTTTGTGTGAGGCAGCCGCATATTTCGCTTTCGATGTACTCGACGAAGGAGGCACCTTTGTTGCCAAAGTTCTGGCGGGTGGTGCCGAGGGAGATTTGCAGAAACTGTTGAAACAGAAATTCACAAAAGTGGCGAATGTGAAACCCCCTGCCAGTCGATCGGACAGTTCGGAGAAATTCGTTGTGGCGACAGGGTTCCGTGGGACCGAAGACTAAGAGACGTCACGGTAGGCGCGGATAAGCGCGGTCAGGTTGCGATCAAGTGTATTAAGAAATTTCACCCGCGAACTTTTTTGAAAAGGGGCGGGACCAGACGTTTGCTCGATCCCGCCGCGCAGGTCGGCCAGCAGATTTCGACTGGCAACCGCGTTTCCGATGTTGCCGTCATTTAGAACGTTACCAGTTGGCGTGATAACGGTGGCTTTCTTTCGCAGCGCGCGTTCGGCCAGCAATATATCTGATGTAACGATTAGACTGCCTTGTCCGGCTCGCTCGGCTATCCAGTCATCTGCTGCATCGAACCCGTCAGAGACGACCTGCATCGAAATCAAGGGATGGTCAGGGTGACGGAGATAGGAATTGGCCACGAGGATCGCTGGAATTTTCAATCGGTATACGCATCCATAGATCTCGTCCTTGACGGGGCAGGCATCTGCATCCACCAGAATTTCGATCTGTTCAGCGCTCATCTATGGGGTCTCCGCGTAGATTCCACAAAATAGACCCTTTCGCATACGCAGAAATCATGCAATAGCGACGTGCCAACCGAACCCTCCCGCCAAAGGAGCACCCGATGGAGATTCGTGAGGCCCTCACATTCGATGATGTTCTGCTCGTTCCGGGCGCGTCCAACGTTTTGCCTAGTACAGCGAACACGGCCACCCGTGTTACCCAGTCAATTGCCCTGAACATTCCGCTGTTGAGTTCTGCGATGGATACAGTCACCGAAGATCGCATGGCCATTGCGATGGCGCAGGCCGGTGGCATGGGCGTAATTCACCGCAATCTTGATGTCGATGAGCAGGCAGGTCAGGTCCGGCGCGTCAAGCGCTTTGAAAGCGGGATCGTTTACAATCCGATAACATTGACGCCAGATCAAACGCTGGCGGACGCAAAGGCGCTCCAGGATCGTTACAAGGTCTCGGGTTTCCCGGTTGTTGACGGTAACGGTCGCGTTTTGGGTATCGTGACGAACCGCGACATGCGATTTGCCAGCGACGATGCCACCCCTGTGAAGGCGATGATGACATCCGACGATCTGGCGATGTTGCGCGAGCCCGCCGATCTGGCTGAAGCCAAATCATTGATGCATGCACGGCGGATCGAAAAGCTTCTGGTCGTAAACAAAGACGGAAAGTTGACCGGATTGTTGACGATCAAAGACATCGAACAAGCCGTCCTCAATCCACACGCATGCAAAGACGAGTTGGGTCGCCTTCGGGTTGCGGCCGCTTCGACTGTTGGCGACGCGGGTTTTGAGCGCACCGAAGCGCTGGTCGATGCAGGCGTGGATCTCGTGGTGATCGACACTGCTCACGGGCATTCCGAAGGTGTAGCTGTGGCTGTGGAACGAGCCAAAAAGCTTTCAAACCAGGTTCAGGTCGTGGCCGGGAACGTCGCGACTGGAGAGGCGACACGAGCCTTGATCGGCGCGGGTGCTGACGCGGTGAAAGTCGGGATCGGTCCCGGATCGATCTGCACCACACGCATGGTGGCGGGGGTGGGTGTTCCCCAACTCAGCGCAATCATGGATTGCGCCGCAGCCGCAGGCGATGTTCCGGTCATTGCAGATGGTGGTATCAAGTTTTCTGGCGATTTCGCGAAAGCCATAGCCGCAGGTGCGTCATGTGCGATGGTGGGTTCGATGATAGCGGGAACCGATGAGAGCCCTGGAGAAGTCATTCTATATCAAGGCCGTAGCTTCAAAAGTTATCGCGGCATGGGGTCGCTGGGCGCCATGGCACGCGGATCAGCCGACCGGTACTTTCAGAAGGATGCGGCCTCGGACAAACTGGTGCCGGAAGGTATCGAAGGGCAGGTACCCTACAAGGGGTCTGCCAGCGCAGTCGTGCATCAATTGGTTGGGGGTCTTAGGGCCGCAATGGGCTACACCGGTGCCGCCACCATCAAGGACATGCATGAGCGGGCAAACTTTGTGCGGATCACAGGCGCAGGCCTGAAAGAGAGCCACGTGCATGATGTTCAGATCACACGGGAAAGCCCGAACTACAGGGTTGGCTAAGTGACACCCGGTGCGCGCCATGCGGCGGCAATGTCGGTATGTGACAAGTGGATTGATGGCGCTCCGCTCGAAAAGGCGCTTTTGGCGTGGGCAAGAGGGGCTCGCTACGCCGGCTCAAAGGATCGCGCAGTGGTGCGTGATATTTGTTTTCAGATTGCGCGTTGCCGAAACACATATGCCTTTTTTGGCGGTGGCCACAGCGGACGTGGGCTGATCAAGGGCTACATCGTCTGCGATGGTCGGTTAGCGCCTGTCTCCGGTTTTGAAGAGCGGCTGAAGGACCTTCTGGCGGGGGGCACCTATGACGCCGCCCCCCTGGATGATCAAGAATATCAAGAGCTTGTGGAGCTTAGCTCGTGCAATGACTTCACTCCGGATATTCCTGATTGGTTGATTGAACAGGCAAAAGAAAGCCTCGGAGAAGAATTCGCGCCGACCATGCAGCATTTGCGCAAGCGGGCCAATGTCTTTCTTCGGGTAAATCTGTCGAGAACCACTGTAGCGGACGCCCAACGAAGCCTACAAGCTGACGGCATAGAAACCGAGGCTTTTCCGACAGTACAGACGGCATTGCGGGTTCTAACAAACCCAAGGCGTGTTGCACAAAGCGATGCCTACATGAATGGCTTGCTCGACATACAGGATCTTTCTGCTCAATCTATATGCCTCAGGGTGCCTGTGACAGCCGATATGCGGGTGCTAGATTACTGTGCTGGAGGTGGCGGAAAGGCGCTGGCACTGGCCGATCGGGGGGCGCGTCAGATATTTGCCTATGACAGTTCAGCAAAACGCATGGAGGATTTGGCGACTCGAGCGTCCCGCGCAGGCGTCGAGATAGGGCGCCTGGACCTTGAGGCAGTCAAAGCAAACGCGCCCTATGATCTGATCGTCTGCGATGTGCCTTGCTCTGGCTCTGGTTCATGGCGACGCGCGCCAGATGGAAAGTGGTCGCTAACGCCCGACAGGTTGGAGCAACTTCTGGTAACGCAGGCCAGCATCTTAGATCAAGCATCCGAGCTGCTGCGCCCTGGTGGCACGTTGGCGTATATAACCTGCTCATTCCTGAAGTTGGAAAATAGCGATCAAGTTCAGAAGTTTATGAGCCGAAATTCATCTTTTGACCTGCGAGAGGAAATCTCTTGCAATGTCAGTCCCGATGGAGATGGTTTTTACTATGCGGAGCTTGTCCAATAGCTCGGATTCGTTCAAATTTTCTGTAATCTAGGGGGTGTGTTAAGGTCTGCTTAAAGATTGTGGCGCATCACTTATTTTGTGTTGATTCTTGAGGGAGTACGGCGTGGCCCAAATCCTGGAACCTGAAATGGAGGCGGGTGGCCGAATTGCCCGACTATTGGCTTCCCCATATTTCGGATGGTCGGCAGCATTTGTGCTTCTTTTGGGCGTGTTCATTCCCGACGAGCGTCTATCAATTATCACCGTGGCCTTCGGGGCGGCGCTGGCAGCGCTTCTGTTGTTTCGGCGGGTAAAAGACGGTCTTGGGAACAGCAGCAGACCAGCGGGTGATATTAACACACTGATCGCCCACGATGATCGACCAGTATTTGTGGTGCGATCAAATGGTGAGGTTCTCTATAAAAATGCGAAAGCGGCTGAGAAATTTGGGCGTCAAAGCCGTGATGGCTTTGAGCAGGTGCTTGAAAAAGATTTTAGTAATGCAGCCGCGATCATCTTCCGACTGCAAGCGAAAGCCAGCCGCCAGAACGCCAGTCGCGAAGATGTGGTCACTCGGTCTGGCAGATACAGGATTTCGGTCCATCGGCTGCAAGATGATGCATTCCTTTGGGCGATAGAGGAGAACGATCTTCCCCCCCAAACCGGTCGCGTATCGGAGCGAATTTCGATGCCAATGGCGACAGTTGGTTCATCCGGAGCAATCCTCTTTATGAATGCAGCTTTGCGCAATTTGGTGGGAAGCCGTGTCAAAACTCTCGAACACCTGTTTGTCGACGTACCTGAGGCAAGCCGTACAACCACCTCACTTTCGGGTCAGGACGGCGCGATACAAGTGCATGTGACGATCATCGAAGGTCTTGGCGGACGCACTGAATACTATTTATCGCCCGTCGATGACGAAGTGAAGCCGGCAGCGGCGCTCGAGGAGCTGGAAGATTTTCCGGTCGCGCTGGTTCGGCTGTCGCCTGACGGCGTGACTCAACAAGCCAACAGGCTGGCGCGTGACCTGTTGTCGCTTGATAACCGGTCAGGTGACAATCTGGCAGAGCTTGTGGATGGTCTTGGTCGCCCATTGACGGATTGGCTGACCGAGGCTGCTGAGGGTAAGTCTCTGCACAAGCCTGAAGTTCTGCGAACGACCCGCGTTGGCGATGAAATCTATCTACAGGTCAGCCTTGGACGTGTGATCGACAACGGTCAGGTATCGCTGATCGCCATGATCAACGATGCTACCGAACTCAAGACACTTGAAGCGCAGTTTGTTCAAAGCCAGAAGATGCAGGCCATCGGTCAGCTGGCTGGCGGGGTCGCTCACGATTTCAATAATCTGCTCACCGCGATCTCCGGCCACTGCGACTTGC
The DNA here is from genome assembly GCA_947504205.1 of uncultured Litoreibacter sp. Classification (GTDB taxonomy): domain Bacteria; phylum Pseudomonadota; class Alphaproteobacteria; order Rhodobacterales; family Rhodobacteraceae; genus Litoreibacter. The sequence continues at coordinate 814,918 of CANNGL010000001.1, read as the reverse complement.
TGATGTTGCGCTATGATCCTGATGATCCGGATTATGCTGACCTCGACCAGATCAACCAGAATGCCAATCGTGCGGCGTCTCTGGTGGGGCAGCTGCTGGCGTTTTCACGCAAACAGAATCTACAGCTCGAGGTGCTCGATATGCGTGACACCTTGGCTGACCTGACGCATCTACTCAATCGCCTTGTTGGTGCACAGATAAACCTGACATTGAGCCATGACCCAAAGCTGATGTCAGTGCATGCTGACCGGCGCCAGATCGAACAGGTGATCATGAACCTCGTGGTCAATGCCCGCGATGCAATTGATGGCACTGGTGACATCCTTATCGAAACGCGCAACGCCAAACTCCAGGGTGATTTGGAGCGCGACCGGGTCGTTGTGCCCCGCGGCGACTATGTGTTGGTCAAGGTGACCGATTCAGGCGCAGGGATCGCAAAAGACAAGGTCAACAAAGTGTTCGAGCCGTTTTTCACCACCAAGAAGACGGGAGAGGGCACAGGGCTGGGGCTTTCGACGGCGTATGGCATTGTCAAGCAAAGCGGTGGGTTCATCTTTGTCGATAGTGAGATCGGCAAAGGCACGGTGTTTTCAATTTATTTCCCCACCTTTGATAGGCCCGTCGTGGTTCCGACGGTTGCGCCGGAAGAGAATGTCGAGGTTGATTTTGGGCCGATCAATGCCGTTGTTCTGCTGGTCGAAGACGAAGCTCCGGTTCGCGCCTTCGCAAGCAGGGCGCTCAAAATGCGGGGCTTCGATGTGATAGAAGCCGACAGCGCGGAGGATGCTCTGGAAACGCTGAAAGATCCCGCCATCGAGGTTGATCTGGTCGTATCAGATGTGGTGATGCCTGGCTTGGACGGTCCGAGTTGGGTCAAGATCGCTCGGGAGACACGGCCCGACCTGAAGGTGGTGTTTGTTTCGGGCTATGCTGAGGATCATCTGACAAAGGACAAGGATCAACTGCCAAATTCAGTGTTCTTGCCGAAACCCTTCTCGCTCAACCAACTCACCAACGTGGTCAGAGGGCAACTGGGAGATGCCGCTTGAATCCCTTAATTCTACTGCCGCATTGGAGCTGCTGCTCCAACACAAGTCTAAAGAGAGTCATAGATCTCGTAGTCAGCCGCCAGCCTCTGCAATATCTTAAGTTTCGTATCTTTAGAGACTGAGAGTTCCATGCTCGGAGAAACATTCTGAGGGCTTGTTTCGATTTCACAGTTCAACCGTGCTTCCAAAAAACGGTAGAAGTGTGAAAGGTGATCATAGCGAAATAAGTGATCGACAGCGACCTCACCCGTCTCATCCGAGACAAATCTGGCTTGCGACCCGACTTTCGCAAAGGGAGGCTGCGTATCCGTCATGTAGGCCTGTAGAAATTCGTCAAAGCTGTATTGCGCTGTGCTGTTAGGTTTGCCGACGAGAGCAGGCCGCCGGCGATAGCGATACCAGCTTCCAAGCCAGTCCAAGGGTTCCCGGACGACGGCACAGGTTTCCATCTTATCGAGCCCGTTGCGCTCAAAAACGGACCGGAACTTCCGATTGAATCCACGCGCCGTCGTATGTTTGAGGCCCGGAGGGTCGCGCATGATCATCGATGCACGCCCCTCTAAAGCTGTTTCAAGCGCACTTGTTCCAGTCTTCGGCGTGGCCAAATAGGCCAATCGCTCCTTGAAAAACACCATCATTTCAGTAGAAACACCCAATTTTCTGCGGCCTTAAGTCATTCTTTACGGGAATCCCACGAAAGTGAACCAAGAAGATTTATCTTGAAATGTTCTCTTTTTGATCTCATAACAGCGAGAACAAGAGGCGAACAAAGCAGTCATTGCCGCGTCATTGGCGGTATGAAATAAGGGTAGAAATCATGGCCACAGCAGAACTCCTGACAATGAATTCAAAGAACGACAGCAACAAACAAAAGGCGCTCGATTCGGCGCTTGCACAAATTGAACGGCAGTTCGGCAAGGGCTCGATCATGAAGCTCGGCGACGAAAACGCCATTCAGGAAATCGAGGCGACCTCTACGGGGTCTTTAGGTCTCGATATTGCGCTTGGTATTGGAGGCTTGCCGAAAGGCCGGATCATCGAAATTTACGGGCCTGAATCGTCAGGTAAAACGACGCTGACATTGCATTGCGTTGCCGAAGCTCAGAAAAATGGCGGCGTTTGCGCGTTTGTTGATGCCGAGCATGCGTTGGATCCGCAATACGCGCGCAAACTTGGCGTTGATTTGGATGAGTTGCTGATCAGTCAGCCAGATACCGGTGAACAGGCGCTAGAGATTACGGATACTCTCGTGCGCTCTGGTGCCGTCAATGTGGTTGTCGTTGATTCTGTCGCGGCCCTGACGCCAAAATCCGAGTTGGAAGGCGATATGGGCGATTCGAGCGTCGGTGTTCATGCCCGCCTGATGAGCCAGGCCATGCGTAAGCTAACCGGTTCGATTGCGCGGTCGAATTGCATGGTGATTTTCATCAACCAGATCCGGATGAAAATCGGCGTCATGTTTGGCTCTCCTGAAACGACAACAGGCGGAAACGCCCTTAAGTTCTATTCATCTGTACGTCTTGACATTCGCCGGATCGGTGCAATCAAAGATCGTGACGAAGTGGTCGGCAACCAGACCCGGGTAAAGGTCGTCAAAAACAAGGTGGCGCCGCCTTTCAAACAGGTCGAATTTGACATCATGTACGGCGAGGGTATCTCCAAAATGGGAGAATTGCTGGATATCGGCGTCAAAGCCGGTGTGGTCGATAAATCTGGCGCCTGGTTCAGCTATGGCGACGAGCGGATCGGGCAAGGCCGAGAAAACGCCAAGCAATTCCTAAAAGATAACACCCGGATTGCGCTAGAAATCGAGGATAAGATCCGCGCAGCGCATGGTTTGGATTTCGATATGAGTGTCGCCGAAGAAAAGGCTGTTAAGGAAGAGATCGGCGACCCCGACGGTGTGCTCGAGGGGTAGTTTCCAAGGGTTACACCCGCATATCAATACGATGGATGCAAGAGTGAAGCATCCGGGTTAGGTTTTTTGAAAGGCGTGCCTGGCGGCGCGCCTTTCGTCTTTTGGTCGCTGCCAGATGTGGACAGTCTTAGGGCAGGGGGATAAACCCGGAAAAACCTATACATGATATGGCGTCCTACATGATCAGTCTGAACGAAATTCGATCAACATTTTTGAATTATTTTGAGCGAAACGGGCATTCGATTCAGCCGTCGAGCCCGCTTGTGCCGCGCAATGATCCGACATTGATGTTTGCGAACTCTGGGATGGTTCAGTTCAAAAATTTGTTCACCGGTGTTGAAACGCGTGATTATACGCGGGCGACGACCGCGCAAAAATGCGTTCGGGCAGGTGGGAAGCATAACGACCTAGACAATGTCGGATATACCGCGCGCCACCACACTTTCTTTGAAATGCTGGGAAATTTCAGTTTCGGCGATTATTTCAAGACAGAAGCCATTCCGTTTGCGTGGGAGCTGGTCACAAAAGAGCTTGGTATCGACAAGGACAAGCTCGTGGTTACTGTTTACCACACAGATGACGATGCTGCAGAGATCTGGAAGAAAGTGGCCGGTCTGAGCGATGATCGCATTATTCGTATCGCAACGGACGACAACTTCTGGATGATGGGGCCAACAGGCCCTTGCGGGCCGTCTTCGGAAATTTTTTATGATCATGGCGATCACATTTGGGGCGGTCCTCCCGGCAGTCCGGAAGAAGATGGAGACCGTTTTGTCGAGATTTGGAACCTCGTTTTCATGCAGTATGAGCAATTCGAGGACGGATCCCGGACCGAACTCCCAAACCAGTCGATCGATACGGGTATGGGAATTGAACGGGTTGCGGCGCTTCTGCAGGGAACCAATGACAACTACGCTACCGATCTGATGCGAGCGCTGATTGAAGCATCAGCTCACCAAACCTCGACCGACCCCGACGGTCCGGGGTCTACCCATCACCGGGTTATTGCCGATCATCTGCGGTCAACGTCGTTCCTGATTGCTGATGGTGTGATGCCCTCGAAAGATGGGCGGGGGTATGTGTTGCGCCGGATCATGCGGCGCGCGATGCGCCACGCGCATTTGCTGGGAGCCAAGGATCCATTGATGCACCGTCTTGTGCCGGAACTGGTGCGTCAGATGGGCGGCGCCTATCCCGAATTGGGTCAGGCGCAGGCTTTGATCGAAGAGACACTTCAATCCGAAGAGACCCGCTTTCGTGAGACATTGGATCGCGGCCTGAAGCTGCTTGATGATGAATTGGACCGACTTCCGGAGGGGGCTAACCTGCCGGGAGAGAGTGCATTCAAACTGTATGACACTTACGGCTTTCCACTTGATCTGACGCAGGATGCACTGCGCGAGAAAGGGCGCGGGGTCGATACAGATGGTTTCGATAGCGCAATGGCCGAACAGAAGGCAAAGGCGCGGGCCAGCTGGTCGGGGTCGGGTGAGGCCGCCGATGCGTCGGTCTGGTTTGACATCGCCGATGCTCATGGAACGACTGATTTTCTGGGCTATGACACCGAAAGTGCAGAAGGCCAGATCCTTGCGATCGTCCAAGACGGCGAACAAGTCGATGCGGCATCTGAAGGCGACAGCGTTCAGGTCGTGTTGAACCAGACGCCATTTTATGCGGAAAGCGGTGGTCAAGTTGGCGATACTGGCACGCTGATTGTTGACGGTGGCGTGGCCCAGATCACGGATACCCGCAAGGTCGCCGATGTTTTCATTCACTTTGCAACCATCACGTCAGGAAAGATTTCTGTCGGAATTGGGGCAGAGCTGAAGGTTGATCACAAGCGGCGCAGTACGATCCGTGCAAATCACTCCGCGACCCACTTGCTGCATGAAGCTCTGCGAGAGGCTTTGGGCGCTCATGTTGCACAGCGTGGATCGCTCAATGCGCCTGATCGCCTGCGCTTTGACTTTTCACATGGTAAAGCCCTGAGCGCGGAGCAGCTCCAAAGCGTCGAGGCTGAGGTTAACGATTATATCCGGCAAAATACGCCGGTTGAGACCCGGATCATGACCCCCGATGATGCGCGCGAGATCGGAGCGCAAGCCTTGTTTGGTGAGAAATATGGCGATGAGGTTCGGGTCGTATCGATGGGGCGTGCCGAGACTGGCAAGGGTCCTGATGGACAAACGTATTCAATAGAACTTTGCGGTGGCACCCATGTTCGGCAAACCGGCGACATTGGTGCGTTCGTGGCGCTTGGGGACAGTGCCTCCAGTTCTGGGGTGCGCAGGATCGAGGCGCTGACGGGTCAGGCAGCCTTGGATTATCTCCGGGCTCATGATCAACATCTGGCTGCAACTGCGTTGGTATTGAAGGCGCAGAATTCTGAAGTTCCCGAGCGGGTGAAAGCGCTTTTGGATGAGCGAAAAGCCTTGCAAAACGAGGTGGCTCAATTGCGCCGCGATCTCGCGATGTCGGGTGGCGAAACGCAAGTGAACGATAGAAATATCAACGGGGTACCGTTCTTTTCTCAAGTTCTTTCCGGGGTTTCTGGAAAGGACCTTCCGCCGCTGATTGATGAGCACAAGGCCCGTATGGGGTCAGGTGCTGTTTTGCTGATTGCAGATGCAGGCGGCAAAGTAGCCGTGGCCGCTGGCGTCACGAAGGATCTGACCGACAGTTTGTCGGCCGTTGATCTGGTGAAAGCCGCAGTCGTTGAGGTTGGTGGCAAAGGTGGCGGTGGACGCCCCGATATGGCGCAGGGTGGCGGCTCAGACGCATCAAATGCCGATGCAGCGATAAAGGCGGCAGAAGCCGTTTTAGGAGGATAAAACGATGCCAAAAGCGCTTTGGATTGCACATGTTAAAGTGACTGACGCCGACAGCTACGCAGAATATGCCAAGCGGGCCACCGGCGCGATTGCGGACCACGGTGGACATTTTCTGGCACGCAATGGCGCGTATGAACAGCTTGAAGGAAATGACCGCGCGCGGAACGTCGTGGCAGAGTTCCCTTCGCTGCAAGCGGCCCACGATTGCTATTATTCGGACGCCTATCAAGACGCGATAAGTTACGCCAAGGGCGCATCAGAGCGCGATTTGATGATTCTTGAATGTCTTGACGACGCTTAACCCCGCATTCGCGCACCATCAGCATCAAACAGTGGTGTCGTGATAACCGTGGCAGGACGCAAATCGCCAAGGATTTCGATGTGAACCTTTGTTCCGTCCTTTGCGATATCACGCGGCAAGAAGCCTTGGGCGATCGACTTTCCCGCATGGTGTGAAAATCCGCCAGACGTACAGAACCCAACAACATCATCTCCGACAAAGATGGGCTCGTAAGCAACAACATCCGCGTCATCGGCATCCACCTCGAATACACAAAGTTGCCGGTCGGGCGCGGATGCACGCTCTGCCTCCGCGGCGGCGCGACCGATAAAGTCGACGTTCTTGGACCACGAAATGAAACGATCCATGCCGGTTTCTGCGGCGGTATAGTCGGGTGAGAACTCCCGCATCCATGAGCCGAAGAACTTGTCAAGCCGCAGGGACATCATGGCGCGCATCCCAAAAGGCTTCATCCCGAGAGGTTCGCCCGCCTTCCAAAGAGTGTGCCAAAGTGTGCGTTGGTCGATTGGCTCACAGTAAATCTCATAACCCAAATCGCCAGTGTAGCTGACCCGCTGGACAATGCATTCCACCTGACCAACTGTCATGCGCTCGACGTCCATGAAGCGCAACGCGCTGACGTCATTTCTCGTGCACGCTTGCAGAATGTCTCGCGCCAAAGGACCTGCAACCTGAAATCCCGTGCGTTTATCTGATATATTCTCGATAGTTACGCCGTCTTCCTGATGTTGGAGTAACCAACGCAGGTGATAGTCTTGTGAGCCATAGGAAGCTGTAAGCTGGAATTCGTCATCGCGCAGGCAGGAGATCGTGAAATCGCCGATAAGCCGGCCTTTGGGCGACAACATCGGAGTGAGAGACAAGCGGCCCGGTTTCGGAACGCGGCCCGCCAGGATCTTGTCGAGCCACGCCCGCGCATGTGCGCCCGTAACCGAGAATTTCCCGAAATTGTGGGTTTCATTTATGCCTGCGGCTTCACGCATGGCAGCTACTTCTCGCGCTGTCGCTTTCCATGCGTTTGAGCGTCGGAAGGAAGGTGTTTCAAAGCGAGGTTCATCGCCTTCTGCGAAGTAATTCGGTACTTCCAATCCGAACTGATGCCCCCAGACCGCCCCCATGCTGTCGAAGATATCATATAGCGGCGTTGTGCGGTGTGGGCGTGCGGCGGGCAGCTCTTCATTGGGGTAGCTGACTGAGAAGCGGCGCTGATAATTCTCGATAACCTTTGCCCGCGTATAGCCCGGCGTGATCCACTTGCCAAAACGCGCACAATCCATCGCGAATGTGTCGCGTTCAGTCTCACCCTCGATCATCCATTGTGCCAGCATCAAACCGACGCCGCCTCCTTGAGAGAATCCGGCCATTACTGCGCAGGCGGACCAATAGTTGCGCATGCCTGGCACCGGGCCCACGAGAGGGTTGCCGTCCGGAGCAAAGGTGAACGGGCCATGGATCACGGATTTGACCCCAGCGCGCTCCAACACTGGAAAGCGGTTGAAGGCAAAGGCGATAGAGTCTTCGATTTTCTCAAAATCATCGGCCAACAATTCATGCCCAAAATCCCAAGGGGTGCCATCGACGGCCCAAGGGCGGCAGGGTTGTTCATAAAATCCAATACATAGCCCACGACCTTCTTGGCGAAGGTAGCTTTCTCCGGCCGGGTCCATGACATGTGGATGCTCACTGTCCCGGTCATAGATCTCCGGTGTGTCTTCGGTGACCAGGTATTGGTGTTCCATGGGGTGAAGCGGAAAGTAGACGCCAGCCATCGCGCCGACTTCTCTGGCCCAAAGGCCCGCTGCATTGACCACGTGCTCTGCATGAATGGTGCCTTTGTTTGTTACCACATCCCACGTGCCATCAGCCCGTTGATTGGTCTCTTCGACCTTGCAATGCGTTTCGATTGCAGCGCCGCCCAGACGTGCAGCCTTTGCATAGGCGTGGGTCGTCCCGGACGGATCCAGATGTCCGTCGAGCGGGTCGTAAAGAGCCCCGATAATACCGTTGGTGTTGGTGATGGGGGCGATTTTGGCGATTTCTTCCGGACCTACGATCTCGGTTTCTAAACCCATATAGCGATGCTTGGCGCGCTCAGCGACGAGCATATCAAATCGGTCTTGATTATCTGCCAGAGTGATGCCGCCTACGTGGTGCAGGCCGCAGGACATACCAGTAATTTCTTCCAGTTCCCGATAGAGGCGGATCGTATACCCCTGAAGCGCGGCCATATTGGTGTCGCCGTTGAGCGTGTGAAAGCCGCCAGCAGCGTGCCACGTCGAGCCAGATGTTAGCTCAGAGCGCTCCAGAAGCATCACGTCTGACCAACCCAGCTTTGTCAGATGATAAAGCACCGAGCACCCAACGACCCCGCCGCCAATGACGACAACTCTGGTGGTGGTTTTCATGGTGGGTCTCCGTGTATTTGGGTTTTGGGCTACCGTAGAATTGTGTTTTGAAAACAACTAGTGGGAAACCGACATCAACTTGATTGCCCGCGTCTATGGGGAACTTTGTGATGACGTGCTAAGTTGGGCTCAGTGGATAATCTGATCTCTCTTCCCAAGACGATATTGCATAAGCTGTTGCAGTATTGGCGCGCACTTTGGGTGCGTGTGATCGTCATGGGCCTATTGTCGGTAATGGCCTTGGCTGTGACGCAAGTCATCGAGCTTTATGTTCCCCAAAAACTCGGTTCATATCTGACAGGCGAAGCAGTCGATCGGCTGCTCAATATTATTGCCAATGCCATGCTGGCCGTCACGATATTTTCGCTGACGGTCATGGTATCAATTTATCAGGCGTCATCCACGCAATGGACCCCCCGTGTTCACCGCCTGATCATGCAGGACACGACGACCCAAAACACCTTGGCCACGTTTATCGGGACATATGTTTATGCTCTGATTGCCATCATATTGAGGGAACTGGGCGTTTATCCTGATGATCGGGCCTTTGTTCTCTTTGTCCTAACGGTTTTGGTTTTGGCCTTCATCGTCTTCTCATTGGTGCGGTGGGTCCTGCACCTGCAGACCTTTGGAAGCCTGCTTGACACGACACGTCAGGTCGAGGAGATCACGACCCGTCAGTTCAAGGAGCGGTTAGAGAACCCCTGTCTCGGTGCTAATGCCTTGACCAAAGCACCACCAAAGAAGGCAAAACCGCTTAAGTCGACACGGAGCGGCTACATCCAGCACATTTACGCAGAGGCGCTGGATGTGCATGCCCGCGCACACGGAGTTGAACTTTATCTCACGCGCCCAATCGGAAGCTTCGTTTTTCTCAATGAACCGCTGGCATATATCTCTGGAGAGATCGACGATCCAGAAGAGCAAGACGAGAGCCTTGAAGACCTGATCCGCGACAACATTGTGATGGGGGATCTCAGAACGTATGATCAAGACCCGCGCTTCGGCCTGATGGTGATGGGAGAGATTGCCTCCAAGGCGTTGTCACCCGGTATCAACGATCCCGGTACAGCGATCGACGTTATCACACGGCTTGGCCGCATCTTGTCATTCTACCGCGACGAGACCCAAACCAATGTTGAGGTGGAGTATCCCTCGCTTTGGGTTCCGCCGCTTGACGCCGACGAACTGCTGGATGATGGCTTCGGTGCGCTGGCAAGAGACGGGGCCGCTTTTGTTGAGGTCCAGTTGATCTTGCAGACCGTTCTCAATGGCTTGATGAAACATCCGGCTGACGATCTGAAAAAGGCTGCTGAGAATGCTGCGGATGTGTTCTATCGGCGTGCCAGTGACATTCTGGATTTCAAAGACGACCGGGACCGCTTGGACCTGAAGGTATCCGATCGGATCCACAACAAGTAGATCAAGCGTCGAGCCAGCTTTGCGTTTCCGCAGTTTTTTGGCGCAGCCACAACACATCGACACCTGCAAAAACCCGGTATCCGCGAGAGATCAAAGTCGCGGTTTGTTCCTGCGTCAGGCCGATTCCCCCGAGTGGCAGACCAGCGGCCTTTGCGGCCATCTCAATCTTGTTGACGGCTGCAATGAAGTCCGGATGATCGAACTGGCCTGAGATGCCCAGATAGGTTGAAAGATCAAAAGGTGCAGGGACCAGTAAATCGATCCCATCGACGCCGCAGATCTCGTCTATGTTTTCAACGGCATCGGCTGTTTCCACCAAAAGAACACAGACCAGTTGATCCTCGATTTCGGTGCGGTAATCCAAAAGCTCGGTTTGCCAGCGAGAGACAGCAAGAAACGGGCCAAAACCGCGAGTGCCATTCGGCGGGTAGCGCAGTGCAGCGACAGCGCGGGCTGCATCATCTGCGGTTCTGATCAAAGGGAAGACGATCCCTTCTGCGCCCAGATCAAGCGCCCGCTTTACGTGCGAGGGCGTGTTCTCGGTAATGCGGATCAAAGGGGCGCAGTCGGTCCCGGCGGTGGCGGCGATCATCGCGTGCGCGCTTTCATAGTCCACTGCGCCATGTTCAAGGTCTATAAACACGCTATCAGCGCCTGCGGCTGCCAAGGCCTGGGTCACCGCCGCTGATGGTATGGTGCACATATGCATCGTCAGTCGATCAGTACCGTTCTTGAGACGACTTTTCAGGTTGGGCATGGAGCTTCTCCGCGTGGTTTCCGGGGAGCCTAAACGCAAACTTACCCTCAAGGCCAGTTTGTCGCGGTGAGACAAGTTCTGTCGTCTTGCGGCAAATCATGTGCCGGACATCCTTCCTAGACTTCAAGGGAACCACAGTGAGGACAGATCATGAAAACCCACGCTCAGGCCGTTGTAATTGGCGGAGGTGTCATTGGTTGTTCAATCTTATATCACCTCACAAAACACGGCTGGACAGATGTTGTGCTGTTGGAGCGTGATGAACTGACCTCAGGATCGACTTGGCACGCGGCCGCCAATATCCATGGTCTGCATGACAATAACAACATCACGCGCATCCAGCATTATACGATGAACCTGTACAAAGAACTGGAGCAAATCACAGGGCAGGGGTGTGGTGTCTTTCAGCCGGGCTCCCTTTATCTCGCGCAAACAGAAGATCGGGAGCATCAGTTACGGCTGCAGGCAGCAAAGGCAAAGTATTATGGCCTGAACTTCCACGAGATCAGCCGCGACGAAGCGGAGCGCATCCATCCGCTGGTCAACTATGATGGTATCCGCTGCATCATGTTCGAACCCGATGGCGGCAATGTCGATCCATCGGGTGTCACCAACGCCTATGCGACTGGCGCCCGAAACGCCGGGGCGGAAATCCATCGATTTACGCCGGTAACGGCAACCGACCAACAGCCTGATGGTTCATGGATCGTGCGAACGCCCAAAGGGGACATTCATACCGATGTCGTGGTTAACGCGGCGGGCCTCTGGGGGCGCGAAGTGGCAGCGCTGGCGGGGCTTGAGCTGCCGTTGCAACCAACCGAGCACCAATATTTCGTGACCGAAGCAATCGCGGAGATCAAAGGCATGGATCGCAGACTGCCATCCGTGGCGGATCGAGACGGCGAATACTACCTGCGACAAGAGGGGAACGGTCTGCTCGTTGGGGCTTATGAGCGCGACATGCGATTCTGGGCCGAGGATGGGACGCCTCAGGGGTTTGGGCATGAGCTATTCGCCGATGATCTCGAACGCATAGAAGAAAACATGATGCGTGCGATTGACCGCGTACCAGCGGTAGGTGAGGCGGGCATCAAAAGGGTCATCAACGGTCCAATGATTTGGTCACCTGATGCAAACGCGCTGTTTGGTGCGGTGCCAGAACTCAAAGGGTATTTCTGTTGTAACGGTATCATCCCCGGCTTTTCGCAATCGGGTGGCCTCGGGGATTTGTTGGCCGAGTGGATCGTGACGGGTGAGCCGCATCTGGATATGTTTGCTTGGGATATGGCCCGGTTCGGCAGTTGGGCCGGTAAATCTTTCACTAAGGCGCGGGTTGGCGATCAGTATGCCCATCGTTTTTCCATTCACTTCCCAAATGAAGAGCGTAGCGCAGGCAGACCGGTTCGCACCCGGCCGGTCTACGAAACACAGCACGATTTGGGCGCCGTCTTTGGTCTGAATTATGGTTGGGAGCATCCGCTCTGGTTCGCCTCGACGCCCGGGACCAAAGACACCAATGGCTTTATGCGCCAGAACTGGTTCGAACCCGTGGGGGATGAATGCCGGATGTTGCGCGACAGTGCCGGTATTATCGATATATCCAATTTTGCGAAATACAGCGTCACTGGTGCAGGCGCGGAAGATTGGCTGAATGCGATTTTTGCGAACACGATGCCAAAGGTCATCGGCCGATCCTGCTTAACGCCTCTGATCGGAAAACGGGGCGGGATTGCGGGTGATTTCACCGTCACGCGGCTGGACGTGGAAGAGTTCCTGATCATTGGCTCCGGAATGGCAGAGCGCTATCATCAACGGTTCTTCAACGCGGTCGAACGTCCCGACGACGTGGTTTTTACAAGCCGAACCGAGGCGATGTGCGGCTTCAACGTGGCCGGCCCCCGATCGCGGGCGCTGTTGCAGCGTCTGACCAACGCGGATCTCTCCACAGAGGCATTCCCGTTCATGCGTTCGCAGAAGATAGAGCTTGCAGGCGTCGATTGTGTGGCGCTTCGCGTCTCCTTCACCGGCGATCTGGGGTGGGAGTTACATTGTGCGACCGAAGACCAAGCTAAGCTCTATGCGGCACTACTTGAAACAGGGCAGGCGTTTGGTGCTGGGCCAGTCGGGTCGCGCGCGCTGATGAGCCTGCGTGTGGAGAAAGGCTATGGTTCCTGGTCGCGGGAGTATTCGCCGGAATACTGGCCGCAAGAGGTGGGGCTGGAGCGCCTGATCAAGCTCGAAAAGGATTTTTTGAACAAAGACGCTTATCTGGCCATTAAAGACAAGCCTGCCCGTGAGTATCTTTCAATCATCGAAGTACTTGATGTCGACAACGCCGATGCAACTGGAGGGGAGCCGGTGTTTCTGACCGATGGTACGCCGGTCGGCCGGGTGAGTTCGGGAACCTACGGCTACACGGTGGGCAAATCGCTTGCCCTCGGCTTTCTCAAAGGCGTGCAGGCGGGGCAGATGGTCGATGTGATGGTCCTTGGTAAACCCCATCGTGGTGTTGTTTTGAGCGAGCCTCCGTTTGACCCCAAGGGCGAGAAGCTGCGCGCTTAGGTCAAATAGAGCAGAGCCAAGGCAATTAGCGCGGGTACCGTTTGCACGTAGAGGATACGTGGCGAGGCGGTTCTAGCGCCATAGAGTCCTGCCACGGCGATGCAGAGCAGGAAGAAGGTCGCGATGTTGATTGACCATTCTGGGTTCCGGATCAAAAGCGACCAGATCAACCCTGCTGCCAGAAAGCCGTTATAGAGACCCTGATTGGCAGCCATCGTCTTTGTGGGTTCGAACAAGTCCTTCGGAAAGGACCGGAAGATTTTCGGTCCGCGAGATGTCCACGCGAACATCTCGAACCAGAGAATGTAGAGATGCAGCGCCGCAATCAGGGCCACAAGGATCATCGCAAATACTGACATTCAAACCTCACAATGCGGCGCGTATGCCGCTCTTGTCATTTTTCCGGAATGAGACCTCTCGGACTAAATCTCAGGACCAACAGCAACACCAAGCCCATTGTGAGCAGTCGCATATGCGCCGCACTGTCGAGCAGGTGTTTCTTCAACCAGTAGCCATCTGCCATTCCTGCGGTGATCAGTTGCATCAGGGCCAGACCAATAGGTTCGACCTGAACCCATAGGAACCAGACCAGAAAGCCACCCAGAACCGCGCCAAAATTATTGCCGGAACCACCGACGATCACCATCACCCAGATAAGGAATGTATACCGTAAGGGCTGATAGGTGCCCGGTGTAAGCTGGCCGTCCAATGTGGTCATCATCGCACCAGCGACACCGCAAACAGCGGACCCCAGAATAAAGACCTGCAGATGGCGGGCGGTCACGTCCTTGCCCATCGCTTCCGCAGCAACCTCATTGTCGCGGATCGCGCGCATCATACGACCCCAAGGTGAATTCCACGCTTTCTGGGCCAGCCAAAGCAGAATTACCAAGACAATCGTAAAGAGAACCGAATAGGAGAGCTTGACGTAGATGGAAGAGGCCGTCGTGGGGTCAAATCCCCAGTTGGTCACGCGTTCCACGAATTCCGGCGTGTTCTGCAAGTCGATCTCGTAAGGCACAGGCCGCGGCAGCCCGACGACGTTTTTCACACCGCGCGACAGCCAGTCTTCATTCTTCAGAACCGCAATGACGATTTCCGCAATCCCGAGCGTGGCGATGGCCAGATAGTCAGACCGTAGCCCAAGGGCAGTTTTGCCGATAATCCACGCCGCACCGGCTGCAAGCACGCCGCCTACGGGCCACGCCAGCAGAACGGGCAAGCCAAGACCGCCGAGATAGCCCGTACCAGCCGGATTGACCTTTTCGATGGCGACGACAGCAGGGTCATAGACTTCCCGAAAGAGGAAAAAACCACCGATCAAAATGACTAACATCGTGATATTTCTTGCGCGACCGGCGCGCATCCGGGAATAGGTCAGGATCGCGGCAACGATGGTCGCAGCCCCAAGCAGCAACCCTCCGATGACACGCAAGCCACCCACGGCCCAAGCCTCTGTTGTTGGCGGCATGGTCACAATCACCGACGCAAGCCCGCCAAGCGCCACAAAACCCATAATACCCACATTGAAGAGACCGGCGTAGCCCCACTGAATGTTGACCCCGAGGGCCATAATTGCTGAGATCAGACCCATGTTGACGATCAGCAATGCCGTATTCCAAGACTGGATAAAGCCGGTGCCGACGATCAAAACCGCAATCAGGGCGAAGAATGAAGCATCCCGCAAGCTCATACCGATTGTCCTTTGAAAAGTCCCGTGGGCCGGAACAGCAACACGATGATCAAGATCACGAACGAGACCGCGAATTTGTAATCGGTGCTCAACAACTGCGCCAAGCCTGAGGGAGCCAATGCGTCAGGAAGCACATATCCCGCAACTTTCTTGAATGCATAGGTCACGGTCACTTCGGAAAAAGCGATGACAAAGCCGCCTGCAATCGCGCCCAGCGGATTGCCAAGGCCACCAACAATAGCTGCTGCGAAGATAGGTAGCAGCAGCTGGAAATAGGTGAATGGCTTGAAGCTTTTGTCGAGGCCATAAAGTGTACCTGCGACCGTTGCCAATGCAGCTACGATTAACCATGTGATCATCACAACCCGCTCTGGGTTGATACCGGAGAGCAGGGCTAGATCCTCGTTATCGGAAAAGGCGCGCATGGACTTGCCTGTGCGGGTTTTGTTCAGAAACCAGAACAGGACCGCAACGACAATGATGGCCGTGACCAACGTGATCCCTTGTGTCGTCTTGATCGCCAACCCTTCGTTCAGCCCTGTCATCTCCTTGAAGTCGCGCGCGCGGATGATGAAACGCTCCCCATCGGCGAAGCGCTGATCACCGGGGCCGATGATAAAGCGCGTCAGACCGTTCATGATGAACATGACGCCCAGCGATACCATCACAAAAACGACGGGCTTGACCCGCTCACGTCGATAGAAGCGGTATACGAAGCGATCGGTAATCAGCAAAAACGCAGCACAAACGAGAATTCCGAAAGGCAGCGCCAAAAGTGCGGTCGGAAGGGGCCCAAAACTTACACCAAGCCCTTGGAGGCCCCACGTGATCAGGATCACAAACATTGTTCCAAATGCCATGGTGTCCCCATGGGCAAAATTGGAGAACCTCAGGATGCCGTAGATAAGCGTCACGCCCAGCGCTCCCAGCGCAAGCTGCGCGCCATAAGCGGTTCCGGGAACCAGAACGAAATTAAGAAAAGCTACAAGTGCGTTGAGGAAATCCATTAGACGCACCGTCCATGATAGGTAACCGACAAAACACCATCATCGGCCCAGACGGTGTGGACCGTGTATTTCGAGATATTTGCTTTGAAGAGCGTAAGCAGGTGGAAACTATCGCTCTGATAGCCACTGTAGAAGGATGCGGCTTGGGTATTGGTGATACGTGTCTCCACATCTCCGGCAACCGAGCTAAGCGTGCCGCTGGCGTAGTCGTCGCTGGTTTTCACATCCATGTCGAATTCCGTCGCCTGGCAGGGTTCTTCGTTCACACATTCGGATACAAAGGTGCAGGTCTGTGCCGCTGCGGCCCCAGCCAAACAGAACGACGTTAAGGCTATTACAAAAACTCTCATCTCAGCCCCCCAAAAAGCTTTTGCGGACTTCTGGATCCGCCAGCAACGCCTTGCCGGTGTCCGTATATCTGTTTCGTCCTTGCACGAGGACATAACCTTTGTCGGCGATCTCAAGCGCCTGACGTGCGTTTTGTTCGACCATCAGGATCGAGATACCGGTTCGCGCCACCTCGATGATTCTGTCAAACAACTCGTCCATGACGATCGGAGACACGCCCGCCGTTGGCTCATCGAGCATCAAGACCTTTGGTTGGGTCATCAGGGCACGTCCGACGGCCACTTGCTGACGTTGCCCGCCGGAAAGCTCTCCCGCGGATTGGCGTCGCTTGTCCTTCAGGATCGGAAACAACTCATAAACCTGCGCCATCGTGGTTGAGATGTCGTCACGCCGCAGGAAAGCGCCCATCTCAAGGT
Organism: uncultured Litoreibacter sp.; assembly: GCA_947504205.1. Classification (GTDB taxonomy): domain Bacteria; phylum Pseudomonadota; class Alphaproteobacteria; order Rhodobacterales; family Rhodobacteraceae; genus Litoreibacter. Next base: position 798,209 of record CANNGL010000001.1, on the reverse strand, counting down.
TTTCCTCGACAGTCATGGTCGTGAAGATGTTCGAGGTTTGCGGCACAAAAGCCATCCCCTTGGCCACGCGGTCCTGTGGGCTAAGCGTGGTGATATCTTCTCCATCGAGCCGCACCGCGCCTTGGCGCACGTCCAGCATTCCAAAAACCGCTTTCATGGCCGTTGACTTGCCTGCGCCATTTGGCCCGACGATAACGGCGATCTCACCTGTATTCACCGCAATCGTGCAATCATGCAAAATGTCAGGCCCGGTCCCGTATCCGCCAGACATGGTGTCGCCGATCAAAAACGGCTCATCCGCCGAGCCAGAGGTTGTCTGATGAGCGGTGCGTTGCGCGCCGGAGCTGCCACCAATCGGACGGCCGGGATCTTTACCAAGCGAGGCATCCTTGTTGCCTCGCGAACTATATGCTTCTCCGCTCATCCTGCGACTGCCTTATTCTTCAGACCAGTGCCGAGATAGGCCTCGATAACCTGCTCGTTGGCTTTGATTTCATCCAACGTGCCTTCGGCTAGAACGCGGCCCTCTGCCATACAAATCACCGGGTCACATAGCCGACCGATGAAATCCATGTCGTGTTCGATTACAACGAAGGTGTAACCCCGTTCCTTGTTCAAGCGGATGATCGCATCACCGATGGTATTGAGTAGTGTGCGGTTTACACCAGCACCCACTTCATCAAGAAACACGATCTTGGCGTCCACCATCATGGTGCGCCCCAACTCAAGCAGCTTTTTCTGACCACCAGACACTTGGCCTGCGCCGTGGTCTGCCAGATGCTCGATTGTTAGAAATTCCAGAACTTCATCAGCCTTGGCGCGCAGGGCACGTTCTTCATTCGCGATTCGTTTGCGCCCAAACCAAGTATTCCAGAGCGCCTCACCAGACTGGTCGCCCGGCACCATCATCAGATTTTCCCGACAGGTCATCGACGAGAACTCATGCGCAATTTGGAACGTCCGCAACAAGCCCTTGTGGAACAATGTATGTGGAGGAAGCCCAGTGATGTCTTGACCGGCCATAGTCACGCGGCCAGAGGTTGGTTTAAGAACGCCAGCGATTACATTGAAAAGTGTGGTTTTTCCGGCCCCGTTGGGCCCAATCAATCCAGTGATCGAGCCTTCGCTGATGGACAGGCTCGCGCCGTCTACCGCATGGAACCCACCGAAGTGTTTGTGTAGGTCGTCTACGACGATCATTGTTGTCCCCCTGTAAAAAAGCAGCCCGAGCGAACCCGGGCTGCTTTTAGAACTCTTATCCGTCGCTTACTTGCGACCGGCTGTGACTTCAGCGCCACCTTCAAAGCCGACGACGCGGTAGTTACCGGCAGCTTCGCCTGGTCCAATCAGCTCAACGTCAGTCGCGCCAACATAGTCGATGTCGCCACCGTCTTTGAGGATTTGCAGAGCTTTGGCCAATTCACCCGCCTGAATTTTCTCACCCGGCGCATTTGCGACATCCATCACTTTGTCTTTGTAGTCGCCTGGCTCCATGGAACCGGCAGACTGCATTGCCAAGAGGATGAGTGCTGCAGCGTCATAGCTTTCAGGTGTGAAAGGTGACGTTGCTTCGAACGCACCACCGACAAGATCTGTGAACCGTTGCGACAGCTCCTCAGATGGGGAGGGGTGCTGACCCGATGAGCCATCAATCTCGGAACCGAAATTTTCCACCAGCTTGGCGGAGATCATGCCATCAGGGAAGTGGAAGCTGTCAAACGCGCCCGAGTCCAGTGCAGCGCGTACAATGCCGGACCCACCCTGGTCGACGTAGCCTGCGACCACCAGACGATCACCGCCAGCGGCTGCCAAAGCGCCAACTTCTGCCGAATAATCAGCTTTGCCGTCTTCATGTGCAGCGTTGATGGTAACTGTGCCGCCAGCTTCTTCGAAAGCAGCTTGGAAGCTATCGGCCAGGCCTTTGCCATAGTCGTTGTTGGTGTAGGTCAGTGCGACCTCTTTGATGTCTTGTTCCATAAGAACTTCGGTCATCACAACACCCTGACGCGCATCAGATGGCGACGTACGGAAAAACAGACCATTGTCTTCTGCGGTCGACAGCGCTGGCGATGTGGCGGAAGGCGACACCATGACGACACCGTTGGCCAGTGCCACGTTCGACAGGATTGCGCCGGTAACGCCGGAGCAATCGGCGCCAACGATACCTTTTACGCCGTCACCTGTGATCTGACGTTCAGCAACGGCAGTCGCCGCACCAGCATCAACGCAGGTCGAGTCTCCGCGGACGGGCGTTACTTTGGCACCATCCAGCAGCAAACCGCTATCGGTGACTTCCTTCATCGCCAGTTCGGCAGCATCGCCCATGGACGGTGTTAGCGATTCAATCGGCCCAGTGAAGCCGAGAATAATGCCCAATTTGACTTCTTTTGCGTGTCCATCAGCAAAGGCGGTGCCTGCCATCAATGAGGTGGCAGCTGTTGCGAGCAACAGTTTTTTCATATCAGTGACCTCCCAGTCGTTTGAATATTGCCCGGGACACTAATTTGGCTCTGTCCAAAAGAAAAGGGGTTCCGTTACGGGGAGTTGCGCATGTTTCTGCGTGAGAATCTTCACGTTCAAGTCAGAGGTATGGAAACCAAGCGCCGGGAACATATCTGACAAGGATAGAGATCGGGAGACTATTTTGCGACTTAAAGACATTGCTATTGTTTTAAGCATTTCATTGTTCGGATCGTCAGCATCCGCCCTAGACAGCACCATGGGGCAATTGAGTGTGACGGCTGTAGTGAGCGGCTTGGATCAACCCTGGGGGTTTGATTTCCTGCCTGACGGTGGTCTTCTGATCACGGAGCGCGAAGGCGCCATCATCCATGTCGATGCAGACGGCAAACGCAATGATGTCACGGGCGTGCCAAGGGTGGCCGCGCGCGGGCAGGGAGGTCTGTTGGATATCCTTGTTCCGTCCGACTTCGCACAAACGCGGGAAATCTTCCTGAGCTACTCTGCTCGTCTGCGCGGCGGCACCGGAACGGCCTTGGGAAAGGCAAAGCTCAACTCTGATGGCTCGGCGCTCGAAGAATTCACACAGATTTTCGCCATGGATCCAAGTCGGTCCGGACGGCATTTCGGAAGCCGCGTCATAGAAGCCGGTGATGGCACTTTGTTTCTGACCATCGGGGATCGGGGGGATCGTCCGTCCGCTCAGGATCTCTCGGTTCACAACGGCTCTATCGTTCGCGTAACGCGCGACGGAAAAGTGCCGGCAGACAATCCGTTTGTCGGACAAGACGGCGTTCGCCCGGAAATCTGGAGTTTCGGTCACAGAAACCCACAAGGCGCTGCCTTGGATTTGAGCGGTAACCTGTGGACGGCCGAACATGGTGCCAAGGGCGGGGATGAGGTCAATCGGGTGCGTAAAGGCGCAAATTACGGTTGGCCCGTAATCTCATATGGAGTTCATTATTCGGGGCAGCCGATTGGGGAAGGCTCAAGCAGGCCCGGCATGGAGCAACCCGAGCATTATTGGGATCCATCCATCGCCCCCTCTGGTTTGATGATTTATTCCGGAAAACTTTGGCCAGAATGGCGTGGAGATTTGTTTGTAGGATCGCTGAAGTTCGACTACATCTCCCGTTTGGACGGCGGTGCCGTCAGCGAAGTCGAGCAGCTCAAATCCCGTGAAACAGGCCGCGTGCGCGAGATTATGGAGGGGCCGGATGGCAACATTTGGTTCTTGTCTGTCGAGCAAGGGGCTCTCTACCGAATTTCGCCATAGATAAACGAGGACAGTATGGCTCTTGAATTTTTCCAATTTGAATACAATGACGATAATTATGGTGTATTGGTGCACGATCCTGTTTCGGGCTGCACAGCTGCAATTGATGCAGGTGACACGGCGGCCTATTTGAAAGCCTCCGAGCGGACGGGCTGGACCATTGATAATATCTGGATCACGCACCACCACTGGGATCACACGGAGGGTTTGGGCAAGCTCAAGGCGATGACCCAATCCAAAGTGTTTGGGCCAGCAGGTGTGGAAGGCGTTGATGAGGCACTGAACGGTGGCGACAGCTTTGATTTCTGCGGCCTGACCGTCGATGTCATCCATACACCAGGACACACGCTCGACATGCTGAATTTTCACATTGCCGAGCAGAATGTCATCTTTACTGGCGATACACTATTTTCTCTTGGCTGCGGGCGCCTGTTCGAGGGCAGTGCTGAGCAGATGTGGGCGAGCTTGTCCAAGCTGGCTGCGCTGAAACCGAAGACTGTGATCTACAGCAGCCATGAATATACGTTGGCCAACGCAAAATTCGCGATCAGCGTCGATCCGGAAAATACGGCTTTGAAACGCCGGGTTGATGATGTGGAGCAAAAGCGCTCGCGCCAACAACCGACCGTTCCGAGCCTTCTGTCGGACGAATTGGCGACCAATCCGTTCCTGCGCGCAGGCGACCCCGCCATCCGCGCGCATCTTGGGCTGGAAGCTGCCAGCGATGCAGAGGTTTTCGCAGAACTCAGATCCCGTAAGGACAATTTCTGAGGTTTTGCCTGAACTCGTCAAACACGATGGCGCACATTCATCTAGATTGCTTCGCTTAAACTTTGGTGGTCGTTTCTTGACTAAGCCTGTTCCGAACTGAACTGGGCTGCGGCCTTTGTAGGGGCCTGAAGCTATTGCGTTCAGTGTCGACTTGGTTGAGTTTGCGCTAGCGTTATACTGATTGGTGCGAGAGCAATAAATTGACAGAAAGTCGAATTCTGGTTTTTCCTGGCGGCATGCCCAGGTCTCTGGCGTATGCCGAGCAAGCGCGCGCCGACGGTCGCGATGTCATCGGGGCTTCATCGCTAGGTCATGATCCAGCCAGCACGCAATATGAACACTGGTTGCATATTCCGTTCGTTACTGACCCAGAATTCATCCCAATGTTGAAAGCTGCCGTAAAGACACATGAAATCACGGCGGTCTACACGCCCAATGCAGTAATCTGGGATGTCTTAAATGATTGCCTTGCCAAAGATTTTCCCGGGTTGAGACTTGTCAATCGCAGCCCAATGTCGGAAGTCACTGCTCCCTATGCAAAGGCAGAGGCTTTTGCGCAGAGCGTGGCCCAAGATCCGCTTCAACTCTTTGATATCTCGCAGCGTGACTTGCCCAATGGCAGAGAGCTGGCAGCAATCTATCACCATGTCGAAACCATACCCGGCATGTGCGATCACGAGAAAACCCGGGCTCTTTGCTCAATCTTTCGCTCAGCACCGGCGGGCGATATCGTGGAAGTGGGGTCTTGGTGGGGTAAGTCGGCCTTCTTGCTGTTGAGGTTGGCGCGTCTGAATGGCACGGGGCCGTTGCTTTGCGTCGATCCATGGGCGATGGAGTTCTTGGCGCAAAATGATGAAGGTGGCTTGGTCGATAAGGTGGAAGTCGATCCCGATGCGGCTTTCGAAATCTTCGCGACAAATCTTTTGCCGTACGTGCAGAGTGATGCAAACTATCTTCGAATGCCGTCAGTTGAGGCCGCCAAGAAGTACGTTGCATCAAGCGAGATCGTCAGCTCCGAATTCGGAGCGGTGAGGTATCAAGGTGATGTGGCTGTGTTGCATATCGATGGCAACCACAGTGAACCAGCGGTGCGCGCCGATATCGCAGCTTGGTGTCCGCTTGTGCGCTCTGGCGGTTGGATTGTACTGGACGACTATGTCTGGCCATATGGCGACGGCCCGAAGCGAGCGGGCGACGATTTCCTTCGCGAAAATGCGAGCAGCATAAAGCTGTCTTTTGTGATGGGGTCCGCCTTGTTTATTAAGTTAGTTGACGACTAGTGCTTCTGCGTCTTCCTGCATGCGCTCGATGATATCTGGAATGCGCTGAGCATCTACTTCGTATGACATCAGTTTTTCTGTAGCACTGGCGGTTTCGCTCAAAAGAAAACGCACATCGAAGCCGAGTTGGCGCATGGGCCCAAGCCAACCTCCCCAGTTATGTGGTTGACCCTGCGCGAGCATCAGTATCGGCACTCCGGGCCGAGCAAACATCGCGAGATTAAACGCAGACCCGGACGGTCCAGCAATAAAATCCGCAGACTGCATGGCCTGAACCTGCTCGGTAAAGCTAAGTCGTTCAGGTAGAAATGTCTGGAAACCGTGATCTGCAAAAGTATCTTCGACCAATTGCTCATTCAAAGGCCGCGCCCAGACGCTGTTGCGCCGACTGAAAAAAATCTTCCCAACCGGCTCAGCGGGCGCTTCTACCTGTCTGAGAATACGCGCGCGCAAATACTGCATCGCTTCCGCAGACCAAACGGCGTGGCGCTCGATAGGGACCGTGTAATCGGGCAATAGCTCCGGTGGCATGAAATTGATGGTCGGGGCGACATAAAGTGTCTCAACAAGTAACGTTTCTTCGCGCGCTACTCGTATCAATGGATTATCAACCACCAAGCTAAGCGCTTCATAATGCGACGCGGGCATATCGTCATTTACTAGAATTGGAACTTCTTTCCAGCCGGGTAGTTTTTCGAGGTGGCGCAAGCGCGGCAGATATTCACAAACCCAGTGCCCAAAATGAGAAGATAGATAGCCGCTGAGATGAAATGCTTGCCGAATTTCGCGCGTAGGCGGAAATCGCACAAACTTACCCATGTCGCCGTCACGGCCTTTAAGCCATTGATCGCTCCGATAATAGGTTGCACGGCCGTAATCTGGGTCTGCGGCGACGTCGTTGACCGCTTGGTAAGCGGAATTGAGAATGAAATCAGACCCACCAAAAATCGTCGCGCGCTTCAATCTCGCAAGATACGCCTCATATGTGGGTGAACTGAGATCTTCACAGTTGTCAAGCGAGTCGATATCGACAACGTTGGCAAATGGAACGTCAGGCATTGGCGTGCGGAAAACGTATTCGGCGGGGAAATCAGGCAAGGCATCATCGACAGACAGTATTTGTCGCTCTGTGAGGCCATAATATATCTCGCGGAGCCGAGTTCTGAAGCGGCTGCCCTTTGCTTTGATCCGGCTAATCTTTCGCGAATTGAGGATGCGCCGCACGGTTGCTTGGTTCCCTGTCTGACTGTTCTGTCGCAACGCAATCATCACACATGCCGTGTCGTCATCCGTGTCCGGTTTTCTGTTTGACGGTTTTAACTGGTGGATGCAATATGACCCTTCGGACTGCGGGCGGGCTGTTTAAGATATCCGCTATGGACGCTGGGAGCATGACGATGAGCAACGACATCTTTGTCACGCGTCCGAGTATGCCCCCGCTATCAGAATTTACCGAATATCTCGAAAAAATATGGGATAGCGGCGTTCTGTCGAATAGCGGCCCATTTCATCAGCAGTTGGAGGCTGAGCTACAGAACTTTCTGGGGGTCGAACATATTTCGATTTTCAACAATGGAACGATTGCATTGATGACTGCGCTGAGGGCGCTGAATGTCAGTGGTGAGGTGATTACTACACCTTATTCCTTCATTGCGACATCCCATGCTGTTCTCTGGAATGGAAACGTGCCGGTTTTCGTCGATATTGATCCTGCATCACTTAACATGGACCCGGCCGCCATTGAGGCAGCCATTACCGAAAAAACATCAGCGATCATGCCGGTGCACTGTTATGGTCATCCGGCCGATGTAGATGCGATCGACGAGATCGCCGCCAAGCATGACCTCAAGGTTGTCTATGATGCTGCGCACGCCTTTGGTGTAGAGTGTCACTGCGGAAGTGTCTTGAATCACGGTGACGCCTCGGTGCTGAGCTTTCATGCCACAAAAGTATTCAACACCTTCGAGGGCGGGGCCATTGTCTCCAAAACACCGGAGCTCAAGGCTTATGTTGATCAACTAAAGAACTTTGGCCATGCCGGAGAGACCAAAGTGGTTGCTACCGGGCTAAATGGCAAGGTCAGCGAGGTGAATGCCGCTTTCGGTTTGGTTCAGTTGCGTCATGTTAAGGAAGCTCTTTCGCGTCGAGGCGAAATCGATGCACAGTATCGCGCGTCCCTGGATGGGGTGAAGGGGGTAACCTGTTTGGGCGATACGAACGAGTCGGTTGCGAATTTCGCATACTTTCCAGTGCTGATTGGGGCGGAGTTTCCCCTGAGCCGTGACGAGCTTTATGAACACATGAAAGCGCATGGTGTGCATCCGCGCCGATATTTCTATCCGCTTATTCCAGAGTTCGAGATGTACCAAAATCTGCCCACTGCGCGGTTGCAACTGTTGCCTAACGCCTATCGTGCATCGCGTGAGATACTGTGCCTGCCGATCTACCCGGATCTGTCAAATGACTCGGTTGACCGGATCGTTGCATTGATGACTGATCTGTGAAGCAGCAAGCTCTGAACATGACAAATATTGGCATAATGCAGCCCTACTTTTTACCCTATATCGGGTATTTTCAGTTGATCGCGCATGTGGACCGTTTCGTGGTCTACGATCGCATTGAGTACACGAAGAAGGGTTGGGTCAATCGCAACCGCATGTTGCGGAATGGTATGCCCGCAACTTTCTCCATTCCTTTGGCAAAAGCCTCGGATCATCTAGATGTTCGTGAAAGAAAGGTGGCAGAAAGCTTTGATCCAATCAAATTGGCGAACCAGTTCCGGGGTGCTTACGCAAAGGCACCGCACTTCAAAGCGACAATGCCGTTGCTCGAAACGATCTTAAAATATCAGTCTCAAAACCTGTTCGATTTCATCTTCTATTCCCTCGAGCAGGTCTGCAACTTTCTGAAAATCGACACGCCACTCGACATTTCGTCTCAAGTGGAGAGTAGTTCAAACCTGCGCGGTCAGGATCGTGTATTGGGGATTTGCAATGACCTCAAGGCGAGCACATACACCAATCCCATAGGCGGTCTAGAATTGTACGAGGCCAACGTCTTTTTAAAGAATAATGTCGAGCTTCGTTTCCTGCAGACTCGTGACATTACTTATCACCAATTTCATGACTCCTTTGAGCCAGCCTTGTCGATCGTTGATGTTATGATGTTTAACCCGCCTGAACAGATCGCGAAGATGTTGCGCAATGAATACGACATTCTCGAAAAGGATGATGTGTGACTAGGCTAAAGTGGCAAAAACTTGGGCGCGTCTTTGACCCACGTGATTGGTCCGAAGGGCGGCCGTGGTTGCACGAATTTGCTCAGGCGCCAGCGACACTTGTGCGCGAAACCTATGTACGGGTCTATTTCTCGTGCCGTCCGGCACCGGATGCCGACGGGCAATATGTCAGCTACTCTGCTTGGGTCGATCTCGACCGAAATGATTTGACGCGGGTACTTCGCGTTGCAAGCCAACCTGTTTTGAAACTGGGCGAGTTAGGTTGCTTCGATGAATTCGGAACCTATCCCTTCTCGGCAGTCGACGATGGTGAGCGCGTTTTAGGCTACTACGCAGGCTGGACACGCTGCGAAAGCGTCCCTTTCAACACCGCAATTGGCTGCGCCGAAAGTCTGGATGGCGGCGAGACCTTTTCACGGCTCGGAGCGGGTCCTGTTATTGAATACAGTGTCGATGAGCCATTTGTCATGAGCGGCCCAAAAGTTCGTCGTTGGGACGGAGAATGGCATCTTTTTTATATCGCAGGGCGCCAATGGAAGCTGGTGGCAGGGCGACCAGAGCCGGTTTATCGTATACGCCGTGCAGTATCCTCTGATGGCGTCACATGGCGTAAACACAACGTGGATCTCATTGCGCCGCGCATAGAGAACGACGAAGCCCAAGCTAGTCCAGATGTGCTACGCCGCGACGGACGCTACCATATGTTCTTCTGCTACCGTCATTCTGAAGAATATCGCAATGGCGCTCGCGGGTATCGCATCGGATACGCAACAAGCAGTGATCTGAACGAATGGCATCGCGATGATACCGCCGCAGCGCTTGACCCCTCAGAAGATGGATGGGATTCAGGCTCGGTCAGCTATCCCCATGTATTCGAACTCGATGGCGAAACATACATGGCTTATCTTGGGGAAGGCGTCGGTCGGTTTGGATTTGGGTTAGCCCGTCTGGAGGCTGGCTTATGAAAGTGGAGAAACTTGGCCTGATCTTCGAGGCCCGGACGCCATTTTTACCCGAAGGGTGCGTGAGCCACGCCCAATCGCCTCAAGTTCTGCCGCTTGATGATGGTTGTAGAATATACTTTTCGACCCGCTCGCAGGATGAGACTGGAAAATTTCTCAGTCACGTAAGCTTCGTTGAGATGGAGGGGGATCTGCGCACTATTCGCCGCACAGCCCAAAAACCTGCCATCGAATTAGGAGCACTCGGCACGTTTGATGAGCACGGCATTTTTCCATTGAATGTTCTGCGAGTCGACGACGAAGTCTGGGGATATACGACGGGTTGGAACCGGAGAGTTTCGGTTTCAGTTGATACAGGGATCGGCAGAGTCGTAAGCCGTGACGGTGGTCTGAACTTTTTCAGAGAAGGCGATGGCCCAGTATTGGGTCCAAACCTTCATGAGCCATTCCTTGTTGGCGATGGTTTCGTGATCCGTGCAAATGGGCAATTCATGATGTGGTACATCTTCGGGACGAGGTGGGCGCGAAGTTCGCCTGAGGCTGCGCCAGACCGTGTCTATAAGATTGGGAAAGCCACGTCTCAGGACGGTATAAATTGGCAAAGCAGCCATGGACGCGCCGTCATCCCAGACAAGATTGGCGTAGACGAATGTCAGGCACTCCCAAGTGTGCTTTTACACGATGGGGTGTTTCACATGGTTTTCTGCTACCGGGACATCCATGGATTTCGCGACGATCCATCAAAGAGCTACAGGTTAGGCTACGCGCGTTCTCAAGATGGACAAAACTGGGAGAGGCTGGACGATGAGCTAGGGCTTGTCGGCACACCAGGTGATTGGGATGCGGAGATGCAGTGCTATCCTCATCTGTGTAAGATCGAGGACGAGTTATATCTTCTCTATAACGGCAACAGGTTCGGTCGTGATGGCTTCGGGCTCGCCCGGCTTCAGTTGTGAAGGATCTGCGCTGGACCAGAGATCTGTCCGTCGCTGGACAGGTCGAGACTCACCTTCGACGCTGCGATGAGGATTTTGATCCGCCTCTGTCGACGCGAGTGAACCTTTCCGACTACGCCGAAAAACTGTCGACTCACGCCTCCCGTTTTGAGGCTTGGCTGGACAATGACCTCGCTGGCTTGGTCGCCGCTTATTGCAACGCCGAAGAAGGCACAGCGGTGTTTGTCACGAACGTCAGCGTGCTGCCCGCACTTCGCGGCCGTGGAATAGCGGAACGTCTCCTGACAAGTGCCATTCATACCATCGGGCAGGGCGAGCGAGGCACACTGCTGCTAGAGGCGAGCCGCGGTGCTGGAGCCGCTCTTGCACTCTATGATAAATTGGGTTTCAGAGTTACCGAAGAGCGAGGCGACATTGTCCGACTGGCCCGGACCCTCAATGGAGGCATGAAATGAGCAAAACACGCGACTATAATGCAGAGTTCGAGGACAGCGAGGCCCGCAAATATGCGTATGATTTCGACTTCGATGTCATGCATGGGTACATGCTGCAGGCTTACCAATCGTTCCGCCGGCCCGGAAACGCTTTGGAACTTGGTAGTTTCAAGGGAGACTTCACGCGGCGTATTACGGAAAGCTATGAAGATATCACATGCGTTGAGGCCTCCGGCGTCGCCATCGAAGAGGCACGCCAACGGCTGCCAGAGACTATTTCATTTGTCGAAGCACGTTTCGAGACGGTCAATCTCCCGACCCGATATGACAATATTTTTCTGACTCATGTCCTTGAGCATCTAGATGACCCTGTCGGCACCCTTCGCCGTATCAATAGCGAGTGGCTGTCAGACCATGGCAGGCTTTTTCTTTGCTGCCCCAATGCGAACGCCCCATCGCGTCAGATTGCAGTTCATATGGGGCTGATATCTCACAATGCAGCGATCACGGATGCTGAGGCCGAGCACGGGCATCGCGCGACTTATTCTTTGGATACATTGGAGCGTGAAGCGCGCGAGGCGGGCCTAAGCATCGTACATCGATCAGGAATATTCTTTAAGGCGCTGGCAAATTTTCAGTGGGACCGTTTGCTTAAAACCGACATCGTCAGCCCCGACTACCTGGATGGATGCTACGCCTTGGGACAGAAATATCCCGACCTATGTTCCAGTATTTATCTGGTATGCGAGCGCGGTTAAGGGCAGACGGAACAGACTGATGCTCGGTCCGTGTTGACCTCCTCGACGGGACAGAACTCGGCTGGGCTTTTGCCTGGAAACCTGAGACTGACAGAATAAGCTACATTCAATGGCTTCATTTTTGTCCCGGTGTTCATTTCTTCAAAGATCCGCCGGCAAGCATTCGTCTACCTCTCGATGCAGCGACAGGAGACAGAAGCTAACCACCATTCACTTTAGATCGACACAATTCGAAGTTGAAGCGTAATCGAGGAGGGCATGATGCAAATTGACCAAGGGCTCCTTGCTATCAAAATTGATTGAGAAACCTTCCTCAATGTTGGTGACAGTTCCGTCTTCCGTGATGAAATCCCAGCGATTTAGGTCTTCTAACCATGGAACTCTCTCCAGCAATTCGTTCTGAAGTGCTTGTTCCGATCCCTTGAAAGCCTCAAAAGGAAAGGGCCAAGTGGAAATTCCCGTTTTTTGCGCAACCCAAGAGCGAAAGAAAATTGCCTCGCTATAAATTGGATAAAAGCGTTCATCTATTGGCACCGTAAGACGGTATCTTCGTTTCCCTTTCTCCAAAGTTTCAATGACATCAGCTTTGCTTAGGTGCCGCATTGTCTTGAGATCCAAATAGCGGACGTAAGCACGAAAAAAAACGATTTGGATTGTCATCAAACTTTCGCCTTGCAAACGAGAGATCGCAGGTCTCAAGTTTGACGTCTGTAAAACCCAACTCCGACAATGCCTTCAAAACCGCAGATGCAGTAGAATCCGCTCCTGCAGAAGTGGCCGACGCAAGAAAAAAGCTGAACGACAACAAGATCGACTTCATATCACCCAACTCCTCTTAGTCAGTATTTTCTTTGGCCACTTGAAGGTGTTACCGCTATGGTAAACCATAGAGATAACTTTAGGGTCACTCACCTAACTCGGTTCCGCTCAGTTGCTGACATATTCCTCAGATTTAACATCAAACTCATGCAGAAGGTGGACAGAACAGTAAGGTGATGCTCCACACTACTTGTATCTGAAACTTCGCATATCGTTTATATAGAACCTACTATTCGGCTAACACCGCTTGGTGGATGTAGGGGTGGAGACAGAGATGATTTTTTGCTTCCACATAGGCGCTTTGTCATCTTTGTGGTCACCCAACACGCCCGTTAACAATCATATTTCAACAGCTCCCGACAACCTCTGAGCCTGCTGTCCGTGACCCATCAAAATTTTTCGCAAAAAGCATAAGGCGTACGCGCATCCGACCTTGACCAACCTACGACCTCGCCATCGATACGAGCGGCCGTTTTGCACGCGTTTTCATCTAAATCCTCGGTCTGAAACTCCTCGACGAAGACAAAATGGATACTGAGTTTGCGCTCACCTTTGATAGTTGCATCAAAATGATTTGTTGCCGTGTGAGGGCTTTGTTTTGTCTCTTCAAGCAATGGATTTAAAAGCTGGGGACAAGTTCAGTATGCGACTCATTCTTGAGAAAAAAGACCCAAACTTCGCCATCCTGAAATGGCCTCCAAGACACGTCTGGGAGCAATGTGGAGTTCTGCTTCGGCGACGGAGTTTCCCGTCCCAATTCTTTTGCCTCAAAGTTCGACCGTCAACTCTCGGTCTCTGCTTTCAAGCCTAATTCCACTCATCATACAATTGGCCGAAGTCGGATGTAACCAGAACCTTTAGAATGTCTCTGGTATCGGGCACTCCGGTGCTGCTCTCTGTCGATAACAGAAAGACGTAAAGGCTCAGTCCATTTGAATCTATGAATTCAACACCGCGCCGGGACATAACGGTGGACACTTCTTCGTATAATAGATGTCTGCACTTCGCGAAACCATTCGGAAAGTCTGCATATAGGGCCTTGCGCATTTCCGCTTTTGTTTCCGGCGTCAAGGTTGATTGCTCATCAATTATCGAAATGAACGCATCATATTCTCCATTTGCTAAATGATTTTCGGCAGCGCGGATGTTTGCCGCATGATCGTCAACAAGAGTTTCGCACGACTTTGCATACAAGTTAGTTGGCCCGGTGAGGAGTACTGCCGAGATGACTGCGGCTGTGAAAATACCTTTTGTCATGATCTTTTCAATTCTTGCAAAGGTTCCTACTGAACCACTCTAATTTTGACGACATATTTCATCCTACTAACTACTAAATTACTTGCCTTTAAGAATGAGACACCTTGCTGCCGTTGCAAATTGAAAAAGCTCCAATTCTAGAATGAAGCCTAAGGCAGAGATCCAAACCAATTCCCAAATTATTAAAGGGGGGAAATAGGCAGCAAGTGGCGTTGAAACTATCCAAGCCATACCGCGAGTTTGTGGTTCGCTGCTAGCCACAAAGGTCATAAAGAAGATACAGGCAATCCCTGCGGCTCCTGCACAGAGGATTTTTAGCCATTCAGCAACCGTTTTCGAGGCGCCTATCTTCGGTAATGATCGATATTCTGGTACTCCTAAAACCAAGCGTACGACCAAAACCAAGAGTATTGTATAGAATGCAAAAACGATCTTTAGCCAATAAGCCTGCACTTCAAACAAGCTTCTTCCTACCTCGTGAAAAACAACAATATCATCAATAAGGTTGACCCAGAACCAGTCCAATCGAGATTGCCCGAGTGCGCTCGAAATTGTCTCAATCCATGACGGAGTGACTAGTGAGACAAACCACACCACTACAGCCGAAGCAACTACTGCTAGGGGATAAACTATAATCCCGCTCGGAAAGCCTATGTCCTGTTCCAGCTGATCTTTGGGCGTTGGGTGTTCTTTCAATTCTAAATTCCCCAAACCAACAGCGCAGCCAATCAAATCACTGCGTATGAAATAATAGATTTTGGAGATCGACTTCTACCCCAAGCACACCGAAAGTTTTTCCAACATCGTGAAAGGTGTTCCTGTGATAGGGCTGGAGCTTGATGAACTCTTTTAGCTCAATTTTGAGCTTGCCTTTTGTCTCATCCAGGCAAGGCTTGCTGGGTCACCTTCAGTCTCGCATTAAGGCCACCAAATGAATATCATCAATGCGCTCCAGCAGACCTACTGAGATCACGTTCCTCATAAGTTCCTCAATGCCTGCCTCCAAAAAGGTGTCCTTCATATTGTGTCTTAGAGAATGAACGGTGTGGCGGGGCTCTCTGAGTCAACCTAAGGTTCTTTTAGGAGCGTTTGTGGCTGCATCAGCTTCTCTTTTGCCAATCCACCTCAGAACCCAGATTGCAAAACTATGTCCGAGTAACCTAAAACACACGATGAAAAAGCTGGTCAATAAAAGTTAGAAACGACGTGTAAGTCATTGTTGCTAAATGTTATGTAGCACTGGCGGAGAGACAGGGATTCGAACCCTGGGTAGGCTTGCACCCACAACGGTTTTCGAGACCGCCCCGTTCGACCACTCCGGCACCTCTCCGCACCTGTGATCGGTGATCAGGTTCGCGCGGTTTAGCGACCCACCGCGTGACGCGCAAGGGCTCGTTTCGGCGGCATCACGAATAATTTGGCTTGATTTCCCACCATGCGGTTGTCGCCACCCTTGCAGGGACCTATCGTTGTCCAAACCAAAACATACGAGGTCACCAATGCTACGTCTTGCGGCTCTGTTTTTGTCGGTTTCAATCTCGACCGCATCATATGCCAAACAGGATCAGGCTCTGCTCGACCGTTATTTTGAATTGTTCCGAATGGAGGAGGTTTTCGAGATCCTCCGACAGGAGGGGTTGGAGTCAGGCCGCGAGCTTGCGGAGCAGGATCAGGCGATCTCGGCATCTCCGGCCTGGATGGCCCGGCTGAACAAGATTTACGACACTGAAAAGATGGCAGAGGTTTTCCGCACCTCCCTCGATGATGTCGATAACCTGGACAGCTCTTCGGATGTCCTGAATTTCTTTGAATCTGATCTGGGCAAGGAAATCATCGCGATTGAATTGGATGCCCGGCGCGCTTTGATGGACGACACCGTTGAGGAGGCCTTGGCCGATCAGGTCGCGCATATGGAGACCACCCAAGCAGATCGTCTGAGCCTGTATCACGCCTTTATCCAGGCGAATGGTCTGATCGAAAACAACGTAATGGGGGCGCTGAACTCGAACTTGGCCTTCTATCGTGGTTTGTCGACGGGTGAGGGTTATGCAGAGGCAATGAGCGAGAGCTTCATGCTAAGCACCGTCTGGGAACAGGAGCCAGAAATTCGCAAGGAAATGGAAGACTGGACGATCAACTTTTCGGTCATGGCTTATGCACCGCTGACTGACGATGAAGTGCAGGCCTATATCGACGCCTCAGAAACGCCATCGGGTCAAAAGCTCAATACGGCCCTGTTCGCAGGGTTCGATGCCCTCTTTGAAAGCCAAAGCTTTGAGTTGGGTCGTGCCATGGCGGAATTCATGGCGGGCGAAGACACATAAGCCCAAGCTAAAGAATAGAGAGATCCCATCAAAACAAGGCTTGACCTTCGCATCGCGATTGCACATAAGCCGCCATCTCGACCATTCGAGACTTATATTCAAACTCGTCCCGATCCGGGGGCGCGCTGTCCGAGGTGGCATTTACGCCAAAAACTCCCATATGGGGACCGTAGCGACGCGGAAAACAAAGGAAGATGCGATGTTCGCGGTTCTTAAAACTGGCGGCAAGCAGTACAAAGTCACATCGGGTGACGTTCTGCGTGTCGAAAAACTGGACGCTGCCGCTGGCGACAAAGTTCAGTTCAACGAAATTCTGATGGTTGGTTCGACGATTGGCTCTCCACTTGTGGACGATGCTGGCGTTCAAGCCGAGGTCATCGACCAGATCAAAGGCGAAAAGGTTATCCATTTCGTCAAGCGCCGCCGTAAGCACGGCTCAAAGCGCACCAAAGGACACCGTCAGCAACTTACCTTGCTGCGCGTGACTGACATCCTTGAAAAAGGCGCTGGCAAGTCTGGTGTTAAAGCTGCGATGGGTGGTGCAGGCGTTGCTGTAGCTGCTCTGGCCGCAGGCGAGGCAAAGAAAGCCAAGCCCGCCAAAAAGGCCGAGCCTAAGAAGGCGGCCCCCAAGGCAGAGGCGAAAAAGGCTGCTCCCAAAAAGGAAGCTGCTCCGAAAAAAGAGGCTGCCAAGAAAGAAGCTCCGAAGAAGGCTGCAAAGGCTTCTGAAGCCGACGATCTGTCCCAGATCAGCGGCGTAGGACCGGTTATCGTCAAAAAACTGAACGATCTTGGTGTGACAACATTCGCCCAAATCGCAGCATGGACCAAAGATGATGTTGCTGATATGGATGACAAATTGAATTTCAAAGGCCGTATTGATCGCGACGAGTGGATCAAACAAGCCAAGAAATTGGCTAAAGGTTAAGGAGAGAACGCATGGCACATAAAAAAGCAGGCGGTTCATCCCGGAACGGACGCGACTCAGCAGGTCGTCGTCTCGGTGTAAAACTCTATGGTGGCCAAGCGGCTATCCCTGGCAATATCATCGTGCGTCAGCGCGGGACGAAGTATTGGCCGGGTGAAGGTGTTGGCATGGGTAAAGATCACACAATCTTTGCGACTGTCGACGGCGCTGTGACCTTCCACAAAGGTCTGAAAAATCGCACCTTCATTTCCGTTCTTCCGGTCGCGGAGGCCGCAGAATAAGCCGAACCCGAATAGGCAAAAGAATTTAAAGGGATCGGTTGAAAAACCGGTCCCTTTTTCGTTTCTGGAGTATTGTCATGGCGCTGACCAAGCTTGCAGTTCTAAGTGATGCTCGTGTGACGCTGCGTGCGCCGTGCGAGGCAGATGTTATTGGACGGCTGAAACTCGGCAATTCACCAGAGCTTCATCGCTTGTTCGGCGGCGAACCATCGGTCGTGCGTCCCCTGACAGAAGATGCGGCGGCGGCATGGGTGGATGCACTCGCGCGAGAAAAATACGGCTGGGTCATCGAGTCTGAAGGTGAGCTATTGGGGTCGATCCGATTGCATAGTCTGAACTACGCGGATCATCGTGCACATCTTGCAATTGGTATTCTGGATGAGAGCAGACTTGGTCAGGGCTATGGCTCTGCCGCGATGCGCCTAGTGGCAGCCTTTGCGTTCGAGCAACTCAAATTTCATCGTCTGACGCTCAGAGTTCTGGATTTCAATCAGCGAGCAATTGCGGCCTATCGTAAGGTTGGCTTCATCGAAGAAGGGCGGGAGCGCGAATCCGCGTGCATCGGCGGCAAATGGCACGACGACATTATTATGGGTCTCTTGGCTCCTGACTTGCAGATGGACGAAGCCTCGTGAGTGTGGCGCTTGGATCCTTCGCTGTCTTTGCCGCGTCCCAGGTGGGCACACCGGGCCCCGCTAATATGGCTTTGATGGCAACGGGTGCGCGATTTGGTTTTCGCGCCGCCCTGCCATTTGTGGCGGGTGTTGCATTGGGCAAACAGCTAATCATCTGGCCCATCGGATTCGGGTTGATGGAGGTTGCCGAAACTGCGCCCTGGATTTTCATAGCGCTCAAGTGGATATCTGCGGCGTATATCATCTGGCTGGCATGGCGTGTTGCAAACATGCGGCTCAACACCGCTGAAGAGGGGGCAGCGCCGGGTTTTCTCGCAGGGCTCGTTGTGCACCCGCTCAATCCGAAGGCGTGGGCCATGACAACGGTGGGCTTCACGGCGTTCACCGCGCCTGGAACACCAGCTTTTGAAGCCACGTTAACAATTGCAGCGCTATTGTTGGGGTTGCAGCTGATATTGCATCCGATCTGGACATTTGCTGGTGACCGGATCGCGGCAACTGTCACAGGCACGTTAGCTGAACGGTATTTGATGTGGACACTCGCGGCTTTGACCGTGGCGTCTGTTTTGTTCGTACTCTTTGGAGGAGGGGTGAAATGAGTTTTGAAGATGTAATTGACCAACCGGTTATCCCGGCTGACGGGTTTGTGCTACGCCCGCTCACCAGCGCCGATGCGGGATTGATCTCGCTCTACGCTGCGGACGAGCGAGTGGCCCGTGCCACGACCTCGATCCCGCATCCCTTGCCGCCGGGATCGACAGATGCGTTCATCCTGCGCGCACTTGCGGCAGACAGGACTGAAGATGTATGGGCGATCGACGCATCACCGGACGGAAAGTCGGAAGTCCTGGGCCTGATCGGTTTGGAACGCATGGATCGTGAGCAATCTGAAATAGGCTACTGGGTTGCACCGGCGCTTTGGAATAACGGGCTGGCATCACGCGCAGTCTCGGCCATTGTCGAGGCCAATCCGCAGGCTTGCCGGACGCTCTTTGGCTCCGTCTTTCAGGACAACCCGGCCTCTGCGCGTGTGCTGACCAATGCTGGGTTCACCTATATCGGTGATGCGGAACAGTTTTCTGTTGCGCGACAATCCACTGTGCCAACCTGGACCTACCTCAAAAAACTGGATTGACGGAATGAACGATGGCCCGCGACGGAAAAATCAAAACAGACAGGCTCACGCTGCGCCCGCTTGAAGAGGCGGACGCACCCTCCATTCGTGACCTGATTGATGATTTTGAAGTTGTGCGCTGGCTTGCAAGTGTTCCGCATCCATATGAACTGGCTGATGCAAAACAGTTTATCGCAAAGCAACGCACCGGATCCGAACAGGTCTGGGCCATAATCCACTGCACCGAGCTATTGGGTGTTGTGGGTTGTGAAAAGGACTTCGGATATTGGCTGGGTCGCGCGCACTGGGGACAGGGCTACGGCACCGAAGCGGCCCGGGCCGTTCTGGAGCACCACTTTTTCTGCGCCCACGCCCAGCCACTGACCTCTGCTCACCATGTCGATAATGCGCGATCCGCCAGTATCTTACGCAATCTCGGGTTTTCCTATCGCGGATCTCCCAGAATGCGAACCAATGCCGCGCTCAACCTTGAATATGAGTCGCGGGCCATGCTTCTGACGCCGGAACAATGGCATGGGTTGAACCCTTGGGTCATCGAGACTGAGCGGCTGACTATAGATCCGCTTACATCTCGGGACGCGAAAGATCTCGCGACAATCACCAGCCGCCCTGACGTCGCCCGCATGACTGGGTCAATTCGGCCGGATTGGACCGAAGCCGACGCAGCCGCTTGGATAGAACAGGGACGATGGAGAGGGAAATCCGGGATGCGGATGGCCATTCGTCTGAAAGATGGCACCTTGATCGGCAAGATCGGGGCAGGACCTGTGAAAGACCATGACTTTGGCTACCTCTTGGCCGAAGAATACTGGTCGAAGGGATACATCACGGAGGCTGCGCGCGCATTTCTGTCGGCATACACGGCACGATTTGACGTCCACACGCTTACCGCCAGTTGTTTTGACGATAACCCTGCTTCGGCGCGTGTTCTCAAAAAACTGGGCTTTGTCAAAACCGATGTTGGAATGGCGCAATCCAAAGCACGGCTTGAGCCTGCCGCGGTTTCGCACTATCGCCTTGATATGCAAGAAAAGGCAGGTGCCTGATGAAGTTCCTCGATCTGGCCAAAGTATATATCCGCTCCGGCAGTGGCGGCGGTGGCGCGGTTTCCTTCCGGCGCGAGAAATACATTGAATATGGTGGTCCGGATGGCGGTGATGGCGGTCGCGGTGGCGACGTTATTGTTGAAACAGTAGACGGTCTCAACACGCTTATCGACTTTCGTTACCAACAGCATTTCTTCGCTAAGAACGGCCAGCACGGTATGGGCAAGCAGCGGACTGGCAAGGATGGGGACGACATCATCCTGCGGGTGCCTGTGGGTACCGAAGTGCTGGATGAAGACGAGGAAACCGTCCTGGCGGATATGACCGAGCTAGGTCAACGATTTGTTCTCGCGAAAGGCGGAAATGGCGGGTTCGGCAATCTGCACTTCAAATCTTCGACCAATCAGGCGCCGCGCCGCGCGAACCCGGGTCAAGCTGGTGTGGAACGCACCATCTGGCTGCGCCTCAAGCTGATTGCTGATGCCGGCCTTTTGGGTCTGCCGAATGCAGGCAAATCGACATTCTTGGCCGCCACATCAAATGCCCGGCCAAAAATCGCGGATTATCCGTTTACGACGCTGCACCCCAATCTTGGCGTGGTCGGTGTTGATAACGCGGAATTTGTGATCGCCGACATTCCCGGGTTGATTGCTGGTGCATCTGAAGGTCGCGGTATCGGTGACCGCTTTCTGGGTCACGTCGAGCGGTGTTCGGTCTTGTTGCATCTTGTAGATGGAACTTCCGACGATATTGTTGCTGATTATGAAACAATTATCGGTGAGCTGGAGGCCTATGGTGGTCATCTGGCCGACAAGCCCCGCGTCACTGCTCTGAACAAAATCGATGCACTCGATGAGGAAGAATGCTCCGAAAAAAGGCAGGCTTTGGAAAAGGCATCTGGAGCCAGAGTTTATGAAATGTCGGGGGTCGCCAGAGATGGTGTGACAGAGGTCTTGCGCGCCTTACGGTCCGAGATAAGCGAGGATCGCCTACGTCAGAAAACAGCGCTGGAAGAGCCAGAAGCATGGAAGCCCTGACAAACGCGCGACGCGTCGTCGTCAAAATCGGTTCGGCCTTGCTGGTAGATCGCGAAACAGGGGACCTCAACACGACATGGCTCAAGGCCCTTGCCGCGGATGTGGCGGACTTGAAGGGGCAGGGCAAAGACATCGTGCTGGTCTCCTCAGGGTCTATTGCCTTGGGTCGTGGCGTTTTGAAGCTGGGGCACGGATCACTCGCGCTGGAGCAATCGCAAGCGTCTGCGGCTGTCGGTCAAATCCGTTTGGCGCGGGCCTACGAGGAGGCGCTCGCGCCTTATAAGGTCACAACTGCACAGGTTCTCGTCACTTTGGAAGACAGCCGAGACCGGCGCCGCTATTTGAATTCCAGAGCAACTTTAGGCCAGTTGTTGAGTTTGGGCGTGGTCCCGATTGTCAACGAGAACGACACGGTCGCTACTGATGAAATTCGATACGGTGACAACGACCGTCTGGCCGCGCAAGTTGCCGTCACCATTGGCGCTGATCTGGTCGTGCTGTTGTCGGATGTAGATGGCTTCTATTCTGCGAACCCAGCCGATGATCCTGATGCCAAACGGTATGATCGCATCGATGAGATCACTGCCGAGATAGAGGCGATGGCGGGTGACGCAGGATCGGGCCTGTCCAAGGGCGGTATGAAAACCAAAGTTCTCGCCGCGCGCACAGCGACTTCGGGCGGTGCGGCGTTGATCATCACTAAAGGGTCCAAGCTCAATCCGCTGTCTGCGCTTAGAAACGGCGCACCCAATACGCTTTTCCCGGCGCAGCTGGATCCGAAGGCCGCCCGCAAACGCTGGATTGCGGCGATGAAGCCGCAAGGCTGTTTGCAACTCGACGCTGGGGCGGTGAAAGCGCTGAAAGCCGGGAAATCACTGCTGCCGGCCGGCGTTGTCGGCGTCAGTGGCACGTTTGAGCGCGGCGATCCCGTCGAAATTCAAACGCCAGAAGGCACCTCCATCGCTCAAGGCCTGACCCGCTACACCGCGACCGAGGCCACACGCCTGATTGGCGCGCAGTCAAAGGATATCGAGACGATTCTGGGCTATCCTGGGCGTGCTGCTCTTGTGCACCGCGACGATATGGTGCTCTAAAATGTGCCGATCACAGACCAATGAATACTCCCGTTCCAACCGCAGCCAAGTGTGTGAGGTAGGCCCATGAAAGACATGAATGATATTCCCACAACGATGGCCGATATCGGTCGCCGGGCAAAGGCGGCTGCAGCAACACTGAGTTATGCAACCGCTGAACAAAAGCAGGCGGCGCTTGCTGCTGCCGCTGATATCGTCTGGGCGTCCCGCGCCAAGATTATCGACGCCAACAAGAAGGATATGGAGTTCGGCGCGCAAAAAGGTCTGTCCGCCGCGATGATGGATCGTTTGATGCTGGACGATGCCCGCATTGAGGGCATCGTCGGCGGTCTGCGGGCGATCGCCGAGCAGAGCGATCCTGTCGGACAGGTGATTGCTGAGTGGTCCCAACCCAATGGACTTGATATCAGGCGTGTTCGCACACCCTTGGGTGTCATTGGTGTGATTTATGAAAGCCGCCCGAATGTAACCGCCGACGCAGGTGCATTGTGCCTGAAAGCAGGCAACGCAGTCATTCTTCGCGGCGGCTCGGAAAGCTTCCATTCCTCTGCAGCAATTCATGCTTGTCTCGTCGAAGGCTTGAAAGCAGGCAATCTGCCCGAAGATGCCATTCAGTTGGTGCCCACCCGTGATAGAGCCGCTGTCAGCGAAATGCTGGCGATGACGGACTTCATTGATGTGATCGTGCCGCGCGGGGGTAAGGGCCTCGTGGGCCTCGTCCAGCGAGAGGCGCGGGTACCGGTTTTTGCACACCTCGAAGGCATCGTGCACATCTACATTGATCGCGAGGCGGACCCCGTAAAAACCCTGAATGTGGTTCTCAATGCGAAGACACGCAGAACCGGGATTTGTGGCGCGGCAGAGTGTCTTTTGATCCACGAGGATGTCGTGGACACAATCGGGCGCGGGGTGATCAAGGCTCTGTTGGACAAGGGAGTGACAGTGGACGCCGATCTTCCTATGCAGGAGATTGCGGGCGTTGTACCGGCCAACGAAGGTCACTGGGGCAAAGAGTTCCTGGATATGGAGATTGCCGCAAAGTCGGTGGCGTCAGTCGAAGAAGCTATGGATCATATTCGCACCTATGGCTCGAACCATACGGATTGCATAATGACCGAAAATCAGGAGACCGCTGACATGTTCATGTCGCGGCTCGATAGCGCCATCCTGATGCACAATGCCTCCACTCAGTTTGCGGATGGCGGCGAATTTGGCATGGGCGCAGAGATAGGGATTGCGACGGGTAAAATGCATGCGCGCGGCCCGGTGGGCGCTGAACAATTGACAAGTTTCAAGTATCTCGTTTCGGGAGACGGGGCGGTGCGTAACTGATGGCTGACGATATCGCCCGACGGCCGCATTATTCAGAAGGGGCTGGCCACGCGCTCAACACGCCTTTGCAGCCCTCCGTTGTTTATCGGGCCGACAGCCCTGATGACTTGAACGCGACCTACGATGGGACAGCGCCCGGGTTCACGTATTCGCGTGAGGGTCATGCCAATGCTTTGGTTTTGGCACAAAAGATCGATGCTCTTGAGGGGGCTACCGGAGGCATGATGACGGGGTCGGGCATGGCCGCTGTTTCAGCCACGATGTTAGCGCTTCTGGATCAGGGCGATCATGTTATCGGGGGTGATCAGCTTTATGGGCGTTCGCTGCGTCTGCTGACGCAAGAGCTGCCACGCTACGGGATTGAACACAGCTTGGTTGACCCGACCGACGCGCGGTCGGTAGAACAGGCGATCCGCCCGAACACCAAGCTGATCCTGATGGAAGTTGTCTCGAATCCGACGCTGCGCGTGGCGGATATGGAGGCGATTGTTGAAATCGCACAGCGTCACAACGTGATCTTGGCCGTCGACAATACGTTCACTACGCCTCTGGCCTATCGCCCCCTGAGTGAGGGGGCAGATATTGTTATTCATTCCGTGACCAAGCTTTTGGCTGGGCATTCTGATGCGATGTTGGGGTATGTGGTTTGCAAATCAGAGGCACATAGCGCGGCGATTGATGGCGTGATTCAGACCCACGGTTTCACACCGTCGCCCTATGATTGCTGGATGGCTGAGCGCGGATTGATGTCTTTTCAACTGCGTTATGAACGGGCTGAGGAAAATGCGGCAAAGCTGGCCGACCATCTGGCAGGGCTGCATGGCCTCAGGCGGGTTGTATACCCCGGACGGCCGGATCACCCCGATCACAACCGCGCTGGTGCTCTGCTTGGTCCGCGGTTTGGAAACATGGTGAGCTTTGAAATCGAGGGTGGCATGGAAGCGGCAAACAAGCTCGTCAGGGCGATGCCCAATTTGCCCTTTGCACCAACCCTCGGGGATATCGGTACAACACTCAGCCATGCGGCCAGTTCTTCCCACAGAGCGATGAGCCCACATGATCGTGAGAAAATGGGCATGTCCGATGCATTTTTCCGTATTTCGGTCGGGATCGAAAATATCGATCTGCTGAAGGAAGAATTTTCCAACGGTTTCAGATCACTGTCGGGTTGAATTTCCATGGCCGCTATACCGTTGTCAGACGTATTGAGCGGCATTCCGATGCCTTTGATGATTATCGACGCATCCTACCGGATCGAGGTTGCAAACGATCCGGCCAAGGAGCTTTTGGGCGCCAATATCGAAGGCCAGAATGCCGTTACGATTTTGCGCCAGGCTGCGACCCTTGCTGCGATCGATGCCGCTATTCGCGACGGTCAGGAAGGGCAGGCCCGGTTCATGCTCGCCGGTGTGGCGGGTGAGGTCATCTACATGTTCCATGCGCGACCCTTGCCGAATGGAGCAGGTGCTGTTCTGAGCTTCGAAGACAGAAGCCAGGCCGAGGAATCCGAGATGATCAGGCGCAACTTCGTCGCCAATATCAGTCATGAGCTACGTACGCCCTTGACCAGTCTGATGGGCTTTATCGAGACGTTGCGAGGACCCGCGCGTAAGGACGAAGCGGCCCGCGAGCGCTTTCTCCAGATCATGGAGCAAGAAGCCAACAGAATGAGCCGGATGGTGTCAGACTTGTTGTCGCTCAGTCGAGTCGAAGCAGATGAACGCATCCGACCGCGTCAATCGGTCAATCTTTGTGCTGTTTTGAGGTCTGTTGTCGCGACGTTGGAGGGAAAGCTCAAGGACGCCAATGTCGCGGTACAAACAAGTGGTCTAGAACAGCGCGCAAAGATTGCTGGGGACAGAGATCAATTGATCCAGCTTTTCCTGAACCTGATTGAGAATGCCATCAAGTATGGCGGGCAGGATTGCACGGTCCATATCGCTGTTTGCGAGATCAAACGTGATCCCACATTGCGCATGTCTGCCTGGCGGGTCGATATCCAAGACGAAGGTGAAGGAATCGATCAGATACACCTTCCGCGGCTAACAGAAAGATTCTACCGAGTTGATGATGATCGGAGCCGACAGAAGGGCGGTACGGGCCTTGGCTTGGCCATCGTCAAACATATCGTAAATCGACATCGCGGAAGGTTGAAAATCCAATCGGAACAAGGTGTTGGAAGCACTTTTTCAACAATATTTCCGAAGGAGGATTTTTGACAGGCGATAATTTTCGACTTCAATGAGCCTTGTCATAAAACCTTTACACAACTGTCACAAAAGCTCGGTGTGCAAGCTCTAAGCCACATGTAGCAGCAGGTCGTGGGGATCTGCTGTCCATGAAATCCACCAATGGGAGTGACAAATGTCCTTCATTAAAATTGCTGCTACGACCGCACTCGTTTCAGCGCTTGCAGCCACCACGGCTGCTGCGCGCGATCAGATCCGCGTTGTCGGATCGTCGACCGTGTTTCCATTTTCAACCGCAGTGGCTGAGCAGTTTGGCCGCTCGACCGATTTCCAGACACCGGTTGTCGAGTCCACTGGCTCGGGCGGCGGATTGAAACTATTTTGCGCAGGCGTCGGGACACAGCACCCTGATATCGCCAATGCTTCACGCCGCATGAAGGAAAAAGAATACAAGTTGTGTGCAGACAATGGTGTGACTGAAATCACGGAAGCCGTTGTCGGTTATGATGGTATTGTTATTGCCAACGCCAAGGGTGGCCCATCTTTTGCGCTGACGCGGGAACAATTGGTCACTGCACTGGCCGAGCAGGGCCCGAAGCCAACGCTCTGGAGCGAAGTTGATCCGGCGCTGCCTGCAATCAACATCGAGGTTCTTGGCCCACCACCATCCTCCGGCACGCGGGACGCGTTTGAAGAGTTGGTGATGGAAGAGGGCTGTGAAGGCGCTGGTATCGAATGCGAAGGCATCACCATCCGCGAAGACGGGGCTTATATCGAAGCCGGCGAAAACGACAACCTGATCGTCTCCAAGCTTGAGGCCAACCCAAATGCTGTTGGCATCTTCGGGTTCTCGTTCCTCGATCAGAATTCTGACAAGTTGCAGGGCGCGTCGGTTGACGGGGTTGAACCTGAATTCGAAAACATCGCTGAAGGGGACTACCCCGTGTCGCGTTCGCTGTACTTCTACGTGAAGAACGCCCATGTCGGCGTCATTCCGGGCATACAGGAATTCATTGATGAGTTCATGAGCGAAAGCGCTACCGGCGAAGAAGGTTACCTTGTCGATAAGGGTCTGATCCCGCTGCCAGAAGACACCTATAAAGAGGTTCAGGGCGCGGTGACCGGTCTGCAAAAAATGTCTGGCAACGAGTGGAATTGATCCACGCCAGGAAATCACTCGGGGCAGGGCGGTTTCCAACCGCCCTGCTTTGCGCCACGGCCAATGCCACCATCTGAATATTCGGGGAACAGATGCTGTTTTTAGGGTTCTTTGCGATTCTTGCGCTCGCCAGTGCAGCTTACGTACTCGCGCGCAATCGGGCCTCGGCAGTTGTTGGCGGAGAGGTGTCGCGCCTGCACTCACGTCCGAACTACCACGGGTTTCTCGCATTTCTTGTCGCAGCGATCATCGGCTGGGCGCTTCTTTTTGTAGTCGGGGGCGTCTGGGGCATCCTTATCGAACGAGCCATGATGGCGGACATCATGGCAGCGCTACCCGAGGTTTCACCGATCGAGGCGGAGCTGATCCTGTCAGACGCACATGCCATTGCCGATAGCGGTATCGCCTCTAAGTCGGGTCCATTGCGCGACGAGATCGCGGCAAAGCTGACCTCGCACAGCGCCCTTCATGATTATGGCACGCTTCTGCTGGCCGCATTAGGCGCGGCACTGGCGGGCTTCTGGGCCTACAGCAATGTCAGCGAAGGCTGGCGGGCGCGGAACAGGTCAGAGAATATTGTCCGCCGTATTCTGGCATTCATGACGATTATCGCCATATTGACGACCGTTGGTATCGTCTTGTCGTTGATCTTCGAGACCCTCAACTTTTTCAGAAATATCGACTGGCAGGTCCATAAATACCTTTTTGGAACGAACTGGTCGCCTTTGTCTGGTGTGCAAGCAGGGAAGCTCGACCCTGATAAGGTTGGCGCAATTCCCCTGTTCGCCGGCACGCTTTTGATTACTGTGATCGCAATGCTGGTCGCGGTGCCGATCGGTCTGTTTGCTGCAATTTACCTGTCGGATTTCGCAGGGCCAAGGGTCCGCGCTTGGGCCAAACCAATGCTGGAGCTTTTGGCCGGAATCCCGACCGTTGTTTACGGATTTTTTGCCGCGATCACGCTGGCGCCCTTTCTGCGCAATACTGGGGAAAGCGTTGGGCTATCCATCGCCTCCGAAAGTGCACTGGCGGCAGGCATCGTGATGGGCATCATGATCATCCCGTTTATCTCATCGCTGTCGGATGACGTGATTAATGCCGTTCCGCAATCGCTTCGGGATGGCTCTTACGGGTTGGGCGCAACTAAGGCTGAAACAATCCGCCAAGTGGTGCTGCCAGCCGCGCTGCCGGGAATTGTTTCCGCCGTTCTACTGGGTATCTCGCGAGCGGTGGGCGAGACCATGATCGTGGTGATGGCTGCAGGGCAGGGCGCCAACTTGACGGCTAATCCGTTGGAGGCAGTCACAACGGTTACTGTTCAGATCGTGATGTTGATCACCGGGGATACCGAAGCGTCGACAGCCGCAGGTCCGGCCTTCACACTGGGCTTCACACTCTTT
Source organism: uncultured Litoreibacter sp. (assembly GCA_947504205.1). Classification (GTDB taxonomy): domain Bacteria; phylum Pseudomonadota; class Alphaproteobacteria; order Rhodobacterales; family Rhodobacteraceae; genus Litoreibacter. Next base: position 769,441 of record CANNGL010000001.1, on the reverse strand, counting down.
TGCGTGACGCTTCTGATGAACGTTGCGGCGCAACGCATCGTGCGCAAGTACCGTGAACTCTACGATTAAGGCTGAATTTATGGTAGATATGACAGCCCTGACAAACATGCATTCCGGTTCGGAAGCCTCTCGTCGCATTCGCAAACGGCGACGGGCCGAAACACGACTCAAGGCCTATGGAATCTTGGCGATCTTTCTGGCGGCGGTGGCGCTGATCGCCCTCCTATCGTCAGTGATTTTCAAGGCGACAGCGGCGTTGACGGAAAGCTATGTTACCATCCCAGTCAAGCTCGAGGTGGCGGAGATTGATCCGGATGTCACCAACGATCCACGGATTATTCGTCGCGCCGATTTTTCCGGCCTGACCAAGGATGCTCTGAAAACACGTTTTCCGGATGCAAAGGGTCGGACCACCCGGCGCGAGCTTTATGATCTGACATCATCAGGAGCCGCGTTTGAACTGGCTGAGAAGGTCGCAGCGGACCCCGATCTGATCGGCGAAACGATCGACTACCAGTTTTTGGCATCCGATGTGACGGACTTATACCTGAAAGGCGATTTCGGGGAGGTGTTCGACAAGCCCACCAACGGGAAACTGACCGTTGCCCTATCAGAGGATGGCGCGCGTTTATCGTCATCGGTCAATGACTTTTCAGCGGCCTTGGGACGTGTAAAGGACGGGCTCATAGATCAGGCCAAACTGAAGCGACAGCAAGCGCAACTTCAGGAAAATGGCGTTGTATTCTTTGAAAATGCGCTGAGCGACGCCGAAACAGATGCGGAGAAAAAACAGGCCAAAGCACAGTTGGTGTCTCGGCGCGCCGCACGCGACGCATTGATAGCCGAAGCTGAAGACTTGGAAACCCGGTCACAGTCGGCCTCTGGCGCAGAGGACCTGTCGGAAAGCAATCGCTCTGTGCTTGTGCGCGCGGGAGGTGGCTGGTTCAAGATCACTCGGCTTGATACCGCAAGGGCGGAGGCGGACGTCATTATTCAGCCGTCGGAGAGTATCGAAAACGTCGACGAGTGGCGTTTACTGGTCACCGAGCTTGCGCCGAATGCACGTAAAGTATCGGATAACCAGATCGCGTGGATCGAAGAGCTACGCGAAGATGGCAACGTCGCAACGGTCTTCAACAGCCGCTTTTTCACCTCAGGTGATTCACGCGAACCTGAACTGGCCGGGATTTGGGGCGCTGTGGTTGGATCATTCTGGACTATGGTCGTCACCTTCGCCTTGGCTTTTCCTGTCGGGGTGTTGGCCGCGATTTATCTTGAGGAGTTCGCCCCGAAGAACAAAATCACCGATTTCATCGAAGTGAACATTAATAACCTCGCGGCTGTCCCGTCGATCGTCTTCGGGCTTCTCGGCCTATCGGTTTTCTTGGGTGTCTTTGGCGTGCCGCGATCCGCTCCATTGGCGGGTGGTATCGTGCTGGCCCTGATGACGCTGCCCACGATCATTATCGCGTCTCGCGCCGCCATTCGGGCGGTACCGCCATCGATTCGTGACGCCGCCGTAGGTCTGGGGGCCAGCCCACTGCAATCGGTCTTCCATCATGTGCTGCCACTGGCCATGCCTGGCATCCTGACAGGAACGATCATCGGCATGGCACAGGCCTTGGGCGAGACTGCCCCTCTGATCATGATCGGGATGGTTGCATTTATCGTCGATATTCCAACCGGCATCACCGATTCAGCCTCCGTTCTGCCGGTTCAGGTGTTCCGTTGGTCAGACTTCCCTGAGAGAGCGTTTGAGGCGCGCACCGCCGCTGCAATCTGTGTGCTGCTCGGCTTTCTTGTGTTGATGAACGCGTTCGCCGTGTTCCTTCGCAAACGATTTGAACGGCGCTGGTAAGAGGAGCTGTTATGATGAATGATATGAGAATAACGGAGCGGACGATGTCCAACGAGATCAAGATTGCCGCAAAAGGCGTAGATGTCTTTTACGGTGACACCCACGCGATCAAGGACGTGGATGTGGAGATCGAGAACAAGGCCGTCACCGCCTTCATTGGTCCGTCTGGCTGCGGAAAGTCGACATTTCTTCGTTGCATCAACAGGATGAACGACACGATTGATGTGTGTCGTGTGAGCGGTGATATCCATCTTGAAGGCGAGGATATTTACGCCAAAGACGTTGATCCGGTTCAACTGCGCGCGCGTGTCGGCATGGTTTTTCAAAAACCAAACCCGTTTCCGAAGTCGATATATGACAATGTCGCCTATGGGCCAAAGATCCATGGCCTTGCCAGGAACAAGGCAGAACTTGATGAGATTGTGGAGAAATCTCTTCGCCGGGCCGCAATTTGGGACGAGGTGAAAGACCGGCTTGATGCACCTGGGACAGGGCTTTCCGGTGGTCAACAGCAGCGGCTGTGCATCGGTCGTGCAATTGCAACGGCCCCGGAGGTTCTTTTGATGGATGAGCCATGCTCGGCGCTTGATCCTATTGCGACTGCGCAGGTCGAAGAATTGATAGATGAGCTGCGCGCCTCTTACACAGTCGTTATCGTGACGCATTCGATGCAACAGGCCGCGCGTGTTAGCCAAAAGACAGCGTTTTTCCATCTTGGCAATCTCGTGGAATACGGGAACACGGACATGATTTTCACCAATCCGTCCGACAGCCGGACGGAGAGCTATATCACTGGTCGGATCGGTTAGGAAAAATCATGCAAGATCAACATATTGCCTCCGCCTTTGATCGTGATCTGGAAGGTATTCAAGCCCTGATCATGAAGATGGGTGGGATGGTCGAAACCGCGATTTCCGATGCCTCGCGCGCGTTGGACATGCGTGACACCGAACTGGCCGAGATCGTTCGCAAGAATGACAAGGCAGTTGATGCGTTGGAAGAGGAGGTCGTGGCAGAAGTTGCCCGCGTCATCGCGGTACGCGCACCAACTGCGGGAGACCTGCGCACTGTGCTTACCGTTCTCAAGATCAGTGCAAATCTCGAGCGGGTCGGGGATTATGCCAAGAACCTTGCCAAACGTACCTCCGTTCTGTCTGAAATGCCCATGATCAACGGCTCGGGTGGATCAATTCGACGTATGTCTAAATCGGTTAACCTGATGCTCAAAGACGCTCTGGACGCTTATATCCAGCGCGATATTGATCTGGCTGCCGATGTTCGTCAGCGCGACGCTGAGATTGACCAGATGTATAACGCGCTGTTTCGCGAGTTTCTGACGCACATGATGGAAGATCCTCGTAACATCACGGCCTGCATGCATCTGCACTTTATTGCGAAGAACCTTGAACGTATGGGCGATCATGTGACGTCAATTGCCGAACAGGTTATCTACCTGGTAACAGGCGAAATGCCCGATGAAGATCGCGAGAAAAAAGATCGTACCGCCTACGTGGGTACACCAGACGGAGCTTGAAGATGAGCGCAGAACCCATTGTTCTTGTGGTGGAAGACGACCCTGCACAACGGGAAGTTCTGGCCTATAATATCCGGGCTGAGGGCTATCAGGTTGATACTGCTGAAAGCGGCGATGAAGCTATTCTCAAGGTTAAGGAAGAAGTCCCGGACCTCATCGTGCTTGATTGGATGTTGCCGAATGTTTCGGGTATCGAGATTTGCAGGCAAATCAAAACCCGCCCGGAAAGCCAACGCATCCCGGTCATCATGTTGTCGGCGCGTGCCGAGGAAAACGATCGCGTGCGCGGTTTGGAAACGGGTGCCGATGATTACGTAGTTAAACCCTATTCGGTGGCCGAGCTTCTCGCGCGCATTCGAACTCAATTGCGGCGTGTTCGTCCTGCGGCGTTGGGCCAGCGACTAGAGTTCGAAGATATCGTCATGGATATGGAGGAGCACCGCGTCTATCGCGCAGACAAGTCCCTGAAGCTTGGCCCAACCGAGTTTCGTCTGCTGTCCACCTTCATGGAACGGCCCGGGCGCGTTTGGTCGCGAGAGCAGTTGCTCGACCGGGTGTGGGGGCGCGATATCTACGTGGATACGAGGACCGTTGACGTTCATGTCGGACGGTTGCGCAAAGTTTTGTGTGCAAATGGCGGAGATGACCCAGTTCGCACTGTCCGCGGCGCTGGATACGCTCTAGGCTGATCTCTGACTTGATTTCAGAGGAGGGCAGGGCTGTGAAAGGCTCAAGACCGGAACAGGCTGTGCTCAGCCGTCATACAGATATGTCCAAAACCGATGAGACACGGCGTGTGATCGAAGGCATGGTCGACGGTCTCAATGACCACCGTATCGCCGATATTGGCGAGTTCTTTTCGGAAAGCTTTCGCTGGATGGGCAATCAGGGCTGCGGCACCAAGAATGGTCTGCGTGAGTTTCAGGACAATTGGCAAAAGCCCTTTCAAGAAGCGTTTCATGACAAAACATGTGTCGATGAGGCCCGGCTCTACATGGGAGAGTGGGCCGCGGCCTTCGGTCGACAAGAGGCCACCCATGCAGGGCGCTTCATGGGGGTTGAGCCCACCGGCAAGCGCGTGGAAATTCGGTACATGGATTTTTGGAAGGTGGTGGACGGAAAAATTGTCGACAACTGGGTTATGGTCGATTTCCCACATGTTCTGGCACAGCTTGGTGTTGATATTTTTGACGGTGAAGGTTGGGATCGTTTCGATCCCAACTAAGCTGATTAAAGCCCCGTGCGCGTAGTTTTGCGCAGAACTTGCAGAATTCGCTTGCCAAAGGCCACAGGACTTTCATGCTGATATCGGAAAAGCGCGGTCAGGACCGCGATCAGACTACGTTAGGGAGGATCACTCATGACATTGAATAAAACTCTGCTGGGGCTGCTGAGCGGCGTCGGCTTTGCCGCGCTGACTGCAACCGGGGCCATCGCGCAGGACGTGACACTGAAGCTTCATCAGTTTTTGCCAGCACAAGCGAACGTACCAAAGCATATTCTGGACGTTTGGGCCGACAAGGTCGAAGCGGCGTCTGGGGATCGGATCAAGATTGATCGATTCCCATCTATGCAGCTGGGTGGCAAACCGCCTGAACTGTTGGATCAAGCGATTGACGGCGTTGCCGATATCGTCTGGACGGTGGTTGGTTACACACCTGGCCGCTTCCCAACGACGGAGGTGTTCGAGCTGCCATTCATGGTGAATGATGCGCGCGATGCTTCCTGCGCGTACTGGACGATGTTTGAGGAGCATATGCGCGATAGTGAATTCAAGGATGTGAAGATCCTTGGCACATGGGTCCACGGCCCCGGCATGTTCCACACTGCGGATCCGGTCGAAACTCCCGGTGATCTGAACGGCATGAAAATTCGCGGCGGCTCGCGTCTCGTCAACAAGCTTTTGGAGAAGACTGGAGCAACGCCGGTGGGTATGCCCGTCCCTGCGGTTCCGGAAGGCCTGTCAAAGGGCGTGATCGACGGCACGACAATTCCTTGGGAAGTCACCGGCGCTTTGAAAATTCCCGAGCTGGTTGAGAACCACACCGAATTCGAAGGATCCGCTCTCTACACGCTGACATTTGTCCTGGCGATGAATAAAGGCAAGTATGATGCTTTGCCGGACGACCTGAAAGCATTAATGGATGAGAACTCCGGTCTGAGCCTCTCGGTCTTTGCCGGTGGTGTTATGCAGGAGTATGATGCACCTGCGCGTCAATTCGCCGTCGACAATGGCAACAATATCATAACGGTAAGTGAGGAAGCTGCGAAAGAGTGGGCCGACGTGGTTCAGCCGATTTACGCAGACTGGATTGCCGAGATGGGCGAGAAGGGCGCCGACGGGCAGGCTTTGATCGACCAAGCCAAAGGCTTGATGGACGGCCAATGCAAAGGCTCCATGGCCAAGATGTAATCTGAGACAACTGCGGCCTAGTCTGGTCGCAGTTGTGACACCCGCTCACGGCACGCGGGGAGGGCCGATGTATCCGTTTTTTCTTAAGCTGTCGCGGGTCATGGCCTATCTTGGCGGCCTCATGCTTGTGTTTCTGGTGATCCTGACCTGCTTGTCGATCGCTGGCAGGTCTATGAACAGCATTTTGCATTCGGAGCTTTTGCAAGCCACCGTACCAACTCTTGCCAATGGCTTGCTGGCACTTGGTGTGGGGCCGATTAACGGCGATTTCGAAGTCGTTGAGGCCGGTATGGCCTTCTCCATCTTCGCGTTTCTGCCACTGTGTCAGATCACGGGCGGTCATGCATCGGTGGATATCTTCACTTCACGGATGTCAAAGCGTGTGAATCGTGGACTGTTGTGGATCACGGATCTCTTGTTTGCCATTGTCCTGATTATCATCGCTGTGCAGTTGGGGGCAGGGATGCTTAGCAAGCTCAGGTCGGGGCAAACGACGTTTCTGCTCGAGTTTCCCGTCTGGTGGGCTTACGCCCTGAGCCTTATCGGCAGTGTAATCGCGGCAGCTGTTAGCATCTTTATCAGCGTGTCACGAACAGCCGAGTTTTTAACGGGGCACACATACCTGCCACCTGACCTGGAGGCAGGTCGTTGAGTGATATTCTAATCGGGGCGTTGTCGTTTCCAGCCCTCCTCATTTTGATATTTCTGCGTGTTCCGATCGGCTTGGCGATGTTTCTTGCAGGGCTTGTAGGCCTCATGATCGTCACCGGAGATACGACAATCGGGTTCGCTCGACTCAAGTCGGAGACCTATTCGACCTTCTCGAATTATTCATTATCGATCGTCCCAATGTTTTTGCTGATGGGGCACTTCGCAACGCTTGGCGGGATGAGCCAGGCTTTGTTCAAAGCGGCTGAAAGCTGGCTTGGTCACGGCAAGGGTGGGGTGGCCATGGCCTCGATCGGTGCCTGTGCGGGATTCGGGGCTATCTGCGGGTCATCTCTTGCCACCGCCGCCACCATGAGCCGCGTCGCGCTGCCGGAGCTTAAAAAATACGGCTACGCAGGTGGCTTCTCCACGGCCACTTTAGCGGCAGGTGGAACCTTGGGCATCCTGATCCCGCCATCGGTCGTGCTGGTGATTTATGCGATCCTCACCGAGCAGAATATTGCGAAGCTGTTTCTCGCAGCCTTCATCCCCGGAATTTTGGCGGCACTGGGATATATGATCGCAGTTTCGATCTATGTCCGCCTCAACCCGGGGTCTGCCAGCACAAGACCCAAGGTCGCGATGATGGACCGGTTTGCGGCCTTGCTGAGCGTTTGGCCAGTTCTGCTGGTTTTCGGTGCCGTTGTCGGTGGCATCTATGCTGGCTGGTTTACTCCCACAGAAGGCGCAGCGGTCGGCGCTCTGGGAACCGGCATTATCGCTTGGACTAGCGGCGGGCTATCACGCAAATCGCTGGGGGAAAGTTTCTTCGTGACAGCGCGCTCAACAGCCATGATCTTTTTCATTGTTCTGGGCGCGGCATTTTACAATGGCTTCCTCGCTCTGACGCAATTGCCACAGGAGGTCGCCGCGTTTGTTGTCGAGCGTGGCCTTAATCCCTGGTTGGTTCTGATCGCAATCCTCGTATTCTATCTGCTTCTGGGCTGTTTGATGGACAGCCTGTCGATGATCCTGCTCACAATCCCGATCTTCTGGCCTGTCGTGCAAGAGCTGGACTTCAACTTCGTCACTATGGCGCAGCTTCATGCGGATAAGGCACAAGCTGCGTTGGCGAAAGGGTTGGACCTTGCGCCAGACATGCTTCGAAGCATTGAGACGAGCTTGGCAAATGGTCTCGAACTCAGCCGTGAGCAGATCAGGGCCTTGGAGTTGCGCGGCGTTAGTAACGGCTCACTAAACCGTATTAACACTGAACAGACCGCGATCTGGTTTGGTATCTTAGTGTTGATAGTCGTCGAGGTCGGTCTAATCACGCCGCCCGTCGGCATGAACCTATTTGTCATCAACGCCATGGATCGCGAAACGCCAATGGTCGAAACCTACAAGGCCGTGCTGTACTTCGTTACGTCCGATATCATCCGGGTGGCGATCCTTGTTGCGTTCCCGATAATTACGCTGATATTTATACCTTGGTAGTTCAAAAACAACGCCTTACACGGAGATTTTAAAGTGGATATCAAAAATCAACTTGCGATAATTTCGGGTGGCGCAAGTGGTTTGGGCGAAGCAACCGCGCGCCAGATTGCCAGCCAAGGTGGCAAGGTTGCAGTGCTGGATTTCAACGAAGACAAGGCCGCCTCGGTTGCTCAAGATACCGGTGGATTTGCTGTGAAATGCGATGTGACACAAGCTGACGCCGTTGAAAGCTGTGTGGATCGCGTCTGCGATCATTTTGGGCAAGCACCAAGGATCGCGATCAGTTGCGCCGGGATTGCTGATGCGGCGCGGATCGTCGGCCGCGACGGCAATACATCGATCCCGGTCTTTCAGAAGGTTATCGAAGTCAATCTTTTCGGCACGTACAATCTGATGACATACGCAGCTAAAGCAATGATGCAGTTAGATAAATTGGATACTGGGGAGCGCGGCGTCATTATTAACGCTGCGTCCGCAGCCTATGAAGACGGCCAATTAGGGCAGGCGGCTTACGCCGCGTCTAAAGGCGCGATCGCATCGATGTGCCTGCCAGCAGCGCGGGAGTTCGCCAAAACCGGTATTCGGGTGATGGCAATTGCCCCGGGATTGTTCCACACCCCGATGATGGAGAGCCTGCCTGACGAAACGGTTTCGAAAATTGTGAGCAACATTCCGTTCCCAGATCGTCTCGGTGATCCGGCCGAGTTTGGCCAGCTTGTATGTGACATCGCGCAGAACGCTTATCTGAACGGCACAGTGATCCGCCTAGACGGTGCGGTCCGACTGCCACCTAGGTAGCGGTTCATCACCAATTCTGGTAGTTCCAATGGCTTAACGCTCGAAGCGAAGTTATTTGGCTAGCTATTTTATTTACATAATACTGATTATGAGTATTTAGGCTGTGCTGGATTGAGGGAGGAATTCACCCGCTCCTTACAGACGATAGTAACCATAATCGCTACTGAGATCGCCATTTGGCCCACAGTATTCTCAACCTGCCGCTGTCCGGATGGCCCATTTTTCGACGCTGCCTAGTGATGCGAAATCAATCGCTAAGACGATACTTAAGTATAGAGCGCTGTTTTTGAGGTATTTTTCTCCCCAAAATCCTCGACAGCAACCGTGCGATTACATACAAAAGTGAAAAAAGAGTACTCAAATGGCTTCTGTCCTTATCCTGAACGGACCCAACCTGAACCTTTTGGGAACGCGGGAACCCGAGATTTATGGCTCAGACACGCTTTCTGACCTTGAAGCAGCGTGTCTGGCCCACGGATCTGGCTTGGGAATAGATGTAGAGTGCCGCCAATCTAACCATGAAGGCGCCCTCCTCGATCACTTGCATGCTGCACGAGATACGCATTTTGGCGTCGTCCTGAATGCTGGTGCGTTCACGCATACCTCTATTGCGCTTTATGATGCGATCGTGGGTGTTGAACTGCCGGTTATCGAAGTACATATTTCTAACGTGCATAGCCGCGAAGCTTTCCGCCACACCTCAGTGATTGCACCAGCGACCGTTGGTCAGATTTGTGGTTTCGGCCCACACAGCTATATCCTGGCAATGGACGCGCTTATGCATCGTTACGGACCTGGGACAGGATGATCGACGAACATCTCAATAAAGTGGTTTCGGCCAATACCATGGAAGAGGCTTGGTCTCTCCATACTGGCAAGATGGCGGAGTACGGCTTTGATCGGATGATCTATGGCTACACGCGCTTTCGCACGGGTACCACATTGGGTGATCTGCAAGATGCTTTGATCCTGACAAATCATGACCCTGAATACGTCGACATGTTCATCGGCGAAGGCATGTATTTCAAAGGACCGATGGTGGCATGGGCATCCGAAAACGTTGGGGCCTGTAGCTGGCGCATGGTGGCTGAGCTGATGCAGACAGGTCAGATGGGCCCAGCTGAGATGGAAGCCATGGCGCTTAATGCTCGCATGGAGGTCACTGCGGGATACACCATTAGTTTTCACGATGTTTCCATGCGGGCCAAGGGCGCGATTGGCCTCACTGCTGAGCGCGGCAAAACGCAGGATGAGGTCGATGCAATGTGGGCTGAAAAAGGCCCCGAAATTGAATTGGCCAACAAAATCATGCATTTGAAGGTCACGCAGCTGCCCCACACCACGGGCCAGCGTCGAAAGTTGACCGCACGGCAGCGCGAGGTGTTGGAATGGGTCGCGGATGGCAAAACCATTCAGGACACCGCCACGATTATGGGCCTCAATCCGGCCACCATTGAGAAGCACCTGCGCTTGGCGCGTGAAGCTCTGGATGTCGACACTACAGCGCAGGCAATTCTCAAGGCGAGCTCCCAAAATCAGTTCTTCCTGATCGAGCGTTAGATACCACTGCCTCGCCTCTGGCAGCGAGTTGGTATGGAATCCCTTACTTTGATTTCGGTAACTTCTGCGGCATCTTTTGGCCGTTCCGTGAGTGGTGGCTTTTGCCATGGGACTTATACCGAGAGATCATCCTTCAATTGTAGGATCTGATGTTTCGGTCCGGTTTTCCGGATTTGCCGTCGGGTGAATTTATAGTCGATTGACCCGGCGGCGTTCAGATTTCGGTCCATCTTCCCCAGCATGGTTCCGAAACAAGAAAGCGGTGCAAGCTGTATGAGCTTGCACCGCTTTTTAATTTTCAACGCCAGAAAAAGTCTTAGTTGCCCAGTTGAGCCGCAACTTCTTCTGCGAAGTTTTCTTCTTTCTTCTCGATGCCTTCACCAACTTCGAGGCGAACAAAACCTGTTACTTCTACGCCTGCGTCTTTTGCAGCCTGGCCGACGGTGACGTCAGGGTTGATCACGAATTGTTGGTTAAGAAGCGTGACCTCTGCCATGAATTTCTTCATGCGGCCCACGATCATCTTCTCGATAACCGCGTCTGGCTTTCCAGACTCTTTCGCGATGTCGATTTGAACCTGTTTCTCTTTCTCGACCACAGCGGCATCCAAATCATCTTCGGACAATGAGGCTGGGTTTACGGCCGCGACATGCATCGCAACCTGCTTGCCAAACGCTTCATTATCGCCAGAGAGCGCAACGAGCACACCGATCTTGCCCATGCCCGCAGTTGCCGCATTGTGGACGTAGGAGACGACTGATGTGCCGTCGATTTTCTGCATGCGACGTACCGACATGTTTTCACCGATCGTAGCGATCTTGTCGGTGATTGTGTCTTCGACAGATTTCCCGCCCATATCCGCGGCCTTCAGCGCATCAACATCGGCCACGCTCAACGCAGCCGCAGCGATACCTGAAACCATTTCCTGGAATTCGGCGTTCTTGGCAACGAAGTCGGTTTCAGAGTTCACCTCAACGGCAACCCCCTGCCCGCCATTCACCTGAACGGCAACGAGCCCTTCTGCCGCCGTACGGCCAGATTTCTTGGCCGCTTTCGCCAGACCCTTGGTGCGCAGCCAATCAACAGCGGCTTCCATGTCACCGTCGGTTTCAGTCAGCGCTTTTTTTGCGTCCATCATGCCTGCGCCCGTGCTATCGCGCAGTTCTTTCACCATTGCAGCGGTAATCGCCATCTCATGGATCTCCTGTAACTAAAATGTGGTCCGGGACCTGCTGGGCAGGATCCCGGTATCGAGCTTGCGTAAACTCTGCGCGTCAGCCTTATTCGGCTTTTTCAGCAGCAGCTTCCTTGGTCTCTTGCGTGCTTTCGATGTCCAGAGGACCGTCAGACGCAATCGCATCGTTGGATACTGTCTCGTCCGATGGCGCTGCTTCAGCCGCTGAAGCAGGTTCTTCCGCAACAACTTCCTCTACGGGAGCTTCTTCCATCGCACCGATATCAACGCCAGCCGCACCCATCTGTGCAGACATGCCATCGAGCGCAGCGCGTGCAACCAGATCGCAATAAAGCGAGATCGCGCGGGACGCATCGTCATTGCCTGGAATCAGGAAATCGATGTCGTCAGGGGAGCAGTTGGTATCGACCACAGCAATAACCGGAATACCCAATTTCTTGGCTTCGGCGATGGCCAGGTCTTCTTTGTTCACATCGATGACGAACAGAAGATCAGGTGTTCCACCCATCTCGCGGATACCGCCGAGAGAGGCTTGCAGTTTGGTCTGGTCACGTTCCATGCCCAGACGCTCTTTCTTCGTCAGGCCTTCCGCGCCGGTCTCCATGGCTTCGTCGATCTGCTTGAGGCGCGAGATTGAGTTAGACACGGTTTTCCAGTTGGTCAGCGTGCCGCCCAGCCAACGGTGGTTCATGTAGTATTGTGCGCACTTCTCTGCGGCTTCTGCGATCGGGCGCTGTGCCTGACGCTTGGTGCCGACGAACAGAACGCGGCCGCCCTTGGCGGTCGTGTCACGAACAATTTGCAGGGCCTGATCCAGCATTGGAACAGTCTGTGTAAGGTCCATGATGTGGATGCCGTTTTTGGCACCGTAAATATACGGGGCCATACGTGGATTCCAGCGTTGGGTCTGGTGACCAAAGTGTACGCCAGCTTCCAAGAGCTGACGCAAAGAGAATTCTGGCAAAGCCATCTTTGCAGTTCCTTTCCGGTTTCAATCCTCGGACGGGGGTATTGAAGCAGACGCTCAACCGGTGGACGCATGACGGGATTTCTCCCCGTCAGGCCCGACCCCGACCTGTGAAGTGGGTGCCGTATAGGCCAACACCCCCTGCCCCGCAAGCCCTTTTGGCATTAAGGTTTGGCGATGAGAATCCACTCTTCATGCTCGGTCTGCCATCCCATCTCGGCAACCAGCGGTGCGCGCGCAATTTCCCGATAACCGAGCGAGCTGTAAAACTGCCTTGCACCAGTGTTCTTATCGGCAACAATCAACGACATGCCATTGGCAGGTTTGCTGTTCTCGGCGTCAAGCATCAACCTCTTTGCGATACCCCGGCGCCGGAAGGCCGGCTTGGTGGCAAGAATGTTTACGTAGAGCGTTTCAGGGACCTTGTTTTCAAGTTCGACCAAAGGCACGAACATTGCGGGCAGGTCATCGGTAAGCTCTTCTGGGTCCTTAGCGGTGACGTAGGTCATGATCATGCCAGCAACAGTGCCGTCAATCTCGGCCACTTGCCCGTTGCGCCAGGAAAAAGAGCCTTCGTCGCGCGCGGCCCGCGCACGGCCCACCTCCCATGGATCTTGTCCGGGTTCTGCTATGTTGGTCCAAAGCGCCAGCGGCATACCTTCGCCTGCATAATTCACAAGCTCTGCAAGATCAGGGGCATCGGCTCTGTTGGCTGGTCTAAATATTGGTGTCATCTCTTTCACTCTTTCCGGAGGTAACCGGGGTCGCCTTTAAGCGACCCCGGCCCACTCACTCACTACATTAGTTACGCGTTAATTGTTTGCAATTTCATCGCTGTTGGCTGACCCGAGATAGGCATGGCGCTCATAATTCATGTCGAAGTGCACGTTCACACCCATGAAGTCGGTCATCCCGAGCATTGTCTGGGTAATGTCGCCGTCGTTATCGGCATACTCACCTGTGGCGCCCGTGATGGGACGCTCATAGGACAAGCCAATATCCGCCTTCTCGGGCCCTTGCGAGACCAGCACGTCCCCATTGCGAAATTCAAAAACTTGCCGGCTGATGAGCCAAGTGCCGCTTTTGGTTGCCATCGCATCGCCAACGAACCAGCCGTCACAAGTCCAGGTGCCCAGCACAAGATCAGGATAGGCAGGCGATCCATCTTCCAAAACGCCAGCCTCGGCGCCTGTCAGGGTTCCCGCTGGATAGATATAGCCTTGGGTCACAAACGCATTGCCGTGGAGTGGCATGCCGTCAGCGTCTACGGGTGCCGCAGCAAAGCTGAAGCGGGTGTGATCTTCGGCCACGTCAAAACTTGTTGGTGCGTCTGCCGCAAAAAGTGCCAGCGTGGAAGTGGCCAAGAAGGCCATAGCAGTTAAAGTTGTCTTAAACATAAGATGTCTCCATTTGATCGAACATTCAGTTCGGGTTTGGTTGAGGGACGCAGACAAACCCCCGCAATGCACGTCGGACGATGCCAGCCCGTGTCATAGAGGTCGTTTGCTGCGTGAAAGGTGTGACGCCCGCTCTAGAAGAGCGAACACCACGCTTTTGGTCGAAACTCCTGGGGAGCCAGCCCGATATCGCGCCGGATATGCGGGTCATGAATGTCTGGAAGCAAAGGCTGTTTGCGTGTCTTCCAGCGCTTTCTCAAATAGCCTCGCATCTGCTTTCAGGCCGCATGAGAGTGGCTTGTATGATCTGCGACGAAGGCCACATGCCGGTGATCGGTCCCACAACACCCGCCCAGCACTTTGAGATTGGGCAGTTGCGCGACCAGTGCTTTGTGCAACTGACCAAACTCAGCCGGATCACCATCATCAAGTACTTCGCTTTCATCAAGTTCAGCGTGCGACATCCGTGAGGCATTGGCACGTACTCCACCAATCCGTTGCAACCAGTCTTTCGACCCGTTGACTGTTTCAGCAAAATGGTCCGGATGTGCGCAGTTGATCATGAAGTAGAGTGCGTAGCCATCAGTCGCCGCATCCACCTCGGCGATGGCCTCGCCCAGACTTTGCCCCGTTGGAAGATACCCATCCGTTTCGAGCGTGAATGAGATGACAACCGGAATGCCGACACGTCGCGCCGCACGAACGATACCGGTCGCTTCAGCGCTGTTGGTCAACGTAATCGCAGAAACCATGTCCGCACCAGATTCAGCCAGCCGCGAGATTTGCGGAAGATGAATATCCGCTGCACGGCCAACGCTCATATCGGTATCTGCGATATAGGCGTCGCCTGCTGGGCCGACGACCCCGTTGATGACGATTGGCAAGGCGCGGCTTTCCCATTTGGCTCGAAACCCGCGGGCCCAGATGCAGGATTGACGATTTGCTTCCAGGATTTCTTCTTTGCTCAGGCCAAGCGGTTCAGCCCACGCAATACCGGCACGCCACGTGTTGGTGTCCAGAACGTAGCCGCGGCCACGAGATTTCGCCAACTCGACATAACGTGTGAAGTAGCGCTCGGTTGCGTCGCGCCCTTCGTCCGTGTCCATAATGGTGAACGCCGCGAACTCAGGCAGATCGAAGCCTTCATAGAAGACAAGCGTCGTCTCAAAGCCACCATCCGTCAGGTATGGCTGCTCTGAGGATAATAGATCAGTTATATGTGGGCTCTGTGTCATTGTTACTCTCCGTCAAAATGTAATGGCGGAGTGATACGTTCCGGGCCCTATTTTCCGATAGTGAGCTTGCGGTACAGACTATGAAAATACCGTATAATGTAATAAATACAAAAACTTACACGCTTATCGCGATCTCTGGTCAAAGACCTGCTCAGGCTTTACTATACCGCAGGTCCAGTACCTATCGAACTTAACTGGCATCAAAGAGACCTCCATGACACGCCGTAGCGATACAAGAACCCGTCTTCTCGATCTGGCAGAGACCGCAGTCTTAGAGAAAGGCTTTGAAGCAACCTCAATCGAAGAGCTTGTTGCTGGTGCTGGTATTACCAAGGGGGGCTTCTTCTACCACTTCCCGGACAAGACAGCGTTGGCTATGGCGTTGCTTGAACGTTATATCGCTGTGGAAGATGCTTTCTTCGCTGACGTTATCTCCCGTGCCAAACAATACCATGATGACCCGTTACAGGTGCTTTTGATCAGTATCGAACTTATCGCTGAAACGCTGGACGATATCCCGGGCGGACATCCCGGTTGTCTTGTGGCGACGGCGGCCTATCAGGAACGACTGTTCGATGCGAAGGTACGAGAACTTAATCGTAAGGCTATCTTGGGGTGGCGTGGTTGTTTTCGTGCGCTGATCGATGAGGTTCTTGCGATATACCCGGCCCGTGATCAGATGGACCCTGATGCCTTGGCCGATATGATCTTGGCCTGTATCGAGGGAGGCCTGGTCTTGTCAAAGGCTCTGGATGACCCCACAATCACCTCCAAGCAACTTCGTTTGTGCAAGACCTATTTCAAGCTCCTGTTTTCTCCACGGCTACAGTGACCCATGCCCCAACAGGTTTCAGAAGAGACCCGCGATCGAATTCTCGATTTGGCCGAAGAATCCGTGCTGGCGCGCGGCTTTGGCTCGTTGAGCATATCTGAGCTTGCGCAAGCTGCAGCTCTGTCGAAGAACGGCTTCTTCTATCACTTTTCAGATAAAACCGAACTCGCCCGGGCGATGTTGCAGCGCTATGTTCAAGAGGGTCATGCGATCTTCATGGATACAGTCTCGCGGACCAGCGCAATGTGCGATGATCCTCTCGATCAGTTGCTTTTGCTTCTGCGTCTGATCGCTGAACATTTCGAAACATTGCAAGACGGTGGTCATCCCGGTTGCCTTGTTGCGGCATCGTGCTATCACGACCGTCTGTTCGACGCGAAAGTGCGTGCCGCAAACCGTGACGCTATCCTGCTGCGTCGCGCCCGCATTAAGGACCTGATTGATAAAGTGGTCGCGATGCGGCCGCCGGCGGTTGAAGTCGATCTCGATGATCTTGCGGACGCGCTTTGCGCTCATATCGACGGCGGTATTGTCTTCTCGCGGGTGCTGAACTCATCCAAACCACTATCGGACCAAGTTTTGGTATACCGCTCTCATCTCAAGTTACTCTTTGACCCTGCCTTGAGATGATATTTACCCGGCCATGTCGAAAATAGTCAAACTACCTCCTACTGACGACTTGCCTCCCCCAATCAGTCAGGCTCATAACGCAGCACATGAACAAACAGCCTGACATCTTGTGTATAGGGTCCGTACTTTGGGACATCATTGGCCGAGCCAATGCCCATATGCGGGTCGGCTCCGACGTACCTGGCCGCGTTACACGGCTGCCCGGTGGCGTGGCGATGAATATCGCAATGGCGCTGAAAGCCTATGGTATGACACCGGCGCTGCTGACGGCTATCGGGCGCGACGATGAGGGCGAAGAGTTGATGCGCGCATGTGGGCGTCTCGGTACGCTGACGACACATGTCTATCGCTCCGATGATTTGCCAACCGATCGCTACATGGCGATTGAGGGCGGCAACGGACTGATCGCTGCCATTGCAGACGCCCATTCACTTGAGGCCGCGGGTGACAAAATTCTAAGGCCCCTGCTGGAGGGCGCATTGAAGGGCTGGACGGGCATGATCGCTATCGATGGCAATCTGACAGTATCCCTGCTGAGCGATATTGCGAGGTCTGCAAGTTTCGCCGCAGCCGATCTTCGACTGGCGCCAGCATCTCCCGGGAAAGCGGAGCGTCTCACGCCATTTCTGGAGCATCCGTCGACCACGCTCTATGTGAACCTCGAAGAAGCGGGCCTGCTTCTTCACTCGCAACCCGAGACATCGCAAGAAGCTGCCACGCAACTCGCGCGGCGCGGTGTCGGTCGCGTTTTGGTCACCGATGGATCCCGGCCTGCAACTTTCGCCGCAGATGACATGGTCATCGAACGAACGCCGCCGGAGGTGATGGTCACGCGTGTTACGGGCGCAGGCGACACATTCATGGCCGCCCACATTGCTGCCGAAGCCGAGGGCGCAGAGCCGTCCAATGCGCTTGATAAGGCGCTCAACGCGGCGGCGACCTATGTCTCAGGAGAAACCTACGGATGACCCCCCTACCCTTGTCGCGCTCCCCGGAGGTGTCGCAGGCGCAAGCCTCCGGTCAGCCGGTCGTCGCTTTGGAAAGCACGATCATCACCCACGGAATGCCGTGGCCAGAGAACGTGAAAATGGCTAAACGCGTTGAAGCAACAGTTAGAAATGGAGGAGCGGTTCCGGCAACGATTGCTGTTTTGGACGGTGTTCTTCACATTGGCTTGACCGACGAGCAGCTTGAGCAATTGGCGCAGGCCAAAGATGTGGCCAAGCTTTCGCGCGCCGATTTGGCCGTTTGCCTGGCTCAAAATGGCACGGGCGCAACGACTGTCGCAGCCACCATGATCGCAGCATCGCAAGCTGACATTGAGGTATTCGCAACCGGCGGCATCGGTGGCGTTCATAAAGGTGCAGAGACCAGCTTTGACATATCGGCTGATCTGTTGGAACTCGCCCAAACCCCAGTCACAGTGGTTGCCGCAGGTGCGAAGGCCATTCTCGACATACCCAAGACGTTAGAAGTGCTCGAAACCCATGGTGTCCCGGTATTGGCCTTCGGGCAGGCAGAGTTTCCAGCTTTTTGGTCTCGATCGTCTGGGATCAAGTCCCCGTTGCAGGTTGATAGCGCCACCGAAATCGCCGCGGCCCATCGCATGCGCGCAGCACTTAAGCTGCCTGGAGGGCAATTGGTGGCCAATCCAATTCCGTTGGATCATGAGATTCCAGCTGAAGAACTTAGCCCAACCATCGCCAAGGCTCAGCTCGAGGCCGATGAGGTCGGCATCACCGGTAAGGAGGTAACGCCATTCTTATTGCAACGTATTTTTGAGCTGACGGAGGGCAAATCTCTGGAAGCCAATATTACCCTCGTGCTCAATAACGCGCGTCTGGCTAGTCAGATCGCTGGTGAATTGAACAAGATGCGCCGTTGAATACCACTGGAACCCCGGCTTCGCTTGTGCGTTAGTCGCCGAGTGCCTACATTCGAGGTGCTAACGGTTTTACACGATTGCCAACATGTTTGAGAACGAACAAGACGAGCTTGCCAAGCGGCCCAAGAAGCCCGGCCTGATTGCCCGCATTCGCGGCAACTTTCTGGCAGGACTTATTGTTGTGGCTCCGATCGGATTGACGGCATGGTTGATCTGGACCGTTGTTGGCTGGATCGATAGCTGGGTTTGGCCATTCGTGCCCAATGCCTATCAGCCTGAGGCGTTGGTAAACTGGGCGCTTGGATATCCCGAAGAGCCTGTCAAAGTGAACGTTCGCGGCGTGGGCGTGATCATATTCCTGCTCTTCACCGTTCTCGTGGGCTGGATGGCAAAGGGTATACTGGGGCGCTCCTTCCTGCGTTGGGCCGAAAGCGTTGTTGACCGGATGCCGGTTGTCCGCTCGATCTACAACGGCGCCAAACAGATCGCAGAAACAGTGTTCTCGCAGCGTGAAACCTCTTTCGACAAGGCCTGCCTTATTGAATACCCGCGCAGAGGCCTTTGGGCGATCGCCTTCATCTCGACCGAAGCAAAGGGCGAAATAGCATCCGGCATACCTGTTGAGGAACAGAAGGTCTCTGTGTTCTTGCCGACCACGCCCAACCCGACCTCGGGCTTTCTGTTGTTCGTGCCAAAAAGTGACATTGTCGAACTAGACATGAGCGTAGAAGACGCGGCGAAACTGGTTATTTCGGCTGGGCTTGTTTATCCGAACGGAAAAGACGTCAGCGAAAAGCCCGCGCTCGCGGCGCAGTAGAACCGGGCGACCCGCTAATGCGGCTGATCCTCGATCTCGAGCCATCCCTGATAATGCACGATAAATCCTGCGAGTGGCGCAGACAGTCGCACATCAAACCTGAAACGTGACTCTTCGACATATTCGCGCGTCTCGGATTCAGGCAATATCCACTTGGGCAGGGGTATGCCCAGAAACCAGCCGCGCGCGACCGGCATGGCCATCTCGCTATTCTGAACCGGAAGAGAAAGTTCGAATTTGAATGTCCCGAAGCGTTCATAGAGACGACCATTTCCCGCATAGGTCAGCTTGGATCGAAACTGCGATTGTCCAAAATTCCGCACCCAGAGCTCGCCGTCATCGGTTTGGCACATCTCTACGGAGACGGGCACCGTGTCTGAAGCTGCCGGAAACCTGAAAACGTAACCAATGATCCGGGAGAGGACCGAATGCCCACGATCAACCCGCGCGACGCCCGTGAGCGTTTGACAACCAGTGAAAGCATGCACGGCACGCCATTGCTCGGGCATCTGTTGCCAATGCTCTGGCAACGCCTGCTGAAAAAGCGGGGTTATTGTTCCCACCACCAGACATCGGGTTGAAACCCGATCCAGTCTCCGTAGGCTGGGATCACATCCGGGTATTTGAGCCGTTTGTCATGCGCCAGATAGGATTCGTCTGAGTACCAGATTGGGATCACGTAGCGACCCGCAGTCAATATACGATCCAAGGCTTGAACCGCCGCGACATAGTCGTCCTGATTTTCGGAATTCAACATTCGCCGTATCATCTCTTCTGCGGCGGGGCTTTCCATGCCCATCAGGTTGCGGCTGCCCGGATTCTTGACACCCTCAGATCCCCAATAGCGCGTTTGTTCATTGCCCGGGCTTAAGGACAGTCCCCAACGCTCATATGTCATGTCGAAATCGTAGTTGGTCATACGCTCGCGGAACTGAGCGGAATCCATGCTCGATACCGAGGGGAAAATACCCAACCGTTCCAATGCCTGAGTGTAGATGTTGATGATGGCCGTGTTTTCAGAACTGCCATTTTGTAACACGATCTCAAAAACAAATGGCGTGCCATCTTCATTGGTCATCACACCGTCTTTGACTGTCCAACCTGCCTCTTCAAACAGGCGTATCGCTTCGCGGATGCCCTTGCGATTCCGCTCTGAACCATCTGATGCCGGCAGCGCATAGCCGTCCAGTGTTCCTGGCAGCAGATCCTCGGTGAATGGTTCAAGAAATTCGGCAACCCGTCCGGTCGCTTTCCCGTCCTTCATTCCCAGTCGTGAGTTGGAGAAATATGAAGTGATGCGCGGCAGAGCGCCTGCATTCAAACGTTCATTGATGAACTCGAAGTTGAAGGCTTGGATCATCGCCTGACGCACCCGCCAATCCTTGAAGATGGGATTTCGCGTGTTCATAACGAAGCCCGTCATACCCGACGGGCGTTCATGCGGAATGATGGATTTCACAAAGCTACCATTGGCGATGCGCGGAAAATCGTATTGGATTTGCCACTTGGCGGCATTGGTCTCACGCATGGTGTTCAGCACACCCGCCTTGAACGCCTCAAACATGGCTGTTGAATCACCGTAGAACTCCATCCGGATTTCATCGAGATTGTTGGTGCCGCGCCGAAACGGGATGTCCCTGCCCCAGTAGTCGGCATTGCGTTTGAGCGAAACAAAGCGCCCGGCCTGAAAGTCATCGATCACATAGGGCGCTGACGAAATTGGGATCGTGTCCAACCCGCTTTGCGCGAAATCCTTTCCGTCCCACTGGGCTTTTTTCAGGATTGGGCGAAGGCCCATGATCAGAGCCAATTCGCGATTTTGTTCGTTGAACTCAAACCGAACCGTGCCATCGGATGGTGAAGTGGATGATTTGATCTTGGACCATGTGGCTTCGTACCGTCCGTGGCCTTGAGTGCCCAAGGTCTCGAAGGACCAAAGAACGTCCTCGGTCGTCACTGGTGATCCGTCCGAGAATCGCGCCGATGGATTGAGCGTAAATTCGACCCAGCTTCCGTCCTCCCCCACCTCAATCGATTCGGCCAACAGGCCATATAGCGTGAAAGGTTCGTCCCAAGAACGACCCATCAGGCTTTCGAATGCCAAAAACCGCAGCTGCCATGGAACGCGGCCTTTTCGGATATGCGGGTTAAGTGAATCAAAGCTGCCGACCTCCCCTTGAACAATTCGCCCGCCAGTGGGCGCATCGGTGTTGACGTATGGCAGAGACACAAAATCCGGTGGCAATGCAGGCTCACCATACATAGCTATGCCATGTTTTGGCTCAGCGCTCGCTGTGGTTCCCAACATCAAAGCCGCGAGACCAGCAATTATGCTTGCCGCCCGGAAATAATTCGGTTTCATTTCAGCAACAATCCTCGATCTGCCTGTTCTTATTGATCCGCAGCCTAGAGAGGGTTCTCAACCTTTTCAAACTTTTAGCTTGGCTCAGAGCAAACCATTGCTTATAAAGATCGTACTGCTCGATAGGTTTCTTGCCTGTATGAAACCTGCCTCAATAACTTAACGCCAGCCTTGTGCTGGCGTTTTTTTTGACCTGAACGCCGAAAGAGCCTTTGGGACTTGGCGTTGACGCGGCTGTGTCTGGACCATTTTCTGCACTTGCAGCATAGTCATGCCAATCACAAGATCGAGAAAGGTCAGAGCATGTCACTCAAAGGGAAGTCTGCCGTTATCACCGGCTCAAACTCAGGCATTGGCTTGGGGATTGCCAAAGAGCTCGCCAAGGCTGGCGCGAATGTTGTCTTGAACTCGTATACTGACCGCGATGAAGATCATGCTTTGGCGCGAGAGATCGCCGAGGCGCATTCAGTGAAGGCAAATTATATCAAGGCGGACCTGTCAAAAGGTGCAGAGGCGCGGGCTCTGGTGGAACAAGCCTCTGACGCGTTGGGTGGGGTAGACGTCCTTGTCAACAATGCGGGCATTCAACACGTCGCCCCTATTGATGAATTTCCGGTAGAGAAATGGGATGCGATTATCGCGATTATGCTGTCTTCAGTCTTTCATACCACGGCGACCGCCCTGCCCCTCATGCGTAAAGCAGGCTGGGGGCGCGTGATCAACATCGCCTCGGCCCACGGTTTAACGGCCTCCCCTTACAAATCGGCCTATGTGACGGCCAAGCACGGCGTCGTTGGTATGACGAAGGTTGTGGCGCTTGAGACCGCTCAAGAGCCAATTACAGCGAATGCGATTTGCCCAGGCTATGTGTTAACACCACTGGTCGAAGCTCAAATCCCCGACACCGCAAAGAAATACGACATGACCGAGGAAGAAGTGACGCAGAAGGTCATTCTCGAACGTCAGCCTTCGAAAGAGTTTGCGACGACAGAACAATTAGGTGGCGTTGCGGCTTTTCTATGCTCCAGCGCGGCTGAACAGATTACCGGAACAACCATAAGCGTTGACGGTGGATGGACAGCGCTATGAGTGCGCAAGAGGCTGGCAGAGACAAGCTCAACATCGACAACATGTATTTGTGCGGGTCGCAGTTTAGGCGAGTGAGCCTTAAAGGCGTCGAGATCAGTGACTCGCACCTGACCAGCGCGGTCTTTCGTGACGTGAGTGCCGTCGCCTTGGTCTTTGACGATGCCAACCTGACCGATGCACGTTTTGAAAATGTGAACCTCTCCAACGCCTCCATCAACAACGCGAACCTAAAGGGCTTGGCAATTACCAATGCCAACGTTACTGGCATGAGCGTCAACGGGATACCTTTAGAGGATATGATGGCCGCCTATGAGGCCGCGACGTCGCGTGGCTAAGCGCAAGTCTATAAATCTGGCCCTTCAGGGCGGTGGAGCACATGGCGCTTACACGTGGGGTGTTCTTGACCGTCTGTTGGAAGAAGAGCGGCTAGATATTACCGGGATTTCTGGCACGTCAGCGGGCGCACTGAATGGGGCTGCTCTAAAATCCGGCTTGCTCGAGGGCGGTCGACAGGGTGCAAAGGACAAGCTGGACTGGCTCTGGTCCGAAATAGGCGCCACTGACGATAACATGCTCGAGGGCTGGATGCTGGGTTTGTCACCCCAAGCGGTCAGTCAGGCACTCGAGATGTCGCCCTTCTACCAGGGGCTCGATGCACTAAGCCGGCTCGCAAGCCCCTATTCATTCGGTATGCTTTACAGCAATCCCCTGCGCCCCATCGTGCAGCAATTCGCGTTCGACAAAGTCTGCGCCATCGATGGGCCTGATCTGAGTATCTGCGCAACCAATGTCCGCTCCGGTCGCATCCGGATATTTTCGAAGGGCGATATCTCAACCGACGCGATCTTGGCGTCTGGGTGCCTGCCCACCTTGTTCCAGGCCGTTGAGATCGAAGACCCAAAAACTGGTGCCCTCGAGGCCTACTGGGACGGTGGGTATATGGGAAACCCGGCGCTTTTCCCGCTTTTCGAGCAACATTTGCCGCGCGACATCGTGATCGTGAACATCAATCCGCTCTACCGCGAGGAGGTTCCGCGAACACCTCAGGCCATCCAGAACCGTATAAATGAAATTAGCTTCAACGGATCGATGCTGCGAGAACTTCGCGCAATCCACTTTGTGCAGCGTCTGATTGCAAGCAAGCGCATGAGCGACGATGTCATGAAAGAGCCGATTATCCACATGATAGCGGATGATGATCTGATGACGCAGCTTTCAGTGGCGACCAAGCTCATTCCCACGCCGTATGTTTTGGGTGAACTGAAACAAGCAGGCCGCCGCGCAGCAGGTGAGTTTCTGAGCGATCATTGGGACGATCTGAATGAGCGCAACTCGGTTGATCTCAAGGCGATGTTTGACTGAAAGTAATCTGTGTTAGGCGTCAAACGGATGTTACAGGATATTCTTAAACCCTAAAGAAGAACAGGCAACGGGTACATCAATGAGAATACTGGCGCTGTGCACGGGGAATTCCGCGCGATCGATATTGTTGGAGGGATTGCTTGGTCACCACGGCTTCACAAGTTTCTCGGCGGGGTCTCATCCCGTTGGACAGGTAAATCCGGTCGCCATCAGGACGCTACTACGCCATGGCATAGAGCTGGAAAATCCGAGATCCAAAAGCTGGGATGAGTTCTCTGGTCCCGCCGCGCCCACTCTTGATTTGGTTATCACGGTCTGCGCCTCGGCCGCCGGTGAAACCTGTCCAATCTGGCTAGGCGGCCCCATGCAGGTGCATTGGGGCGTTGACGACCCCGCCGGGGTCGAAGATGAACCCCTCGCATTTGAAAACGCGTTTCAAACTCTTCAAAGTCGTGTGATTGCGTTCGCAGCTCTGAAAGATAAAACTGACCGAGCAGTTCTTATGGATATCGGACGACTTTCATGATCCAGAAATATGTTGCGGAGGCACTGGGCACCGGATTGCTTCTGGTTGCAGTAGTGGGCTCCGGCATCATGGGAGAAGCTCTGTCGGATGGGAATGTTGCCATTGCTCTACTCGCCAACGCGATCGCAACAGGTTGTGCACTTTATTTCTTGATTTCCGTTTTGGGACCGATCTCAGGTGCACATTTCAATCCGGCCGTAACTCTGGCTTTCTTCTTGCGTAAAGAAATCACCACACGGGCCGCATTGATATACATCGGCTGCCAGATTGCGGGCGGGATTCTTGGTGTCTGGCTGACCCATGTGCAATTTGGGATGGAGGTATTCCAGGCCTCGAGCACAGCGCGCACAGGCGGCGCCCAATGGGTGTCAGAAGCTATTGCGACATTCGGCCTGCTCTTCGTGATTTTCGGAGGGATCAGACATCGCCCGGACGAAGTTCCGATACTTGTGGCTCTTTATATTACAGGCGCGTATTGGTTCACTGCCTCCACCAGCTTTGCCAACCCAGCGGTCACGATCGCACGGGCATTTTCCGATACATTCGCGGGCATCAACCCCAATCATGTATTGGCCTTTGTTGTGGTCCAGATGGGGGTTGCTCTTCTGTCGACGTCGCTTTTGTCCAGACTTTTTGGCGGACAAGAAACCAAAAATTAAACGTTCTGAGATCAGTATTTAGCAACCATTGGGTCGATCGCGTCTCATGACGTCATGATCGCCCTTCCCTTTGAGGAGTTGCTAAATGGAAAGAGCCGCAACCCGCGACACATGGACTGCAATCCATCAGCATGTTCAACAATCCTATCCAGAAATGCTGGGCACAGGCGGCTTGGCTTCGGACACTGCTGTTGCCGATCTCGCACATACTCATGATCTGACCCCATGCGAGGTCAGAGAACAGATCGCGTTTGCTCTTGGCCCAAAACCCAAAGGTCGAATGGACCCAGCCGCCGAATAAACTGCATTCATGGCCAAACATGTCTTGAGAGAATATCCCTCAACTACACCTTGCTTCGGCAAGGTGTTTTTTTGGGCCATACACCCAGCTTGGTCATTAATCATCGCGGGCTTGCCAATTGGTCAAAAGCTCGCGTAGCCAAGACACATGCTATCCGTGAGCCAAACATCCTCCTACCCCGACTGCCCTACGCCGTTCAATCTAGCGGATTATGTGCTGACTGCTGGTCGCCAGACGCCGGACAAGATCGCTTTGGAGATTTGTGGTTCTGAGACCAGTGAGGCCTATACCTTCGCGGAGATTGAAGCCCTGGTTCGAAGAATCGCAGGTGCGCTGCAATACCACGGTGTGAAGCCTCAAACGCGCGTGCTTATGCGTTTGGGAAACGATCTGTCCTTCCCGGTAACGTATCTTGCGACGCTATGGCTTGGTGCCGTGCCCGTGCCAACCTCCGCCCAGTTGACCCAACCCGAGATCGACAAGATTACACAGGAGCTTGATCCCGATCTCACTGTTTGCGCGGGTCAACTACCGGTCCCGAAAGCGGTCAAATGCCTGTTGTGGTCAGACCTAAGGGAGCACCATGTGGAGGACACGCCCGCGCCGCATCTTGGCGATCCAGAACGGCTGGGTTACATCATTTTTACATCCGGCACGACACAAGGTCCACGCGGGGTGTGTCATGCGCACCGGGCTATCTGGGCGCGGCGCATGATGTTTGATGGATGGTATGGCCTCTTGCAAACGGACCGATTAATGCATGCGGGCGCCTTCAACTGGACCTATACGCTGGGAACTGGCCTGATGGACCCATGGACGATGGGCGCGACGGCCTTGATTCCGGCAGCAGACACGAGGGCTGTCGATCTTTTTTCATATCTCAACAAGTATGATGCGACGATTTTTGCCGGTGCACCAGGTGTTTACAGGCAGATGTTGAAGAAAAAATATATACCAAAACTTACCACTCTGCGGCATGGTCTGTCTGCCGGGGAGAAGCTGACGCCAGCCCTCAAACAAACATGGACTAACCGCACCGGTGTCGATGTGCATGAGGCACTTGGCATGTCGGAGTGCTCTACCTTCATCTCTGGCTCACCTGAAAACCCGGCTGAAGACACCTGCGCAGGCTGGCCGCAACCCGGTCGGCGCATCGCCGTCCTTGACGAAGCCGGGCACCCTGTCCTGCGTGAGACCGCTGGGACGCTCGCCATTCATCGGTCCGATCCGGGACTGTTTCTGGGCTACCTTGATGCGCCGCACGCCGCCGGGGATTGGTTTCTGACCGGTGACACGGTGAGCATGGGCGAAAACGGAGCGATCACATTTTTGGGTCGCGATGATGATATGCTGAATGCAGGCGGCTTTCGTGTCTCTCCATTAGAGGTGGAAGCTACGTTTGTTGGTCTTGATGAGGTGCAAGATGCCGCTGCCGTAGCCTACAGCCCCAAGGCCGACACCACCGTGATCGCATTGATCTACACGTCTAACCTACCGATAAGGGAAGAGGTCCTGCGCGCTCATGCAGAACAAATGCTAGCGCGTTATAAGCAACCCCGCCTTTACATCCATCGCGACGTCCTGCCTAAAGGTGGCAACGGAAAACTCAATCGCAAAGCATTGCGTCTCGCTTTGGAGAAAACCAATGGTCAAGCTTGATATCATTTCTGATCCGATTTGCCCGTGGTGCTATATTGGAAAAGCCGGGCTTGACCGGGCACTTGAAAAACATCCTGACCATCCGTTTCAGATCGAATGGCACCCGTTTCAATTGAATCCGGATATGCCTATGGGCGGAATGGACCGACGTGGATATCTGGAGACCAAGTTCGGCGGCAAAGAGAACGCTGTGCGTGTCTATTCACAGATTGCGGATGCTGCGAAGGCGGCGGGCTTGGAGATCGACTTCGAGGCAATGAAACGTACGCCCAACACGATTGACGCCCACAGACTGATCCATTGGGCTGGCCTTGAGGGGCGCCAAACCGCCGTCATAGCGCGGCTGTTCAAAGCCTATTTCGTGGAGGGATTGGACATCGGCGATCACGCTGTTCTTCTCGATATCGCAGAGGGCGTCGGCATGGATCGGGCCATGACCGAAAGACTTTTGAGCAGCGATGCCGATAGCGAGGATATTCGTGCCCGAGATGCCCATGCGCGCGAACGCGGCGTCACAGGTGTGCCAACCTTCGTGGTCGCCAACCAGCATGTATTACCCGGAGCGCAACCCGCCGAGCTTTGGACCAGCGTTATCGAAGATATCGCCGCACAACTTGCAGCATCAGAATGAACGTATCAAAAGCGCTGTCCAAACCGGAATTCGTTGCGCTGATCGCAATGAATTTCGCCATGGTCGCTTTCTCCATCGATGCCATGCTGCCAGCGCTGCCGGAGATTGCTGCGGCGATCACGCCCGATGATGTGAACCGAGCCCAGTTGGTGCTCACCAGCTTCGTCTTTGGTATGGGCGTCGGCACGCTTTTCACTGGCCCATTGTCAGACGCTTTCGGGCGCAAACCGGTGATAGCTGCAGGCATAGCTGTCTACTGCGCAGGGGCCCTGCTGGCCGGTCAGGCAGAGACAATGGAACAGATGATCCTTGCCCGAGTGCTGCAAGGGCTTGGGGTGGCGGGTCCGCGCATCGTCGCACTGGCGATCATACGCGACCTTTATGCAGGGCGCGACATGGCGCAGATCATGTCTTTTGCAATGATCGTATTTACTTTGGTACCAGCCGCAGCCCCATTACTGGGCGCATTCATAATCGACGCGTCCGGTTGGCGCGCGATCTTCTATGTCTTCGTCCTTTTCGCTTTGCTCGTCACCTCTTGGCTGATGATCCGGCAACCTGAAACGCTGCCAAAAGCCGCGCGCAAACCTTTCCGCGGCAAACGTCTGCTGGAAGCCTTTCGAACTTGCCTGGCCTCCCGTACGTTTACGATAAGCGCGGTTGCCCAGGCCATGACCTTCGGGCTTCTGTTCGGCACACTGAGTTCGACCCAACAGATTTTTGCGGACACCTACGATCGCGCTGACAGCTTCCCGGCATGGTTTGCTGTCATTGCGCTGGTGGGTGGCACAGCTAGCATCATCAATGCCCGTCTGGTCATGATTTTGGGCATGCGCTGGATGATTTATGCGGGTTTCATCGGGCAAATAGCCATCTCTGCGGTCGTCCTTGGGTTGCTTTTGAGCGGTGGGTTGCCTTTCCCGATGTTTATGGTCTGGATCACCAGCCTGTTCTTCATGGTGGGATTTGTCATCGGCAACCTGAACGCCTTGGCGATGGAGCCCCTTGGAGAGGTCGCAGGAATGGCAGCATCTATCATCGGGTCGATTGCGACGATCCTTGGCGTCTGTCTCGCCATCCCGATCGGCCTTGCCTTTGATGGTACGCCCCTGCCCTTGGCACTTGGCAGCCTGTGCTTGAGCGCCTTGGCCTTGTTGACCTTACGTATCGGCTTGCCGGCGAACGAATTTATCCGAACCTGAAAGGACCTTTCATATGCTTATGCCCCGCCAGAAAACGCCCGACCTCAATCTGCCGCTCTTGGATGGCAATCAGTTCGATTTGAGTTCTGATGACTCTGAACGCGGAACAGTCGTCTGTTTCTATCGCGGTTTACATTGTCCGGTCTGCGCAACCTATCTCAAAGAGCTTGAACGTCTGACGCCCGACTTCGCCAAGCGCGGCGTGAAGACTGTCGCGATCAGTTCCGATCAGCAAGACCGCGCCCAAGATATGGCTGACAAGATCAATGCTGATAGCCTGCGGATCGCCTATGATCTGGACCTGACCAAGGCCCGCGAATGGGGTCTTTATATTTCAACGTCACGTGGCAAAACCTCCATCGGGATTGAAGAGCCTGCCTTGTTCGCAGAACCCGGTCTGTTTTTGATCAACCCGGATCAGACTCTTTACTATATGTCTGTGCAAACCATGCCATTTGTGCGTCCGCATTTTTCTGAGTTGCTGAGCGCAGTCGATTTCGCCATTGAGAAAAGCTACCCCGCCCGGGGCGAGTACACCGGACAGGTTTAACACTGGCTCCGCGTACTGCACTCAATCTTGTAATAGTCCTTGCCATCACATTGATGACCGGGGCTGCCGTTTTATTCGGTTCGGTGTTCTGGCTCGCCTTTGAAGACGACGCCATTCATCCGGCCAATCCAGCTGCTTGGGTTTTTATGCCATCAGCCCTTCGCGCCATTCAGCCTGTCGCGCAATGTGCACCAACGCGATATGCGCGCAGCTTGCGCGATTGTGGTGATGTGTGCGGAGAATATTCAGGTATCAGTTTTGGCACCTCAGCGACGCTTGACGAGCTTAAAGCCACTTATCCTTTGACGCCGCTGCTGGCAGAAAGCGGTTATCATCAAGGTCAGATCATGATCATCAAGGATGAGGCAGAGCCGGGATGTCAGCGGGCGATGATCGAACTTTATCGCGATTACACACAACAGTAGCGTCGCGACTGCTACTTCACCTTGGGCTTAAAGGTGCCGGCTTTCTCGGCCAGATCACGGGCGATTGCAAAAGCCCCTTTGATCTTGTCGGCATCTTTTTTCCAGTCGCGGCGCACGACAATCTTGTTGTCTTTAATCCGCGCCAGATTGCGCTCGTCATTTACGAAATCCACGAGACCTGCCGGGTTGGCAAATTTGTTATTGTGGAATTCGATGGTGGCCCCTTTGTCACCACCATTGAGTTTGGCGATTCCGGCCCGCTTGCACATCGCTTTGATCCGCACGACGAGAAGCAAGGTGTTAACTTCTTTGGGCAGCTTGCCAAAGCGGTCAATCAACTCGGCAGCAAAGCCTTCAAGCTCCACCTTCGTCGTCAGGCCAGACAGTCGCCGATAAAGGCCCAAGCGGACATCAAGATCCGGGACATAGGTCTCAGGGATCAGAACCGGCACGCCCAGGTTGATCGTCGGCGCCCATTGATCATCGTCCTCCACCATGTCGATCTGCCCGGATCGTATCTTGGCAATCGCCTCTTCGAGCATGGATTGATACAGTTCGTAGCCGACCTCCCGGACATTGCCCGACTGCTCTTCCCCAAGAACGTTTCCGGCACCGCGAATATCGAGGTCCTGACTGGCGATATTGAAACCGGCCCCAAGGCTGTCGATGGACCCCAGAACTCGCAGTCTTTTCTCAGCCGTTGCGGTCAGCTTGGCGCGAGGTTTGGTGGTCAGATAGGCATAAGCCCGGGTTTTCGCACGTCCAACGCGCCCCCGAATTTGATAGAGCTGAGACAAGCCAAACATGTCTGCCCGGTGAACAATCATTGTGTTGGCGGTTGGAATATCAATGCCTGACTCAACGATCGTGGTTGCCAGAAGCACATCATATTTGCCGTCGTAAAATGCGTTCATACGCGTGTCCAACTCACCCGGGGCCATCTGTCCGTGAGCCACGATATAAGACACCTCGGGCACTTGGGTTTTCAGGAATTCTTCGATCTCGGGCAGATCCGAGACGCGGGGCACCACATAGAAGCTTTGACCGCCGCGGTAGTGTTCTCGCAACAGCGCCTCGCGGATCGTGACCGCATCAAATTCGCTGACATAGGTTCGGATAGCCAAGCGATCAACAGGAGGTGTTCCTATGATCGACAACTCACGTACGCCAGACAGAGAGAGTTGCAATGTCCTAGGGATCGGCGTCGCCGACAGCGTCAGCACGTGAATATCCGAGCGCATCTGCTTCAAACGCTCTTTGTGCTGTACCCCAAAATGTTGTTCTTCATCGACAATAAGCAGCCCGAGATTTTTGAAGCGCACTTGTTTGGATAAGAGCGCATGGGTGCCGATGACGATATCTGCGGTTCCTTCGCTGATCTCTGCGCGTGTCAGGGCCGCTTCCTTGGCACCCACAAATCGAGACAATTGGCGCACCTTCATCGGAAATCCGCGAAATCTCTCTTTGAATGAGTTGGTATGTTGCCGACTGAGCAAGGTGGTTGGCGCCACCACGGCCACCTGGAGCCCTTGGGCCGCCGCCACGAATGCTGCGCGCATCGCAACTTCGGTCTTTCCAAAGCCGACATCACCGCAAACCAGCCGGTCCATCGGACGACCACGTCCGAGATCATCCAGAACAGCCTCGATCGTGGTCAACTGATCTTCGGTTTCGTCATAAGGGAAACGAGCACAAAACGCCTCCCACATATCCTGTGGCGGCTCGACTATCGGTGCTTTACGCAACTCTCGTTCAGCGGCAACACGGATCAACCGCTCTGCCATCTCGCGAATGCGCTCTTTCAGTCGGGCTTTCTTGGCTTGCCACGCGCCACCGCCCAATTTGTCGAGAAGCCCTTCCTCGTGCCCGTAGCGTGACAGAAGTTCGATATTCTCGACAGGTAGAAACAGCCTGTCCCCGCCCGCATATTCCAACAGGATGCACTCGTGAGGTGCACCGGCGGCTGTCACTGTCTCAAGACCCATGAAGCGCCCGATCCCGTGATCTACGTGAACCACAAGATCGCCCTGCGATAGAGATTGTGCCTCCGTCAGGAAATTCTCAGCCCGCTTCCGCTTGCGTGCACCTCGGACAAGGCGGTCGCCCAGCACATCTTGTTCCGAAATCACGGCCAGACCGAGCGCGGTGAACCCTTCCTCCAATGGCCAAACAGTTAGGTGGACGCGACCCTCCTCCAGCGCTCGGATGTCGTCTACATCACGCGCACCGTGCAAGTCCTGATCTTCCAGCAAACCAGACAGACGTTCCCGTGCGCCATCAGAAAAGCTGGCGACGACAACGGAACGTGTTTTCAACTGATCACGAATGTGGTCGGCCAATGCTTCGAAAACGTTGACGCCATCAGATTGGCGCTCCGGTGCGAAGTTGCGACCAACACGCCCTCCCGCGTCGATCACGCCCGGACCGGTAGCCTGTGGAAGGCTTATGAGGTTGAGAACCCGATGTTCTGCTACCGAGGTTTCGAACGCTGCGTCATCAAGGTAGAGCGCCTCTGGCGGAACCGGCTTGTAAACCGTGTCTATTCGCGACTTGGATTTCATCGCTTCGATACGGTTGTCATATTGGTCGGCGATCCCCTCCCACCGGCTTATGCGAGCAGCCGCAAGTTGATCATCAAGCAGTACAGGAGCGTCTGGTAGATAATCAAAGATCGTCTCAAGCCGTTCGTGAAAGAATGGCAACCAATGTTCCATCCCCTGATGCTTGCGCCCTGCACTAACAGCCTCGTAAAGAGGATCATCTGTCCCCGCGGCGCCAAACTCTATCCGATAGTTCTGGCGGAACCGGGTGATGGCCGCATCATCCAGAATAACCTCCGATACCGGCGCCAGCTCGACCTCTCCCAGCTTCTCGATGGTGCGCTGCGTAGCTGGATCGAACCGGCGGGCGCCATCCAGCACATCACCAAAGAGATCAAGCCGGACCGGGCCTGTCTCGCCAGGCGGATAAATGTCGATGATCCCGCCCCGCACCGCATAGTCACCCGGCTCCATCACGGTTGGGCTTTGCGAGAAGCCCATGCGCGCCAGAAATGTGCGCAGGGCTCTTTCATCTATCTGCTGACCAACCGTTGCCGAGAAGGAAGCGTCCTTTAACAAACTGCCCGCGGGGATCTTCTGCGTGGCGGCGGCCAGCGTCGTCAGCAACACGAAGGGCCCCGGCACCCCCTGCACCAACGCAGCCAGTGTGGCCATACGCATCGCCGCCACATCGGCATTGGGCGACACGCGGTCATAAGGCAGACAATCCCACGCTGGAAAATTCAGAATTGGCACATTTGGCGCAAAGAATGCGAGGCCTGCGCGCATGGCAGCAAGGCGTTTGTCGTCGCGGGCCACATGGATGACCGGACCATTAGCACGCTCAAGCTCCTGCACGACCAGCCGAGCGTCAAACCCTTCCGGCGCACCGCTGACAGTGATGTGGGATGAACTTGTCATGGATGCTGATCTACGCTGACTGGCACGAAGGTCAACTTCCCAAAACGCCCACTGAGAGACTATAGAACATGCCCCACATAGAGGTGATCAGGATCGAAATCATACCAATCACCTGCACGATCAGGCGATGACCCCGAAGCGCTTTGCGGGTTTCGGCCCCGGGCAGGCCAACAATTGTGCGCGCACGACGTACGGTCAGGACGAACACGATCATCATTGGCGCAAAAATCAGCACGACAGCCTGGCAGAACTCGACGCCATAAGCAAACCCCATGAGAACCAAGCTCGAGATCAGACAAAAACCGATTGCGATCAGCCAACTGCCTGCCACATCCGCAATATAGATCAACCGGCCAGCATTGATGCGCACTAGATCAATCATGTCCTGCTCGGCCTGCCCACCGTTTCGGGCGGCTCGGACGACCAGATCATAAGGCACACCCAAGACGAAATGACTGGCTGTTGACCAGATTACGGCAAGCATGATCCAGAACCACAGGTTCGAGAACGAGCGCAAATCGATCAGCTCAAATGCGGTGGAATACCAATCCAAGTTTTTCGGCCTTCGTCGTGAGTGGGTGTGACCTTCAGCGGTCGACTTTGGGCAAATGCCACACTTGAGAATGTCAGGCAACCGTGGCACCACTTTATGACGGTCAAAACACCAAGCCATGATTGAGCCAGAAATGACACCACTTGTTGCGCCTACCCCAATTGCCCGCCTTCGACGTCTGCGTCGCACGGCGCAACTGCGCGCTTTGGCGCAGGAAAATACAATCGGTGTGGACGATCTGATTTGGCCAGTTTTTGTGATGGAGGGCAGCGATGCGACGCAATCTATTCCGTCCATGCCGGGTGTTGAGCGCCTTACCATCGACCGGGTTGTCCAAGCAGCAACTCAAGCAGCATCGCTCGGAATTCCCGCAATATGTATATTCCCCTATATCGACCCGTCTCTGAAGACGGAACTTTGCGAAGAGGCATGGAGCACTGACAATCTGTCGAACCGGTGCATCTCCGCAATCCGAGATGCGGGAATAGAGATTGCCATAATGACCGATGTGGCGTTGGACCCTTACAACGCCAACGGCCATGACGGGGTCGTGCGCGACGGTGCAATCCTCAACGACGAGACGGTCGAAGCCTTGGTGAAAATGGCGCTGGCGCAAGCGGAAGCTGGCGCTGATATTCTGGGACCCTCTGATATGATGGATGGCAGGATAGGCGCCATCAGAAACGCGCTTGAGGTCGAGGGTCACAAAGATACGGCTATCATGAGCTACGCCGCCAAATATGCGTCGGGTTTTTATGGACCATTTCGTGACGCGGTGGGCGCGTCCGGTGCGTTGGTCGGTGATAAGAAGACCTATCAGATGAACCCTGCCAATTCCGATGAAGCCCTGCGGTTGGTCGCCCGCGATCTTCAGGAAGGGGCCGATATGGTCATGGTCAAACCTGGCTTGCCATATCTCGACATCTGCAGACGTGTCAAAGATCAGTTTGGAGCACCAACATATGCTTACCAAGTGTCAGGCGAGTACGCGATGATCATGGGGGCCGGAGCAAACGGCTGGATCGACGACACGCAAGTCATGCTGGAAAGCCTGATCGCGTTCAAACGCGCAGGCTGTGATGGGATTCTGACTTATTTCGCACCCCGCGTGGCAGAACTTCTGAATGGCTAGGCTTGCCTGGTGTTGTGACGTGACACTCGCCTGAAAAAGGCGTATAGTCCGCCCAAGCCTCGGTAAAAGGGGCATAACAGAGCACAGGCGATACCATGACACAGTTTTCCCGTCGGCATATGCTGGCGTTATCCGGCGCATCCTTTTTGACCGCTTGCGGAAATGGCATTGGGAGTCCGGGATCGGCCAAGATCGATGCGCGCGTCGATGAAGCCTTCAATTTCATGTATGCGAACGTTGATGGATCTGCCGATCTTGCCGCAAAAGCTGCCGGCATTCTAATGATGCCGCTGGTTTCGGAGGCCGGTTTGATTACATTGGGCGGCTCCTACGGGCGCGGCGCCTTGCGGATCAACGATGCAACAGTTGACTACTACTCCGTGGCGGGCGCGAGCTTTGGTCTGCAACTCGGCGTGCAACAATATGCTCACGCCTTGTTCTTCATGACGCAAGAGGCGTTGAACGATTTCCGTCGGTCTCCGGGCTGGGTCGCAGGGGCCGATGCGCGCGTGACCGTTCAAACTGACGCTGGTCAACTTGGCGTCGATACGACGACCGCCCTGACCCCCGTGGTGGCATTGGTCTTTGGCCAGGCCGGGCTAATTGCCGGGGCTTCGGTCGAGGGCAATAAATACACCCGCATCATTCCTTAACGGACGCATCTTGCTAAGCCGTCGATGACGGCGGCTTGGCAGTCCGGGATGTGTTTTCGCGGCAATTCTTGAATCTCCCAAAAAAGGGTAGCGGCATGATTGCTTATGTTACCGTTGGTGCCGATGACATGGCTGCTGCAAAGCGGTTTTACTCCGCCTTTCTGCCTGCCTTGGGCTACGCCATGGAAGAAGGAAGCGAAGGCTTGAGTTACACCCTGCCCGTCGCGCCCGGAAAAATGCCCATTCAGCCGGATTTCTACGTAAAGCCGACCTTCGATGGACGTGCGGCCTCGGCTGGAAATGGTGCTATGATAGCGTTTGAGGCGCGCAGCCAAAGCCAAGTGCGTGACCTTCACGCTGCAGCGCTATCTGCAGGCGGCGTTGACGAAGGCCAGCCGGGTTTCCGCGCGTCATATGGACCCCATTTCTTCGTCGCTTACCTTCGCGACCCTCAAGGCAACAAGATTGCGCTGTTCTCCAGCGATCCAACTGAACCCGGGCGAGACGACTAAGGTGGCTCGATTGGATGGTAAAACCGCGTCTTTCGAGGACCGTCTAAAATGCTTCCAAGGCGTTGGAGGTATTCGGATCTTCGGCTGATGTTCAAGCTGACCGCTCTAGGTCACCCTATCCGTCAAGCTTTCTCAACCGTGCGATCAGGGAGGATGTGTCCCAGCGTCCGCCGCCCATTTTTTGTACTTCCTTGTAAAACTGATCCACAAGCGCTGTGACTGGCAGCGCTGCACCATTTTCGTTGGCGGTCATTAGGCAGATTCCCAAGTCTTTACGCATCCAGTCCACGGCAAATCCGTGCTCGAATTCGTCATCGATCATGGTTTCATAGCGGTTGACCATCTGCCACGAACCTGCTGCCCCTCCGCCGATCACATCGACGACCGCGCGCCCGTCCAACCCGGCTTTCTCTGCAAAATGGAGCCCCTCGGACAGACCTTGTACCAACCCGGCGATACAGATCTGGTTGACCATCTTGGTTAACTGGCCAGCACCACTTTCTCCGAGCCGCTTGCACAGCTTTGAGTAGGCGTCGATTACCGGTTCAGCCCGATCATAAGCGCCTTGATCGCCGCCACACATCACAACCAGCTGTCCGTTTTCAGCCCCGGCCTGCCCGCCAGAAACAGGTGCGTCCACGAAACTGACCTGTGCGGCATCCGCAGCGCCATAAAGTTCGCGCGTGACCTGCGCAGATACTGTGGTGTGATCGACAAAGACGCTGCCTGCCCCCATGCCAGCCAGCGCGCCATCGTCGCCCAGCACAACCGAGCGCAGATCATCATCATTGCCGACGCAGGCCATGACAAAATCAGCGCCTCCAGCCGCCTCGCGCGGTGTTGACGCTGAAGTTCCGCCGAACTCCTCCGTCCATGATTTCGCTTTTTCGGATGAGCGGTTATAGACCGTCACCTCGTGGCCGGCTTTGACCAGATGCCCTGCCATCGGGTAACCCATGACGCCAAGCCCAAGAAAACTCACTTTTGCCATAAGGCATTCTCCGATCCATTTGATTATGCTCAACATCCGATGTAACGACACCGTTCAAGGCGTCAATAGCGAGCTTCCCTCATGAGCACAGTCTTCCGCTGGTCATTGCGGCTCTTTCTGGTTCTGGCCTGCTTGACGGCGTTTGTCTTGGTGTTGGTTTATTATTTCGCTTCACGGTCCCTGCCTGACTATTCTGCAACGCACCAGGTCGATGGGATCACCGAGCCTGTCGAAATCGTGCGAAACAATTCCAACCTGCCTCATATTTTTGGGCAATCGGACGAAGATGTCTATTTCGGCCTGGGATTTGCGCACGCTCAGGATCGTCTGTGGCAAATGACAATGCTCCGGCGCACCGCACAAGGTCGCTTGTCTGAGTTGTTTGGAGAAAGAACCCTGCCGATCGACAAATTGCTGAGGCGTCTTGATCTCTACGGTCATGCGCAACGCTCGGTTTCGGCTCAAGATGAGATAACGCTTGGCGCGCTCAATGCTTATGCAGAGGGCGTCAATGCGTGGTTGCGGCAAGTCAATCAGGGAGCCCTAGGGCGTGGGGCACCAGAACTGTTCCTGTTCTCCAACGCAATCGCACCGTGGCAGCCCGCAGACAGTCTCGCGGTCCTTAACATCATGGCGTTGCAACTCAGCGGTCATCTTGAGGAAGAAGTTATCCGGGCGAGAACATCGCTGATCCTGCCACCGGAGCGTGTAATGGACATTCTTCCGGATGCGCCAGGCAATGGTGTTGCACAGCTTGATTACGCGGCTTTGTTTCCGGACACCAACATTCCCCGATATGCCGAAGGCGCGCCCTTCATAGATGATCCACTGTCGCCGTTTCCGCGTCGAAAATTGGCGGGGGCGTCAAACGCCTTTGCCGCCGCACCAGACCGATCCGCGGCAGGAGGTACGCTTCTGGCAAACGATCCGCATTTGGGACTGTCTGCGCCATCCATCTGGTATTTGGCACGCCTCGAACTGGAAAGCGGCGGCGTTATTGGCGGCACAATTCCGGGGATGCCTGTTGTCCTTAGCGGACGCTCCGACCGTACAGGTTGGGGGCTCACCACGGCCTATGTGGATGACCAAGATGTCTTCATCGAAAGATTGAACCCCGAAAACTCAAATGAGTATCTGACCCCGGATGGATTTAAACCTTTCCGCTCACGTCAGTCTATTATTGAGGTCAAGGACGCAAATCCGGTTACAATCCAGCTTCAATGGACCGATAACGGACCGGTTCTGCCAGGCGAGCATTATAAGCTAGGCACGATCACACCGCCGGGGCACGTTACGGCGTTGTCATGGACTGCGCTGACGGATCGCAACACCTCGATGCAAGCCGCGCTGGCGATAAATCGGTCTCAGTCTTTGGGCGAGATAATAGAGGCCGCTAAAGACTACGTCGCTCCAGCGCAGAACCTGACAATCGCGGATCAAGATCGGATCGCGCTCAAAACCATTGGGAATGTCCCGCGTCGCAATGTTGCACACCAAAGCGAAGGCCGCATCCCTGCCCCGGGGTGGCTGGCGCAGAACCGTTGGCAAGGCGTCATGCCCTACGCTTCGAATCCTGAGTTTCGCGCGCCCAAGACCGGAATTGTAGGAAATACCAATAACAAGACGCTGTCGCGTCCCTTTCCAAACCATGTCAGCTTTACATATGGCGACACGCAGAGGGTTCAGCGCTGGCGCCGCTTAATGCTCAATCGCCAGGTTCATACACGTGACAGCTTCGTCGAAGCGCAATTGGATACTGTCAGCTTTACGGCGCGAGCGCTGCTACCATTGGTGGCTGGCGATCTTTGGTTCACCGGAGAAGCGGCGCCCGAAGGTTCACCCGACCGGAAACGCCAGCGCGCATTGGAACTCATGGCGCAGTGGAATGGCGAGATGTCTGAGCATCTGCCTGAGCCGCTAATCTACGCAGCATGGTTGCGCGCCTTGCAGACCCGTCTGATCCGCGACGAACTTGGCCCACTTCACACCGAGTTCACCCATGTCGAGCCGATTTTCATTGAACGCGTGTTCCGCAACGCAAGCGGCGCCGGGGTCTGGTGCGATGTCGTTCAATCCGCGCCTGAAGAAACCTGCACGGATATGTCCCGGTTTGCCTTGGACGATGCGCTTGTCTTTCTGACCGAAAAATACGGACCGAATATCGAAAGCTGGCGTTGGGGCGATGCCCATGAGGCAACCCACGACCATCAGGTTCTTGGCACTATTCCCGTGCTATCGGCTTTTGTGAATATCAGGCAGTCGACCTCTGGCGGTGACAATACCCTGATGCGCGGTAGGACCTCGGGAACGGGCGAGGATCCGTTTCTGAACGTACATGCGGCTGGCTTCCGTGGCGTCTACGACTTTGCTGATCCCGACAGCTCTCTCTTCATCATATCCACCGGTCAATCTGGCCATCCTTTGTCACGCCATTACGATGATCTGGGCGTTTTGTGGCGTCGGGGCGAATATATCCCCATGTCCTTGAATCCCGAACTGGCACGCGCCGGGGCCGTGGGCATTACTCAGCTGGTGCCCGCCCCCTGAAACAAGCGGACAATCAGCACACTCAACGCGGCAGATGTGCCTGTCAAAATAG
This sequence comes from uncultured Litoreibacter sp., assembly GCA_947504205.1. GTDB lineage: Bacteria > Pseudomonadota > Alphaproteobacteria > Rhodobacterales > Rhodobacteraceae > Litoreibacter. Next base: position 729,508 of record CANNGL010000001.1, on the reverse strand, counting down.
TGCCCCAAGCCAAGTCGGTCATGACCATCGTCCACGTCCAGTCCTTTAGTGTCGCCAGATTGGTGAACTCATAGGTGCCATAGGCCATTGCGCCAATGAAGGCGGCTGATGCAAAGACCCAAAGTAGGCTCTTGCCACCAGTCGTACCGGGATAGGACACGAACCACGTCACACCGAGCACGAAAAACGCATAAAATGCGAACGCCGGGAGAATCCGCAAGTCATCCAGCAAAAGATGTCCGATGTCGCGTTCAAATACGGGCTTCACGATATAGCTCAAACCCAAGTAGTCGATCCCAAGAAAAAGAACGAAGGCGATCAGATAAAGTGCGGCGAATGTCATCAGAAAACTCCTGCAATGGACTGGGAGAACGCCGCGTGCGCCCTCTTGTTCCACAGAGCTAGCGCCACCAGCCCAGAAGGCCAAGCTTTGCCAAGCGCGCGCGCCGCTGGAACTCGCTGGGGTTCGTGGCCCGTTCTATCGTTTGCTGATCACCGCTTTGATGACCGGTCAGGATTGGGCGAGCCCACCATCCAGTCAGCAGCGCGGGTGTTGCGACCGCGTCGATATCACGGCGGGCGGATTGTGCGTGATGGAGCCACGCCATCGCCCTGTCTGCCAAAGATTGCTTTCCGCTCAAGTCGCCCAAAACCGGTGATTTCCCGGCAGCCTGCAGCGCTGGCATGGCTTTGAGAAACCCGGCAGCCCCCACAGCCATACCGAAATGCCGGATAGCATCCTGATTACGCCCTCCAAGGCTTGCAGCCATCACCCACATCAGAACGCCACCGGTGTCTCGGAGATATTCGTCCTGATGCCCGACATTTTCAAACGGATCAGAGTAGATATCCCACCGGCGCGCTGCGACCAACAGATCAAGCTGCCGAGCGAGATCTGGCGTCAACGCGTCGACTAAAGGCGATGAGACCTCGTGCGCCCGAACGGGCTTTCCCTCGGCAATCTCCTCAAGGACGTCGCGCCACCACTGCAGGCGCATCTCAGCAATCATAGCTTCCTGAGTCACCCACGGGGCGCGGCTCACCTCAATATTGAAGGCCAGAATCGGAAGCAGCTTCGCCAGAACATCTTCCGGCAGTGCGCGGATAGCGGCGAACCGATCCGGATCAGCCCGTTCGACAAGTGTCAGACAGGCATCCAGACTCACGCGGTCGCGCCTTCCTGAACCAGTTTCCAAAGGATGGCGTCTAGTAACGCCTCAAAAGACGCATCTACGATATTGGGGCTGACCCCAACTGTCGACCAACGCCGCCCACTGCTGTCTTCGCTATCAATGATAACCCGCGTGACCGCCTCGGTTCCGCCCTGCGTGATACGAACCTTGAAATCGACCAGCCGCATATCTTCCAACATCGCGGAATAGGGCCCAAGGTCTTTCGCCAATGCCTTGGAGAGTGCATTGACCGGACCCCGATCCGAACCGACCTCGTCAAGCGACTCAGATACCGAAAGCATTTTCCGATCACCAACTTTGACGACGACCACCGCCTCCGACAGGCTGATCATCTTGTTGTACTTGTTCTTGCGGCGCTCGACGGTCACCTTGTACCGTTTTACCTCGAAGAAGCTTGGCAACTGCCCCAGTTCTTTCCGGGCCAGCAGTTCAAATGATGCCTGGGCTGTGTCGTAGGAATATCCTTCGTCTTCACGCTGCTTGATGACTTCAAGAATGCGCGGCAACACATTGGTATCAATATTTTCTATGCCCGCGTCAGCCAAACGTTTCTTCAGGTTGGATTGCCCGGCCTGATTGGACATTGGAATAATTCGTGCGTTTCCAACCACATCCGGATCGACATGTTCATAAGTCGTGGGATCCTTCAGAATAGCAGACGCATGCAATCCCGCCTTGTGCGCAAAAGCAGATGCGCCGACATAGGCGGCGTGTTTGTTGGGCACTCGATTCAAAATGTCATCCAGCATGCGCGAGACCCGCGTCAGTAAATGCAGTTTTTCCGCGTCTATGCCGGTCTCGAACCTGCTGCGATATGGCTTCTTAAGAACCAAAGTTGGGATCAGGGAGGTCAGATTGGCATTGCCACATCGCTCGCCCAACCCGTTCAGAGTGCCCTGAATTTGTCGCGCGCCCGCGTCAATTGCCGCCAAGGTACCCGCCACCGCATTTTCGGTGTCGTTATGCGTATGGATGGCAACATGGGTGCCCGGAATGCCGCTATCAATGACCGCCTTGGTGATCCTGCCAATCTCGGCCGGCAGTGTCCCTCCATTGGTGTCACAAAGTACAATCCAGCGACAACCGGCGTCAAAAGCAGCATGCAGACACTTCAGTGCATATTCGGGGTTGGACTTGTAGCCGTCAAAGAAGTGCTCCGCGTCATAAAGCGCCTCACGGCCCTGCGCAGTCAGATGTTTGAAGCTTGCCGACAGATTTTCGAGATTTTCATTGAGACTGATCCCAAGCGCTTTTTCCACGTGGAAATCATGCGACTTGCCGACCAGACAGACTGCGGGCGTACCGGCATTCATCACAGCGGCCAGGACGTCATCGTTTTCTGCAGAACGGCCGGCCCGTTTTGTCATACCAAAGGCGGTCATCGTGGCATGGGTCTTCGGGGTCTTGTCGAAGAATTCGCTATCGGTTGGATTTGCCCCAGGCCAGCCACCCTCGATATAGTCGACCCCAAGCTGGTCCAACGCCTCGGCAATACGAAGTTTTTCAGAGGTCGAAAATTGCACCCCTTGGGTCTGTTGCCCGTCGCGCAACGTCGTGTCGAACAAAGAGAGACGTTCGCGCGTCATTTGAGGGCCTCCAACTGGGTGGGATCTATCTTCCAAGAACTCAGACTCGCAACACCGCCATTAATACCGTTTTCCGACTTTGTAGCGCGTAGACCCACCCCTGCTCGCGCCGCCTCTTCTTTGAGCGCATCTGCATCTTTCCAATTTTGCAAGCGTCTGTGAGATAACCAACGAAGTACAAGAGCGCTGGCAGCGTCTCTAAGTTCATCACTTATTGGTCCCCAACCAATAACTCCCACTGTAGGATTGTAGTCCGAGCCTTCTAGTAAGTTTCCCATCTCACTATCATTAGAATATTTGAACGGGTGGGCCCATTCAGACTGCAGTATTTTCCACAAATCAAAACCAAGAAATTTTGCGCAAGCGTTCAATTGTTCGCGGTCATCCCGATCAAAGTACTCGTTTAGGAGCGTAATCGCTTCAGAAGTATTTAGATCTTCACCAAGCTCAAAAACGAAATCTTCGTTTGGCTCTTCCGAAGGGAACTCAATTGCGGCACTGGAGAATTTTCGGAGTGTTTCAGTTGCCTCCTGTCGCTTCTTCTCCGTCCAGTCCATCGGCTTCCTGTAATGCGTGGACAGCATCACAAAGCGTATCACCTCGCCGGGGACCCCCTGCTCCAGCAAGTCGCGAACGGTGAAGAAATTGCCCAACGACTTGGACATCTTCTTGCCCTCGACCTGCAACATCTCATTATGCATCCAGACTTGCGCGAACCCGTGGCCTGCACATTTGGACTGTGCAATCTCGTTTTCGTGGTGCGGAAATTGCAGATCATTGCCGCCGCCATGGATATCGAAGCTATCCCCGAGCAGATCAAACGCCATGGCGGAGCATTCGATGTGCCAACCTGGACGCCCTCGGCCCCATGGGCTGTCCCAGCCGGGTAGCTCGTCAGTGGAGGGTTTCCATAGCACAAAATCCATCGGATCTTCCTTGAACGGCGCAACCTCCACTCGGGCACCAGCGATCATGTCGTCAACAGAGCGACCCGACAGTCTGCCGTATTCCTTGTAAGACCGAACACGGAACAGCACGTGGCCTTCTTTGGCATAGGCGTGGTCCTTCGCCATCAGCTCCGAGATCATGGCAATCATCTGAGAGATGAATTCGGTCGCACGCGGTTCGTGAGTGGGGCGCAGTGCGCCGAGCGCATCCATATCCTCGTGATACCAACGGATCGTCTCATCAGAGCGTTCGCGCACGAGATCTTCCAGACTGCCCGCAGCCCCTGCCTCTTTGCGGGCCAGAGCCGTCGCGTTGATCTTATCATCCACATCCGTGAAGTTTCGCACGTAGGTCACTGATTTTTCGCCATAAACGTGGCGCAGCAGCCGGAACAGCACATCAAAGACCAGCACTGGGCGGGCGTTGCCCAGATGCGCACGATCATAGACCGTTGGCCCACAGACATACATCCGCACATTCGACGGATCGAGAGGTTGAAATACCTCCTTTTTACGGGTCGCTGTGTTGTGCAATTGGATGGTCATAAAGCCTCGCGCGCAGGGTTAAGCCTGTCCCGGTGGGGCTTAGCAAGTTCAACTTAAAGAGGAAATACCAAAGACCCAGCCGACAGATGTCAGATGGTAATGCAGCAGCAAATCAGGATGCATGTCTTGGTCATGAAACTGTCATACGACCCGATGAGCGCCGTGGTCAAGCCTTCCCATGTTTCAAAATATCCCGGGGAGAGTGCGAGAGGGGCTGGCCCCTCTCGCGTCGGTCGGATGACGCGAGAGCGTCATTCGAAATCAACTGTAGCTTATAACTTCCCACTCGATGTCATCGGCATCGTGAAAGTAGAACCGACGCCCTGGCTCGTAATCGCCGTGATTTACGGTCTTGAAGCCAAGGGCAATCACCCTCTCCTCGGTCTCGTCGAGATCATCCACCACGACGCCCACATGGTTCAGCCCGCCGGTCATGGCATAATTGTTATTCTTAGGCGCGGTTTGAACTTTCGGAGAATAGATCGCGATGTAGTTATCAACCCCTCCGACATGGATCGTGTAGCCACCGGCTTTAGCCTCACCTTCCCATCTGACGTTCCACGAAAACAATTCGCGCAGCATTCTGGCGGTCGCCTTTGGATCGGATGCGGTGATATTGACATGTTCCAATTTTGGTTCAGACATCTTCTTGTTCCTTTCTGTCTGATTTAAAACTGTTTTCACTTTAATTCCTCTAGTAAGCTTTAGGTCAATCGGAGAGAATCCATGCAAAACAGAGCATTAACAAAAAGAGGACTGTCTATTGGTCAACTGGCCGAGCGCACGGGCTTGTCGGTTTCGGCCATCCGGCACTACGAGTCGGAAGGATTGGTAATGTCTTCTCGGACGCCCGGAGGACAACGGCGGTTTGAACGCTCCGACATCAGACGGTTGAGCTTCGTGATGATCGCGCAGGAACTGGGCTTTTCGCTGGCCGAGATCGGTGTGCATCTGGCCCAACTCCCGGCCGGGACAGCGCCGGACATCACCGCGTGGAACCGGATGGCTCGTGGCTTTCGGCATGATATCGACGCGCGAATTGCCGGGTTGGAGCTCTTGCGGGATCGTTTGGACAGCTGCATCGGGTGCGGTTGTTTAAGCTTGAAGAAATGTGCGCTCTACAACCCCAGAGATCGGGCAAAACGATTTGGCACAGGGCCTCGATATTTGCGCGGCGATCCCGTGTCAGTAGACTGACGCAGATCAATAGCGCAACATGGCAAGATGAGCCGAGATAAAGTAAACACGATTTGCAAAGCCTTGCCCGGTGCGGATTGGTCTGATCCGTGGGGCGGCGGACACGACGCTTGGAAAGTTGGTGGCAAGATGTTCGCCTGCATCGGGATGGCGAATGACGGTGTCTCTGTAAAAACACCTTCGATCGAAGATGCAGAGTTGCTGATCGAGATGGCGCGCGCGGATAAGGCTCCCTACTTCCATCGCTCGTGGGTTCGGGTCGACTGGTATGCAGTGCCGGAAGATGAGTTACGTGACCGCATTGTGACATCTTACAAAATTGTACGCGCAGGCTTGACCAAAAAGTTTCAGGCAACGCTGGATGAGCTTCCAGAATAGGTCACAAATTCTTACCGATCTGACTTTCGATTTGACAGACGAACGCCTGACGGGCTCCCTGCGCACATGAATATTTCGACCCGCATATCTACGCTGAACGCCGACGGTGATGATGGCTGGAGCGTGTTCTATCGCGCCCGTCAAATGGTTGCCGATGGTGTTGATGTCATCGAACTGACCATTGGTGAACATGACATCCGCACCGATCCGGTCATCCTCGACGCCATGCATGCAGCGGCCAAGTCGGGACATACGGGTTATGCGATGGTGCCGGGTGTCGATGGGCTGCGAGATGCCGTTGCGTCGCGCGTGCAGGACCAGACCGGCGTTCCAACGCACCGCGGCAACGTGCTCATTACCCCGGGTGGGCAGGCGGCGCTCTTTGCCAGCCATCACGCTGTTTGCGATCAAGGGGATATAGCGCTTTATTGCGATCCATATTATGCGACCTATCCCGGTACATTACGGGCTGTCGGTGCCACGCCTCGAGCGGTGCTGACACGACCTGAGCAGGACTTTCAGCCGCAACGGACAGACCTGAACGCGGCAGCAAAAGGCGCCAAGTCGCTTTTAATCAACTCCCCCAACAACCCAACAGGCGTTGTCTATAATCGAGATACGATTGAAGGGATTGCCCAAGCCTGTATTGATCATGATCTTTGGCTGATCTCTGACGAAGTCTATGACACTCAGATTTGGGAAGGCCAGCATATCAGCCCCCGAGCTTTACCCGACATGGTTGAACGAACACTGGTGGTCGGTTCAATGTCAAAAAGCCATGCGATGACCGGTTCTCGCGTCGGGTGGATCGTCGGTCCGGAGGCGGTCATCGGCCATCTCATCAATCTCGCGACCAACACCACCTATGGCGTTCCAGGCTATATTCAGGACGCAGCCCTTTTCGCACTGACCAACGGACCCGAGTTGGAGAAGAAGGTGGCCGCACCATTTCGTCGCCGCCGCAACATCGCCTATGAGCTTCTGGCTCAGCAAAATCTGGTACGCCACGTCCCCGCCTCTGGGGCAATGTATGTCATGCTTGATATCAGGAGCACCGGTTTGTCTGGTGAGGCATTTGCCAATAAGTTACTCGACAGACATCATATTGCTGTGATGCCCGGCGAAAGTTTTGGCCAAGCCGCAGCAGGTCATATTCGTGTGGCTATGACCATTGCGGATGATGCTTTTGCGTCGGCCTTGGACACCTTGCTCAGCTTTGCACAGGAAATCGCACCATGACCTTTCGCGACCTACATCAGCCCGGAAACCCCTTCGTACTCGCCAATGCCTGGGACATCGGCTCGGCCAAGATGCTCGCAGGCTTGGGGGCCAAGGCGATTGCGACGTCTTCTGCGGCACATGCGTTTACCCTCGGATTGCCGGACGGGGGTCATGTCAGCCGTGATCAGGCGCTGGCACATGCGCAGGACCTGATCTCGGCCGTACAAATACCGGTATCGGGCGACTTCGAAGACGGGTTTGGTCCTGATCCGGATACTTGTGCAGAAACTATCCGTCTTTCAGCTGAAATAGGCTTGGCAGGCATCTGCATAGAAGACACGATCGGCGCGTCTGAAAAGACATATGAGTTCGATCTCGCGGTCGAGCGGGTCCGAGCTGCCGCATCCGCAGCGCGCGCTCTTCCGAACGATTTCTTCTTTGTAGCACGCGCAGATGGCGTGATGACAAACGGCTACGACCTCGACGAGGCGATCCGGCGTATCAGGGCGTTTGATGATGCGGGTGCGGATGGGCTATATGTTCCAATCCCCAAGTCGTTTGACGACCTTAAACGCATTGTGGCGGCCACCACCAAGCCTGTGAATGTGTTGGCTGCCGGACCCTATTCCAACTATAGCCGCGCCGACTTCGCAGCGATTGGCATCGCCAGGATTTCGCTCGGGTCAGCTTTAGCGCGTGTCACGCACCGTGCAATTCATGACACAGGCTCGGCTATTCTGGCGAATGGTGACTTTTCCGGGCTGAGTGCTGCAATGCCCGGGGACGACGTGGACAAGTTCCTGATATAAAGACAGTAAGACCTACTCAGGGAGAGGCACGGTGTTTCGAAGTATTTTGCTGATTATGTTGTTGTGGACGGGTTCTGTTCACGCCGAAACCTATCCCGACTGGCAATCTATCTACGTCAATGACTTCGCCGATATCCTCTCAGAGAATGCCGAAGCCGAGATTGAGACGATGCTTCGCGAGGCCCGCGCTGAGCGCGATCATGAGATGACCGTGGTGACGATCGATCGGTTAGCGGACTACGGATGGACCGGCTCAATTGAGCGATACACCAAGAACCTGTTCAACAAATGGGGTGTTGGCAACGCGGAGCGGAATGACGGCATTGTCATGCTGGTTGCAAAAGGTGACCGGAAAATTCGTATCGCGATTGGGTCCGGCTATCCGGCCGTCTTCGACGGGATGACGCAGCGCATCATCGACAGCATCATTTTGCCTGAGTTTCGGGAGGGCCGGTTTGAGGAGGGTATTGTGAGCGGAACCCGTGCGTCGCTGGAGCGCTTGCGGCTCTTTGATCGATCCGCGCCCCTCACTTCGAGAGAGCGCTGGAAAGAGGAAACACGTATCATTGGCAATTATGCCCGCAACAACCCTATTGTGTCGGCGATACTCGCCGCCTTGGTGGGCATCGCTGGCATATTCGGTGGGCGCAAGGCGCTTTATCACCGGCCGCGCAAATGCCCTGAGTGCAATCGTCTTATGCGCCGCTTGGGCACCGTGCAGGAAGACCAATACCTCAATGAGAGCGAAATTCTTGAGGAGAAGTTAAACTCCAAGGATTACGGCGTCTGGTTTTGTGAACATGACGAGCATGTCACTATAATAGGAAAGCCCAAGTGGTTTTCGAGCCATAAGACGTGTCCCAACTGCGGCTACAAAACTTATGAGACCAAGCGCACCGTCTTGCGCGCTTCGACCACATCACTGGGTGGGTTGGCGCGCTTGGATCATAGCTGCTTGAACTGTGACCACCGAGCCAGCGAACAGATCACGTTGCCGTTGAAATCCGAAAGCAACAGCTCCAGTGGATTTGGTGGATCGTCGGGCGGCGGTGGATTTGGCGGTGGTTCATCCTCAGGGGGCGGTGGTTCAGGTAGCTGGTAAGCGCCCTGCCGAATGTCGCAAACAGGCTTGATCGAAAGCCGAAAACCTGTCCTGATCGCATCAGGGAGACAGGTCTATGCAACACCACGCATGCACCCAGGAATTGATTGTCCGCACCATCGGTGCGCGCAGAGGACGCGCGGCACGCGGCCGCCCTTAATGGTTTTTCGCCCTGCCCTGACACATCAATATTGAGATCCCAATGAACGAACAGATAAAACCACCTCGCCGCTCCGGAGGTCGCGCCGCGCGTCACGCGATGCGTGCAGCCCCTTTGACAGAAGATAAACGTCCGATCCGCCCCGGCATGGAGGGCGGCACCTTCAGGCCGCTGAGCGACGCCGATATTGCCAATATTCACAGCGCCGCTCTGACCGCGCTTGAGGAGATTGGCTTGGCCGACGCCCCGGAAAGCGGTGTGCAGATCCTGACTGGCGCCGGGGCCATACAAGGCGATGACGGGCGCATCAGGTTTCCGCGTGCTTTGGTCGAGGATATGCTGACCAAGGCGGCCAAGAGCATTACTCTCTGCGGCCGCGATCCGGCTTATGATCTCGATCTGTCGGGCACGAAAGTCCACTATGGCACTGCAGGTGCAGCTGTGCACATGGTCGACGTTCTTGGGCGGGAGTACCGCGAAAGCACTGTGCAGGACCTGTTTGATGCTGCCAAAATCGTCAACACACTCGATAACGTGCACTTCCTGCAACGACCGATGGTTTGTCGTGACATTGCGAACAACGCGGAAATGGACCTCAACACGGTCTACGCAACCACGCGTGGCACCTTAAAACACATCGGCACGTCCTTCACCGAGCCCGATTTTGTGGCTGACGCCGTCGAGTTGCTGCACATGATTGCAGGTGGCGAAGACGCGTGGCGCGCGCGACCCTTCCTGTCGAATTCCAACTGTTTCGTCGTTCCTCCGATGAAATTTGCAACGGAATCGTGTCAGGTCATGGAAAATTGCATCGCAGCGGGCATGCCCGTACTGCTGCTTTCCGCCGGTATGGCGGGTGCAACAGCACCGCCAACTGTTGCGGGTGCGATCGTTCAGGCAGTTGCGGAATGTCTGGCCGGAATGGTTTATGTCAACGCGATTTCACCTGGCCATCCAGCAATATTTGGAACTTGGCCATTTGGTCTGGATCTGCGCACAGGCGCTATGTCGATTGGCTCTGGTGAGCAGGCTTTGCTTACGGCTGGTTGCGCGCAGATGCATCAGTTCTACGGCCTACCCGGCGGCGCGGCGGCTGGCGCTTCGGACTCCAAGCTGCCGGACATGCAGGCGGGCTGGGAGCAAATGTGCTCCAACGTTATTGCCGGTCTTTCGGGTTTGAACATGGTGTATGAGGCCGCAGGCATGCATGCTTCCCTGCTCGGCTTTTGCCACGAATCCCTCATCTTGGCCGATGATATTATCGGTCAGGCGCAACGCTGCGTGCGCGGCATTGAAGTCACCGAAGAGACACTTTCACTAAATGAGATGCGCGAGGTCTGTCTTGGTAAAAACGACCAACCCGGCGTTGGCCATTACCTTGGGACCGATCAAACCATGGGTCTGATGGAAAGTGCTTTTGTATATCCAAACCTCGGGGATCGAACCTCACCCAAGGAGTGGGCTGAAAACGACAAACCAGATTTGCTGGATAAAGCCGTGGCCCGCAAAGAGGAAATACTTGGTGCGCCGTCGACTGCGGAGTTTGATCCCATGCTCGATCACGCCATCCGCAAACGCTTTAAGATACATCTGGCCTGAAAACCAATACGGGTGTCCTGAGCGGTACCCGTATCTATCGCGGAAGCGCAGCGGCGTCGCGGGCCAGTTGCTCGATCCCGGCCCAATCGCCGGTTTGCACCTTCTCTTTCGGAGCCACCCAAGACCCACCAGCGCAAACCACGTTTGACAAGCTCAGATAGTTCGTCGCGTTCTGGGCGCTTACGCCGCCGGTTGGGCAGAAGCTGACTTGTGGGATCGGCGAACCAATCGCCTTCAGAGCTGCGGCTCCGCCGGAGGCTTCAGCCGGAAAGAACTTCAACATTGAATATCCGCGCTCCAACAAGGCCATCGCTTCAGATGCCGTCGCAGCCCCCGGCAACAGGGGAAGGTCGGCATCTTCGCACGCGCTCAAGATACGATCGGTGGCGCCGGGAGATACGCCAAAGGTTGCACCAGCGGCTTTAGCGGCCAGAACATCTTCAGGTGTTAACAACGTTCCCGCTCCCACGTGCCCGCCAGAGACCTTTGCCATCTCTGCAATCACCTCCAAGGCGGCGGGCGTTCGCAAAGTAACCTCCAGCGCGGGCAAGCCGCCTGCGACCAAAGCGGAGGCCAAAGGCTGCGCGTGGGCGGCATCGTCCACAACCAGCACCGGAATGATCGGAGCGAGTTGCGCAATCTCTAGTGCCTTGCGGCTAGCGTCCTGTGGGATCATTGGCTGGTTCCTCGGGATATAGTGTTAAACGACAACTGCGGCGCCTGCGTCGCAGCTTGAAACGGTTTGGCGAAACACCTCGAACAGCTCGCGGCCAACACCATGTCCATTATCGCTCAAATCGGGCATTGCTGCAGTGCGGGCTTCAACCCCCTCTTCAAGAACGTCCAGCGTCCCGGACTTGGCGTCAAGGCGGATCAGATCCCCGTCCTTTATCTTGGCAATCAAACCGCCCGCAGCTGCTTCTGGCGCTAAGTGAATGGCAGAAGGCACCTTTCCTGAAGCACCCGACATACGACCATCTGTCACCAAAGCGACTTTCAGGCCGCGATCCAGAAGAACCGACAATGTTGGCGTCAAACCGTGCAATTCGGGCATGCCATTTGCTTTGGGGCCCTGAAAGCGAACGACAACGATCGTATCTTCGGTGAACTCACCAGCCCGGAAGGCTTCCTTCACGGGCTGCTGACCGTCAAATACCCGCGCACGCGCTTCGATCACGTGGTGCTCTTCTTTCACGGCTGACACCTTGATAACACCGCGACCCAGATTTCCGCTGAGTTGGCGCAAACCGCCCTCTGCCGAAAATGGAGAGGAAACCGGCCGCAGGATACGAACATTCAGGGTTTCGCTGGTTTGATCCTCCCAAACAACTTCCCCGGATTTCAGCTTCGGCTCTTTCGCATAAGCCGAAAGTCCCTGCCCCATGACCGTCTTTGTATCGTCGTGAAGCAAGCCGGCCTCCAGCAACTCTCCAATCATATAGCTTAAGCCACCTGCGGCGTGAAAATGGTTCACGTCAGCCAGCCCGTTTGGATAAACCCGCGCCATCAACGGCGTCACCGAGGAGATATCCGACAAATCCTGAAGATCGAGCATAACTCCCGCCGCGCGTGCCATTGCGATCATGTGAATGACCAGATTGGTGGACCCGCCTGTTGCCATCAGCCCAACCAAGCCATTCACGAATGTCTTTTCATCCAGAATATCGCAGATCGGGATATATTCGTTGCCCAATGCTGTGATTTCCAGTGCGCGTTTCGCTGCTGCAGCGGTCAGGGCGTCGCGCATTTCCGTGCCTGGATTGACAAACGAAGCGCCGGGCAAGTGCAGACCCATGAACTCCATCAGCATCTGGTTGGAGTTCGCTGTGCCGTAAAATGTGCATGTTCCGGGCCCGTGATAAGACGCCATTTCCGCCTTCATCAGCTCATCCCGGCCGATCTGCCCTTGTGCAAATTTCTTTCGCACCTCGGTCTTTTCATCATTCGGCAAACCTGAGGTCATTGGCCCCGCAGGGATAAATACGCCTGGAATATAACCAAAGGTCGCTGCCCCCATAACCAGACCGGGCACAATCTTGTCGCAGATTCCCAGATAAGCCGCGGCATCAAACGTGTTGTGGCTTAGCGAAACTCCTGTCGCCAAAGCGATTACGTCGCGTGAAAACAGCGACAGCTCCATACCAACCTGACCCTGTGTGACACCATCACACATAGCCGGTACGCCGCCAGCCACTTGCGCAGTCCCCCCATTCGAGCGTGCAACCTCTTTGATAAAGTCAGGATAGGTTTGAAACGGCTGATGCGCCGAAAGCATGTCATTATACGCGGTTACAATCCCGATATTGGGCGCTTTCTCGGCCATCAGAGTGTCTTTGTCGCTTCCCATCGCAGCGTAGGCATGGGCTTGGTTGCCACAAGTTAGATGCGCCCGACGAGGTCCCTCTTCAGATGCTCGGCGCATGCGATCGAGATATGTGGATCGTGTATCTTTCGACCGCGCTTGGATGCGATCAGTTACGTCTGCAATCGTATCATGCAAAGCCATAATGCTCTCCTGAATCCTCGTGACACATATAGAGTGTTAGCGCTAACAGTCCAGCGAAAAGATGTGCCACCCTGCGCCATATTTTCGCCCCTGCGATTAGGTAAGCCGGAGAAGAAAGGAATTAGGGCGACAAACCATGAAATACATTTGTTACCTCCTAGTGGCGCTAACGGCACCAGCCACGGCGTTTGCACAACCCTATAGTGAAAGTATGGCTGACTGTGCGTCTCAATTTCAAAACGCAGCTCAGTGGGTTCAAAACGATGAAAATTCAGAGAAGCTGATGGCAGCAGCGCGTGTCTGGGCTGATGCCGCTTTGGTGCAGGCACGACAAGAAGGGCAACGCGTCAGCAAAGAGGACATCTGGACCAAGATCGACCGAAAGACCGAGCTTAATGAAGCCAAGGGTCGGACGTATTTTGTCTCGCAAGATTGGCGGGATTGGATGAGCTATTGCCGCAGCTTTGGCAAGGATCGAGGAATTACCTACGAACCTTGACCAAATCCTTTAGGCTTAAGTCTCGCCTTAGCGATAAAGCAAGGACTGTCCGTTCGCGAACAGGTGAACCTTTGACGGGTCAGCCGTCATGTTCAATGTCGTTCCCCGCGTCCCGTTGTGGATACCCGGCAGCTTGGCAATTACAGAGTCGTGCTCTGGTGCAGACTTCTCAAAGTAAATCTGTGTTACCTCACCAAGTTTCTCGCTGATAGCGACGGTTCCGGCAAAGGCAAAATTCGCGCCCTCGGTGGCGATCATATCTTCTGGGCGAATACCTACATTGACCTTCATGCCTTGGTCGCTGTCTTCCGTCGGGATATTGGCCTTGATTGTGCCCTTGCCTTCCTTCAGCGACACCTCGGTTACTTTCCCTGTTTTCACAACTTCACCGGCCAGCAAATTCATTGCCGGTGAGCCGATGAACTGAGCAACAAACTCGTTTTCCGGGGTCTCATAAAGCTCCAGAGGTGATCCGACTTGTGCGATACCCTTGTTGGCAAGAACCACAATCCGGCTTGCGAGCGTCATCGCTTCCACCTGATCATGCGTCACGTAGATCATCGTCGAATTCGGCATGCTCTCTTTTAGCTGGGCAATCTCGATCCGTGTCGCCACGCGCAATGATGCGTCGAGGTTGGACAGAGGTTCATCGAACAAATACACCTTCGGGTCACGGACAATAGATCGACCAATCGCAACCCTCTGACGTTGCCCACCCGACAAAGCCTTGGGCAAACGATCAAGATATTCATCGAGTTGCAGAACCTTGGCAGCCCGCTCGACCGCTGCATTAATTTCATCCGGCGTTTTCTTGGCCAGCTTCAACGCGAAGGCCATGTTATCGCGGACAGTCATATGTGGGTACAAAGCATAGGACTGAAACACCATTGCGATGCCCCGCTGCGCCGGAGGCACATCATTCATGCGCTGGCCGTCGATCTGCAACTCACCCGCTGTGATTTTCTCCAACCCTGCAATCATCCGCAGAAGGGTGGATTTGCCGCAGCCGGACGGACCAACAAAGACAATCAGCTCCCCCGTTTTGATATCGAGGTTGATGTCTTTCAAAACCTCAACAGTGCCGCCATAAGCCTTGCCGACATCGGTCAGTTTCAGATCAGCCATTTCGGTCCCTCCCTTTTATTTTCTCTTGAGCGCAAAGCAGGGCTGCCAAGGCCCGAGATGCAGTTTGCCGTCAGGTCCTGGACCGGTAGAGCCAAGCTCGGCTCCGACAGGCGTCCAATTTCCTTTCGGCATGTTGGTTGTTGATGGTGTGTCACTGAGATTGAACGCACAAAACATGGTTTTGCCGTCATGTGTACGTGTGAAACTCAATATATCGTCTTCGGCCAGCAGGTCGTTGTGAGCCCCTTTGAGAAGCAGCGGATGTGCCTTTCGAAATGCCAAGGCCCGTCGGTAATGATGCAGCAATGCAGCAGGATCAGCTTCTTGCGCTTCAACCGAGTGATGGAGATGCTCATGGCTGACCGGTAACCAAGGCTTTGCTTCTGAAAACCCACCGTTCAAGTTGGACTCGGTCCAAACCATAGGCGTGCGGCATCCGTCCCTGCCCTTGAATTCGGGCCAGAACTCGATTCCGTACGGATCCTGCAAATCTTCGAAGGCGACATCAGCTTCGTGCAGACCGAGCTCTTCTCCTTGATAGAGGCACAAGGACCCACGCAACGAAATCATCATCGCTATGAAGACGCGTTGCGCGGCGGGGCTGAGATTCCAGCGCGACACATGGCGCATCACATCGTGATTGGAAAACGCCCAGCAGGCCCAGCCGTCGGGCGCTGCTGTATCCAACCGGTTCAATACATCGACAATTCGCTCAGCGGTCAGCGGATCTTTTGACAGAAACTCGAACGCGTAGCACATTTGCATATGCTCGTCGCCAGCGGTGTATTCGCCCAGTATTTCAAGACCGCGCTGCGCATCGCCAACCTCACCCACTGCGGCGCGGGCACCATACTCATCCAGCAGCGACCGGAACCGCTTCAGAAAGTCGAGGTTCTCCGGTTGGTTCTTTGAATGGAGATGTTGCTGGTGATTGTAAGGGTTAACGCGCGGCGCAATCGTGTCATTGCGCTCTTCGAGTGACAGTGGAGGATTATCCCGTAATTCCTTGTCAGCGAAATAAAAATTGATTGTATCCAACCGAAATCCATCGACGCCGCGATCCAGCCAGAAACGCGTTACATCAAGAAGCGCGTCCTGCACCTTTGGATTGTGAAAGTTCAGGTCCGGCTGCGACTTCAAGAAGTTATGAAGATAATATTGTTCGCGCCGCGGCTCCCATGTCCAGGCTGGCCCGCCGAAAATCGACAGCCAGTTATTCGGCGCCGTTCCATCGGGTTTGGGATCGGCCCAGACATACCAATCGCATTTCTCGTTTTCGCGACTATGGGCGCATTCCTGAAACCAGGGATGCTGATCAGAGGTATGGCTGAGCACCAGATCGATCATCACCTTGAGACCCAGCTTATGAGCTGTGTCGACCAAGGCATCAAAGTCTGCAAGCGAGCCGAACATCGGGTCGACATCGCAATAGTCGCTGACATCGTACCCAAAGTCTTTCATGGGTGAGGTGAAAAACGGGCTGATCCAGATCGCATCCACGCCCAGAGAGGCCACGTAAGGCAGGCGCGAAACGATTCCGAGGAGGTCGCCGATCCCGTCCCCGTTGCTGTCCTGATAGCTGCGAGGATAGATTTGGTAGATGACGGCACCACGCCACCAGTCAGCGTCAGTCGTTCCTGACCTATGTGGCATGGCTTTTGGATCCATATTGCTCATGGAGGGTCACTCTTATTTCACCGAGCCGGCCAACAGACCGCGCACGAGGTAGCGTTGCATTGTGAAGAAAACGACCAACGGCACCGCAATCGAGATGAACGCTGCTGCTGCAAGAATCCCCCAGTCGCCACCACGGGACCCCAACAGGTCATCCGCGATCTTGACCGTCATCACCCAGCTTTCGCTGTTGGATGGTAGGAATACCTTGGCCACGAGCAGATCGTTCCATGTCCAGAGGAACTGGAAGATCGCGAAGGATGCCAAAGCCGGGAAGCTCAGAGGGAGGACAATCTTGGTGAACACCTGAAAATCGGTCGCACCGTCCACCTTCGCGCTTTCGATGATATCGCGCGGCAATCCCACCATGTAATTTCGTAAAAGATAAATCGCGAGCGGTAAGCCGAAGCCGGTATGCGCAAGCCAAATTCCGAGAAAGCTTTGACCAATCCCGACCTTGTTATGAAGTTGCAACAACGGAACTAGAGCCAGCTGCAACGGCACAACCAGGAGCCCAACCACAATCGCGATGAGCAGCCCCCTGCCCGCGAAATCCATCCAGGCCAAGGCATAGGCCGCAAAGGCCGCAATCAGGATAGGAATAATCGTGGCCGGTATCGTCACGGTCAGCGTGTTGATGAACGCCAAATCCATGTTGTCGGACGCCATGATCGTCTCATAATTACCCATCGAGAAATCAGGCGGGGTTTCGGACGCAAAGTATATCGAGGGCTCGCGCTTGATCTCAGCCGGTGAGGTGTAGCGGAACGCGCCATCTGCAGCGACTGTCAGCGTGCGATCGCGCGTGAGCTCTGCGGTCTCGCCCGGTTCGTTCGCGTCTGGCGCACGTGATGTCCCACCAAACGCGGACACGGATCCGGATCCTTCGCCAAAGACATTGCCTTCCAAGACATATAGCGGGCCATCCTGGGCCAAGTCATCCAGGGGTGCACGCACCCGGAAGTTTTGCTCGACCGGGAACGGCGACAACCACCAGCCTGAGGCCGATATCTGATCGCGATCCCGGAAAGAAGAGACGAGCAATCCAATCGTTGGCACGAGCCAAAGCAGCACAAGGAAGATGACCGAAAGGTTGACCGCCCAGGTTAGCGAGCTTTTTGTTCCAGCAATATTATCCATTATCTCATCTCCGCGCGAGCTTGGCGAATGTTCCAAATCATCACTGGCAACACGATGATCATGATGACGAAGGCCACAGCGGTTGCGCGCCCGTCATCTCGGAACATGTAGGACATCATGTAGGATGGCAGGATTTCGGTTCCGAAATTGCCACCTGTCATCGTGTAGACGATATCGAAAACCTTCAGCACCAGAATGGTGATAGTGGTCCAGACTACAACAATCGTACCCATGATCTGCGGCACCTTGATCTTGAAGAAAATCTGGAACGGGTTGGCCCCGTCGATAATCGCCGCTTCGATGGTTTCTTCCGGAATTCCTCGCAATGCAGCGGACAAGATCACCATCGCAAAGCCTGTCTGGATCCAGATCAGGATAACCATCAGAAAGAAATTGTTCCAAAATCTCAACTGTAACACGTCCAACGGCTCGGAAGCGCCAAACATGTCGCGGATCGCATTGATCAGGCCAATATCCGCATTGTTTGCATAGACAAACTTCCAAATCAGCGACGCGCCCACGAAAGAGATTGCCATGGGCATAAAGATCAATGACTTGGCGATATTGCCCCAGCTTAGCCGGTCAGTGAGTTGCGCGACCAATAGCCCGAGGAATGTGGCTGCGGCAGGGACGAACAAAACCCAGAGGAAATTGTTGAACAGGGCGGTTTGAAACCCTGCATCACCAAACATCGTGGTATAGTTCCCAAAGCCGATAAATTCGTCGCCAGAGCGATTAAACAGGGATCGCCAGAACGAGCCCACAACCGGATAGACCAAATACAGCCCCAAAGCGAACATAGCCGGGAACAAGAACAACCAAGGCCGCACAAGGTTTGCACGATTGATGTTGCGCCCCGGGTTGTCGGCGCGCGGCGGGAAAATGACCTTATCCAGGATCAGATTAGACAGATAAAAATATCCGACACAGCCGCCGACCCCGATTATGATCGTCAAGACGCCCTGTAAAAGCGGTGACATGATTGGTCCCTCCCTTTTTGTCGATTTGTCCCACGAAGGCATTGCTTTCGGCCCTGCGTGTGTCAAATCTAAAAATTTCAGAATTCGAGTGCAGACTGATGTCGTGAAAACGCTACTCTAAGTCACAAAATACGTAGAAATTTCGCCGTCTCAAACTCTAAAAATTTTAGATTTTGGTCGGGCGCGGCGGCACAATCGCTGCCGCACCCATATCTTGTCAGGCTTACTGAATTGCGTCCCAGCGATCCTGAATGCCCTTCGCCACTTCGGCAGCATCTTTGCCTGTGGTGTAATCCACCATCCCAGTCCAGAAGGCACCTGCACCAATCTCGCCCGGCATCAGGTCTGACGCGTCAAACCGGAACGTCGTTGCATTCAGAAGAACGTCACCCAGAGCTTTGTTGGTCTCATTTGCATAAAGCGAAGTATCCACGCCTTTGTGCGGTGTCAGGAAGCCCGAGAGAGCCATCCACGTTTCATGCGCAATTGGCGTCTTCAGATAGTCGATAAGCGCGTTCGAAGCCTCGGAGGCGTTGGTGATTGCCCAGAGCGTTCCTGCGCCAAGAACCGGTTTGCCAAAATCCTTGCC
Source organism: uncultured Litoreibacter sp. (assembly GCA_947504205.1). GTDB lineage: Bacteria > Pseudomonadota > Alphaproteobacteria > Rhodobacterales > Rhodobacteraceae > Litoreibacter. Next base: position 710,257 of record CANNGL010000001.1, on the reverse strand, counting down.
CTCATAAGCCGGGAAGTAGAAGAAATCTGCTTCGGAGTCTTCAGGGAAGAACGTTGGAATGAACGAAGCTTGACGATGCATGTAGCACTTTGGCGGGATCGAGAAGAGACCAGCCGGGCTGTCACGGAAATCCGTATTCGCAACAGCTGAGGCCCCTCCGTCCACATAGGCATCGTTACGGGCGAAATATCCGAACTCCTCCATAGCAGCGATCACTTTAGGATCATCGAACTTCATCTCGTTGGCGACCCAAGCATCATAGTCTTCAGGCGATGCTGTGCGCAGCATCATATCCTCAACCCAGTCAGTCGCAGGCCAGCCTGTCGCCGCACCCGAACCCAGCCCGATACACCAAGGCGTGCCGCCCTCTTCGACGATCTGATCGGTTAGTGCTTTCAGGTCTTCCATCGTTTCAGGAATGTCATATCCGGCTTCGTCGAACGCTTCCGGGGAATACCAGACCAGAGATTTCACATCGACCTTGTAGAACAAGCCGTAATACTGGTCGTTGCCGTCCTTGTCAGGATACGTGCCGAGATCGACCCAAGACTGACCGGCCGCGTAGTTGTCGCGCATCCAGTCGGCCGATCCGTCCGGAAGTGGCGTCAGCAATCCTTGAGACGCCAAATCGGCGGCCAAACCGGGCTGTGGGAACACGGCGACATTTGGCGCAGAACCTGCACGCGCCGAGATCACGATGTCCTGCTCGAAGCTGTCAGAACCGGAATACTTTACCTGCGCGCCGGTTGCGGACGCAAAGTAGCTCAGAACCTTTTCGACATTTTCAGCGTCGAGACCTGTCCACGGGCCTGTCACCTCGACGGTTTGGCCAGACAAATCATATTGATCAGCGAAGACGTTGTAGCTGTCCCAGTTGAAATCGCCATCACCAATAGCGAAGGGCTGATGTCCATCCGCAAAGGCCGCACCGCTTGCCAAAGCTATGGATGCCACACCCGCATAGAGTTTTGTTTTCATGATAATCCTCCCAGAAAAGATGCTGTTCGCATCCCAATCCCTCCACCTTGGGAATCAGTTACCCAAAGCGCTTTGAATGTGCGGAGACTGACGTAGCGGCAGAAGTCTGTCAATAAATCGCTCAAATTTATTGCTCAACCTGCGCCCACACGTAGAAATTAAGAGCGCATCGGTAACTTTCTCCTTTGACGTCACGGCAATCACTGCCTAAGAATTACGCTAAATCTCAAAGCGCTTTGGTTGACGTTGCATGAATCTCAGGGAACTTTCAGAATTGCTCGGTCTGTCGCAAACGACAGTCTCTCGCGCTCTGAACGGCTATCCCGAAGTCAATGAAGCGACGCGCCGCAAGGTGCAGGACGCAGCCGCACTACATAACTACAGACCGAATACGCGCGCCCAAGGGTTGGCAACGGGGCGCGCCAAGGCGATCGGTCATGTCATCCCCTACTCGACCCAACACGAGATGGTGAATGTGATCTTCGCGGATTTCATCGCTGGCGCTGGCGAGACCTACGCTGAACATGGCTATGACCTGGTGATGTCGATGGTTTCAGATGAGAACGAGACACAAGCCTACCGTGATCTGACCCAGAAAGGCAGCGTTGACGGTGTCATAGTCCACGGACCAAGCCGCAATGATCAACGCATAGAATTGCTAAGCGAGCTTGGCCTGCCATTCGTGGTTCATGGCCGCTCGACCGATGTAGCGATCGAATATGCCTGCGTCGACGTCAACAACAAGCGTGCCATAGAACGGGCAACCAAATTGCTGTTGGATCTGGGGCATACCCGCATCGCTTTGGTCAACGGTCTTGAGCGTATGGACTTTGCCCTGCGTCGAAAGGAGGGGTATCTCAGCGCTCTCAAATCCGCCGGGATCGAAGCTGATCCGGAACTGATGCGTTCTTCTGAAATGACTGAACCTTTCGGCCATGGTTCGGCCCGCGACATGCTTAGGCTTGGTGCACCGCCTACGGCTTTCATCTGTTCCTCCATCGTTATTGCTATGGGCGTACGACGTGCTGTGGAGGAGAGCGATCTTAAGCTCGGCGAGGATGTGTCCGTGATCTGTTTCGACGACGCGATCTCATATTTTCCGAACGGCGACGGAGAGCCGATATTTACCGCCACGCGATCTTCGGTCAGAGAGGCCGGTCGCCGCTGCGCCGAGATTTTGCTGGCAAAGATTGAAGACCCCACGACACCACCTCATCAAGAGCTTTGGGAGGCGGAGTTGGTCCTGGGCCGCTCTACCGGTCCGGCCCCCAGACCATGAACGACATAGGTTTCAAACGCTCAGACTTCCCGGAGGGCTTCCTGTTTGCCGCGGCAACCTCAAGTTATCAGATTGAGGGGCATGGCTTTGGCGGTGCTGGACGCACCCACTGGGACGATTTTGCTGCGACACCAGGCAATGTCATTCGTGCAGAAAACGGCCACCGAGCCTGCGATCATTATCACCGATATGAAGATGATTTTGCATTGATGCAGCAGGCAGGTTTTGACGCCTATCGCTTCTCCACCTCTTGGGCGCGCGTATTGCCCGAGGGTCGCGGTTCGCCCAACGCAGAAGGATTGGATTTCTACGATCGCCTTGTTGATTCCATGCTGGATCACGGGCTGAAACCGATGGCCACGCTCTATCACTGGGAGCTTCCCTCCCCGCTTGCCGATCTTGGAGGGTGGCGCAATCCCGATATTGCCAACTGGTTCGCAGACTTCACTCAAATCATCATGGAACGCATTGGTGATCGGATGTTTTCGGTCGCGCCCGTAAATGAACCTTGGTGTGTCGGTTGGCTCAGTCACTTCTTGGGGCATCACGCCCCCGGTCTGAGAGATATCCGCGCAACAGCACATTCGATGCACCACGTCCTAACGGCCCATGGGCGCGCTATTCAAGTGATGCGGGGCTTGGGGATGTCCAATCTCGGCGCCGTCTGTAATTTCGAATATGCCCATCCAGCGGACGATAGCGAGGAAGCCGCGCGCGCTGCCCGCCTCTATGATGGATACTATAACCAGTTCTTCCTGAGCGGACTGTTCAAAGGCAAGTACCCCGATAACGTGATGGAAGGGTTTGAGCCACATATGCCAGCCGGGTGGCAGAATGATTTCGATCTGATTGGTCAATCGCTCGATTGGCTTGGGCTAAACTACTATACATGCAAACGGATTGCCCCAAATTCCGGGCCGTGGCCATCACATGACGAGCTCGAAGGTCCATTGCCGAAAACTCAAATGGGTTGGGAGGTTTTCCCTGAGGGCCTACATCATTTTCTGCATATGGTTCACTCGGAATACACAAAGGGGCTGCCTTTGTTTGTCACCGAGAATGGTATGGCAAATCCCGATCAGGTGGATGTACCGGACACACCCCGGATCGACTATCTGAACCAACATGTTGCCGCGACAAGACAAGTGTTGGCCGAGGGCGTGCCTGTCGCCGGATACACGGTTTGGTCGCTACTCGACAATTATGAGTGGGCGCTTGGCTATGAAAAACGCTTTGGTCTGGTGCATGTCGATTTCGACACCCTTGAGCGCACGCCGAAAGCATCCTATCACGCGCTCAAACGCGCTTTGTCCCAATAAGGTTTCCGATGTCCCTGTCCGCTGACACATATGATCTTGTGGCCGATATCGGTGGCACTAACACGCGCGTGGCTCTGGCTGAGAATGGCGCGCTTCTGACCGGCACAGTGACGCGCTACAAGAATGCGGATCACAAAAGCTTGGAAGACGTCCTGCAGCGCTTTCTTCAGTCACATGACGGCGTAGATTGTGCCGGTGCCTGTGCTGCCCTTGCAGGGCCGGTGAAGAACGGCTGTGGCTCCCTGACAAATCTGGACTGGACGATTGACGAAAAGCGCTTGGCAGAAGCGACAAGCGCTGAGGTTGCGGTACTGTTCAACGATCTGCAAGCCCAAGGTCATGGCTTGGACCGCTTAGGGACCGGGGCAATCCGGACGCTGCTCGATGGAACACCGGAAGACAACGCCACCAGATTGGTTATCGGTGTAGGCACGGGGTTCAATATCGCCCCTGTGTACCAGACCGGTCACGGGCGTATCGTTCCTCCGTCGGAAGCGGGGCACGCAAACCTGCCCATTCGTGATGATCAGGGCATGCAGCTTCTTAAACACTTTGAAACAGCTCACGAGTTTCCGGCTGTCGAAGATATGTTGTCTGGCCGCGGCCTGGAGCGCGTATACGACTATCTGACCGGTCAAAAGCTTTCTGCCGCCGATATCATGCAACGCTATGAGGTTGAGAACGATCAGCAAGCAGAAGAGGCGGCGCAGCTGTTTGTTCAGATGTTGGGCACCGTCGCTGGAAATCTGAGCCTGATCCACCTGCCTTTCGGCGGCGTATTTTTTGCAGGCGGCGTTGCACGCGCTTTCGCGCCGCATTTTGAACGGTTGGGCTTTGCAGACGCCTTCCGCGACAAGGGCCGCTTCTCAGATTTCATGAAAAGCTTCCCTGTTTTTGTCATTGAAGATGACTATGCTGCCTTATCCGGTTGTGCAGCATTCTTGCAGGATCGTCGCTAAACCCGCAGCTTCGCAGCAGTCGCCTCAGCGATCAAAAAGACAAAAAGTTCTCGCCAATTCGCATGATCTGCCGCTAGGCTAACGGTATTTTAGAACGTTGCCCTATTTTCGAGAGCCAAAATGCCCCTGACGCCTGCCTCCTCTGATACCGGTTTCTTCCGTTCACGCGACTTGCATTCCAAATATGATCCCGCCGCAATTGGTCTCGCCTTCTCGGGTGGCGGATACCGAGCAACCCTCTTTCATGCCGGTGCCATGTTGCGCCTCAATGAATTAGGCATACTTGGCCGCGCGAACCGTATCGCATCCGTCTCTGGGGGCTCGATCACAACCGGGATCATGGCCATGAACTGGGATCGGATCGCATGGGCCGACCACAAGGCGACCCATGACGAAATGATTGAGTATCTGATAGCGCCCTGTATGGAAGCGACAGCTCTCAACATCGACATCGGTGTTTCAATCGCAGGTATTTTGCCGGGAATATCGGCGGGCAATCAACTGGCGCGCAGCTACGACAAGAATATTTTCAACTTCAAAAAGCTGAATTCGATCACGGAGCAAACGCGCTTCATCTTCTGCGCCTCCAACCTGCAAACTGGGGGCCTTTTCAGGTTCAACCGAAACTATATGGCCGACGCGCGCGCGCTGATCGCCACGACCAAGAAGGTCAGGTTGAGTGAAGCTGTTGCAGCGTCGTCCGGCTTTCCGCCCATTCTGGCCCCTCTAAGGCTTGATCTGTCGGACGAAGACGTCACGAAGCCCGATAACGCCCGCTTCAACAACGCAGGCTTACGCAAAAAACCCATCCTCGTTGATGGCGGCGTCTACGATAATATCGGGTTGGAACCGATCTGGAAACGGTGTGGGATTGTGTTGGCCTCTAATGCCGGGCGCAATAATCCTGCCATGACCAAAAGATTTCGCACTGGCATGATGATGCGGATCATCAACAGTTTCCTGGAGGTTTCCGTTGATTGGCGCGAGCGCATGCTGATCAACCTCTACCGCAATGAACTGAAAGATACACTCGCGGAGCGACGCGGGGCTTACTGGACGGCTGCAAGCAGCACAACCAATCTTGCATGGGATGGCTGGAAGGCGTCGGAAGCTCAATTGAAGACCGCACGCGATATGGCGACCCGCCTGAAGAAGTTTGACTATGCAACGCAAAAAGCCGCCATCCTGTCGGGATATTCTTATGCAGACGGTGCTGCGCGCGCATTTCTCATGCCGGAGGCGCCTGCCCCAACCGCAGAACCGGTTCTACCATGAGCCAACTCAAAACGGAATTCAGGCCTCCGCGTCGTTTGCGGGTCTTCGCCTTCGATCCCTCAACAGGTCGGCAGTTCGCCAACAGAGATGCTCGGATCGTCACGATATCGCTGCCCTATGAGCTTGATGCCGACGCAGATGTCGGCCCACGGGGAGAGTATCTTGAGGTCATTGATGTCGATCCCGCAAGTGACGCATATTACGTTCCGCTGGATTTGAATTCAGATCAGGTTCGGTTCAACGACGGGTTGGAACCCTCGCCGGAGAACCCGCAGTTTCACCAGCAAATGGTCTATGCAGTCGCGATGAACACGGTAGCAGTGTTTGAAGAGGCTCTGGGGCGCGTCGTCCAATGGGCGCCCAAAATCTCGCAAGACGACCAAGGCAACTGGGTAGACACCTATATTCAACGGTTGCGTATTTTTCCCCACGCCCTGCGCGAAGCCAATGCTTTTTACAATCCGAAGAAAAAAGCACTGCTATTTGGTTATTTTGACGCGCCCGAGACATCGACCGGAGCACCTGCTGGAACGACTGTGTTCACGTGCCTTAGCCATGATGTCATCGTGCACGAAACAGTCCACGCTATTCTCGACGGCATGCACCCGCATTTCGCCGAGAATGCCAACCCGGATATTCGCGGGCTTCACGAGGCATTCGCAGATATTGTGGCGCTGTTTCAGATGTTTTCTTATCCCGAAGTGCTGATGGACCAGATTGCTAAAACGCGCGGCAACCTTTCACGTCAGAACATCTTGGGCGAGTTGGCGCAGGAATTCGGCAAGGCCTTGGGTCGCGGCCATGCCTTGAGAAATTTTTTGGGCTCAGAAAACCCAGAAACCGGAGATTGGGAGCCTCTGACACCAGACCCGCAAAAGTTCTACAATGCCAAGGGTCCACATGATCGCGGTTCTGTGCTGGTTGCCGCCGTATTCCGCGCGTTTCTCACTATCTACAAAGCACGAGTCGCAGACCTGTTTCGAATTGCGTCAAACGGATCGGGCAAACTGCGCGAGGGCGAAATTGATCCCGACCTGAAGCGTCGCCTATCGGCGGAGGCCGCCCAGTGCGCTCGGCGCGTCATGCGTATCTGCATTCGTGCGATGGACTACACACCACCGGTCAACGTGACTTTTGGCGATTATCTTCGTGCAATTCTGACAGCCGATCACGACCTGTTTCCGGAGGACAAACAGGGTTACCGCGATGCGTTTCTCGAAGCGTTCTCAGCTTGGGGCATCTTGCCGCGCGACGTGAATGTCCCCTCCGTTGGGGCCTTACTATGGCCAACACTCAGTCAGGCCGAGCAAGACCGGCTCGCGTCGGGCCATGCCTCTGGTGAGGGAACCGTCGATGTTTCCAAGGTGCGCGCGCATCTGGGTATGCTGATGGAAAATCCGAACTTGATGCTGCAAGAAATGAAATTCGGGGATCGCCAATTCAAAGCGGATGAACTTCCACGGCGCATTAAACTGATCGAAAAGGCGGAAAACGATCTAAAAGAGGCCTCGCTTCTGATCCGGCGCGAGCTTGGGCATCTGGAGGCGGAGCGTCATGACACCAAAGCCTCCGCCACAAGGTTTTCCAAAACTGAAGTCCTCAGCTCGAATATGCTGGAGATCGGTTCGACCAAGGACCGACATATCGAGTACCTGATCTCGAACTACTACAAGCAACTCTTGTGGTTCTTGCTCACCAATGAACAAACCAGCCGATTTGCCCAATTGATTGGGATCAACTTCGATCCCGAGGCGCCCCCAACTGTGCGGCGCTCCTTCAATACAGGCTGCCCCTCATTGCACGTGCACTCCGTTCGGATAGCGAAACGTGTGGGGCAGCGGGGTGCATTGGACCGTGAATATATTGTCGAACTTATCCAGACGCGTCGGGGTTATTATGATCCCGACCAACAGGAATACGAAGATCAGATGGAGCTGCGAGAGGAAAACGAGGATCGGGCATTTGATTTCAAATACCGTGCGGGCACGACATTTCTGGTGGATGCCAGCACCTACAACATTCGTCGCCTGATCCGGTCAAGCTATCCCGTGCATTGCAATACGGGGCTTGCCCTGCAGCGCGCCCATCTTTTGGGAGATGCTGCACGACAGAACAACGCGTTCTTTGATGGCAGTACATCCGACAGCGACACAGCCTTCACCGATCTGCACCGATTTGAAACCGCACAGGATAGTTTCGGATGACCAAGATCAAAGCTCCTCGCTCAGGCGTGTCGATCCGGATGTATCGTCCCGGACATGGCGATTGCTTCTTGCTCAGTTTCAAGAAACCGGGACGCTCCACTGTGCCGTTTCACATGCTGATTGATTGCGGCATGAAAAAAGGCAGCCACGCTGTGGAGGATCGTGGCACCGACGCGATACTGGAGGAAATGCGCGAGCATACTGGTGGGAAGCTCGATGTCGTCGTGGTGACCCACGAGCACGAAGACCATGTGTCTGGCTTTCCCAAGCTCGACGATCCGTTGCATCCCTTCAAAAAATTCGAGGTCGAGGAGCTTTGGCTTGCGTGGACCGAGGACCCCGAAGACGATCTCGCCAACGAATTGCGGGACATATACGGTGACAAGCTTCTTGCCCTTGCGATGGCGCATCATCAGCTAACCTCCCTGCCCGCAGCGGCAGCAGCGGACACCACGCTCATCGAAACGCTCGAAGAATTTCTCGAACTAGAGATGGGCGAGAAGACGGGCTCGGAAATACTCAAGAACATGGCCAAAACAGCTGGCGTATCGCTTCGCAGATCCGGCGATCGTGGAGAGCAGGCTTTTGCGGCGGTCTTTAGCGCCAAGATCCGGGGCAAACGCTACAAGCAGAAGCTCCAAGGACTGCGCGGCATGGCCAAAAAGATCAAATTCTTAAGCCCAGGCGACGGACCGTTGGAAATCGAAGCGTTGGGCGACAAAGTCCGCTTCTATCCATTTGGCCCACCACGCGACAGGAAGTTGCTGACCAGCCTCAACCCTCGCCGCAAAGAAGAATTCCATGCGGGTCCTTACGCAATGGGCGGCGTTGGCGCAGGCCTGTTTGCCGCATTCGAAGCACGCACGGGCGACGCCGACGCAAGTCCTTTCGACCCAAGGTTCCGTTTCACTTCACCAGAAGAACCACCCGAAGGCGAAACCGAAGCTGACGAGAAAGTTCGCACGTTCTACAGCCTGCATTACGACAACGGCGACCCCGATCGGCGCATCGATGCGGACTGGCTCGATGACGCCGAGGGCATGGCATTGCGACTGAATTCCGAGGTGAACAATACCTCCCTGGTGCTCGGAATCGAGCTGACCAAGAGCCGGCAGGTCATGCTTTTCACCGGAGATGCGCAAGCCGGGAGCTGGCGCAGTTGGGCCGATGTATCGTGGACCGTGGATGGCCAGACCGTGACGGCAAAAGACCTGCTGGGCCGATGCACCTTCTATAAGGTCGGGCATCACGGCTCTCATAATGCAACGCTGAACGGCACTCTCGACAGCCCCCATGCCAATCTCAGCTGGATGGCGCAAAACGAATATGCCGATCATTTCGTGGCGATGATCCCTACCAATAAGGTTTGGGCATACGGCAAAAAGCGCCCATGGCGGCATCCGATGAAAGCCATCGAGGATGCTCTTTTTCTGAAAGCCAAGTCACGCGTCATCATGACACGTTATCTGGACAAGGACGACAATGATGAGCCGATACGCAAAGACAAGCCAGATCTTCGAACAGACACAGGCATCACTTCGAGCAGCGCCAGCTGGAAGCAGTTCGTCAAGCGCACGGATTACAACGAAAGTTACGTGTCCTACTGGCTGGAAGACAAGCTCTAGCGCCTAGGCCAATGGATCAAACCCGTAGATCCAGTCCTGCTGTCTGTGGATGAGTGAAGGAGCCAGATGCCCCGCTATTGTCAGCGGGCCCATTAGAGCCAGTTTTTGCCATCCGCCCTTTCGATGAAATAACCCCAAATTCTGGGCAGAGCGCTGTTGGATGCGCGTGGTGCGCGGCTTTCGCCGCGCTTCATAGCGCGCAAGACCTTCCTCGGTTTTTGATCCTGACGGCAAACACTGCCCAAGGACAATTGCATCCTCTAGAGCCTGCACGGCACCTTGCGCCATAGACGGCAGCATCGGATGGGCCGCGTCACCGAGCAACCCGACTGGACCATCTTGCCACGTACTAAGCTGCGGTCGGCTAAGTAGCGCCCAGCGGTTGATGTTGGATGTCTTCGTGAGGATTTCGCTCAGAAACGGGTCCCACCCCTCAAACATCGCCAAGGCATCTTCCTTCTTGCCCGGCAGGCTCCAACCTTCTTCTGTCCAACCCTCTTGCTCGGCAATGGCAACGAAGTTGATCACGTCACCGCCGCGAATGCGGGTCGTCAGGGCGTGCTGATGATCGCCAAACCAAACCGTCGTACCGGTTGGAATCTCGTCGGTCAGAGCCGCAGCATCAACGAGACAGCGCCACGCGACATGCCCTGTGAATCGGGCACGGTCTGTACCGTGCATCTGATTGCGCACTACCGAATGCACACCGTCAGCCCCAATCACCAAATTGCCAAAAATGCGTTCTGCGCCGTCCACATAAACAGAAGCGCCGCCGCGTTCGCGAACATAGCCCGTCACCGCAGCACCGGTGTGGATAACGTCGCCGACAACTTCTTCAAGACGCACTCGCAACGCGTCCTGAAGATCAGCGCGATGAACTTGCACGAAGCGATCCCCCCATCGCTGGGTCGCAATGTCTTTCATCGCCAGACGGAAAACGGAGTGGCCGGAAACACCAGATTTAAGCGCAATGTAATCCGGTTCAAAGAATGCTCCTTCGAGCTGTTCCACGACACCGAGGGCGCGCAACCCCCGCATTCCGTTGGGACTGATCTGTATACCTGCGCCGACTTCGGAAATCGCTGGCGCTTGCTCGACTACCTGCACATCCCACCCGCTCGACGCCAATGAGATCGCCGCCGACAGACCACCAATGCCGCCACCGACAATAACCGCTCTGTTTTCAATTCGTGCCAAGGGGCTGCTCTTGCCTTTTTTCACATCTTAGCACGATCCGGGTGGCGCAAAAGGCCCGATCAGTTCAGGATCGGCAGCATGTCGCTTTCTTTGCCCGTGATTTCAAACAGCCGCGCCCGCCACATCTTCTTGGAGGCGCACGGGCTCACCGCCCCACCCACCGGTCCCGGCAAAGGGGCTGCCTTGCAATCTATCGTCGATGGATTGGGATTTGTGCAACTCGACAGCATCAACACAGTTGCGCGCGCCCAGCACATGATCCTGCGCAGTCGCGCCGGGCAGTACCGTCCAAAAGCGTTGGCGCACCTCTTAGAACGAGACCGAACGATGTTCGAGCACTGGACCCATGATGCCAGTGCGATTTCAATGGAACTCTATCCCTACTGGCGGATGAAGTTCGAGCGCGATGCGGCCAATCTAAAGTCTCGCTGGAAGAATTGGCGTCGCGACGGGTTCGAGCAGAAATTCGACGATGTGCTGAAGCGTATCTCAGACCACGGCCCGTGTTGCTCGGCAGATGTGGGTGAGGACGAAGCGCGAAGCTCGGGGGGTTGGTGGGACTGGCATCCCTCCAAAACCGCATTGGAATATTTATGGCGATCTGGGCAACTTTCGGTCACCCGAAGAGATGGCTTTCGCAAGATTTATGATCTGACGGAAAACGTGATCCCGTTAAACCACCTCAACAGCTTCGTTCCAGACAGTGAGATCATTGATTGGGCATGCGGGGCAGCGCTCGACAAGTTGGGCTTTGCGACCTCCGGAGAGATTGCCGCGTTTTGGGACTTGGTGACACCCGCCGAAGCAAAAGCGTGGTGCGCTTCAGCACAAGCCAGTCGCGATATAATCGAGGTCGCAATCACGAATGTTGACGGCAGCACGCGCAAAACCTTCATGCGGCCTGAGATGTTGGACCATGTACCAGCCCCGCCTCCCAGCCGTGTGCGCATCATGTCGCCCTTCGATCCAGCCTTGCGGGATCGCAAGAGAGCAGAACGATTGTTTGGTTTTTTCTACCGAATTGAGATCTTTGTGCCCGAGGCCAAGCGACAATATGGCTACTACGTCTTTCCCGTTATGGAGGGAGCCCGCTTGATAGGCCGGATCGACTTGAAGTGCTTTCGGCCTGAAAACTGCATGCGGGTCAAAGCCTTCTGGCCGGAACGTGGTCAGAAAACCGGAAGTGGACGTATCGCGCGCCTGACCTCCGAGATTGAACGGCTTAGCCGATGGGCTGGCGCCACCGACCTGCAATTTGCCCCTGATTGGATCAGAGAGCCGCTTTCTTGATGCGTCTAGACCAGTTCCGCATCCGTCATGAATTCGACGAGTGCCGGGCCATCGATAGCCAATGCCTCAGAAATCGCGGCCTCGATCTCCGAGGCCTCTGTGACCTTGATCCCGTGCCCGCCACATAACCGTGCAAACGCCGCGAATGACGGATTCTGGAGATCTGTTTCCCAAACAGGCCATTCCCCAGAGCGCTGCTCTTTCGAGATTTTGCCAAGCTCTCCGTTGTGGAGCAGAATGTGGGTGATATCCATCCCGTACTTGACCGCTGTGGTGAAATCCATCGGGTACTGCCCAAACCCACCATCGCCCGAGATGGAGACAACCTTGCGTCCTTTGAGACCGGCTTTGTCCTGTGTCGCGGCCCAAGCGCCAAGCGCTGCGGGAAAACCAAACCCTATCGATCCAAGATAGCCGGACATCAACACCCGCTGCGATCCCTTGGTTTCCAGATAACGCCCGAATGAATAGGTGTTGTTGCCCACATCGACTGCAAAGATCGTGTCATCGGGGACCAAACGACCGAGGGCCTCGAATATCGCGAAGGAATGGATGCCTCTGCCATGCTCTTCGGCCAAACGGCGTTGCTTTTCTTCACACCATGCCTGCCAACGGTCAGCCAACTCAGATCGCTGATCATCCGCCTGCGCATTGGGTTCCAGCCGATCAGCTATGACATCGCAAAACGCGCCGATCTCGCCCCAAATTGGGAGCTTTACGGGATGGAATTTGCCAAGCTGCATCCGGTCGTAATCCACCTGAATAATGTTGTCCTTCAGTGCAATTCCCGTGTGGTTCGAGAAGCTGGCCCCGAAGACCAGAAGAACATCGGCCTCATTCATGAACCAGCTTGCAATGGGCGTGCCAGAACGACCCAAAACGCCTGCGCCCAGTGAGTGACTGTCCGGTATCAGACCCTTGGCCTTGAACGTTGTGACAACCGGAGCGCCAAGCTTCTCGGCCAGCGCCGCGATCTGATCCCGCGCACCGTAGGCGCCATGACCTACAACAATCATCGGGCGTTTCGCGCCGTTGAGCATATCCGTCGCTGCGGCGATGTCATCGTCTGACGGGGTAACCTTCGTACCCCCCATGCGTCCCTCGGGCTTACCCGCGGGCTTGTCGGACGGGTTGGTCTGCATGTCGTCGGGAAAGATCAGATGTGACACGTTTTGCTCGACAATCGCGTGCTTGCAAGCAAGGGACATTAGTTCAGCATGGTTCGACGTGCTTAGAACCGTCTGCGAAAACGCCGAGACGGCATCAAACGCGGAGGCAAGGTCAATGTCCTGAAAAGCACCGGGGCCAAACACTTGGGTTTGCACTTGTCCCGTCAGCGCTAAAACCGGCGCACGGTCAACTTTCGCGTCCCACATACCTGTCAGCAGATTGGTCGCGCCGGGGCCTGCAATCGTCAGGCATGCTGCTGGCTCACCGGTGAGTTTTCCGTAGGCGGATGCGGCGAAAGCAGCAGCGCCCTCATGGCGGATACCAAAGAAATTCAGCTTCTTGTCTATCACCGCCAAACGAACGGCATCTGCCAATCCAAGATTGGAGTGACCGACCATACCGAACACCGATTTCACGCCCCAATTTGTCATAGTTTCCACCATGAGATCGGTCACGGTGCGCTCGTGGGGTGGCTCAGCCTCGATACCCACGAAAATCTCGCCATCGCGAATATCGAGCGGGTACATCTGCTGGCCCGTATCCTCGTGCCCACCCGGAGGGGCGCCGGTTAGCGGGTCAAAGTCCCAACCGTGCCACGGGCACCTGATCCAGCATTTGTTGTCGACGCCTTTCTCAATGGTTCCCTCTCCCAGAGGACCTTTCTGATGTGGACAATGGTTGTTCATCGCTGCCCACTGACCATCAAAGTGCACAAGGCAGATCGATGTGGTGCGCGCGGTTACAGTTTTAATACGGCCCTCAGGCAAGTCATCAACATGCCCAACAGAGATCCAGTCCAGGTCTTCACTCATGCGTCTCTCCATCGGTTTCGGGGGGTGAGCTTAGATAATCGGTCAGTCGTTGTAGCCAGGTCAGGATCAGGAACGAGCCTGTCACCCAGATCAACAATTCGAAGGGGGCAAAGCGGGTACCACGCAGCCATTGCGCTAGATAACCACCTTGAGGGCGCAAGCCGAACAAATCGCCCCGGTCCCATAATCGCACCGTCCAGAAGCGTGAAATATAGAGCAATGCGATCGCAACGGCGACCATCAGCAGAAGTAGTCCGACACGCTTGATCATTGTGGGATTACCTCCAACGTCGCGGCATCCATGCGAAGTACCAGAATATCTCCACGACGCTCCAGATCACCCTCCAGGCTAACGAACTGGCCAATAAAATCGTAAGCCATGTCGGGCAGTGGTGTGCCATCCGGTCCGGTGATCAGCATGAACTCGCGCCCTTCGACAGGTTGGGTGGAGACGAAAACCGGCGGAACCTCGTTGAGCAAGCAGAGCGATGCACATGCTTTGTGGGCTAAGCCACGCCCCGGTCGCATCGCGCCGTTCAGGCATTTACCATCGCAGATCTCTCCGGCCAGTTTCCAACGCCCCAAGGCCTCGGTCTCAATGGGTTGGGCCTCTCCCTCGGCGACCTTGATCCCGCGCTGTCCCGGTAACAGCTGGAGCATATCGATCGTACCCCGCTGCAACACGATACCGGTGACGGTTGCCAAGCCGCCTGCCATTGGTCCGGTACGGGCATCAATCCCATTCTTACCCTGACCGGCCAGCATCAGAGTTTTGCCGGGCATTATCAGATCGTTTCCCTCAGTGACCCGCAGAATGGGGTAAGGTGTCATCTCGATCACGCCGGTCACTGTCTGGCGGCCATAATCAAATCGAAAACCGGATTGTTCCGGCGCGTCTTGCGTGCTGCCAATCACAAGCCCTACGACACCAAACAACGCGATGACCCCCAGCACCGCCACGAGTAGAAACCGACGCAAGCCCTGCGGAACAGGAAGGTACCCTACGAAGAATGGAGTTTTCTCGCTCATACCAAAACCTCCTTTGTCACTACATCAGGCAGCGGCACCGGTTCCACGTAGGTGCCGGGCGAGTTGGCAACCGGATCCACCAACACCCGCGTGCCATCCAGACGCAAGTTGTAGGTTGGTATTTTCTCCGTAAACGGAGCTGGGGAACGCCCATTTGTGACATCGTATTGGAAGCCGTGCCACGGGCACGTCACTAAACAGTCGATCACCCGTCCCTCTCCCAATGGGCCATTTTGATGTGCACAGGCGTTCGAGATCGCTGATAGATTGCCGCCCTGGTTAAAGACCGCAACGCGTTCACCACTCGGCAATATCTTGATTTTGGCAAACCCATCCCGAAATTCGGATGCATCACAGATATCGACCCAACCACCCTGATTTGAGCCGATATCATCGCCTGCCTTATATTCCAGCCAAGCCGCATAGGCATGAAGTCCGGCCACGCTCAACGCGCCGCCGACAAAGATTACGGTAAACACGTGGTTTTGTTGATCCAGCAGGATGCCAAAGCTGACATGTGCCACGACCGAAACATAAGCAAAATAAACAAGGCTATGCAGACGCTTCCAGACGGGAGGCGTTAGAAATTTCATCCAGAAGTCGTGGCTCGTGACCGCCAGAAGGGCCAGGCAAAAGAGCGCGAAAACCCCGAATACCTCGAAGGGGAAACCGGCAAGCTGACCGTAGCTGGTATTGGCAAAAAGCAGTGCTTCGAATTTGTTCGAACTCGAAAAGGCAAAGTACCAGTTCAGAATGTAGCTGGCGTGGGTAATCGCCACAAACAGGGTCATTACACCAAAGTGTCGCCGGTTATAGAGGAGCGGCAAGAACCGCCTGTCGATCCGTGCCAGCGGGCCGATGCACAAGATCACGGTCAGCATAATGAACGCACACGCACCAAAGGCTCGCGCATTGTGAATCTGTGGATTGATCGGATTTTCGTGGCTTAAAATTTCAGGACTGACAAACAAAAACAGATAGAGAAACAAGATCACGCCAATCAGCATCACGGCATCGTAAATCCACTTGTTACGGTTCCACTGAACGGGAATGTATTTGACGCTCATTCGCTGACCTCCGCCGGTGCTGACAGAGGTTCTGGAGCAATGTCACCCGGCCAAGTCTGCCGCACGGAGAAGGCCGCCCCAATGATTATGACGATTGCCACGGGCATCAGCAAAGCGAACCAGACATGGTTATGTCGCTTCGGACGATAGCGATGCGACCACTCGTCTTTTCCGTCCGCCAATATGTACCAGCGCCACAACACCATCGGCCAGATCAGCAAAACACCGGGCACGAGAAGCGGACGAAACACATATGCGCCATCTGCATCTTCATCGATCCGGTCTATCCCAAAGGTCAGAAACACAACCGCCACCAACGCACCGATCCCACACCAAATCTTGGCGGCAAAGAGGATGAGTTCTGCTTCGTTCATGCAAGGCCTCCAAAGGAAACGCCCGACATATCTGACATCTCGCGTTTCCACGTGGTCAGATCTGCGGCATTGAATTTTGAGAGGTGATCATGTCCACAGGCCCGCGCCATTACCTGCATCAACTCGACACTCGCTCCGAAGAAATTTGCTAACTGTTGCGCAGACTTGTCAGCCAATAATCGACTGACAAGGTGAGGTTTCTGCGTCGCAATGCCCACCGGGCAATTGTTGGTATGGCAGGCGCGCATCGCGAGGCACCCAATCGCCTGCATCGCAGAGTTTGAGACCGCAACAGCATCAGCCCCCATAGCCAACGCCTTGATGAAATCGGCAGGTTTGCGCAGGCCACCGGTGATCACCAGTGAGACATCCCCGCGCCCTAGCGTGTCCAAGTGACGACGGGCGCGAGCCAAGGCAGGGATCGTCGGGACCGAAATGTTGTCTCGGAAAATAATCGGTGCGGCACCAGTGCCACCGCCTCGCCCATCTAGAATGATGTAGTCGACGCCCACATCGAGAGCCGCGTCGATATCCTTTTCGATATGCTGTGCAGACAGCTTGTAACCGATGGGAATGCCTCCGGTCCGGCTGCGAACTTCGTCGGCGAACTCTTTGATTTGGCTGGTTTCTGTCCAATCGGGAAAACGCGGAGGAGATACTGCAGATGTGCCGGGTTCCAGATCCCGTACTTCGGCAATTTTGCCTTGTACTTTGTTGCCCGGAAGATGGCCGCCGGTTCCGGTTTTGGCGCCCTGCCCGCCTTTGAAGTGAAACGCCTGCACTTTGTCCAGCTTGTCCCACCCGAAGCCAAAGCGGCCCGAGGCAAGCTCGTAAAAATAGCGGCTGTTTTCGGCTTGTTCTTCAGGCAGCATTCCGCCCTCGCCCGAACAAATCCCGGTGCCGGCCAACTCGGCGCCGCGCGCAAGGGCGATTTTCGCGGTTTCTGACAACGCACCGAAACTCATGTCCGAGACAAATAGCGGAATATCCAGACGCAGAGGCTTTTGTGCATTCGGCCCGATAACCACATCGGTGCCGACCGGATCGTCATCGAGCAAGGGCGGCGTCGCCAATTGTGCGGTCAAAAGCTGGATGTCATCCCAATCCGGCAGTTGATTACGTGGCACACCCATGGATTCCACAATTCCATGATGACCCGTTTTGGATAGGCCATTCTTGGCGTAGTTCTGGATCAATCCAGTATACGGCTCTTCGTCAGTTCCATGGCTAGGGTCCGCATATAGTCCAAGATAGGCGTCGCGATTATAGGGTTGCGGGTTGGCCTCGGCCCAATCTTCGATCTCTTGAGCATCGACGCAGACATAGTCGTCCTCCACCCAGGATTTGAATTTCGGTAACGCTTCGTCATTGGCATAGGCCGAGACGCCTGAATCGAGACGGTAGTCCCAATCATGTACACCGCAGATCAGGTCTTTGCCTCGAACGAAACCATCCGCCATCAGAGCCCCACGATGCAGGCATCGACCATAGAAAACCGAAATCTCATCGTCGAACCTGACCACGACCAGATCGACCTCTCCTACGATGGCATATTTCGGCTTTCGATCCGGAAGCTCATCGAGCTTGAGGATTGCTGTGGTGCGCATGGCTGTCCCCGCATTTTTGTCTTTTGCTTAGTTGTTCGCGATTGTTCGATGGGAACAGCGTTCACACAAGCCTTAACTTGCGATCTCACCATGCTGTGGAAAATCGTGATTAAGCTGGGGCCCTTTGAGGGACCTGAATCCGGGGAGTATGCCGATCAGTGACGTCTGCGGACTGTTTCGGGACGGTCTTTTAGGTCAAGAGCGGCATCGCCGCGTGGTGTTTGGCTGACAATCCGCCCGTTCGCCACGACATGCAGACGCGCGGCCCGCAGGCGTAGTGCTTCAATCGGATTGCTCGCATCCAACACGACCAGAGATGCTTTCGCCCCCACCTGCAGCCCGTAATCTTTCAAACCCATCGTACGCGCATTGTGCGTTGTCACCATATCGAAACAGGTCCGCATCTCGTCCGGGCTGGTCATCTGTGCGACGTGCAAACCCATAAAGGCCACGTCCAGCATGTCAGCCGTCCCTAGAGAGTACCACGGGTCCAGCACGCAATCCTGCCCCCAGCCGACATTGATGCCCATCGCCAGCATCTCTTTGATGCGGGTCAGCCCCCGGCGCTTGGGAAAGCTGTCATGTCGGCCTTGCAGCACAATATTGATCAAAGGGTTCGGAATTACGTTGATCTCGGCCTCTGCAATCAAGGGCAAAAGTTTCGAGACATAATAGTTGTCCATCGAATGCATAGAGGTCAGGTGTGAGCCGGCTACCCGTCCATGAAGCCCCAAACGCTGGGTTTCAAAGGCAAGGGTCTCGATATGGCGCGACATAGGATCATCTGTTTCGTCACAATGCATATCAACCTGCAGACCGCGCGCCGCTGCGAGTTCGCATAGCTCTTTGACCGAAGCGGCGCCATCCGCCATCGTGCGCTCGAAGTGCGGGATGCCGCCCACCACATCGACGCCCATATCCAACGCCCTGATCGTGTTTTCCCGTGCAGTCGGATCGCGGTAAAATCCATCCTGCGGAAATGCCACGAGTTGCATGTCGATGTAGTCTTTGACCTGTTCTCGCACGTCCAGAAGCGCCTCAACCCCCAACAGGCGGTCGTCACACGTGTCGACGTGGCTGCGTATCGCCAGAAGGCCCATGCTGGCGGCCCAGTCACAATATCTGAGTGCACGAGCCACAACCTCATCTTGCGTCATGACCTGCTTGAGTTCACCCCAAAGGCCGATGCCTTCCAACAACGTACCCGACGCGTTGATCCGCGGCAGTCCATAAGACAGCGTCGCATCCATATGAAAATGCGGATCGACAAAGGGCGGACTTACCAAATCACCGCTGGCATCAATCACGTCCCCTGCATCAGCGCCACTTAGGTCTTCAACGGCCGCAATCTTGTCCGCCTTGATCCCAATGTCGCTTACCCGTCCATCGGGCAATACGCCGCCTTTGACGATCAAATCAAACATCAGCGTTCTCCTTTGTTGAACGGTACCATAAGGGCGGCTGGCACTTCCGCCCGGCGCGACATCACCACCAGAGCCACAATCGAGAGAACATACGGCATCATGAGGAATATCTGATAGGGAATATCTGCGCCAAAGCCCGTTTGCTGCACCCGGATTTGTAGCGCATCAAAGGCTGCAAATAACACAGCGCCCAGCAAAGCCTTTCCGGGACGCCACGACCCGAACACCACCAGCGCGATACAGATCCAGCCCCGGCCATTGACCATCTCAAAGAAGAAACTGTCGAACGCAGACATGGTCAGAAATGCACCACCTACAGCCATAAAGCCACTGCCAACAACCACGGCACCCATCCGGATTGCCGAGACTGATAGCCCTTGTGCAGCTACCGCCGCCGGATTTTCACCTGCAGCACGGACGGCAAGTCCAAGCGGCGTGCGATAGAGCACCACAGACACAACCACCGCCAGCGCAAATGCAAGATAGGTGAAGGGCGTTTGTGAGAATAGCGCCGGACCCACCAATGGAAGATCGGACAGCAAGGGTATTTCGAAAGGTTGAAACGCTTCGATTTTCGGAGGGCTTGTGACCTCTGGCAGTGCGAGGCGATAAGCATAGTAGGTTGAGGAGGTCGCCAGTAGGGTCACGCCCAAACCAACCACGTGCTGTGACAAACCAAATGGCACGGTCAGGATAGAATGCAATAGTCCGAATGCCATACCAACGAGCATCGCTACACAGACGCCGGTCCAAAGCCCGGTTCCCGAATAGACTGCCATCCAGCCCGCAAATGCGCCCGCTACCATAATCCCTTCGATCCCAAGATTGAGCACCCCGGCACGCTCACAAATGAGTTCCCCCAATGTGGCGAAGATCAACGGGCTCGCGATACGGATGGCGGCGGCCCAGAAACTTGCGGTAAACAGGATTTCGATGATTTCCATGCTTAGTCCCTTACCACGCGAAACCGGGTCAGCATGATCGCCAGAACCATCAGCAACAGCGCCGTCGCCAACATGATATCAGCCAGATAAGTCGGCACATCGGCAGCCCGACTCATGCTGTCTGCACCAACAAAGATCCCCGCAACGAAGAGAGCCGCAATCACAACGCCCAGCGGATTGAGCAGCGCCAGCATCGCCACGATGATACCCGTGTAGCCAAAGCCGGGAGACAGATCGAGCGTCAGGCTGCCCTTCAGCCCAGCCACCTCCGAGAACCCGGCAAGTGCGGCCAGTCCGCCTGACAAAAGCGCTGTCTTCACCAGAACCTTGTTTACCGGAATGCCTGCAAATGCTGCCGCTTCCTTGTTCAACCCGACGGCGCGCATCTCATACCCCAAGGTGCTTCGGGTCTGGATGATCCAGATGACAAAAGCCGATATGATTGCGATGCCAAAGCCCCAGTGCAGCCTTAATCCTTCGACGATGCGTGGCAACCGCACTTCGGCCAGCACCCGCGCTGATTTGGGCCAGCCCATGCCCATTGGGTCTTTGAGAGGTCCTTCCAGCAACATCGAAATGAAAAGCAGAAATATGAAGTTAAACAGAAGCGTCGTGACCACTTCGTCAACGCCAAACCGTGTTTTCAGAAGCGCGGGGATTAACAAAAGAAACGCGCCCGCCAGGATTGCCAATATCATGATTACTGGCAAGATCGCGATGCTTGGCCAAGGCAGCAGTCCGGTGCCAAATACAACAGTCACCAACGCCCCTGCATAAAGCTGGGCCTCAGCACCGATATTCCAGAACTTGGCGCGAAACGCCACCGCGACAGCCAAACCCGTAAAGATCAGGGGTGTTGCGCGGTTCAATGTCTCGAGGATCGCAAATTTGGAGCCAAACGCACCTTTGAGGATCAATCCAAGCACGGAAAATGGATTGGCTCCCGCCGTCATTGCCAAAAGTGAAGCGATTGTCACTGTCGCGACCAGAGCAGTTGCCGGTGGCATCAACCTGCGCCCCAGCGTCGGGTTTGCGATGGGTTCAAGTCGCATGGACCACCGCTTCATCAAACCCCTGTCCAGCCATCCATATACCAAGCTCTGCGGGAGACATGCTTCCGCGCTCGAAACCCGGGGATAGTCTGCCATCAGCGATCACATGGATCACATCCGACAGCGCCATAATCTCATCAAGGTCTTCGGAGATTAATAGAACAGCCGCACCGCGATCACGCGCGGCAAGAAGTTGGCCATGCACATAATTGACTGCGCCGATATCAAGTCCTCGCACCGGCTGGTTTGCCAGTATGATTTGCGGATCGGCCTCAAGCACGCGACCAAGGATCAGCTTTTGCATATTACCCCCTGACAAAAGCCGGATCGTTGTATCCGCGCCCGGGCACCGCACATCATATTTTTCGATTATCTCGTCTGCAAAACCACGCGCAGCGCGCCAGTTCAACCAGCCGTTCCTGCTGAATGTCGAAGAGGTATAGCGCTCCAAAATCGCGTTTTCGGTCAGGTCGAAATCTGAGATGGTGCCGGTCTTGTGACGGTCTTCCGGGATTCGCGCGATGCCACTTTGTACTGCGGTTCGTGGCGACCAAGCAGCGACCGTTTCTCCGCGCAAAATGATCCGGCCTTCGGAGGGAATCCGCATGCCGGCAATCAGCTCGGCCATAGCGGTCTGTCCGTTGCCGGAGACCCCCGCCAATCCAATGATCTGAGCCGAGCGAAGTGCGAGAGAGACCGATTTCAGCCCCGGCGCGTTTCCAATGTCAGGTGTCGTTACATTCTGAAGATAGATTAGAGTTTTGCCAGGACTTGTCGTAGCGATGTCTGGTGGCGTTGTTTCTGTCCCCATCATCATTGCCGCCAAGGCATGTTTGTCCGTATCCTTTGTACGTGCACCACCCGTGAGCTTCCCATGGCGCAGGACCACCACACGATCTGCGATTTCCATCACCTCGTGCAGTTTGTGCGAAATGAAAATGATCGATAGCCCATTTGCCGTTGCCTGCCGAAGCGTCGCGAACAGGTCATCGGTTTCTTGCGGGGTCAGGACGGCCGTTGGCTCGTCGAGGATCAGGACGCGTACATCGCGGTAAAGTGCTTTGAGAATTTCGACCCGCTGTCTTTCACCGACGCTCAGGTTGGCGACACGGGCCTCGGGTAAAACACTTAGCTGGAAGCGTTCGGATAACTCAACGATCCGCGCACGCGCTGCGGCCTTGCCCAGGCTGGCGCTAAACAAGGGGTTCACACCCAATGTGATGTTTTCCTGAACGGTCAGATTGTCGGCCAAGGTGAAATGCTGATGCACCATGCCCACGCCCGCCTCCAATGCGGCGCGTGAATTTCCAGGCGGAAGCGTCTGGCCGAAGACCGACACGGTTCCGCTGTCGGCCGTATACTGGCCGAACAATATGTTCATCAGGGTCGTCTTGCCCGCACCGTTTTCACCCAGCAGAGCGACAACTTCTCCTTGGCTCACCGAAAAGCTGACCGCGTCATTCGCGATCAGCTCTCCGAACCTTTTGGTGATTTCGTTCAGGCGAAGCGCCTCAACCGGCTTCTTTTCCATGAGCCGTTAGGACGACTTCGGTTCTTCGTCGTTGATTGTCACGGTAAACGCACCAGATTTGATTTCCTCGGTGCGCTTTGCCACCAATTCCATCGCAGCCGCAGGCACCTTGCCATCAAACGTTCCCAACGGCGCCAGCGACGTGCCGCCTTGGTTCATGAAGGAATATACGCCGTAATCGGCGGCAGCAAAGCTTCCGGCCTGCACTTCAGCAATCGCCTTATCCAGCGTCGGCTCGAAATGCCAAATTGCGGAAGCAACCACCGTGTCAGGGTAGTCCCCTTGCGTATCGATGACATTGCCTATGGCCAGGATACCTTTTTCCTTTGCCGCATCCGAGACGCCAAAGCGTTCCGCGTAAAGAATATCGGCACCATTCTCGATCATTGCAAACGCCGTTTCCTTGGCCTTTGGAGGATCGAACCAGCTACCGATGAAGCTGACCTGGAACGTGATTTCTGGGTTCATCTCGCGTGCCCCGGCCATGAAGGCGTGCATCAGGCGGTTCACCTCCGGGATTGGAAAGCCTCCGACCATGCCAATGTTGGCAGATTTGGTCATCGCCCCAGCAATAATCCCAGAAAGATACGACCCGTCTTGAATGTAGTTATCGAACACTGCAAAGTTCGGCAGCGCTGCATCTTCCTTGAAGCTGGAGCCCATCAGGAACGCCACGTCCGGGTAATCCGCAGCCACCTCGCGCGCTTCTTGTTCGGCACCGAACACCTCACCGATGATCAGCTTGTTGCCAGCTTCGGCGTATTCCCGCATCACGCGGGCATAGTCGGTATTGCTGACATTTTCGGAGAACGAATAAGCGATATCACCTCGTTCTTGCGCGGTGAGCGCAGCTTTGTGGATCCGGCTCACCCATTGCTGCTCGACTGGAACAGTATAAATGCCCGCGGTCTTGATCGGCTCCGCTGCAAAAGCACGTTGAGCGCCGAAAGTGCCCATCATCAAAGCCGTCGCACCCGTGCTGGCCAATAGCTGGCGGCGATTAATTGAAGTCATCTTGAAGTCCCCCTTTTTGATTGCGTCCAGTAAGAGCACATTTGACCAACTGGTCAAGAAATGAATACACAGCTATGCGATTATGGCGATAATTATCGCGTGCGCATAAGAAAACGTCGACCCTGATCAAAGATTGATCTCTTTAAGTCTGATCCCTCGTGGCGCTGTGAACGTGGTCACTCAGACGCGCCACCCGAGCAACTTGCGCTCGATCAGGCTGATACAGGCACTCATGATCACACCAAGCAGCGACAAGATGAAGACACCAACAAACAGCCGTTCAAGATCATAGAGCGAACCCGCCTCCAGAATGTAGGCTCCGATCCCATATTCAGCACCTAACATTTCCGCGGCCACGAGCAGAATGATTGCAATCGCCAACGATATTCTCAGTCCAGACAGAATGCCGGGCATCGCGCCGGGCAACACGATCTTGCGCACGATGGACCACCACGACAGGCCAAAACTCTGCCCCATGCGGATCAGTGTTCGATCCACATTGTCGACAGCTCCATAGGTCGCCACGACCGTTGGGGTAAATGTTCCGAAGGCGATCAGGGCGTATTTGGACCCCTCGCCGATGCCAAACCAAATGACGAAAAGCGGCAGCAGGGCGATTTTTGGTATCGGAAAGATAGCGGCAACGAGGGGCACGAGCCCGGATCTGATGTAGGAAAACAATCCGATCAATACACCGACGCTGATCCCTACGCTTGCACCTATAAAGGCGCCAATAATCAGCCGCGAGAGAGACGGCATAAGATGCCCGAAAAGCAAACCGCTGCTATAAAGCTCCTGAAACGTAGTCAGCACATCGGATGGTTTGGGCAAGGTCAACGCCGAGATCCAACCCGAGCGAGTTCCCCATTCCGCCAGAGCGATCAAAACCACAAAAACCATGACGCTCACCCAGCGATGGGCTTTGGGCGCGAACCCGCCGCCGCGAAATGCAACAGACTTTCCTTGAGCCTCAGACATTGAGCAACTCTGCGTCGGCGGCCCGGGCCTCATCTCGCATTAGCTGCCAAAGATGTTTCTGCTGCGCGTCCAGATCGGGGTCGCCGAACCCGCGTTCGGCCAATGGCTTGGCGATATGAACGATTTCGCGGATTTGTCCGGGTCGGCGGGACAGCACGACAACGGAATGCCCCAGACGCACGGCTTCAGCCAGATTATGCGTGACATAAACCGCCGTGAAAGGCTGGCGGGACCATAAGTCGACCAGATCATCCATCAGCAACTCACGCGTTTGACTGTCGAGTGCCGAGAGCGGCTCATCCATCAACATAACCGCAGGCTTCACGGCCAAGGCCCGCGCTATCGCAACGCGCTGCTTCATGCCGCCGGACAACTGCTTTGGCAGAGCTTCCGCAAAATCAGTCAGCTTTGTGCGCGTCAGAACATCGTCTATGATGTTGCGCGCCGCCGCACCGCGGATTCCATGATCTTCCAGCACCAGTGAGATATTTCCGGCGACCGTGCGCCACGGCAATAATGCGAAATCCTGAAATATATATGTCAGCGGGTTCAGGCAGCCTTCGGGCGGCTCGCCCAGTTGCATCACGCGCCCGGCTTTGGGGCGCTCTAACCCACCGATAAATCGCAACAAGGTCGACTTGCCGCATCCCGAAGGCCCCACGATGCACACGATCTGACCGTCAGGCACATCAAGAGTGATGTCCCGCATCACCTCGAAATCATCATAAGAGTGGCTGATGCCCTCCAATCGGATGTCCATCATCGACCTCGCAGCAGACAGATAGGCGGGGCACGACCAGGCCGTGCCCCTGCCCTTTAGGGCTTAAGCGCCGATCGTTTCCACGTAAGACGTGTCCACCAGTTGATCGAGGGTGATATCCGAGTCAACCAGGCCTTCTGATTGGAACCAACCGAGCTGGTCCTGAATGGACGCCACGTTGAGGGCCGCGCCTGAATTCAACCGCATTGTCCCATTGATGATAGATGGCGCTGCCTTCTCGCGCGGGCGATCCGCATAGACATATTTATGGATCAGATCGACCATCTGATCGACGCCCTCATCGCCGCCAGACTTATCGATCATCGCAGCCGCGTAGTCGTCCACACCCGCCGAGAATCCTTTCAGGAAGCTTTGGGTCATCTCACGTTCATCGGAGGCATTTTTTGCCGAGGTGAAAACAGTTGTGACCTGATAGTCGGGCAGGTAATCGGCGACGTTACCAATGATGTGCACTGCACCTGAGCCCGCCAGCGGCTTGGCAATATGGGGCACGATGGACCAGCCATCGACCTGCCCTGACTTCATAGCACCGATAATGGCGCCGACCTTCTGCAAAGGCGTGAACTTCAGAGAAATCCGCTCCGCGGCTGCCATTTTAGCGCCCATATAATGAAAGGACGATCCGGCTTGGGTGACGGCGTATTTCTTTCCGTCAAGGTCTTTTGGCGATTTGACGCCAGCCTGAAATGCCGCATCAGACGCCAAATATTTCTGACCATCGATGCCTGCTTCTTCGCTCAGAGCGCCGCCGATTACCTTGATCGCACCCTTCTGAGCCAAGCTGATCAGGCCACCAGAAACAGCAGTTACTGCATAATCGATGTCACCTGACGCAATGGCCACCGCCATCGGCTGCGCGGCCTGAAAGAACTCAAGCTCCACATCCAGACCAGCATCGGCGAAATATCCACGCTCAAGCGCAACAAAGCTTGCAGAATGCGAGGTGAAGCGCAGCGCGCCCACTTTCACCTTCTTGTTCATTGCCAAAGCGGGCGCGGCCAATCCAGTTGCTGCGGTTGCCCCGATCAGTCCCAAAGTCTGGCGTCTGTTGAATTTCATCATGTCAGTCCTCCCTAATTAAGTATCATTCTGTCAATCACGCACCGAGATCAGCGTGGATATCTTCGTCCATCGTTTCAAGCAGAGCGACCTCGTCACGTTCGAGCACTGCGCTTCGCAAGCGTTCCTGACGCTTGGTGCGCTCGGCAAAATCTATGCGCCCTTCGCGCAATAGCGCGAGACGGAACCTGCGCGATTGATTGTAGAACTTGTCTGCGACCTCAATCAGGCGCGGCGATCGACACGCAGAGATAAGCGTTGCGGTCACAACTCTGCAGGCTTCATCCCATCCCAGAGCGGTCGCGTCATCGGGTGTCGATTGCACCGCTGCCTCAGCACGGCTGAGCGAATGAAGTGCCGCAATCACCTGACTTTCCCAAGCAACATCTCCCCATTCCAGGGCACGCTTGGCCGCTAATTTTTCTGTCTCCAATCGAAGGAAAAGGATGTCCCGCAGGTCATCCTCAGTTGCGGAAGTCACACGAAACCCGCGTTGGCTGGTCGCCTCGACCATACCCTCCGCGGTCAAGACCCGTAGCGTTTCGCGCATCGAATGGTTGGAACCGCCATAGGATTGGCGCAAGGCTTCTATTTTGAGTTTCTGATCCGGTCGCAGAGTGCCGAAGGAAATATCCCGTCGGATAGCCGAGGACAGCACTGCCACAACTGTGTCGTCCTCATGCTTCCTGCCACCAAACAGCATTGCGCCTCGTCATGTCAAAAATATTGGATATTTCTATAATTGTGCATCATTTTGTCAAGTCGCGGTGGATTGCTTGGCGTAGGCCAAGCCCAAGCGACTGCCCACTAACGATCAGCCTAGCAGGTGCGGTCGGTTCCAAAATCAGCTAATCAAACGAATGCCCGACGCCTCACCGATTCCCCTCGATCAGTTGATTGTTTGCACGCACTGCGATGCGGCTTACACGCTGAAGCGTCCCAGTGCTGGTGAGCGGGCCAGATGCGCACGCTGCGGAACTGTACTCATTACACCACGGCGCAAAGCCGGGTTGCAGATCATCGCGATCTCGGTTGCCATTACAATTCTGATCATTGCTGCTACCGTCTTTCCGTTTCTGTCCATCACCGCGGCGGGCAACACAAACTCGGTTTCGATCCTCGACGCGGCACTCGCGTTTAGCGATGGCCCGCTGCTCGCGCTGGCATTGCTGACAGCGGCTTTGATCATCTTTGTTCCTTTGGCACGGGTATTGCTGACGGTTTATGTGCTTGTCCCCATTGTTCTCGATCGCCCGCCCGCGCGTCGCGCCACTCAAGCCTTTCGTCTGTCAGAAGCGCTCAGGCCGTGGTCGATGGCAGAGATTTTCGCCCTAGGTTGCGCTGTGGCATTGGTTAAGATCAGCGACCTTGCGGACGTGGCATTTGGCCCGGCATTCTGGATGTTCGCGGGCCTTGTCGTTCTTGTTGTCGCCCAGGATAACTTTCTGTGTAGGTGGTCGGTATGGAAATCGCTGGACAAAACCCAGACATCATAAGCGCCCGCGAACTGGGCGTGGTGGCGTGCACGCGCTGCACGCAAGTTTGGCCAGCAGGCACGTCCGATTGCGCGCGGTGTGGCAGCAAAATCGTAGCCCGCGATGCCCTTAGCCTGCAACGGGTCTGGGCGCTCTGGCTGATAGGTCTGATGTGTTACGTGCCCGCCAACGTATATCCGATGCTGCAAACACGAACATTGCTTAGCGTGCAAGAGGACACCATCGTGGGGGGAGCGGTGGAGCTGATACACCATGGGTCCATCGGGGTGGCGCTGATAATCTTGATTGCAAGCGTCGTCATTCCGTTAGGCAAATTCATTGCCATCGCATTTTTGGCAATCTCGGTAAAACGCCCGTCCACCGTCTCAAAGCAGCATCGCCAGATCCTGTATGAAGTGGTCGAATACATTGGACGCTGGTCCATGATCGACATCTTTGTAGTTGCGATTATGTCGTCGCTCGTTCAATTAAATGCACTTGCGGCAGTCAATCCGGGCCGAGCCAGCCTGTTTTTTGCACTGTCCGTCATCTTCACGATGCTGTCGGCGCAAGCCTTTGACAGCCGCATGATCTGGGATCTGCAAACGCGGCGACAACGGAGCGATACACAATGACCAAAGCTCCGACACCGGTGACGATCGAACCCGCACGCAAATCGTTTTTCTCGAACGTATCATTCGTTTGGCTGATCCCTGCTCTGGCGCTAGCAATCGCTTTGGCTGTTGCGTGGCAAACCTACAACGAACGCGGCCCCTTGATCGCGATAGAGTTTGAAAACGGTGCGGGCATCGCCAAACGAGAAACTGAATTGCGTTACCGCGATGTGACGGTGGGCATTGTTGAAGATGTAAGGTTCGCTCAGGGGCTGTCAGGGGTCGTGGCCTATGTCCGGATAGACAAAGAGGTTGCGCCTTATATCGACGTGGGTTCAAATTTCTGGGTCGTTCAACCTGAGCTGACAGCACAAGGTGTCAGCGGTCTCGATACAGTTTTGTCAGGTGTCTACATCGAAGGAGCATGGGACGGCGAAATTGGAGCGCCTGCGTCGCGGTTCAAAGGGCTCAAGGATACGCCTCTGTTCAGATATGGCAAAGAAGGCCTTGAGATCACGTTGCGCACAACAACCGGAGGGACTTTGACCGACAACAGCCCGATTACATTCAGAGGCATCGAGGTCGGGCGCGTTGGCAAAGCTCAAATATCGCAGCAGGGTAACTTCGCAATCGCCGAAGCGATTATCTATCACCCCCACAGTCGCCTGATTTCTGCGACAACCAGATTTTGGGACACTTCAGGGTTTACGTTCTCAGTGGGCCCTGGCGGCGCGGAAATTGACTTCTCCTCGATCGCGACCTTGTTGGGCGGCGGCCTGACCTTTGACACGTTCGTCAGCAGTGGTGCGCCGGTAACTTATGGCAATGTTTTCGAGGTGTTCACCGACGAAACATCGGCACGCAACAGTCTTTTCAATGTCTCGCAAACCGAGCCTCTGGAAATGCGTGTGGTGTTTGAAGAAAACGTCTCAGGGTTGGCTGTGGATGCCCCCGTGGAGCTGAATGGACTGCGGATCGGCCGGGTTCAGGGACTGTCCGGTGTCATCGAGCCAGATGAGCTAGGCAATCAGCGTGTGCGGATGAATGCACTTCTGCATATTCAACCGTCTCGGCTTGGCTTGCAGGAAAACGCCACGGCGGAGGCTGCGCTGCAGTTCTTGACGCAGCGTATCCAAGATGGTTTGCGGGCGCGCCTTGCATCAGCGGGACTGATCGCAGGTGGATTGAAGATTGAATTGGTCGAGGTTGAGAGCGACGAAGCCATAACGATTGAAACCGGCGAAGGGATTATCCCTGCTATCCCGACCACCGAAAGCAAGATCACAGATGTCACATCAACCGTTGAGGGTGTCGTCGCGCGTATCAACACGTTGCCCATCGAAGAACTCCTTGAGAGTGCCATCCAATTTCTCAATGGCGCCCAAGCTTTTGTCACCGACGAGAACCTGCGCGAGACACCAGAGGTTGTGCGCAGCCTGCTGGATGAGTTGCGTCAGGTCGTGGCATCAGAGGACGTAAAAGCGATCCCAGGCACCCTGAACAACACCCTTGAGCGGTTTGACGCCTTGTTGGCGGAGCTCGAAAAAGACAAATTTGCAGCGCAACTCGTTGCCGCCGTCGCAGCCGCCGCGAACGCCGCGGACGGTGTGACCGCTTCCGTCGAAGGGGTCCCTGCCCTGATGGCGCAAATTCAGGCGGTTGCAGAGAAAGCTGAGAGTTTGCCACTGGAAGACCTGACCACCCGTCTGACGGCCCTCACGGCCTCTGCCGAGGCTATTCTTGGCACCGATGCGGCACGCCAATTGCCCGAAGACCTCGGCGCAGCCTTGAACGAGATCAATGCAACCTTGCGTGAACTGCGCGAAGGCGGGGCTGTTGAAAACGTCAACGCCACGCTGGCATCGACCCGGAAGGCGGCAGATGCCGTAGCAACATCCACCGAGGACTTGCCGGCATTGATTAAACGCGCCCGCGAGGTGCTGGATCAGGCCAACCGGACAATCGCTGGCTACAACAAAGGCGACGTTTTGAGCCGAGAGGCACAGAGCGCCCTGCGCGACATCTCGAAAGCAGCCGATGCCATGGCGTCGCTGGCACGCATGTTGGAACGCAACCCAAGCACACTTATTCGGGGACGATGAACATGAACATCTTCAAGCTACTCTCTTGTGGCGCGGTTTTGTCTTTGACAGCGTGCGGAGGCACACCGGTTCTTTATCCCGTTACGCCCCCGGCAATCGAGCAAACACAGCGCATCGCCTTCCGCTCGGTGGAGGTCCGTGATGTGTCCCTGCCCACTTATGCAGGTGCGAATGAGATCGCGATTGAAGATGCGGATGGCAAGCTGATCACCGACACTTCGGTTCTCTGGGCCGACAGTCCGGAACGCGCGGTAGCATTGGAGCTGACACGTAATCTGGCCAGTCTCTCTGGCGCGCGGATAGCGTCTGAACCCTGGCCATTCGAATCCTTCCCCGATGCACGTCTCGACGTCAGATTTGAAAGCCTTCTTGCGGGTGCAGACGGGCAGTTCAGAGCGTCGGGGCAGTACTTTGTGAGCGTTGCCAGTGGCGGGCGCGAGCGCTCAGGCTTGTTCGAACTCGTTGCCCCTTTCGATCCGGCGGGAGGTCCACAGGCCATCGCTGCCGCACGCGGACAGGTGATCCTTGATCTTGCAGTATACATTGCGAAAAACGGTCTGAGGTAGCGGCGTTTCACAGCCCGGGGAACTTGAGATGAACGATGACACGGAACACTGGACAGTCTCCAAATCATCGGTAATCGACCCCGATGGCATGGTAACGGCCCAACACATTCTTGCCGCGCGTGCGGGCGCATCGATGTTGGAACGAGGCGGCAACGCAATCGATGCGGCAATCGCAACGGCACTTGCGCTGGGCGCTGTAGAGCCCTGGATGTGCGGCTTGGGCGGCAGTGGTTTGATGGTTGTCTGGCTCGCGGCAGAAAAGCGCGCTGTTACCCTCGACTTCCAAGGTGTTCTCGCGTCTGCGACATCCTTTTCTAATTACCCCGTCGATCCTGACCTGCCAGAAACGCTGATGGGGTTTCCGACGGTGCGAAACAACGCCAACATCGAAGGCTATGCCTCGGTCACTATCCCTGGCGCCGCCGCCGGTTTTGACCATGCTCTCCGCAATTGGGGGTGCCTTTCATTACCCACCGTCGCGGCACCCGCGATTGGCCTGGCTCGTCAAGGCGTTGCCGCCAACTGGGTGACCACATTGCAAATCGCGCTGGCCAGTTCTGTCATTGCCGATGATCACATCTCCCGTGAGATATACCTGCCGGGCGGTCACCCGCTTGCCCCTGAAACACCCATGGTGATTGGTGGACTAGCAGATACGCTAAGCCGCTTCGCAGCAGGCGGCGCGGAGAGCTTTTACAAGGGGCCGCTTGCGAAAGACATCGCTGTGGACTTGAAGGACGGAGGCTCGTTAATATCGGCCGAAGACTTGGCAGCATATCAGGTCGTGGAGGCACCCGCCCACGGTTGCGAACATCGAGGCGCCACGGTTCATGTGATGGGCGATGTCAGCGGCGGAACGCGCCTGCGTGATTTCCTGGCCTATAGCGCCAAACACATCCAGCACCCACCCGACAAACCTACGCCTGAAACATGGATACACTATGCCAATGGCCTGAACGCGGCATTCCGCGCCCACAACGTCCGCATTGGGCGGGCGACAGAACAGGGCAGTTGCACCTCGCATCTGTCAACATCTGACAAAGACGGTAACATGGTTGCCTTGACCCACACATTGCTCAATCGCTTTGGATCAGGCGTCACATTGCCACGCACCGGTCTTCTGATGAATAACGCGGTCAGCTATTTTGACCCCCGCCCCGACTGGCCGACCTCGATGGCACCGAGCAAGCGCATCAACGCCTCCAACATGTGCCCGACGGTTGTCACGCGGAAAGACAAAGCCGCGTTTGCCATCGGCGCGTCCGGTGGTAATCACATTATGCCGGCAGTGGCCCAAGTCACGGCTCTGATGCTGGATTTCGGACTGTCTCTTGAAGAGGCGATGAACCACCCTCGGCTCGATGCATCTGACCGCGCCTCTGTTCGGGCTGACCCCGCACTAGGGCGGGAAGTTCTGAACGCATTGGCGCAGGCGCACGATCTGGAGGTTGCACAGCGCTTGGTCTTTCCCAAACTCTATGCCTGCGTCTCGGCAGTTGCCGAACAAGGCGGCGAATGGGCCGGTCTCAATGACCCGTCTCAGCCAACTGGTGGCTCCAGTGGCCCAGCACGGTTTTCAATTCAGAACATGCCAAAGACTGATGAAAGTGTACGAGCATGACGATCGCGGTAACACTCCCCGATCCGGAAAAGCTTGTTTGGTGGCGTGACCATTTGCGCGAACTGCTGCCCGATCACCATATCAACAACGCTGCCGAAATCTCAGACCCTCAGACGGTTCGCTATGCCGTTGTCTGGAAACCGCCTGAAGGGTTGCTCGCCAGCTTTCCCAATCTGAAGGCCACCATATCCATTGGAGCCGGGATTGATCACATCGCGGCCGATCCACAATATCCGGCGTCTGTTCCAGTGATCAAAACCATCGGGCCAGACATGACGCAGCGCATGTGTGAGTATGTGGCCTTGCACGTCCTGCGATTGCATCGGCAATTGCCAGAGCTTCAAAAGGCCCAAACCAGAAAAGCATGGCATCAGATCGTCACGCCAACCGCGCCAGATCGCAAGGTGGGAATCCTCGGATTGGGCCATCTCGGATGTCATGTGGCTCGCACTCTGACTGCACTCGGCTTTGATGTTGCTGGGTGGTCACGCAGCGGAGCAGCACCAGACGGGGTGACCGGATTCAACGAAAGTGGTTTGAACCGGTTTTTGGCTCAAAGCGAAATCCTGATCTGCTTGCTGCCTTTAACGCCTGAGACGAAGGGCTTTCTTTCCAAGCCTATCCTGGAACAACTCCCGAAGGGTGCATCTTTGATTAATGCGGCGCGGGGCGCGCATTTGATTGAGGATGATCTGTTGGCGGCGCTTGGCAAAGGCCAGATATCTTACGCCACGCTTGATGTGTTCAACACTGAACCGCTGCCGTCCGACCATCCTTTTTGGACCCATCCGAGGGTTTTGGTCACCCCCCACACAGCTTCCCTGATCGATCCTGTCTCTGGTGGAAAAGTCATCGCTGCCAACATCCGAAAGCTCGAGGCCGGACACACCCCGGACGCACTTACATACATCTCTCGCGGTTACTAGCAGTCGAGAGTTTTTTCAGCGGCGCTCAACATAAGCGTTGTCATGGACCTTAGGCTGGGCAGCAAACGCAAACTGTTTTTGCGCAAGGATTTCGATGGCTGCATCGATGCCTCCCAAGTCCAAGGGAATGTAACCGCGGAAGCACCGCTTGTGTGTGGGTTTCGAGATGTTTTCTCGCACGATTTCAAAAAATCGCAGCGCCTGCGTATATCTTGAAACCGATCGCAGAGATAAGATCTCCGTAATCCAAGTATCGCAAACCTTGCGAAACAGAGATACCTCTATACCTTTATCACCAAAGCGAAGGTGCGCACCATGATCTCCGATCTATCTGACATCTTGAATTGGCGGCGGATCAACAGCCGGATCACAACTTCGGGGCAACCAAGCGAAGACCAACTCGCCGAAATTAAACGTTTGGGTGTGACCCACGTGGTCAACCTCGGTCCACATAGTAATAAGGGCGCGCTGGATGATGAGGCTGGGACCGTTACGTCGCTCGGTATGGAGTATGTCTATATCCCAGTAGAATTCGACAATCCGACCGATGAAAATTATAATGATTTCAAGCAAGTGATCGACGACCTTCGCTCGTCAACAATTCATGTGCATTGCATCTACAATGCGAGAGTCAGCGCCTTTTTCTATAGATATGCTAAGTCCAACCCTGAAGCATCGGTAGAATATGCGCTTGCGAATATGGAAAGCATTTGGCGGCCCGGAGACGACTGGGCAGATTTCATCGGCTCCTCAGATGCCAAGGGGCAACCAAATCGATACGCGGGCGACGATTACTAACGGGGCAGCCCAAGCTTTGCCTGGGGTCAAGCTGAGTCAGAAGTGGCGTCACCTACCCAACCACACAACGCCTGGCGCAGTGGACCGCATATATGCGCTATTTCTCAGATTGTTGAACTTGTACATTCGGTCATGTTCTTGAGAACGTGTTCACGTTACCCGACGTCAACGCGGGATGGCGAAAAATGGCTGAAGCCGCGGTGCCCTCTGTTCAAAGCTAACGAGAAGCTTGCTTTACACCGCCCTTGGTTTGCTTGCCTGGAAATCGGTCTCCAACAACAAATAATATAGTTATTTCAAATTCATATCCGCTGAATGTCAGATGAAGAAACCAACCTGGATATCTAAGCAATATCCCGGCGGATGATGTGTCGCTCACGAATGCGCCTTCTTCGCTTTTCAGCTTGCCGGCAGCCGCCCCAAGTGGGGTTCAAGACGAAATCGGCGGAACTTGTACCGAGCACAGATTGTTACCTCGACACATGATGGCGGCGACGCGCTGCCACTTGAGTCAAAGGAGAAAGAACATGACACGTATAGCTATTCTAACTGGCATGATGACTTCTGCAATCGCCCTTGGAGGCGCGGCATTGGCTGAAACAGAGATTAGATCAGTCGAAGTCACCGCAGACCTAGACGCGATCGGAAATGAACGTGCGGCACAGTACTGGACTGACATTGCAGACGATCTGGAGACCGCAATCGTTTCTCGCATTACGGATCAAATCGTTGAAACGGGTGGCGCGTCGATAAGCGTCGATATCAATGAGCTTTCGCTGGCCAGTGCCTTTCAGGAGAACTTTGGCATCGAAGACACGACCCTCGTTGGTCAGGTGTCGATATTGAACCTGCAGGATCAGTCCGAGCGCGAATTCTACGAGCTGACGGTAAGCTATGACCAAGCTCTGAATTTCTTCCCGACAACTGACGGTGCAGTCGTGACCGTGTCTATGAGCGACAAGGAATACTACAACGGCATGATAGAGGCATTTGCCGAGAACATCGTCGCCAAGCTTCAGTAAGATGAGATTTGCATCGGGCCTGCTTTTTCAAGCAGGCCCGTTTCAGGTCTACGTAATCTCACGCCGATGAACGACGCCAAACAGCATTAGAGAGCTGCGCGGAAAGGGAAGAGGGTGGTGAACAAGCGCCGCCAACACACGATCACAATCGCGAGATGTTCCGCACCCTGCCTTCGGTTTTTGGAACCCTCCCCAGCTTCAAACGTTTGACGTCAAAGGAGCGCATCATGAAACGATTTGCTACTCTACTAGCTATCTTAGCCTCGGTCTCCACTACAGCATCTGCTCAGGAAGAACCTGTTTGCATGCCATCCCTCGAAATGGAAGCGGCTCTTATCGACTGGTATGGCGAGACAGCCGTCTCGCGCGAGAGCGACAATACCTACGTCTGGGCCTCAGGTGTCGGAGGCACTTGGACGATCCTCACGTATGAGCCTGACGGAACAAGTTGCGCATTGGCGCAGGGCGACAATTGGAGCCCGCAACTAGACGCCGACATGCTTCTCGCACAACTGCCAGCCGACAATGGATGACAAATGCTGCCTATCCGCAGCGGATACTATACAAGGAATAAACCCATGAAATCGCGGCATCTGAATACGACAACAGCCCTCGTTGCTTCCCTCTCATTAATTGCCCCACATGCCACTTTCGCGCAGCAGGCGTCAGACATTTCAGGAATTGAGGTATTTTGCGAAACCTCCGAAGACGCCCAGACATGCGTTCAGCTTGTCGAACAAGCTATCGAGAATGGGACCATCGTTTTGAATGAAGACGGCAGCGTCAGCGACACCGTCAGCATATCAAACGGAGCATTGGTCATTGATGGTGAAGCGGCGCCAGAAACAACAAGCGAGACGACTGAAGCAAACACGCAGTCTGAAGACCAAGCAGAAACTGCCGCAACGTCTGACGCGACAGAAACAGAAGACGATATTCAAGGTGACGCCGATACTGCGGAGAACGCTGAACAACAAATAACGAACCCCGAGGCAGAACCATCGACTACCCACGATACTGTCGCCGCTACGGAAAATGGAGATGCGTCGGTGTCTGACGCCGGGGACGTGAATGTCGAGGTCGAAGCCAGTGGAACAGAAGTAGAGGCCCAGTCGACCGAAGACGCGCCAACCAACACCGAGACGGCAGATCAGGAAACCGAAGAAGTCGCCGCTGAGCCCGGCGACGTAGAGCAAGTGGAGGAAGAAACACAACCTGTTGAGGACGAGCAACCAGAAGAAGTTGTGCAAACAGACACTGCCGATAGTACCGACGCGGCAAACACGGCCACCGCCGTGGAGGCAACTCAGGAACAGGCGGATGATGAAAGTGCCAGTGTTGAAGTGGAAACCGTCGAGGAAGCAGAGGTCCGCTCAAGCACAGAGGATTTCGACACCAAGGTTAATTCAAATACTGAATCCACGCCACAGAAGGGCGGCTTGAGCAACATCGAGAAACTACTGGTGGGCGCGGCTGGCGCGGCCATCGTGGGAGCAATTTTGAAGAATGGTGACAAGGTCGTCAGCAACTCCGGCGATCGTATCGTCGTTCAACGCGACGATGGCGGGCTACAGGTTCTCAAAGATGACGATCTGCTGTTACGGCGGCCCGGCTCTGAAGTCAGAACGCAAACGTTCAACGATGGATCGACACGAACGACCGTCATCAAACCCAACGGCACCCAAGTCGTGACCATCCGCTCCGCATCCGGTCAGGTTCTTCAAAGAACACGTATTCTTACTGACGGACAGGAAGTCGTCCTATTCGATGATACGCAAGAGGTTGCGCCCGTCATCGTATCAGAGCTTCCGACAATGGCCCCGCGCGCCGATCAGAGCGATATCGACAATCTGCGACAGGCCTTGGCCGCCAGGGAGATTGCGAACAATTCGCGCCGGTTCTCACTACAGCAAATCAGACAGATCAGAGCGGTCAGAGAGTTGGCTCCTGAAATAGAATTGCAGGCCGTAAATTTTGACACCGGCTCCGCTGCCATCAGAGCAACCGAAGCGGAGGAACTGAGTGAATTGGGAACGACAATCCGTGAGCTTATTGCTGAAAACCCCAACGAAGTGTTTCTCATCGAAGGCCACACCGATGCTGTAGGCAATGCTGGTTACAATCTGGCGTTGTCAGACAGACGGGCCGAGTCAGTGGCCTTGGCGCTAACTGAATACTTCGACGTGCCACCCGAAAACATGGTCGTTCAGGGGTTTGGCGAAGCAAATCTAAAAGTCCTGACCTCAGAGGCCGAGAGACAAAACAGACGCGCTGCAGTCCGCAGAATTACCAATCTGTTACAGACCGCAGATTTGAAGTGATCGGCACTATCCCGCTTAATCTTTGTTCGACATGAGCAAAGTGGCGGATTGTAGCGAAATTAGCCGGCTTGATTGCGGAACCGACATCAGCGCCTGAACGTTTACCAAAACAACTTGATGAAAGTGAGGACGACATGAAGAGAGTACTTTTCGCAATCCCACTCGTCGCCGCGTTGGCAGCCTGTGATACCCGAACCGGAACCACGTTGGCGGGCGCCGCCGCCGGCGCAGCCGTCGGAGCTTCGGTTTCAAACGATGACGACAAGGTTACCGGCGCCCTTGTTGGTGCAACCGCCGGGGCAATCGCTGGAGATTACATTGGCAAGACCAGCGCTGGCACCTGCGTCTATCAACGCGCAGACGGATCCCGCTTCGCCGCCGCCTGCCCCTAAGCCGACGCCGCCATGATGGTTCTAAGAAAGCCCCCTGCGACAGTTGGGGGCTTTTTCTCGTCGACACTTGCTAGAGCAATGTATTGGATAATAGTGCCATACCCCAACTGCGCAGCAACAAGGTCCAGCTAGCAACTACACCTTGTACCCCCCTGCTCCTGACATCGCAGTCTTGTAAAATTTGGCTAGCTCCAAAGCAAAACGCCACGTCCATGCGCTAGCCACAAGCGCCCGCCTCAAGCCACTGGGACCTACGACGGAGGCGGATTTTCCTTGCTTGCCGTGGCAGTCTTGGTCGATGGTTACATAGGGACAGTGATTTATCGACCGCCCACACTATGCAGATCAGGCGACCATTCCTTCGACCAACTCTGCGCTCAGCCAGAATGTGATGCTGGTTGCGATGCCATTGCAGGCCAATCACCTCCCGCAAGAATAGAAGAGATAATTCCTATAGGGAGGTAATCTATGCTCAACTGTCGAACCTATGTTTCTCGACGGCGACTGGC
Organism: uncultured Litoreibacter sp.; assembly: GCA_947504205.1. GTDB lineage: Bacteria > Pseudomonadota > Alphaproteobacteria > Rhodobacterales > Rhodobacteraceae > Litoreibacter. Next base: position 670,943 of record CANNGL010000001.1, on the reverse strand, counting down.
CGCATGCGCGGCGATGTTTTTCGCGTTTCAGGCCGGCCAGTCCGGCGCGCAGGACACGTCACCCCCGCCGCAGGAGGTAGCGCCAGAGATCACATTCACCTCCTGGACTGGCCCCTATATGCGCAGCCAGATGCTGGGTTTCGTGCGCCCTTTCGAAGAGGAAACCAATACTCGCGTGCATGTGGCCCATTACAATGGTGGCATAAACGAAATCCGTGATCAGGTCGAAAGCGCCAACGTCATTTGGGATGTCGTCGATCTGACCCAGGCCGACAGTTTACGTGCATGCAATGAAGGTCTGCTCGAAGATCTTTCCGATATTGATCTGCCCGAAGGCGCAGACGGAACAGCAGCGCGTGACGACTTCGTGCCGGGCGCACTGAACGATTGTGGCGTCGGCGTGATTGTTTGGGCGACTGCCTTTGCGCATAGCAAATCGGACTTCGGAGACAATCCGCCCAGCACAATCGAGCATTTCTTCGATACCAAAACCTATCCTGGCGCGCGCGCGATCCGGAACGACCCCTCGGTCATCATGGAATGGGCGCTTCTGGCAGATGGCGTAGCGCGCGAGGATGTCTATCCGATGCTGGAGACCGAAGACGGTGTCGAACGGGCTTTTGATAAGATGGATAGCATACGCTCAGGTTTACAACTTTGGAGTGCCGGACGAGAGCCTGTGCGGATGTTGAATGCCGGCGAAGTTGCAATGTCGATGATCTGGGCCACAACCGGCGCCACCGCTTCGGAAGAGGACGGCGCTGATTTTTCCGTCAACATGGATGGGCGCGTGATTGAGCTTGATCTGTTCGGAATACCCAAGGGCAGCCGGAACAAAGAGGCCGCGATCGATTTCATTCGCTATGCAAGCGGCACACAGGCGCTCGCCGACATGGTCGGGTATCTGCCCAATGGGCCGACGCGCAACTCTTCATTGGCTCTTCTCAGCGAAGAGACGCTGGCTCAGATACCAAACGGGCCGGCCTATGAAGACAAGGCGTTCATCCGGTCAGATGCGGAATGGTGGGCTGCCAATCATGCCCGGCTTGAAGAGCAGTTCCAACTCTGGATATCGGCGGGCGCTCGTCAGGGTGCCGCGGGAACGACCCGGTGACCCCGGACCAACAGGACAAAGAGGTTAATAACATGAGTGAACAATCAACACACAAACCCGACAATCTTGTTGCTAAGTCTGGGTTATTCGCCGGGATGAACCCGCTTATGGGCATTCTGTCGATGATCATGATCGTGGGCTTCGTCGGTTATACGATCATGGATGTCGAGCGCTCCTCCGAGGTGTTCTCGGCGGGTAAGAATTTCATCATCAACACAATGGACTGGTTCTACGTGATCGTCGTCAACGCCGCACTGTTCTTTGTCATCTGGCTGATGATCAGTCGCTTTGGTGATGTCAAACTGGGTAAGGATGACGACACACCAGATTTCTCGACATTCTCTTGGATCTGCATGCTGTTCTCAGCCGGGCTTGGCTCTGGTCTTATTTATTGGGGCGTGGCCGAACCGATGTTCCACATTCAGGGCAGTCCTTTCATGGAACGAGCCGGGTATGAAGCAGGAAGCGTTGACGCCGCTGTAAAAGCCGTGACCGTCACGAACTTCCATTGGGGTTTTCATGGTTGGGGGCTTTATGTGCTTGTGGGCCTTTGCCTCGCGTATTTCTCATACCGCCGAGACTTGCCGCTGACGTTACGCACCGCACTCTATCCTGTTCTGAAAGATAAGATTTACGGTCCGTGGGGACATCTGGTTGACCTGATTGGCGTCTTTGGAACCATCTTTGGTTTGGCGACCTCACTGGGCCTTGGTGTTACACCGATTGCAGCGGGTTTGGAAAACCTCGGCTGGATGGCGAATACACAAACAAATCAATTGATCCTTGTGGCCATAATCACCTGTCTGGGGACCGCGTCGGCCGCATCGGGTGTTGGCAAAGGCGTACGTATATTGTCGGAATGCAACGTGATGGCCTCAATTGGCCTGCTCGTGCTTTTCATTATCCTTGGGCCAACCGCCTTCCTGCTTGGCATCACGATCTCGGGCTTTGGTGATTATCTGTGGAACGTCATTCCAATGGGCTTCTGGATCAACGGCGATCCTGAGGTGCAATGGCAAGGTTGGTGGACGATCTTCTATTGGGGCTGGTGGATTGCATGGTGCCCATTCGTCGGCCTGTTCATCGCACGGGTCTCCAAAGGCCGGACGATCAAGCAGTTCTGCTTTTGTGTTTTGCTCATCCCGACTTCGGTCGTGATGCTTTGGATGGGAGTCTTTGGCGGAGCAGCCACCGGAGTGGATCTGTTTAACAATGCGGGCGTGGTGGATGCCGTCAACGACGACTACGCCGCAGGTGTGTTCGCGACAGTTGCGGGCTTTGGTTACACATGGCTGACCTACCCCATCACTGTGCTGATCACGATCCTGCTGATCTCTTGGTTCGTCACATCCTCTGACTCGGGCACTTTGGTGATGTGCACCATGCTCTCGATGGGCGATGAACACCCGCCGGTTAAATTCCGCATCTTCTGGGGTTTGACCGCGGGTGCGGTGGCTGCTGTTTTGATGTTGGCAGGTGGCCTCAGCGCATTGCAGACCGCCTCTATCGTCGCGGGACTGCCCATCGCGGTAATCCTGCTCTTCATGATCTACGGCATTGTGAAAGCCCTGCATGAGGACAATCCGGCTCCAGAATATGTCGACAAATACGAACTGGAGTTCCTGAACCGCTGAACCAGCAAACTATGTAGGCGAAGGAGAGGCCCTCCTTCGCCCACACGCCACGCAGTTGTTACTCTGAGAACTAGATCAACGCACCGGCATTCGGCGCTGTTCGGGTAGTGCACTCAAGGAGTGAGGCCATGAGGATCAACTTTCTACTCGCACTTTTCATCACCGCACTTATGCCAAGCGGAGCGTTATCGGACGTCGCCACGGCAAAGGACCGCGCCAAATCAGGGACATTTGATGATGCTGGCGACATTCGCTGCGCGCAGGAGGTCGGGCAGTCGTTCGGCACCTGCAGCGCGGAGGTTGCGCGTGCTGATACAGCGACTGTGGTTGTCGTAAGATTTCCCAACGGCTTTGCACGCACGCTCACATTCAATGATCGGGAATTTCTTCGCGGCAATGCGACTATGTCTGGCGTTGGAACCGACACCGAGTGGCACTTGGCTGACGGCGTGTTCAGCATAAGGGTGGATGATCAGCGCTTCATAATCCCAGAAGCACTGGCTTTCGTCAATTAGGCCGCGCGATCATTTCGCGCGGCCTGCTCAGGCTCAGTTGCCCGGTGTCAGTTTGTAGATGATGCCTTCATCAATGGCTGTATAGAGGCTCCCATCCGGCCCCATGACAACGGACCGAAAACGCCCTGGCTCCATCGGTAGCGTCATCTCGGTCACGTCTTCCACATCAGTATTGTCGTCATTGAACTGGATCACGTCGATGCGTTGACCAATCGGGGTTCCGCCAAAACCGATCCCCATAATGCCGACGACCATCGCACCATCCCAGTCACCCCAAGCCTCGCCCTCGAGGAACGCGGCTGATGATGTGCCCTGCGACCAGCCGTTGTTGTTCCAGATGGGCGGCATGGCATCCGGATAGGTGTCGAAATCGGTCATTGGCATCCAGGCGGCTCGCTCGTAGCGATTCATACCGTCTTCCTGATTTGGGCTGTAGCCGCAGTAGTCATCCGGACAATCACCACGCCCAGCCATATTGGGTCGTGGATCCCATGCAGCATTGCCACCGTTCTCCAAGATCGTGATTTCGTCAGAATGCCACGGCCCATGCTCCGCTGCGATCGCCGCTCCTGTCTCAGGGTGAAATGCAATGCCTTGGACGTTCCGGTGCCCGTAGGTGTAAGTTCGTTTGTCGAAACCGTCGGGTGGATTGTTGTCGGGGTGTGCGTTCCCGTCGGTATCAATCCGAATGACCTTCGAGCCCATCATGGTCGGGCTTTGCGGAACCTGCCCGTTATGGGTGTCGCCAGTGGTCAAAAACAAGGCACCATTCGGGCCGAAGCGCACGCGCCCACCATTATGAGCACCCGGGCCACCGAAGGGATGGTTCGACGCTGCCATCTTGTAGGGCACGTCATCCACAATATCTGTGCGATCCGAGACGCTGCTGAAGTCATCACTCAAAGTGAACCGCATCAGCCGATTGGTATGCGGATCGGACATATTGGAAGTCGAATAGACATAAATACGACGATTGCTATCGAAATCGGGATCAAACGCGACCCCCATCATGCCGGCTTGGCCTTCACAGAACAGATCTGAGCCGTTCGAACTATAGCCGTCGGTCTCGCCCACACCATAAAGAGCGTTAACGGCGCCATCAGGCATGCGAACCGACAGGCCTTTGCATTTCTCAGTGAACAGCATTGTACCATCATCGAGAAACGCCATGTCCCAAGGGTTTTCCAAAGTATCAAGAACAACTTCGCTTTGAAGGCTGGTCGTGTTCATGCCGCTTTGTGCGAGCCCTGATGAAGAGACCAACGCAGCGCCACCAAGCGCCAATGCAACAGCGGGCAGCGTCGCTAGAGTTAAGTTACGTACCATGATTTTCCTCCCTAACTTGGAAGTCTCCGGATGGTATAAAAATGCGAATTTACTGTGCAAAACAAATGGGTCAAAGGTGATAAAAGCGACCCTGGAGACCAAGGCGTTCAAACTACATCTTTGGTTGACGTAGGGTCAATGTAAATTTGGACTGCGACAGGCGAACGCCATTCTGGTGTCAGTCGAATGCAGTGGCAACATAGACTGAAATGCTCGCGATATCCTCGTCAGACAACTTCTTCGCGTGTTGGATCATAAGAATTGAGTTCGGTCCGATTTTCTGGCCAGACCTGTAAATCTCGAGTTTCTCCGCCACATACTGCGGCTCTTTGTCAGAGAGCTTCGGATAGCTGGCCGCACCCTGGGCTTTGTTGCCATGGCACGCGCGGCATGACTTTTGGAAAATCTTTGCTGCCACTTCAAGATCGACGTCCTCAACCGCGTAAACCGTTTCAGCCACTTCGATTTCGGAAGCATCCGACACGTCGCCGTCCGACCACGCTGCTGTCCCGAACAAGATAATTGACGCGGTCAATGCATATCGTCTCAGCATGGGTAAGGTTTCCTGTTATCCGATGGGCGTCATCCCTCTTACTATGACTTGGGCGCACGGCCAACATTCGCGATACGCCCCTGCCCTGCGACCAAACCCGCAACTTGATCGATCTCGGTTGAAGAAGTTGCAGAGATTTGAACGACACCCGTTGATTGGATTGGCTGCAGCAACCTTCCCTCGACCGCAATGCCCTATCCAATACTCAACCCGTGTCCAGCCGCCGCTCCGCACACCAAGTCATTGAATTATTATTACTTTTACTGCCCATCAGCCCTCGACACCAAAACTGTTGACGAATCTGGTATGCTAGTCTCCTAATATGTTTGTTGAGAAACAAGAATCGCTAGAGCCTGAGCGCCCGTAGAAGGCAGCCAGACATATCGGTTGGGCACCCGCCGAGCCGCCTATATTAAGGGAGAAAACCATGATTACCAATTTCACCAAGTCCGTCGCTGGCGCTGCTATCGCGCTTGCATTTGCCGGACAAGTGGCCGTTGCTGAAGATTGGCGCGGTTGGAATATTCACGTCGAAGAATACCCAAACACTATTGCGATGGATGCCTTCGCCGAGCTGGTTTCGGAAAAAACCAACGGCGAAATCAACTTGCAAATGTTCCATGGGGGCACACTTGGCAGCCAACCCGATGCAATTGAGCAAGTGCGGCTCGGCGGACTCCAGATAGGCAACTTCAACTTGGGTCCAATTGGTCCAATTGTTCCTGCCGCAAATGTTGTGTCACTTCCGTTCATCTTTAAAGACGTCGCCCATATGTTCCGCGTGCTTGACGGTGAAGGTGGTGCCGCGATTGCCGCTGGCATGGCCGAACAGGGGCTGACACCGCTTGCATGGTACGATGCTGGCGCGCGCTCGTTCTATAACGGAGATCGCCCGATCAACACACCGGCTGACGTCGTCGGAATGAAGGTGCGGGTGATGAACAACGATCTGTTCACAGGCATGATCGCAGAGCTGGGCGGCAACCCCTCTCCGATGGCTTTCGCAGAGGTGTACCAAGCCCTAAGCACAGGTGTTGTAGATGGCGCGGAAAACAACTGGCCATCATATGAATCGACAGGGCATTTTGAGGTCGCAGGCTTTTACTCTCTGTCTCAACATCTGATCATCCCCGAATGCGTCTGCATCAACACCGATACATTCAACGCATTGTCGGCCGACATGCAGGCAGCCGTTCGGGAAGCTGCGCAGGAATCGGCGCTGATGCAGCGCGAGCTCTGGACCAAGCGCGAAGAGGCAAGCCGCAAAGCCGTTGAAGCCGCAGGCGTTGTTGTGAACGCCGTCGCCGACAAAGCACCATTCCAAGAAGCAATGGCACCAGTCTACGAAGGTTACTTTGCAACCAATCCAGATCTACGCCCGTTGGTTGAACTTATCCAGGCAACAGACTGATAAATTGGGCCTGACAAACCTCCCAGTGATCCGGCACCCAGAATACTGGTGTCGGGTCCTTGGGATCCACTAGGTTGATATCATGCAAGACACGTCAGACATACCAAGTGGCCTGCGTCAGATGGATCGCGCTCTGGATGCCTTGGCATTCATTTGTCGTATCCTCACAGGCGCCGCACTGGTGGTGCTCACGATCATCGGTGGCTGGCTCGTATTTGGCCGTTACGTGCTAAACGCAACACCAACTTGGGTGGAACAAGCCTCGCTTTTGCTCGTCATGCTCATTGCGTTTCTGGGAGCAGCTGTAGGCGTGCACGATAATACGCATCTTTCAGTTGTAATGCTGCGGACGGCGGTGCCTCGCAAGCTGAGGGCTTTACTCGTTGTGATGACCGACGTCATCATGGCAGTCTTCGGCGCCTTTATGTTTTGGTATGGGCTGAAATTGACGATTTTCAAATGGGAATCGCTCGTTCCCTTATTGCAAGTCCCGGAAGGGCTGCGCTCGCTGCCCCTGACAATCGGTGGCGCACTAATCTTGCTATTTTCTGTTGGCCATCTGATCCGCCTTGCGATGGGTGCGGACATGCGCCGCGACAGTATCGAATAAGGACCATACATGGGAATTTACCTTCTTCTCGGGCTGTTCGCCTTCTGTGTGGCGATCGGAACGCCGGTAGCCTTTGCATTAGGGATCGCGGCGCTTTCAGCTTTCGCATTCGAGGGCTTGCCGCTGATGATTGGGTTCCAGCGCATTATCTCCGGCATCAACGTCAATGCGCTATTGGCGATCCCGTTCTTCATCTTTGCAGGCGATCTGATGTTTCACGGTGGCATCGCCGCGCGGCTGGTCCGTTTCGCCTCTGCAGCGGTGGGTGCGGTCCGGGGCGGTCTTGGTATCGTGAACGTATTTTCCTCAATGTTGTTTGGCGGCATCTCCGGCTCGGCTATTGCTGACATCTCGGCGCTCGGGTCCATCCTGGTGCCGGTGATGAAGGAAAAGGGCTATGAGGCCGATTATGCGGTCAATGTGACTGTAACATCATCCATCGCGGGCATTATCATTCCGCCGAGCCACAATATGATCATCTACGCCATTGCCGCAGGAACTGGAGTATCAATCTCCAAGCTCTTCCTGGCAGGTGTCCTTCCCGGCATCCTGATGTGCCTTTGCCTCGCTCTTGCAGCCTATCTCGTCGCCGTGAAGCGCGGTTACCGGGCCGAGAAATTTCCTGGGCTTGAGGCCTTGTTCCTATCTTTTGTCGGCGCCCTTCCAGGGCTATTGACGGCTGTAATCATCGTCGGCGGCGTATTGTCCGGCATATTCACCGTAACAGAATCCGGTGCCTTTGGAGCGGTATACGCCTTTCTGGTAACGGCGCTCGTCTACCGTGCCGTGAGTTGGCAGTCTTTTTGCACGGCCGTCGCCCAGTCGGTGAAAACGACGGCGATGGTAATGATCCTGATCGCCTGCGCAGGAGCCTTCGCCTACATGCTGACATTCTACCGAGTGCCCAGCAAAGCCGTGGTGCTGATGACAGACATCACCAGCAATCCAATCCTCATTCTTTTGATGATCAATCTCGTGCTTCTGATACTCGGCATGATCATGGATATGGCCGCCCTGATCCTCATCTGCACACCGATTTTCCTACCTGTAGCCACAAGCATTGGCATCGATCCGCATCAGTTCGGCATGATCCTTTTGGTCAATCTTGGCCTTGGGCTATGCACGCCGCCCGTTGGATCCTGCCTGTTCGTCGGATGCGCGGTTGGCAAACTGCCTATGGAGAAAGCAGTGCGAACGATCTGGCCGTTCTACATCGCGATCCTTTTCGCACTGATGCTGATCACTTTTATCCCGGCCGTTTCACTGACCCTGCCAAATCTGATCAGCGGCTAGGTCACCCATGCAATAAGCGGCGAGGGTAAGCCGACGTCGCCGCTCAAAGGCAATAGTCAAGGAGGCAGCAAATGAGCACATTCCCGGTAATTGACACGGACCCCGGTGTAACACGGCAGGTTCTGTCGGAAAGCAAGGAGATGATGGTTGTAGCATTTCGATTTGCCGAAGCAGGTGCCGAAGGCAAGCTGCACAATCACCCTCATGTCCAATCCACCTATGTCGAAAGCGGGCGGTTCCGCTTCACTGTAGACGATAAGGAATTTGAAGTTGGCCCTGGAGACAGCTTTGTCATTCCATCCGAGGCAGTTCACGGCTGCATCTGCCTTGAGCCGGGACAGCTGATTGATGGTTTTACCCCCCGCCGAGATGATTTTCTCTAATAAGGAAACGATATGACCCTCAAGACAGAAACCCGGTACGCCATTGATCCGGAGACCACCAAGACGCTCGATACCGATGGCCTGCGGTCACATTTCCATCGCGGTGACCTGTTCGCAGAAGGAGTGATTGATCTGATCTACTCCCATTACGACCGGCTGATCGTTGGCAGCGCCGTGCCCGGATCCGGCACTCTAACGCTGGACCATATGGCGGAGACAGGCACCGCAGGCTTTCTTGATCGGCGCGAGATGGGGGTGCTCAACATTGGTGAGGCAGGCCAAGTTAGCGCAGGCGATGACGAGCATACTCTGGAGAATGGAGAGCTTCTCTATATCGGCATGGGATCGGGACCAGTCACGTTTTCCGGTGGTGGTCGGTTTTATATCACCTCCGCGCCAGCACACCGCACCTGCCCGACTAAGCTGATCAAACTTGGTGATGCTCGTCGCGTGGACCTCGGCAGCCGTGAGACCGCGAATGAACGAACCATCATCCAGTTCCTGCACCCGGAGGTCTGCGACACCTGTCAGTTAGCTATGGGATATACACAGTTCCAGCCGGGCAGTTTGTGGAACACGATGCCCGCCCATTTGCACGACCGACGGATGGAGGCTTACCTCTATTTCGATGTACCAGAAGATGCCCGCATTTTCCACTTCATGGGCAAGCCTGATGAGACACGACATCTTGTCATGGCCAACGAGGAATTGGTGATCTCCCCGCCTTGGTCGATCCATTGTGGAGCTGGAACAGCCGCTTACACTTTTTGCTGGACCATGGCTGGTGATAATGTCGACTTCACCGATATGGACATGGTGGGCATGGATGAACTGCGATGAATGCCTTTAGCCTGAAAGGCCAGACCGCACTTGTGACCGGCGCCAACACCGGCATCGGCCAAGCAATCGCTGTCGCAATGGGACGTGCTGGTGCGCATGTCATTTGCGCCGGCAGGTCGTCTTGTGCCGAGACCGTAGCTCAGATCGACAATGCCGAGGAGATCGCCCTCGATTTCGCAAACCCTATGGCCGCCAAGGATACATTTGCCGATCGCACAATCAATATACTTGTCAACAATGCCGGGATCATTCGACGCGAAGATAGCGTCAACTTTGGTGAGACCGACTGGGATGAGGTGATGGATGTGAACCTGAAGGCCGCATTCTTTACCTCTCAGGCATTCGCAAAGGCTGCCCTGCCTCGTGGGTCAGGGAAGATCGTCAACATTGCTTCCCTTCTCTCTTTTCAAGGCGGCATTCGCGTACCGTCCTATACGGCCAGCAAGCATGGTCTGGCGGGCCTGACCAAGATCATGGCGAACGAATGGGCCGCGGGCGGCATCAACGTAAATGCCATCGCACCCGGATACATAGCAACAAACAACACGACCGCCCTGCGCGCAGACCCCGAGCGAAACAAGGCGATCCTGGATCGGATTCCCGCTGGCAGGTGGGGTGATCCAGATGACATCGCGGAAGCCGCGGTATTTCTCGCATCATCTGCAGCCAAGTACATCCACGGTTCGATCCTGAATGTCGATGGGGGCTGGCTGGCAAGATAACGTGGTAGCCAGCACATCAGAGAGGCAGTAAGAGACTGTTTGACCAATCCGTGCCTGCCTCAGGGCACTCAGAAATGCGCAAGCGGCCATAGACTTGGCACGCCCAGAGAGAGACGAAGACCATGGCTAACGTTGTCCCGTTGATGCGACGCAAAACGACCGCCGACTACGTATTCGATTTTCTGTTCGAGCGTATTTCGACACTTGAACTGCTACCCGGCGCGAAAATTTCTGAGGCAGATGTGGCAAGCCAGCTAGAGGTCTCGCGTCAACCTGTGAGAGACGCATTCGCCAGACTTGAGAATCTTGGTCTTTTGCTGGTGCGCCCGCAAAAGGCCACCGTCGTGAAACGGTTTTCAAACAAGGCCATCACCTCCGCAAGGTTTCTCCGAGAGACGGTCGAATGTGAGGTGCTCAGGCGCGCCGTTGCGAACTGGACCAAACGGGATCTTGAAAGCCTGCATAAGTGCCTCGACCAACAGCGCGCCGCCATCGCCGATGGTGCGCTAACCAAGTTCCATGATCTGGACGCTCAGTTTCACAAAAGGCTGTGTGCCGCAGGCAAGGTTCCCTATGCCTTCGACATAATCGGTGAAGCCAAACGGGAAATCGACCGGCTATGTCTGCTCAGTATCGCTGATAGCGAGCACATGCGGGAGCTCTTGGGCGACCACACAGAGATCGTGCGACATCTTGAAAGCGGCGACGAAGCAGCCATCGTTGAAGCTGGCATGAAACATCTCTCGCGTCTGGATGTAACGCTGAAAGCTGTGCAGCAGGAACACCCGTCTTACTTCGAAGACTGATCCGGGCCCCTGAACCCGGCTACGAGAACAACATTCCCCCGTTAATGTCGATGTTTGCGCCCGTTATGAAGGCGCTGTCATCGCAAGCAAGAAACAGGACAAGGTTCGCCGCATCATCGACATGGCCTTGACGCTTCAGCGGTGCGTTGGCTTCAAAGCCACGGCGACCTGCATCTGGAGTGTGGATGTTATGAAAATCGGTATCAATCATGCCCGGGCAGAGCGCATTCACACGAATGTCGGGCCCAAGCTCTTTCGCCAGTCCGCGCGTCATTGTCATTACGGCACCCTTCGACGTTGCATAGGGGACAGCCCCCGGCCCGCCACCGTCCCGTCCTGCCTGACTTGCCAGATTCACGATAGCCCCCGACTTCATGTGCTGAAGGCAGGCATTTGTCATCAAGAACGTGCTGGTAAGATTGACGTCCAACACCTCTTTCCAGTGCAAAAGTGACATCTCAGAAATCTTCTTGCGCGCGACCAAACCACCGGCGTTGTTCACGAGCACATCGATACCGCCGAAGGTGTCCACAGTTTTGGCGATGAGCGCGCTGACATCATCTTCTTTTTTCAGATCACCTTGCATGGCAAAGGCCTTGCCACCGGCAGCTTCGATATGTGCAACGGTTTTATCCGCGCCTGCACTGCTGGCAAAATAATTAATGGCGACATTCGCACCCTCTGCGGCCAATTTGATCGCAACCGCTGCACCGATATCTCGCCCACCCCCGGTGATGATGGCGGTTTTTCCTGCAAGTTTCATTTCAGTCCTTCCTGTGCATCCTATGAGTTGGCGAGTTTCTTGAGAACGACTTTGAATGTGTTCTCCTCGGCATCGGTGAAATAGAGATCGGCGTCATAACCTTGATCGTCCATGAAATTGAAAATCCGTTTCGGCGCGTCGAGCTTGTAGGGCACTAGCAGCGTGGCCACCCGGTGTCGGTTGGCGGCAGGGTAGCGCGCGCTAAGAAATGTACTGACCGGCAACCCGTCGTAATCGATCGGGTCCACATCAGGGAAACCGGTTTCTTGAGTTATCTCAGGCTTGCCCGCCTCGGACCAGACGACCTGACCATAAAACCCGGCCTTCTCGCCTGTGTTGCGGAACGATGTCTTGCCTAACTCAAACGGTGTATTGGCATGGAGGAGCCAGTCCAGGGTGACAGGCTCATCTGCATCCACCTTATCAACGATGACGAAATAACTGCCTCGAACGAAGTATATTTCGCGTTCGACCCGTGTCACTTCGGGCGCCAGACTCTGATACGCAGCCGTGGCATCGCCGTGAATGAAGATGTGATCTTCCCGCTCTTCCGCAGCAACAATCTTACCAGTTGCGGCCATCGCCTTGGCCTTGTCATTCTCGGCGTACTGCCCCTTTCCATTGATCAGAACGGCGTTTTTTGAACGGGTCTGGCGCCGCCAAAGACGATGCATGGACGAGTTGAACGCCACATAATGCCCCGACTGGATCGCCAGATCCTCCCCATAGGCAGACAGGCAAAACGCATTCTGATCCCCGTGGCTGTGGCTAACCGACCCGAAGGGCGAGGATTTGAACACAAACTGAATGTGATCTTCGGGGCTGCTCATATCCTGCTGGATCGCGACCCAGCCAACTTCTCCGAACCAACGCAGCCCGTCTTTCGGCGCTGTCGCCTCTACCTCGGGAAAATCGGTGCGGTATGTGAGTTCGTCGAAATTGAAGTCCCACCAACCCCAGTTGTAAAACTCCATCTCTGTGCCGGGATTGGTGCGTTTTATCTCATCGTAATACCACTGATAAGCGCCGTTGCCTGTCACACCGGCAAACTGGCGCAGGTTGAACCCGATTTTGACCGCAGGCAGGTCGCCCATTGTGCTGTCGTCCCCAAAGGTCGCGCGACGCGTGTCTGGCGCTTTGGTGTATAAGGGAAAGTCACCTGTTTTCTGAAAGAACGGCCGTTGATAGAGATCAATACCGGTGTAGCTTTTCAGAAGATTTGCAGCATCGATCAGATACGCCATTCCGGTCATCCAATAATGCGGCCCCTCAGCCCAGCCTCCATCGCTATCGCCCCAAGGCGAATAAACGGTCGACAGAAACTCGATCGCGTAATGTAACCAGTCTTCGGCCTCTTCCGCTTCCCCGAGCAGCGCAATCGCAGAGGGAAGCAACACAGCGGACACCGCACGCACCGCATGGCTGTCGAATGGAAATAGTTGGATGCGTGCGTTCTGGATGATGTGGTCCGCCGTCTCCCGTGTCCGCGCCAAAAGCGCCACACGCACGGCTTCGCGTTCTTCATCATTCAGTTGATCGTGAAGCCAATCATACCCCCAGGCGAGCGCGAGGTTTACCCGAAAGGCCCACTCATCGGTATAGGCGCGCGAGGTCACACCGTCAGGTGCCCACGAGGCCGCCGCCAGAAGCCAATCTTTGGCGCGGCCCAGCATTTCTGCGTCATCAGTAACCTTGCCGCCTATGGCCAGATGCCGGATCGCATAAAGCAGCTCCTGACAATCAATGTAGGTCTGCCGCCAGACCGACGCGACGCGTTTATGATTTGGATAACCTGCCGGTTCCGCCATCACATCGCGGTCCATCCATGGCAGTGCGGATTTCTCGAAGAAAGTGGACCATGTGCAATGATCCGGATCGGCTTTTACAGCCGATTTGAACGCCGCCAATCGCTCTTGGGTCATCCATAGGCGCGGGTGTCCGTCGTCGAGCTTGGCAAGCCGGTCAACGCGAGACGGCAACGGCGTTTCTGTTAACTCATCATTGATGACGAACTTACGGGTCGTACTCCAACCGCTGGCCGGTTTCGCATCTTCAGCATCCCAGGTGGCGTAGGACCAGCCATACTCTCCCGGAGCCAAGACATCAGGTGGGGTGAAGAAGTTTAAGGGTATGTCGTCATAGACACGCTCCCCGTCCGGCCCCTTGATCCGCAGGACGTAGCGCGCCTCTTCTTCAATGACTGGAATCCACGTAAACCGCGGTGGGTTCTCGACGAGTTTGGTATCAGCGGTCGGTCCATATTGGATCGTCAGCCGTCCAGCTTTCGGTTCGTCAAGCACAGGAAGAGTATCGCGCGGCATTGAGTGGGATCCCGTCAATTAGCAAGTGAGCGGCGAGAGGATTCCGCCGCTCATAGGTGTCAAATTTGCTTAGCCGCCATACTGACGATCATAGGCCGATTGCATCACAGCCAGGACGTCATCCAAACCCAGCTTCTTTAGCTGCGCCTGATAGTCGTCCCAATCCGCTTCGACGTCGCCATTGCCAAGAATCCAACCTTGCTGGCGTTCCAGCATATAGTCACGGATTGAGCCCCAATACCGGTCATAGACCTTCTGCTCTTCGGCATTGAAAGCAACGCCCAAGAACTGATCGATCAGGTAATCGCCTTCGTCATAAAGGGCGATGCCCTCGAGCGCGAACTCGTTCGACCATTGGATCTCGTAGTTATAATCTTGGAAATAACCCCTGCCCTGTAGCTGTGCGCCAACTTGGTACAGTGACCGATTAACCGGGCCAGCGTCGAGGAACTCTTGCTTGAAGATGGCTTTGCCGTCGATCATGTCATAATGCATGCCTTCGACACCAAAGTTGGCCAATCGGCGGCCCTCCTCGGTGAACCAGAAGTCGAAATACTTGATGGTCTCAACAGGATGCTCATTCGTCCCACCAATCGCCCAGCCATCGGGCTTGATCGGGATACGACGGTGCTCTTCGACGCGCTTGCCGGAGATCGAGGCCGGTGGTGCCATCGCCTTGAACTCGAAGCCATCAATCTCGGACGAGAGCTTGTTATAGCCCGAGGTTGAGGCAAACCAGTCATGGGTTGCGCCGCCAAGGTTTTCGGACAGCAAGAAATCGCGAGCAGATGAACCGCGCGTGAAAATCTCCGCATCAATCAGGCCTTCTGCATACCAACGAGCAAGGTTCTTGATGCCTTCGCGATAGCCCTCGCCCGCATAGGGATGTCTCAGTTGGCCATCATCGACATAGAAGTCGTGATAAGTGTCAGATCCTGACGAGCGGCCGTCCCAAAGTGTCACGAGACGGATAAGCTCAGGCCATTGACGGGCAAAGTAAGGTACCTCGTCCGCTTCGCCGTTGCCATTGGGGTCCTGAGTTTTGAAAGCTCTCAGTGCCGCTTCGAACTCCTCAACGGTTTGTGGAACTTCGAGACCCAGCTTTTCGAGCCAGTCTGTCCGGATCCAATAAGCGCGACCATATTTGCCGTCAGGCAGATACGGAATGTAATACATGTTGCCATCTGCTGCCTTGATCGCCGCTTCAATTTCAGGGCGGGTCTCGAAATACGCTTTCAGGTTCGGCGCGTGCTCATTGATGAGATCGTTGAGTGGCAGAAAAGCACCCTCCGGGCCATACTGATTGACGAAATCCTTGATCCGGCTGGAGCCCACGATATCGGGGATATTGCCTCCGGCCAGCATCAGGTTGAGCGCCTCGGTCTTACCCGTATTTTCGTCAGTGCGCATGTTCGCACCAACAGTCACGTCCTTCAGATGAATATTGGTCAGCTCACGGGCCTTCTGCTCTACCGGCCAATCCTCCTCATAAACTGGGTAGCGCGCGTGGTTCATCTGGATTGTCAGTTCCAGTGGGTCGCCCTCGACGATCTGCAGATGGCCGTCCGCCAACACAGGTGCGGTGATAGCACTGCCGACCAGCAAGGCCGCAGCAAGACTAAGTTTACGCATGTTTTCCTCCCATATGCGGTTTCTTCTTCATTCTTTGACACCCCCAAGCAGGATGCCCTTTTCGAAGTACTTCTGAATAAACGGGTAGACGATCAGGACCGGGATAATTGAGCAGACAATAATCGCGGCAGTCACGGTCTCCGCGCTGAAAGCCGCATCGGTTTGAACGATTGCGAATTCGTCATTGTCGCTGAGGTTGGCAATCGTATGACGCAGGAAAACCTGTAGCGGGATCTTCTCCTCGCTTTGCAGCAGAACCATGGCCCAGAAGAACCCGTTCCAACGCGACACGATGCAAAACAGAGTGATCGTGGCTATCGCGGGTTTGGACAGCGGGATAAAGACTTTCCAAAGCACCTGAAAGTCATTGGCCCCATCCATGCGCGCGGCTTCTTCAAAGCTTTGTGGGATGGCCTCGAAAAAGTTTCGCAACAAGATGATATTGAAGGCGTTGACCGCAAACGCGAGGATGATGCCAAACATGCTATCCAGCAAGTTCAGATCGCGCATATTCAGGAAGAATGGGATCAGGCCCGCGTTAAACCACATCGTAAACGCAACGAAGAGGTTCAGGAACCGTCGACCCTTTAGCTGACGCCGCGAAAGCGCGTAGGCCCCGGGAATGATGAAGGCGAGGCTCATCAAGGTGCCGCCAATCGTATAAATAAACGTATTGCGATAAGAGATCCAGAATTGCGGGTCTTTT
Organism: uncultured Litoreibacter sp.; assembly: GCA_947504205.1. Classification (GTDB taxonomy): domain Bacteria; phylum Pseudomonadota; class Alphaproteobacteria; order Rhodobacterales; family Rhodobacteraceae; genus Litoreibacter. Next base: position 654,314 of record CANNGL010000001.1, on the reverse strand, counting down.
ATGATGTAGCCGTAGGCCTCAAGCGTGGCATCGATCGGCGTCAGAACTACCTTGCCTGCCTGAGCCGCAAAACCCGAGCTAAAAGACACCGCCGCGATGTAGATGAAGGGGTATAGTGTCGCGACGGTGAACATGCCGATCAGGACCGACACGACGATGGCGAAAAACTTGTCACCGCGAGAGTAAAGGTTCCAGTTCATCATCCTTGCACCCTCCTCACCACAACGACGTCTGTGAGAAGCGACGCGACAGCGTGTTGGCTGTCATAACGAGAACAAAGGCAACCACTGCGTTGAACAGCCCGGCAGCCGCAGCGAGGTCGTATTGTCCAGACTGAAGGCCCTGCCGATAGACCCATGTATTGACCACATCTGCCGTTTCATAGGTGGCAGGATGATAAAGCAGGATCACCAGCTCAAACGAGACTTCCATGATATTGCCAATGCGGATGATCAACATGATCAAGATGGTGGGCAGGATCGACGGGATGGTGATTTTCCACATCATCTGCCAGCGGTTTGCCCCGTCCACCACAGCACTTTCATAAAGTGATGGATTGACGCCCGCGATTGCCGCCAGAAACACGATCGAGCCAAAACCAGCTTCCTGCCATATCCCGGTGCCTACAAAGATTGGACGGAACCATTGTGGCTGCGTGAGGAAATAGACGGGATCGAGCCCGAACCATCCGATGATCGTATTGACGATCCCTGCCGTCGGAGAGAAGGCCGTGATCACGATACCGGCGATGATCACCGATGAGATGAAGTGAGGCAGATAGACGATCGTTTGCGCGGTCTTCTTGTAGGTCGCGTGCAGTATTTCATTGAACATCAAAGCCAGAATAATCGGCGCGGGAAATCCAAAGAGCAGGTTCAACGCCGAGATCTTTATCGTATTGGTCACCGCACGGATGAATTGATCGTTCGAAAATAGCGTCTCGAAATGCTCCAACCCAATCCACGGGCTGTTCGCCACGCCGCGGAAGATCGAGTAATCCTTGAACGCAATCTGCAGGCCGTACATCGGTTTGTAGAGAAAAACGAGAAACCACACGATTGTGGGCAGCAGCATGACGTAGATCTGCCATTCACGTTTAAAGTGATCGTAGAGACGCGAACCGCGGCTGTCGGTGAAAGTGTCGTGTAGTGTGTCAGGCGTGTCCTCCACGCTTTCGATGGCTGAGCCGGGTGCAGGAGTGTTCCCTTGGACCATTCGCTTCAGCCTTTCGCGTTCAGCGCGTGGCCGGTTTCGGCATCAAAAAGCTTGATCAGAGGTGCTGGCACATAAACCTCTCCAACGCCGGAAAGGTGCTGAATGTCGCCCTTGGTATCCGCTTTGAAAACTACATTATCGTTGCCAAAACGCGCGTGCAGCAGCGCTTCGGAACCAAGAGGTTCCACCAGGTCAAGTTCGATAGGCAGCGCAGAGGTCTGCTCACCCGCTGCCAGCGTCACGTGTTCAGGGCGTATGCCCACGATCACGTCGCGTCCGGCCTGACCATTGGCAAATCCGTCAAACTTGATTTCCGTGTCACCGATCTTCGCCCCATGTTCAGTAAGAACACCCTTCATCTGGTTCATCGGCGGAGAGCCAAGGAAGCCAGCGACAAATGTATTGGCAGGGTGATTGAACAATTCCATCGGCGTGCCGACTTGCTCGATCGCACCGTCGTTCATGACCACGATACGATCCGCAAGCGTCATGGCTTCGACCTGATCATGGGTGACGTAAATTGAGGTCACACCCAATCTGTTATGGAGCCGCTTAATCTCCGCCCGCATCTGCGTGCGCAACTTTGCATCGAGATTTGAGAGCGGTTCATCAAACAGAAACACCTTGGGGTGCCGAACGATTGCTCGCCCCATCGCCACGCGCTGACGCTGCCCACCTGACAAGTCAGCGGGACGGCGCTCGAGATAGTTGGTCAACCCGAGGATTTCGGCCACATCAGCGATGGTTGTGGCAATCTCGGCCTTTGGCATTTTTCGAATGCGCAGACCAAACGCCATGTTGTCGGCTACATTGAGATGTGGATAAAGCGCGTAGTTCTGAAACACCATCGCGACATCGCGGTCTTTCGGAGCAATTCGGTTCATCCGGCGGCCGTCGATCATCAGATTGCCAGCAGTGATTTCTTCCAGACCAGCAATCATTCGCAACGTGGTGGACTTGCCGCAGCCGGACGGCCCAACGAGCACAACAAACTCTTTTTCCGCCACATCCAGATTGATCCCGTGCACGACTTCCACGGCACCATAAGCCTTTACGATCCCGCTCAGGTTCACACCGGACATGGTTTCCTCCCACTGGTCTTCCGTGCCGCCCCGGTTCGCCGAGGTCGAATCGTATTATGCAGACTGGTATACTAGTAACAAAACTGGAATACTAGTCTGGTGCTGCTGTGTGGTCTCTGGTAGGAGCAGTGCATGTCCCGACCCGAAATGGGAGTTTTCATATGGCGCAGCCGACCACACTTAGCGAACGACGCACCAGCGTCGACGATGTCTTTGATCACCTGCATGAACAGATCGCTACACTTCGGTTGAAACCGGGAGATCGCATTTCTGAAGCAGAGATCGCGGCACAATTCGGAGTGTCCCGCCAACCGGTGCGGGATGCCTTCAGCCGCCTCGCCAATCTGGATCTCCTGTTGATCCGTCCACAGCGCGCCACAGAAGTCCGCGGGTTTTCTAAACGTGAAATCGAGAAAGCTCGATTTGTTCGCGAAGCCATCGAAAAAGAAGTGCTCCGCCGCGCTGCGACAAGATGTGATGCTGCCGGAGCCACAAGGCTGAATGCGGCCCTGATGTTGCAAGAGACCGCTGTCGCAAACGGCGATGTGGAGACTTTCGGGCGTCTGGACTACGACTTCCACAAAGCGATTTGTGCGATTGCTCAGGCAGATTATGCCTTCGAAGTGATCCAGAAGGAAAAGTCGAAGATAGACCGACTATGCATGCTGGGACTTGAGAAAGAACAGCGTTTGCCCGAACTGATCAACGACCATCGCAAGATCGCCGACGCTATCAAGGCAAATGATGCAGAAGGCTCCATTGCGGCCTCTATGATACATCTGTCCCGTCTTGATCAGACAATTGAGCGGATATCAGCGACCAACGCCAACTATTTCGAGCCCGCTGACTAGGTCGCTCCGCTGGCTCATGAAACGATCTTGCGCAGCACCTGAGCAAACAGGACAAGGTCCATGACCACCGCTGATGATAACGCGTCTGCCAAGCCCGTCCCGGGCGCGGGCGACGTGGTAGCACTTGCATGGCCCATGACGCTTAAGGCGGTGTTTTTACACGGCACAGTGGTGATCGACGGCTGGCTGGTGGCATCTCTCGGCGAAGGCTCACTCGCAGCCATGGGGCTTGCAGCGGCCATCGGAGGGTTTGTGTCCGGTGTCTTGTTTGCTTTCTCTAATGCCTTGCAGCTCCGGACCGCTCAGGCCTATGGATCGAAGGACCCGGTCTTTCTGAAATCTGTGCTCGCCTCTGGTTTGACAGTCGGCCTCACCATCGGAGTCATAGGTGTCTTGGCGATCCTAACGCTGGGCGAAGCGCTGATCAGCATGATGGCCCCTAGCCCGACCGTAGCGGCACAGGCCTGGGCGTATCTATCGATCTTTTTAATTGTGATCATGGCAGAGGCGATCGGCCAGAATTTAGCAAGCTACTTCAACGGATGTGGACAAGCCAAGCTACCCCTTTATGGATATTGCCTCTCCATCCCGATCAATATTTTGGCCAGTGTCGTACTGATCCACGGGCTTTGGGGTGTACCCGCTTTCGGCGTGGCCGGTGCCGCAATGGGCAGCGCATTCGCCCTCACGGTTCAAGCGCTCTACCTGATCGTACAACTGCGCCGCACCGACGGACATCTACGCCACGCGGAAGGTTGGCACAACGCGACTTTTGCCCAGACACTGCGCAGGCATTTCGTCTTCGCTTGGCCCATCGCGGTTACATTTGCCAGCGCGAATTTCGCCTCGCGGGTTTGCATGCTGATCTACGCGCAAATGAGCCTTGCTGCCTTTGCGGCCATGACGCTAATCATGCCCTGGGTCATGGTTGCAGGGACTATTGGCATGCAATGGGCGCAGGCGACTGGCATTATCGTTGCTCAGCTTCTGGGCGAACGGCGCAACGAATCCGAGCTTGATCAGTTTTTGAGAACAGCATGGCGCATGGCCTTCGTTGCCGCAGGTATCGTGGCGCTTCTATATGCTGTGATTTGCCTTTTGCCGGGCGTGCTTTACCCCGCCCTGTCGCCTGAGACCCGCACTATATTGATGAGTTTCGTGATCGTGCTGTTGGTGCTGCCCTTCCCGAAACAGTCCAATGCCATCTGTGGCAATACGCTGCGCGCGAGCGGCGACACGATATACGTCATGCACGTCTTCGTATGGTCCCAATGGCTCTTTCGTGTACCAGCAACAGCTGTCGCAGTGCTCTATCTCGAGATTCCACCGGTCTGGGTGTTATCTCTTATGTTTTGGGAAGAGATCATAAAATTCCCTGCCTTCCACAGACGCCTGTGGCACGGAGCATGGAAGCGCGCGGACGTCGCAGCGTGAAGGAGCAAGCGGTATGAAGATCACAGATGCTAAAATCTTTGTCGGTGGTCCCGGAAAGAACTACGTCACATTGAAGATCATGACGGATCAGGGGATTTACGGACTTGGTGACGCCACCCTGAACAATCGTGAAACGCTGCCTGCAATCTACTTGCAGGACTATCTGATCCCAAACCTCATCGGCATGGATCCCCGCAACTCAGAAGACATATGGCAGTTCTTCTATCGCGGGGCGTATTTTCGTCGTGGTCCAATCGCAATGGCAGCGTTCGGCGCCATCGACATGGCGCTCTGGGATATCAAGGGCAAACTAGCGAATATGCCGCTCTACCAACTTTTTGGCGGTAAATCCCGCGAAGGTGCGCTGACCTATGCCCACGCCACTGGCGCTGATCTGCCCGACCTTATTGACAGCGTTACACGCTACATCGCGCAGGGCTACAAAGCGGTCCGCGTTCAATGTGGCATTCCGGGAATGCCCACGGCCAGCTACGCTGTCCCGGATCAAAAGGGCCTAACTGACGACCTGATCACAGACTTTAGCGGCATCCGCCCTAAAACGGAGGTCTGGAACACCGACCTCTACACGCGTTTCATGCCGCAAGCTCTGGCGGAAATCCGTGACCGTTTCGGGCCTGAACTGAAAATACTGCACGACGTGCATCATCGCCTGACCCCGCGCGAAGCGGCGCAATTCGCCAAAGAGGTTGAGCCGATTGGACTTTATTGGCTGGAAGATCCAACACCAGCCGAGGATCAGAATGTACTACGCCTGATCAGAAAGCATTCTACGACACCGATTGCCGTAGGCGAGGTGTTCAATTCGATCTGGGACTGCAACAGACTGATTGAAGAAGAGCTTTTCGACTTCATTCGCGTGGCTGTCACATACGCGGGTGGCATCACCCACGTAAAGCGCATCGTCGATCTTGCGGGTCTGCACAACATCCGCACTGGATTCCACGGCGCCCCCAGTCATTCGCCAATATCCATGGCGGCACAGGCCCATCTGAATGCATGGGCTCCGAATTTTGGCATTCAGGAATACTTGGTGCTTGGCACCCAAGAATGCGACGAGATGTTTCCATCAGAGCACCGGCATGAAGATGGTCTGTTCTTCGTGAGTGATGCGCCCGGCCTTGGTGTAGACTTCAACGAAGAAATGGCAAAGCGCTACGACTATGCGCCTGGAAGCCACCCTGTAGTAAGATTGGAAGATGGCACTCTCTGGAATTACTAGCGCAGATACGTGGCTTGCCCAGGTCGAGCAGATGGGTCTGCGCTCCGATGATGTGCCTTTCATGCCCTGGCGATTCAGATGAACTACCGGTCTCTGGTGGGAGTCACCTTATGAGATATGTAGAAGCGGCAACCCACGCGTCCAATAGTCGAACTCAAGGTCACTACACGAAGTATTCGCGAGATGCTGAACGCACTAGGAGACCAGATCCGCCACGACCAAAATCAACCAGAGCGCCTCAAAAACGGCAGTTCATCTTAAGCAAGGTTGATTGCTCTTAGGAAAGTGTCCTCAAGCCAAAAAATACTCTTCTCAAAGGCTGATGCGGAGGTATCGTTCACGTCATGATGAGTCTTCCGATCGAACGAGTGTTTCTCATTTTACCGATGATCCTTTGGATTTTCTGCTCAGAGGCCCGGGCGCGGGAACTGGCCGTGATGCAGGACAAGTCCGCCAGAGTTACGATTTCCGACACCTTTCGCTGCACAACGGCCACCACTCTGACGCTGACCGCCAGCGATGCGTCCTTCTTCGACCGTCGCCTGCAGGAAATGGGCGCCTTGTTCGCGGCGGGACTGAACAACGCGTTCGTCACGTGTAACAAGCTCAGTACCGTTCGGATGGTGGGCAAAGTCAATTCTGTCACCGTTCTGAAAGGCAAATCCGAGGCTCAAGATGCCTGGACACTTCGTCTGGAGGTCCCAGAGCTTCAGAAAGATGCGAACCAACTCGGAAGGCGTGTGACGGGTTACGGTGACCTAAAGAAACTCCGCTCTCCATTGGTTCGCTTCGAAAAGGTCCCCGGAATCAAAGAAACGACGTGGTATTCCGATTATTTTCAGAAAGCTCAAGCTGTCTTGAATGCGTTTGTGTTACGGGGCATTGGAGATTTTGACTCGCATGCCAATGCTTTGCTTGAGAAAAAAGGGAATCCAACTGCGGCAATGAGGCCAGTGCTCGATGCGTTCGGGTCATACCGCCCAGACCTTTTGCCCGTACTACAAAGTCGGTTTGAGACCCTGAAGAAACAGGCCGCCACGGCAAAATGGGTCACGCTGCTGGAGACGGCTCTAACCAGCGATAGTACCATAACGAAAGTAGCAGATAGACTGCGTGATCAGCAGGGAACTCCTCCATTGGGTTCCGACGCCAAGGTTGTTGTTTGGCTCTCTGAACAAGTTGAAGCTCACGAAAGTACCTATCCTGGAACGTCGCTTGAAGAGCTGAAGGCGCACACCGATTTTCTAGCAGAACTAAAGGAGGCCGAGTTCGGAGATGAATGGCCGGAAACCAAAATTTATCGCGCAGATGCGCTCGCTTGGTACACAGATTTTGTCGCTATCTTGCTCGAAGAAGCAGAAGCAGATGCGCATCAACTCATCTTAGAGACGGGGACTGACCCAACAGAGTTGGACGCCGTATTCGAGGTCGGCAGCGGCTTGGCGGACAAGTTCGAAGTTGCCGGGTTTTCGGCCCAGGCACAATCAATCATGCAAGCATCTGCAGACCGAATTGACGACCTCCTCAATGCGGGCATGCGCGATCTTCAGTTAGAACTCAGAAACACCGAGCCAAGCCGTGCCGGTTTGCAAGATTTGAAGGATCGTGTTGAGGTATATGCGTCGTTGTCACACGACTTTCCTCAATTCAACGAATACGCAGATATTTCCGAGACAGCAGCCTCAGATTGGGCGCAAAAACTATGCTGGTCAGAAACCGTCGAGGCCGCAGGCGAACGCCACAGAGACCATGTTCTGGAGTTCAAAAGTTCGTCGCTACCGCTAGAAGAATTGTCCTGCCAGTTGCTGACAAACGGCCACAAGCTGTCCAATTTCTCAGTCAGTTGGAGCGGGAACGAGGCAACACTAGAGATCGAGGTCGTCGGCACCGGCACTACCAGCGCGGAGCTCGTGGCCACTAAGTCCGCAGACGGTATCCGTTTCAGCGACACACCAGACGGCAACAGCAAACAATGGGAGGCACGACTGGCCGAGTTAATCATTCGACCGCCCACGGGTTTGCCTGACCACAACGGCCACACTGAATGCGATATTTTAGCGGGCGATCCAAATGATAAGGCAATCAGCGTTGGCACGGATTTATCGACGGTCCCGGCGAATTATGACTTTGAGCGTGCTATCGACGCCTGCATTGCTGCGGCGGAGGTAACGCCGGATGATCCAAGACCTATTTTCCAACTGGCTCGCGTTCTGGAAGCAGTCGGTGAAACCGACAGCGCTCGAGATTACTTCACAACCGCCTCTTCTGCGGGGTACCCACCGGCTCAGCACGCTTTGGCCATGGCAAAACTGACACACGACGAAGGCGACGATGCGTTCTTCGACGCAATAGATCTGTTCACGGCGTCATCCAGCGCCGGATACGCTCCGGCAAAGGAAGAGTTGGCGACGCTGATACCACCTGGCGCAGAGATTTGGCGGGAAATCCCGCCGCCGACAGATACCGAAATCATGAACACAGTCAAACGAAAGGTCTGCGAAGGATTAGGCGGCTTCGGCGCATGCGCAGTCCGAACAGGTGTTCACCGGAAGGAATGCATGCAGGTTTCCGCAGACGCATTTTCCTGTGAACTTGTGCTGCGTATGCGCTGCGAAGTACGAATGGGATCCGATCCTGTGATGCGGTTCTTGTCCGGTCTTACCGAGGCGTCATGCCCCTCAAGAACGGACCCCATGTTCCTGAAATTCACCAAATCCGGATCGAGATGGACCGCCCGCAAAGAGTTCTAGCGGCGAACCATTTCCATCCCGTCTTTTGAGACAACATACCCCTTGCTACGCAGATAGCTAAGTTCACGCGCGTAGATGCTCCCAGGCGAGGCCTGACGCGCCGGCGTGGTCAGGACAATGCGCGCCTTGTCCTTGATCTGCTTGTCGAGAAAGCGCTTGTTGAACCGCCACTGCATCACGCTGCTCATCTTCGAATAGCGGTCATTTCTAACCACAAAACGCCGGGTGTCGGCCAATCTACCGATGCCTTTGTATTCGGGATACCTTCCTAACACAGCCTTCGGACCTCGGATTTCTCTCACCCGCCGCAATGCCTCCGCCGAATGCCGTCGGTCCGGAAGTCGTCTGGCGTTATCAGAAATCGTCCTTGGCGCGGGCTTCACAACGCGCGAGGCCTCCGCGATGCGCGACTTGGGTGTCGGGCTTCTGTTCCCCGTAGCCTTATTAAAGCTTTGGCTTGTAGTTGCATTTTCCTTTGCCGTCGGCAGTTTCTGGCGTGCGACATTGCTGAACTTCTGCGTCAGCTTTGGATCAGGAGGCAATCTTCCGGACTGATTAAACGCGGCGCGTGGTTGCGACCGCCTAGCCGCACTCTTGAAATCTTCTTTGGTTTGGCGCGCGCCTCGCACCGCTTGTCTTTTGCGAAATTCCGCAATGACCCTATCTGCATGGGCCTTGGCGCTTTGCTTTTGGATCGATGCGGTTGTCCGCTGTTTGGCCGCGTCGAATTTCGGTCCCAAAGTGCGTAACTTGGCTGAGCTTGAATTGAAGCGATTGCCAGTGCTGGCGCGCGCGGCCGTTCCACCGCGCCGCATTAAGACAGCCAAGGATGATGTTGCGGCTCGCTCCTTTGCGGCCTTGTTAAATTGCCGTTTAAGGAGCGATTTGCGATTGATCGCTTCCATCTTCCGTTGCCGCTCCCGCGATAAGACTTGATTGCGGGTAATCTGAGCGCTCCGAGCCGACGCAGCATTAAAGTTGCGGGTAGCTACGGGTCGGCTCGCTTTGCGCCGTTTGAGATCCTGTTGCCGTCTTTGTTGCTGGGCTTGCCGCTGCTGCAACATTCTCTGTTGTTGGGCGCGTATCTGCTGTTGCCGTGCCTGCATCTGAGCCTGGCGAATCCGCATCTGCTCTTGTCGCTGACGTTGTATACGCTGTTGCTGTGCCCGCTGCTGCTGCATGCGTTGCTGTTGAAGGTGTTGCTGCTGCATCCGCTGTTGTTGCATGCGCTGTTGCTGCATCATCATGTTGTTGCGCTGCTGTTGCCACAGAAGATTGTTGGCCAAAGCAGGATCCGGTATCATCAAACCGGCCAGCAGAAGCATAAACAAGAAACTTCTCACCATCTAACACCCCTAGAACCCTCTGCTCATAATTGTCATGAGACATGATTCCTGCAAGCCCAAGAAAAGCAAACCGTCGTCGAGCGGATATCACTCCGGAATCAAGTTCAATCAATCTTGTTTCAATCATAAGATCTGAAGGTCGAAAGCCATGCGTGATAATGCACGCTTTGTTGTACCCTGCTGAGCGGTCGAAACGTCAGCATAGTCAGATGCTGTGATCCACCGATTGCCGCCTCATAAGGGGTTCGGTAGCCTCCCCCTCCATTACATGGCCTTGCTCATATCCAGCGGTGATGCAGCGCTATCACCAACTTCTGCGCGATATGTTCGAAGCCGCACATGTTACCATACAGCCGTGTCCATGCACTCATGAATCTATTTCGCTTGGCCGACGAGCAAGGAATTGGTTGCAATTGGCCGAGGCCTGCAATCGTTAAAAAATCGGTTCCTATTCTGATGGCCTGTCTTGAGGTGTGTTGTAGCCAACCCTTGCAACATTTACATATTTCAAAATAGAACATAAAGTGAACATCTATTGGGATTCGTTGTGCGTGTATGATATCAAACATTGCAAAACTGCGCCGGAAACAAAGACCTTCGGCCGCGCGCGCAAACCCTTTTGTCTTGTCAGAGGCGTTTCCTGCCACGACGACAGATGCAGGCACGATCGGCTTCATTCTTTCTCGACTTACAAAGAACGACGCGCCTGTTTTGTGGGTGCAGGACCGCATATCTTACAAGGAAACTGGCAGTCCGTATTTACCCGGATTGCACCATACGGCGATCATTCGTGTCGATGTAAACCGGCCTGTCGATGTGCTTTGGGCGGTCGAGGAAGGATTGCGCTGCAAGGCGCTATCTTGCGTGATTGGCGAAATTTGGGGCGACCCGCCTGCGCTGACATTCACCGCGACAAAGCGACTGGCGATGCGCGCCGAGGCACACGAGGTGCCCTGTTGGTTGGTGCGCCACGCAGCATCGCCCGATCTGAGTGCGGCGCGAGACCGCTGGCGTATCGCTTCGCTCGCCTCAATGCCCCATCCACACGACCCCCATGCCCCTGGTGCGCCGCGCTGGCGGGTCGAGCTGTTTCGTTCTCGCACGCAAGCCCCCGGTATTTGGGAGGCAAGTTATGACAGGGCGGCGGATCGTCTCAATTTCACTGCCCCATTTCGCGATGGATCGCTGGAAGAGGGTAACAGAACGGCAAGGCAACGCGCCACCCGATGATATCGCCGTGGTGTTGGCGACCGAAGGACAGCATGGCCCGGTGATCCATGCGACCAACCGCGCTGCCCGGCTAGCGGGCATCGCAGAAGGTGCGCGGGTGGTTGATGTCAAAGCCATCTGTCCGGACCTGCGGGTCGAATACGCCGATGTGGCGGGGGATCGCGCGGCGCTGAAGCGACTTATGATCTGGGCACGCCGCTGGTGCCCATGGACCGTGGTGGATAGCACGCAGGGTCTGATCCTTGATACGACCGGAGCCGATCATCTGCTAGGCGGTGAGGCTGCAATGCTGATTGATATGGAAACCCGTCTGTCTCTATTGGGTTTGACTGTGCAGCTTGCCGTGGCCCCCACATGGGGCGCGGCATGGGCGCTGGCACGCTTTGGTTCGGTACGCAGCATATGTGGGCCCGATCAGATCGCCCAACGGCTTGCGCCTTTGCCTGTCGCAGGGCTGCGGCTGGATGCCGACACCCAACTTCTGCTGCATCGTCTCGGGCTGAAAACCATCGGTGCACTGGCCAAGGTGCCACGCATGTCCCTGACCCGTCGCTTCGCACGTGCAGCTTTGCACACCAACCCACAACTTCGGCTGGATCAGGCAATGGGTCACTTGGCCGAACCAGTGGCCAGCCCCGAAGCGCAGCCTCGCATCAAGGCACAGGCCCGCCTACCAGACCCAATTCAGGACCCGACCGCATATTTGCCCGCCCTTTGCGCTGATCTATGCGCGCAGTTGGTCTATCATGGCTTTGGGTGCCGTCGCCTGCATCTGTCCGTTTACCGCACCGATGGCGAGGTCAGCACACTTGACGTCGCAACCGCCGCCCCCAGCCGAGACCCGGATCATTTGCGCGGCCTGTTCAGGGATCGGTTGGTGCAAATCAATCCCGGTTTTGGCTTTGATCTGATCACCCTTGAGGCTGGTGTAGTTGAATCCGTCGAAACCGTGCAAATCGGACTTGATGGGAAGCACCAGACCGATCTGCATTTGCCTTTATTGATTGATCGGCTCGTCGCCCGGCTGGGTGAGCGCGCCGTCAAACACCCTGAATTGCGTTGCAGTCACATCCCCGAACGTGCGCAAGCCAATGGGGCTGTTTTGACCGCCCCACCGCCTGCGGTGCAGGACGCGCAAAGAAAAGACCGACCGCTCCGCCTGCTGACCCCACCCGAAGAGGTTCGCGTGGTTTATGCCGTTCCGGAAGGTCCGCCTGCGCAATTCATTTGGCGACGCCAGACCCATAAGGTCACGCGCTACGCTGGTCCCGAGCGGATCGCGCCGGAATGGTGGAAAGACCGCCCCGGCACACGGCTGCGCGATTACTTCAAGATCGAGGATCAGACCGGCAAGCGCCTGTGGCTTTACCGTGAAGGATTGCACGAAGACGGGCGCGGCGGTGATCCGCGTTGGTTTGTACATGGGATGTTTGCGTAATGCCTGAGATGGATAATCAACGCCCGCGCCGCACGCTAGAGGGAGGCGGGTTCACCCCAAACTCTCGCGCCGACTTCGTGGAACTGGGCGTAACCACCTGCTTTTCCTTTTTGTATGGGGCATCTGATGCCGTTGACCTCGCTCGAACCGCTTGGGAGCAGGGTTATGATGCTTTGGGCGTGGCCGATCTGAATACGATGGCCGGGGTTGTGCGCCTGCATGCCGAGGCGTCAAAGGCTTGCATCCGCCCCGTGATCGGCACGCGCCTGAAACTCGTGACAGGTGAAGAATTTCTGGCCTACCCCCGCAATCGTGCGGCTTACGGGCGTTTGTGCGAACTGCTGTCCAAAAGCAAAATGCACGATGAGAATGGGAATTGGCAACTTAAAGGGGCTTGCGACATCGTTCTGAATGACCTGGCCACTCACGCCCATGATGTGCAGCTGATTGTTATACCAAGTAATGATTTGAATAATTTCAAAGCCAGGTTGAAACGATTGGTTCGCGTCTTGCCGACGTTGAAACACATCGCCGCCAGCTATCTTTATCGCGGCGATGATCGAGCGCGGATCAACTTTCTCGATCAACTGGCGCAGGCGCATGATATGTCGATCCTCGCCACAAATGATGTGCACTACCACGCGCCTGAGCACCGCCCCTTGCAGGACGTGATGACCTGCATCCGACATAAGACCACGATCACCAAAGCGGGCTTCTTGCTGGATGCCAACGCCGAGCGTCATCTGAAGTCTCCTTCTCAGATGCTGAACTTATTTGCCGAGTGGCCACATGCAATCCACGCCACCCGCGATGTGGCCGATGCCTGTGCATTTAACTTGCTTGAACTGTCCTACGAGTACCCACACGAAACCATTCCTGAAGGACGCACGCCGTATGAATATCTGGTCGAGCTAACGTGGAACGGGGCGGCAGAACGGTATCCTGATGGCGTACCAGACAAGACTCGCAAAACGCTGGACAAAGAACTGGCACTGATTGGAAAAATGAATATCGCGCAGTATTTCCTGACGATCCACGATATTATCCAGTTTGCCCGGCACAGGGTCTCACCGGCCATTCTTTGTCAGGGCCGTGGCTCGGCCGCAAATTCCGCCGTCTGTTATGTGCTGGGTATTACCGCCGTCGATCCAGAAAAGAATGATCTGTTGTTCGAGCGTTTCATCTCCGAAGAACGGATCGAGCCGCCGGATATAGATGTCGACTTCGAGCATGAGCGGCGCGAGGAGGTGATCCAGTATATCTACAATAAATACGGGCGAGGCAGGGCAGCGCTGTGTGCGACGGTGATCCACTACCGCCCCCGCATGGCTGTGCGCGAGGTCGGAAAGGTCATGGGACTATCATCGGATGTGACGTCAGCGCTTGCCAAGACCATCTGGGGCAGTTGGGGGCGCGAAATCGGTGCAAAGGAAGCTGCTGAGGCGGGTCTTGACCTGCGTGATCCGTTGATCGCACGCACGATAAAGCTAGCGGATATGATGATTGGAATGCCGCGCCACCTAGGCCAGCATGTAGGCGGCTTTATCCTGACCGAAAAGGCACTGACCCAGACTGTACCCATCGGAAACGGAGCGATGCCCGACCGGACGTTTATTGAATGGGATAAGGACGATATCGACGAATTACGCATCCTCAAGGTCGATGTGCTGGCGTTGGGTATGCTCACCTGCATCCGCAAAGCGTTTGATCTGATCGCAGCACATCATGGCAAGTGTTATGATCTGGCCAGCGTCCCGCAGGAAGACGCAGCGGTCTACGATATGCTGTGCAAAGGCGATAGCCTGGGCACGTTTCAGGTCGAAAGCCGCGCGCAGATGAACATGCTACCTCGACTTAAACCGCGTGAATTCTACGATCTGGTCATTCAGGTCGCCATCGTCCGACCCGGACCTATTCAAGGCGATATGGTTCATCCCTACCTGCGCCGTCGTAGCAAGAAAGAGCCGGAGGATTACCCATCCCCCGGTCCCGATCACGATCCGGAGGAATTGAAGAAAATCCTCGAACGGACCAAAGGCGTACCGATTTTTCAGGAACAAGCCATGAAGATTGCCATGGTTGCGGCCGAGTTTTCACCCGACGAAGCCAACCAGTTGCGTAAAGCCATGGCCACATTCCGTTCGCGCGGAACCATCGGAGAGCTTGAGGAAAAGATGGTCGGACGCATGATCGCGCGCGGCTATGACCCCGAATTTGCGGCCCGATGCTTTAACCAGATCAAAGGCTTTGGCGATTACGGCTTTCCCGAAAGCCACGCGGCAAGTTTCGCATTGTTGGTTTACATCTCAAGCTGGATCAAATGCCATTACCCGGATGTGTTCTGCACCGCCCTGCTGAACGCGCAGCCGATGGGCTTTTATGCACCTGCGCAAATCGTGCGCGATGCTCGCGACCACGGGGTCGCAATTCGTGCGGCAGATGTGAACTATTCTGACTGGGACAATACGCTGGAACCTGATGGCCCTAACAGCTTTGCCATGCGTATAGGGCTGCGGCAGGTCGATGGGGTTGGGCAGGATGCAGCAGAACGGCTCATGCGCGCGCGCGAAAAACCCTACGCTGATTTGAAAGACCTCAAGACACGCGCGCGCATTGACGCGAGAACCATGCAAAAGTTGGCAGCAGCAGATACATTCCAATCCATTGCAAGGGACCGCAGGCAGGCGCTTTGGGACACACGCGCGCTGCGTGATGCGCCCAATCTACCGTTATTTCAAGGTAAGCGCGACGAAGGCGACGAGGCGATATTCACTTTGCCCACGATGCCCAAGTGCGAACACGTGGTGGCCGATTACCAGACGCTGCGATTGTCTTTGCGTGCTCATCCGATGTCATTCTTACGTAAAAGCATGGCGGCACAAGGCTATCGACCTGCTTCTGACTTAGGCAGAATGCGCAATGGGCAGTCCATCAAGATGGCTGGAATCGTCCTGATCCGGCAACGCCCAGGCAGCGCAAAGGGCGTGTGCTTCATCACGCTCGAAGATGAAACAGGTGTCGCCAATCTGGTTATCTGGCCTAAGGTAATGGAGACGTACCGCAAGCCCATAATGCAATCACGCCTGATCGACGTGCGCGGTGTGGTGCAGCGCAGCGATGATGTAGTGCATATCGTCGTACATCACTTGGAAGACCGTAGTGACGCTTTGAACAGACTCTCAGATGACCAAATGGAAGTGCCATTGGCTCGCGCCGACGAGGTGCGTAAACCGTTGCCGAACAGCACCCACCGCCATCCCCGAGATGCCCGCATCATACCCAAATCGCGTGACTTTCATTAGCGCCATGAGTGTGGAAGCAATCTAATACTCAAATACAGACATGCTTAATGCGGTGGCTATACCTGTCTTTGGCGAGAACCTCTTGGTTACAAGGTTCTTGCCAAACAACACCTTCGACTAAACAATTCTCTAGACCTGGTTTCGTCGCACAAAGGAAGAAGAGTTATGAGCAAGATTGCCATCGTCGGTGCCGGATTGATTGGGCAAGGCTGGGCTGCCGTGTTTGCTCAAGCTGGTTTGGACGTGGCGCTATATGACGTTTCGGGTGAAGCCGCTGAGCGCGCCTTGAAGGCGATGGAAACCCGGATTTCTGACCTTGTGGAGTTTGACCTGATCGCACCATCCGACGCGCCTCAAATTCTACGGCGCATCACGGTAGCGTCTGGTCTCGAAGACGCTTTGGATGGTGCAATCCACATTCAGGAAAACGGTCCTGAAGATGTTGATATCAAGCGAGAAATCACACAAACGTTGGACTCTATAGCTGTAAAAGACGTGCCTATCGCAAGCTCAACATCCGGCATCTCGGCATCACGCTATTGTAAGAATTTGCCCGGCAGGCACCGTTGTTTGGTTGTACATCCGATCAATCCTCCGCATCTCATTCCGGCTGTCGAAATTGTACCAACGCCTTGGACTACCAAGAACACCGTTAAGACGGCGAATGATCTGATGCTCCGATGTCGGCGCGAAACCATCGTTTTGAATGAAGAAATCGACGGATTTATTGTGAACCGACTTCAGGGCGCCCTACTGGAAGAGGCGTTCAAGCTGATCGGGAGCGGCATCGTTTCTGCGGAAGATCTGGACAAGGCTGTATGCGATGGACTTGGGCTGCGGTGGTCTTTCATGGGTCCGATGCAGACCATTCACCTAAACGCGCCTGGAGGGGTTACTGATTACGTCACGAGATATGGAAGAATGTATCGCAACTTTGGAATAGGTTCTTACCAGGGTGTCGACTGGGCCGGTATCGCGAAGGACAAAGTCGTCGCCGAATTGACCAGACGAACACCCGTTGCCAATATCTCCGACGCGCAAATTGAACGGGATAGAAAGTTGATGGCTCTTCTGCGCCATAAGAAATTGACCGGGAACGACACTTCTATGCAGTAAAATCGCCAAGCTGCCTAAGGAACTCCTCGGCACATTTATCGAAGTTTTTCTAGATCAACTAATTGGCTGCTCACGCGCATGAGTTTCGGTCACACTTATCTTGCAGTAGAATGAAACACGTAGCGGTCAGCGTTGAACCTCTGCACAGCATATTCTGTGCTACCTGCCAGTCGGACCGCACATGCCGCAGTCAAGTTGTCCCACAGGTCCCCAGCCTTGCGACTTGCGGCCTGGTAATTTCGATATGCAACGAAAAATCTATAAAGGTTCTGGCCGCCTCCCCCCGCACAGCTTTCACACAAGCGCCTGTAGAGCTAGAAAACGCCCTTTACGTTTAGTCTCGACCAAATTGCCCAATGTGAAGTGGCGGAGCGGAAGGGATTCGAACCCTCGAGACGGTTCCCCGCCTACACACTTTCCAGGCGTGCGCCTTCGACCACTCGGCCACCGCTCCGCCGGTGGGTTTATCGAAACAACCCTAAGGGATGCAAGGGCTTTTCCGCGCTCGACGCGAAGTCATTGCTTGAGTTGGGATTTACGATACGACGGCACAGTGTTTGATGTCCTGTCAGGGCAGCCGGATGCGACCATTGTTACACCAAATGCAAGTAAACCCGTCGATTGCGGGCGCCCTTCTTCTCGACCTTGCCGAGGTGTACCTCGCCGATCTCGGAGGTTGTTGACACATGTGTTCCACCACACGGCTGCAGATCCACCTGCTCGTCGCCGTCTCCAATCCGGACAAGGCGCACTTGCCCGGCCCCTGTTGGCGGCTTGACCGACATGGTTTTGACCAGGCCCGGATTGGCCGCCAGCTCGTCATCTGTGATCCAGCTCTCCGTGACAGGCAAATCACGTGAGATCAGCGCGTTCAGATCGGCCGAAATCTTGTCCTTGTCCTCCAACGGCTCAGGCATGTCGAAATCAAGCCTGCCTTTAGCTTCACCGATGGATCCCCCGGTCACACCAAGTGGTATCACGACTGACAACAGATGTAATGCCGTGTGAACCCGCATCAATTTGTGCCGACGATCCCAATCCAGATCTTGCGTGACCAGTTGCCCCGCCTCGGGCAGCGCGGCCCCGTCCTCTAGGACAACCGCAATCAACTCATCAGACTGTTTGATAGTGTCAATTACGCGCGCCTGACCCCCAGCCCAATGTAGCGCGCCTGTGTCACCGGGCTGGCCACCGCCGCGCGCATAAAACACGGATGCCTCCAAGATCACTTGACCATCGCCAGAGCGAACAACCTCGGCCTCGGCCTCTCGCAAATAGGCATCTTCCCGAAATAGAGGGCGGGTCGTCATGTGTCAGTCTCGCTACTTTCGGTTTCATCGCCTGTCAAAGCTTCCGGGTTTCTGATCCAGATGTCACGTTGAGCATACGGCACCTCGATGCCTTCATCACCGAACCGCTTCGCGATTTCATGATTGATGTCGCTGCGAGCAGACAGCGAATAGCTGACATCGCGCAATATCGCCCGGATTTCGAACTCAAGCGCATCTGCCCCGAAATTCATGAACAAAATGGCCGGTGGCGGGTTCAAAATGACGGCCGGGTGCGCCTCTGTAATCTCCCGCAGGATTGCTTCCACCTGCTTGGTGTCCGAGCCGTAGGCGACGCCAACCGGCAAGATGATCCGACCGTTGAGGTTGCCCTTGGTCCAGTTGGTCACCGAGGTTGATATCAGATCAGCATTTGGAACGATTACGTCGCGGCGGTCAAATGTCTCTACCCGCGTTGCGCGCACAGAGATGTCTTTTACGACGCCCATCGTGCTGCCGACCTCGATCCAATCTCCTTCGGAAATCGGGCGCTCTATCAGAAGGATGATACCGGACACGAAATTCGAAACGATGGTTTGAAGACCAAAACCGATGCCCACAGACAAGGCACCCGCAACGATTGCAAGCGACGACAGATCGAGGCCTGCGCTGGTAATAGCGGCAATCGCCGCCAGAAATATTCCGATATATCCGGTGCCAGCTACAAGCGCGTTCTGTCCACCGATGTCGATACGGGTCTTGGGCAAGACACTGCTTCTCAACGTGCCCTGCAACAAACGGGTCAGCCCGTAGCCAATCGCAAAGACAAGAAGGAATGCCATGAAATCGAGCGGCGAGATACGGCTTTCACCAATCTGAAAGCCGTTGGCGACGTAGGACCAGACTTCACTGAGATCGGTGGCTCGTGCACCCCAGATCAAAGCGAGAATTGGCAACGCGCAGAGCACAATGACAAAATCGACGAGAACCGGGAACAAGGCGGCGGATGTCTGTTCTGACCGCATGACAATCGCATAGATATCACGGGCAAATCTTTGAATAACCGCGACAATCCCGACAAGACCTATCGTTAGAACAGTAGCAAACAACAGATCACTTGCCGCCGCGACATATCCTATACCCGCAAGTATAGGCCCGACCGCGCCAACCAGGCAGGCCGCCTGCCCCAACGTCCGCAAGATAACGCGTCCCGGGCCATCTTCACCGAGATAAAGCCTCTCGCTGGCCCCGTCCTCATCAGCACCCGTGGCAGCGCGCCCACGTGCCGCTCCAACCAAGATCTGGCCAAGACGAAACAGCAAAATCCCGGCAATCAGGATAAGCGGGAAACGCAACACGGATTGCGCAGCCAGATCAAATGAGCCTCGCAAGGCCGGGCTGGCGGTCGCCAACACCACGATCAACTCGTTCAGTGACGCAAGCAAAGCCAGCGTGACCGCGTAGAAGCGCCCCTCTCGCCGCTGAATTGGTGAGACGTTGATAAGAGCAGGCACATCTGGTGCCGAAGGGAAAACGCGTAGGGACAGCCATCTGGCGGCGGCGATGCTGATAACAGCGCTGGCAAACTCCTCCAGCAGCAGATCACCTGTCAGGCCCGTGATACCTGTCAGATCAACCGCGCCGATGATCAGAATGACGCCCAAAACGGGCAGCGCCAAAGCTAGCAAAGATCCCACAAAGGTCGCAGCACGGAAGCTGGCGCGGGTTTCTGTCCTGTTTCGGCGCAGGCGCTGGATAAATCGCTCGATCCATGCGCCAGCGCGCGTGATCAGAATGAGGCCAACCAATACCAGTACCAACGCCAATGGCAGATTATCCTTGAGATTTTTCTGCTGGCCGGATGAGGCAAGATTGCGCTCTGTCTCAGAGCTGACGACCTCACCCGCGTCCCCAATCGCACGTATACCAGCGGCCCAATTCACAGGATTAAGTGGTGTCGGATCCAGCCTGAGCAATCGATCAGCGCCGCGATCACGCACCAAGCCATCGATTTGACTGATTAGCCCGTTTGCCTGACGAAAAGCCTCTTGCGCACGTCGCACCGGCGCTTGCGCCTCTGCCAATTGTTCGTTTAGTGCTGCCCGCCTGTTAGCAATCTGCTCTGGCTCAGTGGCATCACCCTCCGGCGCCGCCCCGAGCGCGTCGATCTGAGAGCGAAGTGTTTCTATCCGCGCACTATTGGCGCTTTGACGTGTCAGAAACTGTTCACGCCAGCGGACCAATTGGGCGCGCAAGGTTTCAAGCGCTTCATCAGAGGCCTGATCGGCTTCGATAACGTCCTCTGCGCGGGCAGCTGTCCGATCCCAATCTGCGTAATTCGGACGCCCATCTGCGGCAACAAGCGTTGAGCTTGCATTGGCCATCTGTGCTGCGGTGGATGATGTATCTTGCGCCAACAGAGGCGCCGACCACACCGCAACCAGCGTGGCGATAACAAAGACAAAGAAAACACCAGACCGGGCGAGCGACTTACTCATCAACTTCCTCGAACACCTCAGGCAGCGGATCGTAATCCGCATCCAACCAATCAGGTGCAGGCAATTCCTTTTCGCGCAGGAAACCCGGGTTCCAGAGCTTGCCCTGATAGCGTGTGCCGTAATCACACAAAATGGTTACAATGGTATGACCGGGGCCCATGTCACGGGCCATACGCATCGCACCAGCCACATTGATCCCTGTGGAGAGCCCCATACAGAGCCCTTCATTTTGCAACAGGTCAAACACGACCGGCAGGCCTTCGGCGTCCGGAATATTGTAGCTGAAGTCTGGCGCCAGACCTTCAAGGTTTTTGGTGATGCGAACCTGACCAATCCCCTCGGCCATGGACGAGCCCTGCATCACGATCTCACCTTTCGTGAAATAGCTGAACAAGCCCGCACCGTCTGGATCGGCCAAGCCGATCTTGACGCCTTTGGGTTGCAGGGCCATCGTCGTCCCCGCCAATGTACCGCCTGACCCGACTGCGCAAATGAAGCCATCAACGTTTCCGTCGGTCTGTGCCCAGATTTCAGGACCGGTGGTTTCAAAGTGCGCCTGCCGATTGGCGACATTGTCAAACTGATTGGCCCAGATCGCTCCATTCGGTTCGGTGGCATCAAGCGCTTTCGCAAGACGCTCGGAATACCGCACAAAGTTGTTCGGGTTACGGTAGGGTTTTGCGGGCACCTCAACCAGGCGCGCGCCCGCCAGCCTAAGCATGTCTTTCTTTTCCTGGCTTTGGGTCTCAGGAATAACGATGACCGACTTGTATCCCATCGATGCACCGACAAGCGACAGACCTATGCCTGTGTTCCCTGCAGTGCCTTCCACGATCGTTCCACCCGGCTTCAACGCGCCCGAGGCAATCGCGTCGCGAATGATATAAAGCGCAGGTCTGTCTTTGACCGACTGTCCGGGGTTCATAAACTCCGCTTTGCCAAGGATCGTGCACCCCGTCGCCTCACTGGCCCCTCTAAGGCGCAAAAGTGGTGTGTTTCCAACGAGATCAGCGAGTGAAGAATGAATGGTCATCTGACGGTCCTTTGGTCGATCTTGCCGGTGATACGCCCCTCGTTGCGGGTGTTCAACCGTTGCAACTCAGGCAAATCCTATTACTCAAGTGGAACCATAGCCGCCGATACAGGTACAATCGCAAGATCACCATCTTTCCGCTCCAAGCTCCATTCCAGAAGAGCCGTTACCGTCTCCGGGTAGCTGCGCCCCACGACAACGACCTGGCCATCCTTGTTAGCCGTAAATGCCGCGCGATCCAGATAACGCTTGATCTGAGACGAGTTTTCGAGATCGGCGTCGAGAACGCGGAAAACAGTTGCTTCAGGGATATTTTCCCGGCGCGCTGCTTTCTGAGCCGAATTCAATCCCCGGTTATAGGTGATCAACCCGTGACCAGACCCGCTGAGTGCACCCAATACGGGTTGCAGAAGCGAGCGGTTCGATTGAATACGGCCATCCAGCGGGTCCATCAGAGCCACCGCCTCTTCAACGACCTCGAAATATCCGGCCAGCGCAACTTCCACATCCGAAGGCGACGCAGCTACAGGCAGATCCTTTGGGATAATCGCAACTTCAAAGCCTTTGTCGCGGTAAGCCTTCATCGTCTGGGCGGCATCGGCTGCCGTCGGATCCAGTGCAATCGTTACGGGCAAACTCAGTTCCAGAAGCTTATCCCGCGCCAGACCGTTCTCACCTTCGTCAATCAGTACAATGGCAAACAGCGACGCGTCGCCTGTTGGCTCCACACTCGCCCGGAAAGCGGCAAGTGCGCCGACCTCCGCAGGATCGAGCGTGGCAACCTCCGTCTCCAATCCGGCTTCAGTCGTTTCCTCTTCCGGCTCAGCCTCCCGCAACGTCGGCAGCCGGTTTATGACAACACCCTGAACAGGATTATCGATTTTGGGCACCGGCACGGCAATCGGTGTGTCCGACGAAATCGTCGATGGCTTCACCTCCAGCTCAGCAGCAGGCGCTTCAGGTTCCGGTGCTTTGAACGGCTCGGGTGCATCGCCAGTTTGTGGCACTTGAGTCGGCGAAGTCGGGACTTTCAAACGTCTGGGTTCAACCGCTGCCAATGCTGTTTCGGTCTCTTCGGTCGCCGCTGATATTGTTGGGAAATTCGTCTCTGAGGTCTGATTTCCATCTTGCACGCCAGAAAGTTCGAGATCCACGTTCGGTCGCGTCACGTCACCCGCTTCCACATCTGGCGACTGACCTGATTGCTCAGCGGCAGTCGGTGCCAAAGGCGCCTCCGCCAGAACAGTGCCATCCGTTTGGGCTTCGGGCGCCTTCAAGGTATCTTCATCGCTGGCTTGCGACAGGCTGGGGCTGGCCGGTACAGCGCTATCTGCGTTAACCGGGTCAGCGACTGGCTGCTCCGTCGTAGCGACGTCAACCTCTGGCGTTGTGCCATCGGCCTCATCGTCGATATCGGGAACCGTTTCGGCGTCCGCAACCGCGCTGGTCGTATCATCACTTTCAGTCGCTTGGTCCGACGCGTCGGATTGTGTGATCTCTGCCGCGCCTGCCGAAGCCATCTCGGTCGTATCCTGCGTTATCTCCGGATCATCTGTATCGGTTGCAACGGCCTGAACCGGCACCGGCGCATAAAGAGACAGAAACACGGTGGCAATCCCAGCCACCACGACACCCCAGAACAGACCCGAAAGAACGCCCTTAGTCATAAACCACCTCTACCCGTGATACGCCACGGATCGTCTTAAATGTTTAAGCCAGATATAGCGGTTTGCTCCGCCTGCTCGCTTCTATTCTGCCGGGATATCTTGTGAACATTGCACATCTGAAAACCACGCTTGACCCCGGCGCATGCCTCTGTCCATGTATAACCCGACGTCCGCCCTGCGAAAACCCCCGAAACACAAGGCTTTGAGAGGTGCGGCCTGACTGGAACAATCGAGACGATCCAAAGGTCTGACTACATGCTGCTTCTGATAGATAATTATGACAGCTTCACATATAATCTCGTCCACTTTCTGGGGGAGCTTGGTGCTGATGTGAAGGTCGTCCGCAACGACGCTCTGGACGTGCAGCAAGCCATGGCCACGAACCCCGCCGGAATTGTTCTCAGCCCCGGACCCTGCGACCCCGGTCAGGCTGGCATTTGTCTCGCACTGACCACAGCGGCCGCCGAAACCGATATTCCGCTGCTGGGTGTTTGCCTGGGCCATCAAGCGATAGGTCAGGCGTTTGGCGGCAAAGTGATCCGCCATTCCGAGATCGTGCATGGAAAAATGGGAACCATGCGACACTCAAACAAAAGTGTTTTCAAAGGGTTGCCCAGCCCTTTTGAAGCCACGCGCTATCACTCTTTGGTTGTAGAACGTGCCTCATTGCCCGAGGCGCTTGAAGTCACAGCCGAGCTTGAGGATGGCACGATCATGGGCTTGCAGCACAAAACGAAACCGATCCACGGCGTGCAGTTTCACCCCGAAAGCATCGCCTCAGAGCACGGTCATGCCCTTCTGAAGAACTTTCTCGATGAGGCGAAGGTCCCAGCATGAGCGATCTTCTGAAACCCCTGATCGGCACAGCAGCCGATCGCCCCCTCACCCGACCGGAGGCAGAAACCGCGTTCGAGGCTCTGTTCAATGGCGAGGCAACGCCCAGTCAGATTGGTGGCTTTCTGATGGCCTTGCGCACACGCGGTGAAACCGTCGATGAATATGCCGCTGCTGCCGCCGTGATGCGTGCCAAGTGCAAAGCGGTGAAAGCCCCAGCCAACGCCATGGATATCGTGGGCACCGGCGGCGATGGTAAGGGGACGTTAAATATCTCAACGGCAACAGCCTTTGTCGTAGCGGGCGCAGGCGTCACGGTTGCAAAGCACGGAAACCGCAATCTCAGCTCAAAATCTGGCGCGGCGGACGCATTGGGCCAGTTGGGCATAAACGTCATGGTGGGACCTCAGATTGTCGAACAGGCGCTATCCGAGGTTGGTATCGGCTTTATGATGGCACCCATGCACCACCCAGCGATCGCTCATGTCATGCCCACCCGGGCCGAGCTCGGCACACGTACGATCTTTAACATTCTGGGGCCCCTGACCAACCCCGCCGGAGCAAAACGCCAGCTAACCGGAGCATTCTCTGCCGATCTGATCGGCCCGATGGCAGAAACACTTGCTAAATTGGGCTCTGAGAAAGCGTGGTTGGTCCATGGTGGCGACGGAACTGATGAACTGGCAATTTCAGCACCCTCGAAAGTGGCAAAGCTCGAAGGCGGTAAGATTGAAATGACCGAAATTGCGCCCGAAGATGCGGGCCTGAGCCCCCGTGACTTCGAAGAGATCATCGGCGGCAGCCCTGAGGAGAATGCGAAAGCGTTTCGTGCATTGCTCGCAGGCGAAGCCTCCGCTTATCGCGACGCAGTTCTTCTGAATTCCGCGGCCGCTCTGGTCGTAGCTGATAAGGTGACTTCTTTGCCAGAAGGCGTTGAACTTGCCGCAGAAAGCATTGATAGCGGACAGGCGAAGGTCAAGATCGAGGCCTTGGCGAAACTCACGTCGGAGGCCGCATGACCACGCCATCCATTCTGGAAAAGATTAAGACCTACAAGCTCGAAGACCTTGCGCGACGCATGGCAGAGGTGCCTCTGGAAGAGATGGACGCTCGCGCACAGGCTGCGCCGGCCCCGCGCGGATTTGCCAACAGACTGCGCGACGATGCTCATTCCGGATACGGTTTGATTGCCGAAATCAAGAAAGCCAGTCCTTCCAAAGGTTTGATCCGCGAAGACTTTGATGTGGCCGCCCTGGCACGAGCCTATGAAAGCGGCGGCGCAAGCTGTTTGTCAGTTCTGACCGACACCCCGAGCTTTCAGGGCGACGATGCATTTTTAATGGAGGCTCGCGAAGCCTGCGAGCTGCCGGTCCTGCGAAAAGACTTTTTGTACGAGCCTTATCAGGTGGTTGAGTCTCGCGCACTCGGCGCAGACTGCATTCTGATCATCATGGCCTCCGTGTCAGATGAGCAAGCGGTGGAGCTCGAACAGACCGCTATGGAATACAACATGGACGTTCTGGTTGAAGTTCATAACGCGGACGAGCTGGAACGCGCAGCCGTCCTGACGTCGCCATTGCTTGGCATAAATAACCGCGATCTCAATACCTTCGATGTCACTCTTGAGACAACCAGACAGCTGGCGCGGATCGTCCCTGAAGGAAAAACCATCGTCGCTGAGTCCGGGCTTTTCGAACCAGGCGACCTATCTGATCTTGCCAGATATGGCGCCCGCGCCTTCCTGATTGGCGAAAGCCTGATGCGACAAGAAGATGTTGCCGCAGCCACCCGTCACATCCTAAGCGACAAACCCCAGATGATGGGTGGAATCTGAGCCGTGGCAGGACTCACGCATTTTAACGCCCAAGGTGACGCGCATATGGTCGATGTCTCCGATAAGGAGACAACGGATCGCACCGCGATAGCAGCAGGCCAGATCAGAATGTCGCAAGACGCTTTTGACCTGGTCCAATCTGGAACTGCGAAAAAAGGCGATGTGATGGGGGTGGCGCGGCTGGCAGGCATCATGGCGGCCAAGAAGACGGCCGATCTGATTCCGCTTTGCCATCCTTTGAGCTTGAGCAAAGTCTCTGTGGAGCTTGAAGCCGCGCCCGACCTGCCCGGCGTGACGATCACCGCAACGGTCAAAACCTCAGGCCAGACTGGCGTCGAGATGGAAGCGCTGACCGCCGTCTCTGTCGCCTGCCTGACCGTCTACGACATGGTAAAGGCAGTCGATAAATCCATGCAGATCGAGAACATTCACCTGTTGCGCAAGGATGGCGGCAAATCCGGCACCTATGAGGCCACTGCTTGATCTCGGTTTCTGACGCCCTGAACTTGTTGCTCGATCTTGTCGAGCCAAAGGCGGCGGAGCTGGTGCCACTGACCCAAGCTGTCGGTCGCACTTTGGCCGAGAATGTGACCACCAGCAGAACTCAACCGCCGTTTGCAGCCTCTGCAATGGACGGCTACGCGATCGCTGGGGACGAGCCTCAACTTGGTCAGCAGTTTGAAGTGATCGGCACATCGGCTGCAGGCCATGACAGCGGCATGGAAGTCAGCTCAGGAACAGCGATCCGCATATTTACGGGCGCCGTTGTCCCTGCGGGCGCTGAGCGCGTTATCATTCAGGAAGATGTCACGCGGGACGGAGACACGATCACCGTCACTGCCGCGGCTGGCGCAAACACCCACATCCGGCCAGCAGGCGCAGATTTCAAATCAGGAGCGACCCTGAATGCGCCTCGATTGCTGACACCCAACGATGTGGCCCTCTTAGCTGCAATGAATGTAGCTGTTGTTCCTGTTACGAGAACACCCAGTGTCGCGATCATCACCACAGGTGACGAATTGGTCATGCCGGGAGAATCGCCAAAACCCGACCAAATCATCGCGTCGAACTGCTTTGGCTTGAAGGCTCTACTCGAAACCCATGGCGCTGATGTTCGTTTGCTGCCAATCGCCCGCGACACGCTGAGCTCTCTTGAAACCGCGTTTTCATTGGCAAAGGGTGCCGATCTCGTCATCAGCATTGGCGGCGCATCGGTGGGTGATCATGATCTGGTTGCGCCTGCGGCCGAGCGCGCTGGGCTGAAGCAGTCCTTCTACAAAGTCGCCATGCGCCCCGGCAAACCGCTGATGGCCGGGCGACTTGGAGAAGCCGCAATGATCGGGCTTCCGGGCAACCCCGTTTCCGCCATGGTCTGTGGTCAGATCTTTGTCCTACCGGTGTTGCAAAAGATGCTGGGCCAGCCAACCGGGCCGCGAACGCGTCAAACCGCGCCGCTTGCCGCCCCCCTCGGTCAGAACGGGCCGCGAGAGCATTATATGCGCGGCAGGCTCGAAGATGGAGGGCTCAATGCCTTCGATCGGCAAGACAGCTCCCTTCTGAGCGTTCTCGCAGAGGCTAATGTGCTGATCGTTCGCCCCCCTCATGAATCCGAAAAAGCTGTGGGCGAACCTGTTGAGTATTTGCCCCTGATCTGACGGAATCAGACAAATGTTTGACACAAACCGGGAACACGCGTAGAACATCTGCGAACAGAACACCCATAAGGGAGCCGGAGCAGATGCTGACGAAGAAACAGCTCGACCTGTTGAAATTCATTAATGACCGCGTGCAGCGCGATGGTGTACCGCCATCTTTTGACGAAATGAAAGACGCACTGGATTTGCGCTCCAAGTCTGGCATTCACCGCCTGATCACCGCGCTTGAAGAGCGTGGCTTCATTCAGCGTCTCGCCCATCGCGCCCGAGCCATAGAAATCGTGAAGTTACCCGACGCGCTTGATAAGAAGGGTGGTTTCCAACCGCGTGTGATCGAAGGCGACAAGACAGACACGCCCGCAGCCGCTATCCCGGTCGAAGCAATTCACGCAATGGAACTTCCCGTTATGGGGCGGATCGCTGCCGGTACGCCGATTGCAGCCATCAGCGAGGTCTCTCATCACGTCGCGGTTCCCGGCCAGATGTTGTCAGGTCAAGCTCATCATTACGCGCTGGAGGTCAAAGGCGACTCGATGATCGAAGCAGGGATCAATGATGGCGATGTCGTCGTCATTCAGGAACAAAACACTGCCGAGAATGGCGATATCGTCGTGGCCATTGTGGAAGATCAGGAAGCCACCCTGAAAACCTTCCGGCGCCACGGATCTTCGATTGCCCTGGAGCCCGCGAATGCATCCTACGAAACCCGGGTCCTGCCAGATCATATGGTCAAAGTACAAGGTCGTCTGGTTGGGCTGATCCGGTCTTATTGATTTTTTGCGCCAGGCACCCAAGGCCTGGCGCCACGCAGACCATTTGCTGTGACAACTTCAAGCCCGCCTTCCTTGGTCGAAAGGGCAATAGAACCAAGGCGTTTCAACTCCGGTGCGGTGATGCCTGGGCAGCCCAGTACGGTTTCCGCACGCACAGCTAAGACGAAGTCAAAGTCGACACAGGCTTGAGCCAAGTCCACATCGGTCCAGTCTCTGCGCCGATCATAAAGAACCAGATTGGCGCCCAACTCTGCAATCACCCGGTTTCGATTGAAATCCGCCCGCTCTGCTGCATCGACCTGAAGCGCAATGTCTCCGTCATTTTCCAACCAGAGGCTTGCGGCAAAGCCATCCCCCTTCTCCTTGTTCAGCGCCCTGCCCTCGACTGTCATCACACCCAGCAGACCGCCGGTGTCCGACAACAACAGATCTGGTCGCGGTGAGGAATTCCAGAGCACAAACGCCCCTGCTAAAGGCAGCAGCGCCGCAAGCCGGAACCAGCCCTGCCACAGGCAAAGAAACAGCCCGCTTATCGCGACCACTGGCAATGCCCGCGTTCCGGGCGATGCCAACCACGTCACGGATCCATCCAGTTCTGCCACCCAATGCGCCACTGCCAATATCCAGGCCAGGCCCTGTGTCATTACCCAAACCCCGGGCGCCTCCAGTCCAATGGGAGACAGAAGCCCAGCCAGAACGGCTCCCGGCATAACGGCAAGTCCCATCACTGGAACGGACAGTAAGTTCGCCAACAATCCGTATTGGGCAAACATGTTGAAATGCGCCGCAGCAAAGGGCGCCGTTGCAAGGCCGGCTATCAAGGACGACATGGCCACGCCCACCACTGGACTCAGAAACTTCGGCATCCAGATCGCGAGGCCCAGATCCCGCCATGCGCGAAACCCGGCAACAAGCGCGGTAGTTGCCGCGAATGACATTTGGAAACCCGGGCCATAGATGCTTTCTGGGCGCACGAGAAGGACAATCAAGGCGGCCAAGGCAACGGCCCGCAAGGTCAAGGCGCGCTTGTCCAGACAGATGGCAAGCAGCATGACCGAGACCATGATGAAGGCCCGCTGCGTCGCAACATTGGCTCCTGAAATACCTAGATAGGCAAATCCGCAGATCAACGCACAAATCGCTGCTATCTTTTTGATCGGCCATCGCAGTGCCAATGCGGGGATGAGAGCCAACCCATATCGGATCGCCCCGAACACCACGCCCGTCAGAAGCCCCATGTGCAAGCCTGAAATCGCCAGAAGATGCGCAAGGTTAGAGGCGCGCAAATCCTCCAGGGCATCCCTTGGGATGGCGCTGCGGTCTCCTGTCAGAATTGCCGCAGCAAATGGTCCCTCAGCACCGCCGACCCGTTGGCGAATGGCCTCGGCCAAACGCGTGCGCAGCCGCGCAAGCCGCAACAACCAAGCGCTGGTATCAGGTGCGGCGTATCGCAATACCGGCAGCCGTGAATACCCGACGCCGCCTAGCCCCTTGAACCAAGCATGGCGCTGGAAATCAAAGCCGCCTGGCTCCGCAGGTCCGGGTGGTGGGGAGACATGAGCCGTCATCATGACATGATCGCCCGGCCTTGGCGTGATGACACTCAAGTCGCCATGCAGTGAGATGCGCACGCGTCTCGGCGTTTTCTCAGGGGCAACCCCTGCCATGTGCACTTGATCCAACATCAGTCGTGGCTTGTCTGAAGCGGACCGATCAATATGGACAACCCGCCCCCAAACAGCGCCGTAAGTGCGATACTCAAGTACAGGCGCCGCAACATGGGCCGTTCGCAAGGCTCCTGCGCAAAACCCGCTGATGATCAGCACCAAGCTTATGACCAGAATGCGAACCGGCTGGATCGGCTTGAGCATTGACGCGCATAATAGCATCAGCGCAACGAAGCCCAGCATCCAGAGCTGATGTGATACGGGCTCCCAAGTCAGCGTGAAGTACCAACCAACGCCCGCACCAAATGAAACGGCGGACCATGGCATGAGCGCGCCGCGCTGGCGATCAAACACCCCGATGGCTTTGCGCGCTGCGTGGGTTACACTTAGCCGGTTGGATACGACAGGCCCTGGAAGGGTTGTTTCCATCAGTTTGATTGCCTAAACACCTTCGCAGATTGCCAAATTCATGCTTTCCAAATCCTTAACGATCTGACCAATCAGGAGACTCCTCATGTCCGTTGTCACGCGCTTTGCTCCTTCTCCAACGGGCTTTCTGCATATCGGCGGCGCTCGTACGGCTCTATTCAATTGGCTCTATGCCCGTGGACGTGGGGGTAAATTTTTGCTGCGTATCGAGGACACGGATCGGGAACGCTCCACGCCGGAAGCAACTGAAGCGATTTTGAGCGGGTTGACGTGGCTGGGCCTTGATTGGGACGGCGATGCCGTATCACAGCATTCGCAAATGGAGCGCCATGTAGAAGTGGCAGAACAGATGTTGTCCAATGGCACGGCCTATAAGTGCTTCTCTACCCAAGAGGAAATCGCGGCCTTTCGCGAGACTGCCAAAGCTGAGGGCCGCTCGACGCTATTCCGCTCACCTTGGCGCGACGTCGCAGAAGCAGACTACCCAGACGCGCCCTATGTCGTCCGCCTACGCGCGCCTCAAGAGGGGCAAACGACCATCGAGGATGCCGTGCAAGGCACTGTGGTTTGGGAAAACGCACACCTTGATGACATGATTCTGCTGCGGTCTGACGGAACACCTACCTATATGCATGCTGTGGTCGTCGACGATCATGACATGGGCGTTACACATATCATCCGTGGCGATGATCACTTGGCCAATGCCGCTCGCCAGACCCTCGTCTACCGAGCAATGGATTGGCTCGTGCCGACCTTTGCCCATATCCCGCTCATTCACGGACCGGACGGCAAGAAACTTTCGAAGCGGCACGGGGCCCTTGGCATCGAAGAATATACGGCCATGGGATACACGCCTGCCGGTCTGAGGAACTATCTGGCACGCCTTGGTTGGTCACATGGCGATGATGAAGTATTCACAACCGAACAAGCCAAGGATTGGTTTGACGTAGATGGGATCGGCAAGGCACCTGCGCGTCTTGATTTCAAGAAAATGGAACACATCAACGCACAGCATATCGCGATGAGCGATGATACAACATTGATGGCCGACCTCGAAAATTTCCTTGAGAACACAAAGAGAGAAGCGCTTTCTGCGACGCAGCAAGATGATCTTAGTTCAGCGCTGTTTTGTCTGAAAGACCGGGCGAAGACACTCGGCGAACTTCTGGATAAGGCACGGTTTGTACTCGAAAAAAATCCGCTCACGCTAGATGAACGCGCATCAAAAGCCCTTGATCCTGTATCCCGTGGTATACTCAAAGAATTGACGCCGCACTTGCAAAATGCTAGCTGGGAGCGCGAACCGCTGGAAGCCGCGGTTACCGAATTTGCAGAGGCGAAAGATCTCAAGCTGGGCAAGCTCGCTGGCCCCTTAAGAGCCGCAATATCGGGCAGTGCCGCTTCCCCGAGCGTTTTCGACATGATGATGGTCATTGGCCGTGACGAGACCCTCGCACGGATCAACGATCTCTAACCCCATCGAGCCATTTGGCTGCGACTGGAAACACTTCGGCTGGTCTGATGGCAAGCTGACGCCGTTTTGGCATTTGGCCCGAACGGATCTCTGGGAAAGGATGTAAATTGACTGAAAAAACTGCGAAGCTGACACTGGGCGATCTCGAGATTGATCTGCCAGTTCTTTCTCCGACTGTCGGCCCTGACGTCATCGACATCACCAAGCTTTATGCTCAGGGAAAAGTCTTCACATATGATCCAGGTTTCACGTCTACGGCGGCCTGCGACTCGACCATAACGTTCATCGATGGCGGCAAAGGTGAGCTGTTGCATCGCGGCTATCCAATCGACCAATTGGCCGAGAAGTCGCACTACCTCGAGGTTTGCTATTTGCTGCTTTACGGTGAATTGCCGTCAGCGTCGGAACTGGAAGAATTTGAAGCCACAATCACCCGCCACACCATGCTGCACGAGCAGATGGTCAACTTCTTCCGTGGGTTCCGTCGCGACGCTCACCCGATGGCCATCATGGTTGGTGTGGTCGGCGCTATGTCAGCATTCTATCATGACTCGACCGATATTGCTGACGAACGGCAGCGCGAAATCGCGTCTCATCGTCTGATTGCCAAGATGCCAACGATCGCGGCATGGGCGTACAAGTATTCCATCGGTCAGCCATTCATCTATCCACGCAATGATCTCGACTATGCGTCAAACTTCCTGCGGATGTGCTTCAGTGTGCCAGCGGAGGACTATCAGGTGAACCCAATCCTGAGCCGCGCCATGGATCGCATCTTCACGCTGCACGCCGATCATGAGCAAAACGCCTCGACCTCAACGGTGCGACTTGCGTCTTCGTCTGGCGCAAACCCCTTTGCCTGCATCGCTGCTGGCATCGCCTGCCTTTGGGGACCTGCACATGGTGGTGCCAACCAAGCGTGTCTTGAGATGCTGGAGGAGATTGGAACTGTAGATCGCATTCCTGAATTCATTGCGCGCGCCAAAGACAAGAATGATCCGTTCCGCCTGATGGGCTTCGGGCACCGCGTCTACAAGAACTTTGATCCACGCGCGAAGGTTATGAAACAATCTGCCGATGAAGTGCTGGATTTGCTCGGGATCGAGGACAATCCGAAACTGCAGGTTGCCAAGGAACTGGAAAAACAGGCGCTTGAAGATCCGTATTTCGCCGAGAAAAAGCTGTTCCCGAATGTCGATTTCTATTCCGGCATCATTCTTGAGGCGATGGGCTTCCCGACCTCCATGTTCACGCCAATTTTTGCCCTCGCCCGGACGGTGGGTTGGATTTCGCAATGGAAGGAGCAAATCTCCGATCCAAAGCTCAAGATCGGTCGACCACGCCAGCTTTATATGGGCGAAAACACCCGCGAATACATCGATATCGAAAATCGCTAGTTGAACAGGCCGCTCGCAAGGGCGGCCTTTTTCTTTGTCATGCTGAGAACCAAACGCCTATTGCTGCGCGCGCCTCAAGAGAACGACGCCGACGCCTTGTTCGAGGTGTATGGCGACGCCGATGTCATGAAATACTGGTCGAGCGTGCCTGACCCGGATGTGGAAACAACCCGTTCGCGCCTGGCAGCAATGGCGATAGCGCCGGAGCCCCGAACATATTTCGTTCTAGAGCACGACAAAACAGCAATAGGTGCTGGCGGCGTTCATGAGCGCGATGAAATTGGCTTCATTCTGAACAAGCGATACTGGCGGCAAGGCTTCATGACCGAGGCGATGTGTGCCCTCATACCGTGGCTTTTCAGCGATGGCGGGTTCACGCAATTGACGGCAGACGCCGACCCGAACAATACGGCCTCGGTGGCATGCTTGAAGTCACTCGGCTTCAAGGAAACAGGCTTCGAGAAAAACACGTTCTGCGTGAACGATGTCTGGTCAGACAGCGTCTATTTCACGCTTCAGCGCCCCTCGTAATTCGCAGCGCGCTTCTCCAAAAACGCCAACACACCTTCACGAAAATCATGGGTCTTGCCGCATTCCCCCTGAAGCTTTGCTTCCATAAGCAATTGACGCTCCAGACTATTCTCAAAGCTGCCACGCATCACCTTTTTGACCCGCGCATAGGCCTGCGTCGGCCCGCTTGCCAGATAAGCCGCCCGGTCTTTCCAGCGCTGTTCAAACTCTTTGTCGGCAACAGCTTCCCAGATCATTCCCATCCGGCTGGCTTCGTTTGCGGTGATCGGTTCGGCAAAAAGCGCGGCGCCCATAGCTTTTGCAAGACCAACCTGACGCGGCAACAGGTAGGTGCCACCCGCATCAGGAATAAGACCGATCCGTGTGAAGGCCTGCAAAAAGACCGCCGATTCCGCCGCGATCACGACATCTGCGGCCAAGGCAAGGTTGGCACCGGCGCCAGCCGCAGCGCCATTGACGGCCGAAATGGTCGGGATCGCACATTCATAAATTGCCATGAGCATCGGCACGTATTCGTCACGCAAGGTGCGCTCCAGATCGGTCGATGCGGCGGTCGCGCGATCGCCTAAATCCTGCCCGGAGCAAAACGCCCTGCCCTTGCCCGTCAGAACCAGAACGCGCGCATCCTTTTCCGCTGCCTTCACCGCATGCAGGATTTCCGCGCGCATCTGCGTATTGAGCGCATTCATGACGTCGGGCCGCGAGAACTCAATCACAGCCACATTGTTGGTCTGACGCAGACGCAGTGTTTCATAATCCATAGGGCTGATCCTTATATCTCAAGCTTGCGCGTAAGATAACGAACTGATCAGTTTAGAAAAGCGGAACCTGACGTTATTTGCCCTCTGACCATTGCTCTCTTGTAGCAGGCGTCGGGCGGGACTCGGGCGCAAACCCGGAAATGGATCGTTGGAAAGTCGCGGCCGGCTTACGCTTGGGCTGTGCCTTACGTCGAACGTAATGCAGTTCACGCGCCCCAAAGTAAAAGCTGACAATGGCGCCAAGCAGCCACCAAAGCGGGTTCGGGATCAGCCCAATGCCCCGCATGCGTTCAGAAAAACCCATCGGGTCTACCATGGCGTATACAAACAATCCCAGCGTCCCAAGCGCCAGAAAAGGACGCGGCAACCGATTGATACCGTTCACAAATTCATGAAACCAGCCCTGGCCGCGGGTTGAAAACTCGCCGCCAAACTGATCCACGGATGTCTTGAAGGCCTCATGGTCCTGTCGGGATTTCTCGCTCGCGTTGGGCACAAAAACCTCCGCAACATCGCGAATGGCTCCGCCGACAGATGTGACGCTTTGGCCACCAAATACCCGTTTCCAAAACCCCATGAGACGCGTCCCTCGATTCAAAAATGCGAGGAGCAAGCTCTGTCAATTTAGTTAATTCAGTCTTTAGGTATCGTTCGGTGCCTTATAGACGCCCTGTTCTTTCAGCGCATCGATCACCTCTACAGGCATGTAGGTCTCATCGTGTTTCGCAAGAATTTCAGAGGCTTCAAAGACGCCATTGATGTAGCGACCAGTACCAACCATCCCTTCACCCTCGGTAAAGAGATCTGGCAAGATACCTTTATATGTCACAGCGACCACCGCATTGCCGTCCGTCACATTGAAAGCAATGCGATCATCCTCGATTACCTTTAACGACCCATCTTCGACCAATCCGCCTATACGGAACGTCTCGTTAGCAGCCGGCGGTGTTTCAACAACCTGAGTTGGAGAGCGAAAAAAATTGATCCCATCGCGCAACGCATAACCGATCAGCGCGGTTGAAGCGGCAAGCGCCACAACCGCGACTAGGATGATCTGAATACGTCGTTGCTTCTTGAGACCCTTCACAGGATGTCCTTCACGGGAATACGGGCGCCATCATCAGGCCCTCTGTCTCCTCAAGACCTAACATCAGATTGGCATTTTGCAACGCCTGACCCGATGATCCTTTCGTGAGGTTGTCGAGCACTGAAAAGATCACAGCGCGCCCTTCTGTCCGATCCCCGGCTACGCCGATATGGCAGAAATTCGAGGTGCGAACATCGTGGGTCGACGGCGCTTGTCCAAAGGGCAGCACAACGATGAAGGGCTCATCCGCATACGAATTTTCCACCGCGTTATGAATGGCTTGCGCATCGCCTTTTACGTACGTCGTAACTAGAATTCCCCGATTGAACGGCGCCAGATGTGGGATGAACTGAACCTTCACTTCGCGACCGGCAATAGCCGAAAGTTCCTGATCAAACTCGCCCAGGTGTCGATGTGTCCCACCAACGGCATAAGGGTTCGTGCCTTCCGACAACTCTGCGTGCAGCAGATTTTCCTTCAAGGACCGCCCCGCACCACTAACCCCAACCTTCAAATCCAGAATGATATCGTCGAGATCGATCAACCCGGCCTCAATCACTGGGCGCAGCGCATATTGCCCGGTTGCCGCGTTGCAGCCGGTGCCCGCTACAAGCCGCGCAGACTTGATCTGATCCCGGTAAAATTCGGTCAGGCCATATACTGCCTCGCGCTGTATCTCGATTGCGCTATGCGGATTGCCATACCAAGTTTCATAGGCTTCCGGATCTCGCAGCCGGAAATCAGCGCTTAGATCGACAATCTTGAGGTCCGCCGGCAAGGCCGAAATGACCTCCTGACTGGTTTTATGCGGCAGCGCGCAGAAACAAAGGTCAATCTGCGAAAAGTCTATCTCTGAGATTTTAACAAGCGTCGGTAGTTCAAGATGGCGCAGGTGCGGAAACACAGCAGCCATAGTTTGTCCGGCCTTCCGGTCCGCACTGAGAGCCTTGATTGTCATGTTGGGATGCGTGGCAATCAGCCGGACAAGTTCTGCGCCCGTATAGCCCGAAGCACCAAGAATAGCGATGGAGTAAGTCATGGAGGTAAGCCCTTCAGATTTTGCGAAAGTGGTAAAGACAGATCAATGGGGCCGCAATCATGCAGCCTGGAATTCGATCTTTCGTCGCAAAAACTGGGTGGCCTTGTTCGTCACGGTCCTTGGGTCCCCGGTCGTCAGGAATTTTGTTTCTGTACCAGCCCCGGCTTTGTCGGGGTGTCGCTTCAGATAATCCGAAAGGCTTTCGGCCACAAGAGAGGCTTGAGAATAAACATCGACATCCGCACCAAGAGCCTCCTGAAAGACATCTTGCATCAAAGGGTAATGTGTACAGCCCAGAATTGCCGCCTGCGGATGCGGCATGCGGCGTTTCAAAGCCTCGACATGAGAGCGAACAAGCGCCTCGGCCAGCATTTCGTCCCCGTCTTCTATCGCATCCACGACACCACCGCATGGTTGCGCCTCAACATCCACACCAATTGCGCGGAACGCGAGCTCGCGCTGAAACGCCCGGCTGGCTACGGTTGCCGGGGTCGCGAACAGGGCCACGTGCTTGACCGTGACTTCACGCGGTGGCGAGTTGTCACCCCAATTCCGTTCAGTCAACGCCTCGATCAGGGGCACGAAAACACCCAGAACACGTTTGTCTCGTGGCACCCAGTTTTCCTGCATACGACGCAAGGCCGCAGCTGAGGCTGTATTGCAGGCCAGAACGGCCAGATCGACGCCCTCCTCCCACATCCGTTCGACCGAGGCGCAGGTCAGGCGGTAGATGTCATCTGCATCTCGCACGCCATAGGGCGTATGTGCCGAATCTGCGAAATACACCACTGGGAGATCAGGCAGATAGTCTGCTACCGCGCCATAGACGGTCAGACCGCCCAATCCAGAATCGAAAATGCCAATTGCCATTAGTCTCGCGCACGCGCCCTATGTTTGTCCTCAAACTCAAACCCGTAGTCGAAATTGCCAACGGGTCGTGGTGATAGCTCATACGTTGAGCGACGCAGGAAATCCATCATGGCTTTAGGATCGCGCGAGAATTGGTTTAAAGCGGCTCGTTTGATCGGTTCCCCAATCACCACGCGCACGGGTGTGTCGACACGGCGTTTGAATTCATTGATCAGCAATCCCATCCGCAAGGTGAAATGTGCATGGCTTGCGATCTGAAATAGTCGAGAATTTGCACCGTCGAAATAGATCGGCACCACGGATGCCTCTGATTTACTTATCAACTTGGACGTGAATGTGCGCCATCCCGGATCCATGGGGTCGGCAAACGGCGTGGCAGATGTCGAGACCGTGCCGCCCGGAAATATGCCAATCGCACCACCATCGGCCATGTACCGCAAAGCCGCATGGCGGGTTGCAATATTTTGCGTGACTGCCTCTCGGGTTTCATCAAAGGATACCGGCAGGATCACCCGATCAATTTCTTCGGCTTTTCGGAACACCTTGTGCGCCAGAATTCTGAAATCACCACGGGTCTCGCTCAGGATATGGCCAAGCATTAGCCCATCGAGAATTCCATAGGGGTGGTTGGCGATAGCAATCAGTGGACCCTCGCTCGGGATGTTTGCCAGTGACCCGCCAACAACATTCAGGCTGAGGCCATAGCGTTCGCGCATCACGTCCCAGAAATCAGCGCCAGCCGCCACTTCGTGCTGATACCCTTTCGCGCGCCGGATCAGCCTTATCCGACCCGTCGCGTTTTCCATCACGCGGATCAGAGCCCGGCCTGATCGGCTTTTGGCCGAATGTGCGTAAGAGATTTCCCGGGTGGCCTGTCTCATGACGCGTCCGTTCTAGCTGGGCTCGCTCTGTAATACCGCCCTTACGTCAGCTTAGCCAGATCGCATGAAAGCTGTGTGACGCTCTCTCAGCGATACGTGACCCCCGGCAACACCGACAGGATCTCGTAAAAGATATTGGCCCCCGTCAGTGCGGTATTCCCAGACTGGTCATATGGCGGGGAAACCTCGACAAGATCAGCACCCACAATCGGCAAGCCGCGCAGTCCTCGGATCAACTCCAAGGCTTGCGGCGTCGTTAGCCCGCCAATCTCCGGTGTCCCAGTGCCAGGTGCGATAGAGGGATCAAGGCTGTCGATATCATATGTGATATAGACTGGCCCTGCCCCCATCTTGGCCATGATCTGGGCTGCGATCGCATTCGTTGATTTGTGCCAAAGCTCTTGCGCCAAGATCAGGTTGAAGCCCCACTCCCGCGGCTCATCGAAATCTTCGGCGGTGTATCCCGTCCCGCGCAGCCCAATCTGCCAGACATCAGAGGCACGCAGCAGCCCTTCTTCATAGGCGCGTCTGAAAACCGTTCCATGGGTCTCACGCTCACCAAACATCTCATCGTTCACATCCGCATGGGCATCGATATGCACAAGACCAACAGGCCCGTGCTTCTTGGCAATGGCACGCAGGATGGGCAGCGTAATGGTATGATCCCCACCAATGCTCATCGGTATGACATCGTGCTTTAAGAGCTCATCGTAATATTCTGTAATTATGCGAATGGAGTCGCGCAGGTTGAATGTGTTGATTGGCACATCGCCCAGATCGGCGCATTGCAAGGCATCAAAGGGCGCGGCACCGGTCTGCAAACCATAAGGGCGGATCATTGCGCTTTCATGGCGCACCTGCGCAGGCCCAAACCGTGTGCCAGAGCGCCACGACGCCCCGTGATCCATCGGAATACCGACAAAGGCCACATCAAGCCCTTCGGCCGTCTCCGCAGACGGCAATCGCATGAAATTTCCCTGACCTGCGAAACGCGCCAGATCGTTGCCGGATACGGGTTGGTTAGGCATTAGCGTCGCTCCCTCAGATTATGACAATAAAGGCACATCAATTCGTTGGCTGCGTGGGCGCCCGCAACAGCGGTGGCCCCGGTCGTGTCGAACGGCGGAGAAACCTCGACGACATCGCCTCCAACCATATTCACACCTTTCAAACCCCGCAGGATTTCTGCGGCCTGCGCGCTCGACAAGCCTCCCCAAACCGGCGTACCCGTCCCCGGCGCGAAGGCCGGATCAAGGCAGTCGATGTCAAAGGTGATGTAAGTCTGAGCGTTACCGACAATTTGATGCACGCGTGCGGCCACAGCTTCCGGTCCCACCCGATGCACTTCAGGGGCATCAATCACATGAACCCCGGCATCATAGGGGTTTGCGGTTCTGATCCCGATCTGCACGGAGCGTTCCGGTACAATCAAACCCTCCTTCACCGCTTTGTAGAACATCGTGCCGTGATCCACTCGGTCCAAATCATCATCCACCCACGTGTCGGAATGGGCATCAAACTGGATCAAACTCAAAGGGCCGAACTTCTCGGCATAGGCGCGCAGGATCGGGAAACTAATGTAGTGATCACCGCCCAAGGTCAGCGCGCCTGCGCCCGACTGCAAAATCCCGGATACATGATCCTTCAGAGCTTTAGGAAAGCTGGGTATGTCCGCGTAGTCAAACGCTAAATCTCCATAATCAGAAATGTTGAATTCGGTCAGCGGGTTCACATCCCATCCATAGGGAGGATCACAAGGCTGCAGCGTAGACGCCTCGCGAATGGCGCGCGGACCAAGCCGTGTTCCAGGCCTGTTCGTGACCGCCTGATCAAACGGCACACCTGTTACGGCCAGATCGACACCTTTGAGATCCTTGCTGTAGGTGCGCCGCATAAATGACAGCGCCCCACCGAAAGCATTCTCATATGACTGTCCTTGGTAGCCCTCGCGCGTAATAGCGTTGTCGACGTCATGCGCTGCGTCCTTCAAAGCCATTTCAAGCCACCTTTATTCCATCGCGGATCAATTGGTCCGTCACATCGACTATGGCGGCATGCAGAGTATCCGCAACGAAGTCGACTTGCTCTCGTGTGATTACAAGCGGTGGAGACATAACGTTCAGATGCCCGATGGGTCGTACCATTAGGCCACGCGCCTCGGCCGCATCAGAAATTCGTTTCCCGATATCGACCTCATAGGGCAGTAGTTCCTTGGTTTCCTTGTTGCCGACATTCTCCACGCACATCATCAATTTTCGACCGCGCACATCCCCTACTGTCGGCAAGTCAGACAAGCCAGAAAGACGTTCCTCAAAATACTGACCGACATCGGCGGCCCGCTCCAAGAGTCCCTCACGTTCGATGATCTCGATATTTTTCAGCGCCGCCGCACACGCCACTGGATGCCCCGAATATGTGAAGCCTGACGCATACCAGCGGTCGCCTTGCATCGCATTCCAGATTTTCTCGGAAAAGATAAGCGCCCCAATTGGTTGGTAACCAGAGCTCAATCCTTTGGCGCAGCAAATCATATCCGGCACGACGCCGAACTCATCTTCCGAGGCGAACCAGTGTCCAAGGCGACCAAAAGCCGTGACAACCTCATCTGCAATGAACAAAATATCATGGCGCTGGCAGACGTCCCACATCGCCTTAAGATATCCGTCAGGTGGCACAATCACTCCTCCAGAGGCTTGTATCGGTTCCGCAAAAAATGCGCCGACCCTGTCCGCTCCGATCTCGGCAATCTTGTCCTCGAACTCCGCGACCAAATGCGAAACAAAATCGCCCTCGCCATCCCATCTGTATGGATCCGGTGATGACACGTGATGAATGCCATCGCTCAAATACCTGAATTCAGGAACTTTATCGCCATCCCTTTTACCGACCGAGATGGTTGCGTAGGTCGAACCATGGTACGAATTGTTCCGCGCTATGACACGGGTTTTGTCCGGGCGGCCTGCGCATGTTTGATAGTAGGCCACCATGCGATAGGCAGAATCCAGCGCTGTCGATCCTCCGGTCGTCAGATGCACCCTGTTCAGATCACAGGGCGCAAGTTCTGCAAGTTTGGCAACAAGCATCGCGGCAGGATTATTGGTCATATCAACAAACCCACTGGCATAGGCGAGTTTGCGTGCTTGCTCAGAAATCGTATCCGCCATTTCCTGTCGACCAAGCCCGATATTGGTGCACCAGAGCCCACCGACGGCATCAACATATTGTCGCCCATCGCGGTCCCACAATAGGCAGCCTTCGCCACGATCAATCACTAGCGGACCGTCGCGCGTAAAGCTATCGAAGTGGGTCCAAGGGTGCAGCGCATGGGCGCGATCAAGAGCGACAGGATCATTCATGGCGCAACCCTGATCCACGCAGATGTGAGATGCAAGACTTGCGTCGCCTGCACGCAGAGGGCATGACCACTGAAACCAGCAGCTGCAGGCCCAAAATGTTAAAAGCGCCCTTCCTTGAAGCGATGAGCCGCCATGTGTCGTCCGTGACCATCGTAACAACGGATGGCGTCTCGGGGCGTGCCGGCGCGACCGTGTCCGCGATGACCAGCGTGTCAGCGGATGGCGACAAACCGACAGTGCTGGTCTGCCTGCATCATGAAACCTCCGCAGCTCCGGCAATCCAGAAAAACGGGAATTTTTGCATTAATATCCTATCGCAAGATCATGAAAAGATAGCGAATGTCTTTGCATCTCGCGATCTTGCGCCCGGTGGAGACAAATTCACCTGCGCCAGCTTCGCAACACTTGAAACGGGCGCGCCCGCGCTGGAAGACGCTTTGGCATCCTTTGATTGCTCGCTGCAAAGTTATGAGCAGATCGGCACACATTTTGTAATGATCGGCGCAGTTCAGGCAATTAAGAGCAAAGACGGAACACCTTTGCTTTATGGAAACCGCGCCTACCAAACCCTTGCGTAAATCTATTCAGCTGCTGCCTTGACCGGATCGGAAATCGCAGATTTCAGTTCTGCCCTGCGCTTCTCCGCCGTTTTGGCATTGGCTTCTTTTACGGGACCAAAACCCCTTATCTGCAAAGGTAGTTCAGCGAGCGCAACTGCGGCATCCATCACGTCCTGCGGCGGCGAGGTCAGTGCCCTTAGATCACGCTCATATTCTTTGATCAGGCGGCGTTCCATCCGCCGCTCAACACTGTAACCAAATGGATCGAAGGGCGTCCCGCGCAGCATTTTCAGCCGGGCCAACAACCGAAATAATTTCCCTACGCCAGCTCTGTATTCCTTCTTCTGCGGTCGACCATCGGCACCCATCTTCGAAAGCAGCGGCGGCGCAAGATGATAGGTCAGCTTCAAGTCACCCGCAAACTGCTGTTTTGCTAGCTCTTCGGTTTCCAGATGTAGCCGAGCGACTTCGTATTCATCCTTATATGACAGCAGCTTATGATACCCTTTCGCCACCGCCTCCTTCATGCGCGGATCAGCGAAACGATCGACAAATTTCCGATACTTCTTCGCCAGACGCCCTGATTGATATCGCGTCAACTGCTCCGCTCGAAAGTCAATTTTGGCTTCGAGAGTTTTCGGCAACTCAACCACTTTGTCGCCCACGTGCTTGACCGCATCTTGTGGAAACAGGCTGGTCCAACGCCCCAGCTCAAACGCTCTGAGGTTTCGTTCCGGGGCTGCGCCGTTCAGCTCGATCGCTCTGGTGATTGCTTCATGGCTAAGCGGGATGAGACCTCGCTGCCAGGCAGCTCCAAAAATCAGCATATTGGAAAAAATGGAATCGCCCAGAAGCGATTTTGCCAAAGCCGAAGCGTCGAAGCTTTGCAGCCGATCCCCCAGACGCGACTGCAACGCGAGGCTCAGGCGATCGCTGGGCAAAGAGAATTCCGTATCCCGGGTGAAATCACCTGTGATGATTTCGTGGCTGTTGACCACCGCCCCTGACGCGCCGGGTTTCATCAAGCCAAGTGTCTTGGCCCCGGCTGAGACAACCAGATCGCCCCCAATCAGCGCATCCGCCTCTCCGGTGGCCACTCGGATTGCCGAGATGTGGTCGGGCCGTTCCGCCAAGCGGCAGTGGATGTGCACCGCGCCGCCCTTCTGGGCCAGCCCAGCCATCTCCATCATACCTGCGCCTTTGCCATCGATATGCGCAGCCATCGCCATCACAGCCCCGATCGTGACAACGCCAGTGCCTCCGACACCCGTGATGATCACATTGTGCGTGCCATCAATACGCGGCAGGTCTGGATCGGGTAAATCTGGTATCTCGACGTTGCTTGTCGCTTCCTTGCGTATTTCAGCACCTTCAATCGTCACGAAAGAGGGGCAGAACCCGTTCACACAGGAAAAGTCCTTGTTGCAGCTTGATTGATCAATCTGCCGTTTGCGCCCCAACTCCGTCTCCTTTGGAACAATGGACACGCAATTGGATTGCACACCGCAATCGCCACAGCCTTCACAAACATTCGGATTGATGAACACCCGCTTGTCTGGATCTGGAAACAAACCGCGCTTGCGTCTGCGCCGCTTTTCGGCAGCACAGGTTTGGATGTAGACAATAGCCGACACACCCTTGGATTTACTCAGCTTTTCCTGAACGCTCAGAAGTTCTTTGCGCGGA
Organism: uncultured Litoreibacter sp.; assembly: GCA_947504205.1. Taxonomy (GTDB): domain Bacteria; phylum Pseudomonadota; class Alphaproteobacteria; order Rhodobacterales; family Rhodobacteraceae; genus Litoreibacter. The sequence goes on along the minus strand of CANNGL010000001.1, from coordinate 610,010 downwards.
TGAAATTCCGTATTCGACGGGAACTCCTTGAAGGCCACGTCTTCTTTTTCATCGTAAACGACCGCCAGATCCTCAATGCCCATGGCGCGCAGCTCCGCCACGATACGCGCAGGGCCCAGCCCACCTTCGTTGCCTTGCCCGCCGGTCATGGCCACCGCATCATTGAAGAGAACCTTGTAGGTCATCGTTGTACCGGCTGCGACCGCTGCTCGAATAGCTTGCAGGCCCGAGTGGTTATAGGTGCCGTCGCCTATATTCTGGAAAACATGCTCTCGCGTCGAAAATGGCGCCTCACCAATCCAGTTGGCACCCTCGCCGCCCATATGAGTGAAGCCTACGGTTTCCCGGTCCATCCACTGGACCATGTAATGACATCCGATCCCTGCATAGGCACGTGAGCCATCTGGGAGCTTGGTCGAGCTGTTATGCGGACAGCCGGAACAGAAATAGGGCAAGCGCGCCGCGATCTCTTCCGCATTGTCAGCGCGGCGTGCCTCTTTCAGTTGCGCAAGTCCGGCTTTGATCCGCTCGTTATCACGACCCTCTTCAATCAGGATATTCCCAAGTTTCTCAGCAATATCAATTGGATCAAGCGCAAACCTTGTTGGAAACAGCTCTAACCTACGGCCATTTTCCCATGTGTCGCCCTTGTGCCAACCGTAAACGCGACGCCCGCGTCGATCATCAAAAAGCGCCTCTTTGATTTGCACTTCGATCAGCTTGCGCTTCTCTTCCACGGCGATGATCAGATCCAGTCCTTCGGCCCATTCATGAAAGCTATCCATATCAAGCGGCCATACCTGGCCGACTTTATAGGTTGTCACGCCCAAACGCTCGGCGGTCTCTTCGTCAATTCCCAGAAGTGAAAGCGCGTGGACAAGATCAAGCCAGTTCTTCCCAGCCGCCACAAACCCAATTTTAGCACCAGCTTTGCCGTGGACACGTTTGTCAATTTTGTTTGCCTTCGCAAAGGCTTCGGCAGCGAACCTCTTGTAGTCGATCATCCGCGCTTCTTGCGCGATCGGCGTATCTGCCAACCGGATATTCAAACCGCCATCGGGCATGACAAATTCCGGCAGCATGAAGCTCATCCGGTCTGCCCGGCCGTCCACGACAGATGTCGCCTCAACCGTGTCCTTCATCAGTTTGAGGCCGACCCAGACCCCGGCAAAGCGGGACAAAGCCCAGCCATAAAGCCCGTAATCCAGAATTTCCTGAACACCTGCGGGCGACAACACGGGCATATAGGCATCAACCATCGCCCAGTCGGACTGATGCAAGGTCGTCGAACTCTCTCCCGTGTGATCATCCCCCATGGCCATCAGAACGCCGCCATTGGCTGACGACCCGGCCATGTTCGCATGCCTCATGACATCGCCGGACCGGTCGACGCCGGGCCCCTTGCCGTACCACAGGCCAAACACGCCATCAAAGCGACCTTCACCGCGTAGTTCGGCCTGTTGAGCGCCCCAAAGTGCGGTTGCTGCCAAATCCTCATTCAGTCCGGCCTGAAAGGTGATGTCAGCTGCATCAAGATGCTTGGAGGCGCGCGTCATTTGCATATCAACCGCGCCAAGCGGTGATCCGCGATACCCTGTCACCAACCCGGCCGTATTCAGCCCAGCAAGCTGGTCGCGCGCTTTTTGCATCAGCATCAGGCGAACAAGCGCCTGTGTGCCATTCAAAAGGACCGGAGACTTCTCCAGATCGAAGCGATCTGCCAGTGTAATTTCCTGTCGCGCCATCCTGCACCTCCCGTCGCGGTAGCTTAACACGGATAATAGGTCATATTTCTTGACCTACCAACAATAAAAGCGTGATCGAACATTGTTTTATGTGCTGCATTGCGGCAGTTACGAGTCATGCGCCCCGGCTACAAATTTTGAACAAGAAGATATAAAATGGATTGGGACAAACTCAGAATATTTCACGCGGTGGCCGATGCGGGCAGTCTGACCCATGCAGGCGATACGTTGCATTTGTCGCAATCCGCTGTGTCTCGGCAAATCAGAGCCTTGGAAGAGTCGTTGAATACCACGTTGTTTCACCGCCATGCCCGGGGCCTGATTCTCACAGAACAGGGCGAATTGCTATTTGATGCCACCCGCGCAATGTCAAAACGCCTCGATGCGGCCTCTGCCCGCATTCGCGACAGCGAAGAAGAAGTGTTCGGCCAACTTCGAGTGACCACAACCATAGGCTTTGGTTCGCTTTGGCTGGCCCCTCGCCTGTCTACGCTTTATGCAGACTACCCTGATCTGAATATCGATTTGATGCTGGAAGAACGGGTCCTCGACCTACCCATGCGAGAGGCTGATGTTGCGATCCGGATGAAAGAGCCGTCACAAGCCGATCTTGTGCGCCGCCGCCTGATGAGTGTCAGAATGCGGCTATATGCAAATCAAGCATATCTCGCAGCCCACGGCACGCCACAAACCATCGAAGATCTGCGTGAACATCGCTTGTTGTGCCAGAATGTCGGCTCGACCCAAGTCAGTGCCGGGGCAACGCTGGTGCGTGAGTTGATGAGCTATGATCTGCCCAAGCTTTTGACAGTGAACAACTATTTCGGAGTGCTGCAAGGCGTCAACTTTGGCCTGGGGATCGGCATGCTGCCTGACTACACCGCAATAGACCAGCCAAACCTTGTTCGGGTTCTTCCGGAGGTCGAATCAAATATCGTTCCCGTGTTTCTGGCCTACCCCGAGGAATTGCGTCACTCCAAACGGATAGAAGCGTTCAGGGACTTTGTGATGAGCGAAATAAACGCGCAAAAACAAAAGGCCCAGACAACCGCTTAGGCCTGTTTTTCGGGCGCTATGCAAACAATGCATATCGGCTATGACCAAAATTCCGGCGGCGGTCACTTGAACGATTAACACCGCAGCAATATGTGCTTGTTTATGAATGACAGCCAAGCTGTTGTTCACCTCCCTGTTGGACTTTGGCCGAGCTTAGTGCTCGGCCTTTTTTTTGCGCAAGGCTGCACCGCACTCCTGACGGTTTTCCAATACCGCTGGATTAGGTTCGCGAAGCCAACTAGGCTGCCTTTCATTCTTTTTCTTCCGTTGTTGAAGGCATTTTGTGTGTTGAGCAAATTGCGCCGTAGGCAGGTTGAAGAGACCGACCTCATGGTCTCACTCGAACGCCAGACTTGGATCGAATTCGTATCGCGACACGGCATTCTGTTTTGCCTGGTTCTGCTCGGCTATATTGGGTTTGATTATCTGGTCCCGCTGATCTGGTTTGGGATCTATATGAGTACGAGCGTTTTGAGCTATTTTTTGCTCGAACGCATGATCAATGATCGACGGTTCCGAGTATATCTGAGCGTTCTCGCCGTATTTGCGCTTCGAATAGTTCTACTCCGGATATTTCTGCTTTACCTCTGGTTTCAACCTGAAGCGATATTACAGATGCCCGCTATTTGTCTGCTTCTGGCCTCGGTGCGGTTCTCAATAAATCAAAAGACCCGGATAAAAACCTATTCTCTGATACAGGCGGCAGGCGACGTAGCGGTTCTGGTTATCATCGCCATCCACTTCCTTTTTATTCTGCCCGACACACCGACCAATCTGATCGGCGGGCTCTCTACAGCAGGCTTTGTGATTTACTATCTCGTCACGCTGCAACAAGCCTATGTTGGCTTGGCCGCCTACGAGAAAATACAGCAGCGCAGCGTTCAAGCGCAAAAGATGGAGGCCGTCGGTAACCTCACCGGCGGTGTAGCCCATGACTTCAACAATATCCTGACAGTCGTGATGGGAAATCTGGAATTATATCGGGAAGTCGATGACCCGCTGGAACGCGATGAGCTGGTGCACAAGGCGCGCGAAGCAGCTGAGCGCGCCTCGGTGCTCACCTCGCAGCTACTAGCATTTTCACGGCAGACGGCGCTTCAGGAAGAAGCGGTTGCAACCAAGCTGTTCCTCGAGGAGATGCACGCGCTGACAGAACGCATTCTCCCGGCTGATATTCAGTTTGAATGTAGTTGTCCCGATAACACCTGGCCCATGTGGGTTGATCGTGTGCAACTCGGGATTGCGATCCTCAATCTTGTGATCAATGCGCGGGACGCAATGCCCAATGGTGGCACGATGCGACTGACCGCGCACAACATTCCCCAAGGCAGTGACGTCGACCCGTCGAAAGACAGTGACTATGTGAAACTGTGTCTGGCAGATGAGGGTGACGGTATTGCCAGCGACATCCATGATCGGGTGTTCGAGCCATTCTTTACGACTAAGGATATTGGCAAGGGCTCAGGGCTGGGACTTTCAATGGTCAAAGGCTTCGTCGAGCAATCGGGAGGAACCGTAGACATAAGGAGCGCACCGGATCGGGGAACCAAAATCTGCCTGTCGATCCCCGCCGTTTTGTCTCAGTCGTCACAGGACTGAGACCGAAGAGACTTTGCACCCTTTTCCCCCAAGCTCCGCTGGCATAAGAAGCACCCACGGCAAGACACCTCGGGGACAAACACATGCAAGAACCAGCTATCTCGGACGAGCTGATCGCAGCCCATGGGCTGAAACCGGATGAATATGAACGCATTCTTGAGATCATCGGACGGGAACCCTCCTTCACCGAGCTGGGCATCTTCTCTGCAATGTGGAACGAGCATTGCTCATACAAGTCTTCCAAGAAATGGTTACGTACCTTGCCGACCGAAGGCCCTCAGGTCATTTGCGGTCCGGGCGAGAATGCCGGCATCGTCGATATCGGGGATGGGCAAGCGGTGGTGTTCAAAATGGAAAGCCACAACCACCCCTCTTATATCGAGCCCTATCAAGGGGCCGCGACCGGGGTTGGGGGCATTCTGCGCGATGTCTTCACCATGGGCGCCCGTCCCATAGCGGCGATGAACTCTCTGAGCTTCGGTGAGCCGTCTCACCCAAAAACCAAAAGCCTGGTGGCCGGTGTCGTTGCCGGCGTTGGTGGATATGGCAACTGTTTTGGTGTGCCGACCGTCGGGGGTGAGGTGCGCTTCCACCCCGCCTATAACGGCAATTGTCTGGTCAATGCCTTCGCTGCCGGATTGGCCGACACCGACAAGATTTTCTATTCCGCAGCCTCCGGCATTGGCATGCCAGTGGTCTATCTCGGCGCCAAAACCGGGCGCGATGGCGTCGGTGGTGCCACCATGGCCTCCGCAGAATTCGATGATACGATAGAAGAGAAGAGGCCAACCGTTCAGGTTGGCGATCCCTTTACTGAGAAGCGCCTGATGGAAGCCTGTCAGGAACTCATGCGCACGGGAGCGGTGATTTCCATTCAGGACATGGGCGCGGCCGGTTTGACCTGTTCCGCCGTGGAGATGGGGGACAAGGGAGATCTGGGCGTCAAGTTGAACCTCGATCAGGTTCCGGTCCGCGAAGAGAACATGACCGCCTACGAGATGATGCTATCGGAATCGCAGGAACGCATGTTGATGGTCCTCAACCCCGATCTGGAGGCCGAGGCGAAAGCCGTGTTCGACAAATGGGATCTCGACTTTGCCATCGTGGGCGAGACCATCGCCGAAGACCGGTTTCTGATTATGCACGGCAATGAGGTGAAAGCCGATCTGCCCCTTAAGGCACTCTCCGGCACAGCCCCTGAATATGACCGACCCTGGGTGGAAACGCCAACGGCAGAGCCACTCACAGAGATTGCTCAGATTGACCCCATTGACGGGCTAAAAGCCCTCATCTCCAGTCCCAACTATGCGCGCAAGCAATGGGTCTGGGAACAGTATGACAGTCAGGTCATGGCCGACACGGTTCAGGCACCGGGCCTTGGCGCTGGTGTCATTCGGGTTCATGGCACGAACAAAGCGCTGGCATTCACCTCGGATGTCACCCCGCGCTACGTGCGCGCCAATCCTGTGGAAGGTGGGAAACAGGCCGTCGCCGAGGCCTATCGAAATCTGACTGCCGTTGGCGCAAAGCCACTTGCCACAACCGACAACATGAATTTCGGTAACCCAGAAAAGCCCGAGATCATGGGCCAGTTTGTCGGCGCGATCAAAGGCATTGGGGCTGCGGTGAAGGCGCTAGATATGCCCATCGTCTCGGGCAATGTCTCGCTTTACAACGAAACCGACGGCGAACCGATCCTTCCCACACCCACTATCGGTGCTGTCGGCCTGATCGACGACATTGATCACCTCATTGCAGGGACCGTACGCGACGGTCACGTGGCACTTGTTCTGGGCCAAACCGAGGGCCATCTGGGTCAGTCCGCCCTGCTGTCCGAAGTGTTCAACCGCGAAGAAGGTGACGCGCCTACTGTCGATCTGGAAGCCGAGACGTCTCATGGCGACTTCATCCGCGATCAGCGCGACTGGATCGACGTCTGCACAGATCTGTCCGATGGTGGTTTGGCACTTGCGGCGTTTGAGTTGGCGGATGCCGCCGGAATTGGTGTCAGCCTGGATCAGGGCAGCACCGAGCAGCTCTTTGGCGAAGATCAAGCGCGCTATCTGATCGCCTGTTCTTTCGACAAGGCCGAGGCTCTGATGATTGCCGCGGGACGCGCTGGTGTCAGCCTGCAAAGCGTGGGGAAATTTGGTGGCGATCAGGTCTGTTTTGGAAGCTCCTCAGCACCGCTGGATGAATTGTCCGCCCTCTATCGAACCAGCTTTGAAGAGAGCGTTGGCTGAGATTACCTTGTCTCGAAGCTGAGCACTCCCTAAATTCTATCCCAGACCCCTAGAAGGACGCCTGCAACATGCCCATCACTGCCCATGAGATCGAAAGCCTGATCCGCGAAACATTCCCGGATGCCCAGATCGCTGTGGAAGGAAATGACGGCGCGCATTTCGCGGCGACCGTTACGGATGAAAGTTTCCGCGGAAAAAACCGCGTCCAGCAACAACGTGCGGTGATGGCCGCCATAAAGGAAAAAGTGGACAGCGGCGAACTGCACGCCCTGGCCCTCACAACGAAAGCACCGGAGTAGCCTCAATGAGCGACGCAAATACACAGATCAAAGAAACGGTTGGCACCAACGATGTCGTGCTGTTCATGAAAGGCACAAAGGAAATGCCGCAATGCGGGTTTTCCTCACGGGTAGCCGGTGTGCTGAACTATATGGGTATTGAATACAAAGACGTGAACGTTCTGGCCGATGATGGCCTACGTCAGGGGATCAAGGACTATTCCGATTGGCCGACCATCCCTCAGCTTTATGTCAAAGGCGAGTTTGTCGGCGGATGCGATATCATCACAGAGATGACCCTTGCGGGAGAGCTCGACGATCTCTTCGACAAGGAAGGCATTACTTATGACAAGGATGCGGCCAACAAAATCCGGGAAGCCAACGCCTGAGGCGAAGGCCAAATCGTTGGAAAACGTAAAACCCCGATCTTATGATCGGGGTTTTACGTTTTAATTGCAGCTTCTTAGAGCAGGCTTTTGACCTTATCAGCGGCCGCTTGAGCCGTGATACCGAAATGCTCATAAAGCACGTTGGCAGGTGCAGAAGCGCCAAAACTGTCCATGCCGACAAATCCAGATTTCTGGTCCTTGCCGCGTTCGCCCATCAGCCACTGATCCCAGCCCTGACGTACACCCGCCTCAATCGCAACGCGCACCGCGCCACCGGGCAGCACCTTGCGGCGATACTTCTCGTCTTGCGCCGCAAACAGTTCATGACAAGGCATCGACACCACGCGTGTTCCAATGCCTTCGGACTCCAGCAACTTCTTGGCTTCAAGCGCAATCGACACCTCCGAACCAGTTGCCATCAGGATCGCCTGACGCTTGCTTTCGGCCTCAGCCAGAACGTAAGCCCCCATCGAGCTCTGGTTTTTCAATGTGTGATTCACACGTACAGTGGGCAAGCCCTGGCGCGAGAGCGCGAGTACTGAAGGCGTTGAGGTCGACGACATAGCCACTTCCCATGCCTCTGCTGTTTCCACCGCGTCGGCCGGACGGAAGACGTTCATATTCGGTGTCGCGCGTAGCATTGCGAGATGCTCAACCGGTTGGTGGGTTGGCCCGTCTTCTCCCAACCCGATGGAGTCGTGGGTCATCACATAGGTGACCGGAACCCCCATGAGCGCCGACAAGCGCATTGCACCGCGCGCGTAATCGGTAAAGCACATGAACGTCCCGCCGTAAGCCTTTATGCCACCGTGCAAGTTCATTCCGTTCATAGCGGCTGCCATGCCGTGTTCGCGCACGCCGTAATACATATAGCGGCCCTTGCGATCCTCCGGGCTGAACACACCCAGATCACCAGTCTTGGTGTTGTTGGAGCCTGTCAGATCAGCCGAGCCACCAAACGTTTCTTGCATGATTGGATTGATGACCTCCAACGCCATTTCAGACGCTTTGCGGGTAGCCACCTTGGGTGTTGTTTCGCTGATTTGCTTTTTCAGCGCCTTGATGGTCGCCGACAGCTTCTTGGGAGCTTCCCCCGCAAAAATCCGGGCGAACTCCTTCTGGCGGCCCTCGGAAACCGAGGCGAGACGCTCTTCCCAGTCTTTACGCGCGTCTGCTCCACGCGACCCAATTGCTTCCCACGCGGATTTTACATCCGAAGGGACCTCGAACGGACCATATGGCCAGCCATAGGCAGCCTTTGTGTCAGCGATCAACTGATCGTCTGTCAATGCACCATGCCCTTTCGAGGTATCCTGCGCCGAAGAGCCCAGAGCGATATGGGTCTTGCAGGCAATCATCGACGGTTTCTTGGTTTTCTTGGCTTTCTCAATCGCTGCATCAATGGCGTCCGGATCATGGCCGTCGATCTCCTGCACATGCCAGCCAGAGGCCTTAAAGCGCATAACCTGGTCGGTCTTGTCCGAAAGTTCGACAGTTCCATCGATCGTGATGTTGTTATTGTCCCAGAGGACAATCAGTTTGCCCAACTCATGCTTGCCTGCGATGCCAATGGCCTCTTGACTGACACCTTCCATCAGGCAGCCGTCACCTGCGATGACATAGGTGTAGTGATCGACAAGCTTCTTGCCGAACCGGGCACGCAAGGCCTCTTCTGCCAGCGCAAAGCCAACAGAGTTGGCGATCCCCTGCCCTAAAGGCCCGGTTGTCGTCTCGATGCCCTTGGCGTGACCATATTCGGGATGGCCTGCGGTTATCGCACCCAGCTGACGGAAATTTTTGACCTGCTCCAGCGTCATATCCGCGTAACCTGTCAGGTGCAGCAGACTGTAGAGCAACATTGACCCATGTCCTGCGGACAGGATGAAGCGATCGCGATCCGGCCAGTCAGGGTTGGCCGCGTCAAACTTCAAATGCTTCTCATAAAGAACTGTCGCAACATCAGCCATACCCATTGGCATGCCGGAGTGGCCGGAATTTGCGGCAGCGACCGCGTCCAAGGTCAGCGTGCGAATAGCGCAGGCTTTGTTCCAATGCTCCGGATGTGCGTCGCGCAGTGCTTTGATGTCCACGGAATATCCCCTAATGCTGGTTCTTCGCAGCGTGATACCAGCCCATGCGTGAAGTTCAAGCGGATGCAGGCCAAATGCGGTCGCGATCGCGCAAAGGGGGGCGAAATTCCCTTTCAGCTTGGCTAAACTCAGTACCAAGAGGGACCAAGCGATTCGACCGCATTGGTTTTAGTGAGAAGAATATTGTCGTAAGGGGGCAAAATTGGCGGATATTGCTGAGCTGGAGCGCAGGATCACAGCCGCGCTGGACGAGATTGCACAGGAGATTGCGAGCAGGCCATCAGCCGATGCCGCTGGACCGGATCCTGACCTTCAGGAAGAACTGGAAGTTGAGCGCGCTACCAACGCGCGGCTCGTAGCCAGTCGTGAAAAGCACGTAGCCCGTATCGAACGACTGGAAACCCGCGTTATTCGACTGTCAGACAGGCTGGGTCAGGCCGGCACCGAAAACAAACGCCTGCTCGATGTCATTAAAAGCCTGCGCGAGAACAACGACAAGCTGCGCGCCGCCAATGTCGAGCATCAGGATGCCTCGGGCACCGTGAATATGGCGCTCGCTGCAGAGCTTGATCATCTCAAGGCCGCAAATCAGGCGCAACGCGCCGAGCTTGATGAAATTCTGGCAGAACTCGCACCGCTCGTGAAGGAGGCCTAAGATGCCTGAAGTAGATATTGAAATCGGCGGACGGATTTTTCAGGTAGCTTGCCAGACTGGCGAGGAACACTTTCTGCAATCTGCCGCAAAGCTACTCGACAACGAGGCCAGCGTTCTGGCTGACCAGATCGGCCGGATGCCCGAATCCAGGATGTTGTTGATGGCGGGCCTGATGCTCGCCGATAAGACCGCAGGTCTGGAGGAGGAACTGCGCTCTGCCGAGGAAAAGCTGCACGCATTGCAGCGTGATAACATGTCGCTCAAGGATGCTCCTGCGGAGCGCGTGGAAGTTGCCGTCATCCCCAATTCGGTCACCGACAGCTTTGCAGAAATCGCAGCTCGTGCTGAGTCACTGGCAGAATCACTTAAAACCAACGCCGTCTGATACCCGGTCCGATCCGAAATTCCCGAAATGGAGAGCAGCGTTTGCGCTAACGTGACCTTTGACCGTATCGACCACAGAGACAATCCGCGGCTGTTATCGCTAACAGTTTGAAATTCTGGGGCTTTTTCTGACACAAAGCTTTCCCGACCGCCGTGAGCCGCCTATAGAGTGCACGAGGGCATGGTATCGGGAGTTACAGGCAGATGACCACCACAGTAGCGATTAACGGTTTTGGCCGCATTGGACGTTCCACACTGGCACATATTGCGGAAAGCGGGCGCAATGACGTTCAGGTCGTCGCCATCAATGCCACCGGCCCAATCGAAACAAATGCGCACCTTCTGAAATATGACAGCGTCCACGGTCGCTTCGGTAACGAGGTGAAGGTGGCTGGTGATACTATGGATATCGGACGCGGGCCGATGAAGGTCTTTTCTACCTACGATCCGACCGAGCTTGACTGGCAGGGTGTTGATGTGGTGATGGAATGCACCGGCAAGTTCAATGACGGGCATACCTCCAAAGTGCACCTTGATCGCGGCGCAGAGCGCGTTCTGATATCGGCCCCGGCCAAGAATGTCGACAAGACCATCGTATACGGCGTCAACCATCGTGACATGGAGCCAGCCAACCGGATTATCTCCAATGGGTCTTGCACCACGAACTGTCTGGCACCACTGGCGAAGGTTTTGCACGAAACCATCGGGATCGAACGGGGCATCATGACCACGATCCATTCCTACACGGGCGACCAGCCCACGCTGGATCGCCGCCACAAGGATCTCTACCGCGCCCGTGCCGCCGCAATGGCAATGATCCCGACATCAACCGGTGCAGCCAAGGCCATCGGTGAAGTTCTACCCGAACTGGCAGGAAAGCTGGACGGAACCGCTATGCGCGTACCAACCCCCAACGTTTCCGCAGTGGATCTGACTTTCGAAGCCAAGAAAGGCGTGACCGTTGAAAGCGTGAACGCAATCGTCGAAGAAGCCGCCGCTGGGCATATGGGTGCCGTGCTTTCCTATGACCCCGAACCAAAGGTCTCCATCGACTTTAATCATACCACACATTCCTCGATTTTTGCTCCCGACCAAACTAAGGTTGTCGGCGGGCGCACTGTTCGGGTGCTGGCCTGGTATGACAATGAATGGGGCTTCTCCTGCCGCATGGCCGACGTGGCTGCGATGATGGGACGCCTCCAATAAACTCGAGGCCGTCGCGCAGGTGACCAATAGGCTAGCAATCATTCTCGGCGCTGTGGTGTTGTTCGCCTTGGCGCTGAATTTCTATTTCGGATGGGAACACCACATCTTCCTCGCCCGAAAGCTGATGGACCTCATCGAGTACCTGGCCTTCTGGCGCTAGGCCCCAACATACACACAAGGATGGTTTGCGGAACTTTGCCGCGTCGAGCTTAAGGCTCAGCTATCATCGGAGATATCAGGCCCCACGGTGTTTCTTGAGGTCGACCTGACGGTTTGAAGCCCAGCTTTTCGTAGACTGCAATCGCTCGTTTGTTGTCTGGGTGAGGATCGGTTGCGATCACGGGCGCTCCATTCGCAAAGAGAGACTTCATTCTCGCTTTGATGAACGCGGTGCCATGACCAATTGCAATCATTTTGGGATCACCGATGTATTGATCTATCCCGCGGGCGCCCTTCGGAAGTTGGGCAAAGTGATGATCTTCCCACTCATGCACGGTGTAGTCCTGCATGAACGCAAATGCGCGTCCATCAATCGAGACGACCCAACGCGACACCCGAGGATCGCTTAGATCCTCTTGATCATAGGCCTCATCAGAACCGCACCAGTCGCTGACATGCGGCTGTACTTGCCACTTCATCAGCAGAGGCAAATCATCCATCGTCACTTTGCGGAAATCATATTTCCTGGCAGCTCTCATTTCGACAACATAGCAGATAGCTTTTCGGTAGTTATGTACTCCTCACAGACCTTTTGAGTTGCGGGATGACCAAATGCGATACCTGGGACAGCTCAGCGGGATCAAATGGGCTTTCGCTGCTATTGTTCTAACGACCATTTTGATGCCGGTGGGATAGCGTCCCGCTCGGCAAAGGTATTGTGCAGGGCGGCAGCAACGTCGATGTTGCGAACATGGCAACAGAAACAGAGTTTTCCTTCGCAACACTCACCGGTTCGGCACGACGGCATATCCGGGTGTTTCAGGTACACCAGTTTCTTGATCGGTTTGCGATGGGCCTGACCGTTGCTGTTGTTGCTCTGGCATTAACCGACCGGGGCATGGACCTCTTTCAGATATCGCTTCTCTTCGGGATTTACTCGCTCACGACCATGGCGATGGAGCTGCCTTTCGGCGGCTTGGCGGACAGTATCGGACGCAAGCCGGTTTTTCTGACAGCCGTCGTCGCCAGTTTGATTTCGCTCGCGCTCTTTCTCTCAACCAGCGATTTCTATGTTCTCGCACTTTCCTTTGCGTTCATCGGTTTTGGACGTGCGCTTCGGTCAGGGACGCTCGATGCGTGGTTTGTGGAGACGTTCAAGGCCACATCACCTAATGTGGATGTCCAGCCCGCGCTGGCCAAAGCGCAGTCGGCCAACGCCATAGGCTTGGCCATTGGCGCGGTTTTGGGCGGCCTTCTGCCCGATATTTTCGGCCCGGTCGCGGAGCGCCTCGGTTTCAGCATCTATGACGTGTCCTATGCAGCGAGCTTCGGTGTGATGCTGGGCGTGTTTGTCTTTACGATGCTGGTCATTGTCGAAAAACCACGTCCGATGGATCCCCGCGCACTCAGACAGGGGTTCGCAAATGTGCCCTTGGTGATCAAAGACGCGGGTTTTCTTGCGGTAAGACATCCAGCGCTCTCACTTCTCTTAGCAGCGCTGGTATTTTTCCTGATGGCAACCAACCCGGTCGAGGTTCTCTGGCCAACCCACGCAAAACCAATGCTGGACGAGGGCTACGCAAATACTGTCATCGGCGCGCTGACCGCGACCTACTTCTTTTCCATCGCTTTCGGCGCATCTTTGTCACCGTATGTCAGCCGGATCTTCAAGCGACAGCACGCAATGACGCTTGCGGCAACGTTTACGTGCCTTGCCGCCGTTCAAATTGCATTGGCGTTACAAGGCAGCATCTTCGGCTTTGCGGGCGTTTTCATACTGTATTCCGTGTGCCTTGGCGTTAGCGAGACACCTGCCAGCAGCATTCTGCATCGTTGCGTCGAAGACCGTCAGCGATCGACCATGCTATCTTTGAGATCGCTGATACAACAGTTGGGGGCCGCATTGGGTCTGGTTCTCGCCGGAGCCGTTGCCGAGATTTACACCACACCTATCGCATGGGTTGTCGGTGCAGCGTTTCTTTTCATCGCGGTGATATTGACTCTGGCTTTGGTGAAACAACTGGCCGTAGAAGCCGAATAGCTGACATCCTTGCTCCGCGCAGCGCCAGGCAATCCGGCTCGAAACTTTCATCTGACGCCTTAAAGACGGCTGACAAACAACGGTGGCTGCTCAATTTAGGTCAGTGGTCAATGTGGACTCGATCTAGGCAGGAAACTGTATCCGCAATAGCCTGTGCTCAGAAACGAAGCCTGCCCGCTCCAACGTGTTCTTGGATGCAACGTTGCGTTTCGCACATCCGCAAATTGGCATCTTACCTTCCCCCTCAAGCGCGTTGGAAAGCGCCATCACAATTGCTGTACCGAAGCCCTGATTGCGCCGAAGTTTACTGACCACCATCCCGACATCGACTGCGTTGAACGGTTTGCCCAACTCCGAAGTGACGCCGCACCCGACAATTTCGCTCTGGCACCAGGCAATCCAAAGACAGCCGGAATTCAGAAGTTCTACGACTTCTTCTCGGGAAGAAAAGAAATCCCCTCCAACCTTGCAGGCTTCTTCAAGGTCGCGCGGGTTCGCGCTCACAATCCGAAACCCTTCGGGCTTTGTAAGATTGACCCGATTACGTTTGCGAAAGAGAAATCCAACTTCGGACACCGCACCACCGAGCGCCGTGGCCGCCTCTAGCAAAGCCTGATCAAAGGACTTACAGAGCGCCACTTCAAATGGCCTGACGTCTCTCAGCTCAGTCAAGCCGGATACAGCGTCCCGTGCGTTTGCCATGAAGAACTCAACAAGTGTCCCTTCGTGGAAAACGCCATACCCTGTCCCCGGCATCTCCCAAACTTCACCTGACTGTACGAGTTCCTCAAGAAACCATTCTTGCGGCTCGGAGAGCGACTTCAGGTAATCACGACGCAGGGCCTCGGAAGGCGTTGCGGTTCTCTTGAAAGCATTCATGCTTATCAGCTATGCCATCAATCAGGTTTCACCAAGTGCCAAACCTGTTCAACCGGGTAGCTTTTTGCCCAATCGGCAGGGATTGCAGCGCGTGTTCCTAAGGCGTCTTCAGGTGCATAGAGTTCTTGATAGTTCGTGATTTGAAAACCGATCTCGGCAAACAGTGCCATCCAGTCAGATATAGTGAGATTGAAGCATACACCGGTCGGCTCGAACTCCACTTCCGTCCAATCCGCGCCCCACATGTCACGGTATGGACGATGCAGCGTCCAGTCAGCGGGCGATCCATCAAGGGGCGAGCAAAGCAGCGATAGTGGATGATTTCCAAGAAACACCAATCGTCCCCCCGGACGAAGCAATCGCCATGCTTCTCGCAACCACTTATCCGGAGCGCACCAAATCGACGCACCATATTCCGAAATCGCGAAATCAAAGGACGCCTCCTGCAAGCCTGTTGTCTCGGCATTGCCTTCGATAAAATTGATCTCTGCGCTGTGCTCCGCGGCAAGCCTGCGCGCTGTGGCCAGTTGTTCGGCCGAGATATCTATGCCGGTGACCCGTGCACCACGGCGTGTCATCCAGTAGGAAACGTAACCCGTCCCACATCCCAGTTCGATGGCGTCCATATCGGTCATGTCTGCAGGCAACAGGTTCAGGCCCTCTTCCGGGTTTCCCCACGTGCCCCATTTCGGAGGGTCGAGACGCCAATGGGCTTCGGCGAAACCAACCCAGTTGGCTGCATCGGCGTCCCATGTATCTCGATTGATTGACAGGTAATCGCGTTTCATCGCTCACCCTTTCTTTGTGCTTGGGCGATGTTTTAGCACAACGTGCGTTTTGGCAAAATCTCCATACCCTCGATGGATAACTCCATCACCAACCGCGTTGGCCAACACTGCGTTTCTGGTCCGCATGTTTGCGACTAAAGTTGCGACCACGCGAACAATTCGAGCCGTGAATAAGTTGTTCGACGCGCTTGCCTGCGGGCACGATTAGAATATCGTGTGGTCAGTTATCAGCTCGTCTCATGAGTACAGCAATGGAATTTGACTTTGTCGTCCTCGGCGCGGGCTCTGCCGGTTGTGCTTTAGCCAGTGGCCTTGCCGCATCGGGAAAAGGCACCGTTTGCGTTTTGGAGGCAGGTCGGTCCGATGCAGTGCCACAGGTCAAAATACCTTTCGGCCTTCTCTACACGATGGGAAGCCGCAGGGATTGGCGATATAAATCCGCCCCCCAAGAAAGTGCCACGAGCCGCAATCTCACAGTTAATCGTGGCAAGATGTTAGGTGGATCAAGCTCGATCAACTCCATGGTCTGGTTCAGGGGCCGACGCGATGATTTCGACAACTGGAATATGCCCGAATGGAGCTGGGCGAATGTCGTCGCTGATTTCGAAGAGGTCGAAGCGGTTATAAGCCCGCGCAGACTTCCTGATCCCCATGACATTTCCGAGGCCTTCGGGTTGTCCCTTGGGTCCAACGGCTTGGCTCCACCAATACCGGAACGCGAAAGTGCCGGCGTATTCCACACCAATATGCGCAATGGGCGCCGTTGGTCGGCCGCAGATGCGTTCCTGCGCCCGGCACAAAACTCAGGCCGCTGTGAGGTTTTGACACAAGCGAATGTGAACCGGATCGAGTTCGAGAACGACCGGGCCAAACGTGTATTGCTTGTCGACGGACGGATCATTACGGCCCGGCGAGGCATCATTCTGAGCGCGGGCAGCATCGGCTCTCCCGCCATCCTAATGCGATCCGGAATCGGTCCGGCGGATCATCTGCAGGAGATAGGCATTCAAGTGCTTCGGAATGCACCCGGTGTTGGGGGCAATCTGCATGATCACCCGACCATTGGTGTTCACCACAAAGGAGCGAACTCAGGCTACGGGCTGACGCTTGATCAAACGCTCGCTTGGGCCGCCTCACCTCTTCATTGGCTGCTACGTCGCAAAGGGCGGCTGACATCCAATTTTGTCGAAGCAGGTGCATTTTTCAGAGCGGCCCCCATCGGAGATGACGGGGACGCGCGCCCTGATGTCCAAACCCACTTCATTCCTTATATGATGGGCTACAATGGCAGGAAAATTACCACCGGTTCAGGCTTTTTCGCCGATGTGGGGGTATGCCGTCCTACATCGCGCGGAAGTTTGACGCTGTCATCAAAAAATCCACATGATCCGCCAGATATAGATCTTGGCCTACTGAGCGACGTAGCGGATGTGACCATCCTTGTTGCGGGGTTTAAAAGGCTGCGCGAAATACTGGCGCGCGCCCAATTCGGTGCCCATGCCGCCCCAGAGGTGTTCCCTGCCAAATCCGTGGTCACGGACGATGAGATTGAAGATTATATCCGATCTCATTGCGGCACGGCCTATCATCCGGTTGGAACGCTGGCGATGGGCCGTGATGTGCATCCTGTTGCCCCCGATCTGAAGCTGAAACATGTGGAGGGGCTTTGGGTCGCTGACGCCTCAGTGATGCCGCAGATCACGTCCGCCAACACCAATGCGCCAAGCATGATGATTGGTCACAAAGCGGCAAAAATCATCAGCAACCAAAGTTAGCCAGTTGAGCAACTGGGGTTGTTACTTTGCTGCTCGCAGATACGCTGACAACAGGTTTCGTTGCCATCTGGCAATGAAGTGCATGACGAACGACAGCCCCAAACCACATTGACGACGCATCCGCCCGATGAAAGCTGACACCTCTTCAGTGCGGTTGGCGGCCTCGCCATCGGATATTTACCAACAAAACCCCACAGCATATTGGCGAGCAGTGTCCGGCTTTGGACACTGCTACACCAACCGTCCTAAACGACGTTGAACTCTGGCCCGTAGGGATAGCCGGTAATGTTCTCCGCACCGTCACTTGTGATCACCAGAATATCATGCTCGCGGTAGCCACCGGCACCGGGCTTACCCTCCGGGATTGTCAGCATGGGCTCCATCGAAAGGACCATGCCCGGCTCCAGAACAGTGTCGATGTCTTCGCGCAATTCCAGCCCTGCTTCACGCCCGTAATAATGTGACAGGACGCCGAAGGAGTGGCCGTAGCCGAAGGTGCGGTATTTCAGCAAATCGCGTTCTTCCAAGAAAAGATTGATCTGCTCGGTCACATGCGCACAACTCACACCTGGCTTAAGCAAACTCATTCCATATTCATGGGTCGCTACATTGGCCTGCCAAATCCCAAGGCTGTCAGGATCAACCGTTTCGACAAACATCGTGCGTTCCAATGCGGTGTAGTACCCGTTGATCATCGGAAAGGTATTGAGGCTGAGGATATCACCTCTCTCCAGCGTGCGCGATGTCACTGGGTTATGAGCGCCATCTGTATTGATCCCCGACTGAAACCAAATCCATGTATCGCGGTATTCCGCATCGGGAAAGCGCTTGGCAATTTCCAGCTCCATCGCGTCACGACCAGCCATGGCCACGTCAATTTCGCGCACACCCGCCTTGATGGCGTCCTTGACTGCGTAGCCCCCGACATCAGCGACTTCTGCACCCGCTTTGATCAAGGCGATCTCGGCTTCTGACTTGTGCATTCTCTGGCGCATCGACGCTGCGGCCATATCGACAGTCGCCTTGGGGGCCAAAAACTCGTCCAGCAGCGCCCTTTGTGCCAAAGTCAGATGATCAGCTTCATAGCCGATCGTCTTGGACGCCCCGGTAACGGACCTGATTGCACGCCAGTAGTTGTTCCGCTGCCAGTCGGTATAGGTGATGTTATCGCCATAGCATCGCCGCCATGGCTGGGCTGCATCAATGCCAGCACTGATCGTGACGCTGGTGTCATTCGTGACAACAAGCGCGTAGGGCCTGCCAAACGCACAATAGAGGAAACCGCTGTAATAGGCGATGCAGTGCATCGATGTGAAAACGCAGCAATCCACATCTTGCGCCTGCATCTCTTGACGCAAGCGCGCAAGGCGCGCCTCGTACTCTGCATCAGAGAAAGGCAGCGTTTTTTGGCCTTGGTGAAAGCGATAAAATTCTGGACGATCCATCGAATGGCTCCTTCGGTCCGAAGCCGCGATGTGCATGAGAGAGGACCTCCCCCATACCGCAAAGCGGCAAAGAAAGTCCCGGCGTTCAGGATGGTGATTACGGGGGTGCACAGGGTGTGCTGGCGACGCCATCGCCTGCCCGCAACTTTTTCTAAATGATCTTTTAGCAAAATCAATAGCTTTGCCGCCACGGCGTAGCCTAGATGCCCAAAGACAACTTGAGCTCAGCGTCGCTTAGTCTTCACCCTGTGCTTCAGCCCGGCTTTTGCCAGAAACATCCATGGCCAGCGTTGCGGCCATAAAGCCATCCAGATCGCCATCCAATACACCCTTGGTGTCCGAGGTCTCATAGTTCGTGCGCAGATCCTTCACCATCTGATAGGGCTGCAAAACATAAGACCGGATCTGGTTGCCCCAACCTGCGTCACCCTTGTTCTCATGTGCTTCATTGATCGCCGCATTCCGTCTGTCCAACTCCATCTGATAGAGCCGGGACTTTAGAGCCTTCATTGCAATATCGCGGTTCTGGTGCTGCGACTTCTCTGAGCTGGTGACAACGATACCAGTAGGCGCATGAGTGATCCTGACAGCAGAATCCGTTGTGTTCACGTGCTGCCCGCCCGCCCCAGAGGAGCGATAGGTATCGATACGAATATCCGAGGGGTTCACTTCGATTTCAATATTGTCGTCTACCACCGGATAAACCCAGACGGAGCAAAATGACGTATGTCGCTTTGCCGCGGAATCGAAGGGCGAAATCCGTACCAAGCGGTGCACGCCAGACTCCGATTTCAACCAGCCATAGGCATTCGTTCCACTGATCTTGTAGGCAGCGGATTTGATCCCGGCCTCTTCACCGGCGCTTTCCGACTGAAGCTCAACCTTGAAACCACGCTTTTCGGCCCAACGGACATACATGCGCGCCAGCATCGAAGCCCAGTCACAGCTTTCCGTACCCCCTGCCCCTGAGTTAATCTCAAGGAAGGTGTCGTTGCTATCCGCCTCGCCATTCAGCAGCGCTTCGAGCTCCTTGGCGGCCGCGACATCGACCAGCGCTATGATAGTTTGCTCGGCCTCCGCCACCACTTCGGCGTCATCTTCCATCTCGCCCAGTTCGATCAGCTCAACGCTGTCCTTCAGCTCTGAAGCGATGCGTTCATATCCTTCTATTTGATCAACCAACCCCTGCCGGTCACGCATCAGTTTTTGCGCCTTTTCCGGATCGTCCCAAAGGTTAGGGTCCTCGACCATCGCATTGAATTCTTCCAGCCTATGCGGGGCTGTCTCCCAATCCATGCGTTGGCGCAGCAGATCAAGGGATTTCTCGATGGCCTCAATGGCGTTTTGCGTCTCTGCGCGCATGTCTACTCTCGGTCGGAAATACTGGTCAGGAAGTGATAGGCGGGATGCAAAGGGGGAGCAAGGCCGCTAGTAAAGCCCGCCCGCACTAAGCGTACCAAAGTTTGCCCGTTTGGGGATCACGGCCTTTTTGCCGGTCGAGGTCGTAACATTCTGGGTCGCTGTGATATCAGACTCGCCGCGCGAGAAGAGGTTCAGGTTCGACCCCATTGCAAAGCCACCATCAAGGAACAACCCGTATGCCGGTTCTTCGCCATCCCGGAAATATTCATAAACGACGTAATCTCCAGTGGAACCCGCAGGCAAAACAGCGCCCGTGAAGCGATCAATCGGAACGAAATAGCCGCCCGGTGGTACTGCAAATTCCGCTCCGCCAAATTTTGCCGTCGCTTGTTTCATGAATGCGTTGAAAACCGGGCCACACATTGAGCCACCACCAGCGCCGCGTCCCATTGGGCGAGGCCTGTCATAGCCAATGTAACAGCCGGCCACGATGTTGGAGGTAAAGCCTACAAACCAGGCATCCTTCTCTTCATTGGTTGTCCCGGTTTTCCCTGCTGTCGGCACAGAGAGATTAACCGTTCTCGCAGCCGTGCCACGCTCGACCACACCCTGCATCATGGACGTTAGCTGGTAAGCCGTGATCGCATCCATCACACGACTTCGGTTGGAAACGATGGCAGGGGCGAAGTTCGGATCAAGCGATGCCAGCTGGCAATCCTCGCAGACCCTTTGGTCGTGCCGATAAATCGTGCGCCCCCAACGATCCTGCACCCTGTCAACGAGGGTGGGCTCCACCCGCTCACCGCCATTGGCAAACATCGCGTAGGCCGCAACCATTTTGTAAAGTGTCGTCTCTTGCGAGCCGAGTGCGTTGGACAAGAACGGCTGCATCTTGTCATAAACGCCAAACCGTTCCGCATAGCCCGCAACCGTTTCCATGCCGATCTCCTCAGCAAGGCGGATCGTCATTAGGTTCCGGGATTGCTCGATCCCGGTACGGACAGGCGTCGGACCATAGAACCGGTTCGATGCGTTTTTCGGGCGCCACAACCCTTGCGGCGTATTAATCTCGATCGGCGCATCGACGATGATCGTATTTGCCGAAAACCCGGAATCCAGAGCCGCAGCATAAACGAACGGCTTGAAACTCGATCCAGGTTGGCGCGTCGCCTGTGTGGCGCGATTAAAAACCGAATGCTGGTAAGAAAATCCGCCCTGCATAGCCAGGACACGGCCGGTGTTGACATCCATCGCCATGAACCCGCCTTGCACCTGCGGCACCTGACGTAAGGACCAAGTACCATCATCTTTGGCTCTGACGTGGATGACATCACCCACATCCAAAAGGTTGTCGGCATTGGCCGTCCGTTTTCCCAGTTTACCATCTTCGAGGCGCGGTCGCGCCCATTTGACATCAGACCCTTGCAGGGTGCCGGTGGCATCTTGCCCCTCCACCCCGATCACAGCGTCATCGCCTTCGAAACCCAGAACCACCGCAGCGTTCCAACCGACAATATCACGGGGAAACACAGTACCTTTCAGTGCTTCACGCCATGCCTCGGCGGTCGCAAGTTCTGGTTCCAGCTTGACCGTCACCCTGTGAAAGACACCTTGGCGGCGATCATAATCTTCCAACGCGCGGCGCAACGTCTTGGCGGCCTCGTCCTGCAGATCACGGTCAACAGTGGCCCGGATAGCCAAGCCGCCCCCGAAAAATTCCTCTTCACCGAAGTCGCGTGACAACTGGCGGCGAATTTCATCCGTGAAGTAGTCGCGGTCCGGCAATTGGCCTTTGAACCCTTCGTAATCACCACTTTGTACTGTTTTCAGAGGTTTCTCTTTCGCCTCCTCATACTGAGCAAGCTCGATATATCCATTCTCGTACATTTCCCGCAGAACGAAATTCCGACGCTCAACCGCACGCTCAACCTGACGCACCGGATGGTAGCGAGAGGGCGCTTTTGGCAAAACGGCTAGATATGCCGCCTCTTCAACGGTCAATTCCGAGAGTGTTTTATTGAAGTAGGTTTGCGCCGCAGCTGCGACACCAAAGCTGTTCTGGCCAAGGAAAATCTCGTTGAGATAGAGCTCGAGGATCTTGTCCTTTTCAAGCGTCTCTTCGATACGAGACGCCAAAATAAGTTCCTTGATCTTGCGCTCAGCCGACCTTTCGCCGCCCAAAAGGAAGTTCTTCATCACCTGTTGGGTGATGGTCGACGCGCCTCTGAGGCGCCCGCCTTGGGCCGCATCTATCGCCGCTTTGGCCATCCCGAGCGGATCGTAGCCCTTATGTGTATAGAAGTTCTTGTCCTCAGCCGAGATGAAAGCATTCTTGACCAAGTCGGGAATGGTTCCAGCCGGAGCGAACAATCGACGTTCCTGTGCGAATTCGTCAATCAGTTCGCCCTGACCCGAATAGATGCGGCTGATCGTTGGCGGTGTGTATTGCGCGAGCTGTTCATGATTGGGCAGATCGCGCCCATACATGTAAAAGATCGCGCCAATCAATATGGCCACACCAACAGCCCCGATGCAGATCAGGCTGAAGATTGATCCGAAGAAGGACAGAATTACACGAAGCATTACGCAAGATACCCTGAAAACTGAGTTCTATTTATACGCTTGATGGTCAGGAAGGTCAAAAACCGAAGGCGCAAAATCAGCGGTTTGACGCCCGACCTGACGAAGACGTGAGAGCACAAGGTCATTGGCGTGCCTGCCGACGCGCGGCGTCTTCGATCATCCAACGATCAATCGCTCCAAGAATGCCACGGGCGGCTTCGGCACGCCATTCGGGTTTTGTCAGGTTTTGCAGATCCCGCTCCGACGACATGAACCCCAATTCAATCAAAACGGATGGAATGTCCGGCGCCTTGAGCACTGAAAAACTGGCTTCAAGCCGAGGGCGTTTGTGCATTTCACCCAGCGACTTGCGAAGCTCCTCAACCAACAGATCCGCCAGCAGATCGGTCCGTGGTGTGGTTCTCTGGCGCGCCAGATCGATCAGGATCCGCGCTATCTCGTCATCCTTTGCGGTCAGATCGACGCCCGCGATGATGTCCTGACGATCCTGACGTTCAGCCAAAAGCGCGCTTACTTCATCACTTGCATCTTCTGACATTGTATAGATCGTGGTGCCGGTCGCCCGACCCTTTGCCAAAGCATCTGCATGAAGCGACAGGAACATGTCACCCTCCACCGCCCGGGCGATAGACACGCGCGCTGGCAAGGATACAAAGTCATCACTCTCGCGGGTCAAAACAACATCATAACGCCCAGATCGGATCAGCACTTCACGCAGTTCCCGCGCGAAGATCAACATCAGATCAGCCTCGTCATAACCATCGCGCTGCGCCCCGGGATCAACGCCGCCATGCCCCGGATCCAGAACAATGATCGGGCGCTCCTTGTCGGATGGCGTTACCTCTGGATTTGTTCTTGCCAGTTGTTCGCTTAGCCGCGCGGTTGTCTCGACCGTTTTGGCAAAGTTCTCTGGTGAAGTTTGGACCAGCCCCAAGCGGATGACAGCACTTCCGTCAACCGGATCAGTTTTCATACCCGCAGTTTCTACCGCCATCGGTTCTTGCAGGTAGAGCACCAGTCGCGACCAGCCTTGGGCAATCTTGCCTGCCTTTAGTTCGGTCACGACCTCGGACCGATCCAACCCCGCAAGGCCTTGCCCGAACGAAACTTCACGGAAATCGATTGCAAGGCGGGTCGGTGAGGAAAACGTCTGGATCCGATATGGCACCGCTTGAGTTATCGCCAGTTCAACGTCTATCCCTTCGCCTGCGTCTTTTATGAAAGACCCCGCCTCCACCAATCGGGCGAGCGCGCGAAAATCCTGCGCTTGCGCCGTAAACGTGACGCAAACGCCTATCATGGCGCAAAACTTTGCAATCCAGTTGATACCGCTCATGACCGCCTAGGTTCTGCCGGTTGATCCGACTTCTTCAAGCATCATTGTAGCGCTATTTGCCCTCAGACAAAACGCCAATCTTCAGATCAGCTTCGCGATTCCATGAAACGCTTGAGGCGTGATAAGCCTTCGGCAATGTCGTCAGTTGCCCCCGCATAGGAGAACCGCAAGGTTCTATGCCCTCGAACTGGATCGAAATCCAATCCCGGTGTCACCGCAACGCCCGCGCTATCCAAAATCTCTTGGGCAAATCCAAGACTGTCATCCGTGATATCAGATACATCAGCGTAGATGTAGAAAGCTCCATCCGGCGGCGCGATCTTTGTGAATCCCGCCGTGGGAAGGCCGTCAAGCATCAGACGCCTGTTCTGCGCGTAGGTCTCACGCATGGCTTCGGTCTCATCTCTCGCTTCCAATGCGCCAAGCGCCGCGACCTGCGCAGCATGCGGCGCGCAGATAAACATATTTTGCGCCAATCTCTCGACCCGGCGAATATGAGCTTCCGGCACGACCATCCAGCCAAGACGCCAACCTGTCATTGAAAAGTATTTCGAGAAGGAATTGATGACATAAAGATCATCGCTGACCTCAAGGGCCGAAACTGCGCGCTCCTCATAGTGGACGCCGTGGTAAATCTCATCGGAGATAAAGCTTATATCCCGCGCTTGGCAGGTTTCGATCACAGCCTTCAAGTCGGATGCCTGTAACATGGTCCCGGTTGGGTTGGCTGGCGAGGCAAGGATCAACCCATCCAACTCGCGCCCTTGAAATTTCGGCACATGACGGTCAGCGACATGTGTGGGTATGCCAACAGGCAGCAAATCAAGCGCTTTCAGTATTTGCCGATAAGACGGATATCCCGGCTCGGTCACGCCAACCTTTGCACCCGCATCGAATAACGCGGTAAAGGCCAGAATGAACCCGGCTGACGAGCCGCCGGTGACCACGACACGGTCGGGGTTGAGATCAACGCCATACCAATCATCGTACAGATCTGCGATTCCCTGGCGCAGTTCCGGCAAGCCCAGCGAAACCGTATACCCCAGTGATTGCTCATCCAGCGCTGCAGCCAACCTGGCGCGTGCCCCTGCGGGCGCGGGAGTGCCCGGTTGGCCTACCTCCATATGAATAACGTGGCGCCCCTCGGCCTCCGCCTGACGGGCACGCTCCATCACATCCATCACTATGAAGGCATCGACCTCTGATCTGCTTGAATTCCGCATCGCCTGCTCCCAAACTCACGCAAGTATGCGTCGTTCTACGCTGATAGCGCCCAGCGTCAACGCATGGAGGCAAGTGCTTAATGAGACAAATGCTCAGATACCTGATCGCCGGAGTGTTTTGGCTCAGCATCGCCCTGCCCGCCAACGCTGTTACCGTCATCCGCGACGCCGAACTGGAACAGGCGCTCAGGCAGTTGGCGCGACCCATTTTACAGGCCGCAGGTCTTGGGGCCAACCGGGTGCGTGTCCTGGTGGTCAAGGACAACTCCCTCAACGCATTTGTGACTGACAGCCGGCATATCTTCATCACGTCAGCTCTTGTTCAACGCCTGCGCACGCCCGAGGCATTACAAGCCGTCTTGGCCCATGAGGTCGCGCATATCGCCAACGGTCATCTGACCCGGCGCGCTACCAATGCGCGTGTTGCCAGCCGGATCACAGCCATCGGCTTTGCCTTGGCGGCCGTCGGTGCAGCGAAAGGAGAAGGGCAAGCGGCCGTAGGGCTTGCGGCAGGAACAGCGAGTTCGGCACGGCGCGTATTTTTTGGCCACACCCGGGCCGAGGAAGCCTCGGCCGACCAGTCAGGCCTGCGCTACATGGCTCGCGCAGGCATTGATCCCGCTGCAATGCTGGAGGTTCTCAACCTGTTTCGCGGTCAGGAGGCATTGCGTCCGGGCAGACAAGATCCTTATGCCCGCACCCATCCTCTGACCCGCGACCGTTTGCGCGCCGTCAAAGGTTATGTCGCTGGACTATCGACCAACCCATCCGAGACCACCAAAACGAATGCCTATTGGTTCGCGCGCATGGATGCCAAGCTCAAGGGGTTTCTAGGCAATCCCCGTCGTGTCTTGCGCAGCAAAGAAGCCAAGGGCAAAGGCGAGACTGCAATCTTGCGCCGCGCCATCGCGCATCACAAAACGCCCAACCCGAAGAAAGCACTGGCAGAGGTCAACACTTTGCTGCGCCTGCGCCCCAGAGATGCATTTTACCACGAATTAAAAGGGCAAATCCTGCTGGAGAGCGGGAACGCCAGTGCAGCCGCAGCCTCCTACAAAAACGCCGTTTCGCTGGCGAAGGGTGAGCCACTCATCCTCGGGGGATTAGGGCGATCGCTTCTGGCTCAAAATACCAAGGCGTCCAATCGCGAGGCAATGAACA
The DNA here is from genome assembly GCA_947504205.1 of uncultured Litoreibacter sp. Classification (GTDB taxonomy): domain Bacteria; phylum Pseudomonadota; class Alphaproteobacteria; order Rhodobacterales; family Rhodobacteraceae; genus Litoreibacter. The sequence goes on along the minus strand of CANNGL010000001.1, from coordinate 583,613 downwards.
TCCTGATCCGTGCCCGCTCAGGCGACCCCGGTGATCCAACGTTGTTGCGCGATCTTGCTTTGGCGCATGCAAGAAATGGCCAGCCGGGATTGGCTTCAGTTGCCACAGCAGAACGCTATGCCATTCTGGGCCGCTTCAAAGACGCCGCGATACATGGAAAGCGTGCCTCGGGCCAATTGCCGCAAGGCAGCGCCGGGTGGCTGCGCGCACAAGATGTTCTGAGATTTGCAAAAACGGGTGCGAAACAAAAGAAGCGACGCTAAAACGCCGCTTCTTGATTAATTTACTTACCACCCAGCGACCACCAGCCACGACGTTTCGGCTTGTCCGATTTCGCTTCGGCAGGTGCTGCCTCTGCCGCAACGGGTTCGGCCGCCACAGGTTCTTGTGCTTTTTCCGGCTTCTTGGCGACGACCGTTTCAGGTTTCGCATCGACAGTCTCAGCTGCGGTTTCTGCCTTTGGCTTACGCGGCTTGCGCGTACGTTTTGGCTTCTCGGCGACGTCGGGTGCAGCTTCGGCATCTGCAGGTTTTGCATCAGCAGCGGCCTCGGTGTCGCCCGCCTCTGACTGAGCTGTCTCTGCCGCTTTCTTACGTGACGGCGCCTTGCGTTTTCGTTTTGGCTTTTCGTCAGGAGCGTCAGCTTCTTTCGCCTCCACGGGGTCGGCATCCGTCACCTTCGCTTCTGCCGCCTCGGACTCGGGTTTCGCATCATCAGTCTTCTTTGTCCGACGCGATCTGCTCCGGGATTTCGGCTTCTCTTCCTGTTCAGGGGCCGCCTCATCCGCACCAGCTTCTTGCGCATTAGATGATTGCGCTTCAGCATCGTCTTCGCTGTTCTCGCGCGCTTCCTCGTCACCGTTGCGGCCACGAGAGCGTCCCCGACCACCACGGCGCCGACGCCGGCGCTTTTTCTTTGGCTGCTCTTCGGTCTCTTCTTCGACCTCAGCCACAACATTATCTGCATCTTCCGCATCAATGTCTGACAGATCAACCGAGTCCATGGACACGACCGCCGAAGAAGGTGCCTGAATCGCGCGGGTCGCCGTCTTGAATTTCTCGATCTCGAAATCTGGGCTTACCTTGTGCGGATCAGCTTCCATGCGGATCGACAATCCATACCGCGCTTCGATACCCGCAATATGTTCGCGCTTCGAATTGACCAGATAATTGATCACGTTCACCGGCGCTTTCAGAAGAACCTCTTTCGAACGGCGACGCGTGCCTTCTTCTTCGAGTTGCCTCAGAATGGTCAAGGCAAGGCTGTCATCCGATCGTATGAGGCCTGTACCATGGCATGACGGGCATGGCTGAGTTGTCGCTTCCAACATACCCGGCCGCAGACGCTGACGGGACATCTCCAACAAGCCAAAGCCAGAAATGCGACCCACCTGAATGCGTGCGCGATCCGTTTTCAGTCTGTCCTTCAGACGCTTTTCAACCGCGTTGTTGTTGCGCCGCTCTTCCATATCGATGAAATCGATGACGATCAGGCCCGCCAAGTCGCGCAAGCGCATCTGGCGAGCGACTTCATCGGCAGCCTCAAGATTGGTCTTCAAGGCGGTTTGCTCGATCGAACCCTCTTTTGTCGCCCGACCAGAGTTGACGTCCACCGCAACCAGCGCCTCAGTGATGCCAATCACGATATAGCCGCCTGATGGCAGTTGAACCGTCGGATTGAACATTCCTGACAGGTAGCTCTCGACCTGATAGCGCGCAAACAAGGGCATCGCGTCGGTGTAATGCTTCACGTTCTTTGCATGGGACGGCATGATCATTTTCATGAAGTCCTTGGCCACGCGGTATCCCGCTTCGCCTTCGATCATCACTTCGTCAATCTCGCGATTATACAGGTCGCGGATCGATCGCTTGATCAAATCGCCCTCTTCATAGATCGGTGCAGGCGCAATCGACTTCAACGTCAGCGCCCGGATTTGCTCCCATTGGCGCTGGAGATATTCGTAGTCGCGCTTGATCTCTGTCTTGGTTCGACGCGCACCGGCCGTGCGAACGATCAAACCGGCACCTTTCGGCACATCAATCTCTGCCGCGATCTCCTTGAGCTTCTTGCGGTCCGCTGCATTGGTGATCTTGCGCGAGATGCCACCACCGCGCGCGGTGTTGGGCATAAGCACACAATAGCGACCCGCCAATGAGAGATAGGTCGTCAGGGCTGCACCCTTGTTGCCACGCTCCTCTTTGACAACCTGCACCAAGAGGATCTGACGTACCTTGATAACTTCTTGGATTTTGTAGCGCTTTGGACGTGGCTTGCGCGGCTGGCGAATTTCGTCGTCCACGTTTTCCTGCGCAACGCTTTCGATGTCGTCATCGGTATCCGCGTCATCGCCATCATCGTCACTGGATTGATCTGCGTCAGCACCGTCGCCCTCGGTCTCGGTGTCGTCCGACGCATCCTCGTCATCTTCACTGACCAGCGGGGTCTCAACCGGGGTTTCAGCCACGGTTTCCATTGGAGACGCCGCTACCTTATCGGATACGTCAACCTCATCCTCATCAAGGTCGATGACAGCCAGACCACTTTCTTCGGTCTCGGCAGAGGTTGTTGCATCTTCGCTATGGGTCTTGGCAGCCTTGCCGCGCGAGCGGGACCGCGAGCGACGCGTCCTCTTGGGAGGTTCTTCTTCCTCGGCGGCCATTGCTTCGGCATAGGCCAGTTCCTCAGCGATCAGTGCTTCGCGATCGGCTACCGGGATTTGGTAGTAGTCCGGATGAATTTCGGAATAGGCAAGAAACCCGTGACGGTTTCCACCATAGTCAACGAATGCCGCCTGAAGCGACGGCTCAACCCGTGTTACTTTTGCGAGGTAGATATTGCCAGCGAGCTGGCGTTTGTTTTCGGATTCAAAGTCGAACTCCTCGACCTTGTTTCCGTCTGCCACAACAACGCGGGTCTCCTCCGCGTGGGTGGCATCGATAAGCATCTTTTTTGCCATGATATCCGTTCGCACCCGCTCGATCCGCGGGGCCAACGTGGCACGCGGGGATGAAGGGGGTGACTTGTTTGGGCGATTGTCCGGACGCTTGGATCATGTCCGTGGGCAGCGGCCAATAGCCCCTGCAACTCCACTCGACTGTCCTGCTCGCGTCTCATCGCGTTTTCTCCGACACGGCCGTTCGGCCTTGTGCCAACTCTGGTCGCTGCGCGCTTTTGATCCGCGTCAGCTGCGGGTCATCTGACCCTTAATCCTGTCAGGCCTGTCTTGGTAATCGAGACAAAGTCTGCAGTGAAACTCTAAAACCGGACTGCTGCGCCAGCGTCGGCGCGCCGCCCGTACCTCCGTAATAGGGTGTTTTACATTACAATTACAATCCGCAAAGCGCGCCGCAGCGCAGCATATGTTGATTTAGCGATGAATTTAGACCACGTGAGAGCCGATTTTATGCGTCAGACCTACCCTTCAGTGAGAAAGCAAACGGCGCAAGAGACCCTGCGCCGTGCTTGATTTTATATGCGTTCAGGCAGTGCCGCATCGACACCAGCGTACCCGTCAAAGATAGTCAGAACGCTGCAGACCATACTTGGCCATTTTTTCATTCAGAGTTCGCCGCGGCAGGCAAAGCTCTTCCATGACCGATGCTATCGAGCCCTTGTGGCGGCGCATGGTGTTGTCGATCAGCATTCGCTCGAACGCTTCCACATATTCCTTCAATGGTTTGCCCTCAGTCGTGATGACCGGACCCATTTCAGCGTTATCAGCCATCAACAGCGAAGCGATGGAGCCCGACCCGCGCCGATTTTGCAGCACCGCACGCTCAGCGACGTTGATCAACTGACGAACATTGCCCGGCCACGGTGCCTGCAACAATTGCGCGGCCTCCTGCGCGGACACCTCAGGCGCGTCCGAGCCATATTCCTCGCCATATTGCTCACCAAAACGGTTGAATAGTGTCAGGATATCTTCTCCACGCTGGCGTAACGGAGGCAGCGTAATTTTCATGGCGGCCAAACGGTAATACAGATCCGAACGGATCATATCCTCACAGGTTTTGTCCTGCTCCTGCGTGTTGCAGATTGCAATGATACGGGTCTCGGCCGGCGTGCCCTGATCATTAATAAACTGCAATAGACGCGCTTGAAGCGTACCCGGCAGCGCCTCGATGTCCTCCAACACAAGCGTGCCGCCGCGCGCTTCTTCAACCAGAGGCAGCGCTTCGCCCTCCTCAACCGGATCAAAGAGACGCTTGGACAGCGCCATCTCATCAAAGGCAGCGCAGCTCAGAACAACGAATTTCTTGCCCGCACGGGGACCCACCGCATGCAGCGCATGAGCCGTTAGCGTTTTACCTGTACCCGTTTCGCCATCGATCAGAACATGGCCATCGGCCTGACCCAGATCCAAAATATCCTCGCGCAGCCGTTCCATCGCCGGACTTGAACCGATCAGCTTCTTCATTAGCGCGGAGCCATCCGACAACTCCTGCCGCAAGGCCCGGTTATCAAGCGTCAAACGGCGACTTGAGGTGGCTTTCTTCGCAAGCTCGGTCATCCTGTCCGGGTTGAACGGCTTCTCCAAAAAGTCAAAAGCACCAACCCGCATCGCTTCAACCGCCATCGGCACGTCACCATGTCCCGTGATCATGATCACCGGCAGGGACGAATCCTGGCTCATCAGTCGCTTGAGAAACTGCATCCCGTCCATGCCAGGCATGCGAATGTCCGACACAACGATGCCGGGGTAGTTCGATCCGATCCCTTTCAGTGCGTCTTCCGCGCTGCCAAAGGTTTCGGTGTCATAGCCAGACAACGCCAGCCACTGGCTTATGGATTGACGCATATCCTGTTCGTCATCAACGATAGCGATTTTGAGAGCACTAGACATGGTGCGACCCCTTTCTCGATTTATTCTGCGGCCTCGCTCGACGCCGCTGATTGTTCATCTTGTGAATAAAGCGGAAGCTGCATCTCGAAGACCGCCCCACCCGCTTGTCCGTTCCGGGCGGTTAGATTGCCGCCCAAATCTGTTACAATCCCAGAGCTGATCGCCAATCCAAGACCGACCCCCTCTCCGGGCAATTTCGTCGTGTAGAAAGGCTCAAAAAGATCATCGAGATTTTCGATGCCATTTCCGTTGTCTCTTAATGTCAAGGTAGCCGTCTCACCTTGTGTCAGCAGAATATCGATCTGCGGCGCGGCGACGACCTTCGTTGCATCCAGCGCGTTGCGAAACAGGTTGATGATCACCTGTTCCAGACGTACGCGGTCCGCCAATACCAGAACCGGTTCATCGGGAAGCGTCGTGGTGACCTGAATCTGGGATTGCTTCAACTGCGGCTCCATCATCGACAACGACCCGGAGACAGCATTTCGCAAATCAACAGGCTCCAAATCCTCGCCGCCTTTGCGGGCATAGGATTTGAGCTGTTTGGTGATCGCGCCCATGCGGCTGATCAGATCGTCGATACGCTGGAACGAGCTTTGGGCCTCGTCCACGCGCTTGCGTTGCAGAAGCAGTTTGGCCCCCGCCAGATAAGTTCGCATAGCGGCCAGTGGTTGGTTTAGCTCGTGACTGACCGCGGCAGACATCTCACCCAAAGCAGCCAATTTCTGGCTCTGTGCCAAAGACTGCTCGGCAACTTCGAGGTTTTTTTGAACCTTCTTCCGTTCAGCAATCTCGCTGCTGAGACGCGCATTCAGCGCTCTGAGTTGCTCGGATTCACGACGGAATATCCCCACTTGAGACTGGGCGCGACGCGAGAGCATATAGAACGCTAATGCCAGCAGAATAGCGAAAATCATGATCTCGATGGCGAGCACGCCGTTAACCCGCTCTCGCACAGATGCGTAGCTGGAGAATGTCGTCAGCCGCCAGCCGCGAAACCCGATACGGCTATCCGTGCGCATCACCGCCTCGCCGCGGAAGTAGGTATCATGACCTGACAGCTCAAGATAACCGCCCGTGGCCTCAAAAGCGCGCCGAATAGCTGAGGCAGGTGCCGTGCGTACCAAAGCTTCTTCCATGGTCAAACCACGCCATCGCGGGTCCGTCGCGATGATGATCTCACCTTCACTATTGGTCACTAGTACCGCCTCGGTTGGCGACCGCCAGCGGCCTTCGAGCGATTGAAGATCGACATCCACGACCATGACGCCCAAGCCTTCTTTTTCAAACTCGATCCGCCGGGCGTAGACAAAACTGAAGCCACCGCTTTCCAACTGCTCCGCTGAAAAGATCGTATCACTGGCCCGCAGCGCGTCGACAAAGTATCTCTCCGAACGCAGGTTTTGGCCAAGCTCGTTTCGATCCGAAGACGCAACCACCCGCCCTTCACTGTCCAACAATCGCAGACCTGACGTCCCGATCTCTTCAGCGAAAGAAATCAACCGTTGCGAGGTCGAGGTGAAATCCTGCGAATTCAAAGCGGTGATCATAAACGGGTCACGAGACAGCAGCAGAGGCACAATCTGATGGCGTTTCAACTCGCCGTTAATCGCGTTCGAATATAAGGCGCTGCGCAGCTCTGCGCGATTTCGCGTTGTTTCGGTAAAGCTCTGCGTCAGCCACAGGTTGGACACCCAGATCGTCGCGACGGCCAAGGCGATCAGCAAAATGACAACAATCCGAACTGTCCACAACGCCTTGAGCGTCATAGGTTGGCTGGCGGATTTCGCCTCTGAGGGAGCCCCGAGCTTCATGTCGCCGACTCTAGGCCTAACCCCGCGCACTCTCAAGCGCAGGCTTAAGCGGAATTATGCCGCAACAAGCGCTTCCGTCAGAGAGGTGAAAACCCGCATTCCGTCGCTATTGCCTTGGGCATCGCTGACAGCCCGCTCGGGATGCGGCATAAGTCCCAAAACCCTACGGTTTTCTGATAAAATCCCCGCAATGTCGCCCGCAGACCCATTTGGGTTATCCAGATACCGAAACGCCACCCGATCTTCGGCCTCCAATTGAGCCACCAAATCGGCATCGGCGGAAAAATTCCCATCGTGATGCGCTATCGGGATCGTGATTTCCTCATCCAGCTTATATCTGCCGGTGAACGCGCTGTTTTCGGTCGCGACCTCGAGGCGTTCCTGTCGGCAGACAAATCGCAAACCTGCGTTGCGCATCAAGACGCCCGGAAGCAGCCCGGTCTCGCATAACACCTGAAATCCATTACAGATTCCAAGCACGTGCCCGCCTTTTTCGGCAAAATCAACAACCGCCTTGGAAATCGGTGATTGCGCGGCAATCGCACCGCAACGCAGATAGTCTCCGAACGAAAAACCTCCCGGAATACCCACGATATCGAGCCCACTCGGCAGCGCGGTATCCTTGTGCCAAACCATAGTGACATCAGCGCCCGCAGCTTTGAATCCTTCGGCGAGGTCACGATCACAGTTTGATCCGGGAAAGACGATGACACCGGCGCGCATCAGACCTGCATCTCGATCTGGTAGGATTCGATGACTGTGTTGGCCAGCAGCTTCTCACACATCTCTTTGACGGCGTCCTCGGAAGTGCCTTCCGCCAGATCAAGGTCAATCACCTTGCCTTGTCGGACACCTTCCACCCCATCAAACCCCAATGATCCGAGGGCGTGGCGAACAGCCTCACCCTGCGGGTCAAGCACCCCGTTTTTCAGCATTACATGCACACGTGCTTTCATAGCTGCCTTGCTCCTAACTTTTTATGTAGGCCGTTTCCCAACCTTCATAAATCCACCCCATCGCTTCAAGCTCATCGAACATGGTGCTGGTGAAGGTATCAAATGCCTCCGACGCAACCTCCGTTTCGTGCTCGAACTCAATTCTGTTTTGAAACCCGGTCTCCGAAAGGACAAGATCGAAACTGCCCAAAAAATCAAAAACCTCGTATTGTGACGCAAAATTCCGGCTTGGATCAGGTTTTGCCTGATGTTTCACCCTGCGCGGTGTCAGACCATCGTCCCCGCGCGCGGCCATCTCTTCGCGGACCAAGGCGTTGGCAGCGGCGCTGCCGAGGATAAGCTGGCGCTTCGATCCCCCCAGAACCCGTCTAAGCCATCCGCGCAACATTAGTTGATCAAGGTAGGCTTCGTCACCGGCGTTACGTTTTGCGGCATTACCCCAAGACGCGTCGCTACCTCTGTATAAGCATCGGTCAGGCTGCCAAGATCGCGGCGGAATACATCTTTATCCAGTTTCTCGCCCGTTTCGATATCCCAAAGCCGGCAACTGTCCGGGCTAATTTCGTCGGCCACGACAAGCCGCTGGAAGTCGCCATCATACAAGCGACCAATCTCGATCTTGAAATCGATAAGCTTGATGCCAACGCCATACATAACGCCTGACATGAAATCATTTACACGCAGCGCGAGCGCCACCATGTCATCCAGGTCCTGTTGTGACGCCCATCCAAAGGCGATGATATATTCCTCGGGCACCAGCGGATCGCCCAAATCGTCGTTTTTGTAAGAAAACTCAACAATTGGACGCGGCAGCACCGTACCTTCATCCAATCCAAGGCGCTTGGCCATAGAGCCCGCAGCATAGTTGCGCACGATTACTTCCAACGGAATGATCTCCACCGCGCGGATCAACTGCTCACGCATGTTCAGCCGCTTCAAAAAATGCGTCGGCACTCCGATCTGCGCGAGACCCGTCATGAAATATTCGCTCAAACGATTGTTCAGGACGCCCTTGCCCTCAATTACATCGCGCTTTTCCGCGTTAAATGCCGTCGCATCATCCTTGAAATACTGGACCAGCGTTCCCGGCTCGGGGCCTTCATAGAGCGTTTTCGCTTTGCCTTCGTAAATCTTCTTCCGGCGCGCCATGGGCTTCTCTTTCCTGTCCTATGGGGACTCAACCGCTCAGTTCGGTTTGCGTCGCTATAGGCCACACAGAGCGCTCATACAAGCAAGGCGATCACCCGCCTCTTGTATCCACCCCCATCGAAGGGCATATCAGGATTAACGCCAACTTAGATGCAGGATATGACCCAATGGCCACTTTCGACGATCGCGAAAATGCGTTTGAAAACAAATTCGCTCATGACGCCGAGATGCAGTTCAAAGCGGAGGCCCGCCGCAACAAACTTCTGGGACTTTGGGCCGCTGATCTTATGGGAAAATCCGGAGATGACGCCAGCGCTTATGCAAAGGAGGTTGTCAAAGCCGATTTCGAAGAAGCAGGCGATGACGACGTGTTTCGCAAGATTTCTGGCGATCTCGGCGGCAAAGCCGACGATGATACGATCCGCGCGAAGATGGCCGAGCTGATGGCTGAGGCCAAAGCTCAAATCATGGCAGAGCTGGACTAAGATATCTGGATGGTCGCCTCACCGGGCGACCACCTCCACCGAATTCATAATGATTATGCTGATTATGAATTTGATTCATCCTGGCAATCATGTCACGCGCATTTCTAAACAGCGCCGCACTGATATCAGGACAAACACCCATGACGAGATCTTCCCTTCAAACCCTTCTCGCAGATCGCGACTGGATTTTGGCGGATGGTGCGACTGGTACACAATTGTTCAATATGGGCCTAAGCTCTGGCGACGCGCCTGAACTCTGGAATGAAGAACATCCTGACAGAATCAAAGCGCTCTATGAAGGGCCGGTAAACGCAGGCAGTGACCTGTTTCTGACCAACTCATTCGGGTCCAATGCATCTCGCCTTAAACTACATGGCGCAGAAAAACGCGCGTTTGAGCTCTCCAAACTGGCTGCCGAGATCGGCCGGGACGTAGCAGATAATGCGGATCATCCCGTCGTCGTGGCAGGCTCCATGGGTCCAACCGGCGAAATAATGGCACCTATGGGCAGCCTGACCCATGAAACCGCTGTGGAGATGTTTCATGAGCAAGCCGAAGGTCTGAAGGCCGGTGGTGCTGACGTACTTTGGGTTGAAACAATTTCAGCGCCCGAAGAATATAAGGCCGCGGCGGAAGCGGCTCGGTTGGCCGACATGTCCTGGTGCGGCACCATGAGCTTTGACACCGCAGGCCGCACAATGATGGGACTAACCGCTCCAAAGCTAACTGAACTTGCACGAAGATTGCCCCATAAGCCGTTGGCATACGGAGCAAATTGCGGCGTGGGATCCTCTGATCTGCTGCGTACTGTGCTTGGGTTCGAGAACAGTTCGCAAAGCATCATAGCCAAGGGGAACGCCGGTATCCCGAAGTATCACGATGGGCACATCCACTATGACGGAACGCCCGAATTGATGGCGGACTATGCAGTGCTTGCACGCGATTCCGGCGCCAAAATCATCGGCGGCTGCTGTGGCACAACGCCCGAGCATCTGCGCCAGATGCGCGAGGCGTTGGAAACGCGCCCCAAAGGACCAAAACCAACGCTCGAGCATATCGAAAAGCAGTTGGGTGGATTTTCGTCCGCCAATGACGGTACTGGCGACCAATCTCAGGCACCTGCACGTCGGGCGACAAGACGCAGACGCAACAGCGTTGCATAAGTGCCGTGTTGCAGTGTTCAGAACAGACTGAGCTGCTCTGGCCCGCTCTGAGGAACCTTGAACAGGTCGCACCGCAAGTCCGGCAGCCGCGCGGCCAGTTCCAACTTCTTGCGAGCAACAGCGACACGCTTCTGGATCAAGGCTGCTTCGATGCCCTGCCCGACCAAGCGCTGCCCCCAGGTTGCATCGTAGTCCTTGCCGCCATGCATCGCACGCACCTTACGCATCACGCCCTCGGCCCGGTTGGGGTAGTGTTCCGCCAGCCACTCCTGAAACAGCACCGAAACCTCTCTGGGCAAGCGCAAGGTTATCGCGCTTACAGCCACGGCCCCGGCGTCTTTTGCGGCCGCCATAATTGCTTCGATCTCGTGATCGGTCAGCCCGGGGATCACCGGCGAGATCATAACCCGTACAGGACACCCGGCTTGGCTCAACGCCTCGATCATGCGCAATCGCTGCGCAGGACCCGGCACACGCGGCTCCATCCGGCGCGACACCTCAGGATCAAGGGTGGTGATGGTAATCCCCACCCGCGCCAAACCGGCCTGTCCCATCTCACCCAGAATATCTGCGTCCCGCGTCACCAAGGCGCCCTTAGTCGCAATACCCACCGGATGTCGAAACTCCCGCAACACTTCCAGGATACCGCGCATGATCCGATGCTCTCTCTCGATCGGCTGGTAGGCATCCGTATTCGTGCCAATCGCGATCACTCGTGGCGTGTAGCGGCGCGCAGACAATTCCTTTCGCAAAAGCTGCGGCGCGGTCGGACGTGCCAGAAGCTGTGTCTCGAAATCCAGACCCGGCGAAAGCCCCAGATAAGCGTGGCTCGGGCGCGCGAAGCAGTAAATGCACCCGTGTTCGCAGCCGCGATAGGGATTGATAGAGCGATCAAAACTCAGATCGGGCGAACTGTTCTTGGTGATAATCTTTCGGGGCGCTTCGATACGCGTCTCGGTGCGCAATATTCCAGGGTCCCACGGTGCATCCCAGCCATCATCCTCAGCGATTTTTTCAAATCGTTCAAAGCGGTTGGTTCGGTTCGACCCCGCCGCCCTGCCCTTTGCTCTGGGCCCGTGATTATGCTGCAGTTGCACCATGAAAAAAGATTAGAACGTAACAAGAACATTTACAAGCGGGGTCGGTTGCGACCTTCAAATTGTCGCAACTTGTCGCGTGGAAATCAGATGAAAATCGCAATGCTCAGCTCAGGCACGCATGCGACCGCATACCGGAGTTAAAAGAATGTCTGACGAAGAAGACGATATCATCCTTTCCGAGCTCGATGACGAAGAGCTTGTCCAACAGATGTTTGATGACCTCTATGACGGTCTCAAGGAAGAGATCGAAGAAGGGGTTAATATCCTTCTGGAACGGGGCTGGGAACCTTACGACGTTCTGACCAAAGCCTTGGTCGGTGGTATGACCATCGTCGGAAATGACTTCCGTGACGGGATTTTGTTTGTACCTGAGGTTTTGCTGGCGGCCAACGCGATGAAGGGCGGCATGGCGATCCTGAAACCACTGCTCGCTGAAACCGGCGCTCCGCGCGTGGGCAAGATGGTCATCGGCACCGTCAAGGGTGACATTCACGACATTGGCAAGAACCTTGTATCCATGATGATGGAAGGCGCTGGTTTCGAAGTTGTCGATCTCGGGATCAACAATGCGGTCGAAGCCTATCTCGAAGCGCTCGAAAGCGAAGCGCCAGATATTTTGGGCATGTCCGCTCTGCTGACAACTACTATGCCTTACATGAAGGTTGTGATCGACACGCTGGTCGAAAAAGGCATCCGCGACGACTACACCGTTCTGGTCGGTGGCGCTCCATTGAATGAAGAATTTGGCAAAGCCATAGGCGCTGACGCTTATTGCCGGGACGCCGCAGTTGCGGTGGAAACGGCGAAGGAATTCATGGCGCGCAAGCACAACCAGCTCGCCGCCGGATAAAAGCCCCTTTCGACGAAGGAATTGATCAGGCGGGGCTGTCCCCGCCTTTTTCTTTGCATAAGGTGTCCCTGACAAAACAAGAGGGTGACCAAAGATGATTGAACTGACACTTGCCAAGGGCACCATATCAGTCGCCGCCCATATCGCATTGGAAGAACTCGGCATCGCGCATCATCTCACGTGGATCGACTTCTCCAAAGGCGAACAGACCCAGGCTTTGTATCATCGTATCAATCCCAAAGGACGGGTGCCCGCGCTAATCACTGAACATGGGATTCTGACCGAGACCTCGGCCATCCTGAATTATCTCACAACGACGCATCCCGAGGCTGGCTTGGCCCCCACCGATCCTTGGCAAAAGGCCAAGCTGGAGGAGATCCACCTGTATCTCGCCTCAACCATGCACGTGAACCATGCCCACAAAATGCGAGGTCATCGCTGGTCGGACGATGACGCCGCGCGAAAATCTATGACAGCCAAGGTGCCGGAGACGATGGCCGAAAGTGCCCGCATCATAGAAACAACCTATCTGGGCAGCCCATGGGTGCTGGGCGCGCAATACACGACGGCAGATATCTATCTTTACGCAATTGCGCGTTGGCTTGAAGGCGACGGTGTCGATATACACCAGACCCCGCGTCTTGCCGCACATTTTGAGGCCATGGCGGCACGCCCTGCCGTGCAAAGAGTCGAAGCCATGCATAGATAAGGTCGAACAGGAGACCTCACACATGCACATAAACCATCCGATTTTCCTTGTTTGCCTCGCAATCGCGGGCGCGGCTCTTACAATTTTGGTGGCCTCGCAAGTGGCGCCGCTAGGAATTACCGGCTATGCGGTGATCGTTCTGCCTGGATTGGCAGCTTTGCTATTTTGGCTGAGAAGGCGCAGCTAATGAAGCTGGACGATCACCTGCTGACCGAACACGGCTTGACCGCACAATCCGAGGGACGCGTGCTACTTCTGGCCTGCGGCGCACTTGCACGCGAAATTCTGGCACTGATCGACATGAATGGCTGGTCGCATATGGATCTTCAATGCCTGCCCGCAATCTTGCACAATACACCGGACAAAATCACTCCGGCAGTAGAGGCCGCGATCGCCGAACACCGAGATCAATACGACAAGATTTTCGTGGTGTACGCGGATTGCGGCACTGGCGGCCTGCTACAAGCCGCATGTGCGCGTCTTGGTGTTGAAATGGTTGCAGGGCCGCATTGCTATAGTTTCTTTGAGGGCAATGAAGCCTTCGAAGCTCGCGGCGAGTTCACCGCTTTCTATCTCACTGATTTTCTGGTCCGCCAGTTCGATGCTTTTGTCACCAAACCACTGGGGTTGGACCGCCATCCCGAGCTTCGGGATATGTACTTCGAACACTACGAAAAGCTGGTCTATCTCGCACAAACCGAGAACCGAGATTTACAAGAAAAAGCAAAGCTTTGCGCCACCAAGCTCAACTTACCCTATGAGTTTCGCTTGACTGGCTATGGTGACTTGCAGACGGAGCTGTCAAACCTGTCCAACGCGACCGACTAGCTCGCTGCAGCGGCGGCTGTTTCCCGAATACGCTCAACCATAGCGCGCAACCCGTTCGAGCGTTGCGCTGAAAGATGGTCATTCAAACCAAGCCGCCCCAGTTCGGCTGGCGCGTCCACCGTCCCGACAGACGCCACGGGCAGTCCAGAATACAGTGTTTTCAGAACAGCAATCAGCCCGCGCACGATCATCGCGTCGCTTTCACCTTCAAAGGTAAACTGCCCGTCCTCGATCTTGCTGTGCAGCCAGACCTGGCTGGCACATCCATCAACCTTGGTCGCAGGAACCTTCAAGGCCTCATCAAGCGGGTCCATCGCCTTGCCAAGATCAATGACATGACGGTAGCGATCTTCCCAATCGTCCAAAAACTCAAAGGTCTCTACAAGCTCTTCAAAGGCGTCCTGCGCCATGGCATCGGCTCCTTGATGCGTGATTTCCTCCGACCTAGCGCGTGACAAACTGGACGTCCAGCGCAGCGCGGGCTTTTCAAGCCCCCCTTCGCAGGCTATTCATCGGAAACACAGGCAAGACCACGAGGGGCATTCCATGGCAGGCACATCGCGACGCGCATTTCTAGTGATGGCTGCAGCCACGGTTGGACTATCGGCCTGTGGCCGGGTCAGAGACTCACGCTTGAATCCGTTCAACTGGTTCGGTCGCGACCGGGAAGACACCGTTGAGGTGGACGAAGGCGCATTTCAGCAAGATCGTCGCCGCTTCGCCGAGCAAATCGTGTCGCTTAACGTGGACCCCACGCCGGAAGGCGCAATTATCCGGGCTGTGGGACTTCCGCCGACCCAGGGATACTGGGCCGCAGAGCTTGTCGAGATTGAACGCGATGACCCCACTCAACTGGTGTATGAATTCCGGGTGGCCCGCCCCTTGGAACCACGTCGCCAGAGCACACAAAGATCACGCGAAATTATCGCAGGTGAAGACGTCTCGACTTTCAAGCTGTCCTCTGTTCGCTCAATCACTGTGATTGGACGCGCAAATCGGCGCACCGTGCGCCGCTAGGGCTAAAGCTCGATCAGTTTAACTGAAGCGCCATCTGCCGATAAAGCCAACTCACCAGCACAGAGTCGTAGTGCGTCTTTGCCAAACGCTTCCGCGCGCCATCCGGTCAGCGCGAGAAGACCACGATCCCCCATAGCGATATCGTCAAGATCAGCCGCGGTGGCGATCAGCTTTTGCGCCACACCATGTTCTTCTGCTTTCGCTTTCAAAAGCACACGCAACAGATCGGCCAAAGCTGCGTTGATAGAGCTCTTGTCACGCGCCGCCGGCACTTTGGGCATGTCGTCCGGCTTGCAGTTCAGGCCCCGCTCGACCGCCGCAACAATACCATCGGCGATATCGCCCTTACGCGCTTCGCGTAACAGCAAGCGCGACTTACTCAAATCCTTCACCGATTTCGGCTTAGTCGAGGCAATCTCCAGAAGTGCGTCATCCTTGAAAATACGGTTGCGCGGAATATTACGTTCTTGCGCGTGGGTCTCACGAAACTCTGCTAGTTCGCGCACAATCGCCAAAAACTTCGGTGCATTTGAACGCACACGCACACGCCGCCAAGCCTCTGCCGGCTCCACCCGGTAGGTGCCTGGATCGCGCAGAATAGCCATCTCTTCCTCAACCCAAGGCTTCCGTTTGGTACGGTCGAGCCTTTTGGAGAGATACTCGTAGATATCGCGCAAATGGGTGACATCGGCCAACGCATAGTTCTTCTGGGCGTCGGTCAACGGGCGTCTGGACCAATCGGTAAAGCGTGAGGTCTTGTCGACGGACGCCTTGGCAATCTTGCGCACCAGCGTCTCGTACCCCACCTGCTCACCAAAATTGCAGACCATCGCGGCAACCTGCGTGTCGAATAGCGGCACCGGAATGACACCCCCCTCGACAAAGAAGATCTCAAGATCCTGCCGGGCTGCGTGAAAAACCTTCACAACCGCCTCATCGCGGAACAGGTCATAGAGCGGTTCCAACGACATCTCGTCGCCAATGATAGGGTCCACCAAAACCGCGGCGTCGTCTTCATCCGATGGCATCGCGAGCTGGATAAGGCACAGCTTGGCGTAGTAGGTGCGTTCACGCAGGAATTCTGTGTCGACCGTTACATATGAAAATCGCTTCGCGCGATCACAATAAGCCTTCAGCTCTTCAGTCGTGGTAAGTGTCTTCATGTGGTGTGTCGGGTCTTATTACTTCTTGTTCTCGCCCCTCTGTAGATCGTTCCTAATCCGTTCAGGCTCAAATGGGAAGGGCTGGATGTTTCAATTCAACGCGACCGTGCTGACCAGAGGCAAACGCCCTCAAAGTGGCCGGGTACAAAACATGTTCCATCTCAAGCACACGTGCAGCGAGACTGTCAGGCGTGTCATCGGGGAGCACCGGCACCTGCGCCTGCCCAAGAATAGGACCGTCATCCAGAACAGGCGTCACCTCATGCACCGTGCACCCGGCAATAGTCTCGCCCGCATCCAGCGCACGCGCATGGGTATGTAACCCGCGATACTTCGGTAGAAGCGAGGGGTGAATGTTCAGCATCCGCCCATGATAGTGATCAACAAAATGCGACGTCAGAACACGCATGAAGCCGGCAAGGCAAACAATATCGGGACGAGCGGAATCAATTACATTAATCAGGGCATCTTCGAACCGCGCGCGATCCTCGCCATAAGGTTTGTGATCAACCACCGCCGTTGCAACGCCCATCTCACGGGCTTTTTGCAAACCTCCAGCGTCTTCCCGGTTAGAGAGAACAAGGCAAGCGCGCGCCGGATGATCACCCGTCATGCTTTCGCAAAGCCGCACCATGTTGGAACCGCCGCCAGAGATCAGGATTGCGACCCGTTTGCTCAAAGAAGAGACCCGGAATACGCGACACCGGGCGTTTTGGTCACCCGTCCGATGGTAAAGACCGTCTCACCCTGCTCTTTCAACAAAGCAGCTGATGCGTCAGCTTTGTCCTGCGGCACAACCAGCACCATGCCAATACCGGAGTTGAAGGTCTTCAACAGCTCTCTTTCGACAATCCCGCCTTGCGACGCCAGCCATTGGAACACGCCGGGCAACGACCAGCTGTTGAGATTAATTTCGACACCAAGCCCCTCAGGCAGAACGCGCGGGATATTCTCGGTCAGCCCACCACCTGTTATATGTGCAAGGGCGCGCAGATGGCCCGCCTTTAGCACCGACAGGCAGGATTTCACATAGAGCCGCGTCGGCGCAAGAAGGGCCGCGCCAAGGCTTCCCTCACCCCACGGACAATCCGCTTCCCAGTCAAGGCCGCTGGTTTCCACCACACGACGTACAAGCGAATAACCGTTCGAATGCACCCCATCGGACGCTAGACCAAGCAACACATCGCCCTCTCGGACATCCTTCGGCAATTCTGTGCCCCGCTCCATCGCGCCCACGGCGAAGCCTGCCAGATCAAAATCACCCTCAGGATACATCCCCGGCATCTCAGCAGTCTCACCGCCGATCAAGGCGCAGCCAGAGCGCACGCAACCCTCTGCAATGCCCTCGATGATCCGTGCCGCCTGATCAAGCTCAAGCTTCCCGGTTGCAAAATAATCCAGAAAAAATAGCGGCTCTGCGCCCTGACAGACAAGATCGTTGACGCACATCGCCACCAGGTCAATGCCCACGCCATCCACTTCTCCGGTGTCGATTGCGATCCGCAGCTTGGTGCCTACACCATCCGTAGCACCTACAAGGATCGGGTCCTGATACCCTGCCCCCTTGAGATCGAATAGTGCACCAAACCCACCTAACCCCGACATCACACCGGAGCGTGTTGTGCGTTTGGCGGCGGGCTTGATTCGATCAACTAGCGCGTTGCCTGCATCGATATCAACACCTGCATCCGCGTAGGACAGCCCATTTTTCTTGCTCTCAGTCATGATAGGTGTGCCCCCTCGCGCAGCTTGCAAAGCCGATACAACAAGCCCCCGCGCGGCACAACAGGCCAAGGGTCAAAGCATGGTTCTCACACGCCACAGCTCTGGGAAAAGCTCCACCTCAAGCATTCGCTTAAGGTAGCTCACACCACCAGTTCCGCCTGTGCCGCGCTTGAATCCGATCACCCGTTCAACAGTTGTGACATGGTTAAACCGCCAGCGTCGGAAATAATCCTCCAGATCGACAAGCTTTTCGGCCAACTCGTAAAGCGTCCAATGCGCGTCCGTGTCGCGATAAACCCGCCCCCACATATCAACGACCTCATCCACTGTGGCATGTGGCGCCGTCTCAACTTGCTCAAGCACAGAGTTTGGAATCACCTGACCCTTGCGCGCCGCAAAGCGCAGCACCTCTTGATAAAGGCTCGGTACTTTCAATTCCGCCTTCAGCACTTCTGTAGCAGCTGCGTCATGAGAATGAGCTTTCATCATCGACTGATTGCGGTTGCCCAAAATGAACTCGATCAAACGATACTGCAGCGATTGAAAGCCTGAGCTTTGCCCAAGACTTTCGCGAAAGGTCGTGTAATCGCTTGGTGTCATGGTGCGCAGAACCTCCCAAGCGTTGTTCAACTGCTCCATGATCCTTGAGACTCTGGCGAGCAATTTCATGGCCTCCGGAATGCGGTCCTGAGAAATAGCCAGCCGCGCAGCACGTAACTCATGTAGCATAAGCTTCATCCAAAGCTCGGACGTCTGATGCTGGATAATGAACAGCAGCTCGTCAGGAGCCGCCGAAATCGGATGTTGCGCCGACAATATCCGATCAATGGATAAGTAATCTCCATAGGACATGCGCGCAGCAAAATCTGTCTCGGCACCGTCCGTCTCGGGATCGTACGGATCACGGCTCATCAATCATCCCCTTCGTTCTTTCTCACCCAGCTAATCCCGCCTCGGTCGCAAACACAATGCGAGAGCAACGCTTGGGACTTGACGCGCGGCGCCACTCTGGTAGCCATCCCTTCAGACGGGCCTGTAGCTCAATTGGTTAGAGCAGAGCGCTCATAACGCTTTGGTTGCGGGTTCAAGTCCTGCCGGGCCTACCACACCGTCATCTTGGCAGAATAATATCAGCACATAAGCCTCCCAAGGTTTCGCTCTCCCCAAGTCGAAGCGTTCCACCGTGGCTTCGCACCACATCAGACACGATAGCAAGCCCAAGGCCCACACCACTGCCCTTGTTCTGATTGCGCGCCGTATCAAGCCGGGCAAAGGGTTTCAGTGCCTCTTCCCGGCTTTCACTTGGGATGCCCGGTCCATCATCCTCGACTCGAATGCGAATGGCGGTCTCGAGCACAGTGGCCGTGACCAGCGCAGACGAGCCATATCGCACCGCATTCGCGATCAGGTTTTCACAAGCCCGCGCCAAGGCGATCGGCCGCAATTTCAGCGTCGGTATGTTCTCGTCGGGCAGATTGAGCGTAACCTGCGCCCCGGTCCGGCGGACATTATCGGCAGCGTCAGTAATCAGCTGGGTCAGATTTGTCTCCTCGCGATCTTCCATCGCATCCATCCGGGCGAAATCGAGAAATGTCTCGATCAGGCTTTCCATTTCATCCACATCGCGCGAGAGCTTCTGGATATCCTTGGTATCTGGCTGCATCGACAGGCCCAATTTCAGGCGTGTCAGAGGCGTGCGCAAATCATGGCTGACCCCCGACAACATCATCGTACGTTGCTCAATCTGTCGCTCGATCCGGTTACGCATATTGAGAAAAGCGTTGCCCGCCGCACGCACCTCCGTGGCACCGCCCGGGCTGTATTTGACGACATTCCCCTTGCCGAAAGCTTCAGCTGCGCGCGATAGCCTTCGAATAGGTCGCAGCTGATTTCTCAGAAACAAATACGCAATGATCGTCATCAAGGCACTGGTCAAAACCATCCAGACCAAAAGTTGATGCGGGTTCGTCGCGGATACCCGACGTCGCGGAAAACGGACAGAAAGCAACCCCTTATCCGTCGGAACCGTCATGTAAACGATCTTGCGGTTCTCGATCAAATCTATCCCGACCAGCTGCGGAAACCTGTTCCGCAAGATCTCCACCATCACCCTGCCGGAAACATCGTAGAATCGTCTGCGATTCTCATAAGGTTCACCGGGCAGGTCGGCATCAAGCCTCAAGGCACGCGCGACTTTTTCAAGGTCAGTCTGTGCCGCAGCAAGGTCCGGAGCGTCTGCAACCTCATCATATAGCAGTTGCAACTCCACCCCGATATTCTCGGTCATCTGCTCCGTCACACGCTCATAAAGACGCTGGATAAACGCAAGAGACACAACGATCTGGATCGTAACAATCGGCACCAGCAAGATGAGCGCTGCACGTCCGTAGAGCCCGCGGGGAAGATAGCGTTTGATCGAGAACTGTGCCATGCTGGCCAGAGCGTAAGCGTAGGCGGTGCAAAGGAAAAGGGGCATGGCAGGACAATCCACACAACGCCCCCGTGTCGGCGCGCCCGAACGCATTTTCAACGGGTTCCGGCGTATTCTGGCCCCCAACCCCTCGCCGATGACTTATCACGGCACAAATACCTATCTCGTTGGCACACGCGACATTGCGGTGATTGATCCCGGCCCCCCAGAGCAATCGCATCTCGACGCCATTCTGGGGGCTTTGACTGCGGAACAGCGGATCTCGCATATTCTTGTCACCCATAGCCATGTTGACCATTCCCCACTTGCGATGACGCTCGCTCAGATCACGGATGCGAGGGTTCACGGGTTTGGCCCCAGCAACGCCGGACGCGCATCGGTGATGAAGGGCTTGGACGCGCTTGATGGGGGCGAAGGCGTGGATGAGACGTTTCTGCCCGATGTCACGCTCAAAGATGGCGACGTGATATCGGGCACCAACTGGGATCTGGTCGCCATCCACACCCCCGGCCATATGGGCAACCACCTGTGCTTCGCTTGGGAGAAGAAAAACATCCTGCTATCGGGCGATATGGTCATGGACTGGGCCACATCGATGGTCTCGCCTCCCGACGGGCACCTGACCGATTTCATGACGTCGCTGGAAACGCTTCAGGCGCGCCCTGAGAAAACTTATTATCCCGGTCATGGCGGGCCCGTCGAAGACCCGCCGGCCCGTCTGTCGGAGCTTCTGTCACATCGAAAGATACGGGAGCGCCAGATCCTGAATAAATTGGGCCGTGGCGCCATGACGCCCGGCACGCTGACCGCTGAAATCTACACAGACGTCGATCCGAAGCTCTGGCCAGCGGCTGAGCGCAATGTTCTGGCCCATCTGATTGATCTGCACACCCGTGGCCTTGTGAGTTCGGCAGGCAAAATCTCCCCAACGGCGCGGTTTGCAAAAATCTGATGACCTTCACACCGAAAGACCCTTTACGCCACGAATCCACCTTGCTATATCGCGCCTCAGTTCCGGCGTAGCTCAGCGGTAGAGCAGTTGACTGTTAATCAATTGGTCGTAGGTTCGATCCCTACCGCCGGAGCCAATTTTCCAAACAGCATAACCCGAACCAATCGCTTGGATTGGTTGCTTTGAATGAACAAAAAACGGCCTTTTGTCGCCGTCCGAATTATGGCCGAAACGGACCCGATTTGGCAAAATTCGAAAAAAATGCCATACTAATGGCACAGATCCTTCAGCCATACGTCTTTTTTCCCTGCTGATCTGTGTGTGTTTAAATGAGTATCGAGGTCCGAAATGGCTAATCCAACTCCCGATCCAGAAGATCGCAAACCTAATCCAGAACCCGTTCAGGAACCCATCAAGTTCGACGACTGGGCCAGCATCTAGAGCTCTGGATAAAACTGACTTAAGCTGACGGAATGTCCACGTCCGTCACGACAATTCGCAACCTTGGCCCTGCGTATGAAAAATCGTTGGCCGCTGTTGGGATAACATCCGCTGAAGCCTTACGCGAAATCGGGGCAGATGCGGCCTATGCCAAACTGCTTGAAAATGGGGTGCGACCGCATTTCATCGGCTACTATGTTCTTGTAATGGGTCTGCAAGGCCGCCCTTGGAATGACTGCAAGGGCAAGGAAAAGATCGCTCTACGGGAACGTTTCGACAACCTGAAAAACAAGCATTACGACAAAGATATCAATGGCTTTGAGCGCATCCTTGATGAGATAGGCGTTGTTGAAAAGAAGCGCTGAGATCTTGAAATCACGCAATGTAACGACTATTTACATTATATGACCAGGGACATTGAAACTGAGTTGGCCAAACTGGACCAACTTGCATACATCCTCGAAAACGCTGTGCCGATCCCCGGAACCGATATCCGCTTCGGTCTGGACGCTGTTGCGGGCTTTGTACCGGTGCTGGGCGATACGATCATGTTGATCCCAGCCTCGGTCATTTTGCAGCGTGCTCATGCGTACGGTGTTTCCAGACGCCTGATGGTCAGGATGGGTCTTAACCTTGCCATTGACGTAATCATCGGCATGGTGCCGCTGTTTGGAGACATTTTCGATGTCGGATGGAACGCAAATACACGCAATGTCAAATTGTTACGCGACTATCTTCAGACATCCGGTCAAATGGGCACACCTATCGCTATACCCGCATGACAACAAAAATTGCCCGCACCAGAGGTACGGGCAATCTTACGAGGTAGACGCTCGCCTCATCGCGAGCTTCAAATCTGAACGCCTGATCAGCCAACAAGTTCCAGACCGGAGAAGAAATATGCGATTTCTTCTTTTGCGGTTTCAGGCGCATCGGAGCCATGGACCGAATTTTCGCCAATCGACAGTGCAAATTCCTTGCGGATCGTGCCGGCATCGGCCTCTGCCGGGTTGGTCGCGCCCATCACTTCGCGGTTCTTCGCGATGGCATTTTCGCCTTCGAGGACCTGAACAACAATTGGCTCGGAGATCATGAACTCGCATAATTCGTCGAAGAACGGACGCTCTTTGTGAACGCCGTAAAAGGTTTGTGCCTGCTTCAGCGAAAGCTGGATGCGCTTGGATGCAACAACGCGCAGCCCTGCTTCTTCGAACTTGGCCACGATCTGACCGGTCAGGTTACGTTTGGTTGCGTCGGGTTTAATGATGGAAAACGTGCGTTCCAGCGCCATTTCTATGGTCTCCTGCGATGAATTTCGCGCCCCACTAACATGAGGCATCCGCGTTGAAAACCCGGCATTTGTGCTGAGGCGTTGACACGCCCACACGGCTCCGTCACATGAGGCGCTATGCTGAAGATCGACGCCATCACATTCGCTATGGAGGGCCGCCCTTTGATGGAGGAGGCCTCAGCGATCATTCCAACCGGTCACAAAGTCGGGCTGGTAGGGCGCAACGGCACTGGCAAAACCACGCTGTTTCGCTTGATCCGGGGCGAATTGGCACTGGAGGCCGGAACGATCTCCCTGCCCGCAAAATCGCGGATCGGCGGCGTCTCCCAAGAAGTGCCGGGAAGCGAGGTGTCATTGCTCGATACCGTGCTTGAGGCTGACACCGAACGCGCGGACCTGCTTGAGGAAGCCGAAAAAGCGAAAGACCCGGCACGGATTGCAGACATTCAAACCAGGTTGGTCGATATCGACGCCTGGTCAGCCGAGGCCCGAGCTGCCACCATTCTGTCCGGTTTGGGCTTCACACAAGAAGAACAGGCAATGCCCTGCTCTGCGTTTTCCGGGGGATGGCGGATGCGCGTCGCGCTGGCCGCTGTCCTGTTCAGCGCCCCGGATCTGTTGCTGCTTGATGAACCAACCAACTACCTTGATTTGGAAGGGGCGCTTTGGCTTGAGAACTATCTGACGAGCTATCCGCACACAGTGATCGTCATCTCTCACGACCGTGGCTTGTTGAACCGATCGGTAAATGCGATCCTGCATCTCGAAGGGCGCAAACTGACGCTCTATCAGGGGCCTTACGACCAGTTTGCCCGGCAAAAGGCAGAGCGTCTGGCGGTGGCCCAAGCCGAAGCCAGAAAGCAAGAAACCCGCCGCGCCCATTTGCAATCCTACGTCGACCGGTTTCGCTACAAAGCAGACAAGGCCCGTCAGGCACAGTCGCGCTTGAAAGCGCTGGCCAAAATGCAACCTATTGCAAGTGTGGAAGAAGCGGCCTTGCGCGCCTTCACTTTTCCCGAGCCCGAGGAATTGTCGCCACCGATTATCTCTCTGGAAGGGGCGTCGGTGGGATACGGAGATACGACCGTCTTATCACGCCTCTCTCTGCGCATCGATCAGGACGACCGCATCGCGCTTCTGGGGCGCAATGGCGAAGGAAAATCCACCCTTTCCAAACTGTTGTCTGGCAAACTTGAGAAAATGTCGGGCCGCATGATCAAGGCGTCCAAGCTGCGCGTGGGTTACTTCGCACAGCATCAACTGGAAGAGCTGGAAGCGGGCGAAACGCCCATAGATCACTTGCGCCGCGCCCTGCCCGACCAAACACCAGCCCGGCACAGGGCTCGTCTCGCAGGCTTCGGATTAACGGCGGATCAGGCGGATACCATCGTGTCCCGGCTTTCGGGTGGCCAGAAGGCGCGGCTATCGTTGTTGCTGGCGACGCTGGATGCGCCTCATATGTTGATCCTGGACGAGCCGACAAACCACCTTGATATGGAAAGCCGCGAAGCACTTGTAGAGGCCCTGACCGCCTATTCTGGCGCTGTCATTCTGGTTAGCCACGACATGCATTTGCTCAGTCTTGTCGCAGACCGTCTGTGGTTGGTGAAGGACGGCCATGTGGCACCCTATGAGGGGGATTTGGATAGCTATCGCGCGATGCTGCTCAAGACGCCTGAAAGCAAGAAATCTCAGGCACGCCCAGTTAAGAAGCGACCCAGCCGGGACGCTCTTTTGGAAATGCGCAGCGAGGTCCGCAAAGCTGAGGCCCGTATCCAGAAACTGACCGACATGCAGGATGAACTGGCCGCGCGACTGGCAAAGCCAGAGGCCTATGAAGATCACATGGAGGCCAAACGTCTGGTCTGGCAGAAGAAGTATTCAGAGGTGATGGAAGCACTGGATCGGGCCGAAGCCATTTGGGTATCGGCGCAAGAAAAGCTAGATAAGGCAGAGGCTTAGCGCATGGATTTCACCTTTGCGATCACTGCCTTCGTGACACTGTTTGTCATCATCGACCCAATCGGTCTGACACCCATGTTCGTCGCCCTGACCCAAGGGATGCCCGCGCAGGAGCGGCGGCGCATCGCGGCACGAGCTTGTGTGTTTGCGATTGGCATATTGACTGTATTCGGGCTGGCTGGGGAGGAAGTTTTGGCCTTTGTCGGCATCTCGATGCCTGCGTTTCGCATCTCGGGCGGTATCCTGCTTTTTGTGACAGCGTTCGACATGCTCTTTGAACGCCGCAGCGAGCGACGCGAAAACCAGGCAGACGAGGCGCGCGAAGACCCATCAGTGTTCCCGCTGGCCATGCCGCTTATCGCAGGGGCCGGATCAATGACATCGATGATTTTGCTGGTGGATGCCGCCGAAGGCAGCTTGGCCAACACTATCACAGTCTTCGGCGCCATGGTGGCCACCGTGCTGCTGGTGTTTTTGCTGGCTTTGACCGCAGGCCTTTTTGAGCGGCTACTGGGCGCCACAGGGATTAAGGTCGTCACCCGCCTGCTTGGTATGTTGCTGGCCGCGCTGGCGGTTCAGTTCGTCCTCGATGGCATGGCGGATTTTGGATTTCTGGCAAGCTGACGCGGCACTCCCTATATGACATTCAGGAGGCCCTGACATGAGTGGCGATGATACCGGACAACTGATCTACCTCATCCTGCTTGGATGTTTGATAGCGAGCTACGCCTTCGTTTCGTATCGGCGCAATCTGGGAGAGTTCGCCCGGAATGCCGCGCTTTGGACATTCATCATAATCGGCGTCGCAGTGAGCTATGGGCTGTGGAACGACATCTCTGGCGCGATCCTGCCCCAACAATCGGTGATGATTGATCAAGAACGTATCGAGGCACCGCGCCGCGATGACGGCCACTACTATCTGACGCTCACCCTTAACGACGTACCGGTCGAGTTCGTGGTTGATACGGGCGCGACAGATGTCGTTCTGACAGCCGATGACGCCCAGCGCATCGGCATTGATCCCGAAAGCTTGATCTATTCCGGACGCGCCTCGACGGCGAACGGAACAGTGCGCACAGCCCGCATAACAATCGACGATGTACGTGTCGGGGACTTGCCGGAGGATCGCCTGCGCGCATGGGTCAATGAGGGAGAGCTGGATACCTCGCTGCTCGGCATGGCATATTTGCAGCGCTTTGAAACCGTCAAGATCGAGAATAATCGTCTGATCCTGCAGCGCTGAGCGCTTAGCCGTCCGCTTTATGCTCGGCCTTCATCTCCCACGGACCGGCCTCCTGCGACCAGTACTTCGCCGGAACACCTTCGCCTGTGAGGGTTTTCCACTGGCCTCTGGCTGTTTCAAGCGCCTCGCCGTCGTGGCCATTGAACACAACCATCGTGCGGGTCATTGACAGAACTTCATCCGGGGCGACCTCTGCTCCGTCGAAACAGATCAGGCAATCCGGCGCATTTGCCATATCCGTATTGGCGGTCAGCAGGATTGGTTGATCAGCATCGAAACCACTGCCAGCCTGCCCATGCGGCAAAAACCCTTCTTCAAGCCAGAGGCGTTCATCCAGCCAACTCACCCGCTCCGCCGTTGGGCCACGCACCGAAATGCGCCACCCCTGTTTGAGCGCCAAACCAAGAAGCTTTGGCAAGGCGGCCTCCAGCGGCTGCCGGGTCAGATGATAGAAATACGCCTCGCCCATCAGCCTTCGAACTTATCGGCAATCAGCCTGTTGAGCGCGCGAACGCCCCAGCCGGTTGCCCCTTTCGGCGCAAAGGCCGTCTCTGATTTGACCGAAGCCACACCTGCGATATCAAGATGAATCCACGCCGTTTCCGGTTTGATAAAGCGCTGCAAAAACTGGGCAGCGGTGATCGAACCTGCTGGACGGCCACCCACATTTTTCATGTCAGCGATCCGCGATTTCAACTGATCGTCATAGGCTTTTCCCATCGGCATCCGCCAAGCGCCTTCCTCTTCAGCCTCTGCCGCTTTCAGAAACGCGTTGCTCAGCGGATCGCTGTTCGAAAACACCCCCGCGTTTTCATGACCCAAACCGATAATGATCGCCCCTGTCAGTGTCGCCAGATTGATGCATCCGACTGGCTCGAACCGCTCCTGAGCATACCACAGCACATCTGCCAGAACCAAGCGCCCCTCTGCGTCGGTATTGATAATCTCGACGGTATCCCCCTTCATCGACGTCACCACGTCACCGGGGCGCGTCGCATTTCCAGAGGGCATATTCTCGACCAGACCAACCAGCCCAACGACATTGGCTTTGGACTTCCGCAGTGCCAAAGTCTTCATAACGCCAGAGACAACGCCCGCGCCGCCCATATCCATGGTCATGTCTTCCATGCCGCCCGCAGGCTTCAGAGAGATGCCACCCGTATCAAAGACAACGCCCTTGCCGACCAAGGCAAATGGCTTGTCATCTGATTTGCCACCACTCCACTGCATCACGACCACCTTGGACGGGCTGTCGGATCCCTGCCCCACGCTCAGAAGCGTGCGCATACCGAGCTTCTCAAGCTCTTTTTCTTCGAGAACTTCAACCTTCAGTCCCAGCGCTTCCATCTCTTTCAGCCGGTCTGCAAATTCGGTGGTTGTCAAAATATTGGCGGGTTCATTGGTCAGATCGCGCGTGAAAAACACACCCTCGGCCACCGCGCGTTGCACACTCAGAGCCTCCTCAAGCCCATCTGTCGAGTTGACCATCAAAGTTGCGCCGGGCGTCGCTTCCTGATCAGCAGTTTTATGATCGGAGAATTCATAAGCACGCATCATCAGACCTAGCGCCAATTCATCCGTCCGCGAAAGATTGCCACAAAGCGCGGTCAGCGCCACCTTGCCCATCTGCTTTGCCAGCGTCGCACCAGCTTTGCGCGCTTGTTCAACCTTCGGCCGTCTTGGTAATTTCACCACGATGACCGCTTCCGCCGTCATCCCTTGTGGGAATGCCAGTTGAATAGCCTCACCCGGCTTCAACTTTTCAAAGCGTGGGCTCTCCAACAGCCGTGCAACTGCACCTTTTGACAAGCGATTGACCCGGCGCGCGGTCGCATCCATTGCGCCGGTCTCAGGGATGAAAATCGCCAGCTTTCCGGCCCGCTCCTTGATCAGATCGAGATCAGTTTCCAGGATGTCGAGTGGAATGGGTGCGGTCATGATATGATCTCCTGAGATGGCTATTTGTGGCATTGCTAACCCGATGCGCCGTCCTTGACCAGAACCCCCTGTTCGAGGCCAACTTGATCGGGTAAGTTCAGGGCAAAAGAAAAGAGGGGATACGGGTGGCACGATTCGACAGATATATGCTGTCGCAACTCCTGATCCTTTTTGGATTCTTCTCCTTGATCTTGGTCTCCGTCTACTGGGTAAACCGGGCCATCAGCATTTTCGACAATTTGATCGGCGACGGGCAGACCGCTTTGGTCTTTCTTGAATTCACCCTGTTGACCCTGCCCTATGTGATTTTGATTGTTCTGCCTGTCTCGGCTTTCGTGGCCGCAGTTTATGTAACCAACAGGCTGAGTTCGGACAGTGAGCTAATCATCATGCAGACGGCAGGTGCCAGTTCACTGCGGATTGCCCGTCCCGTGTTGATGTTTGGTTTTGTGGTGGCATTATTGGTGTCCATCCTGGCACATGTGCTGGTCCCCGCAGCCAGAACTGAATTGAGCGGCCGCAGCGAAGAGATATCGAAAGACATCACCGCCCGCTTCCTCAAAGAGGGGCAATTCCTGCACCCGGCAAGCGGCATCACGGTCTATATCCGCCACATCACGCCATTGGGTGAGTTTGAAGAACTGTTCCTGGAAGACAGCCGGGAAGCCGGCACCACCGTCACCTATACGGCTGAACGCGCGTTGCTTGTGCGCGCTGAGAGCGGTCCGCGCTTGGTCATGTTTGACGGACTGGCGCAGACATTCCAAACATCCAGCGGCCGCCTTTCGACAATCGCCTTTGATGACTTTGCCTACGACATCGCGCAGCTTATTGGTCCTGACGCACAGCGTCTGCGTGATCTGGCCGAACTGCCGACGGCCACCCTGCTCAACCCAACAGAACAGGATATTGCCACGGCCCGGGGCGGTCTCGCTGATTTCCGCTTCGAGGGACATGAGCGGTTTTCCCGTGCCCTGCTGGCGATCGTGGTCCCTATGATTGGCTTTTCGACCCTGCTGATTGGCGGTTTCTCGCGTTTCGGTGTGTGGCGACAAGTCGTCGTCGCCGTGGTTCTGGTCATACTGGTGCAAATGAGCGCGAACGCCGCCGAGGAAATTGCCCGGGCGGATGCGAACAAGTGGTGGGCCGCCTATACCGCGCCGATTGTCGGGACGTTGCTGGTAAGCGGCTTGCTGACGCTATCCTCGTTACGACGGATCAGGCGCCCCTCCTCCCGATTGGAGGCCGCATGAAACTGGACCTCTATTTCGGACGCCGTTTCTTCGGGGCCTTCTTGTTGGTTACATCGGTCTTTTTCGGGATCGTCTTCCTGATTGATTTGGTCGAACAAATGCGCCGTTTCAGCAGCGATCAGGTCGGACTGATGGAAGGCATGAGGCTGGCACTACTCAACGCGCCATCTTCGATGTACCGGATGCTGCCCTTACTGGTTATCCTTGCGACAATCACCCTGTTCCTGAGCCTTGCACGAACCTCAGAAATGGTAGTCACGCGGGCCTCGGGAAGATCGGCTTTGCGCAGTCTCGTGGCCCCCGTTTTCTCAGCCATTATCATTGGTGTCATCGGCGTGGCCGTCTTCAATCCAATTGTCGCGGCAACCTCAAAACAGTTCGAAATCGTCTCCAGTCGTTACGCAAATTCAGGTGCGTCGATTTCGTCCGTCTCGGACAAGGGGCTTTGGCTGCGCCAGGCCAGCGGTGACGGCCAGATCGTCATACAGGCCCAGCGCTCCAATTTGGACGGTACGCGGTTCTTTGGCGTGGTATTCTATGGCTTCGATGCCACGGGTGCCGTGAGCTATCGCATCAACGCGGCCGAAGCGGTGCTTGAGCCGGGCGCATGGGTCCTGTCCAAGGCAAAGCGCTGGACCTTCGACGCCCAAGACAATCCGGAAACCGCAGCCGTCCTGCAAGCGAAGCTTGAGGTGCCATCTGATCTGACCCGTGATCAAATCCGAGACAGTTTTGGAGAACCGAGCGCGATCCCGATCTGGGAGCTGCCCAACTTCATCTCGCAACTTAAACGCGCGGGCTTCTCGGCTTTGCAACATCAGGTCTGGTTGCAGATGGAGCTTGCCAATCCCGCCCTGCTTGCAGCGATGGTCCTTATCGGTGCAGGCTTCACTATGCGACACACGCGGTTTGGTCGCACGGGATTGATGGTTTTGTTTGCAGTGCTTCTCGGGTTCTCGATCTACTTCCTTCGCAACTTCGCCCAGGTGTTAGGTGAAAACGGCCAACTGCCCGTATACGTCGCAGCATGGGCGCCCCCGCTGGCAGGCATATGCATGTCACTAGGCTTGTTGCTGCACACGGAGGACGGCTGATGCGCCTGCTCGCCCGTGTTCTTTTATCGCTGGTCATGCTCAGCACCGCAGCACTTGCTCAGCAGGACCAATCTGCGACATTGGTCGCTGACGCAATCGACTATTCATCTGACACGGCCACCCTGGTTGCCACGGGCAATGTCGAAATCTTGCAAAACGGGGTTCGGCTGCGGGCTCAACAGATCAGCTATGATGGTGAGAATGACCTTCTGCAGATCATCGGGCCTATCTATGTGAAAGATGCCGACGGCACGACGATATTCGCGAATTTCGGTGAGCTCTCAGGCGATTTGCAGAACGGTGTGCTGACGCAGGCACGTCTTGTTTACGCCCGCCAGTTGCAGCTTGCTGCCAATGAAATCAGACGCACCGGGGGGCGCTACACACAATTCTACAAAACCGTCGCCTCTAGCTGTCATGTCTGTGAAAGCGACCCGACACCGCTTTGGGAAATCCGGGCAAAACGCATTACCCATGACGCAGAAGAACGTCAGCTCTATTTCGAGAACGCGACGTTGCGCGTCCTTGGCGCACCGGTTTTCTACACGCCTTATCTGCGGCTGCCCGACCCAACGGTTGAGCGCGCTTCAGGCTTCCTGTTTCCGGAACTGCGCTCAAACGGCGATCTTGGGTTGGGGATACGCACACCCTACTTCTTCACGCTTGGAGATCACGCCGACCTAACCCTGACACCTTGGGTAACAACCAAAGGCTCAAGAACGCTGGAGGGACGGTATCGTCGGAAGTTCAGCTTCGGAGAGATCGAAGCAAATGGTGCGGTCACCGAAGACAATCTCGGTGTTCAGAACATCCGCAGCTATCTCTTCGTCGATGGCAGCTTTGTACTGCCCAAGAATTTCAAAGCGACCTTTGATATCGAGCTTGTGTCCGACCCGGGATATCTTTTGCAATACGGCTATTCTGACAAGGACCGGCTGGATTCCGCAATTAACATCTCAAGGGCAAGGCGCGATCAACTGATATCGTTTGATCTGGTTCACTACAGATCCCTCAGAACATCGGTCGACAACAGAACTGTCCCAACCATCGTAGGGGATGTGGTCTACAAGCGCCGCTTCGAACCTTCGCTGATCGGGGGGCTCGCCTCGTTCGAGTTAGAGGCCTATGGCCATCGGCGGCGCGCCTCATTCGATGCAACCAACACCGGCTTGGCGCGCGATATCGCGCGCTTGTCGGGTGTCGCCAATTGGCGTCGGGACTGGGTTATGTCCAACGGGATGCTCTTCGCGACCGAAACAGAACTGCGCGTTGACAGCTATCAGGTCATTCAGGATGAGCGTGTCGCATTTGACGATACCACCGAAGTCACGCCTTATGCCGCGCTGGAATGGCGTTGGCCGATGCTGCGCCAAACTGCGAATGCGACCCATGTTCTGGAACCTGTGGTGCAGGTGGTCTGGTCCCAGGACAAAACCCGCCCTGTCGACAATGAAGACAGCGTCTTGGTCGAATTTGACGAGGCCAACCTGTTCCGCTTCTCACGGTTCCCGGGTGTTGACGCTCAGGAAGCCGGTGCAAGGCTCAATATCGGCGTAACCTACACGCGCGAAGATCCAGATGGATGGTCGCTCGGCTTGACCGTCGGTCGCGTGCTGCGCGATGAGGCGCGAACCCAGTTCCCCGACTCGACCGGGCTGAATGGTCGCGGATCTGACTGGCTTCTGGCGGCGCAACTGAAGATCGGAGAGCGCTTCGATCTGATCAACAGAGCAATCTTGGATGACCAACTGTCCATCGCGCGCAATGAAATGCGTCTGAATTGGAGTGGCGACAAATTCAACCTGGGCTCTAGCTTTGTCTGGCTGGAAGCCGATACTGCAGTTGGTCGCCCCACTGACACCTCCGAAATTGCGTTTGACGGAGCCTACCGCGTCTCTCGGCATTGGACGCTGTCGAGCGATTTGCGTTATGATTTTGCCCAAGACCGCACCACGCGCGCGGGCATCGGCCTGAGCTACCAAAACGAATGCGCCCGCGTTGACCTTTCGCTCTCGCGCCGCTTCACTTCTTCGTCTATTGTAACGCCAACTACAGATTTCTCTCTGTCGGTCCAGCTTGCAGGCTTCGGGGCCCGCGGGATTGGCGGAGAAAGCTTCGCACGCCAGTGTAACGGATAATAAACGAGCAGACTATGACACTGACTTCCCGATTGTTCTCTTGCCTCGCTTTGATTGCTTCTCTTCTGATGGCCAGCGCAGCCATCGCCCAGCAAGGGTTGTTCCAAACCGCGATCAAGGTAAACGACCTTGCCATTACGCAGTATGAGATCGAACAGCGCGCCCGGTTCCTGCAACTGCTTCGCACCCCCGGCGATCCGATCGAAGAGGCCCGCAAAGGCCTGATAGAAGACCGGTTGCGCCTATCGGCCACCCGGCGCGCCGGTGTTGTCTTAACCGATAAACAAGTAACCGGCGGTATGGCAGAGTTTGCAGGTCGCGCAAACCTTGAACTTGAGCAATTCGTCGCTGCGATCGAGCAGGCTGGTGTCTCTGAACAAACATTCAGGGATTTCGTGAATGCCGGTCTGGCATGGCGGGAACTGGTACAAGGCCGTTTCGGACCCAGAGCGCAGGTTACGGACGCCGAAGTTGATCGCGCTCTCGCGCTGTCGACTACACGTGGCGGCGCGCGCGTCTTGCTGGCTGAAATCATCTTGCCAATCAACCCTCAGAACGAGGGGCGCAACCGGGCCCTGATCCAGCGCCTCTCGGATACCATCAAAACCGAAGGGGCTTTCTCTTCTGCTGCACGTCGCTATTCCGCGGCCCCAACACGAGGGCGCGGCGGTCGTCTGGAATGGCTACCCATCGGGCAATTGCCGCCTCCGATCCGCTCGCAAGTGCTTGCGTTGGAACCCGGCGAAGTAACAGCCCCAATCCCACTGGGTCCGGGCATCGGTATTTTTCAGCTGCGTGGCTTGGAAGAACTAGATGCACCTTCGCCAGAAACACTTGCCTTGGAGTATGCGACAATCCTGATCCCCGGAGGCCGCACAGAGGCCAATCTGGCAACAGCAAAACGCTATGAGGACACTTACGATACCTGCGATGACCTCTATAAACCGGCGCAGTCGCTGCCGCCCGAGTATTTTGATCGCGTCGTGCTGCCAGCCAGTGAAGTTCCCGGCGACATCGCAGCAGAGGCCATGAAGCTCGACAACAATGAGGTCTCCACCGGCCTGACCCGCCAGAACGGCGCGTTCCTCGTCTATCTGATGCTATGCGGACGCACGGTTGAGACGCCTGTCGATGAAGAAGGCAACGAGATAGATGTTCGCGACAATATCCGCAATCAGCTGTTCCAACAGCGCCTTGCCTCCTATGCAGACAGCTTCCTGGAAGAGCTGCGGGCAGATGCCCTCATTGTCGAAAACTGACCCAAAACCCATTGTCCTGACCTGTGGCGAACCCGCTGGTGTCGGGTTCGAAATTGCACAAAAGGCTTTTGACACCCTCAAAGGTGAAGTCCCGTTTGTCCTGATCGCGGACCGCAACCATGTCGCAGGTGCGACGGCCGAGATTGCATGCCTGACCGACTATGATCCAAAGACAAACGTCCTGCCCGTGCTGCATCATGATTTCGATGGCACCGCGACGCCCGGACAACCTGATCCCAGCAATGCAAAAGGCGTGATCGACGTGATCGCGCGTGCGGTCCAACTCACCGTTGCCGAGACGGCTTCCGCCATCTGTACGCTGCCAATAAACAAGAAAGCACTCAAGGACGGCGCAAGTTTCGCTTTCCCCGGTCATACGGAACTTTTGGCGCATCTGGCCGAAGTCGAACATGTGGTGATGATGCTGGCCTGTGACGCGCTCCGTGTCGTCCCGACCACCATCCACATTGCCCTGAAAGATGTTCCCGGACAGCTCACACCGGATTTGTTGAAAGAGACCATCCGCATCACCGCCGCGGATCTGACCCGCGATTTCGGCCTCAAATCGCCACGAATTGCTGTCGCCGGTCTGAACCCGCATGCAGGCGAAGGCGGCACCATGGGTCTTGAGGATGAGGAGCTTATTGCACCGACCCTCGAAGAATTGCGTGGCGAGGGCTACACGATCTCAGGCCCCCTGCCTGCTGACACCATGTTCCACGCCGAGGCCCGCGCCCGCTATGATGTGGCCATCTGCATGTATCACGATCAGGCCCTGATCCCGATTAAGACACTGGATTTCGCAGGCGGTGTGAATTGCACTTTGGGCCTGCCCTTCATTCGCACATCGCCTGATCATGGCACCGCATTCGATATCGCAGGGAAAGGTGTGGCCGACCCTTCAAGCCTGATTGCGGCCCTTCGTATGGCCTACGAGATGGCCCAATCCCGCGCGCTCGCATGAGCCAGATCGATGGATTGCCGCCGCTTCGAGATGTGATCGCCACCTATGATCTGCGGGCGAAGAAATCGCTAGGGCAAAACTTCCTGCTGGATCTGAACCTGACGGCAAAAATTGCACGTCAGGCTGGCGATCTCAGCGGCTCTGACGTGCTGGAGGTTGGCCCCGGACCGGGCGGCCTCACCCGTGGACTTCTGGCAGAAGGCGCGCGCAAGGTTTTGGCTGTCGAAAAAGATACCCGCTGCCTGCCTGTTCTTGCAGAGATCGAGGCAGCCTATCCCGGCAGGCTTGAAGTGGTGAATGGCGACGCATTGGAGATCAATCCGCTCGATCACCTCACGCCGCCAATCCGGGTCGTGGCCAATCTACCTTATAACGTTGGCACGGAACTGCTGATCCGCTGGCTGACACCCAAGGCCTGGCCACCTGTCTGGGACAGCCTGACCCTGATGTTTCAACGTGAGGTGGCAGAGCGGATCGTAGCGACCCCAGGCTCCAAGGCCTACGGTCGTCTCGCACTGCTTTGCCAATGGCGCGCCGACGCTCGGATTGTGATGGAGCTGGCGCCAGAGGCCTTCGTGCCCGCCCCAAAGGTTCGTTCAGCCGTGGTCCATATCACCGCATTGCCGGAACCGCGCTATCCGGCTGACCCGAAATTGCTGGAACAGGTTGTTGCAAAGGCGTTCAATCAGCGCCGCAAGATGCTCCGCGCAGCGCTCAAGGGGCTGGTACCAGATACCGAGGATATGCTGTTGGAAGCAGGATTAACTCCAACAGATCGTGCGGAAACGATCAGTCTCGAAGGCTTCTGTGCTCTGGCGCGCGCGTTGGAAGCACGACGCGGCTAGTGCCCCATAATCATGCTCTCCAGAGCATCCTTTTCCATGGACAGTTCTGTCAGGCGGGCTTTGACCACATCTCCAATCGTGATCAGCCCCACCATCTGATCGCCCTCAACCACCGGCATGTGACGAAACCGGCCTTCGGTCATCCGTCCCAGCACCGCATCTGCACTGTCATCGCAGGTACATGTGACAGGATCCCGGGTCATCATTCCCGAGATCGTATCCGAAAGACAGGACGGGCCGCGTTTGCCGATCTCGCGCACGATGTCACGCTCCGACAGGATACCCTCTGCCGTATTTCCGTCAGATGAGACCACGACCGATCCGATACGCCGGTTCGACAACAGGTTGGCAGCGTCCGAGACAAGCTTGTCGGGTGCGATCGAAACCACTCCATCATCGGCTTTGAGTTTCAGAATTTGGCGCACCAGCATGATAAATCCTCCGGTTGAAAACACCCTCAGTGTCTCGCCGGAAGGTGTCATGCGTCAAGTCAGAGCTTCCAGACGTGATAATTCAGGCGGGATCAGCGCTGTCAACGCGTCCGCAAACCGGGTCAGACGCATATCATTGGCATCGTCTGCATGCCGGACCAAATAAAAGCTGCGCGTCAGTGAAATCTGGTCATCCAGAACTTTGCGCAACTCTGGCGCGCCCGGCAACGCAAAGTCATGGGCGACCGCCAGGCCCGCTTCGGCACGTGCCCAAGCCAGTTGCACCGATACAGAATTCGACGCGAAATCAACATGTTCTGCGTCCAGCTCGGCGAGGTAATCCAACTCGCTATCAAAGATCAGGTCAGGAATGTACCCAATGACCTTATGCATTTTCAGATCGGCAAGGTTCTGTGGAATGCCAAAGCGGCTGAGATAGCGCTCGGCCCCGACCAGATGAAGCTGATAGTTGCAGAGCTTTCGCACGGTCAGGCGACCCGCTTGAGGGGGCGATACAGTAATTGCCATGTCCGCCTCGCGCTTCGACAGGTTGAACACACGCGGCAAGGCAACAATCTGAATGTCCAGATCGGGATGATCCGCAGCAATCGTCTGACAGACTTGTGGCAAGAGGAATGTCGCACATCCATCGGGCGCACCGATGCGTATCTGGCCCGATAACGTGTCCGACAGCTCGACGACCTCTTGACCGGCGCCGCGCAACAGACGCTCCATCTGCTCCGCACGCCCCAGGAGTCGCTGACCCGCCTCGGTCAGCGCGTAGCCTTGCGGTGATTTGCGAAACAATCCCGCGCCAAGTGCCTGCTCCAACCGCGCAATCCGCCGCCCCGCAGTTGCAGGATCGATGCGCAGACTTTTGGCCGCAGCAGACAAGTTCTCCCGGCGCGCCACGTCCAGAAACACGCGCAGATCATCCCAATTCTCACCGGCCATTATCGTCCTTGCATTTTTGCAAAATGATTTTGAGAACTTGTCGCTTTTCCCCGCAAATTTGCAAGGCTATTCTCCCGGCAAATCTGGATCAGGGAGGATTCCATGCAAGAACTTACCCACTACATCGACGGTGCACATGTCAAAGGCACCTCCGGTCGCTTTGCCGAGGTCTTCAACCCGGCCACAGGTGAAGTACAGGCAAAGGTGCCATTGGCATCCAAAGACGAGATGGACAAAGCCGTTGCCGTCGCACAGAAAGCGCAACCTGCTTGGGCCGCAACCAATCCGCAGCGACGTGCCCGCGTGATGATGAAGTTCGTTGAGCTTCTCAATCGCGACATGGACAAGCTGGCCGAGGCCCTATCCCGCGAGCACGGCAAAACACTGCCAGACGCGGCAGGCGACGTGCAACGCGGCCTCGAAGTGGTCGAGTTCTGCATCGGGGCGCCTCACCACCTGAAAGGTGAATTCACCGACAGCGCCGGCCCTGGCATCGACATGTATTCGATGAAACAGGCATTGGGCGTGACAGCAGGGATAACCCCGTTCAACTTTCCAGCGATGATCCCAATGTGGATGTTTGCGCCTGCCATCGTCTGCGGCAACGCGTTTATCCTCAAACCGTCCGAGCGTGATCCGTCCGTGCCGCTCATGTTGGCAGAACTGATGGAAGAAGCAGGCCTGCCCAAAGGTGTCCTTCAAGTGGTCAATGGCGACAAGGAAGCGGTGGATGCGATCCTCGAACATGAGGTGATACAATCGGTAGGCTTTGTAGGCTCTACCCCGATTGCCCAATATATCTACGCTCAGGGCTGCGCGAACGGCAAACGCGTGCAGTGCTTTGGCGGTGCGAAGAACCACATGATCATCATGCCCGACGCCGATATGGATCAGGCCGCCGACGCGCTTGTTGGCGCGGGCTACGGTGCTGCGGGTGAACGCTGTATGGCGATTTCGGTCGCCGTTCCTGTTGGCGACGAAACCGCTGATCGCTTAATCGAAAAGCTGGTCCCACGTGTCGAAGCACTGAAGGTCGGGCCCTACACCTCAGGCAACGACGTGGATTACGGCCCTGTTGTTACAGCCGCCGCCAAGGCCAATATCGAACGGCTCGTTCAAACCGGCATCGATCAGGGCGCAAAGCTTGTCGTTGATGGCCGCGATTTCAGCCTGCAAGGCTATGAAGACGGGTTCTTTGTTGGCGCACATCTGTTCGACAACGTCACGAAAGACATGGACATCTACAAGCACGAAATCTTCGGCCCGGTCCTGTCCACCGTGCGTGCGCAAAGCTACGAAGAAGCGATTGGGCTGGCCATGGATCATGAATACGGCAACGGCACCGCCATATTCACCCGCGACGGCGACACTGCTCGCGATTTCGCAGCCCGTATCAATATCGGTATGGTCGGCGTGAATGTCCCAATCCCGGTGCCTCTGGCCTACCACACCTTCGGTGGCTGGAAGAAATCCATGTTCGGCGATCTGAACCAGCATGGCCCCGACAGCTTCAAGTTTTATACGCGCACCAAAACGGTCACGTCCCGCTGGCCGTCGGGCATCAAGGAAGGTGGGGAATTCTCGATCCCCGTCATGGAGTAAGACTCCGGCACTACCGACACCAAGCAACCCCGACCTCTTTGGCCGGGGTTTCTCTTTAAGCCCACCTGTGCTCTGATACGAGCAACGGGAGGGACTATGGCGCTGCAAGCACCTGAATTCACAATCGGCATCGAAGAGGAATATCTTCTCGTAGACCGTGACAGTCTCGCCCTGGCTGAGGCTCCGGAGGCCTTGATGGAGGCCTGCCAGAACGAACTACAGGAACAGGTCAGCCCCGAATTTCTCAACTGTCAGATCGAAATTGGCACCAAGGTCTGTGCCAATGTGAGCGAAGCGCGCGACGATCTCAAACGCCTGCGCAGCACCGTTGCCAAGGAAGCAGGCCGCTTCAATCTGGCGCCGATTGCGGCCTCATGCCATCCGTTCTCGGATTGGCGGAACCAGAAGCACACCAAGAAAGAGCGCTACGAAACGCTGTCGGCCGATCTGGCCGCCGTGGCCCAGCGTATGTTGATCTGTGGCATGCACGTGCATGTCGGGATCGAGGAGCAGGACCGCCGGATCGATCTGATGAACCAGATGCGATATTTTCTACCGCATCTGCTTGCACTCAGTTGCTCATCGCCCTTTTGGCAAGGACAGGACACTGGGCTGGCTTGTTATCGCCTGACGATCTTCGACAATTTGCCACGCACCGGACTTCCCCCGAGAATGGAAAGCTTCGGCGAGTTCGAGCGCGCAGTGCAAAGCCTCGTCGATCTGGGTGTGATCGAGGATTCCTCGAAAATCTGGTGGGATCTGAGACCATCCAGCCATTACCCGACAATTGAATCTCGTATTTGTGACGTGCAACCTCGCTTGGAGCACACCCTCAGCCTCGCCGCGATGACCCAGGCACTCACCCGGATGCTGTGGCGACTTGCCATCAAAAACCAACGCTGGCGGATCTACGACACCTTCCTGATCGGAGAGAACCGCTGGCGCGCCCAACGGTATGGCATCCGCGAAGGGCTGATCGATTTCGGTCAGGGCGAGGTCATCCCCTTTGAGGTGTTGGTCGAAGAAATGATCGCCTTGGTCGAGGAAGATACTGCAGCCTTCGGTTCAACCAGGGAAATGGACGGCATTCGTGAAATTCTAAAGATCGGCACGAGCTCACAGCGACAGTGCAACATCTTCGAAAGCGCCAAAACCAATGGCAAAGACCACCAAGAGGCATTGCAAGACGTCGTCTCCCATTTGATCGAGGAATATCACGCAGATCTTTGATACATATCGCATCTTTGGAACTGCACCTCAGGTCCAGTAGCTTTTAATCTGCCTTTTGGCAAAAACGGCAGCGGTTTAATTTTAAGGAGTAAACACATGTCAAAACTAACAAGACGCACGATATTGTCCGCACTCGCGGCAGCACCGGTGACATTCGCAATTTCAGCGCGCGCCGCCACAAACCACGCTGTTGAGATCAAGGGCTTTGGCTTTTCACCAGCGTCTTTGAAAGTCGCTGCAGGTGATACGATCACATTTACCAACAGAGATGCCGCGCCGCATACAGCTACGGCCAAAGGCGGTGCGTTTGACACCGGCACCCTCAAAAAGGGCCAGAGCGCGAGCGTGACGGTCTCAAAGAAAGGCAAGATCAATTATTTTTGCCGCATTCATCCACGGATGAAAGCCACGCTCAGCGTAAACTAGGACTATCAAAAGAAAAACGGCGCGAGGTCAGCCCTCGCGCCGTTCTTTTGTTCAAGTGTCGCTCGACTTAGCCCTTGGACGCACGGCGACGCATCGCCAAAGCACCCAGACCTGTCAGAAGCAGCACGCCACCCGCTGGCAGCGGTACTGGATCAGGTTGGTTTTGATCGTCGTCATACTTCACGTGCAAACTACGGATTTTGAATTCGTCGTTGTGACCAGTTGCCCCAATTCCGAACATCGAGCCCGTCCAGGTTTGGTTAAACGTGTAGGTCACAGTGCCCGAACCGCTTGGATCAACAGACGGGTAGAAGTTCGTCGGCGTTGCCGAATCCGGATCGCCAAAGAACGAGAACGAAAACTGATCATTATAACCGATAAAGCTTAAGGTAACGCTTTTAAGCGTTACATCGGTATCACCAAAGTCAAACAGCACAACTTCGTCAGGGTTGTTACCGTCAACCTGATGGTCATCGGCCGATACAGTTTTATAGATCCACTTTTGCTTGTAGTAGCTGTAGTAGTCTTTTACCCTCTTATATCCGCAATCGCTCGAACCTTGATTGAACCCTACGGAGGAGCATACACCCAGCC
The DNA here is from genome assembly GCA_947504205.1 of uncultured Litoreibacter sp. Lineage (GTDB taxonomy): Bacteria > Pseudomonadota > Alphaproteobacteria > Rhodobacterales > Rhodobacteraceae > Litoreibacter. Next base: position 542,763 of record CANNGL010000001.1, on the reverse strand, counting down.
CACCACCATACTGGCCCAGAACTGCCGTACCTGGTTTCAGCTTGCCATCGGAACCACGCTCACGACTTGCCGACACATCCACGGAAAGCCCGCTACCGGAAGTAAACGTTGTATCCCCCAACGAACTGTTATTTGGACCCGTAAAATCGAATGAGGTGTGAACTGTCGCAGCGATTCCTGCGGTTGCTGTCATACAAACAGCTATAGCACTCGAGGCAACTAATGCCTTGATACCCATAACTTATACCTTTCTTACCCTCGCGCGAACTGCGCATTACTCAGCCAGAACCATTCCAGCCCCACTTGAAAATACCCCATTTTAGATGAATTCTCAAGATTGGATACCACTCGTTTGCCACTTGGTTTCCCAATCAGAAACAGTAGGCGTCATTCACGACAACCCCAATCGGTTCAGAACCAATCGCCAGCATTGCCACAGGGGCATGAATTAATTAAACACCTGTTTAATTCATACCGGAGCTTACTTATGGATTTCGCACTCTCCGAGGAACAAGACGCCATCTTCGATATGGCGAAAGCGTTTGGCGATGAACACATTGCCCCCTTCGCCCGGGATTGGGAGATCGAGGCAACAATACCAAAGACGCTCTGGCCCAAACTGGCAGACCTCGGCTTCGGCGGCCTCTATGTGGACGAAGCACATGGCGGCTCGGGCCTCTCACGGCTCGACGCAACGCTGGTCTTTGAAGCGCTCTCCATGGCCTGCCCATCGGTCGCAGCCTTCCTGTCAATCCACAACATGTGCGCCGCAATGATCGACAAGTTCGGCTCGGACGAGATGAAGGCCGAAATGCTGCCAAAGGCAGTGGCGATGGAAACCTTCTTTTCCTACTGCCTGACGGAACCCGGCTCCGGCTCCGACGCCTCCGCTCTCAAAACCAAAGCCACGAAAACAAACGAAGGCTGGTCCCTGACGGGCACCAAAGCTTTCATATCGGGCGGTGGATATTCTGACGCCTATATCGTGATGTCCCGCTCGGGCGAGGACGGCCCGAAAGGCATATCCGCCTTCGTGATCGCCGATGGAACAAAAGGTCTGTCTTTCGGAGGGCTTGAAGACAAAATGGGCTGGCGATCACAGCCGACACGTCAGGTTCAGTTGGACAATTGCAACATTCCCGCGGGCAATCTGCTTGGCGATGAGGGCAAAGGTTTCACATATGCGATGAAAGGTTTGGATGGTGGGCGATTGAATATTGCCGCGTGTTCCTTGGGAGCGGCGCAATCAGCACTCGACCAAACGCTGGCTTACATGGCCGAACGCAAGGCCTTCGGCAAACCTATTGATCAGTTCCAGGCTTTGCAGTTCCGCCTCGCAGACATGGAGATCGAATTGCAAGCTGCCCGTGTCTTCCTACGCCAAGCCGCCTGGAAGCTGGACAACAGCGCCCCTGACGCCGTGAAATTCTGTGCGATGGCCAAGAAACTCTGCACCGAAACCGGCTCGAAAGTCGCCAATGACTGCCTGCAACTGCATGGCGGCTACGGCTATCTGGCCGACTACGGAATTGAGAAAATCGTGCGCGATCTGCGCGTACATCAAATCCTCGAAGGCACCAACGAAATCATGCGCCTCATCGTGTCACGCCAGATGATCAACCCATGAGCGATATCTCTATCCGCATCGACGAGCGGGCCGGACGCATCACCTTGCAACGCCCCGACGCGCTCAACGCCCTGACCTACCCCATGGTTCTGGCAATCGAAGCCGCGCTGGACGAGTGGCGCACGGCCGATATTGATCTGGTGATGATCGACGCAGAGGGTGAAAAGGCCTTTTGTGCAGGTGGCGATATCGCCGATATGTATGCCTCCGGCCAGCGCGGTGATCTGGAGTACGGTCGCAAGTTCTGGCGCGACGAGTACCGCTTGAATGCGAAGCTCTTCGAATATCCAAAACCTGTTATCAGCTTCTTGCAGGGTTTCACCATGGGCGGTGGCGTCGGTGTCGGCTGTCATGGAAGTCACCGGATTGTCTGCGAAACGAGCCAGATCGCCATGCCCGAATGCGGCATCGGCCTTGTGCCAGACGTGGGCGGCTCACTGATGCTGGCACTGGCCCCCGGCCATCTGGGCTATTTTCTGGGAATGACCGGTCACCGGATGAGCGCAGCCGACGCCATTCTCGCCGGGTTTGCCGACAGCTACATACCTCAGTCAAATTGGCCAGACCTGAAAGCCACGTTGAGCACGACGGGTGATCTCGCTCTTATCGAGAACGCCCGCACCGATGCACCAGACGGCACCCTGTCGGACGTGATCCCACAGATTGAAGCCAGTTTCGCTGGCGCAACCGCAGCCGATATATGGCGCGCCTTGGAAAATGATGGCTCCGACTTCGCCGTAAAGACGCTGAACACCCTCAAGCAGAAATCTCCCCTCGCCCAAAGTTGTGCTGTGCAAATCCTGCATCGTTTGCGCTCTGTGGGCTCCATCCGTCAGGCGTTGGATCAGGAGTTTCGCTATACGTCACGCGCAGTGGCCCAAGGGGATTTCATCGAAGGTATCCGGGCCGCCATCATCGACAAGGATCGCAACCCGAACTGGGCACATCCCTCGGTCTATGACGTACCACCAATGGATGTGACAAACATGCTCCTGCCCTTGGGCGAGGACGCCTTGAACTGGAAGGATATGCCATGAAGGTCGGATTTATCGGACTTGGAAATATGGGCGCGCCGATGGCCGCAAATCTTGTTGCGGCGGGCCATGAGGTAACGGGGTTTGACACAGTTGCAGCCTGCCCGGATGGCGTCGCAAGCGCTTCGACCGCGGCCGCCGCCGCAACCGATGCGGATGTCGTGCTGACCATGCTGCCGAACGGTGCGATCCTGAAATCGGTTGCCTCCGAAGTTCTGCCCGTGATGAGCAAGGGCGCTGTCCTGCTCGATTGCTCAACTGTGGACGTCGAAAGCGCCCGCGCTGTGGCAGAGCAGGCGTCAGACCATGGCTGTCTTGCAGTCGACGCCCCGGTGTCAGGTGGCATCGGCGGCGCCGCCGCAGGCACACTGACCTTCATGGCCGGCGGCTCCGACGAGGCGTTTGCAAAGACTGAACCGCTTTTTGACATCATGGGCCAGAAGGCCGTGCATTGCGGACCTTCGGGCAACGGTCAGGCGGCCAAGATCTGCAACAACATGATCCTCGGTGTGACCATGATCGGCACTTGCGAAGCCTTCGCCCTCGCCGACAAACTGGGTCTGGACCGGCAGAAATTGTTCGATGTGGTCTCAACCTCCTCAGGCTATAGCTGGACCATGAACGCGTATTGCCCCGCCCCGGGCGTCGGTCCAACAAGCCCGGCCGATAACGACTATACCCCCGGTTTTGCCGCCGCCCTGATGTTGAAGGATTTGCGCCTCAGTCAGCAAGCAGCGGAGGCCGCAGATGCCGACACGCCCATGGGTCAGGCCGCAACCGCTCTGTACGAAACCTTCGTCGAAACCGAGGGACAGGGCGACAAGGATTTTTCCGCCATGCTCCCCCGCTTCGAGAGCCGTCGTCGCAGCTAACCTTTTTCCCATGTTCTGAAATATCCCGGGAGGGGTCTGGGGAGGGCTGGCCCTCCCCAGACGGATCGCTCCTGGCGCAAGCCAGGGCGAAAACTCTCAGCCCTCATGCCAGGCGTTTCGGATTGAAAGCGCGCCCCTCAGCCCCTATATTCCAAATGTTCCTTCGGGGACTATGGACATAAACGCGCTCGTAATAAGCGGATCGGACCCGGGGGCGGTACCCGGCGACTCCACCAACCATCCTTCATTTGGGGATCATGGGGTCGAAATAGGATCGACGAACGTCTAAAGGGGTTAGCTTTGTCTCGGTGAGTTACCACCGTTATCGGTACATCTAAGCTAGTTGCAAATGACAACAAAGCTCCAGTTGCCCTCGCTGCGTAAGCAGTGCGGAAGACTGAAATCTTAAGCCCTAGCGCTTTGCAGCACTAGGCGGGGTTTGCAGGTACCTGGCAACAGAAACCTGCGCTTTCACACCCACCCCAGCAAGACCAGCATACAAATTTCGTTTCGCAAAATGCTGAGCCCAGATTAAGCTCGGACACATGCGCCTGATTGCTACCTCCTGCCTTCTTCTGTTGCTCTCCATTCGCACAGTCTTAGCCTGCGAAATGGCCCTTGTGGTTGCGCTTGATGTGTCTCGCTCGGTCGACCGGGACGAATACAAACTGATGCGCGCAGGCATCGTGTCGGCCTTTCTGGATGAGGATGTGGTACAACAGATCGGCTGGATGCAGGGCGGCCTCATGGTCACGGTCACGCAATGGGGCGGGGTCGGTCAGCAACGCCAGGCCATGGCGTGGCAAAGACTGAGCAGCCCGCGCAGCATCCTGAGATTTGCCACCGAGCTTGGCACCATTGATCGCGGTTTCTGGATGGCCGACACCTCCGTCTCGGAAGCCCTGAGCCATGCTGATGCGATGTTTGCCGATGTCGGGACGAATTGCAGGCGCCGGGTGATTGATGTGTCCGGCGATGGTGTTTCAAATGCCGGTCCGGATGCTTTGCCCGTGGCCCGCCGGGTCGGTGCATCCGGTATCACGGTGAACGGCCTGATCATTACCGGCGCGTCACCGGATCCTGTCAGCTATTTTCTGAGCCAAATCATCGGCGGACCCGGCGCCTTTGTCGAAACAGCCAACAGCTACGAGGATTACCCCCGCGCAATGAAGCGAAAGCTGTTGCGCGAATTTGCCCCCGTTATCTCGGCGCTGCCGCCAGGCTCCTCAGGCCAACAGGCCCCGTATCAGATCAGGTGAGCTTGAAGGCGCGTGCGAAGGCCGCCCCTCCTGTTGCAGTGAACCGCACGATCCGTGTGCCTTCGACCCGCTTGGCCCACCCCTGCTCGAATGTGAACTGCAAGATCGCGCGACCGAGCCGGCCAGCAAGGTGTGATCTGCGCGCAGACCAGTCCAGACATTCCCGACAAAGCGGCGCGCGACTGTTGCCATCAAGTGCTATGCCCAAGCGCCCGACCAACTCCTGTCCGGATTGCGTCAGATCAAGCCCATTGGAACCCAGCCGCAGATATCCATGGCCCAGCATTCCATCATACAGTCGAACCCCCTGCTCACCTGCCAGATGGTTGTAACACACACGGGCATGGCGCAGTTCGGGATCCTTCGGACCCGTCCGGGTGCGCAACTGTCCCTTGGCCGCTGCAAGCCCCATCAATGCTTCCAGCGTTGCTGCGACCTCTTCGCCGGCCAACCTGAAGTATCGGTGCCGCCCCTGCGCCTCGACCACCACCAGATCGCCGTCTTTCAGTTTCGCCAAATGGGCCGAGGCGGTCTGCTTCGTCACTCCGGCCTCGCCCGCCAGTTCCGTGGCGGTCAGCGCTTTACCTGACATCAGCGCTGCCAACATGTTGGCGCGCCCCGGATCACCAATCAGCGTAGCAATCCGGGCTATATTGGGACCTTCTTTCATGGCATCATCCTCCGACAGACATGGTTCGATCATAGCCGAACTATAGATGAATGTCTCGCATGAATGGTTCGCCACAGAGCGAACCATTCCGGGCGACGAAACCGCTATAGCATCGTCAGCAAAATCAAGGAGAGTCCAATGCTGACCTGTATCATCCGCTATCAGATCGATCCGACCAAACGCGCAGATTTCGAGACCTATGCCCGCAACTGGGGGCAAGCCATACCGCGCAACGGCGCAGACCTGATAGGCTACTTCGCTCCTCATGAAGGGTCGAGCACGCTGGCCTACGGAATATACAACATCCCCTCATTGGCCGCATACGAAACCTATCGGGCCGATCTGGCCAAGGATTCGCTGGGGCAAGAGAATTACGAATTCGCCCAAAGACGCAAATTCATCTTGCGCGAGGATCGCACCTTCCTGAAACTCGCCAGTGCACCCCATGGAGAGGCAACATGATCGCCGTCATTTTCGAAGTCGAACCCGCGGCTGGCCGCAAAGAGGCCTATCTCGACATCGCCGCGACCCTCAGGCCACTCCTTGACGAGGTGGAGGGTTTCATCTCGGTCGAGAGATTCCAATCCTTGACCGATCCGTCCAAGCTTCTCTCACTCTCGTTCTTCGAGGACGAAACCGCGCTCGAAAACTGGCGTAGTCTGGCAGAACATCGCGCGGCGCAAAAGGCAGGTCGGAGCGGCGTTTTTGAAGACTACCGCTTGCGCATCGCCGGCGTTTTGCGCGACTACGGGCTGACCGAACGGCGTGAACAAGCGCCTGATGACAGCAACAAGGCCCATGGTTGCCCTTATCTAAGCGAGCGCTGAATGACCGAAATCACGCCTGAAATGATCGAAACCTATGCCCGGGACGGGGTCGTATTGATCAAAGGGCTTTTCGCCGATCACGTTGAAACTCTCAGGGTCGGCGTTGCACAGAACATGGAACATCCCGGACCCTACGCAGCGGAAAATCTGCACAAACACGAACTTGGCCGGTTTTTCGATGACTATTGCAACTGGCGGCAGATCCCAGAATTCGAGGAAGTCATTCGTTTGTCAAAAGCAGGTGAAGCAGCAGCCAAGCTGATGAACTCCCGCACAGCGCAACTTTTTCACGATCATGTGCTGGTCAAGGAACCGGGAACCTCGAAGCCAACCCCCTGGCACCAAGACAGTCCCTATTATTTCGTTGAGGGCAACCAAACACTTAGTTTCTGGGTGCCACTCGATCCGGTGACCAATGCGACGCTGCGCTGTGTAAAGGGTTCACACAAATGGCCCAAGCCCGTTTTGCCAACACGATGGTTGTCAGAAGAGAATTTCTACCCGGAGGGCGACACCTACATAGCGGTGCCCGATCCGGATGCCGAAGGCATGGAGATCGTGGAATATGAAATGGAGCCCGGCGATGCCGTGGCCTTCGATTTCCGCATTCTGCACGGCGCGCGCGGCAATGAAACCACGCAGCGCCGCCGCGCCTTTTCGCTGCGTCTGGTCGGAGATGACGCGCGATATGTCGAGCGCCCCGGCCCCACATCTCCGCCGTTTCCAGGTCATGACATGCGACCTGGTCAGCGATTGCGTGAAGACTGGTTTCCGGTCATCTATCCCACTTGACGCATCGCCCTTGATCGGCTTGGTTGGCGTCAGGGGGCTCACGCGAACGCCCCGTTAGGTCAAGGCCCAAGTTTCGCATCCCTCAACCTGTTCAAAAGGGGTGCCCAACCATGTCTGGCTACAAATCCATTTCTCCCAAAACTCTGATGCGTCTGATCGGAACACCGGCTTGCCCGGTTCTGATTGATGTCTGTATTGACCCTGACGTTGCCGAAGATCCACGCCTGATCCCGTCAGCCCGGCGACATCCCCACAGCGATATACTGAACCTTGCAAGTGGCCTAGCAGGCAAGCAGGTGGTGATCATTTGTCAGAAGGGCAAAAAACTAAGCGCCGGCGCCGCGGCATTGCTGCGCACCAAAGGTATCGATGCGATCTTGCTGGAGGGCGGGAATTTCGCATGGCGTGACGCAGAACTTCCCCTTGTCCCGGTCGCACACATTCCCGGCTCGCGTTGGGTCACACGCCACAGACCCAAGATCGACCGGATCGCTTGCCCATGGCTTATCCGCCGCTTTGTCGACCCACAGGCCGAATTCCTGTTCGTACCACCCGCAGACGTCGATGACGTGGCCGAGAAATACGGGGCAACAGCGTTTGATATGCCGGACGGCGACTGGTCGCACGAGGGCGCAAACTGCAGCTTTGACACGATGCTGGCGCGCTTCGCACTCGACATACCCGCGTTACACTCTTTGGCCAAAGTTGTGCGCGCCGCCGACACCGATCAACATGAGCTGTCGCCACAGGCGGCAGGGCTTTTGGCAATTTCAGTGGGGTTGTCGCGACAATGGAAGGACGACTTGGAACAGCTTGAACATGCCATGCCGCTCTATGATGCGCTCTATCGCTGGGCGCGCGACGGACAAGACGAAACGCATGACTGGCCGATGCATGGGACAACCGCATGAGCGCGCCGACACCTGCCGACTTGATCAGCGTATTCGGGCGCATTGGGCTTCTGTCCTTTGGGGGCCCCGCCGCGCAGATCGCGCTGATGCAACGTGAACTGGTCGATGTCAGACCGTGGCTGACCGAGAAGCAATTCCTGCGCGCTTTGAGCTTTTGCATGCTGTTGCCAGGACCCGAAGCGATGCAATTGGCGACCTATGCCGGGTGGCGCCTGCACGGCACGATAGGCGGCTTGATCGCGGGGCTGCTTTTCGTGCTGCCGGGCGCGATGGTCATTCTCGCTCTGGCACTTCTTTATGTCTGGCTAGGGGACTTGCCTTTAGTGCAAGCGCTCTTTTTAGGCGTAAAAGCCGCTGTCGTCGTCATCGTCGTCGAAGCCTTGTTGAAAGTTTCAAAACGCGCACTGAAAACGCCGATAGCGTGGATCATCGCCGCTGCCTCTTTCATTGCCATCTTTGTCTTTGCCCTGCCCTTTCCGCTGATCATCGCCAGCGCCGCCCTTGTCGGAGCGATGTTCATGCAAGGCACCGCAGAGAGCGAAGTTCCCTTGCCCAAAGCGCGCGGCACGCTGACGACGCTCAGCCTCTGGGCCGCCATTTGGCTTATCCCCTTGGCCATGCTTTGGCTGATAGACCCAGACTTTCTGGCCCCACTGGCGACATTCTTTTCGAAGCTGGCCGTCGTGACATTTGGCGGCGCCTATACAGTCCTCGCCTACATGACCCAAACCGTCGTGCAGGACTTCGGCTGGATCACGACAGCGCAGATGATGGATGCACTTGGGCTGGCCGAGACCACGCCCGGACCGCTTATTCTCGTGACTGAATTCGTGGGCCTTCTCGCAGGACACGCACAAGGTGGGTTCGGGGTGGCGATCATCGCGGGGGTCGTGACCTTATGGATGACGTTCACGCCATGCTTTCTTTGGATTTTCACCGGCGCCCCTTACATCGACTGGCTCGCCTCGAGGCCCCGCCTGACCGGCGCTTTGACCGCGATCACCGCAGCGGTTGTTGGCGTGATCCTGAATTTGAGCCTGTGGTTTGCCATCCATGTGTTTTTTGCTGACCAGCAGCTGATCCGGTTCACCTCCGACGCCTTTGCGCAGGGTGGCATGACATGGCCCATCTGGGGGTCTGCGCTTTGGCAACCTGTCCTGTTGGCGGTATTGTCCGCCTATCTTCTGCTCGTTCGGCATATCGATCTGCTGGCGGTTTTGGCAATGGCGGCCTTTGGCGCAATCCTGCTCTCCTATCTCGGCTGAGGCCTTTCCATCCCCGACGAATCCCCTATGCTTGAGGTATCCTGAGACGGAGAGGCCAGTGATGTCCGACAGCATTAACTACGGCAACCTGATGCATCGCGCGATGCGCGGCCTGATTGCTGAAGTGCTGAGCGATATTGCAGAGAATGGCCTGCCCGGCGAGCATCATTTTTTCGTCACCTACGACACCACGCATCCGGATGTTCAGATGGCGGATTGGCTGTTTGACCGTTACCCGTCCGAGATGACGATCGTGATCCAGCACTGGTTTGAAGACCTGATCGTCGGCGAAGATGGCTTTCGCGTGACGCTCAATTTTGGTGACAGCCCAGAGCCGCTTCAGGTGCCCTTTGATGCAATTCGGACCTTCGTTGATCCATCAGTTGAATTCGGCCTTCGGTTCGAGACACAAGATGAGAGCGACGAAGACGGTGAGATCGTGGAAATACCCGATCTGCCCACCGAAGAGGACGAACTGCGTGAGTTGGAAGAGGTCCTCAAAAAGACTGCTCAGAACGATCCGTCCCCTGATGAGGTCATCGCCGACAAGAAGCCTGCGGATGTGGTCAGCCTCGATAGTTTCCGCAAGTAGTAGTCAGGCCAGCGGCCCCAAAAACACCCCGCGCATTTTCTTGATCTCATCGGCAAGATAATCGACCAGCAACCGAACCCGTTTCGTCCGGCGCAGATCGGAATGCAGCAGCAACCAGACGGATCGATTAAGCTCGGCGTCAGTGCCCGGCACCTGAACCAGATCGGGATTGTAATGCGCCGATGCGAAGGGCAATGACGCAAGCCCCAGGCCTTGGCTGCAAAAAGCGGTCTGCACAAAAATATCGTAACTTGAATGGCCAATATCAGCACGCGGAAAGGGCGACTTCTCGATCCAGTCATGCATCAGCCGATCAGGGCCCCAACCAATCCACTTCAGCCCTGTGCCCTTGTTGGCGACGGACAGGTCGTTTTCGTCGATATAGCTTTGCGACGCGAAAATCCCGGTTGCGGTTTCGAGCAGGCGCCGCCCCACAACATCATCCTGCACATCATAAGCAACGCGGACCGACACATCCGTTTCAAGCCGGGCGAAATCAGCCCGTCGGTTAGTCACCATAACCTTGAGATCAATCTCAGGGTATTTTGCGGAGAAGCGTGCGAAGATCGGGGTCAGCACGTCATAAGCCAGAAATGGCGGGATCGAAATCCGCACAAGACCGGCAGCCTCATGGTCCAGGCCTTGCAGGCGCGAGCGTGCACCTAAGATTGCGCCCTCCGCCGCCTCGGCCAACGGCATCAACTCCTCACCCGCAAGGGTCAAGCTAAGGCCCTGACGGGTTCGGTCGAACAGGCGCACACCATATGCTGTCTCCAACGCCTGCAAGCGTCGGTTCACAGTAGCATGGGTTCCGCCAAGCTGGTCAGCAGCGGCGCGAAGGCTGCCCGTTCGGGCCACTGCCAAAAAGAATGGCAGTGCGTTCCAGTCCATTTCTTTTGTCATGGCTCGCGTTTTAGCCAAATCGCCGCTCCCGTGTGGATCGAATTCTAACCACACTGACACATATTAGAGCATTCTGGAATACAGGCGACCCACATAAGGTTCATGAAACCCAGCCGGAGAAACTATCCATGAACCGCCGAGACCTGCTACTCACAACCGCCGCCTCTGCCGCAATCAACCTTGTGGCACCGCTGCCCACCAGCGCAGCCTCACACGCCTTTCCCTACGACAAGAAAACCGCCACCATCAACGGCTCGGACATGGCCTATGTTGATATTGGCACGGGGCGCCCGGTCGTATTCCTGCATGGCAATCCGACATCTTCCTATCTCTGGCGCAACATCATTCCCCATGTGTCGGGCACACATCGGGTGATCGCGCCGGATCTCATTGGGATGGGGGACAGCGCGAAACCCGATATCTCGTATTCTTACGAGGATCACGCAGCGCATCTTCACGGATTGCTCGACAGTCTTGACCTCAACGACGTGGTGCTTGTGATCCATGATTGGGGCTCTGCCCTTGGTCTGGACTGGGCCATGCAAAATAGCGCCCGGATCGGAGCCGTGGCCTTCATGGAGGCTATCCTTCCCCCAGTTAACCCAATCCCAAGCTACGAGGCTTTTGGTGAATTCGGCGAGATGTTCAAAGCTTGGCGCACACCCGGTGTCGGCGAAAAAATGATTCTTGAAGAAAACATGTTCATTAATGTGATCCTTGGTCACATCGGGGTGAAAACACCGCTGAGCCCTGAAGTGCTGGCCGCCTATAACGCCCCCTACCCCACGCCTGAAAGCCGTGCGCCCGTCTTGGCATGGCCACGGCAGGTCCCCTTCGCCGACGAGCCAAAGACGGTCGCCGATACAGTACGCGCCTATTCCGATTGGTTCCTTGCCAGCGAGATGCCGAAACTGATGTTTCATGTTTCTCCCGGCGCATTAATCCCACCCCAAGCGGCTGACTGGCTGAAAGAGCGTCTGAGCAATCTCGACAGCATCAACCTCGGCGAAGGCGCGCATTTCATACAAGAAGACTACCCCACCGAAATCGGCACAGCCCTTGCTGATTGGCTCGAAACTCACTGAAAAAGGAGAACCCTCATGGCATCTGTCACTGTCACGCGCGTCATCAACGCCCCGCTCGAAAAGGTCTGGGCCTCGTGGGACGATTACGCCAATATCGATAAATTCAATCCCAACCTGAACCGGTCTTTTCTGATCGACAACAACGGCGAAACCGGCTTGGGCGCCACACGACAATGCGACTTGAACGATGGCAAGAATTTCATTCAGGAACGCATCATTGGCTACACGCCGCTGAAAAAGATCAAAATCGACATCTACAACGGGACCATGCCCTTGAAACGGGCCGAGGCCGATATTGACCTGAAACCGCTTGGCCCCAACAAGACCGAGCTTAACTTCACGATGGATTTCACCCCAAAAATGGGGCTTCTGGGCCGGTTGATGGTGCCAATGATGAAACCCCAGTTCCGCAAGCTTTTGGGCAAGCTGGTCGATGGGAACAAAGCCTATCTCGAAAACGGTGTTGTGATTGCACGCGCAGCCTGATCGTCCCAGCGTTGGCGCAAACATGGGTGGGTGCGATTGTCTTCGCGCCCACCGCTTCGTATAGCAGGGCTAACTGATCTTCAGGAGCACGCTGCAATGACGAACACCCGCACAGAAACCGACAGTTTTGGCCCTTTGGAGGTCCCCGCGGATAAATACTGGGGCGCTCAGACCCAGCGTTCAATCCTGAACTTTCCCATCGGTTGGGAGAAGCAACCGGTCGCCATTGTCCGCGCGCTTGGCGTGATCAAGAAAGCCTGCGCGCAAGCCAATATTGTTGAGGGGAAATTGCCCGCTGATCTGGGCGGCGCCATTGCCGATGCGGCGCAAGAGGTCATTGACGGAAAGCTTGACGACAACTTCCCCTTGGTTGTTTGGCAAACCGGCTCCGGCACGCAATCCAACATGAACGCAAATGAGGTTATCGCAAACCGGGCAATCGAGATGCTGGGCGGTGAGATCGGATCAAAGACACCGGTTCACCCCAACGATCATTGCAACATGGGCCAGTCGTCGAACGACACCTTTCCGACGGCCATGCATATCGCCACTGCGATGACCGCCCATGACGTGCTGATCCCCGGATTGGAGAAGCTGCACGCAGCCCTTGAAGCCAAGGTCAAGGAATTCGACGGGATCATCAAGATCGGGCGCACGCACACGATGGACGCAACCCCCCTGACGTTGAGCCAGGAGTTTTCCGGCTATGCGCACCAAGTGGCAATGGGGATCGCGCGCATCAAAGACGCTTTGGGACGCATCTACGAACTGGCACAGGGTGGCACAGCCGTAGGGACCGGCCTGAACACGCCAGAGGGCTGGGGCAAAACTGTTGCTGCAAACATGGCGATGATTTCCGGTCTGCCCTTCGTCACCGCACCCAACAAGTTCGAGGCGCTGGCCGCGCATGATGCGATGGTCGAGATGTCTGGCGCATGCAAAACGGTCGCCGCGTCTCTGTTCAAGATCGCCAATGATATTCGACTGCTCGGCTCCGGCCCACGCTGCGGCTTGGGCGAATTGATGCTGCCCGAAAATGAACCCGGTTCCTCGATCATGCCCGGCAAAGTGAACCCGACCCAGTGCGAAGCGATGACGCAGGTCTGTGCACATGTCTTCGGAAATGATGCGGCCGTGGGTTTTGCTGGCTCTCAGGGGCATTTCGAACTGAACGTCTATAAACCGATGATGGCATATAACGTCCTTCAATCGATGCAGTTGATGGGCGATGCTTGCGTGGCGTTCACCGACAATTGCGTTAGTGGCATCGAAGCCAACAAAGACCGCATCGAAAAGCTCATGCGCGAAAGCCTGATGCTGGTGACGGCTCTGGCGCCGGAAATCGGCTATGACAATGCAACGAAGGTTGCCAAAACCGCTCACAAGAACGGGACGACCCTGCGTGAGGAAGCAATTGCCCTGGGATTTGTCGACGGCGACACCTTTGATCGCGTGGTCCGGCCCGAGAATATGATCGGCCCTAAGTGAAACCTGTCAATCTCAGGCAAGTGCGCAAAGCCAAAGCCCGGGCGGAAAAGTCCGCTCGGGCTGACGAGAACAGCATAAAGTTTGGTCAATCCAAGGCGTTAAAGCTATCTACGCGAAAAGCCGCCGAGGTTGCGAAAAAATCCCTCGACGGGAAAAAATTCTCACCTAAGTAGCTAATTCTAATAGGTTCTGTTTGAATACTGATACCAAGTGCGTCTTATTTAATATTTTTCCCCGCTTAAACAATGACAAGGTCGATTAGGTATTTCGGTAGCGAAACACATAATTCAGGAGCGGTACTAACGTGATTGATCAACCGACCATGCGTCCAAAAAAACGGTCTCTGACCCTCAATGGACATCGCACCAGCGTTTCTCTGGAAGATGAATTCTGGGATGCTTTCTGCGAGATTGCCAACCAAAAAGGAAAAGCAATCAATCGCTTGGCCGCAGATATTGATGGCTCTCGCTCCGGCGATGCTGGTCTTGCGTCAACCATTCGGTTGTTTGTGTTGCGCCACTTCCGTGACCGGGCCGACTTTGCGCCAGTGGATGAGCGTGACACCAGCTTTCTAAGATCCGTCTCTGCGGGTTAGGCGCAACCAAATCCCGTTTTCGCTGCGCACCGTGAGATGTGCGACGGGCACCGGTGTGCGATCCGTGATCGGCTCGATTTGAAACTCAGACACAAGCGCCGCAAGCAATAGCGGCCCTTCGATCATCGCAAAACCTGCACCAGGGCAAACGCGCGCGCCGCTCGAGAACGGAATAAACGCGTCTCTTATGCAATTTTTGCCGTTCTCGCTTTCCCAACGGGCGGGATCAAAGCCATCGGGATTGTCCCAGAGACGGTTTTGCCGATGCAGATGCCACGGACTGACCACAACCTGCGAACCTGTCGGGATATCGCGGTCCCTGAACACCTCAGGGCACGTGGTTTGCCGGACCATCATCGGGACAGGCGGATAGAGCCTGAGCGCCTCGCGAAAGACATCCCGCGTGACCTTCAATTTTGACATGACGCTGAAATCCGGATCCTCGGTCAAAACCGCGGCTTCCTGCGCCACGCGCGCCTGCCAGTCAGGCTCCAGCGCAAGAAGATAAAGCGCCCACGCCAAGGCGGAAGCCGATGTCTCATGACCCGCGAGAAAGAAAATCGCGACCTGATCAATCATTTCCTCGGCGCTGAACATCTCCCCGGTTTCGGGGTCCTGTGTGGTCATGATCTTCGTCGCAAGATCATTGGGCGCCATACCAGATCTGATCTGTTCTTGGCGCGCTCTGGTCATGTCCGCGATCAGTCCACGAATAATCCGCGCCGAGCGCTTGGTGGAACGTCTGAACCCGCGTGGCAACCACCGCGGCAACGGCAACAATGCACCGAGGTTCAGGATCGGCTGGCTACGCTGATAGGTTCTGAATTCGCGAAAAACTGCGGCCGCAGTTTTATCTTCAATTGGAATAGAAAAAAGCGTGCGAAAGATGACGTCGGCGGCAGCGAAACTTGTTTCTTCCTCAATTTCGATTGGCTGCCCGCCCACCTTCTTGGAGAGGCGGGTGACACAGGCCTGCGCCGCGCTCCACATTGCCGGAAAGGTGTCGCGTAGACGCCCACCTTCAAAGGCCGGATCGATGATCCTGCGTTGACGCTGCCAGTCTGCTCCATTGGTCAAAAAAACAGAGTTGCCCAGCAATGGACGAAGCCCCTCGCCCACGCGATCGCTCTTTGGAAAATCCATCGGGCGCTCGTTGAGTACTGCCCGGATCAGATCGGGCTGATTGATCAGGTAGCTGCGGAAGAAAGGCGTTCGATATTCCGCCATCCACGCCCGATAGAGTTTGGCCGGCTGTGCGGACAGAATATCGCGGCGAAACAAGCGCAGGTATCCCAGGAACGAAACCTGTTCAGCCCGCGCGGCAGGCTTTGGAGGGATCATGCGACCATGTCCGTATACCCCGACGCTGCAACGTCTATGCGCGAGGCGGAAGACTTCCGACCGGCATATCGATCACCAAGGACAACCGGACCGGCCGTTATCTGGAAGTAGTCATAATCCTTTGGTCGATCAAAAGCGCAGAGATATTGAAAATGCAGACGAAAGAAGCGCCAGCGCAGGCTTTGCCACAACTCCGGGCTTAGAGTTTGCGTGAACGACGCCGACATCACGATCGGCCAACGCTTCTCAGTGGGCGCCACGCCCGAGACCGCCACCGGATCACATAGCGCAAAGGAACAGCCATCGCCGGGCGCCGTTACGTCAAGCCATGTCAACTCATCTCGCGTCGATAAGAAATGAAGATCCCCCCGTAACCTGCTGGCTTTTGGTAAGAAAGAGACCATTGGAACAACTTGGCCCAAGGAAAGAAAACTCAAATCCGGGCCAAACTCTGGTACGCGCCCTGTTCGGATCAGATCGCTGAGAATTGTGATGGCCAGATGGGCCCCTGAGGAATGGCCGACCACCAACACCTCATCCGACGTGCCCTGCAAGGCTTCGGCAATGATGTCGCCGAATTCGGCCATGCGGGCGTCCAATTCAGGGGGGATTGCGCCATTAGATCCAGCCGAAAAAGCGTAGTCGTGCATCAGATAATGCGCATAGAGCTTGCCATCCTTCGCTTTGAACCATCGCAACACCATGTACCCAGCCACGAGCGCGGGGATCAAAGCCATCCACGAGATCCAACCCCCGCTCACTCCAGTAAACGAGACAAGCCATTCAATCGCGGTTTTGACCACTCTGAACAGCAAGTAGGCCAAGGCCAGTTGTCCAAGCAGCATTGCCACCGGATATAGCGCTGCCAGCACCGGTCCCTTTCTCAGCCACATCAGGCGGCGCAATGCGCCCGAGCTGATATAAACCCAGGCCGTTTTCGCCAGTTGCAGATAGGTCGCGAGGATCGATTGCGACATGCTTGAACGTACAATGTCAGACCACAAAAGCACCTCGACATCCGCATCGACATCCTGCCCGTCGATATGCGCCTTGACGTTCCAGCCAAACACTTCGTCCTTGGGCTTTCCTGTCAATTCAAGGCTATAGCCGGATATCTTCGCCTGCTTGGCACCCTCTTTACGATAGAGCTCGCGATACCGTCGCGGATGGATAGGATCATATCCGGGAATGTAGAACACACGCCTGCTTTTGACCGGCATTGTCGTCTTACTGCTCATCGGGGCCACTCAGTTTTGGGCAGACTAACCGCAGTTTCTTTCGAAAGTAAGAAAATAGCGCCTCTGGACTTCCACAGCGCGGCATCCTACCTCAGCGACAATGTCAGAACTGATCGAAATTGATGCGATTGGGCTGTTGTGCCCGCTACCAGTGTTGAAGGCGCGCAAGCGCCTGAAAGCGCTTTCGGCAGGAGATCAGGTCTGTCTGCTGGCGGACGATCCCGCCGCAATCGTTGATGTACCGCATTTCTGCGCTGAAAGCGGCTACAAGCTGGTTTCGACAACCCAAGCCGACACCCATACAGCCTATCTCATCGAGAAGTCATAGGCGCTTCAGTGCACCCGAAACTCCCCAACCACGCTACGCCATTCGCCCGGTGTGATCATTTTTCGGTGGGTAAACCGCACCGAGTGCAACGGCCCATCCAGCTTGGCTTTCCAGAAGTCGATGAAGGCGAACAGTTTGGGATAATCAGGTGCCAGATCGTAGTCTTGCCAGACGAAGGAATTCAGAACGCGCTGGAAATCGGGCATTCGATAGTACATTTCCGCAGTGGTAAGACCATACCCATCTAGCATCATTTCGGTTTCGGATTTGCTCATTAAGGACCTCTTTTTGTTCTGCTTCCTTCATACAATTCCTCAATTTCAATAATAATCAATAAAAACATGATGTTATCAATCATAGTTATTGGCTGCTAAATTTGGCGAAAACATTGCGCCCAAGATGCTGCATGGGCTATAGTCGAAACCACAATATAGAGCGCTAGACCAAAAAGAACGGACCAACCGTGAGCGACACGCCAGACACCCCGGAAAATGAAGATGACCTCCCGCCGCAGCGGATGGAATTCGATGGCCCCCAGGTCAATATTACCGACGAGATGAAGACCTCTTTCATCGACTACGCGATGTCGGTGATTATCTCCCGTGCAATCCCTGATCTTCGTGATGGGCTGAAACCGGTGCACCGGCGGATCCTCTATGCAATGCACGAGACCAATAACACTCACGATAAGTCTTATCGCAAATCTGCACGCCCTGTCGGCGATGTGATGGGGAAATACCACCCCCATGGCGATGGCGCGATCTATGACGCGCTTGTGCGCATGGCGCAGGACTTTTCGATGTCGCTGCCGCTTCTGGACGGACAGGGCAATTTCGGCTCGATGGACGGTGATAACCCGGCCGCGATGCGTTACACCGAAGTGCGGATGGACAAGCCGGCTGCTGCCATCCTTGCTGACATCGACAAAGACACTGTCAACTTTCAGGACAACTACGACGGCAAGGACCGCGAGCCCACAGTTCTGCCCGCACGTTTCCCCAATATGCTGGTTAATGGTGCAGGCGGTATCGCGGTTGGGATGGCCACGAATATTCCGCCGCACAATCTGGGTGAGGTGATCGATGCGACCCTGGCGCTGATCGAAAGCCCCGACCTGTCGTCAGAAGACTTGATCGAATATGTCCCCGCCCCGGATTTCCCAACGGGTGGGATCGTTCTGGGCCGCGCAGGCGCCCGCAAGGCCTACACCGAGAGCCGCGGTTCGGTCATTGTTCGTGCCAAGACCCACACGGAAGAAATACGCAAAGATCGCTGGGCGATCATCATTGATGAGATTCCTTATCAGGTGAACAAGGCCACAATGATCGAGCGGATCGCCGAGGCCGCGCGAGACAAGAAGATCGAGGGTATCTCGCACGTGCAGGACGAAAGCGACCGCGTCGGCGTGCGCGTCGTGGTCGAGCTGAAGCGGGATGCCACGGCAGAGGTGGTTCTGAACCAGCTCTTCCGGTTTACGCCAATGCAAACCTATTTCTCCTGCAATATGCTGGCACTCAATGGCGGGCGGCCGGAAACCCTGACGCTGCGCAGTTTTCTGACGAATTTCATAGCCTTCCGCGAAGAAGTTGTTGCGCGTAGGACCGCCTATGAGCTGCGCAAAGCGCGCGAGCGCTCGCATGTTTTGTGCGGTTTGGCTGTGGCGGTCTCGAACGTTGATGAGGTGGTTGCAACCATCCGCGCCTCTGCCGATGCCGCGGAAGCCCGTCACAAGTTGATGACACGCGCTTGGCCTGCCCACGAGATTGTCGACTACATCAAACTTATCGATGATCCGACCCATAAGGTGAATGACGACGGAACCTATAACCTGTCCGAGATTCAGGCTCGTGCGATTCTTGATCTGCGCCTGCAACGTCTGACGCAGATCGGCGTTAAGGAAGTCACTGACGAACTTGAAGAACTTGCGGGTAAGATCAAGGAATACCTCGATATTCTTCGATCTCGCGAACGGATCATGGAGATCATTTCTACCGAGTTGCGGGAGGTGAAGGAGCAGTTTGCAGTTCCACGCCGCTCCGAGATTGTTGATTGGTCTGGCGACATGGAGGACGAGGACCTTATCGAGAAGGAAGATATGGTCGTCACTGTAACCTCCGGAGGATATATCAAGCGCACCGCACTGGCCGATTTCCGGGCGCAAAAGCGCGGCGGCAAAGGGCTGTCAGGTGGGGCATTAAAAGAGGACGATACCGTCACAACCCTGTTTGTGGCCAACACCCACACGCAACTGCTGTTCTTCACGACCGATGGTATGGTCTACAAGCTGAAGACATGGCGCTTGCCGCAAGGGGGGCGGACCTCCAAAGGCAAAGCGATCGTCAACATATTGCCGATCCCGCAAGGCGTTTCGATCGCCGCTATCATGCCGGTGGACCGGGACGAGGAAGACTGGGGCGATCTGCAAATCGTATTTGCAACGACACAAGGCGACGTGCGCCGCAACGCGCTGTCCGATTTCACGAATGTCATGCGCAACGGCAAAATCGCGATGAAATTGCCAGACGGTGTGGAGCTGGTAAATGCACGCATCTGTAGCGAGGATGATGACGTGATGCTTGTGACGAATGCCGGGCGCGCCATCCGCTTCCGCGCCACGGATGTCCGGGTTTTTGCAGGTCGGAATTCGACAGGTGTTCGTGGTATCAAACTTGCCGAGGGCCAGCACGTGGTCTCGATGTCGGTGATCCGCCACTTCGTCGCTACCCCTGAAGAACGTGCAGGTTATCTGAAAATGCGTCGCGCTGTCATGGGTTTAGGAGATGATGCTGAAGCTGATGACGAGGAACAAATCGAGGGCGCTATCACCCAGGAGCGCTATGCAGAGATGTCGGCGGCGGAAGATCTGATCCTGACGATCACCGATGGCGGCGCCGGAAAGACAAGCTCGTCCCATGACTATCCCGTTCGCGGACGCGGCGGCATGGGCGTCACCGCAATGGACAAGGCCATGCGGGGTGGCAATATCATTGCGTCCTTCCCTGTTGAGCTTGACGACCAGATCATGTTGGCGACCTCAAAAGGTCAATCCATCCGCACCCTCGTTGATGGCATTTCATTCAGATCGCGGTCTGCAGGCGGCGTGAAGGTCTTTGACACTGGCAAAGGGGAAACCGTCGTCTCGGTTGCCCGCATCGCCGATCAGGGAGAGGAAGACGCCGAAGACGCGGATGAGACCTCAGAAGAATAAGACCCCGCTCTCATGGTAAGCCGACAGTGACGAGGGGCGCTGCCCCTCGCGCTCCCCGGGATATTTTCGAACATGGGAAGGGTGGAATTCGCCGCCTAACTGAAGTAGCTCAGCACCATGAACAAGGTTTTGAACATCGTGGGCGGCGGCATGGCCGGCTCAGAGGCTGCATGGCAGGCTGCACAGATGGGCGTCGATGTGGTGATCCACGAGATGCGCCCGAATGTCGAGACATTCGCCCACCGGACCGGACATTTGGCCGAGATGGTGTGTTCGAACTCGTTCCGCTCCGATGATGACGAACAAAACGCGGTTGGTTTGCTCCATTGGGAGATGCGCCAAGCTGGTGGTATTATCATGGAGATGGCCGATAAACACGCTCTGCCCGCCGGAGGCGCGCTGGCTGTGGACCGTGATCCCTTTGCCGAAAGCGTCACCGAGAAGCTTCTCTCTCATCCGAAGATCAGCGTTCAAGCCTCTGAAATTACGTCGCTTCCCAAGGAGGGTCACTGGATCATCGCGACGGGACCCCTGACCTCTGACGGTCTAGGGCAAGCAATTGCCGACGAAGCCGGGCAAAAATCTCTGGCCTTTTTCGATGCGATCGCGCCAATCGTTTATTTTGACTCGATCAACATGGAAAAAGCCTGGTTCCAGTCGCGCTATGACAAGGGTGAGACGGAAGAAGAGCGCAAGGCCTACCTGAACTGTCCGATGGATCGCGCTCAATATGAAGCCTTCATTGATGCCCTGCTGAGTGCCGACAAGACCAAATTTCACGAAGGCGAAACAGCCGGCTATTTCGACGGTTGCCTGCCGATAGAGGTGATGGCCGAACGCGGTCGGGAGACTTTGCGATTTGGGCCGATGAAACCAGTCGGTCTGACCAATCCGCATCGTCCGCAAGACAAAGCCTATGCGATTGTGCAGTTAAGACGCGACAACGCTCTTGGCACGCTCTACAATATTGTCGGATTTCAGACGAAGATGAAATATGGCGCACAAACCGCTGTTTTCAAAACAATTCCTGGCTTAGAAGACGCGAGTTTTGCGCGACTTGGCGGCATCCACCGCAACACATTCATCAATTCACCCACATTGCTGGATGCTCAGATGCGCCTGAAATCCCAGCCTCATATTCGCTTTGCAGGTCAGATCACCGGCGTCGAGGGATATGTCGAAAGCGCGGCAATGGGGTTGCTTGCAGGACGGATGGCCGCAGCCGAAATGACAGGTCAACAGATTGCGCCACCGCCCCCTGAAACAGCAATGGGCGCGCTTGTGACGCATATCACCGGCGGTGCTGAGGCAAAGACGTTTCAGCCAATGAACGTCAATTTTGGCCTCTTCCCCCCGGTTGACGCAAAGGGCGGCCGCAAGAACCGCAAAACCCGCTACAAGCTTTATACCGATCGCGCGAAACTGGCCTGGTCGCAATGGCTTGATCAAGCGCGACTGGACGCCGCCTGATATCTCGCGCTAGCGTACTGATATGAGTACCGAAAAACCGATCTGGTCCCGCAAGACGCCTGAAGAAACCCAAAAGCTCTATGCCGATTGGGCTGACAGCTATGAGGCGGATGTTGCGGCATGGGGCTATGCGACGCCATCGCGTGTTGCGGCGGCTTTGAAAGCGCATCTGCCAAGCGGAGACGTCCCGATCCTGGACTTTGGTTGTGGCACAGGCCTTTCCGGCAAGGCTCTGGCCGAGGCGGGCTTTCAGATCATTGACGGCACGGATGTCTCTCCAGAGATGATCGCACGGGTGAATGATGAAGAGATATACCGGCAAACATGGCTGGGTCAGGTTGGTAAGCTGGACGTGCAGCCCGGCGACTACACCGCAATTGCGGCAACCGGTGTTATCAGTCTGGGGGCCGCGCAACCCGACACATTGGGGCTTGTCCTGTCAAAGCTGGACCGGGGCGGACTGTTGGCGATGAGTTATAACGATGCCACCTTGCTGGAGCCCGATTTCATGCAGGCCTTGTGCGATGTTCAGTTGGCCGGGACGGCGCGGCTGATCTGGGCTGAGTATGGTGACCACCTGCCCGCCAAAGAGATCAATAGCACCGTCTATATCATTGAAAAGACGTGACTTTCCGAACTCGCTTTGCACCTTCACCCACGGGACGTTTGCACCTGGGTCATGCATACTCCGCTATTTTGGCACATGAAATGGCCACAAAGGCCAATGGCGAATTTCTTCTGAGGATAGAGGATATTGACCAATCACGGGCACGCGCCGAATGGGAAGAATTGATTTATAAGGATTTGCGCTGGTTGGGTCTAAGTTGGCCCACCCCCGTGATGCGTCAATCAGAACGCTTGGAGGCTTATTCCGAAAGTCTACATGCGCTGCACAACCAAGGTCTGCTCTACCCGTGCCGCTGCAGCCGCGCCGATATCAAGGCCGCGCTCAACGCACCTCAGGAAGGCGCAATGCCCGTTGGACCTGATGGCCTGATCTATCCCGGCACTTGTCGCCCCAAGAACGCTCCAACTCAACCGTTTGCACCCGGCGATACATTACGTTTGAACCTCAACGAGATCGCAAAGCGTCACGGCGCGGAACTGGAACTCTCGTTTCTAGAAACGGGACCTCAGAACGGGCGCATCAAATTTACCTTGCAGGAGATGATCGACACCGTAGGAGACGTTGTTCTGGCGCGCGCCGGAATGGGCACCTCCTACCATTTGGCAGTGGTGTTGGATGATGCGGCGCAAGAGGTCACCCATGTCGTTCGCGGAATGGATCTGTTTGATGCAACAAAAATTCATGTTCTACTGCAACATATTATGGGAATATCTTCACCTATCTATCACCATCACGACCTGATACGAGATGACAACGGAAGACGTCTGGCAAAACGCGACGACGCCCGAGCGATCCGCACCTATAGACAAGACGGACATACTCCCGATAGTATCCGTCAGATGGTAGGTCTTACGTCATCGGGGACATAAGCTCGACCTCGTCAGATCCGGTGATCGATGTATAGAAACATACGCGACGATTGGTGTGGCACGCGGGCCCAACCTGATTAACCAAAGCCAGAAGGCAATCCCGGTCGCAATCGATGCGCAAATCCACCAGCGCCTGCGTGTGGCCCGACGTCTCCCCCTTCACCCAAAACGATTGGCGTGATCTGGACCAATACGTAACTTTGCGTGTTTCCAGTGTTTTTTCGATCGCTTCTGCATTCATCCAGGCCAGCATGAGCACCTCGTGGGTTTCGGCATCCTGCGCAATAACCGGAACCAAACCTTGGTCATTATACCGCACCGTTTGAGGGTCGAAGGGCATGGCAATTCCTTTGCAATCGGGGTCGGACGTCTTAAGTTCCCCATAACAGCAACCGGCGGGGCCGTGAAGTGAGCGAAAATTCCGATCTGATAAAGCTTTACTCGGGCCAAATTCTGGCGCTTGCGGCGGACATTCCCTTTGCGGAGCGTCTGGAGAACCCGGATGGATCCGCGCGGCGCCGCGCGCCGTTATGTGGGTCAACCGTATCCGTCGATGTAACCTTGGAAGACGGACGGATCGCGACTTTTGGACAGGACGTCAAAGCATGTGCGCTTGGGCAAGCATCAGCCTCGGTTGTGGGTAAATCGATCATTGGACGCAGCCGCCAAGAGGTTGAGACGGCCCGCGATCAACTCAAAGCCATGTTGAAATCGGACGGCCCTGCCCCCGACGCCCCATTCGACGGCTTGAAAATACTGGAGCCTGCGCGCGATTACAAAAATCGCCACGCTTCCATTCTCCTGGCATTGGAAGCCACTCTTGAAGCGATAGATGCGGCCTCCGAGACCGCCTGTGCCTGATTTCACCCGTATAAAATGAAAAAAGACCGCCGCATTGGGGATGCGACGGTCTAGGTAGCGTGTCTTGAAAGGTCAGGCGCGCCGGCGGTTGAGGCAGACCGGCATACATGTTGGGGACAATAGCGCCTTATCTCTGACGGGAACGGGACAGCCCGGGAGAGAGTTTTCAATCAGACAGCAGGCAGTTAACGGGCGAACTGGTTAAAACATGGTTGGAAGGTGCAGCCCGACGGTCATCATCACACCAATCGCGGCAATCCCGGCTGCATCTTGAGCAAGTGCTTTCGGGGAACGGGTCAGAATGAGTTTGATGTCATCGATCATGGCAGAACCTCAATATTGGTATTTTGTTGGGCGGTGTTTTTGTTGCTTCTTTGTTCTCATTTTGCGCCGCACTTGTAAAGAACTTTTTAAGAACATTTGTGAACTTTTCATGATTTATGTGCGGAACAGACCACTAACCGATTGAAATCAAACGTATTGCGCGATCTTGCTCCATTAACCAAAGTAAATGCCGCGCGGCCTGTCCGCGGGGTGTTTCGAGGGTTGGATCATCATTCAAAAGTTTGCGCGCATCGGTTTGGGCCACAGCCATGAGTGCGGTTTGAGTTTCCATGTCTGCCACGCGGAATCGGGGCAGCCCCGATTGCGCCGTGCCAATCAGATCGCCAGCCCCGCGCATCGCAAGATCTTCCTCGGAGATCCGGAAACCATCTTCGGTCTGTCGCATGATATCCAGCCTGCGCCGTGCGGTTTGCGACAGCGGCGCCTGATAGAGCAATAGGCAGGTAGAGGCGGCATCACCCCGCCCAACCCGGCCGCGCAGCTGATGCAGCTGAGCAAGACCAAAGGTTTCAGCACGCTCGATCACCATGATTGTGGCATTGGGAACGTTAACGCCCACCTCGATCACGGTAGTTGCAACCAATACCTTTGTCTCGCCTGAGACAAACCGGGCCATCGCTGCATCTTTCTCCGCGGTTGGCATCTGTCCGTGAACCAGACCGACAATGCCTTCACCCAATGCTGCGCGCAGGGCCTTGAACCGTTGTTCCGCCGCGATCTTGTCGCTGAGCTCACTTTCCTCAACCAACGGGCACACCCAATAGGCCTGTCGCCCCTCGGAAACCGCCGATTGAAGTTTGCCAATCACTTCGTCCAATCGGCCCGTCGCGACCACGGCCGTTGCAATCGGTTTACGTCCTGCCGGCTTTTCATCCAGGATCGAAACGTCCATGTCCCCATACTGTGCCAGAGACAAAGAACGTGGGATGGGGGTGGCCGTCATCACCAGCACATCAGTGCCCTGTCCCTTTGCGCTCAGCTCCATCCGCTGATTAACACCAAACCGATGCTGTTCGTCGATGATGGCAAGGCGCAGGTCCTGAAATGCGACATCTGCCTGAAACACGGCATGGGTCCCGACAAGAATGTGAATATCGCCGCAGGCCAGCGCTTTCAGCTTCTCAGCACGCTCTGCCCCTTTGTCGCGCCCGGTCAGAATGTCCAGACGCACATCTGCATCCCGTGCCAGAGGTTGCAGGCTCTCGAGATGCTGGCGCGCCAATATCTCTGTCGGGGCCATAAGAACGCCCTGCCCGCCCGACTCCACCGCAATCAAAAGAGCCTGAAACGCCACCAGTGTTTTGCCCGATCCCACATCCCCTTGCAAAAGCCGGTTCATGCGGGTGGGTTCGGCCATATCCGCCGCAATGTCCGATATGGCGCGGATCTGGGCACCTGTCGGTGCAAACGGAAGCGCCTTAAGGACGCGCGACTGCATCTTTCCCGTGCCAGTTGTTGCACGACCGGGTTTGGCGCGCGCAGTCATGCGCGCCAAAGCCAGCGTCAGTTGATGGGCAAAGAACTCATCATAGGCCAGACGCTCCCGAACCGGGGTTGTTGCAGAGATATCCGAGAGCGATTGGGGTCGGTGCGCCTGATCAATAGCGTCCCTCCAAGCAGGCCATCCAGCTTTTTGCAACTGTCCGGGGTCAATCCATTCGGACAGGTCTGGTGCCATATCCACGGCAGCAGCGGCCGCCTTTTGCATGAGTCGTTGAGTGACTCCGTGCGTTAGCGGATAAACCGGTTCAAATTCGGGGATTTCGCCAGCTCGTACGACCGGCACTATATGATCAGGGTGAACCATTTGCGCCATGTGGTCGAACATCTCAACCTTGCCCGAGACGACGCGGCGCTGCCCTGTCGGCAACTGGCGTTGCAAGTAATCACCGCGCGCGTGGAAGAAAATCAGCCGAAACTCCGCTCGTGCGTCATTGACATGCACATGATACGGACGCCCCCGCGATTTGGGTGGCACGTGAGCACCGATTTCAACCTCGACCGTGATCACCTTCGGAAGGGGTTGCCCCTGAACAGTTGCGACGATCGCCCGGTCGATTCCTGATTGCGGCAGGGTAAACAGCAGATCTTTCGGCTTATCGACATGAAGACCCTCGAAAGCCATTGCTGTTTTATCACCGATCCCGGGAAGCGTGGTCAAAGACCCAAACAGGGGAAACAGGATTTCTGGACGCCCCGCCACTTGAGTTCACCCGATCCCGTCGATCAATGCGATCCAGGCATCTTCGTCGATCATTTCGACGCCCAGATCTTCCGCCTTTTTGGCTTTCGAGCCTGCACCGGGGCCCGCAATCACCAGATCGGTTTTTGCAGACACCGAGCCCGAGACCTTGGCGCCCAAAGCCTCGGCCCGGGCTTTCGCCTCCGCGCGGGTCATTTTCTCTAGCGAGCCCGTAAACACCAACGTCTTGCCCTGCACCGGGCTGTCGGTAATTTCAGGTTGCGCCACATCTTCGACGTCCAGTTCGGCAATCAGTCGATCAATCGACGCGCGCTCCGCCTCTTGCTGAAAGGTTCGCACGAGCGACGCCGCCATGACACTGCCAACCCCGTCAATGCCGATAAGGTCCTCCCATGCTGGTCCGTCCAATTCGGCAGCCGCGTCCATCGCTGAGATAAAATCCTGCCATGCTCCATAATGTGTGGCCAGCAAGGCAGATGCACTTTCCCCCACATGTCGGATGCCAAGGGCGAAGATGACGCGGTTCAATGGAATTTTGCGTTTTTCATCAATAGCATCGAACAGGTTGCTGGCAGATTTGTCGCCCCAGCCCTCCCGGTTTTTCAACTTTTGCAGCGGTGCGGCAGTGTCCCGATCCCGAAGGGTGAAAATCTCAGCCGGTTCGCGCACAGGCAATATGTCATCGTGATAGAACATCTCGACCTGCTTAGCGCCCAGACCTTCTATGTCGAAGGCGGCACGACCGACGAAGTGTTTCAGTTTTTCGACAGCCTGTGCAGGGCAAATCAAACCACCTGTACAGCGGCGCACGGCATCGCCTTCTTCGCGCACCGCATCTGATCGGCAATCCGGGCATTCGGTCGGGAAAACATAAGGTTGCGCCTCTGCCGGGCGTTTGGACAGATCGACATCGGCCACTTTGGGGATCACATCCCCGGCGCGGTAGATCTGCACCCAATCGCCCTCGCGAATGTCTTTGCCCTCCCGGATCGCCTGCCCCTTTGAATCGCGGCCTGCGATGTAGTCTTCGTTGTGAAGCGTCGCATTCGACACAACGACCCCACCGACCGTGACCGGCTGAAGCCGCGCGACTGGCGACAGCGCCCCGGTTCGGCCCACCTGAATTTCGATCTTCTCAAGGCGGGTCCAGGCAAGCTCTGCCGGGAATTTATGGGCGATCGCCCAACGCGGCGTAGTTGAGCGGAAGCCAAGGCGCGCCTGCAGGGCCAGATCGTCAACTTTGTAGACGACACCGTCGATGTCATACCCCAGATCAGCGCGGCCTGTTTCGATGGATTTATAGTGCTGCAAAAGCTCAGCCGGGCCAGATCCGCGCGCGGTTAGTTCGTTGGTGGAAAACCCAAGCGCACGCAGTCGATCGATCGCACCGAACTGAGTGTCGGCCAGTGGCGCGGTGGTCACGCCCCACGCATAAGCGAAAAATTTCAACGGGCGGGATTTTGTAATCGTTGCATCCAGTTGGCGCAAGGAGCCTGCAGCCGCATTTCGCGGATTGGCAAAGGTTTTCCCGCCACTGGCGGCTTGTGCTTCATTGAGGGCAGCAAAATCTGCATGAGACATGTAGACCTCGCCGCGGACCTCCAGAATGTCTGGCGCGTCATCAGGAAGCGTTTGCGGGATGTCATCGATCATGCGGGCATTTGCGGTGACGTTCTCGCCCACCTTCCCGTCACCGCGTGTCGCTGCATAGACCAATTGGCGGGCCTCATAACGCAGCGACAAGGACAAGCCATCGATTTTTGGTTCAGCGGTGAAAAGCAATTCTTCGTCAGATGACATGCCCAGATATTTGCGGATGCGGTCGTCAAAATCCGAGATATCCTGATCGTCAAAGGCATTGGCAAGGGACATCATCCGCTGTTCGTGGGTGATTTTCGCAAAACCCTCTGCCAAGGGTCCGCCGACCTGTTCAGACGGGCTATCAACGCGTTTAAGATGTGGAAATTGGTTTTCCAACGCGGCGTTCCGCAGCTTCAGCCGATCGTATTCAGCATCGCTGATCTCCGGCGCATCTCGTGTGTGATAGGCCCTATTCGCCTCTGCCAAACGTCGTGCAAGCGCGGCCAGCTCCGACTGCGCCTCGTCCTCGGTCATCCGTGACACATCTTCATCTTTATCGAGTTTTGACACCTGAGCACGCCCCGTTTTCACCTTCTAAGGTGATAGGCCGAGCGCATCGGCAGGTCCAGTCTGGAGCCTGATCAAAGTGTCGTATGATCGAACGAAAAAGGTGGGCCGTAGCCCACCTTTCTGGAAACCTGCCAAGGTTCAAAAACGTCAGGCGTTGACCGCCAGAGGTGCGGGTTCTTCTATGTCTTGCGGTACGGGATCTCTCAGGACATAGCCCCTGCCCCAAACCGTCTCGATATGGCTTTCACCGGCATTGGCTTCGGCCAGCTTCTTACGCAACTTGCAGATAAAGACGTCGATGATTTTCAACTCCGGCTCATCCATGCCCCCGTAAAGATGATTCAGAAACATCTCTTTCGTCAGCGTGGTGCCTTTTCGCAGGCTGAGAAGTTCGAGCATCTGGTATTCTTTTCCGGTCAGATGAACTGCAGAGCCCGCAACATCGACGGTTTTGGCATCCAGATTGACTGCAATGGCACCGGTTTCGATGATCGACTGCGAATGCCCCTTGGACCGGCGAATGATGGCATGAATACGCGCGATCAGTTCTTCCCGATGGAACGGCTTGGTGAGGTAGTCATCAGCACCAAACCCGAAGCCCTTCAGCTTGTTTTCCGTATCATCAGCACCCGTCAGGATCAGGATCGGCGTATCAATGCGCGATAAACGGAGTTGTCGCAGCACTTCGTGTCCAGTGATATCAGGCAAATTGAGATCAAGAAGGATAAGATCGTAATCATATAGCTTCGCGAGATCGACCCCTTCTTCACCGAGATCGGTGGTGTAAACGTTGAGGTTGGCATGTTCCAACATCATCGAAATCGATTTTGCAGTGGTTGGGTCGTCTTCCACCAATAGTACACGCATGTGTTCGGTCTCCGAAACTGTCCCCTCAATCAAAATTCATAAGAAGCTGAAATAGTTAATCTAAGGTTACTACGTAGTAAGTTTACGTCACGCGCCGTCAAACTGTCTATATTGCTGTAAACGTGTTGTTTTCAGCGCCTTTTCACCGTGTGAACTAACCGCAGCGCGCCAGCTTTCAAGTTCTTCGATCGAAAGGCCGTAGATTTCCAGCGCCTCCGCCTGATCAATCAACCCGCCTTCAACGGCCCGCACAACGGCCGCCTTGCGTGAGGCCACCCAACGGCGCGTGCCGGGATCAGGCAGATCGGCCCGGGTCATGTTGCTGCCATCTGGCAACTGCACGGCGCGCG
Organism: uncultured Litoreibacter sp.; assembly: GCA_947504205.1. Classification (GTDB taxonomy): domain Bacteria; phylum Pseudomonadota; class Alphaproteobacteria; order Rhodobacterales; family Rhodobacteraceae; genus Litoreibacter. Next base: position 512,498 of record CANNGL010000001.1, on the reverse strand, counting down.
GAACTTGAATTTTCTTGAGATACATTTCTTGGTCTTCCCTCGATTTCAGCGTCGGGCTCTTCTGACGCCACGATCCTTAAGTTGATATGAAACCGGCGCTTGTGAGTCCGTAAGATTTTCCTATATTTCGCTCAGTACCCAGACATGGACATCTCAGATGGCACTCGATTGGACAGATGGCCGGGTGAATTCGCTCGGATTTGCAAAACCGCCCGCAGAGACACGCGTCGTTGTCGCGATGTCCGGCGGCGTGGACAGTTCAGTCGTGGCCGCCCAGCTTGCTGAAGAAGGCTATGATGTGGTGGGCGTGACCCTGCAGCTCTACGATCACGGAGCGGCCCTCGCCAAGAAAGGCGCATGTTGCGCTGGTCGAGATATTCATGACGCCCGTCGGGTGGCGGAAGAGATGAACTTCCCCCACTATGTCCTTGATTACGAAAACATATTCAAAGATGCCGTGATAGACGAATTCGCAGATAGCTACTTGGCTGGTGCGACGCCAGTACCGTGCATTCGGTGCAATGAGCGGGTCAAGTTCAAGGACCTGCTGCACACCGCGAAGGACCTCGATGCCGACTGCATGGCGACCGGGCATTACATCCAACGCAAAGATGGGAAGTTCGGTCCGGAACTGCACTCCGCTGCCGACGCTAATCGTGATCAAAGCTATTTTCTGTTTTCGACAACACCAGAGCAGTTGTCATATCTGCGTTTCCCGCTTGGCCATCTGGCCTCAAAAGCCGAAACGCGTGCACTTGCACAGAAATACGGGTTGAGCGTTGCTGACAAGCCCGACAGTCAGGACATCTGCTTCGTGCCGAACGGCAATTACGCCTCCGTCATCGAAAAGTTGCGGCCCGGCGCGGGAGAGCCCGGCGACATTGTCGATATGTCAGGCAGTGTTTTGGGCACGCATGAGGGCGTGATCCATTACACGATCGGGCAACGGCGCGGGCTGGGCATTGGTGGGTTAAGTGATCCTCTTTACGTCGTCCGCCTCGATGTCGACAAGAAGCACGTGATCGTGGGGCCCAAGGAGGCGCTGGCCACCCGGGAAATTCCGGTACGCGAGATCAATTGGCTTGGCGATGCGCCTTTTGACAGCCAAGCTGAATGGCACCTGTCCGTCAAAGTCCGTTCGACCCGCGCCCCCGCGCCTGCGATTATTCGGCCCATCTCGGACACCGCAGCGATGGTCGAACTTCTGACACCTGAAGAAGGTGTGAGCCCCGGTCAGGCGTGTGTGTTCTACGATGATAATTCTTCGCGCATTTTCGGTGGTGGCTGGATCTGGCGCGGCTATTGACCTGACATCAACGCGGTCAAACCTGCCAGGTCGGGAACATCGCGCAGACAGGCAGAGATCAAGGCGTCTGCTTGATCTCCGAGCAGACTATTCACCTTATGAATCAGTTTCTTCTGACGCTGATCTAATGTAATTTCTGCCGCAAGATCATGCTCCAAAATAACGTGCTCGCCCGTATCCAAATCAATCTGCACACGACATTGCATCTCGCTCAGAGATACATCGGCCTGCACTTCAAGGCGATCACGCAGTGCTTTGAGTTTGGTGTCACGCGTTATCTCGTCCGAAAAGCTTGCCAATGCGGCTGTATCCACTCCACGCGCAACCATGGCGGCAATCAGGGGGTAGGAAAATTTCGCCTCCAACCCAGTTGCAGGCTTGGCCAAATTGCAGACGGAAAGCCAACGGGGATGGGTATCGACCCGGATCGCCTTGATACTGTCAGGGTCGAGATCACACTGCTTCTGAAGCGCTTCAATCATGGCGTGTGTGCCATGGCAGCACGCATGAAACTTGTGCGATACGGTTTCGAACATCCAGGTCTGGCCCAGACCCTCGATTGCTGTCAGATCGTCAGCACCGGAATGGGTCGAGCCAAATCCTTGCTCACACTCCAATCCATCCGGGCGCGACACAAAACCCGCGTGAGCCAGCATCGCGGCCTCTACACCCGAAGCCGCAGCTATCCCCGCATTATAAGGCTTGCCCATCGTTCCAAACTGCGATTTGAGCCCCGCCGCTTTCGTTGCGACAAGCCCCAAAGCGTGCTCCATTTGCTCCTGCCCTAACTCCAACAATCGCCCTGCTGCGGCGGTTGCCCCGAATGCCCCTGCCGTGGCGGTTTGGTGAAAGCCCAGTTGGTAGTGATCCCGCCCCAGCCAGACGCCCGCGCGGATCGACACCTCCAGCCCAATTAGTGCTGCGTCCAACAACGCCTGTTCTGATGCACCCGTCTGCTCGGCCGTCGCCAGCGCCGATGGGTAAACTGCAACGGAAGGATGACCAATATGAGCGAAATGCGTGTCGTCAAAATCAAGCGCGTGACTTACCGTGCCATTCACAAGCGCAGCGCCGCGCACTGGCGCCCGCCCCGAACCAAACAAGCTGGCCGCACCGCGTCCCTCTTCCGCCAGAACCATGTTCCGAACGATCTGCGCGACAGGTTCGTTCTGACCAGCAATGCCACAGGCCGCCCAATCCAACAGCGACAAACGCGCCATCTGCCGCGCCGTCGCACTGACGGGCGCAGCTCCAGTGGCAAATTCAGCTATTTGTTTGGTAATTCCGTTCATGTGCCGAAGTAAGCTCTAGCAGGGCGCGCCTTGCAAGCCTTTAGCCGTGAAGCTCTTTCGCCCGGCTTTCAAACGCACGCACGATACGTTGCATGGCTTCATTGAAGAACACACCTGCGGCGCCTTGAAGCAACCGGTTACGAAACTCAAAATCGACGAAGAAATCCACGCTACAGCCACCATTCGCCTGATCCGAGAATTTCCACGTGCTGACCAGATATTTGAATGGCCCATCAAGGTATTCCGTGTCGATCTTCATATCATCGGGATACAGCATGACGCGGCTGCCAAACCGTTCGCGAAATACTTTGAAGCTGATAACCAGATCGGCCAGCATCTCGATCGCATCACCCGTTGGCTCCTTCGAGCGGATGCGCGCGCCTGCACACCAGGGCAAAAACTCCGGGTAGGAAGCAACATCGGCAACGAGATCATACATCTGCTGTGCGGTATACGGCAGCTTTCGCGTTTCAGAGTGTCCCGGCATCACTTTCCCTTGGTCAGAGCGCCCGCGTTTTCGTAGGATACGCTCGGGAATTCAAGAGGGTAACATGTCTCATCCACCTTATGTGATTGATCAGATGATCTCAGCCAAATCCATTGCCGCCCGTATCGAGGATTTGGCGGTGGAGATTCGCGATAAATTCAAAGGAACCGACAAGCTCGTCGTGGTCGGGCTGCTTCGGGGATCTTTCGTCTTTATCGCCGACCTCGTGCGCGAACTTGATATGCCTGTCGAAGTCGATTTTCTGGAAGCATCCAGCTACGGTGATGGGATGGAGAGCAGCCGGGAAGTCCGTATCCTCAAAGACTTACGCGGCGAAATTAATAACCGTGATGTGTTGGTTGTCGAAGATATTGTCGACACGGGCTTCACCTTGAGCCACGTGGTCAACCTGTTGAAAACACGCGGTCCCGCCCGATTGGAGACAATCGCACTGCTGGATAAACCCACCCGCCGCGAGGTGGATATTCGCGCCACCTGGACAGGATTCGAAATCCCGGACGAATTTGTTGTGGGCTATGGCATCGACTACGGCCAGCGCGACCGAAATCTGCCCTATATAGGCAAAGTCCGTTTTACATGAACTGGCGCTGGCTCATGCGGGCGGCAATGTGGGTGCGCAACCCACCTTCCCCTCAACGGGTTAAACTATTTGCGGGTCTGGTTGCGCTGTGCATCCTTATCGGGCTCGTCGAATACTTTGGATATTGGCCGGATTGGGCGACCCTTGATCGCCCCCCGCGTATCCCACGGTTCTGATCACAATTTCGAGAACCGCAACAAAACACGTGCCAGAATGTCGCACTGCGCTACTATCCTGATCATAACTTACCCAGGGTCATCCAAGGAGTGTATTATGAAAAGCCCTTTTTCAAAGCTTGCGATTGCTGGAACAACTGTTCTTCTAGCCAGTATGGCCTTCGCGGATGGCCACAGCGGACCACCCGAGGTCGGCGCACGCATCGGCCTTATGAAAAACTATGGTTACAACTTGGGTGTTCTTGGCAACATGGCCAAAGGTACAATCGAATATGATGCGGATATGGCGGCAATCGCAGCAGCCAATCTTGTCGCTTTCGCAGGTTCAGATCAAAGTATGCTTTGGGCTGAAGGAACTGACAACGGATCAACCCAGGGCACGCGCGCATTGCCTGCTATCTGGACAGACAGCGAAGGCTGGACCAAAGCGCAAGACGCGATGACGGCTGCCGCCGAGGGTTTGGCGGCCACCAGTGATCTGGCCGGATTACAAGCGGCGATGGGAGCCGCAGGTGGGGCTTGCGGAACCTGTCACAAGGCCTATCGCGCGCCCAAATAATGCATCCTGTATTCCGATGGACTTTAGCCCTCGCCGCTGTTGGCGCTGTCGCGGGGTGGATCGTTACAAGCCCTGACAGCCTTGACGGCGAGGCGCTTAACGCCCTTGCCTCCGCTCCGGCGGAGGTTTCGGATGGCGAACGAATCTTTTGGGCGTCTGGCTGTGCATCTTGCCATATCGCGCCGGGTGCGGAGGAAGACGACGCGCCCATTCTGGCGGGTGGTCAAGCTTTTGCAACGGCGTTCGGCACGTTCTATGCGCCCAATATCTCTGCCAGCAGTGAGGCAGGGATCGGAGACTGGACCCGGGAGGAGTTTGCGACCGCCGTTCAAAAAGGCGTCTCGCCCGAGGGTTCGCATTACTATCCCGCATTTCCCTACGCCGCCTACGCGAAAGCCCGTCCTGAGGATGTCGCGGCGCTTTACGAATTCATGAAAACACTGCCAGAGGACGCCACGCCCTCGAAACCTCATGATGTCGGCTTTCCCTTCAACATTCGGCGCAGCATTGGCGGCTGGAAACTTCTATTTGGGCAATCTGACTGGGTGTTTGATCAACCCGAAAATGATGTCGTTGCTCATGGTCGCTATATGGTCGAAGCGCTCGCCCATTGTGGGGAGTGCCACACACCGCGCAACCCTTTAGGGGGTCTGGAATATAGCCAATGGCTCGCCGGCGGCCCAAACCCCAACGGAAAAGGGAAGATACCGGGCATCACACCAGCGCAGCTGGATTGGAGCGATGAAGATGTTTTCTACTATCTGACAACAGGCTTCACGCCCGATTTCGACAGCGCTGGCGGGCACATGACCTCTGTTGTCAGCAATCTTGCCCGCTTGCCTGAAGAAGACGTGCGAGCAATCGTGGCTTACCTCAAGGCCCTGCCCTGATCAGCCATTCAGGAACTGATGCGCCGCGCGTGGTTTCAACCAATCCACCCGGTTGAGCACCCGCATTGCTCCACGCAAGGTCTTCCGTTTCATCGCTGATTTATTGAGGAGTGTGGTGCGCCCGCGCTCGCTGAACGCAATCACGTGCTGACCTGCAGCATGGCGGCTTTCCGAATAGGGGTCGAGCGTTCCTTTGATCATTCGCTCAGCAAGTTCGGCCGCATCGGAAATTCCCAGATTCATGCCCCTCCCTCCAGCGGGAGAGTGGCAATGCGCGGCGTCGCCTGCCAGAAACACCCGGCCCTCGCTATATCGGGGCACCTGTCGGATCGCGATACGAAAATCTCCCGCCCGTCTGATATTGGTGATGTTCATCGGCACTGGGAGATGCGAAAGAGCGTCGGGGCGCGATGCAATCACCCGGAACCGGGCCGCCTCCAGCGGCACCACGATGCACACATGGCCGCCCGGTAGCAGGTAGCCTTTGAACGACGAAGGCTCTGGCCAATCCTCGACATCTACGTCAGCGATGGACCAGTCTTCATCCAACTCAAACCCGTCAAATGGAATCCCGAGCGTCTGGCGCACAACAGACCGAACACCATCTGCACCGATAATATAGTCAAACTTGTTCTCGCCTTTGCCCTCGATCTGAGCTGTCACGCAGCTCTCATCCTGCCTGAAGGTCTCGAGTGCGGCTCCATAGTGAATGGAGCCACCATACCGAACGAATGCGTCCGCGATATGAGATTCCGTTCGATCCTGTGCAAGGCCCCAGATGCGCGAACGCTCATCGAAGTTCAAAGGTAACCTGAGCAGAAGATCTGCCTCGTGATAGAAAGCGATATCGCTGAATGCGATGGCCTCGCCGCGCACCGCATCCGCTGCTCCGAACCGCTCGAACACACGCATCGAGCTGGGCAAAATACCGACAGCACGAGAAAAATTTGAGGCCGTGCTTCGCTTCTCGATCAAGGTGACATCTGCGCCTTGCCGAGCGAGCTCAGTTGCTGCTGTCAATCCGGTCGGGCCAGCGCCCACAACAAGAACTTTCATAACGACCTCAAAAGTAAACTATTCAGTTCACTTTTGTCAGAAATGGTGTCGTCGCGCAAATTTTTGATACGCACAAGACTTGTGCGCGATCAAAAGACTTTAAATTCGGTGATTTAGCTGACACCCAGCTTTCGATTGCGGGCCTCGCGAAGGCGCGCAAAGTCATCGCCCGCATGATAGCTGGACCGGGTCAAAGGCGTGGCCGAAACCATCAGAAACCCCTTGCCAAAGGCGGTGGTCTCATAACCCTTGAATTCTTCAGGCGTCACGAAACGGTCCACGCCATGATGCTTTGGCGTCGGCTGCAAATACTGGCCAATCGTCAGAAAATCGATATCGGCAGCGCGCATGTCTTCCATCACCTGGACAACCTGCTGGCGGGTTTCCCCAAGCCCCACCATGATGCCCGATTTGGTGAACATGGACGGGTCAATCTCTTTCACCCGCTGCAGCAACCGCAAGGAATGGAAATACCGCGCGCCCGGACGCACCTCGGGGTAGAGCCCCGGCACTGTCTCAAGATTGTGGTTAAACACATCCGGTTTCGCATCCACGACAATTTTCAGAACATCGGGGTCACACCGAATGAAATCGGGCGTCAGGATCTCAATCGTAGTGCCGGGCGATTGACGGCGTACGGCCCTGATCGTTTGCGCAAAATGCTCAGCACCACCATCTTCGACGTCGTCCCGATCAACCGAAGTGATCACCACGTGGTTCAAGCCAAGCTTCTTGACGGCATCAGCGACACGGCCGGGTTCAAACACATCAAGCGCCTCAGGTGGCTTGCCCGTTGCGATGTTGCAGAAGGTGCAGGCGCGCGTACAAACTTCGCCCATGATCATCATGGTCGCGTGGCCCTGATTCCAGCATTCACCTACATTCGGGCAACCCGCCTCTTCACAGACGGTTACCAACTTATGCTCACGCATTATGTTGCGGGTTTGCTTGTACCCTTCGCCCACAGGTGCCTTAACCCTGATCCAATCCGGTTTTCGCGGTTGGGCGTTATCGGGCTTATGTGCCTTTTCAGGGTGGCGTTCAGACGGAATTTTCAGATCGCGAGGGGCCATGGACTGTCCAGCAATTACACTTGAACCCTATGTAAGGGCTCCTGATGCAACAGTCTAATGTTCATGCTGACGCAGGGAAAGGCGAGGTTGGCACAACCCCGCCTTGCAAAATCCTCAACCCAGCATCGCGGTCACGGAGCCATGCTTTTCGACATAATGGCGGCGCAAACGCTGCAAGGCGATCCGCAGGACAATCTTGCCCGAGCGCGCGGACCAACCCATGCGTTTTTCGGCAGCTTCAAGACCTTCAAGATAACAACAGCAACGCATGATGATATCACCAAGCCCCGGTCCCAGATCGGTCATGGCCGCTAGTACCCGGTCGCGCGCCGCACGAGGCCCGTCCCCAAGCCCGCCACCACTGTCAAAGCCACCACGATCGCCCGAGGTGAGAAACCTGTCCCAGTTCTGCGCCACGCGTGGCCCCATCTGGGCCATTTCAAAGTCTTCGCGAAACCGCTCTCCTGCCTGTACAAGTTCCTGATCAAGAAATGGGCGCCCGCTGCTGTCTTTGCGGCGCGCCAACATTGTCAGCGGGCTCTCGGCAGCATTCACACGAACCGGGCGCGGATCGTCGTCTCCGCCGATCATCACACTGCGCTCATCCCACTCCCGATGCTGTTCGCTGTGCACCGAGCCGCGCGACCCGCTTTTGTTGCGCTTGGCCGCATCCTCCGCCAGCAATCGCTTCAGAGCCGCGCGTCCTGCCTGTGTTATGTGATATGTCGCGATGCGACCCGCTTTTTTACAGGAAATCCAGTCCTTTACGGCGAAAGCCTGCGCCACATCCCGAGGTACGATTGCTGTACGCGTAGGCGGTCCATCCGGACCCTCCCGAAGGACGACCGCCTTATCCATATCTACTGCCAAAACCAACATGGCTCCTGTCTCGGACAGGCGGCGCAAAATACGACGCGCCTCCCTGTTCAAGGTATCTTCATCAGGCAAAGGCGCCGGACGCAATTGTACATTCATTCGGTAATTTCCTTTTTCGCAAGCAGAGGACGGGGCGGCGTCCCTTTCAGGTGTGATGGCACTGGTCAACACATCGAGGGCCTCGTCGATCAACGGATCATCCCGCTGATTTTCGAACCGGCGAACCTGGCGCATAACTGTCGACGCGTGGCATCCCGTCTCGCGGGCCAATGTTCTTAAAGATTCGCCGCCGCCAGTATGGCGAAGATAGAGTTTGACCCCATTTGGCACCCAAGTCGGAAGTTCCGAACCAGCACGCACATCACAGCCAAAATCCATCACAGCTTCCCCCGAAAGTAATAAAAGTTAATGGCAAAACAATTTGTAAATATTCATTACAAGTTGGTTAACAGATTCAGAAAAAGCTCCGAACTGTTTCTAAAACCTTAACAGTATTCAGGGTGCCGTTCGTTGCATTGTGAAGGACGCAACACGCGGTTTCTGACTTCTAGTTTGGTGGAACTCTTCAACAAAAAGGATCTGCCCGATGAGCTTCATGAGCCTGTGCACCACACGCGGAAAACGCCCTAAACTTCTTATGGAAGCCGCACGGATTGCTGCTGTCTCATATTCTCGCAAACGCGACTTGTTCAGACTTATCGGCGCGCATTCCCGCAGCAGCGACAATGCGATTCTCGACCAATTGACATTTGAGGAGGCTGAGATGGACAGCCGCCGCCGTGAAGGCGACGCCGACTATCGTGTGTTACGCCATATCGAGGTGCTGTCTGCATTGTTGGCCGAATTGCGCCCGACCCGCACCCTGCATTGATCAGGCGAATGCGTCTGGCATCCCCGCCTTCTTTTCGGCCATGTAGGCCTTCAAGGCCTCGTCAATCGCGGGATCAAGATGGGGTTGCTGATAGTCAGCCAGCAACTTGGCAACCCGTGCCTGCGCCAATTGCTCTGTCGAGCGAGAGCCTTCGTCTGCCCAAGTCTCGAAAGGTTTGTAATCCAACAGATCAGAACGCCAGAATGCCTCTTTGAAATTGGCCTGAGTATGCGCACAGCCAAGGTAATGTCCACCTGGACCAACCTCGGCGATCGCATCCATAGCCTGAGCGTTCTCATCAACGCTGACACCTTTGGCCAGTCCGTGAAGCACACCAAGCTGGTCGGCATCCATGACAAATTTCTCGAAGCTGGACACCAGCCCGCCTTCAAGCCAGCCACATCCATGAAGCATGAAATTCACGCCCGCGAGCAGACCCATGTTGAGCGAGTTGGCAGTTTCATAAGCTGCTTGAGCATCCGGAAGTTTCGAGCCACAAAACGACCCCGCCGAGCGGAATGGCAGCCCCATGCGGCGCGCCAACTGCCCTGCCCCATAAGTGACGTGCGATGCTTCCGGCGTACCAAAGGTCGGCGCCCCTGAATTCATGTCGATCGAGGTCACAAACGCACCAAAAATGCAGGGCGCGCCCGGTTTGATCAGCTGTGCATAGGCAACGCCTGCCATCACCTCGGCCAAGACCTGCGTCAAGGTGCCAGCCACCGAGACGGGCGCCATCGCACCGCCAACAATGAACGGAGAGATTATCGACGCCTGATTGGCCTTCGCATAAACCTCCAAAGCGCCCATCATCACAGAGTCGAATGTCAAAGGTGAGTTGATATTGATCAGCGATGTCATGACCGTGCGATCGTTCAAACCCCCAAACAGGATTTCGCACATATCGACTGAATCCTGTGCGCGAGATGGCTCGGTCACGGATCCCATGAATGGCTTGTCGCTCAACGACATATGCGCATAGAGCATGTCCAGATGGCGCTTGTTTACGGGGATGTCAGTGGGCTCACATACTGTTCCGCCAGAATGGTGCAGCCATTTCGACATGTAGCCCAGCTTTACGAATTTCTGGAAATCGTCGATCGTTGCATACCGACGCCCTCCATCAAGATCGCGCACAAAAGGAGGTCCATAGACCGGGGCAATGACCAGATTGCGTCCGCCGATCTCAACATTCTTTTCTGGATTTCGAGCATGCTGCGTGAACGTCGACGGCGCTGTGGCACAAAGCTTACGTGCCAAACCGCGCGGGATACGCACGCGCTCGCCCTCAACCTCCGCACCGGCTTCGCGCCAGCGATCCAATGCCTCGGGACTATCCACGAAGTTGACGCCGATTTCTGCCAGAACAGTTTCGGCATTTGTCTCGATGATCTGCAGCGCTTCTTCATTCAAAATCTCCAGATTTGGAATGTTGCGCTCGATATATTTGGCCGTCTCGATCCGTACTGCGGTGCGTTCCGCGCGACGTGCGGCCCCGCCACCACCCCGTCCTCGACGACGAGCTGTCACTGCTTCTGACATCTGTGGTCTCCCACTTTGAGGTTTATTTCAGTAAGTCTTACCGAACACCCACCACAACTCATGGGTGAAATCCGCCGCTTGCGCGTAAATTGCGACATTTGGATAATCCTTGCACCTGCGCCGCGTGGCTCATATTGAGCCGATATGACCGATAGCACACATGACCGCCTTCTGATCATCGACTTTGGCTCACAGGTAACGCAGCTGATAGCGCGCAGACTTCGCGAACTGAACGTCTACTGTGAAATCCATCCGTTCAATTCTGTCGATGATGCGTTTCTTGCCGAATTCAAACCGAAGGCCGTGATCTTTTCTGGCGGGCCTTGCAGCGTCATCGACGCAGACTCTCCGCGACCCCCCGGCAGTGTTTATGACTTGGGCGTGCCAATTCTCGGCATTTGCTATGGTCAGCAGGTGATGATGCAGATGCTCGGGGGCCAGGTTGAACGGGGTCATGGAACCGCCGAGTTCGGACGCGCCTATGTGACACCGGAAAATGACCGCACCGAGCTGCTCAATGGCTGGTTTCTGGAGGATCGCGAGCAAGTCTGGATGTCTCACGGTGATCACGTCGCCAAGATTGCACCCGGCTTTGAGGTTTACGGCACGTCCCCCAACGCGCCTTTCGCAATCACGGCAGATCTCAGCCGCAACTTCTTCGCCGTGCAGTTCCACCCAGAGGTGCACCATACACCCAACGGCAAAACACTATATGAGAACTTTGTAAAACTAGCAGGCTTTACTGGCGACTGGACAATGGGCGCCTACCGCGAGCAGGCCATCAAAGCGATCCGCGACCAGGTTGGCGATGGCAAGGTTATCTGTGCATTGTCTGGCGGTGTCGACAGCTCGGTCGCCGCTGTATTGATTCACGAAGCCGTCGGCGATCAGTTGACCTGCGTTTATGTTGACCACGGATTGATGCGTAAAAACGAGAGCGCAGAAGTCGTGGGGATGTTCCGCGAGCACTACAATCTGCCGTTGATACATGCCGATGAAAGCGAGCTGTTTCTAGGTGAGCTTGACGGTGTAAGCGATCCTGAAACAAAAAGAAAAATCATCGGAAAGCTGTTTATTGATGTCTTCGACAAACACGCGAAGGAAATCGGTGGCGCAGACTTTCTGGCACAAGGCACACTTTATCCCGATGTCATTGAAAGCGTCAGCTTTTCCGGCGGACCGTCTGTAACAATCAAATCCCACCATAACGTCGGCGGCCTTCCCGAGAAGATGGGAATGAAGCTGGTCGAACCCCTGCGGGAGCTTTTCAAGGATGAAGTGCGCGCCTTGGGGCGTGAACTTGGCCTGCCCGACAGCTTTATCGGGCGTCATCCTTTTCCCGGACCCGGACTTGCAATTCGCTGCCCCGGTGAAATCACCCGGGCAAAGCTTGAAATCCTGCGTGAGGCTGATGCGGTCTATATCGACCAAATTCGCAAACATGGGCTGTACGATGAAATCTGGCAGGCATTCGTTGCCATTCTTCCTGTGCGCACAGTTGGCGTGATGGGTGATGGCAGAACATATGACTTTGCCTGCGCCCTGCGCGCTGTCACCTCTGTCGACGGCATGACCGCCGACTATTACCCGTTCAGCCACGAGTTCTTGGGCGAAACCGCTACCCGGATCATCAACGAGGTGCCGGGGATCAACCGCGTGACCTATGACATAACTTCAAAACCACCCGGCACGATTGAGTGGGAATAAATTTAAAATCAGCGGTTTACGCGGCGCTGTTAATCACTACCCCGGCAATCGCGGAAGCGCCTCTACCGCCCTTGGCATGTGAAGGTTCCAACCCCTCATGGAGCCTGACAGTCGCCGGGGACGAGGCCCGATTTTCGCTCTCTGACGCGAAAGAATTTTCAATCCCACAGCGAACAAGCACCGAAGATCGTGACTGGCCAAAAGCGCTCACACTGATTGCAGATCGTGAGACGGCAATCGTCATTTTGAATGAAACAGCGTGCTCGTCCGAAACAGTGACCGAGTTTCCGATTGAGGCATTCATCTTAACCCAGCATGCTGAAACACCGATCATTCTGCGTGGCTGCTGCACCATCGCTGAATAACGCTTGGGAAAGTCGTTACGGCTTTGTGCCAATGTATCCAACAGACGATAGCAAAACAGACGCCTCGATCTCACCCACTGTGCAAGCCGCGAGACCTTCGCGTTGTCCGATTTTCGACCAATTCGCGCGAAATTTCAGTCCGGTCGAGACCTGAGGGCCAACCTTAAGAGGGTTGCGCCCCCAATGGCTGTCGGTGAAAGGCTCCTCACCATAGAGCGTCTCGAGATCAATTGCGGCAAATCCCGCTGCATTCAGCAACACGCCCGCAAGACAAGCCACCTGCCCGGTGACCATTGTTCTGAGCTTTTGCTCTTCTTCTGGTCGTCTGCGCACTTCCCGAAGAGCAATATCCGCTATGCCGTGACGCACTTGGATGGCATGACCCAGACCATGCGCCAACGCGTGTGCCATCTTGGCATGGCTGGTCGGTTGTTCACGCAGGTAGATGACATTCTCGGATGTGCAGTATCGCATATCCGCATTGGTCATCTCATCAGCACCGCAAGCCCTTGGCAAGCTACCAAAGACCTCGACCCTCGGCATGTCCGAGAACAGTTGGCGCGCCGCAGCTTCAACAGCCTGCCAGTCTTGGGCAAAGGCCGGAGTGATCTGAACGGTTAATCCAATGCATATCGCTAAGGCTCGGAACATGTCGTGACACTAAGGCACCTCGGACCTCCCGCAAACCCGTTTTGAGCTTGACCTCCCCCAAGCCACGGTGAACTGCTGCGCGCATGGTCACCCAAGTTCTAAGCCAGTTGTCCAACACGTCACGCGCCGCTGTTTATATGGGCGGTGCTATTGTGTCGTTCTCGTCAATGGCTGTTGCGGGGCGCGCCGTGAATATCGAGCTCGATACATTCGAGCTGATGCTCTACCGCTCTCTGATTGGCATTGTGATCGTTTTGAGCGTGGCCCGTTTGGTGGGTACAATCAGTCAAATAAACACCCAGAAGATGGGGCTCCACACAATCCGCAACATATCTCATTTTGCAGGTCAGAACCTCTGGTTTGCGGCATTGTCTCTTATTCCGCTGACCCAAGTTTTTGCGCTGGAATTCACTTCGCCGATTTGGGTGATGTTGCTGGCACCGATATTTTTGAAAGAGCGCATGACCCTTTTGCGCCTCGCCGTGGCCGTTTTGGCCTTTATCGGAGTTCTGATTGTAACGCGTCCGGACTTTGCCGCACTGGACAGGGGGCTGGTTTTCGCAGCGCTCTGCGCGATTGGTTTTGCAGGCTCGGCGATCTTTACAAAGATACTGACCCGCACACAGTCAATCACTTGCATTCTTTTCTGGCTGACTGTCATGCAGAGTGTTTTTGGATTGATCTGCGCCGGATGGGATGGCGACATTGCAGTGCCATCCGCCGCGATCCTGCCGTGGGTTGCCCTTGTCAGCCTTGCAGGGCTCTGCGCGCATTTCTGTTTGACCAAAGCCCTCAGTATCGCGCCAGCCGTCATCGTTGTGCCTATGGACTTTGTCAGACTGCCCGTAATTGCGCTCATCGGTGCCACGCTTTACAACGAGGCTATCGACCCGCTCGTATTGTTGGGAGCGGCTATTATTTTTGGTGCCAATTACATCAATATCAGAGCCGAAGCTCGAAAATCGGCGGCATGACCTTGGGTCACCTGTGGAGAATTTGTCACGGAAACGCCCCTACCGATTGAAAACCCGACGTCAAAATGCCGTGACGCAGGGTCATAAATTGACCGGAAAAAGGTCTGCAGAGTAACATTGTTGCAATTGGGACAGGGACACTTCGGGAGATATCCATGAAACGCATCATCGGCGCAGCGGCCGCAACTGCAGCGACCACATCCATTGCATTTGCAGGCGGTATCGACCGCTCTGGTCAAAATGTGGGCATCATTTTCGAACAAGGCAACTACGCCGAATTCAGCTTCGGTCACGTATCGCCGACAGTGTCGGGATTTGGCGCTGGCACAGCACCTTCTCTGGTCACGCCAACACCCGGTCAAGCATCTGGCAACATGTCTCCCGACTACACTTTGTTCGGCTTTGGTTATAAGCATGAGTTTTCCGAAAAGCTGTCTTTCGCTCTGATCTTTGACCAGCCATTCGGGGCGGACGTAGATTATGCTGCAACCACAACATATTTTGCACGCGGCTCAACAGCGGAAGCCGACAGCAACGCCGTCACCGGCCTTGTGCGCTACAAGTTTAATGAGAACTTCAGCGTACACGGCGGACTTCGCTATCAGTCATTCGCAGCAAAAGCGACCGTGCCCTTTGTTGGCGGCTATACTGCAAATGGCGAAAAAGACTACGGCATAGGCTATGTCGCCGGTGTTGCCTATGAACGCCCTGACATCGCACTTCGCGTCGCACTGACATATTCATCCGAAATCCACCATGAGTTGAGCACGTTTGAAACGGGTGGCTTCACCGGCACCACGACCACACGTGTTGACACGCCACAATCTGTGAATCTGGACTTCCAAACAGGTATCGCTGCGGACACCCTTCTGTTCGGCTCGATCCGTTGGGTTGACTGGAGCGACTTTGCAATCGCGCCATTTGGTTTCAATGCCGCAACTGGCGGCGCATTGGTCAGCTATGACAATGATACGGTTACCTACAACCTGGGCGTCGGCCGTCGCTTCAACGAAAACTGGTCGGGTGCGATCTCTGTAGGCTATGAGAAAGAAAACGGCGGGTTCTCGTCAAACCTTGGCCCCACTGATGGTAACTTCAGCATTGGCCTTGGGGGCACCTATACAAGTGGCCCGATCAAAGTCACCGGCGGTGTGCGTTACATTAAGATCGGCAACGCTCAGACACAACTTGGTGGCAGCGGCGTCGCTGCATCCAACTTTGACGGCAACAAGGCCGTCGCGGTTGGCTTGAAAGTTGGCTACAGCTTCTAAGACCAATAACAGAACTGACAAACTAAGCCTCGGCCAATCGCCGGGGCTTTTTTGTTGGATGCGCAATTTTCGGGTCGAAGCCCGCCTATGGCTGGGCTAGCAATCTCCCATGACACCTCAGAAATCCCTCTCTGCGCGCGCCTGGAGCGAATTACTGCTTCTTTCAGCGATATGGGGCGCGTCTTTCCTGTCGATCCGCATAGCCTTGGACGAAGTGCCTTTTGTCACAAGCGTCGCGCATCGGGTGTTCTGGGCCAGTATCGTTCTCTGGCTATATATCCTGGTCGCCAAGCTGCCGCTGCCACGCAGCCCCCGCATCTGGGGCGCATTTCTGGTCATGGGGCTGCTCAACAACGTCATCCCCTTCTCGCTTATGGCTTGGGGTCAGCTGTATATAGAAAGCGGCCTCACCTCGATCTTCAACGCTGCCACTGCTGTTTTTGGCGTACTGGTCGCAGCATTTGTCTTCGCCGATGAACGACTGACGCTCACGCGCCTGATCGGGGTAGTCTTGGGCTTTGCAGGCGTTTCGATTGCGATCGGGCTCGAAAACCTTCTCAGCTTCGACCTCCGCTCATTGGCACAGCTCGCGATACTACTGGGGGCCTTGTCGTACGCGTTCGCAGGCAGTTGGGCGCGTGTCACGTTGTCGGGTCTCAAACCGCAGGTGGCCGCCGCCGGCATGTTAACGGCATCGACGCTCGTGATGATACCAGCAGCCTTGGTGATTGACGGGGTCCCATCCGTAGATATCTCGCCGAAAGCCACCGCCGCGATTGGGTATTATGCTGTAATCGCTACGGCTTTTGCCTATCTGCTCTATTACCGAGTACTTGCGATGGCAGGAAGCGGCAACCTTATGTTGTGCACCTTGCTGATCGTGCCTTTCGCCATCGGCCTCGGAGCTTTGGTCCTTGACGAAAGCCTGACCCCCCGCGCCTATGTGGGATTTGCGATACTCGCGCTGGGTCTTGTTGTACTGGATGGGCGTTGGCGCAGATTTTTCTAGCGAATTCGCTGATCTAGAGCTAATTGCTAATGTCATGAGACATGCAAAGCTCCTCTATCCAAACGCCGATGAGTGGCGCAAGGCAGACGCGAAACGTCTGCTGCTTTTTGGTATGTCAGGCCTCGGAAAAACTCATATCGCAAACATGCTTCGCGATCAGGGACAGTGGTTTCACTATTCCGTCGATTATCGCATCGGCACGCGTTACATGGGCGAGCACATCGTCGACAATTTCAAAGCCCATGCGCTGCGGGACCCGTTTCTGGGGGATCTCTTGAGATCAGACTCAATTTATATCGCGTCCAACATTTCCTTCAACAATCTTAGTCCTCTGTCGACATATCTTGGCAAGCCTGGTGACCCGTCAAAGGGCGGCTTGAGCTTTGCCGAATACCAACGCCGCCAGGCCCTGCATCACGAGGCCGAAAAATCGGCCTTGCTCGACAGTGCGCGGTTTATAGATCGAGCCAAGCGGCTCTACGGTTATTCCCACTTTGTGAACGATACGGGCGGGTCAATTTGTGAAGTCGTCGACCCGGATGACTCGAACGATCCAGTGATGCAAAGTCTTGCGCAGCATCATCTGATGGTCTGGATCGAAGGCACCGAAGCTCACCGTGACCAACTGATCGCACGCTTCGACAAGTCCCCGAAACCAATGTGCTATCAGCCTGACTTCCTTAACACCTGCTGGGCCGACTACTTGTCCGCCTCGGGTAAGACAGAAGACCAAGTTGATCCCGATGATTTCATCCGATCCACCTATGCCAAAGCCCTCGATCATCGCGCGCCCAGATACCGTGCAATGGCAGAAAATTGGGGAGTTATGGTCAGTGCAGAGGATGTGGCTCAAGCCGATACGCCGGATCGTCTCGATCAGTTGATCTGTGACACCCTTGGCAAGCTCACCTGAATTCCCTACCTGTTGGCCTCTTAGATACGAAAGGCTCTGGTCTGATGCCAATTAAATTGCCCTCCTCGCTTCCCGCCTATTCTGTTTTGCAGAACGAAGGCGTGATGGTGATGTCGGCGTCTGAGGCTGACCGGCAAGACATTCGGCCGCTCAAGGTCGGGTTGCTGAACCTGATGCCGAAGAAAATTCAGACCGAAAATCAGTTCGCACGCCTGATCGGGGCGACGCCCCTGCAGATTGAGCTAAGCCTGATCCGTATGTCCGAGCATCAGACCAAGAACACGGCTGCCGAGCATATGGAGGAATTTTATCGGACCTTCTCCGAGGTCAAGGATGAGAAATTTGATGGCCTGATCATAACCGGGGCTCCGATCGAGCATCTTGAGTTCAGGGATGTAACCTATTGGGATGAGCTCACGGAGGTCATGAACTGGACCCAGACCAATGTACATTCCACTTTTGGCGTGTGCTGGGGTGGCATGGCGATGATCAATCACTTTCATGACGTGCAAAAACACATGCTGAATGCAAAAGCATTCGGATGCTATCGTCACAGCAATCTGGCCCCAGCTTCCCCATATCTACGAGGTTTTTCGGATGATTGTGTGATCCCCGTTTCCCGCTGGACCGAGATGCGTCAGGCCGAAATCGACGCAGCACCCGGTCTGGTCACTCTCCTCGGTAGCGACGAGGTAGGCCCCTGTCTGGTTGAAGATGAAAAGCATCGTGCCCTCTATATTTTCAACCATTTCGAATATGACAGTGGCACACTGAAAGAAGAGTACGACCGTGATGTCGCCAGCGCGCAAATCGAAGGCACGGCGATTGAGGTACCCGTCAACTATTACCCTGATGACAACCCGACGGCCCGGCCAATGAACCGGTGGCGCAGTCATGCCCATCTCCTCTACGGCAACTGGATCAACCAGATATACCAGACGACGTCCTTCGACATGAGCTTGATCGGTGCATAGATTGCTTTGGATTGCACTCAAAGGTCTGGCGCTTCTGACCCTTGTCTTCGCGGTCTTTGTCTACGCCAAGAATACATGGGACAGTTCGTTTGCACGGGCGCAGTCGCCCCCAACCGGTCCCCTTCTGAAAGTGGACGGTGTCGATGTGCATGCCCATATTGAGGGCGAAGGTCCAACACTGATCATGCTTCATGGGGCCGGCGGCAATACGCGCGATTTCACATATTCTCTGACCAAGAAGCTCTCAGATCGCTACAAAATCGTGGCCTTTGATCGGCCCGGCCACGGGCATACGGGCCGTATCGAAGATCGCGAAAAGCTGGGCGAGACCCCACAGGAACAGGCTGATCTGCTGTCAAAAGCTGCGGATCAGTTGGGCTTGAAGGATTATCTGATCCTCGGTCACTCCTTTGGCGGCGCCGTGACCATGGCCTGGGCTGTTGAACATCCAGAACAGGTCCGTGGGTTGATCATGGTGGCTGGCGTTTCGAACCCGTGGCAAGGCGATCTGGCGCAATGGTATCAGACGACCAACACTTGGTTTGGACGCAACATCCTGATCCCCACACTCTCCGCACTGGCAACGCCTGCCCGCGTCAACGATACGACCAATGGCATCTTTGAACCTGATCCAGTGCCAGAGGGGTACCTTGATCATGTCGGCGTCGGCCTGTCGAAAAGCAAACGCACGTTGCAGGCGACCACGCAGCAGGTAAACAATCTCAAACCGTCTGTCATAGAGCTGGAACCAAGCTACAGCGCATTGAAGCTCCCCATCGAGATCGTGCATGGGACGGCCGATATCACCGTGCCCCTCGACACTCATGGCCGACCTCTCAGCCAGCAGGCGTCTGGTGCTGTTCTCGACATTCTGGAGGGCGTGGGTCACATGCCCCACCATGCGCAGGAAGACCGCGTCATCGCCGCCATTGATCGGGCGGCAAATCGGGCTGGTCTGCGCTAGGTTTCCACGTCATACTGCCGCGCAACACTCGAAAAAGGCTGCAATACCATGTCCCTGCCCTTCGACGGCGCTATCTCCAAATTCTTCGAATCTGAAGCCCCCAAGCATGTCCGCGAGGCGATCGAGACGCGCAAGAAAGGCAAGATTATCACCGCAAGCTACCCTCACGCCAAACAGATGGATGCGGAGGATTATGAAAAACATCTCGAAGCCTTGCAGATCGAGCTGGTAAAACTTCAGGCAGACATCAAGGGAACCGGCAAACGGATCGCACTGGTCTTTGAAGGGCGAGACGCGGCAGGCAAAGGCGGCACCATCAAACGCATTCGGGAGAACCTCAATCCCCGCGTCGCCCGCGTGGTGGCCTTGTCCAAACCGACGGAACGTGAACAAAGCCAATGGTATTTCCAGCGTTACATCCAGCATCTGCCCGCTGGTGAGGAACTCGCCATTTTTGACCGCAGTTGGTACAATCGCGGCGTTGTTGAACACGTGTTTGAATTCTGCACGCCCGACCAACGCGAAAGCTTCTTTCGGCAAGTGCCAGATTTCGAGCGTCAATTGGTGGATGACGGCATCACGCTAATCAAATTCTGGCTCAATGTCGGCCGCGCCGAACAGCTGCGCCGTTTTCTGGGGCGTGAGGGTGATCCGCTAAAACAGTGGAAGCTCAGCTGGATTGATGTCGAAGGGCTGAAACGATGGGACGCCTATTCTGAGGCCATCGAAGAAACGCTCGCCCGCAGCCATACAGAGCATGCGCCGTGGACCGTCATTCGCTCCGATGACAAGAAACGCGCGCGAATTGCGGCGATACAAACCGTTCTGAATGCCGTGGATTATGCGGGCAAGGACAGCAAATCCATTGGCGAGATTGACCGCAATATCTGTGGCGGTCCGGATATCTGGACATCTGATGCCTAAGCGCGGGTATCACCACGGCAATCTGAAACAGGCGCTGGTTGATGCCACGCTGAAACTCATTGAAGGCAAAGGCCCGTCGGGTTTTACCGTCGCCGAAGCCGCGAAGCTGGCCGGTGTAACACCTGCAGCCGTCTATCGTCACTTTGAGGGACGCGAAGCCCTGATCGCAGAGTGCGCGCTACAAGGTCACCGCATCTTCGGCGACTTGATGGAACATGCCTATGCCGATGGGCACCCTTCTGCGCTTGCCGCGTTCGAGGCGACGGGACGTGCATATCTTGCCTTCGCGCGAAAGTTTCCCGGTCATTACATGGCGATGTTTGAAAGCGGCGTCAGTCTGCAATCCAATTCTCAACTGGCAATCGCCGCAGACCGCTCCCGGGGCGTGCTCGAACGTGCTGCCGAGAAACTCTCGGAACATATCCCGCCCCACAAACGACCGCCAGCCACGATGTTTTCTGCCCATATCTGGGCCCTGAGCCACGGTGTTGTGGAGCTTTTTGCACGCGGCAATCCGGGCGCCAAGGCACCGTTTCCACCGGATGATCTGTTGGAGAGTGGGATCGGGATTTATCTCAGAGGCCTGGGGCTAATTCCCCAAGACAAGTGAGCGAAAGCCGAACAAGCGCATTTTGGCAGCCATGGAGTTGACCAAGCAAGGCGCGGCAGCGCCACTGTTCAGTCGCTTGCAAACAGTACCAACGACCCCGGCTCCCACGCAACCCGCGCCGTCTGGCCGGGTTCGAGCACCTGCCGCGACATCAGGTTCTTCATCGACAGCGTCACGGGCGTCGAGCATCCCTGCAACTTCATGTCGTAGTAGGTCATGTCACCGTAATAGGCGCGATCGAGCACTTCAGCGTCGACAGAATGCACCGGCGCCGGTTGCCCCTCATAGACAAGGCTCAGCGCTTCTGGCCGCAGACCAATGACATCCGCAAGCGCACGAGCACCCTCGGGCATCTGCGCGCTGGTCACGTCAATGCGCCCCAATCCTTCAATCTCAAGTTCAACGCCATCCGGCACCTCACCAACTTGACGCGCTTCAAGGAAATTCATGACGCCGATAAATTCTCCGACCCGGCGGGTATTTGGTCGGCGATAGAGCTCTTGCGGACTGGCAAGTTGCGCGATCTGTCCTTCAAACATGACAGCGATCCGATCGCTCATGATCAGTGCTTCTTCCTGATCGTGAGTGACCAATATGAAGGTAATCCCGACCTGTCGCTGCAATCTGCGCAACTCTGTCTGCATCTGCTCGCGCATTTTCTTGTCGAGCGCCGAGAGTGGTTCATCCAGCAACAGCACCTTGGGCTGCAACACCAAAGCCCGCGCCAGCGCCACACGTTGCCTTTGCCCACCTGACAAAGCATGTGCCGCACGGTTTCCAAACCCGTCCAGCCCAACCATCTTCAGCGCATCGGTCACCGCAGCCTCTTTTTCAGCAGCACTCATCGAGGACCTTCGCAAGCCAAAGCCGACATTTTGCGCCACATCAAGATGCGGGAAAATCGCATAGCTCTGAAACACCATATTCGTTGGTCGCTTGTTGGCTGGAACATGCGCCATGTTGGCCCCGCCGATCATTACAGCGCCAGATGAGACGGTCTCAAACCCTGCAATCACGCGGAGCAGTGTCGTCTTCCCACATCCGGAGGGACCAAGCAGCGAAAAGAATTCCCCCTCGGCAATCTCCAGATTGATATCGCGCAGCGCATGGTACTCGCCGTAGTACTTCTCGATATTTGATAGCGAAATGATCGCGCTCACAGAAAGCCTCCACTGTCTTTGCCGCCGATGCGACGCACACCGCGTCGCCGGAAATACTCGGCCACACTCAGGATGAGAAGCGAGGCCACCAGCATCAGCGTACCAAGGGCCATGACGGCCGGTATTTTTGTCGGAAACCGCAACTGCCCCCAAATATAGACGGGCAGTGTTGGTTCTGCCCCCGTCAAAAAGAACGCGATGATGAACTCATCCAGCGAGATCGTGAAGCAGATCAGAAAGGACGCGACAATCCCCGGGCTGACCAGGGGCAGAACGATCTTGCTGAAGGCACCCCAACGGCTTTCGCCCAAATCAACAGCCGCCTCCTCCAGCGACAGGTCCAGCCCCTGAAACGACGAGGTCAGGATCGCAATCGCAAAGGGTGTGCAAATCAACGTGTGGCCCGCGATGACGCTCCACGCTGACAGCGGCAGATCAAAGATCTGGACAATCACCACCAGCAATGAGACCGCAACGATGATCTCCGGCAGGACCAACGGCAGCATGATCACCCCCATCATTGGCCCTTTGGCTGGCCACCTGTAGCGTGTCGATGCGCGCGCCGCGCAAATTCCGAGCAGTACGGACAGGCTGGCCGTAATCAGCGCAATAAAGAGAGAGTTCAGCAACGCACCGTGCAGGGCCTGAATACCCGCAAGTTCCACAAACCACTGGGTGGTGAACCCCTTAAGCGGGAATGCGATAACAGTCCCCTCATTGAAGGCAAAGAGCGGCAGAAGGATTACCGGCAAATAGAGGAACACCAGATAGCCAATGGCGTATACGCGCAGCCACCCCCCTCTCATCTGAGGTACCTTCGGTTGAAGAACAGAAAGATCAGAGAAATGATCGTAACGGCGCACATGGCAAGCACGGCTAATGTGGCGCCCATCGGAGCGTTGTTGAGTTTCAGAAACTGCGTCTGGATCATGTTGGCAATCATCAATCCATTCGGCCCGCCCACCAACCGGGGCGTGACATAATCCCCGATGGTCGGGATGAAGACGATCAGCACCGCCGCAACCACACCGGGCATCGCCAATGGCAAGGTCACGCGGAAAAAAGTCGAGACTTTGCTTTCCCCAAGGTCTTGGCTGGCCTCCAGCAGCGAGCGGTCAATCTTCTCCAATGCGACGTAGATCGGCAAAATCGTAAATGGCGCAAATGCGTGTGCCAGCGTGATCACCACCGCGTTGGAGTTATAAAGAATAAAGGTCAGAGGCTCATCGATCAGACCGATACCAAGCAATGACGAATTGAGCACGCCGTTGAACCCAAGGATCACTTTCCAGAGAAACACCCGCAGCAGGTAAGAAGTCCAGAACGGGATAGTGATCAGAAAAATCCAAAGCGCCTTTCGCTCCGGTGCGACGTGAAACGACACGAAATAGGCGATCGGAAAGGCAAGGATAACGGTCACCGCGGTGACGAGTCCCGATATCCAGAGCGAGCGCAGCATCAACACGCGGTAAATCGGATCGGTAAACGCCTCGCGGTAATTGTTCAGCGTGGGCGTGTAGTCCACCGTCAGGAAATCCTGGGTGAAGAAACTGAAGCTGACAACTGTGGCCAACGGCGCGGCCAGAAGCAAAAGTACGAACAACGCCGTCGGGCTGACCAAGAGCCAACCCCGCCGCGCTTCAATCGTGTCATATGCTGCCATCGCACCCCCGTTCGCGACAGAATGGCGATATCACCGAGAGGCATCAAGTCTTTATGCCAAGCCGACCCATTTGACGCTTGGGCCCGAAACATCTTGGCGAGCATTGCCACAGAAAAAGGCCGCCCAGACGGACGGCCTTTCCAAAATTCGATAGGGTAAGCTTAACGCTTGGAGAACTGGAAGCTCTTCCGGGCTTTCGCTTTACCGTATTTCTTACGTTCAACGACACGGCTGTCACGGGTCAGGAAGCCTGCAGCTTTCAGCGCACCGCGCAGAGACGGATCATAAAGCTGAAGCGCTTTGGAGATACCGTGCTTGACCGCACCGGCCTGCCCCGACAGACCACCGCCCTTGACGGTCGCCATAACGTCGAATTGGTCTTCAGTGCCAGAGACAGTGAAAGGCTGGCGCAGGATCATCTGCAGAACCGGACGCGCGAAATAAGCGTTTTGCTCTTTCCCGTTGACGGTGACCTTGCCAGAGCCCGGCTTGATCCAAACGCGAGCAATCGCGTCTTTCCGTTTCCCGGTCGCATAGGCACGGCCAAGTTCGTCACGAACTGGCTCACGCGTCACTGCAGCCTGAACCTCTGCGGCGGGTGCAACATCACCAGCCACCTCTTTGAGGTCTTCCAATGTATTGATTTCGTCAGCCATCGTTATGCGCTCCGCGTGTTTTTAGAGTTCATGGATTTCACATCCAGAACCTCAGGAGATTGCGCTTCATGGGGGTGCTCAACACCCGCATAGACGCGAAGGTTGGTCATTTGCTTGCGGCTCAAAGGTCCGCCGGGCAGCATGCGTTTCACAGCTTGGGTCACAACGCGCTCTGGATGCGCGCCGTCCAGGATTTCCTGGTTGGTGCGCGACTTGATTCCACCCGGATGACCGGTGTGCCAGTAGTTTGGCTTGTTGCGCTTGTTGCCAGTGAGCTGGATTTTGTCAGCGTTTACGATAATCACGTTGTCGCCCATATCCATGTGCGGCGTGAAGGAAGCCTTGTGCTTGCCACGCAGACGCATCGCGACGATCGAGGCAAGACGACCCAAAACAACGCCTTCTGCGTCGATCAGGATCCACTTTTTCTCGATATCCGCGGGTTTTGCGGTAAAGGTTTTCATATCTTGTCCTCGAGTATTCGGTGCCTCAGAGCCATCGCTCAGGGAATTGGGGTGTTCTAAGGGTTTTTGGAGCGCAGTCAATGACATTAATACACGATTTATCGTTACTTATCATGAGTTTATTTTTGGGGTTTCTTTTTACCCCACTTGAGTGAGTCGATATACTTGCTTTGAGCAGTGATCATCATTTCTCCGCCGATACCTACGTCCGACAATTGCAGATTTGTTCTCGACCTGCATTCAAGCTAGACCGAGCCGAACACCACCAGAGCAAGGCAGTCGCCGCATGGCAATAGAATTTCAGAACTACAGAATGTCAGCCGCCTCCTCCGCAGCGGCAGCGCAAGTATTTGAAGGAAGCTGGACCACGGATTTTGGCGAAATCGGTCTGGCCGATACCGGACATGCCAAGCTGATGAATGATGCCCGGATCAATTGGCTAATTGATCGCATGGGGCCGGTCACGGATTTCAATATTCTGGAACTCGGCTCATTTGAGGGCGCCCATAGTGTAACTTTCGCCCGCAAGGGCGCGCGCTCCTGCATCGGCATCGAGGCAAACGCCCAGCATTTCATGCGGTCACTTGTCGTCAAAAATCACCTTGAGGCCAACAATCTCAAATTTCTGCTGGGCGACTTCAACGCCTACATGCAGCAATCAAGCCTGTCATTCGATCTCGTATCGGCTTGTGGCGTTCTATATCACATGACCAATCCGGCAGAGCTTATTGCTCTGGCCGCAAAACGCTCACGACGCTTGTTCCTGTGGACAGTGCTTTATGATGCTGAACTGCTCGTGCCAGGCCTGGAGAGCAAAATCGGGCCCGAAGAACAGCTTGAATACGAAGGTTTCAGTTATGTTGGACGCAGACATGACTACCAGATGAAGCTTGCTCACAAGCTACACGAAGAAGGTAAATTCAGCGGCGGATCGCAAGAATACTCCGTCTGGCTGGAATATGACGAACTTGCCCGGATCCTCGAGCACTACGGATATGAGATCAAAAGCAAATCGCTAAACCCCGAGGGCAGCACACAGCCAAGTGGCCACGTCACACTCTACGCCGAAATCCCTGAATAGTGCCCTAGACCGCTGACTTGGCGGGCGGGATTGAATACGTCAGAGAGGCGCGCGCCACAGGTTTGTCCGCTGCACCTTCGGAATAAATCCGACCCTCTGTTACGGCAAGTGCACGCCCGAGCTTGAGCAATTCCATCCGGCAGAGCAGCCTGCCGGGCAAAGGCTTGCGCATAAAGTCTATGGAACAATTGGTTGTTACGGCCAAAGCCACCGGCCCAAGGCGCGATAAAATACAGAAATACGCACAGACATCAGCTAGGGCGAACATTGATGGCCCTGAGATGGTGCCACCGGGGCGCAGATGCTTGTCAGAGGCAGACAATGCCATCACGACCTGATCTTCCGTCACTTCGACGAAATCGAAATCATCCGCGACTTGGGTGAAATCCCGTTTGAGAAACGCCTGCAACGCGGGAATGTCCATTTTCAAACTCATACGTTCCCCTTGCCTCATCTTTGAGCCATAGTCTGGGCGAAACGCAAAGAGGCTTGCAAGATGAGTGATGACCTTCTGATAAGACATGACGCAGCGTCAGTCGCGCATTTGACGATGAATGCGCCACAAAAACTGAACGCGCTTTCAGACGAAATGCTGGCGGCACTGCACGGAGCTTTTGACGAGATCGTCGCTGATCAGAGCATCAAGGCGGTGGTGCTGTCTGGAGCCGGCAAGGCGTTCTGCGCAGGCCATGATCTCAAACAGATGACGGCGGCCCGGCAAGCCCCCGATGGCGGAAAAGCGGCCTTCAAGGATCTGTTCGACCGCTGCGCGGCGATGATGCTCAGCATCCAGAAAATGCCACAGCCAGTAATCGCCAAAGTGCATGGCATCGCCACCGCTGCGGGATGTCAGCTGGTTGCCTCTTGCGATATGGCCGTCGCGGCGGACGACACGCGATTTGGCGTAAATGGTGTGAATATCGGCTTGTTTTGCTCGACCCCGATGGTCGCGCTGAGCCGCAATATACCACGCAAACAAGCCTTCGAGATGTTGACCACCGGAGAATTCATCTCGGCTGCGCGTGCGCGTGAACTTGGTTTGATCAACCGCGCCTGCCCCCTCGATCAACTGGATGCCGAAACAGAGGCTCTGGCATCAACCATCAGCTCGAAACTCGGCGCAGCCGTCAAGATCGGCAAAGAGGCATTCTACACGCAGCTCCAAATGCCGATAGAAGCTGCCTATGCCTATACTGGCGACGTCATGGTCGAAAACATGGGCTATCGCGACACTGAGGAAGGCATTGCCGCTTTTCTGGAAAAGCGTCCGCCGGATTGGGACAATCGCTAAAACTCCATAGCCAAAGCAAACGAGCCGCAGACAGGTCCGCGGCTCGCAATACTCTGTTTTTGAAGTTTGACCCTAGAAGTGGATCGCACGCCCGTATGCGTCCAGCACAGACTCGTGCATCATCTCTGACAAGGTTGGATGTGGGAAGACCGTGTGCATGAGGTCTTCTTCGGTTGTTTCAAGCTGACGGCCAACGACATATCCTTGGATCAGTTCAGTCACCTCGGCCCCTACCATATGCGCGCCAAGCAACTCGCCGGTCTTCTCATCGAAAACGGTTTTGACCATCCCTTCCGGCTCACCCAACGCGATGGCCTTGCCATTGCCGATGAAGGGGAAGCGCCCAACCTTGATCTTGAAGCCCTTCTCTTTCGCTTGCTCTTCGGTATAGCCGACTGAAGCCACTTGCGGATGGCAGTAGGTACAGCCTGCAATGCTTTCAGGCTTGACCGGGTGCACATGGTTCTTCCCTGCAATCAGCTCGGCGACCATGACGCCTTCGTGGGAGGCCTTATGCGCAAGCCAGGGCGCACCGGCGATATCACCAATAGCATAGAGACCATCTACACCCGTGCGGCAGTATTCATCGGTGACGACATGGGTGCGGTCCACCTTCACGCCAATGCTTTCGAGGTTGAGCCCCTCGACATTGCCCACAATACCTACAGCGGAGATGACTGTGTCGAACTCCATCTTCTCAACCTTGCCGCCGCTTTCGATATGGGCCGTGACTTTGCCTTTGGCGCGATCGAGTTTCTTGACCATGGATTTTTCCATGATCTTCATCCCCTGCTTGACGAATTGCTTCTTCGCAAAGGATGAAATCTCCGCATCTTCGACAGGCAACACGCGATCCATGACCTCGACCACAGTCGTGTCAGTTCCAAGCGTATTGTAGAAACTGGCAAATTCAATCCCGATGGCGCCGGACCCGATGACCAATAGCTTCTTTGGCATCCGCGGCGGCTTCAATGCGTGCTTGTAGGTCCAGACCAGATCGCCGTCGGCTTCAAGTCCCGGAAGCTCGCGCGCACGCGCACCAGTCGCCAGAATAATGTTTTTGGCTTGAAGTTCCTCCGTGCCCTTGTCGGTCTTGACCGAGACCTTCCCTTTGGCGGGAATGCTGGCCTCCCCCATGATCGTGATGATCTTGTTCTTCTTCAGCAAATGCCCGACGCCCGAGCTCAGTTGCTTGGCCACCCCACGGGACCGTTTCACGACCGCGTCGAGATCATAATCTACGCCATCTGCCTTGAGGCCGAACTCCTTCGCCCGATGCATCAGATGAAAGACCTCCGAAGAGCGCAGCATTGCTTTTGTCGGGATACATCCCCAGTTCAGGCAAATCCCACCCAGATGCTCACGCTCTATCACTGCAGTGCTCAGACCAAGCTGCGCCGCCCGAATTGCAGCCACATAGCCCCCCGGACCTGCGCCGATCACAACAACATCAAAGGATTTGCCAGCCATCTGTCTCTCCATCTGAAAATTTGTTTAACATTAAACCAAATGTTTGAAGGCATCAAACCGTGAAACCGGCAGTTATGGCGGTTATTCGTCACACGCATGGCGCGGCTTCAGCGGCGTCGTTCGATCCGCAATATCTCGGCACCGACAAGATCAGCGATCAGGCGAGAGCCAAGCTTTGAGGGGTGCACTCGATCAAAAGCAAAATGCGCGCTGTTGTTTGAATCGAGCGCCTTGCGTGCGCGTACCATGTAGACGCCTCGAGTCCGCGCCGCGAACTGCAACTGCCTCTGAACCAGCGCAGTGACCTCAGGTTTACATCCGCTGAAATAGTGCCCACCGGCGCGCCCTGCGTGGTAGCCGACAAGCATTACTCTGGCACCGTCGGCCCGCGCCTTTGCTACCAAATCCACCAATGCGCCAGTCTTGAGGTCGGGAGAAATGATATCATCCAAGGTACGGTCACAACGACCGCAGCCGCATTCAAACAGCAGGTCATTTGCCCCACCATTGATTACAACCCATTGCCACTTGCCCGGGCCATATTGCGCTGTAATGGACCGCTTGGGGTCGTTTTCGTTCGGCCCCGTTACATTAACATGGGCCCCCGTGATCGACCTGTCCTCCACAGACCGTTCAAGCGTTCGGGCGAGATTGGCCCCGACACCGCCGCCTCCGGTCCGGTTCCAGGCAAACATCGAGTCCCCCAGCATCAAAACAGTCGACTCTTTGGTGGATACGGGCGTGCACCCCAGCATTGTCGCGCATATGGCGACAATCAAAGCAAAACGAAGCATAGGCGTAAATTACTCAACAATATTAAGATGATAAATCAAATATGGCCTTAGAAACAGGATTTGGCCAGATCAAAAACAGGCAATATTCAGGCAGATTTCTTCAACGCCTCTACGGTCGCGCCATACCCGCCCTGCTGCAAAAACTCCACTTCAGGATCTGTGCCCCGCCGCGCTAGCGCTTCATTCCTGAATGGGAAGCGTCCGAACCGGCGAATTACATCACGATGCGCCTTGGCATGGAGCAGATTTTCCTCACCGAATTCTGGCATTCTCGTCAGCAATAGACGCACGCAGCGTTCCTGATCGGTGATGCATTCCGAATGCATGAGCGGAAGGAAGAAAAACTGCCGAGCAGGTTCATCAATCCGCTGATCCCATTTCTTGGAAATCGCAGCTTTCGCAACTGCAAGCGCTGCGCGATCCGTTTCGAAGGCCTTCGGAGACCCCCGGAACATGTTGCGTGGAAATTGATCTGTGAGGATGAGATAGGCCAGAGCGCCAGATGGGTAGGTCAGCCAAAGTGAATAGGCACCGTCCCGAGCATGCTCCCAAGCCGCTTCAAACTTATCGCGGATCTGCTGATCCAACTCGTCACTTACACGATACCACCCATCCGGACCCACTTCATCGAGCCAAAATGCCAGTATCTCCTCAGGTGTGGACATGGCGTCCGCCTCCCCTATGCCGCAAGGCCCCCAAGCAGTAATAGAATCGTTACAATATCGCCTGCAGAGCGCAAGAGTTTTTTCTCATATCTCAGTCACCTTGCATTTCATCAGATGACAATTCCTCCGCAGCATCGACATAGTAATCCTGTGCAGCCTCGCCCACGACCTGTGTCGACGCCATGCCAATCGGTGCGTATGGGACAGCCTCATAATCGTCATCCTCGGCATAGGCCGATGGACGCTGGCCCATCCGATAGAGCGCATAAAGCGCCATTGCGAGCATCAGGAAAACGATCAATCCCCAGAACATTGATGGGCCAAACTGGCTCATCGCCCAACCGGTAATGACCGGACCGCCAATCGCGCCAAGACCGTTCACAAAAATCAGACCTCCGGAAGCTGCGGCCATCTGATCAGTGTCGAGATAGTCATTGGTGTAGGCGATCAGCAGGCCATAGAGTGGGTTGGACATGCCGCCTAGCAGGAAGGCGCAAACAAGCAAGATATTGAAATTGGGACCAAAAACCCAAGCTATAAGTGAGGCCACTGTCGCCGCCACTGCAACCATCAGGATAACCTGACGCCGGTCGATACGGTCAGACAACCATCCGATGGGATATTGCAGGACCATGGCACCCACAAAAATCGCAGAGACGAATATCGAGATTTCACCCACGGACAGACCGATTTGTGTTGCATAGACGGCAGACATACCAAACTGCGCAGAGAAAACGCCCCCAAGAAGCAGCATCCCGACGAAACCCAAAGGCGACACGGTGTAGAGTTCCTTCAAACTCATCGTGTGGGTACTTTCAAATGACGGGGTGGGCACGACCGACAACAGGATCGGCGCAAAGCTGATGGAAACAAGCACCGACGGGATCACGAAAAGAACGAACCCCGCAGGATCTGCAACGTTCAAAAGACCCTGTGCTGTGACGATCCCCATCATCTGAACGATCATATAAAGCGAAAGCGTTTGACCGCGGGTCTCATTCGTGGCGGCATTGTTCAACCAGCTTTCGGCCGTCACATACACACCGGAGAAGCAGAATCCGACCACCACGCGCAGCAAAATCCAAGCCCAGGCATAGGTCACGACAGGATAAAGGATCAGTGCAGCCGAGATGAAGGATGCCAGCGCCGCAAAGACGCGCACATGGCCCACGCGTCGGATAAATTCCGGCGCAAGACGAGAGCCCCCAAGAAACCCGACGAAATAGGCAGAGGTGACAAGCGACAGCTCAAAGGTCGAAAACCCCTCGATCGCGCCGCGCACACCCATCAGCGTGCCCTGCAAACCATTGCCGATCATCAAGAGCATCATGCCAAGCAGCAACGCCCAAGAATTCTGTATCACACGCAGCATCAGGGTTTCTCCGACTTAGGCACGCGGCCTTCCCGAAAGTCGTGTCATGGCGCAACCGAGTCGGTCCACATCAATTGCGACATTTTCAAAGACGCGACGGACCTCGTGCCCAGGGACACATGATCATTCAGAAATCGAACGCTGATTTCCGCTTAGCGCTTTGGAAAAAGCAACGAGGCATCACCATAAGAGAAAAAGCGATAGCGCTCAGCAACAGCGTGTTCATAAATCTGATCCAGACGCGCCTTGCCCATCAGAGCCGAGACCAGCATCATCAATGTCGATTTTGGCAGATGGAAGTTAGTCATAAGACCGTCTGCCACTTGAAATTCAAACCCCGGAAAGATGAAGATATCAGTCTCTCCGACCCAAGGGATGATTTCCCCTCCCCGCGCCGCCGTTTCAATGAGCCGCAGCGCTGTCGTACCGACGGGGATGACACGTCGACCTTCTGCCTTGGCATTTGCGATCTTAGTCGCAGCTTCCTGTGTGACCTCGCCCCATTCAGCATGCATTTTATGTTGAGCGACATCATCCACCTTGACGGGCAAGAAGGTTCCAGCCCCGACGTGTAACGTCACTTCGGTAAATTCGACGCCCATCGCTTTCATCTGATCCAGCAGTCCATGATCGAAATGTAGCGAAGCCGTCGGCGCCGCAACCGCCCCACGTTTCTTCGCGAAGACCGTCTGATAGTCATCTTTGTCACGGGCGTCAGCCGCTCTTTTTGCGGCGATGTAAGGCGGCAGAGGCATGTTGCCATGCTCAGCCAAGGCCTGATCCAGATCGCCCCCATCAACGTCAAACCGAAGAGTTGCTTGGCCTTCAAACCGGGACACAACCTCTGCTGCAAACCCCGGCGCAATGCTTATGCGTTCTCCGTCCTTTACCTTGCGCAGAGGCTTCAGCAAAGCGGTCCAAGTGCCATCAGTCCGTGGTGCCAGCAAGGTAATCTCGATTTGCGCAAGGGCCTCACCACGGCGACGCGTTCCTTTAAGACGGGCCGGTAAGACCTTGGTATTATTGAGGACCAGCAGGTCGCCTGCGCGCAACTCCTCCAGCAAGTCCGTCACATGCCGATCCGAAATCACATCCCCTTTGGCAACAAGCATACGAGCCGAAGACCGGGGCGAGACCGGTCGCGTAGCAATCAGATCCTCGGGAAGATCGAAGTCAAAATCGTCAAGTTTCATCTGGGCTGTCTTTATTGCGAGAGTTTCGGGACGGGTTGGCGAAAAATCTCCCGGAAGATACCGGGCGTGAGCGCGGACAATGGGTTGACCTGAACACGCGGATTGTCTGCCGACCCCGTCAGACCGTAGTTGAACCCGATCAGTCCCTCGCCCTTACGCGGCGCGAATAGCGCACCAAATAAGCCGTTTACAACATAGATCGGCGAGACGACGCCTTGCATATCCATACGACGCGCGACCGTGTCATAAATTCCTTCCATCGTGATGCCCATAGAGGCTCCGACAGCCGACGATCTTTTGAGAGACACTCCGCGTGAGGTCAGAAGGAAATCTGCTTCGACGGAATCAAACGAGATGCCGTCGCCACTCAACTGCTCCAGCAATCCCACCACACTTACAGCAGCAAGAAGATCAGCCAGCGCGGGTGCCTTCTTCACACGGATGTTGGATATGGTCAGCCTGCCATTGAACTCGCCGGGCTTTCCGTTCGGCTGCAATGTCAAATCCATCTCACCACCGCGCCCGTTTCGAAAAATGCCGGAGGCTGCCAATATCCCGCCGCCATCCGCGGACTGAACCCTGACCGCGAGCCCTCTGTCAGTCGGGACAATGATGCCTTTCAGATCCGCCTTGCCATTCAGGCGCGCTGTGAAGGTCCCATCGAGCCCTCTGTCATTCCTGAAACTACCTCGAAAGCCGGTCAGAGTGATGTTGTCAGTAACCGTGACGTTGTCGAGTGCCATCTCAAGCGGGCCACCACCGCGCCCACGTTTCCCGTCCGTCACGCCAAATTTTCGGATATCAACGCTGCCACCACGCACGAACAGAGCGACCGGGCGGCCTTTGCCTCGGCCGATCACCTCAACATTGGAATTCAGACGATCATCAACCTTCAATGGACTGAAGACAGCACGATCAAATCCACCCTCCGGCTTGAGGTCGACCGTGCCAGTCGCTGACAGGCCCGCAACATCGATGGACAGCCCCTTGATATCCGGCGTGGGGCCCAGTTCCGCTTCAACGGAAAACGTACCGGCTTGCTCTCTTGGCTTGCGCCAGCCCAGCGCGTCTATTTTCAGGCCAAGCCCCTGAAGGTCCGATGTCAGCCGCAATTTCGGGGGCTCGCCGCGCACCAAATCAAGGGTGAACTCCCCCTGCGCCTGTCCGGAAACACTGCCGGGCGGAAGTCCGATGTTGAAAGCTTCAAGGGAACTTTGCGATAGTTGGATGGCACCGGTTGCACTGGACACCTTCCCCGATCCAGGCCCGATCGGACGCGACCAGCTAAGATCGACGGGTATACCGTCCAACGTCGCCGGTCCCTTGATGCTCAAACTATCATCATCCACCAGAAGGCGCAGAGTGTTCGCTTCGAGGACACGATCCTTCACAAGATTGGTGGACTTCACACGCTTCAACTGCGCATCGACGGCAAATCCGACATCCGCCAGAGCCACCTCTTTGACAAAAGGTACGTGTAGAACCGCATCGATCTCTGCCAATCCCGTCGCAATATCGGGCGTCAAATCGGATTTCTTCAGAAACTCGAACGGCTTGTCGTCAAGCAGAGCAAGAGCCGTCTCGACAGTCCCATTCAATTTCAGATCAAACCGGGCAACGACCGGATCGCTCCGAAGCTTTGGAATATCCATCTGTGAACCAGCGGCCATCAGACGACCGTTCTCGTTGAGATCGATATGCCCCTCGTCAAGCTGAAGAAAGAAGCGCTGCCCGGTTATCGAAGCAAATCCAGTCGCCGCAGTGACCGGCGGCAACGACTTCAAATACCGCACCGTTGCATCTTGAAAATTGAAGGTGACGGAGGTCTGCAATGGAGCGCCCGGCACCAGACGCAGCCCCGCAGCTGCATCCTGCAATTTCCCTGCCTGCACATTGGAGGTCAGCCAATTACGCGTGTTTTCCTTCGCGCTTGTTGGCCAAAGTGCCAACAGACGGTCCGGCGCGATTTCACCGATGTTGGCATCAAGGGCCACGGCCCAACCTTCTTCGAGCACTTCGATTTCGCCTTGCGCGACAATCTGTGCCCCCTCGTTTTCGAGAACCACCTGCCCGATATCCAACTTGATCTCGTCCGGCAGGTAGCGCACGTCAAATACGCCCTTCGCAAAACTGACAGGATTTTCAAAAATCCCTTCAGGGTCTAGAAGGACATCACTTATTCGCAATTGGGCCAGCAACGTTTGGGGAATGCCTGACGCAAAATCGAGAAGATCCGCATGACCTTCGCCTTTGAGGCGCAATTCAGGCGCATCCAGACTGATCTGATCGAGATACAGGCGCTGGGTTCCTGACTCGTAACGGATATATGTTTTCGCGGAGTTGAAATGCACCGGCTTTGCCTGCTCGGCAGGTTTCAGAACCCCCTTCTGAATGTCCAGCGTACCTGCCAAGGCCTCGACGACCGCGCCTTCTCCCAGTTCAAGGCTGAGTGCACCAGAAACCGGGGCGTCAAGTACCTCCAACCAATTCAATGCCGCAAGCTGACCTGCCAGATCGCGTGTGCTGACATCATCAAAGGTGGCGCGCAATCTGGCACCATCTGCACCTTTCGGCTTTTCGAGCGACAAGACGAGCGTCGCCGGTGTTCCGTTGTCCTGCGTATAGGCGAAGCGCACATCTGCCTGCACAACCGGTGTTCCGTTCACCAGGGACATAGCTCCATCTTCGATCACGATGATCCGATCATCGCGCTCGTCGATCAGCTCAAGTCGGATATTGCGCGCGCGGACCTCCTCAAGTTCTCGCAAGCGCGGATCATCGAAGACACTATCAAACGCCGTCATCACATCGGCCAGCGATCCTGACACGGCATCCCCACCGCCCATCTGCGCGCCGAAGCCGAATTTCAGAATACCGTCGGGGTCTCGAACCATGCGCATGGTCGCGCCATCAAGCTCTAGGGTCTCGAGCGCAAAACGGCCGAACAACAGCTCGGAGGTATCGAGTTTACTGCGCAGTTTCGGAAGCGCCAGAATTTGTTCACCCTGCGCATTGAACACCTCAAGCCCAACAAGATCAAAAGTCGGGCGCAAGGCATCATCGCGCAGTCCGATGGTAACGGCTTCCAGAGACACGGTTTCCTCGCCCATCTGGCCGTTTAACTGACGCTCAATCTGGGAGACGGCGATGTCAGGCAGAGCCACATTGCGCCCCATAAGAGCCAGGAAGGACACGGCAAGAACCGCAAAGGCGAAGGCACCCAGCAAAACAACGCTGGCCACCAAAGACCGCCACGCAGCATAGCGTTTGCGTATCCTGCGTTTAGGCGGTTCCTTTTCTTCTGTTTCTGGCTCTGTTGTCTTGGACATCGTGCCTCGAATTTCGCCCAGCCTGCCGTTTGTCTTGCGCCGGACTTTAACATTACATATCGCGCACTAGAGTTTGTCGCATCTCAAATCTGAATTCTTCGAGGGTATCCATGACCAAAGCAGGTGAAACCGCACCCGATTTTACGCTTCCACGAGATGGTGGCGGCGACATAACGCTGTCGGATCAGCGCCCTAGTGCTGTTGTTGTTTATTTTTATCCAAAGGACGATACCCCAGGCTGCACCAAACAAGCCATTGGATTCACAGAAATGGCAGAGGAATTTGCCAAAGCTGGCACCGTAGTAATCGGGATATCAAAAGACAGCGTCAAGAAACACGACAAGTTCCGCGACAAGCACGAGCTTGGCATCGCATTGGCCTCGGATGAGCATAGTGATGTATGCGAGCGCTACGACGTCTGGAAGGAAAAGAGCATGTACGGAAAGACCTATATGGGCATCGAACGCTCGACCTTCCTGATTGATGGCAACGGCGTGCTTCAGCAGGAATGGCGCAAGGTCAAAGTCCCCGGCCATGTCGAAGAGGTTTTGGCGGCGGCAAAGGCTCTGTGAGCATGGACCTGCGCGATATGGCGGTCGAAGTTCTGTCGACCGCCGATCCATTGTCGAAGGCGAAAACATCCCGTGCCTTCGCATCCCAATGGCGCGATGCGCGCAAGGAAGCTGTGGCTCTGCCACTCGGTCGCGCTATGCCGCCGGATCGGCCTGCCCGCCCAGACCGACCCGCCCTTCTCGATCCGCGCGATGTTCCAAAACGCAAGCCCGGAACGCCAGCGGGGCGCGCAGCCATGTTACATGCCATAGCCCATATCGAACTGAATGCGATCGATCTGCATTGGGACATCATCGCGCGCTTCCCCGACACTCCGTTCCCGATCGGGTTTTACGATGACTGGGTCAAAGCGGCGGATGAGGAAAGCAAACACTTCATGCTGCTGTCTGACTGCTTGGCCAGCTACGCCATGGAATACGGCGATCTCGATGCTCATGCAGGTATGTGGCGCGCGGCAGAAGATACTGCCGACGACATCATGGGGCGCCTGGCCGTGGTTCCGATGGTGCTGGAAGCGCGTGGTCTGGACGTCACGCCCGGCATGATCTCCCTCTTTGAGCAAGCAAAAGATCAACAGACGGTAGAAGCCCTGAACGTCATCTACGCAGAGGAAGTTTCGCACGTAGCTTACGGGTCAAAGTGGTTTCATTTCCTTTGCGGGCGCGAAGACTTGGACCCCAAAGACGCCTTTCATGAGTTGGTCCAACGGTATTTTCACAGCCCTCTGCGCCCCCCCTTCAACGAGGAAAAACGCGCAGAGGCCGGTATCGCGCCCGACTTCTATTGGCCGTTGACAGAGACACCCGCCGCGCTGAGCTAAGTATCGGCGAATATTCGCCAATCTGGAACCTTTGGTCGCGCTCAGGGGCAAATTACTTGCGACAACCATGGTCACAGTCTAATGAATTCCAAGCGTTTGGGGGCTGGGGAGCACTCTGAATGATTATGGGACAATGGGACTGACGGGGCGAAACACTTGAAAACGCGGCTGCTTGACAAGTTTAATTCGGTGCTGGAGCGCAAACTGCCTGAGCAACGACTGTTTCTTAAATCTGAATCCGGAACACGCTTTATCCGCTTGCGACCAGCGACCATCGCTGGCGTACTTTTCGGGACTGCGGTTCTTGTCTCATGGACCGTGGTTGTCACCGCGGTCTTCCTTATGGACTCGATCAGCTCCGGAAATGCGCGCGAACAAGCCCAGAAAGAACGCGCGATCTATGAAGCCCGTTTGAACGCTTTAAGCGATGAGCGCGACAATCGCGCCGCCGAAGCCGCTGCCGCCCAAGAGCGTTTCAACACCGCGCTGAAACAAATTTCTGAAATGCAGTCGGAACTGTTAGCGTCTGAGGATGGCAGAAGCGAGCTGGAAACCGGCATCGAGGTAATACAGTCGACGCTGCGCAAAACGATCAAAGAGCGCGATGCGGCCCGCAGCGAAACGGTGTCTCTTGTGGCCCGTCTGGAAGGCTCCGACACGAAAGACGCGGAAACGCTGGCACGGGCGAAGACCGTAGACGGCTCTGTTTCCTTCCTGACTGCAGCCTTGGAAGAGACCGCGCGCGAGCGTGATGCGATGGAACAGCAAGCTAAAGACGCGGTCGATATCGCCGAGGATCTGCGCTTCACGTTGCAACTGAACGAAGATCGCAACGACCGTATTTTCCAGCGCCTTGAAGAAGCCGTCACTGTATCTCTCGAGCCATTGGACAAGATGTTCCGTGCCGCGGGTATGCCGACCGACAGCATTCTGGAACAGGTGCGCCGCGGTTATTCTGGTCAAGGCGGTCCGCTGCTGCCCGCGACGAAATCCACAAGTGGTGGCTCAACGGTCGATGACAGCACAACCCGACGCGCCAACGGCATCCTGAAAGAGCTGGATCGCATCAACCTGTTCAGAATCGCCGCTGACAAGACGCCCGTTGCGATGCCAGTTAAATCCGCATTCCGCTTCACAAGCGGGTTCGGCTACCGCCGCGATCCCAAAGGGGCAGGAACCCGGATGCATGCGGGTGTCGATTTCGCCGGAAAGACTGGCACCCCCATATATTCAACAGCCGATGGCGTCGTAACGCACGCTGGTTGGCAGTCCGGATATGGCAAATTGGTTAAGATCAAACATGCGTTTGGTATTGAAACACGCTATGCCCATAACTCTAGAATCAGGGTAAAGGTAGGTCAAAGGGTCTCGCGCGGAGACCATATAGCTGATATGGGAGCGACTGGCCGGGTGACTGGCACACATCTTCACTATGAAGTTCGTATTGGTGGCAACCCCGTAAACCCAATGACCTACATCAAGGCAGGACGCGATGTTTTCTAAAAGCAAAATCAATGATCCGGCAGCCAAACCGGCGACACCGGAGCCAGAAAAAACAGTGCCGAGCGCACCGACCTCGGCTCCAAAATCAGATTTTACAGCTTCGGCACCAAAGCCCAAAGCCCCCCCCTCCACATTGTCGACTGATCTGACGATCACCGGCAACCTGAAGACGACCGGCGATATTCAAGTAGAAGGTAATGTTGAGGGCGATATTCGCGCCCATCTTCTGACCGTTGGTGAGACCGCTGTCATCAAGGGCGAAATTATTGCCGATGATATCGTTGTTAATGGCCGAGTGATTGGCCGTGTTCGTGGCCTCAAGGTTCGACTGACATCAACCGCTCGCGTTGAAGGTGACATTATTCACAAGACGATCGCGATCGAGTCCGGCGCACATTTTGAAGGATCCGTTCAACGTCAGGACGATCCTTTGAATTCTGGAGCTGGTAAAACACCTATGCCGACGCCTAAAGCACAAGCGGCAGCCGAAGCAGGAAAAAGCTGATTTAGATGACTGATATCATGGCCCCATCCGACTTTAGGTTGGGGCCTTATTCTTTATGCGCGCCCGAGGCTCGCAAATTTATTTTAATTGCAGCCATTCTGGCCTCTTCCCTTGGATTTATCGACGGCTCCATGGTGGCTATCGCTTTGCCCGCCATGCGCGCTTCGCTCGACGGCACACTTGCCCACGCCCAGTGGATTTCCAACGCCTATATGTTGTCCCTGTCCGCCCTGATCCTGGTGGGCGGAACCGCAGGTGACCGCTTTGGATTGGTTCGGGTCTTCGGACTTGGGATTGCCATTTTTGTAGTGGCCTCGATGGGCTGTGCATTTGCCGGGTCCGCCGAGTTTCTGATTGGCGCACGTGCGGCGCAAGGTTTGGGTGCTGCCCTTATGGTACCGGGCTCGCTAGCGCTTGTTTCCCGCGCCTATCCGGAAAAGGAACGCGGTCGCGCGATCGGTATATGGGCGGCGGCAGCAGCGATGACATCTGCGCTAGGACCCATCATTGGCGGCGTTGTCCTGACTGCCGGCGGCGATGAAGTCTGGCGCTGGATTTTCGCAATCAACCTCCCACTGGGAGGTTTTGCGCTATACCTGCTCTTCAAGCATGTTCAACAAGACCCGGCTCAACCCGAGCGCGGCCTGGATATCCCCGGTGCTTTGTTTGCAACGCTTGGATTGGGCCTAATTGCTTGGGCCTTGAGCAGTGCAGAGCATTCTCAGGGCTATGATCTGAATACCGTGATCATTGGCAGTATTGGTTTGTCGGCCTTCCTGATCTTCCTGTTTATCGAGGCCAGATCCCCTCACCCGATGATGCCGCTCAGCATTTTCACCAATCTCGGATTTTCAGCAGCGAACCTGATCAGCTTTTGTGTGTATTTCGCGTTTTCGGCGATACTGTTTTATCTACCAATGACGGTGATCGGCGGAT
Organism: uncultured Litoreibacter sp.; assembly: GCA_947504205.1. GTDB lineage: Bacteria > Pseudomonadota > Alphaproteobacteria > Rhodobacterales > Rhodobacteraceae > Litoreibacter. Next base: position 471,932 of record CANNGL010000001.1, on the reverse strand, counting down.
GGGGTGTGACCGAGCTTGAAACAGCGGCGGCCTATGCCCCGCTCTCCATCTTCATTGCCGCCCTTTCCGGTCTTTCGGGCAAACTGGCAGACCGCTACGGCGCGGCCCCCTTGCTGATCGCGGGTTCATTGGTCCTGTCGCTTGGCTACGCCGCGCTTGCGATTGTCATTCCAAGCCAGAATTTCTGGGGCGCCGTGCTGCCCGCCATGTGCTTCCAAGGCATCGGTATGGGCCTGACGGTGGCGCCGCTTTCAACGGCTGTGATGGGGTCTGTTCGATCTGACAGCACCGGGACTGCCTCCGGCATCAACAATGCGGTGACGCGCATGGCCGGGCTGATCGCCGTGGCGGCCATGGGCAGCGTTGTGGTGATGGCTTATGGCAACGCAGCCGGCCCCGAAAGCTTCGGCGCGATGTCCACCAACCCATCACACGCAACAGCTTCGAATGCAGCCTTTGTCACCGTTGCTTGGGTTTCATCGGCCTTGTGTATGGCCTCGGCCGTCCTTGGCGTTTTTACCCGGCGCTGGCTGAACACAGCTTAAGGCAGTAGCCGCGCCATCCAATCAAGCCCCTCATCTGTCGAACCAGAACGCGGCTTGTATTCTGCACCGACATGTCCGGTCCAACCCATCTCGGCAATCGCCTGCAAGACATAGCGATAGTCAATTTCGCCTTGGTCAGGTTCGCCGCGATCAGGTACGGCTGCAATCTGAATATGGCCAACGATATCGAGGAGTTGTTCAAGCCGTCGGATGACATCGCCTTGCATGATCTGCACGTGATAGACGTCGAACATAAGCTGGAGGTTCTCATACCCAACCGCCGCAATAAGCGCGCGTACATGGTCCGTGGTCTGCAAGTGATAGTTTGGCGCGTCATAACGATTGAGCGGCTCTATCAATATAGTTTTGCCCAACGGCGCAGCCTTCTCGCAAGCGTAACGCAGGGTCTCCACAAAGGTCTCGTCAGCTTTTTCCGATCCGTCCGAAAAACCCGCCATGACGTGAATGTTTGCCGTATCCGTCGCGACCGCGTATTCGAGTGCCGCATCGACATAGGACCGTGCCTCAGTTTCTCGCCCGGGCAAAGCGGCGACACCGTTTTCGCCTTGGGATAAGTCCCCGCGATCCGTATTCAGGCCCACCATGGGCAAACCCGTTTCAGCCAGAGCAGCGGAAACTTCTGTGGCGGGCGTTGTATAAGGCCAATGACATTCCACCGCTTCAAACCCTGCGCTCTTGGCGGCCCGGATTGCATCAGGAAGCGAGAGTTCCGTCCAGAGAAAGCCCAAATTCGCGGACAAACGGATCATGTGTCCCATTCCACATCAAACTTGGAAACCAATGACTGAACCTGATCCGCGCTCAAGGCGACCGGGTCGAGGCCCCGGGTCAGCAGCGCAAGACGGGCCGTGTCTTCCAGCTCTTCTATGGCGTTGCAGGCGGCCTCCACATCCTTGCCCGCCACAACCGGTCCATGATTGGCGAGCATTACAGCGGAACGTTTTCCCGCCAAGCCACGCACGGCCTCTCCCATGGCGGGATCGCCGGGCATAAAGAACGGCAAAAGTTTCACCTTACCCAGCTTCATGATTGCATAGGGGGTCAGCGGCGGTAGGAAATTATCAGCATCTGTACCCGGCATCATCGACAAGGCAACGGAGTGACAGGAATGCAGGTGGACGACAGCCCCTGCCGTACTGCGCGTGTCGTAAAAAGCAGAGTGGAGCGGCATCTCCTTTGTTGGCGGATCTCCATCGAGCATAGTTCCATACCTGTCGAACCGTGACAGACGCCCCGGGTCAAGTCGCCCGAAGCTGGTCCCGGTCGGAGAGACCAACAGGCCACCGTCTTCGGTTCGGGCAGAGATATTGCCCGTGCTGCCGCCGGTCAGTCCGCGATCAAACATGGACTTCGCCAGCAGACATATCTGTTCGCGCAGCTTCGTTTCGGACATCACTGCACCCGCCCAAGGATTGCTGCGGCTTTTTCGAAGAAATCCTCAGCCCCGAAGTTCCCCGATTTCAGCGCGATGACAAGGTTTTCACCCGCGCGCAGAGCTGGCACGCCCGGATCGATCTCCGGTCCGATTTCAAGGCTGTCCAGTCCCAACCCTTTGACGACCGCGCCCGAGGTTTCGCCGCCAGCACTTATCAGCCGCTCGATCCCGGCCCCGACCATAGCAGCAGCGGTTTGGCCAAAGAATGTCTCCAGCGCTTCTGCAGACGCCTCTAGTCCATGGCGCGATTGAACTTCGCGCACGATCTCAGGTTCAGCGGAAGAGTAGACTACAGGAATTCCGGATCGCGACATTACCCAATCAGCCGCGGATTGGGGAGTTTGCGTTCCACTCAAAACCGCTTCTGCGGAAACCTCCAACCCGGGATTATCCTTTAGGTGCAATTGAAGCTGACCACGCGTCGCAATGGAACACGACCCAGACAAGATCGCAGCACGGCCACCCTGCCCCGACCACGCCCCTCCGGTTGAGCCGATTTTGCCGGCGGCTCTGAAATTTGCAGGCAGGCCAAGCGCCACACCGGAGCCGCCAGTGATCAGTTTCAGCTCTGACGCGGCTTGAGCAATGGCGCGCAAATCCTCGTCCCGTAGTGCGTCGACAACCACCAGACGCCGGCCCGCCTCCGCTTCGCGAGACAAAGCGGTACGAATAGATTGAGCCCCCTGCAAAACGTCGGAGGCTGCGACATGACCCACATCAAACCTAGTCTGCAAACTCAACCAGCGCCGAATATCGGGATCGGTCATGGGGGTGAGCGGATGGTTCTCCATCCCGGATTCATTCAACAGTTTGTCGTTTACAAAAAGATGCCCCTGATAGATCGACCGCCCTGTCCCTGGAAACGCCGGACAGACGATCACAGGATCGGCGTCAAGCACTTCCGCCAATGCGTCTGCTACCGGCCCGATGTTCCCTTTTGGAGTGGAATCAAACGTCGAACAGTACTTGAAAAAGAACTGCTCACAGCCTTGCGCTTTAAGCCATTCCAGAGCTGCGAGACTTTCGGCAACAGCCTCCTCGACCCGATTGGAACGAGACTTGAGCGAAACCACCCCAGCCTCTACCTCGGCACCTGCATTCTCTGTCGGAATGCCGGAATACTGCACCACGCGCATTCCCTCTTTGGCGAGCGTATTGGCCAGATCGCTCGACCCCGTAAAATCATCCCCGATACACCCCAAAAGCATAGATGCCCCTCCTCATCACGAAAAAGCGGACACCGCTTTCGCCCGTTGACCTTTTCCGCAAAATCCTATTGTTAGCGGTAACAAGTAATCTCGGACTGACCATAGCCCACACAGTTACGCGAAAGGAATAGCCCATGAGCGTGAAAGTCGCCATCAATGGATTTGGACGCATTGGCCGCAACGTATTGCGCGCAATCATCGAGAGCGGTCGCACCGATATCGAGGTCGTGGCAATCAACGATCTGGGTCCTGTTGAGACAAATGCACATTTGCTGCAATTCGACACGGTTCATGGCCGCTTCCCGCAAGAGGTCAAGGTGAAGGGCGATACGATCAATGTCGGTCGCGGACCGATCGAGGTCACGGCAATGCGCAACCCAGATGACTTGCCTTGGGCGGATGTGGACATTGTTCTGGAATGCACGGGTATTTTCACCAGCAAGGAAAAGGCCTCCATTCATCTGGAGAATGGATCGTCCCGCGTACTGATTTCGGCACCGGGTAAAGGGGCCGATAAAACCATTGTTTTTGGTGTGAATGACGCAACGCTGACAGCGGACGATCTGATCGTGTCGAACGCCTCGTGCACGACCAACTGTCTTGCGCCAGTTGCCAAGGTTCTCAACGACGGGGTCGGCATTAACAAGGGATTCATGACGACCATTCATTCCTACACCGGCGATCAGCCAACCCTGGATACTATGCACAAGGATCTGTACCGCGCCCGCGCAGCGGCTTTGTCCATGATCCCCACATCTACCGGTGCTGCAAAAGCGGTCGGCTTGGTCATGCCCGAGCTTGATGGCAAACTTGACGGTGTCGCAGTTCGGGTGCCAACACCCAACGTGTCCTGCGTAGACCTGACAATCGAAGCATCTCGCGAAACAACGGTCGAAGAGATCAACGCCTTAATGAAGGCTGCGGCGGACGGTCCAATGAACGGCATCCTTGGATATGAAGACCGGCCACTGGTCTCATCTGACTTCAATCATGATCCTCACTCTTCGGTCTTCGCATCCGAGCAGACGAAAGTGCTGGATGGAAACATGGTGCGCATTCTGAGTTGGTACGACAATGAGTGGGGCTTCTCCAACCGCATGGCAGATACGGCAATTGCCATGGGCAAACTGATCTGAACCCGCTGAAATCGTGAAATTCTGAAATCCCGCCTTGCTCTTGAGGCGGGATTTTTTCATTGAAGTCACAACCGCATTTGAGGAGCGCTGGATTATGGCCTGGAAAACGCTGGACGAGATGGATCTGAATGGCAAACGGGTTCTGACCCGCGTGGACATCAATGTGCCGATGGAAGAGGGTCGTGTGACCGACAGCACCCGGATTGATCGGATCCTGCCCACCATTCGCGACATTCAAGCCAAGGGCGGCACGCCGATCTTGCTCGCCCATTTCGGACGCCCGAAGGGACAGATCGTGCCGGAAATGTCATTGCGGCATGTCGTGCCGGCCTTGTCCCATGCGCTTGGCCAGGACGTCACTTTCATTGACGGCAACTACGGACAAAGTGTCGAGGCCTTACCAAGCGGCGCGGTCGCTTTGCTGGAAAACACCCGCTTCAATCCGGGCGAAGAAAAGAACGACCGAGGGTTTGCAGAGCGGCTGGCAAGCTTGGGTGATGTTTATGTGAATGACGCGTTTTCCGCAGCACATCGCGCCCATAGTTCGACCGAAGCTTTGGCGCGGCTCCTGCCCGCTTGTGCCGGGCGCTTGATGGAGGCCGAACTTTCGCATCTGGAAGCTGCGTTGGGCCAACCGAAACGACCTGTGGTTGCAGTTGTGGGCGGCGCAAAGGTGTCGACCAAACTTGATCTGTTGGGAAATCTGGTAAGCAAGGTGGATCATCTCGTGATCGGCGGCGGCATGGCGAATACGTTCATGGCAGCCGAAGGCCTGAAGATTGGCACATCACTGGCAGAACATGAGATGACCGGTACGGCTTCCGAAATCAAATCGAAAGCAGAGGCTGCGGGATGCCAGATACACCTGCCCCGCGACATCGTTGTGGCGCGCGAATTCAAGGCCGGTGCTGCATCCGAAACACTGCCAGCGGATGCTTGCCCTGAGGATGCAATGATCCTTGATGCCGGGCCTGAAACCGTGAAGGCAATCGCCGGGGTTTTCGAAGCCTGCCAGACCCTGATCTGGAATGGCCCGCTAGGGGCCTTTGAAATCCCCCCCTTCAACATGGCGACCAATGCCGCTGCAAAACATGCCGCAGCACTGACGAAATCTGGTAGGCTCATTTCTGTGGCAGGCGGTGGCGATACCGTGGCTGCGCTCAATGATGCCGATGCGGCTGACGCCTTCACCTATATTTCAACCGCGGGTGGCGCATTTCTGGAATGGATGGAAGGCAAAACCCTTCCCGGCGTTGCAGCGTTAGAGGGCTAGATACCTTTCGCGCTGGCATGAAAGGACAAACAATGAGCAAGACCTACACTCTCGTTACGGGCGCGTCCGAAGGGATCGGGAAAGATCTGGCGCGTCTGGCTGCCAGAGACGGCAGAAACGTAATCCTTTCTGCCCGATCGCGAGACAAGCTTGAAGCGCTGGCCACCGAATTACGCAAAGATCATGGCATCGAGGCGGTGGTGATCGCAGCCGACTTGTCCTCTCTGGAGGAAAGCGAGCGGCTTTGGAGCGAAGCGACCGACAAACGCATCGTGGATGTGCTGGTCAATAACGCGGGCCTTGGCCGAAACGGTGCGTTTGCCGATGGCGGGTGGGATCGCGAATTTTCGTCTATTCAGGTCAACATTCTGGCCGTCACTGACCTGATGAAGCGCGCGGTGCCGCATATGAAGGCCCATGGAGCGGGCCGCATTCTCAACGTCGCCTCAGTCGCGGGTTTCGTTCCCGGCCCCGGCATGGCGGTCTATCACGCGACCAAGGCCTATGTGCTGTCCCTGAGTGAGGCCGTCGCGGAAGAGCTGCGCGGCACCGACATCACGGTCACTGTTTTATGCCCCGGCGCGACAAAAACCGAGTTCTTCACGGCCGGCGACATGCATGATGTCAGATTGATCAAATCCGGCATGCTTGCGACTGCGAAAGATGTCGCGGAAGCAGGCTGGACTGCAATGCGGGTTGGCAAGCGGATCATGGTGCCCGGTGTGATCAACAAGATCACGGCGCTGGCCCTGCCCCGTATTCTGCCGCGTTGGATCATCACTTTCGTCACCAAGATCATGATGTCCCGCGTTTAGGAACAGACTGTTAGCGCCACCAGAATTGCATCATCCGCCCGGCTTCCCTAGAAGGCCTGCAAGAGTTTTTCCAAGGGACAGATCATGGCGAACGCAGCGCAGACAGAACAGATTACAAACGGCAACGGCTTTATTGCCGCTTTGGACCAATCTGGTGGCTCAACGCCGAAAGCTCTGAAACTCTACGGAGTGGAGGAAAGCGCCTACACTTCTGAAGACGAAATGTATGACTGCATCCATGACATGCGATGCCGCATAGCCCAGTCACCCGCCTTCACAGGTGACAAGGTGGTGGGTGCGATTTTGTTCGAGAAGACCATGGATCGCGACATTCACGGTATCCCTTCCGGGAAATTTTTGTGGGATGAACGGCGCGTCGTTCCGTTTCTGAAAGTCGACAAAGGCCTCGAAGAGGCTGCTGACGGCGTGCAACTCATGAAGCCTATTTCGGATCTGAACGCACTTCTGGATCGCGCCGTTGATGCGGGCATGTTCGGCACCAAAATGCGCTCTGTCATAGGCGCCGCCTCGGAGAGCGGTATTGCTGCAAATGTTGGCCAACAGTTTGAAATCGGGAAACAAATCTTGGCTAAAGGGTTGGTCCCGATCCTTGAGCCAGAGATCACCATTTCAATCGCAGACAAAGCACAGGCCGAAGACATGCTGGTCGCCGCGATCACGCGTGAACTGGAAGCGCTTGGCGATGATCAGAAGATCATGTTGAAGCTCACCCTTCCCGAAAAAGCCAATGTCTACAAATCTTTGGCCGATGATCCAAAGGTTATGCGGGTCGTTGCCCTGTCCGGTGGCTATTCCAGAGACGAAGCAAATGCGCGGCTCTCGCAAAACACCGGAGTGATCGCCAGCTTTTCGCGCGCATTGACCGAAGGCCTGTCCGCACAGCAAAGCGATACCGAGTTCGACAAGACGCTGGCTGAAACGATCGACAGCATTTATGCGGCATCCGTCGCAGGTTAATCTGCCTAACCACTGATTTTTTTGAATTTATTGCCTGTGACCCCTCTTTAGGGGATTCACAAAACGAATCGGATGTGCGATGATTCGTGCAAGAGAAGCAGCAGCTTCCACAGGCAGGTTACAGATTTATGGCATCACAGCGCAGAGCCCCAGGACTTACGCCGCTTTTGATCAGTACCGTTCTGTTCTTTCTTGGCGCCTATTTCACCTTCACTGCTGTTCAGGGCGATTACGGCATTTTCCGCCGCGTTCAGGTCGAGGCAGAGATCGACACCCTGCGGTTGCAGTTAGACCTGCTTGAAACAGAGGTCGCCAGCATGCGCAACAAAACCAGACGCCTCTCGGACGACTATCTCGACCTCGATCTGCTGGACCAACAGGCGCGAGAAACGCTTGGCCTGATGCGGTCTGACGAAATCCTCATCAAGTAGCGCCGGCCACCATTGATTGACGCTAGGTGAGCCATTCGGTCGCGCCGTTCAAATTCGTGGGTGAATTCTAAAAAGAAAGCTGTTAGAGTATAGTTTAACGTTAAACTATTTTTGATTTCGGGGGAGACTAGCTCAGTGGCTGCAAAGAAAACCACCGCAAAACCAAATGTCTCGAAGGACGAACTCCTTCAATATTACAAAGACATGCTTTTGATACGGCGCTTTGAAGAAAAAGCTGGCCAACTTTACGGGATGGGCCTGATTGGTGGCTTTTGCCATCTATATATCGGTCAGGAAGCCGTTGTCGTTGGCATCGAAGCCGCCGCAAAGGAAGGCGACAAGCGCATCACCTCCTATCGCGACCACGGTCATATGCTGGCCTGTGGGATGGACCCCAAGGGCGTCATGGCCGAACTCACTGGCCGCGAAGGCGGCTATTCGAAGGGCAAAGGCGGCTCGATGCATATGTTCTCGAAAGAGAAACATTTCTACGGTGGCCACGGGATTGTCGCAGCTCAGGTGCCGCTTGGTGCGGGTCTGGCATTCTCCGACAAGTATCGCGGGAATGACAACGTCACCTTCGCCTATTTTGGCGATGGCGCGGCAAACCAAGGCCAGGTCTACGAAACGTACAACATGGCCGAACTCTGGGATCTGCCAGTCATCTTCGTGATCGAGAATAACCAATACGCCATGGGCACGTCTGTACAGCGCTCTACCAAATCCCCCTCGTTGTGGGAGCGTGGTGCAGCATATGGCATCGAAGGCGAAGAAGTGGACGGCATGGATGTTCTGGCGGTGAAAGCCGCAGCAGAAAAAGCCGTCGCCCACTGCCGCGCCGGTAAAGGCCCCTACATTCTTGAAGTCAAAACCTACCGCTACCGAGGCCACTCCATGTCGGACCCGGCAAAATACCGAACCCGCGAAGAAGTTCAGAAGATGCGTGATACCCGCGACGCGATTGAGCATGTGCGCACAATGCTGCTCGACGGGAAACATGCCAGCGAGGATGATTTGAAGAGCGTTGACAAGGAAATCAAAGAAATTGTCAACAACGCCGCCGAATTCTCCAAGGAAAGCCCTGAACCTGCTCTCGAAGAGCTTTGGACCGACATCTACGCAACCGAACTTCCGCAGGAGGCTTGAGACATGAGCACTGAAATCTTAATGCCCGCCCTGTCGCCGACCATGGAAGAAGGCACGCTTGCCAAATGGTTGGTAAAAGAAGGCGATACGGTCGCGTCTGGCGATATCATCGCTGAGATCGAGACGGACAAGGCCACGATGGAATTTGAAGCCGTCGATGAAGGAACCATCGGCAAAATCCTGATCGAAGAAGGCACCGAGGGCGTCAAAGTAAACACCGCAATTGCGGTCCTGCTGGAAGATGGCGAAAGTGCCGACGACATCCAGGCCACCTCCTCCGCTCCAGCGGAAACTGAGACCGAGGACGCAACTAAAGAGGCCGCGCCCGCTGCTTCTGCCGCTGCACCTGAGACGCCAAAAGTAGATCAAAGTCCGGACTGGCCAGAGGGCACCGCGATGAAGTTGCAAACTGTGCGCGAAGCCATCCGTGACGCCATGGCCGAGGAAATGCGCTCTACCGATGAAGTCTTCCTGATGGGGGAGGAAGTCGCTGAATATAACGGTGCCTACAAAGTGTCCCAAGGATTGCTGGACGAATTTGGGTCGCGCCGCGTGATCGATACGCCGATTACAGAGCATGGATTTGCAGGCATTGGCGTCGGCGCTGCCTTTGGTGGCTTGCGCCCTATCGTCGAATTTATGACGTTCAACTTCGCCATGCAAGCCATTGACCAAATTATCAATTCAGCCGCTAAGACGCTTTATATGTCAGGCGGCCAGATGGGTGCACCGATTGTTTTCCGCGGCCCAAACGGTGCTGCCGCGCGCGTTGGCGCCCAGCACAGCCAGGACTATGCGGCATGGTACTCGCAAATTCCCGGTCTGAAAGTTTGCATGCCGTATTCTGCATCTGATGCCAAAGGATTGATGAAAACAGCAATCCGCGATCCGAACCCGGTCGTGTTTCTGGAAAATGAGATCCTCTACGGACAGTCCTTTGACGTCCCCGACATGGATGATTTCACCATCCCCTTCGGCAAAGCCAAGATATGGCGCGAAGGTTCCGATGTGACCATCGTCAGCTTTGGGATCGGAATGAAATACGCATTGGAAGCAGCCGATAAGCTTGCTGAAGACGGCATCTCAGCCGAGGTAATCGATCTGCGCACATTGCGCCCGATGGATACCGGAACTGTGATCAATTCGGTCATGAAGACGAACCGATGTGTGACCGTTGAAGAAGGTTTCCCTGTGTGCTCAATCGGAAGCTATATCTCCTCTGTTTTGATGCAGGACGCGTTTGACTATCTGGACGCACCCGTCATCAACTGCACTGGGAAAGATGTGCCCATGCCATATGCAGCAAATCTCGAGAAACTGGCCCTAACGACCACCGCCGAGGTGATCGAAGCTGTCAAAAAAGTCACCTACCGGTAAGGAGAGCGAGACATGCCAATTGAAGTACTTATGCCCGCTCTGTCGCCGACGATGGAAGAAGGCACGCTTGCCAAATGGCTCGTCAAAGAGGGCGATAGCGTCAGCTCTGGTGATTTGCTTGCAGAGATAGAGACCGATAAAGCAACGATGGAATTTGAAGCCGTCGATGAAGGCGTTGTTGGAAAAATCTTGATTGATGAAGGCTCGGAAGGTGTGAAAGTGAACACACCAATCGCCGTGCTTCTTGAAGACGGGGAAAGCGCCGACGACATTGCGTCGGCAAAGCCCACAGCGGCCGCCTCAACCTCCGACGACACCAAACCCGCGGATGCAGCGACCGAAGAAGCACCGAAAGCACCGCCTGAACAAGCCAGCCAACCTGCTCAAAGTTTTGGTGACGGAACGCGCGTTTTCGCTTCCCCGCTTGCGCGACGCATCGCCAAAGACAAAGGACTTGATCTGAGCCAGATCAAAGGCTCGGGGCCGAAGGGTCGAATTGTCAAAGCTGATGTGGAAAACGCCTCACCCGCAGACCAGAAGGCAGCAGCACCAAAGGCGGCCGCGCCTGCCGCATCAACGTCAGCTTCAATGGCAAGTGGACCATCGACAGAAGTTGTGCTCAAAACCTACGAAGGTCGCGAGTTTGAAGAAGTGGCTCTGGACGGAATGCGCAAGACGATTGCGGCTCGCTTGACAGAGGCAAAGCAGTCCGTACCGCACTTTTATCTGCGCCGGGACATCAACCTCGATGCACTGCTCAAGTTCCGCAGCCAACTGAACAAGCAACTCGAAGCGCGCAGCGTGAAGCTGTCGGTCAACGACTTTATCATCAAGGCCTGCGCCAATGCACTGCAGCAAGTTCCAGAAGCAAATGCGGTTTGGGCGGGGGACAGAACGCTCAAGCTGAAGCCCTCCGACGTCGCTGTTGCTGTAGCTATCGAAGGAGGTTTGTTCACGCCGGTTCTCAAAGACGCCGATATGAAGTCACTTTCGTCGCTATCTGCAGAGATGAAGGATTTGGCCGGGCGCGCGCGCGACCGCAAGCTTGCGCCGCATGAGTATCAGGGAGGCACATTTGCGATCTCGAATTTGGGTATGTTTGGCATCGACAATTTCGACGCAATCATCAACCCGCCCCATGCCGCAATTCTAGCGGTTGGCGCTGGAACGAAAAAACCAGTTGTTGGGGATGATGGTGAGCTTGCCGTGGCAACTGTGATGTCTGTTACGCTAAGCGTCGACCACCGGGTGATTGATGGCGCACTGGGCGCTGAGCTATTACAGGCTATCAAGGATAATCTGGAAAATCCTGTAGCGATGCTTGCTTAGGATTGTTGCACAAATCGAACAAAAAAGGGGCCAATCGTCTGATTGGGCCCCTTTTCATTCAAATTTTCAAATAATCAGATTTCACCGCTCAGCAGCTGATCCATTGTGACAGAGGGTTGCGAACATCCGGCCTCACCCACGATGCGCGCTGGCACCCCTGCGACGGTCTTCATCGGAGGCACAGCCTCCAATACCACAGAGCCTGCCGCGATACGGGAGCAATGACCGACCTCGATATTACCCAAAACCTTGGCCCCGGCACCTATCAGTACACCGTTTCCAATCTTGGGATGCCGATCGTCGTCTTCCTTGCCCGTGCCGCCAAGCGTAACAGAATGCAGCATGGACACATTATCGCCCACTACCGCCGTCTCACCGATCACAATGGAGTGCGCATGATCTATCATCACACCCTTCCCAATTGTCGCGGCTGGATGAATGTCGATCCCGAAAACCTCGCTCACCCGCATCTGCACAAAATAAGCCAAGTCCTTGCGACCTTGCCGCCACAACCAGCTTCCGACGCGGTAAGCTTGGATGGCCTGAAAGCCTTTGAAGAAAAGCAGCGGCTGCATGAACCGGTGGCATGCGGGATCCCGTTCGTAAACAGCCACAATATCCGCACGCGCCGCAGCCCCCAACTCGGGAGACTCCGCATAGGCATGATCAGCAATCTCTCGCAAGATTTGCTCAGACATCTCGCCGGACGCCAACTTCTGCGACATTCTATAGGCCAGCGCGTGTTCCAGGCTGTCATGGTGTAACACTGAGTTATGCACCAACCCACCAAGCAACGGCTCATCAGAGATTGCAGCAGTGGCCTCGCCTGTAATGCGTTGCCAGACCGGATCAATCTCGGCTAACTTCGGATCTCGTTGCGCCATAGCGGTACCTCATCTTCGGGAAACTCAATATAACAGATAGGATCGGAAAGCTAAATTCAAAATGGGCACAAGCAGAATCGTGATCACTTGCGCCCAACGGCGCGAACTTGAAGCTGATTTGCACAGTATTCGAGCAGGTGTTCAAAACGCATCAGACGCAAGCCGGGAAAGCCGAAACGTTGTCGAGTTGGATCAACAATCAGTGGGACGCCTCAGCCGAATGGACGCACTGCAAAATCAGGCGATGGCGCAAGCCGACGAGCAACGGCGCAAGCAGCAAGCGGCACGTGCAATCACAGCATTGGCGCGTATTGAAGATGGCTCCTTCGGCATCTGTGAGGAATGCGACGAACCAATTGCTTTCAAGCGCCTCAAACTGGACCCGACACTGTCCACCTGCATCATATGCGCGTCCGGCGGCTAGTCCCCGGAAGGCAATTCAAATCGGATCATATGGATCGCCAGCCTAATTGATCCGCTCGCAAAGGTCCCGCCATTTGCGCTCAACTTCAAGGCTGTCGGATTGTAGTAAGTCACGGGCTGGCCCGTAACGCCCCTCAACCAAGCGCCGACACCCAGCCCCAAACCATCGCCATAACGTGTCTCGCTACCGTCAACGCCCAAGGACCAATCCGACAAGCTACCGGTGATCGCTGTCAAAACCCGACCCGTCACTGCAAACACCGAAGCGTTAGACGGAAGCACCAATCCGGTCAGTTCTGACGCACTCCCGCCGGCAAGTGTATAATCCAACTCCAGGACCTCGGAGCGCATGTCCGCGCCATTGGGAGATGATGCAACGACCCCGTCTCTCCAAATACCCGACGAATAGGTCAGTCGCGTGGCCACGTCTTGGACCCAAAGCTGCCATCCTGGCAACGGTGTCAAAAACGACCATCCACCATTCAGAAAAAATGCCACCTCTCCATCATGCCCAACCCACTCATTGACCGCAGCGCCCGGCACCAAATACGCCTGACCCTCCGCCGCGGCGACCGGTGGATTGATTTGACTGGCGCTGAGCACACTAAGCTGAAAGGCCGCATCCAACTTAGACAAGGCCTCGTTAACTGTTACGTGCTTCTGGGCTTGTGACGGCGCGATCAAAGGCAGCGCAAGATGAGAGGTGTTATCCATCGGTTTCTATCCTTGAAAAATAACCCGGTCCAAACCGAGATGAAATTTGCGCGACTTCGATCGTTGAGCCTGACCCAAAACCATCGGCCGCTTGCAACGCAGCGCTATAGGTCCATTCAGATTGGTCCAAGCTGACCTCCCGGACGACCGCACCAGCGTTCAAAACCCGCAAAAGGTACAGTTCTGCGTCTTCACCAAGCGGAACCTCAAAAGACGACCAGTTATCACCATCGATGCGTGTGCGCCTGACCCAGGTTATCACCAGATCAGCGCCGGTCCTTGTCGCTTTAAGGTGCGCCGGACCATAAGGCTTCAATCCAATTCCAGAAAAGGCTTCCAGATAATACTGGAAAGACGGATCATCCACCGGTCGCTGCGCGGGACCTATTCGATAATGGCGCGCCAGACCCCGCATTGATGCCTCAAGCTCAATCTGTTGCAGCGTTCCGTCCAGCAATACAAAACGAGAACCGATCGGCCAAACGTCGGGCATCAGACCGTCGGAACCCGCTTGCCCTCTGAGAAACCCGCTCAACTCAAATGTTTGATCTCCAATCATTTGTGCATCTTGAAACTGAACGATTTCCCAGTTTCCTGAAGATCCGTCCCCAATCGCAGCCGTGTTCGCCCCGGCAAACACCGCTTGCTGCGAAGCAGCACTCAGTTGTCCGCGAGCCAACTCAACCCTCAACCGAGGGCCTCGCTGCCAAAGACCAACTTGTGCTGCAGGCAGAGGCGAGACCGTGACACCCATCGTCGCAGGCGCCTCCACCACAGTATTGAGTTGATAATCTGCATCCACGGACGAGCCATACACCGCAGCCCCACCCGGCCAAGGTTGCGCAAGTGCCGCGATATGCGGCGCGTGAGGCACTTCTGTTCCTCGTAACAAAGGCAAGTCCATAAACTGCGCAGAGATGGGAATAGGAACAGTGAAAGGACGTACGCTCGGAAGCGCTTCCACTGAATCACTCGGCGTATAGATCTGCCGCTCGACACGCACGGCTTCGACTTTGCGCGCACCTGCGGCATCCACGCGATCCACCCTATAGCGGGTCTCAGCACCTTTTTCGTCGGGAATGCGCAAAACGCTCCCAGCCCGTACATCGTTTCGGGATGGCGGCAGCTCAAACTTGACCGAGTCGCGCGCGATACGAGCCTCTGCTAGCCATCGCTCTGCCACACCACGCGCCTCTTGCGCTGTTAGAGCAAGCGAAACATCGCTTTGTGTCAAATCTGCGCTGTCATCGCCGGGAAAACGCGCTTCGGCGACGCGATCAGCAAAACTTCCATCCGCGTCAGTATAATTAAGACGCACCTGCCCAGTAACTTCGGCAACCGGGGCACGAACTGTTTCAATGACGGTGTCGCGGTCGTCTCCGATTACAAGAGAGTCCAACTCGACCTGCGTCGCATCTGACATTCCGCGAGACTGGAACAGAAGTTGTCCCTCGTCCTCAATGGCGTCAAACCCATATGTCAGCATCAACTGCTGCAACGAAGCGCGCGCTGTCTCGACATCAGGCAATGAGAAGCCTCGAACCGTGCCATACAAGTTAGACACATCCACATCCGAAACACCCGCAATCTTGCAGATATCGCGAACGGCATCCGACAAGCGGACGGACGCACTCCGCCCAGTCAACCAATGACCGCGCTGGTGATTTTCACCATCACTCCAAACGTTCAGTGCATTTGGAAATTCTGGCCAAGGCCGGGCATCCCAGGCCCAAACATACATCCGATCCGCATCCACCATGGATGCCCCGTAAACGCTCGAAACGGGGTTCCAGTCCGGATCTTCAAACAGTTCCGAATATGCTCGCAGATATTGCATCTGCATAAAGTCATCCCGCTGGCCATTTGAAAATCGCGGCAGCGCGCTTTCGCTGGACTTAGGGTCGAGAAACTTGTTGGGTTCATTTGTCCCCTTGTCGATGGCGGCACAGCCCAATTCCGTAAACCAAAAGGGTTTTGATTGCGGCACCCAAGCGGTTGGTGAACTCTGCCGCACACCACTTATCCGGTCATGATGAGGTTGCGACCACCAGTTCCAAAAATCCTTGTAGCGATAAATCCAAGGCTCTCCATAAGCGTCGTCTCTGATTTCATCGCGCAGTTGAAGGTTACGTTTCTCCGTGTCCCGATAAAACCAGTCGAAGCCTTCGCCACCGCGAATATTGCTCTTCAAGTAATCAAGATCGTAGATCGACCCAGCGCTCTTATCGAGATGATCATCACCGTCCCGCCAATCCGAGATCGGCATATAATTGTCGATGCCAACGAAATCGATATCCTGATCTGCCCATAGTGGATCAAGATGAAACAAAACATCGCCACTGCCATCGCTAGGATGATATCCGAAGTATTCAGACCAGTCCGCAGCATAGCCTATCTTTGTGTCAGGTCCCAGAATTGACCGCACGTCTCTGGCAAGCTGAACTAAAGCAGCAACCATCGGAAAGGCTCCTGTCTCGTCGCGCAATTGGGTCAACCCACGCAGCTCTGAACCAATGCAAAATGCATCGACACCTCCAGCAGCCTTGCACAGGCTTGCATAGTGCAGAATGAACCGGCGATAGCCCCACCCTGACCCACCCGAATACGCAACGGACGCGCCTTGCACCGAGAAGTCAGAAACCTGAGCGGTGCCCATAAACGCTTCGATCTCCGCGTTTAGTAAGCTGGTCTGATCCGGTGTTCCGATAACACCCGGCGCGCGCTCCGCCGTAATGCGTCCCCTCCAGGGAAATGCATCCTGCCCCAACTCACCTGTCCAAGGATTGGGCAATTGGTTGTCGGGCAGCACCTCCATCAACACGAAGGGGTAGAACATAACCTCCTGCCCTGCGCGTCCCAAAGCCTTGATCGACGAAACGACGGAGGCGTCAGACGGTGTTCCGCCATAAACCGGGCGATTGTCGATCCGTGCGACGACCTCTGCACTTTGCCGACCAATGCCAGAAACGCTCCAAGATCCACTGGCTGCGGATTGGGCTGGCGCGCTTCCCAAGGCCGCACCACCAGAGGCGGACGTCTCCACTTTTGGCAGAACTCGACACTCGCCTGCCCTCAGGTCGGTCCCAAACCAACTTACAACCAGGCTGGTCGCACTACAGTTAGGTAACTCCCCATTGAGAGCCTCTAGCGAGGCCTCCAAATCCGTCTTGCCCTGTGCAGAATTCAGATTTGCGGCGCGGCTCAGACCATTAGCATCTCTGACATAGATCGGTTCGGCCGCCAGCGCATGCTCACCACTTCCCGGCATCAAAGCCACAGCTTTCACTGTTTCATCCAATCCGCCCATTGCTGGATGGCTTGCACGGCGCACAACTTCAAAACTGAGTTGAGGGACCCGATTGCCAAACTTCGACAGAGGCAAGTTTTCCAAAACAACGTAAGCCAAACCGCGATAAGCTGGCACGTTGCCGTCACCTTCGATGGCTTCCATTGTCGGATCAGGCTGCTGATCTTCACCGCCATGGTAAACGCGCATGTTCAGATCATCTTTGGATACTTCTGCTCCATCCGCCCAAACCCGGCCAACTCGAGCGATCTCGCCCTCGCAAAGTCCGATCGCAAGGCTGACAGTGTAGCTGTAGGATTTCGTAACCGGAGGTTTAGGTGCCCCCTTCCCCCCACCGCCACCGCTATACGATATGTATTCTCTGAAATCAGATGCCCAAATGACATTCCCTGCGACCCGCATCCGTCCTAAAATCCGGGGGATACCGCCCCCTTCATTGGCACCCATGATCCGCAAGCGATCCATGCGGGCGGTCTCGACGACCTCCGACCCGCCACCCATCAGCTTTTGATCGATTAAACGACCCACGGTAGCGCCGACAGCCCGGCCGATCACTGCCGAGGACAAGCCAAAAGCGCCACCACCAAAGAACCCACCCAGGCTGGCCCCGGCGGCTGAAAGAAGGATCGTTGCCATTAAATTTTATCCCTTTGAAGGAAATGCAAAACGCGCAACAACACGGCGCGCCCAAGGCTCGGAGAATGAAGATTCAAGAACACCGTGGCCGGAATAGGCGTGGATGAACGACGGAGCCTCTCCAACCCGGCTCGCTACACCAAGATGTTTGGCGATGGCCCCATCACGCATACGAAACAGTAGGATATCACCGGACGCTGCATGGAGTGTCGGTTTGCAATCCAAGTGCCTGAGCGCTGCGGCGAGCAGCCGTTCCTCCCCTTGGGGTTCAGCCCAATCCGCAGTGTAAGACGGCACACGTTCCGGCTCTGCACCATAAAAATGCCGCCAGATACCGCGCAGCAACCCCAAGCAGTCACACCCAGCTCCCTTGCACGAGGCTTGGTGCACATAGGGCGTTCCAATCCATGAACGGGCCACGGCCACGACCTCGGATCCGATCCCGCTCATGAGAACAAGCTCCCGCCAGTATTCGGCTGCGACTGTCGCGGATAAGTCATCAGCCAGTCATCGCCGGGAACGTGCGGAAAGCCGCGATAATTCGCAAGATTTTGGAACTTCAGACGACAGGTCTCCACTCGCTTGTCGCAACCAGCCGTCAAACGGATCTGGTCTCCGGGCACAATCGCCGCGCGAAGCCCTTCCCACAGCTCAATGACCCGTGTGCCATCGACCACGCGGTCATTTTTGATCAGTGCGGTCAGGCCCTCTGCCTCACCGCTCAGAACGTCCAACTTCCCACGCTCGAACCATCGATCATCAAATCCCGCAAGCTGCTCAAATCGCAATATCCGAGCATCCTCGATTAGCTCCACGGCGATCTCAACGCGGTAGCCCGCAGCATTCAGATCAGCCTTGCACTGGTCGTCCCCCAGCAATGCCGAACATGGCTTCTGATAGACCTTCCCAATGGGCCGGTTAAGCGCCTCCGAGAGCCCTCTGAGTTCCGCGTGAAACGCCCCCCCGCCCCGGCGCACTTCTCCAATCGTGCCCTTGAAGACGGTCTGAGCCGTGTCTTCCGGGCGCGTCCAGTCCACCAGCGCAGCCGTGACTTCTGCGCCATCAAAGCGTCCCGCCTTGATATCGGCCTCTGTAATAGCCTCATCGCTCAGCGCACCCATGGCCTCGGTATTGTCCACCGCAAGCCCGTTCACCTGACTCAGCGCCTGCGCCGTCAACCCGGTATCGGCACGGTAACTTACGCCACCAAAAACCAAATCACAGTCATGATCGGTAAATCCAAAAGTCCTGCCGTCGCGCCGCACAACACGCCAGCACCGGCAATGGGTTGTGGTCTCGATGGGCGCGCTCATACTCGCACCTCAACGACTGGCACACTGGGGATGTCACCCGCCTGAAAACTGGCAACACTCGTTTGGATCGTATCAACCGAAAACCTGACAGGGACATCAAACTCGTACCCGGCCGTTATCTCGACCTCTTCGTCAGGCGCATGACTAAAGGTGAGTTTGCCCGACGTCAGATCGATGTCCCAATCAATACTCTCTTGCAGCTGCAAACCATCAAGGCCCACCAGCACAGTACCCGCCACCGGCTTGGATAGTGGCCGTTCATAAGAAAACGCGCCCGAGGCGTAGGTTTTGCACAACTGAAATTCAGTTGTGATCCCATCACCGATACCTATGAGCTGATCATCAAAAGCAATCTGCGCGGAGGGACGACAAGAGCGATAGTCCGACCAGTCTTTCCAGCGGAACCCATAAAGTTGCCCCCGCCGTGCTTCGAAGAATGCAATCATCGTCTCTACGTCCTCAAGTGAACGCATCCCAACACCCGCATCATAGCGCCTGCGCGAATGAGACCAGGGCGTATTCCGTTCCTCAAATCCGTTCGCAAGCGTCACAACCTCTGTCCGCCGCTCTGGCCCACCAAGCGAGCCAAAAGACAGCGCGGCCGGAAACCGCACTTCGTGAAAGTTCATCTGTTTTCTCCCTCAACGATTGCGTTGACCGCGGCTCAGCGCACGGTTCATTTGCGCCGCAATTTGGCTCTGACTGCGCTGAAAACCCGCAACATCAGGCGTCTGAACACTCATATTGACGACAATCGGGCTTCCACCACCCGCCGATTGAACACCAAGGCGACCATCCGCTCCGCGCGTCAGCGGCATGATGGCTTCAGGGCCCGCCTCGCCCATCAATCCACTGCCACCGCGCATCGCAAACGACGTCGGACCGCTGATGACCCCACCTTTCGCGAACGGCATCACCCGCCCTTGCGAAAACGGCGCGCCGTTTTCAAAGGGCATCAGACCAGAAACGACAGAATTGATACCGTTTGCCAGGTACGAACCGATCCCGTTTTGAACCGGTTTCAGGGCCGAGTTGTAAGCTGCATTTATCATGCTCTCAGCCACTGTTTTCAAAGCATCCGACAGGCGCATGCCATCAAAGACAAGGCCGTCAAAAGCCTTGCGCAAACCGCCCCCAATCGACAGCGACAACGATGCGACTTCCTTTTGTGTGTAGAGCATCGTGGATTGCAGGCTCGCCAACTCTGTTTCGAACGTCGTTACGACAGACTCGGCCCCACCAAGGCTCGTCTCCAAGCCCTCGACCCGCTCCTCCAGCCCTTCAATGCCTTCGAGAATTCCCATGACTTAATTCCCCCCCATTTTGTCTGCATAAAGCGCTTCCAATTCCGCCAATCTGGCCCGATTGAGAGGCTTCTGAACCTCATCAATTCCGATAATCAGCCCGAACTCTGCTGGGGTCAGCGACCAGAACTCCGCAGGCCGCAAGCCCGCGTCTCGAACGGCCAAACGCAACATGACAGCCCATGCAAAGCCTCCGCTCTTCTGTGTCATCAGGCGGCGTCGCCCGGCCCAAACGAGCGCACCAGAAGCAACGCCGCCGCCTTGGTCGCCGCCACCAATCCGCCTTCAATCTCGACAGTCAAAAGATCTTTTGCCGTCCCGGTCCAGCCGCCACCGCGCAGTCCAGCGACAAGCAACGCAAGCACGTCGCGTGTCGCGAACTGCCCCCCTTCAAACCGCTCGATCAGGTTCAGAACTGTTTCCCCGGCAAGCTCTTCTTCGAGCTCTGCCAATGCGCCAAGAGTCAACCGCATCTCGTGCGGTGCACCATCAAGGATCACCCGAACCTCGCCAGCATATGGATTGGCCATCAGACCACCACTGGCGAGAAGGCAAGGGCACCTGCCGACGCCAGGGACAGCTCATAGGTCGCTTCACCTTCCAGCGTACCTGCGTATTCAATCGACGTGATCTGGAACGCGCCTTCGACGATCCCGAAATCAGGGATAATCACCTGAAAATCGGGCACCTCACCATCAAAGAAAATCTGCCGTGCACGCTCGTCGGTACCGGCATCTCTAAAAACACCAGAGCCGGAAATCGAAGCCGACTTCATCCCAGCCCCCGCCAATAGCTCCCGCCAGCCGCCTTGGCTTTCAAGCGAGGTCACGTCGACCTGTTCAGCATTGAAAGAGATGCGCGTTGCGCGCAGTCCAGCGATAGTTTCAAACTGACCTGCACCGGTCAGATCGACTTTCAAAAGCAGATCCTTACCTCGTTGAACAGCCATGTCGTGTCTCCAGGAAATTGATTAAACTAATGTCTTTGCCACAGGCGAACTTATCAGAAATCAAACGTCGTCGACCCGGGCTCTGAAGGTCAGATCAACGCGTCTGCGTGTGCCAACATCGTCTCTTGCTGCTTTGGCTTTCAGAAACCGGCAACTGACCAGCCGTCCGCGGGACAGCGTCAGATCAGCATCAACCAGAAGGTCAGAGACCACACCCGCGATCGACTTCGCCCCCAAGAACCCCGCGGCTTCAGTCACCACGCTGATGACAAACTCATGAGTCGCACCACCGCCAGTTGCGTCCGATCTTGAGCGGGCGCTTTCTGCCCCCAGCGTCACATAAACTGGTGGCAGGGCGCCTGTGGGCTCCGCATCAAAAATCGAGCCATTGACCATGCTATCCAGCGTCGCATCATTGGCGAGTGCACCGAAGACAGCCTCTTGTAAAGGCGCGGATATCGCATAGCTCATCCAGCAACCTCCTCTAGCGTTGAGCAGATCAGATACCGCCCGCTTGGATCATATTCGGAAACCGCAACTATTCTAAACAGCCGCGCACCTTCTCGAAATCGTTGATCGGGCTTCGGACGGCCTGCATCGCCCTCCGGTGCACCACGTACGATGATGCGATGCGGCACCGTCGATCGTGTGACGCCGGAAGCAAATTTCTCTCGCCCCGACCCCGCCCGCACATCGGCCCACAAGGTCCCCAGCGGCACCCAAGCGCTGCTATAGCCGCCCGCACCATCTGCGACGCGTGTCGCGGCTTCCAGCACAACCCTGCGTGTCAACTGCACCTTCATGTTCTGGTCCCGAAGATGCGGATGTTACGATGCGTGTCCAACAGCGCCATCACACCGAACGGCATAAGCCCGCCTGCACCTGATGTGTCATGCCGGTTCTCGTAGTAATGCCCGGCAAGAAGGAAAACGGCTTCGCGCAAGTCGGGCGGAATATCCGTCCAAGCCAAGCCGAAGCCCGCATCGAAAGTGACCGTTACAGATCCTCCTGGCGGCACCGCCGCCAACGCAGCACCCGTCGCACAGATTTTCGGACGGTGTGTGTCCTGCAGCAACGCATATCCAGCCGTATCGACACTGGTATCCGTCCCACCTCTGTCCGTTACAACAACGGCTTCAAGCGCCTTCACCGGTGCGACCGGTAACGCTTGTTCCTGGGATGTCGCCCACCGGGTCAGCGTCCAACTCACCCTCCGTTGGAACAACATCTTCCCAATGCGCGCTTCTGTGGCCGCCAAGGCCGCGCGCAAATAACTTTCCAGAACTTCATCCTGAAGCGTCTCATCGCCAAATCCAGTTCCCAGACGCAAATGCGCCCGAAATTCCTGCATCGGCAGGTCTTGGGATGGCGTAGAGGTCAACTCAACCAAAATCATCGACGGTCTCCAGAATTGAAGGGTTAAAACAGAATGGAATAGGACGCGCCCTGCCTGACCTGAGCAAAGTGCAGCTATCGCCCCCCCGTGACCCGGAGTTCGCCTGCGATCAACCAAGGCGCGTCCCAACAGAAAACCTCCGACCAAATTGGCGAGGTTCTTCTGAATGGTCGAACAGTCGTTAGGTTTCTGAGAATTTCAGCAGCTTGATCGCTGCGAAATCACTGACGTCACCGCCAACCCGCTTGGTCGCGTAGAACAACACATGTGGTTTGGCGCTGAACGGATCACGCAGGATGCGCATATCCGGGCGTTCGGCAATTGTGTAACCCTTCTCGAAGTTGCCAAAGGCAATAGCCGTGGCATCCGGCGCGATATCCGGCATATCTTCTGCAATCAGCACCGGGTAGCCCATCAGACGTGCAGGTTCACCCGCCGCCAGACCGTCAGACCAGAGGAAGCGACCGTCAGCGTCCTTCATCTTGCGCACGGCACCAGCCGTCTTCGAATTCATCACGAAAGCAGCATTGGCCCGGTAGCGCGCCCCCAGCGAATACACCAGATCCACAATCGAGTCGGCTGCCTGCCCGACGGCAAACTCACCCGCCGCACCCGTGGCGACATAGCCAAGCGAACCCCAGCTCCAAGCACCGTTGGCCACCGACGGATGATCAAGAAAACCCTTGGGTTTATCTACGCCATCACCAACGATGAAAGACTGCGCCTCTGCCGATGCAAACTTGTCCGCAATCCGGCCGGCCAACCACTCTTCGATATTGAAGGCACTGTCATCCAATAGCCGCTGTGACGCCTTTGGCAGGGCCGATAGCTCATGCAATGGGATGGAAATGCGGTCGATCTGCGGAGTGTCCGTTTCCACGGCTGCCGCAGTTTCCGTCGCCCAGCCAGAACCAACCTCAGTGTGATCGACAAGCACCTCATATGCCGTGCCATCTACATTTGCGACATGGGCGATACTGCGCAGCGAAGCCGACGAATGAAGCACAGACTGAATCGTGTCGGAGGTCTGTGGATCTACGAGATACCCGCCATCCGCAGCCACCGCCGTGCTCAAGCTTTTGCCGTCCAACTCAAGCCCGCGCAGAGCGTCGTCGTCACCTGATCGAAGATACGCAGCAAATGCTTTTTTGTGAGGTTGATCCATCGTCGCCGCTGTGGCCAGAGCCGGTCGCGCCGTGCGTGTAAATGTCTTACGATCCAATTGTGTCATACGTTCTTCCTGTTCTTTGAAACGAGATTTCATATCGGTCTGAAACCGTTTGAAATCGCTAAGAAATCCAGTCATCTCTGTTGCCAGATCATAGCTCTGCCTGTCACCTGGCTCCGCAGAGGCTGATGACTCGGACGTCGTCCGGGATGTCGTCATGTGTTCGTCCTGAAATGAGTTTCTCAAATATCATCCGGCCAGATCAGCCAGATCCTGGCGCAAAGTGCGAAACACCCCCGCCAGCTCGTGCTCGGACTGGATCATAGGCTCCTCTGCCTTTGCCCCCACCCGCGCGCTCGGAAGCATGGGGAACGTGACCAGCGACACCTCCCAAAGCTCCAATTCCGCCAGTTGCCGCCGACCCTTTTCGTCGCGGTCTGCTTTCACGGTTCGATACCCGATAGAAAGCCCGTCAATTGCACCCGCCTCGATAAGTGCCGCGGCCTCCCGCCCCTTCTGGGTCTCGGTCAGCAGTCGACCTTTGACAAACAAGCCTCGATCATCCTCGGCAACCTCATCCCAAACGCCAATGGGGACTGCCGGGTCATGCTGCCAAAGAAGTTTGACACGAATGCCAGAACTCCTAAGTCGTTCAAGCGAGGCGCGATAAGCGCCTTTGACAACCACATCCCCACCCTGATCCACCTGACCGAACAACGAGGCATAGCCAGTGATTGTCGCGCCATCGCTCAACTCAATATGATCGGCAATCTGGCAGTACTTATGTTCAAGTTCCGGCCCCCCGGAAATAGGCCCTGAAATAAAGCTCATTATCTCAACTCTCCTTCATATCAGGGCACAATCAGCCCAGTCACCGTCTCGCTCAGCACCGCTGCCGTGACACCAAAAATTGTTAACCAAACGCGACGCTCCAGCCGTTCCAGCGTTTGCTCAATAAGGCCCAAGCGAAAATCCAGCGCCGCCCAACGTTCCTCAAGCACCCGCTCATTGGCCTCCACCCGATGGGCGGCAGCGTATTCGAACGGCTCGTAGAGATAGCGAGAGCCTCCACCCTGCCCGTTTCGCGCCATCAGCTAGGCTCGCTGGGCAGCCCCAAAAGCCGCCGTTTTTCAGCGTCCGTAAGAAACTCTGCGCTGGAAACTCTCTTCCATTGCGCTTCACGCTCAGGGGCAAGGGCCGGGATTTGATCAACATCCGGTTTAAGTGAAAGGCGCGTGCCGCCGATATCACCCAACCAATGCGATATCGCGCTCAACACTTTCCCAGCCAGTGGCAAAACCGTGAGCCTGTAAAAGGCGCGATTGGCCTCCACATAATTAGCGTAAGTCGCATCACCTGGAATGCCCAGCAGCATCGGGGGCACCCCAAAGGCCTGTGCAATCTCGCGCGCGGCGGCCTCCTTGGTCTTCTGGAATTCCATATCAGAGGGCGAAAACCCCATGGGCCGCCAATCCAACCCGCCTTCAAGCAGCATCGGACGCCCTGCATTGCGCGCACCCTGATGATGAGCCGCCATCTCGTTTTGCAGACGCTCGTACTGCTCATTGGTCATCGACCCGGCACCGTCCGATCCTTTGTAAACAATCGCGCCTGAGGGTCTCGCCGCGTTATCCAACAATGCCTTGGACCAGCGGGACGCTGAATTATGGACATCAACGGCTCCGGCCGCTGCCTGCAATGGCGACAAACCATAATGATCATCTTGCGGATGGAAGCTGCGGATATGACAAATCGGCACCGCATCAGCTGTCATATCAAAGCGGTGCTTTTTGCCGCCGACCGCGTATTCGTACGCAACCGGCCAACCATCTGGACCCGGCACCAGCTTCATCCGGTCGGATCTCAGGACATGCAATTCACCGATACCATCGTGCCCGTCATCAACCGCCTCGACATAGCCGTTGCCCGACAAAAGCAGCTGCCCATAAAGTGCCTCGAGAAGCTCTGCCTGACCCTGTGCCGCGTTAGGCCGAGACAGAAGTGCCAGCAACGGGTGCGTCTCAAATCGTTGCGCGTCATCTTGTAAGACCAACGGCAACGCCGCGGCGGCCTCCGCAATCATTTTAACCGACCGGAACCCGACCGGATTCCCCGAAAACCCCGACTTGGTCAGAGACACAGTATCACGAGGGGACCACGCCACACGGCCAGATCCATGATAGGCAATCACCGGTCCGGCAGCAGAGGCCTTCACCTCTGTAACCGCCTCAGCCTTTGCCCCTGAAAATAGTCCAAACACCATGCCCGGCTCCCATACGTCCATAACTTCAGCTACGCGTCTCGAGACCACCGGCCCGCGCGTACTGTCTTCAAATTCAAATTTGATCCCTAAAGGGAGCGCACTCGCGCCGGGCCTCGATCTTGCCCGAACAGCTCCGTCAATGCCCAAACCAGCGCATCAACCCGATCAGGCGACCCGGTCCCCTTGAAGCCCGTGGTCGACATCTGAACCATCTGATCTTCCAATAGCTGCAAATCACCGGCATGCCGCACGCGACCCTGCTCGTATAGCGCCGCAATAGGCTCCGCCCGAGCGACCTTTGATTTGCTCGCGTGGACGGCCTTGTAAGACGTCGTTGGACTAACCTGCAGCAACATCTGCCGTACTAAGTCCCCACCCTGATTTGTTTCTGCAACCACACGATCCGCATTATGGCGCTCATAGGCTGCGACGACCGCCTCCGCCCATCCCTGAGGTGAAACACCCTGAACTGTCGCATCTTCGATGACCACCGCGTACCATCCCAGCGGATCGCCACGACTGACCAGACCAGCGACAACAATCCCGCAGGCATCCGACGACTTTCCCGAAGACACCGCCGGGTCTACAGCAACGACGATCCGATCAAATTCGGGCAGCAACTCCGTACGGGCGCCCTCCAACATCGCATTGGTCCAAAGCGCGCCCTCGACGTCATCCAGCAGAATGCCATCGAGTTCCTGACGTCCCAAACGGGTCTTTCCGTAGCGCGCGCGCACCTCCGTCAGGAAGCTCGACGCCAGATTGGCCCGGTTGGCTTCGGTTGGCGCTGATGTCACGACAGTGGAAGACGCCTCCAAAATCCGCTTCAGAACTTCGACATTTCGCGGCGTAGTTGTCACAACCTGCTGCGGGCTGTCTCCCAACCGTAATCCAAATTGCAACATGTCCCAGGCTTCCTGCCCCTGCCGCCATTTCGCCAGCTCATCAACCCAAGCTGCATCAAATTGGGGGCCACGCAAGGCCTCTGGAGAAGTCGCTGAATAAACCTCGGCAACAGCGCCGTTCGGCCATTCAAGCCTGCGCCGGGTCGAAGACCAGTTTGGCCTCCGATCTGGTGGCGTACATGACAGAATACCACTGTCACCGAAGATCATCACATCTCTTGCCTGATCATAGGTCTCGGCGACCAGCGCTACACGCCTTGCCTTTCCCTGATCCAAGGGCATGGCCCCTTCCACCATCGAACGAACCCACTCAGACCCGGCGCGTGTTTTGCCAGCGCCACGGCCGCCCATCACAACCCAACTGCGCCAATCCTCATCAGGTGCGATCTGATGATCATGCGCCCAGAAATCGAACAGGAACGGCAAAGCCGCAATCTCATGTTCCGTCAGGCTGTTCAGAAACTCCGTCTGCACCTGCGGCGGCGCGGAGGCTAGAAAGACGCCGCCCGACCTCAGATCTGGCATGGTCAAGGTTGAGGGCGAATTCCCTGGCAGCGCCAGCACGTTCGTCGGAGTAGTCATAAAACTTGTCCTCTTGGACTCTTAAAGAAAACATCAACTTGTTTGCGCCATCGATGCACTTCGTCGCGTCAGGTGCTTTTGAAGGATCGTCCTTCACTGCCTTCTTGTGTCGCCGCAACTGCTCAATGAAATCCTGCATCTCGTCGATGATATCTCCGAGCTTTTCATTGATGACTTGCCGACGATCACTTATCGCGCCGGGCGGACCCGTCGTCGTATCGTCCATGTTAAATGCCTCTGAGAACCGCTCGTTGCGGCAACAAAAAAGCGGCCCCAAAGCCAGTGCTCCGTGCCGCTTACCCAATTCGTCCATCTTGGCAAAACACATGCCGCAGACCGTTCGCTGAGTCAAGCTATTTCGACACCAGCGAGCTGCGAACGCTGTTTGTTAACAAGGGGTTAACAGGAAATTAAAGAAGGAAACTTCAAGGCCTCACTAGATGATCGACTATAGAAATAAGCCCATCAATTGCTGTTTCGCTCCGCCTCGATCTCTCGCCAGCGACGGACATTCTCATTGTGCTCGGCAATGGTGACCGCAAACGCATGTCCGCCAGAGCCATCCGCCACAAAGAAAATATACGGCGTTTCATCAGGGTTCAGCGCCGCTTCGATAGACGCCCGACCCGGATTCGCGATTGGTGTGGGTGGCAATCCCTCGATCACATAGGTGTTGTAAGGCGTACGCGCGCGCAACTCCGATTGCCGCAACCCTCGGCCCAAACCGTTACTTTCCCCCCGCGTTATGCCGTAGATCACTGTCGGGTCAGTTTGCAGACGCATCCCTTGTCGCAACCGGTTGGTAAAGACCGAGGCCACCTGCCCCCGTTCCTCAGGTACGCCCGTCTCCTTTTCAATGATCGATGCCAGGATCAGCGCTTCTTCTGGGCTTTCCAACGGAACATCCGGCGCACGGACGTCCCACGCTGCCGCTAGAATACGCTCCTGCGCCGTGGCCATTCGCGTAACGATGTCAGCACGATCAGCGCCGCGCGACACCTCATATGTATCAGGGGACAGCGACCCCTCCGCTGGAACCTCGTCGATCTCGCCTTCAAGGAAGTCCGCCGCCTTGAGCCCTTCGACGATCTGCCAACTGGACAAGCCCTCCGCAATCGCCACGCGGTAGACAATCGGCGTGCCATTTTCGACAGCCTCCGTATAAGCCGCCGGGACTTCTTCGCCAGCTTTGAACTCGGCCAGCACAACCTCTTCGCCAGTACCCGGTGTCCGCTCCCGGAACCGCATTTCAGCGCCGGAATTGCGGATAAGATATGTTGCCACAAAGCGGAATGTCGAAGGCCCACCTGCCGTCAGAATATCAATGATCTCCGCCATCGAGGCGCGCGCGGGAATTTCATAATTCCCGAATTTCAAATCATCGGCCAGTTCCGCATATTCGACACCAAGACGGAATATCATCGGATTGCTCACAGCCCCGGCGTCGGCCAACTTCTGCGACACCGATCGCAATGACGCACCCCGCGGCACCTCAAAGAATGCCGCCTGATCCAGCGGGCCCTCAGCCTTATACTGAAGCTGGCCCCAGCCAAGCAAACCACCAGCGGCAAACAAGAGCACGATGAACAGTGTCAACGCGTTAGAGGCAATGGATTTCCACATAAGCCCTTAGGTCCTTTCTCAGACCTTCCCCATAATCAGACAGGCATTTGTCCCACCAAACCCGAAAGAGTTTGACAGCACTGTAGTTACCTCTCGTTCAACCTTCGTGTTTGCACAAAGGTTAATTTTGGTGTCCGCAGCCGTTGAATCAAGGTTTATGGTCGGTGGACAAACCTGATCACGAATTGCCAACAGGCAGAAAATCGCTTCGATCGCGCCCGCAGCACCCAAAAGATGCCCCGTCATCGACTTGGTCGATGACATCGCGGCTCCCGCCGCTGCATCGCCCAGCAAGCGCTCTACCGCACCAAGCTCGATTGTATCAGCCATCGTCGAGGTGCCATGAGCATTGATATAGTCGATAGCATCAACATCGATCCCTGCCCGCTTCACTGCGGCGCGCATCGCACGCTCTGCACCTTCATGATCCTCAGGCGGCGCGGTGATATGATGCGCATCGCCAGACATGCCATATCCGAGGACTTCTGCATAAATTTTTGCGCCACGCGCCTTGGCATGCTCATATTCTTCAAGCACAACCACGCCAGCACCTTCACCCATCACGAAACCATCCCGGTCCGCGTCCCACGGACGAGACGCCTTGGTCGGATCATCTGCGTGCTGCGTTGAGAGTGCCTTGCAGGCGTTAAATCCGGCAATGCCGATCTCGCAAATCGGGCTCTCGGCACCACCCGCGATCATGACATCCGCATCATCCAGCGCAATAAGTCGCGCCGCATCACCAATGGCATGCGCCCCTGTGGAACAGGCCGTCACGACAGCATGGTTGGGGCCCTTATAGCCGTACCGGATCGACACCTGACCGGACACGAGATTGATCAGTGACCCGGGAATAAAGAATGGTGAGACGCGACGCGGACCGCGCTCTTTGATCAAAACAGCCGTATCGGCAATAGAGGACAAACCACCAATGCCCGACCCAATCATCACGCCGGTACGCAAAAGCTCTTCCTGGTCGTCAATTTCCCAATCGGCGTCTTTGATCGCCTGAGCCGCCGCAGCCATACCGTAGAGAATGAAGTCGTCAACCTTGCGTTGCTCTTTGGGCTCCATCCAATCATCTGGATTAAAGGTTCCGTTTGTCCCATCGCCACGCGGAACTTCGCAGGCATAAGGCGTGCCCAAATGGCTCGCATCGAACTTTTCGATCGTTCGCGCACCAGACTTGCCGGCAAGGGCCGCAGTCCATGTTTCTTCGACGGTGCCACCCAACGGCGTCACCATACCTAGTCCTGTTACGACGACTCGGCGCATACCACCCTCGTTCTTCTGCCTGTATTTTACCTCAGAGCGTCATACACGCGCCGACATACAATCGGCAAGTCCCTCTCCATGCCGCAGCACAGCAAAAACAAAGCCCAATTCGGCGATTTGGTGCTTGCCTGTCGGCGCTATCCGCGTACCACTTCGTACAGAATACGAATTCTGAAAACTGAGACTGCAAATGACCGACCTCGGCTCGATAAAAACAACAGTTCGCGACTACATGCGCGATTTCGACTTGGCCGCACCAGACCAGCGACTGAAAGTACTCAAGCAACATACCACGTCCGAGTACACTTGGCGCGGCATGCACCCATTTCACGAGAAAGACAGCGCGCAAGAGGTGATCGACAGCTTTTGGGGCCCCTTCCTCTCTGCCATGAGCGCCGTACAGCGCCGCGAAGATGTCTTTCTCGCAGGGTTTAATGACTGCGATGACCAGAACAGCGCCTGGACTTGTTCTATGGGGCATTTCATGGGCCTCTTCGATGCCCCTTGGCTGGGTATCCCGCCCACAGGAAAAATTGCCTTTCTGCGCTACGCCGAGTTTCATCGGGTCGAAGACGGGAAAATCACAGAAACCGCGCTCTTTTGCGATGTTCTATCAGTAATCCATCAGGCGGGCCTGCAGGTCCTGCCTCCACAAACAGGGGCTCAATTCGTTCACCCGGGCCCCAGAACCCACGATGGGATATTGCTTGGCCCGCAAAACCCGGCCGAGGGCGAAGCAACCCTGAACCTCGTCAACCGAATGGCCGCCGATATCAGCCGAGCCAACCAAGTCCTCAATGGCGAAACAGAATTGCCCAACTTTACCCCGCACGAGGAACTTGCGCGTAACTGGCACGAGGATATGGCGTGGTACGGCCCCGCAGGTATCGGGGCCACCTACACAATTTCTCGCTATATTGAGCAGCACCAACGCCCATTCCGCACAAAGCTGGCAAACCGGCAATTCCACGGCCATGTCGCAAGAATTGCAGAAGGCAACTATTGCGGCTTTTTTGGATGGCCCAACCTCTCCGTCGCACCGACAGGCGGCTATATGGGCCTGCCCGCAACCGGAAAACCTGCTCCTATGCGTGTGGTCGACGTCTACCGCCGCGATGGCGACAAGCTTGCAGAGAACTGGGTCTTCATCGACATGCTGCATTTCCTGAACGAACAAGGTCTCGATGTGCTGGCCAGACTCAGCGAGACACCACGCACCTGAAAGCTGGATGCACGGGGAAAACGCGCTCTGTTTGCACCGTGAGCCAATTCCTGCCAGCCACTATATCTTGTGCAGGATCGGGGCCTGGGGTTTAAAAGGTCACTACTCACGGTTCACAAGTTTGTCCCGGTCCGCCTTTTCTCCCCCACCACAATTCAACGTTTCTTAAGCCTCTTTGCGGCATATCGAGCCGTCAAAGGTGATTTCGTCGGATTCCGGTGTGTTGAGATTAAGAAAACAGTATTTTGTCCTCGCTGTCGTATGCGCTCTGGGCATATCGCCAGCCTCGGCAAAACAACCTCATTGCCCCTCGTTCAAAGCCTATTCCGACCTGATATATCTGGCGTCGGATGATTTGGCGCCCAGATCATCTCCGACGCCCGCTGACCTGTCCCGGCTGGAAGCCAAAGCGATAGAAATCGATACCGGCCAGATCAAAAATCAACTGGTGCGAATGCGTGTTGATCCATCGCGTCCATATCTACAGATAATCGGTCACATTTCGAAAATACATGAACTTGCCGCATCGCTTGGCACCTTGTCCCCTTCCCAAATCGCTGCACGGCTCAGCAAAAGTGATATTCATAAAGACCTCCGCGAGGCGCGCGCGTTTCTCGACAAATTTTGCGGGCGGGCCGAGGGCTCGAAATCAGGCTTGGGAAAGATCGTCGCCTTCATTCGGGAGGGGCAGCTTTCGGCGGCAAGCAGTCGGGCAAGCTTTCTCCAGAGCACAATTCGCCTCGGCGCCTTGGTTGCAGGGCTTCTGGCCGCAATCGCAGCCCTCGTGCTGCTAAACCACCTCTATCGATTGTTCTGGGCAAATATGCTCGTCAGGCGGTCCTGCGAAATCCCGGCTCAGTTGGAATTTTCCAAAACCACGATCCCGGGGCGCATTGATACGCTGGGTCTGCGCGGCTTTTCGTTTACCTTCACCACGGCCGACGGATTGGCTATGGCGAAGACGATGCGTGAAAATCAATCGGTCAAACTCGTAACAGACGCAGGCACGTCAGTCGCCAAATACACCAGACCGATAAAGCTGCAGGGCAGCAGCGCGGGCTTTCGCTTCTATTCGGATTTAACAAGATCTGCCCTCAATGAGGCGCTCGCGCTCTCTGTCTCACCGGTAAAAACCCAACTAAAAAGGCGGCTACAATAATGCGCCGCCTTCCTAGAATTTCTGTGTAGCGCTAAAAGCGCGGGCGATCAGGTCGCCTCTTTAATGAACTTACATGCGTCGCCGAAAGTCTGAATGGTCTCGGCAGCGTCATCCGGGATTTCGATCCCGAATTCTTCTTCAAACGCCATGACCAGCTCAACCGTATCAAGGCTGTCAGCACCAAGATCATCGATGAAAGAGGCATTCTCTACCACTTTGTCTTCGTCGACACCAAGGTGCTCGACAACGATTTTCTTCACGCGATCTGCGATGTCGCTCATGTTAAAATCCTCGTATTTATTCGGGTCTGTCCCGCTCGTGTTTAGGGCCTAGGGCCTTATGTTGCCGCAAATTGCGACCACCGTGGGATTCAGCCCCCCGGCAAATCTGCGCCGCCTATAGCATAACAAATGGGGAAGGCAAACGCTTATCCAACCCCACCCTTACGCAACGTAAAGAATAGCGTTAGAGCATCGCCATCCCGCCATTCACATGCATTGTCGTGCCCGTCACGTAAGACGCTTCAGGGCTCGCAAGAAACAGCGTAGACGATGCAATTTCTTCTGATGTCCCCATTCGACCTGCCGGAATTTGACCCAGAATGCCGGTCTTCTGATCATCCGTCAGCTTGTCAGTCATTGCCGTTTCAATAAAACCCGGCGCAACGCAATTCACCGTAATCCCACGGCTGGCAACCTCATAAGCCAGCGACTTCGACATCCCGACCATACCCGCTTTGGACGCCGCATAGTTGCCCTGTCCAGGGTTTCCGGTCGCCCCGACCACGGAGGAGATGTTAACAATCCGCCCCCAACGCGCCTTCATCATGCCGCGCAAAACGCCCTTACATAGCAAGAAGGTCGAGGTCAGGTTGACGTCGATAACCGACTGCCATTCCTCATCAGACATCCGCATAAACAGATTGTCCCGCGTAATCCCAGCGTTGTTGACCAGAATATCAACCGACCCCATCGCCTCAATAGCCTGTGCCGGCAATCCCTTCACCGCATCGAAATCACTGAGGTTGCAAGGGACGACATGCGCTCGCGCGCCAAGCTGTTCTGCCAATGCTTCCAACGGCTCGACCCGTGTGCCCGACAATGCCACGCTCGCTCCCGCATTGTGCAATGCGGCAGCAATAGCGCCCCCGATACCTCCGGAAGCCCCCGTTACCAACGCATTTTTTCCATTTAGATCAAACATCTTATCCGCTTTCCTTGAAGTTATTGCGTCACCACGCCATAGCGCAGCATTTCCTCGCGTGTCATCACATGCACCTCCTCGAAGGAAGCCGCATTAATCGTAAACCAATAGAATGCGTCGGTGCCCAGCATATCCTCGATATAGCCCCGGGTTGGCTCATGCTCAGGATCATCCCGGGGATAGTCGCGCGCCCGGCCCAACCCCGATTCCCATTCGTGAACACCCAGAATCGCGCCCGGCGCGACACGCCGGTCGACACCGCCCAGAAACAAATCGACACCGCCAGAGAAGACCTGCGCTCCAGATTCAAGACGTGTGGCCAAACCGGCATCACGGATGGTGTAGCCCATCTCAGCCACCACTTCGCCATCCAGTGAGCCTTCGATCTGCCCCAGCTCGACAATTCGAACATCCGGATTTTCATCCAGAGCATCGACAAAATCCCCAAGCGACCGACTGTTGATAATACCATCCAGCCGCAAAACCTGACCATCAACCTGCAGATCAAGCGTCTGGCTCATGTTCTCCAGCGTACCGCAACCGACGAGCCCTAACAGAGCCACACAGGCCAGTTCAGCCCTCATGGAAGGCCTCTGCCGCCGCTTTGACATCGTCAGGACCCCCGATGGCCCGCGTACTCAGGCTACGGTCAATGCGCCGGATCATTCCCGACAGTGCCTTGCCCGCGCCGATTTCCCAGACGTCCGTCACACCCTCGGACGCGACATACATCATGCTTTCACGCCAGCGCACGGAACCAGTAACCTGCTCGACCAGCAAATTACGGATCGTAACAGGATCGCTGACCGCAGCCGCACGGACATTCGAGACCAGCGGTACGGAAGGGCGATTGATATCTACCTCATCAAGGGCGGAAGCCATCGCTTCGGCTGCGGGCTGCATCAGAGCACAATGAAACGGCGCGCTGACCGGCAGCAGCACAGCACGCTTGGCGCCTTTCTCTTTCGCAAGCTCTACGGCCCTTTCAACGGCCGCTTTGTGGCCCGACACGACCACCTGCCCCGGATCGTTATCATTAGCCGCCTGGCACACTTCACCTTGCGCAGCATCTTCAGCAACCGACCGTGCAGCTTCAAAATCCAGCCCGAGAAGCGCTGCCATCGCACCCACACCCACCGGAACCGCAGCTTGCATCGCCTCTCCACGCAGCCGCAAAAGCCGCGCGGTATCGCCGATATTCATGGCCCCAACCGCCGCAAGCGCTGAATATTCCCCAAGAGAATGTCCCGCAACAAAAGACGCGGCATCCACGCCAATCCCTTCCTCTTTCAATGCAGCCATGACGGCCAAGGACGTCGCCATCAGCGCAGGTTGCGCGTTCTGGGTCAGCGTGAGGGTCTCGATATCGCCCGACCAGATCAATCCGCTCAGGTCTTCACCTAGTGCTGTATCGACCTCTTCGAAAACGGCTTTGGCGCTTGGATAGGCATCGGCCAGATCCTGCCCCATCCCGATCGTCTGCGCCCCTTGCCCCGGAAAAACAAATGCCCTCATGTCTGCTCCCCTTGCCTTGTTTCTTAAGGGTCTATCGGAGGTGCGCGCCGCTCACAAGCCGCGCGCACAGCCATTGTTCAAACTCAGACGTTGAGTACAGAGCAATTCGGCGTCACGGTTCCCGCCAAGAGATCGAGGACAAAACACGATGATTCCCAACACCGCGACCACCTATGGCTCTGTGACAAAAAGCTTTCACTGGCTGACCGCGCTTCTGATACTGACCAACATTCCATTGGGCATCTACGCAAACGGCCTGCCGTTCGACACGAGTGAGGCATTGGCTCAGAAGGCTCTGATCTTCTCACTTCACAAGACGATTGGCGTCACCGCCCTCTTCGTCGCAATCGCCCGCATTCTGTGGGCCATCAGCCAGCCCAAGCCCGCCTCTCTGCACCCAGACCGAAAGGTTGAAACCTTCCTGGCCGAAACCGTTCATTGGTTGCTCTACGCCTCGATCATCCTTGTACCGTTGAGCGGCTGGATCCACCATGCCGCCACTACAGGCTTTGCACCGATCTGGTGGCCCTTTGGGCAGTCCCTTCCATTTGTCCCCAAAAATGACGATCTGGCCCACAGCTTTGCCACACTGCACATCATCTTAGAGCGGGTTTTGATCATCAGCTTCGCACTGCATTTGTTGGGTGCGTTAAAGCACCACTTTGTCGACCGTGACCTGACGCTGAAACGCATGCTGCCCGGCACGACCGACCCAGAGATCACGCCTGCACCGCATCGCGTATCAGCGCCCATTTTGGCCGCTGGGGTCGTTTATGCGGCTGCTCTTGCGACCGGCACCGCTTTGGGCCTTTTTGCATATGAAAAGGGGGACGTTGTGACACCGCAACTGGCCACCGTTGAGACCGGTTGGGAGGTTCGCGAAGGCACACTTGGCCTGACCGTCAGGCAGTTGGGCAGCGATGTAATGGGGTCGTTCCAAGACTGGACCGCGGCGATCAATTTCTCCGAAACCCCTGACGCCGATGGCAAGCACGGCGATGTGGTCGTCACAATCTCGATCCCCTCCCTGACCCTAGGCTCGGTCACAGCGCAAGCCTTGGGTGCGGATTTCTTCGCAGCTGATACCTTTTCAACGGCCACCTATCGCGCGGATGTCTTCGCCGACACGCAAGGCTATATCGCACGGGGAACGCTAATGATCAAAGATCGAGAAGCGCCAGTGAACTTGCCGTTCTCTCTGACGATTGACGGAGATGTCGCCACGATGACTGGCCAGACGAAAGCCCAACGGCTGGATTACGGTATCGGCCAATCCTATCCCGACGAAAGCTCTGTGGGCTTTGAGGTTGTGATCAACGTCGATCTGACCGCAGAACGCGTGGAGTGAGAGCGCCAAAAACGTTCAATTCAAGCGAAGTGACGGGCTAAGCCAGCCTGCTTTCGCCCAGGGCGCTCATTCTTTGTCACCGGAGCGCTGCCGCGACAGCGCTCCAGATGATTGCTGGAGGCTGGGGTTTAACCCGCCTTTTGAGCTTCGACAGAGATATTGATCTCAACCTCGTCACTGACCGCGGGCGCGAAGGCTCCTAGGCCGAAGTCGCTACGCAGCACAGTTGTCGTCGCATCAAAACCAAGCCACGGCACGTTTGCCATTGGGTTGATGTCGGCTTTGTTGAGCTTTGCATCAAGCACCACGGATTTTGTGACCCCATTCATCGCCAGATCACCCGTGATCTTGGCCGTGGCCTCACCGGTCACCTCAATACCCGTGGATGTGAAAGTCACCACATCGCCCTCGGACGCCCCAAAAAAATCACCTGACATGAAGTGCCCGTCGCGCTTTTCCCAGCCGGTAAACATGCTCATAACCGGCATCGACACCGACACGCTGGACGCAGCGGGGTCAGCCTCGTCAAACATGATTTCCCCCTCAAACCCGGAGAACATGCCGTAAGTGGTCGAGAAGCCCAGGTGGTTGTAGTTGAACACAACCTGAGAATGGCTGGGATCAAGGGTATATTTGTCGGCGGCGATTGCACCGCTGGCAAGAGCCAGCAAGGCGGCAGACAGAGCAATTGATTTCATCTTGGAGATCCTTTCAGACTGTTTGCATTCAAGCTGTTAAGATCGAGCATCTGCACGGAAAGACAACTCGATCTTCTTCAACAGATTGTGTGCGATGTCGCGCAATCAGGCCACTGGTCAACATGGACACAAGCGGCTTTCCACCAGCATGGTCAGATCGTCGTTTTTCCTTGCAGGCCGACGGGTCACTGGCTATACGCCACGGGTCTCCGCAATAGCATTGATCGCGGCCGCCTCTCGTGGACAGGATGGAGACCTTTGAGACCTGTCCTTTGAAGCCCGCCAGAAAAAGTAAGGAAGACGCCCATGCCAGCCTATGAGCATGTGTTTATCTCGCGTCAGGACCTGTCGAACACGCAAGCCGA
The DNA here is from genome assembly GCA_947504205.1 of uncultured Litoreibacter sp. Classification (GTDB taxonomy): domain Bacteria; phylum Pseudomonadota; class Alphaproteobacteria; order Rhodobacterales; family Rhodobacteraceae; genus Litoreibacter. The sequence goes on along the minus strand of CANNGL010000001.1, from coordinate 433,986 downwards.
AGGCTTGATCGAACATTTCGGCACCGTTCTGTCTGACAACGGCGGTAAAGTTGTTGATAGCGAGTATTGGGGCCTGAAAACGATGGCCTACAAAATCAACAAGAACCGCAAAGGCCACTACGCCTTCCTGCGCACGGAGGCACCCGCCCCAGCCGTGCAGGAAATGGAGCGCCTGATGCGCCTGCATGACGACGTGATGCGCATCCTGACCATCAAAGTTGACGAGCACCAGGAAGGTCCGTCAGTGCAAATGCAAAAGCGTGACGACCGCGAACGTCGCCCACGCAACTGATTTAGGAAAGGACGCTAAACCATGGCCGCTAAACCATTTTTCCGCCGTCGTAAGTCCGATCCCTTCGCGGGCGACAACGCTCCGAAGATCGACTACAAAGACACCCGTCTGCTGCAGCGCTACATCTCAGAGCGTGGCAAAATCGTACCCTCGCGTATTACCGCTGTTGGTGCCAAGAACCAGCGTGCGCTGGCACGTGCCATCAAACGCGCACGGTTTCTGGCCCTCCTGCCCTACGCCGTGAAGTAAGGAGACCGCGAAATGCAAGTTATCCTTCTCGAACGCGTCGCCAAGCTTGGCCAAATGGGTGAAGTCGTTGACGTAAAGCCCGGCTATGCGCGCAACTATCTTTTGCCGCAAGGCAAGGCGATGAACGCAACCGAGACCAATATCGCTCAATTCGAAAACCAGAAAGCGCAGCTCGAAGCCCGCAACTTGGAAACGAAAAAAGAGGCCGAAAGCCTTGGCGAGCAATTGACCGGTCAACAGTTCATCGTGATTCGTCAGGCATCTGATGCTGGCGCCCTTTACGGGTCTGTCACCACTCGTGACGCAGCAGAGGCTGCGACTGACGGTGGTGTAACAGTCGATCGCGGACAGATCATTCTTGATCGCCCGATCAAAGAACTGGGTCTTCATGACGTCACCGCACGTCTGCATCCCGAAGTCGAAGCAACTTTCACACTGAACGTCGCACGCTCATCGGAAGAAGCTGAACTGCAAGCCTCAGGTAAATCCATTCAGGATCTTGCCGCCGAGGAAGAAGCCGAAGCAGAATTCGAGATCTCTGAGCTGTTCGACGATATCGGCGCAGCCCAGCTGGACGAACTCGAAGGCGAAGCAGAAGAAGCATCTACTGACGAAGCGCCGGCAGAAGAAGATGCATCAGACGCCGATGACGGCGAAAAAGACGCCTGATCTTCGATCAACCTACCAAATTAGAAAAGGCTGCCCAAACGGGCGGCCTTTTTCTTGTGTCAGCTTTTGAAGTTATCAGCAGCTTGGTTCAGACGACACTCAGGTCATTCTTGATCCGCCGCACCAGTGGTTCCAGCTCGAACAACTCGCCTGTTAACACGGTTAGCTTCCGTCCACCTTCCAACGTGACAACAACCTGACCAGCATCCGCTGGATGTCCGGCACGCACCTGATCCAGCAACGGCGCCCCCTCATTCAAATCAATACGGCTGATTTCTTCCTTGCGAAGAACCTGTGTGTGTCGCCGACCGTGCTTCAGCCTTAGAATGCGGGCTTGCCGGTCAACCACGAAGTCTGTGACACGCCCACGGCTGATCAGCCGTTGAGTGACAAAGAAAAGGACCATCAGCGCACCGGTAAGAACAACCGCCTGAGCCAATATCGACAACGCAGCACCGCTCCACGTCATGGAGGCCGCAAAGATAACTGCCGCCGGCACAACAGCGCGCGACACCAATTGCCCTGTCGCCGTGCGCGTATAGGCGTTAGGCTTTACGCGATAGCCATTCCGCGTATCACGGATCAAAAGCGAACGTTCTGGCAAAGATGGATCGAACCCAATATCCGCAAAACTCATTTCAAGAACTCCGAGCCGGGAGGCAAGATATGCCCCCTAAAAATCTAATTTGTTAAGATTGACTCAGGTTTTGGGCAGAAATGAGCCGAAACCTGTACATTCCAATGCCGCGCGCCTGCGTAGGATGTACAAACAAAAAAGGGCCGCCAAACTGACGACCCTTTCCAAATAGTTTGTGTTGTCAGAAGCTTATGCGGCGTCTTCTTCCAACGCTTCAACGGCCTTTTCAAGATCATCTTTCTTGACCGTCTTCTCTTTCACTTCTGCCAGCTCAAAAATGTAGTCGACCACCTTGTCTTCAAAGATGGGTGCGCGCATCTGCTGCTGCATCTGCGCATTCTGCTGAACGAATTCAAAGAACTGGCGTTCCTGACCTGGATACTGGCGCGCCTGATTCATGATCGCTTGGGTCATTTCCGCGTCGGTCACTTCGATCTCGTTCTTACGTCCCATCTCGGCCAGCAAAAGCCCAAGCCTCACGCGGCGCTCGGCCAGCGTCTTGTGCTCATCAGTCGCCTCGATCTCAGGGTGATCATGCCCTTCGACATCAGGGTTTTCTTCGTGCCATAGCTGATGCGCAATCTGGCCAGCTTCGGCGTCCACCAGAGACGGCGGTAGATCAAACTTCGCAAGACCGTCGAGTTGATCGAGCAGCTTGCGCTTCATTACAGCACGAGACGCACCGGCAAATTCGGCTTCAAGACGCTCGGAAACTTGTCCTTTCAGCTCGTCAAGACCTTCGGCCCCAAACTGCTTGGCCAGATCATCATTGATCTCTGCCGCAGCGGGCGCTTTGACCGCTTTGATCTTGCATTCGAAAACCGCTGCTTTGCCCGCCAGATTTTCGGCCTGATACTCGGCTGGAAAATCAACTTTGACCTCGACATCATCACCGACCTTGGCACCAACCAACTGCGCTTCGAAGCCTGGAATAAAGGAGTTTGAGCCCAAAACGAGCGGATAGTCTTCAGCGGCCCCGCCATCAAAGGCTTCCCCTTCGACCTTACCCAAGAAGTCGATGACAACCTGATCACCATCTTTCGACTTTGAACCCTTCTTGCGGTCTTCAAAGTTCTGCGCATTTTCAGCCAAAGACTTCAACGCTTCTTCGACTTCCTTTTTGTCGGCTTTTACAAGCATCTTCTCAAGTTTGACCTTCTTGAGATCAATCTCGGGAATGTCAGGCAATGCCTCGTAGGAGACCTCGACTTCAACGTCGTCCCCGGCCTTCCAATCTTCATTGGTCATTTTCATTTCAGGCTGCATCGCTGGGCGATCGCCAGATTCTTCAAAATGCTTGGACATGGCGCCATCGATGCTTTCCTGCATCGCTTCGCCCATCACACGGTCGCCAAACTGCTTTTTGAGCAATGCCAGCGGAACCTTACCCTTGCGGAAGCCCTTCATTTCGACGTCAGGCTGCGCTTCGACCAACTTCTCGTTGACTTTCTCGTCCAGCTCAGAGGCTGCTACGACAATCTTGTAGCCGCGCTTTAAGCCTTCGTTCAGGGTCTCTGTGACCTGCATACTATTTCGTCCTTCATCTCATGGTGCGGGTGGAGGGACTTGAACCCCCACGCCTTGCGGCGCCAGAACCTAAATCTGGTGCGTCTACCAATTTCGCCACACCCGCGGAAAACATGTCCAACAACCCGGCCTGCGCCGCCTGTCGGTGTCGCGGCTGCATATCAAAGGTTATGCTGGGATGCGAGACGAAAATTCGATGCCCGAAAAATACAAATTTTGAGAAGATTTTTTCATTGCCACAAAAAAGGTAAGGGAACCCTTACTCATCTGTAAAATTACCGCCACATGACCTGAATCTGGTCCTAAACGTGCCCCTTTTGCGCCTTATTTCGGCTCTTTGGTAATTTTCAGGAATTAACCGGAGAGCGTTATGTCTGCCAACATGCACAGCGATTTCGGTGGGGGAAAAATGGACGATTTTATGACCGATGCAACCGCAACCGGCTTGCTCTCGGGAAATCAGGTTCTGACGATGGCGGGATATACCCGGATCGAAGATCTGAAAGCAGGGGATCGCGTAATCACGCGTAATGGCGCGCGCGTCCTTCAGGACGTGACGGCCACGACAACGATTATGCGGCCGATCAAGGTCGGCTCGAACACATTGGGTTTTAGCCGCCCAAACGCCGAAATGCTGCTTGCACCCGGCCAAGAGGTCATGGTGCGCGACTGGCGGGCAGAAATGCTGTTTGGCGCGGATTTTGTCATCATGCCAATTGATCGCATGGTGGATGGCAAATACATCGCGCAAGCGGAAGACGAAGCGGAGCACACATCTTACGAGCTGTGTTTCGAAGAAGAGGAGATTTTTTACGCGGATGGGGTTGAAGTGGTCTCTACGACTGCTTTGGCAAAAACCGGAAAACCGGAAGTCCCAGCCGCCGCCTGATAGGGCAACACTATGGGGTGTGGCTGCATGTTGCCGCCCTGCCCCACGCTACACACACACGACTACACTACACACACTGACTACACACCCAAATCTCTGAAGACCTGCGGGAGCATCTCCGGCAGGTCTTCTGCTATCAGGCCAGGCCCAAAGGCCCGTGCGCATTCCACATGCAGCCAGATGGCACACTCTACCGAGTCCCGCATATGAAAGGACGCCATTGGCCCCGCCAATGTCCCAACAATCAGCCCCGTCAGAACATCTCCGGACCCGGCAGTCGCCAATTGCGGTGCAGCCCGATCATAAAGTGCGGAGTGAATGGAAGCGCCGCCATCGGGATGCGCGGCAACAGTCGCAGTACCCTTAAGCACGATGATCGCACCAGATCTTGATGCCGCCTGCTTGGCCGCTTCAAGGCGTGAAATCCCATCCCCAAATGGCGCACGCTTTATCTGTTGAGCCAAATCCGGGAACAATCGTGCAAACTCACCATCATGCGGGGTCAGGACGCAGTTTGAATGACAGAGTTCAAACAGCGCATCCGGTCGCTCCGCAAAACTGGACAGCGCATCAGCGTCGAGAACAAAGCGACGCTTCTCCTGACCGCTGTGAATAACGGAGCACCCAAGAGCCGCCGAAACAATGTCACGGGTTCTGCCGCCTAGCCCCAGACCCGGGCCCAGAGCCAGCGCCGATATGCGATCATCTGCCAGCATCGTTTCGAGATCACGGGGCGTGTCCACGACGTTCAGCATCACTGCGTTCAACTGGCTTGCGTTCTCCACCAAGGCTTCGCTGGGAACACCCACGGTGACAAGGCCCGCTCCAACCCGCAAAGCAGCGCGAGCGACCAGTCGTGCCGCGCCTCCCTTGCCCGAGCCGCCAGCGACGACAAAAGCATGGCCCCGATCGTACTTGTGCCCCCGGGCCGCAATGTTTGCATAGGTGCTCAACCAAACTTTGGCCTGAGTTTTATGACCGTCTGGGCACGGATCGACCAGCTGTGCGATATCGGATTGCGAACCGGAAGGGTCTTGCTTGAGCCCGATATCAACGACCACGGGCGATCGACGCCCGACTTCACAAAGCCCGTGCCCCACCTTCTGCCGATGGAATGTCACAGTGAGATCAACCTGCAGCAACCGCGGGTAGATTTCTTTTTCCATGACCTCTTCGTGCCAGACGCCCGGATCCTGCGCCGCCTCCGCGTCGTTTCGTATGTCTGGCAACAGGATCTCGCCGCTGTTGCTGTCAAAACCAGACGGGCAATCGACCGCGATCCGGTGAAACGGGACCAACCAGCGATGCTTCTTGCTTCCTGTGTCGCGTTGCTCAATGGCTCTGAAAGTTCGCGCGCACTCAATCGGGATCGGACGCGTCAGGCCGGTGCCGAACATCGCGTCAATCAGCAGCGTCGGGCGCAAACCGGTCGCCGCTGCCTCTTCAGTCATGGGTATGGTGTTGCCGAGCGCCTCCCAGAGCCTGCGCATCTCTGCGGCATCCAGCGGCAGTCTTTCAGGTTCACCGTAGAGAAACAGCTCAACCTGCCAGTCCGCTTGCTGCAACAGGCGTGCAATCACGAACCCATCGCCGCCATTATTCCCCGGTCCACACAAGACCACAGCCCGCTGCGGGTCATCGACCAACTCCGGCCATTCCTCAAAAATGGCTTCGACCACACCGCATCCCGCGCGTTCCATCAGCTCGAAACCCGTGACGTCACCGCGATCCATCGCCGCTTTTTCGATGCCACGCATTTGTGCGGCGGTCAGCAATTCAGTCATTTGCACATTTTTTCATACTTCGTCCTCATTTTAAGCAAGTTGCACAAATTTTAGGCAAACATGGTGTTGACGCCCATTCGAACCACGCAGAGCAAACTGTGCCGATTGTGACCGCAAATGGAAAGTGGTCTCACCCGCCTCAAGCACATGAAAGGGAGTCGCCGCGATGAAAAAGATCGAAGCCATCATTAAGCCGTTCAAGCTTGATGAAGTGAAGGAATCTCTTCAGGAGCTCGGCATTCAAGGCCTGAGCGTTACTGAAGTGAAGGGGTTTGGTCGTCAAAAGGGCCATACCGAGCTTTATCGCGGCGCAGAGTATGTCGTGGATTTTCTGCCCAAGGTGAAAATTGAGGTCGTCCTGAGCGACGATCAGCTCGACAGCGCGATTGAAGCAATCATCGCAGCGGCCAAGACCGACAAGATCGGTGACGGCAAGATTTTCGTCTCCACGGTTGAGCACGCTATCCGCATTCGGACCGGCGAAGCCGGCGAAGAAGCCCTGTAATTCAAAATCACGAACACAACTATCAGAGAGGATCAGATCAGATGAGCGCCAAGGACATGCTTAAGACGATCAAGGACGAGGATGTTGAATATGTCGACATCCGTTTCACCGACCCACGCGGCAAGCTGCAACACGTCACCGTCATGGCCGATCAGGTTGATGAAGACTTCATCGAAGAAGGATTCATGTTCGACGGCTCATCCATCGCGGGGTGGAAGTCAATCGATCAGTCCGACATGAAACTGATGCCAGACACAGACAGCGCGTATATCGACCCGTTCTATGCCGAAAAAACGATGTGCGTGCATTGCACTGTTGTTGAGCCAGATACCGGCGAAAGCTATGAGCGTGATCCACGCGGCACCGCTGAGCGGGCAGAGGCTTATCTGAAATCCTCGGGTATTGGCGATACTTCCTATTTTGGTCCGGAAGCCGAATTCTTCCTGTTTGACGATGTTCGCTTCTCAGTCGAGATGAACAAAGTCTCCTACGAGGTGGACGCAAATGACGCCTCTTGGAACACGGACGCCGAATACGAGATGGGCAACATGGGCCATCGTCCGGGCATCAAGGGCGGCTACTTCCCTGTGAACCCAACCGATGCGGCGCAGGATCTGCGGTCGGAGATGCTGTCAACGATGAAGCGCATGGGCATGAAGGTGGACAAGCACCATCACGAGGTGGCTTCGTGCCAGCACGAACTCGGCCTGATCTTTGGCTCGCTCACCCATCAGGCCGACGAGCTGCAAAAGTACAAGTATGTGATCCACAACGTAGCACATGCTTACGGCAAGTCCGCGACATTCATGCCGAAGCCGATCGCTGGCGACAACGGCACCGGCATGCATGTCAATATGTCGATCTGGAAAGACGGCAAGCCCCTTTTTGCGGGCGACAAGTATGCCGACCTGTCACAGGAAGCGCTCTACTTCATCGGTGGCATTCTGAAGCACGCAAAAGCGTTGAATGCGTTCACCAACCCGTCGACAAACAGCTACAAGCGATTGATCCCGGGCTTTGAAGCGCCAGTGTTGCGCGCATACTCTGCTCGTAATCGCTCTGGCTGCGTGCGTATCCCATGGGCTGAATCGCCAAAAGCCAAGCGCGTTGAGGCTCGGTTCCCTGATCCAGCCGCCAACCCCTACCTGTGCTTTGCAGCGCTTCTGATGGCGGGTCTCGACGGCATCAAAAACAAAATCGATCCGGGTCCATCATCGGACAAGGACCTGTATGATCTGCCGCCTGAAGAGCTGGCTGAAATCCCAACCGTTTGTGCAAGCTTGCGTGAAGCGCTCGACGAGTTGGAAGCGGATCATGAGTTCCTGCTGGCTGGTGATGTATTCACCAAAGATCAGATTGACGGCTACATGGATCTGAAATGGGAAGAGGTCTACGCCTACGAGCACACGCCTCACCCAATGGAATACAAAATGTACTATTCCTGCTGATCAGCGATCAAAGCAAACTAACAAACAGGCGTCCATCGGGGCGCCTGTTTTTTCTCAATCGTCGCCCTTGCTGTCCTGTGGCACAGCTTCGGCAGTGTGAGCCTCCTCTGAGGCTTCCACCATATCACCTGAAGCGCTTGCCAGCAGTTCCGGTGAGGATTGCGCGGGATCATTAGTGAAGTCGCCAGCCGTCGGCACAACGCTCGACGCGGTACTTGGCGCGCCCAACCGGACGGCGCGATAGCCATCCCGTTGGCCCAGTTGCGCCTCTGAAATAACGCGGCCCTCTGCCGTGGTCAGCCGGGCATCAGCCAGACTTGCGCGATCAATCGGCAGACAATCCCCGACACTCAGCTCTTTGATGGATGCTATGCTAATCTCTGTCGGTGGCAACCACGCGTCGAGCCTGATTTTGTAGGGCGCAAGAAGTGAAACAGCCGCAGGATTAAAAGACGCATCGTGACGCTCGGGATTTTCGGACGTCGCCTGCCCGGGCAGCAACAGGGAGACACGACCAGTTTTGACGCCCGGCCCCAGATCAATGGTGACAGACAAGTGATCATAAACAGGGCTCAACAAGTCTAGCGAAAGCCTGACCATATCCCGCTCAACCCGGTCGAAAGACAATTCGGACAACACAGACAGTTCCGGCTGCCGCTTGGCAAGACCATCACATCTTTCAAGCACATCCATCATCAGTGGTTCTGCCATCGCGCAGTCGATATCCGTGACCGGCCGATCCGTACGCACAAGATCAAGAACTTCACCAACGGTTTGAACTTCGATCAATGCGTCCAACAAAGTCGCATCAAATACCAAGAGGCCCAGTTGATCAGAGGCATTCTCGATCACCGCTATCATACGCAGCTCGGGCAGGGATTTCAGCGCCTGAGGCAACGTCATCTGGCAAACATCATCGACCTCGACCGACACATCGAGATTATGCACGGCCTTGAAAGCGCGCCGAAACAGATCGTCGGCCGCGACCTCCAGTGCTACAGAGATCGAGCTTTTTTCGGTCTGAACAGGACGCAGCATCTGCCGGATTACACGATCAGAGGCGGATGACGGTTGGGACACAGTGAAGGCCTATCTGTGAACGATGGCCTGATATGTCGCCTGCAAATCTTACGAAAAAGTTGATTTGCGACTATTCCGCAGCCTGGGCAAGCGCATCGCGGGTCAAACTCAACCTGAAGGCTGCGCCACCTTGCGCGGGCAGATAAGAGATGCCGCCCCCCAACCGGTGCATAATCTCCCGACAAATCGCGAGACCCAATCCGGCGCTTCCAGCGGACGACTGATCCGAGGCCCGTGCAAACTTCTCAAAGATGATAGATTGCTTGGCTTTCGGGATGCCTGATCCATTGTCGATGAAATCAATCTCAACGGCCTCCCCCCGCTCTGAAACGTTGATTTGCAACTCCGGCGCTTCCGCATCGCAGTATTTCTGCGCGTTCGTGATCAGATTGATGAAAACCTGTGTTAGCCGATCTGGGTCAGTCGTGATTTCGAGCTGTTCGTCGGCCCGGTTCCGCAGAATCTTCAACTTCCGCTGGTCCGCTGAATTTGTGGAATCCTCTGCCCGGTCCAAAAGCTTTGAGAGCAGAACAGTTTGGGTGTTCAGAACCACCTGACCATTTTCGAGAAACGACAAATCTAGAAGATCATCCAGCAGTCGTGTCAGGCGAATGCTTTCATCGTGGATAATTCCGGAATGGCGCTTTCGTTCTTCTGCCGACATTTTGCTGTCCCGCAGGAATTCGGAAAACGAGCGGATCGACGTCATCGGGGTCCGCAGTTCATGACTGACCTGAGACAGGAAGGCATCCTTCTGGATTGACAACTCGGTCAGCTTCTCATTCACTTCGCGCAACTGACGGGCTGTCTGTTCCAGCTCAGTCGATTTCTGCTCCAACTGATTGGAGTATTCGAGCATCTGTGCAGATTCGTCCGCAACCGCCAGAAGATCCTGCACCGACACACTGGCCTGACCATTGATCTGGCTGATCATCGCGTGGGCGGTTGCAGCGCCCACGGTGCCTGCCAGCTCACGCTCAAGCAAATCAATGAAGTCTGGGGTCGGATCGGGCAGATACCCGGCCTTGCCCTGCTCTTCTGCCGCACTCTGAAACAAGACCTGCGCTTCACGTGCGCCGAGCAGGCGTTGCGCCATGACTAACAGATCTTCCGCCTCCGCCGTACCACCTGCTCGACCACGCGTGTTGCCCGAGCGCTCGAAGATCGACACGAAACTGACGCCTTGCAGCCGCTCCAGCGGTGTTGGGAAGGAAACAAGCGAGGTCAGGATAAAGAGGGCGGTGTTCAGACTGAGCGACCAGAAAACGGAGTGAATAAGAGGATCAAGGGAGGTTACACCCAACAAAGCCTGAGGACGCAAAAGCTCGATGCCCAGCGGCCCAGCAGCCAGCATCTCCGGCGTGAACGCTCCAACAGCAGGCAACAACAACGTATAGAGCCAAAGCGAAAAGCCCGTGATCAGGCCTGCGATAGCCCCTTTGCGGGTTGCGCCCCGCCAGAACAACGCGCCAAGCAGCGCGGGCATGACTTGTGCCACGCCCGTAAAGGAGACCAACCCGATTGAGCTAAGTGCCTCGGTCCCGCCCGTGATCCGGTAGTAGGCGTAGCCCAATGCGAGTATGACGGCGATAGACAGCCGTCGGGATAAAATGACAACATTGCGGACATCACCCGACACCGTCGCCCCCGGCCCCTTCAAGGCCAACCAGGTCGGCAAGACAATATGGTTGGAAATCATCGTCGACAGTGCGATTGCGGCGACGATCACCATCGAGGTCGCCGACGAGAACCCCCCGAGGAAAGAGAGCATCGCCAGCCCTTCCTGCTCGAAGGCCAAAGGCAGGGTCAAAACGAAGAGATCCGGATTGGCCTCATCAGGCAGCACCGCCAACCCGACGGCGGCAATCGGCAGGACAAACAAGCTGATCAGCATCAGGTAAAGAGGGAATGCCCAGCTTGCGACCGAAAGATGGGCTTCATCGGAGTATTCAACCACCATGACCTGGAACATGCGCGGAAGACAGATAACAGCGGCGGCTGACAGAAACAGCATACCCGTCCAGCGGCTGGCATCGGGCTGCCACGTCCCAACCGGCGAGTTCGCGATAATGTCGAGGGTATTGCCAACACCTGACGACACACCCCAAACCACAAAGCTGCCCACGGCCAATAGCGCAATCAGCTTTACGATAGCCTCCACCGCGATGGCCGTGACCACACCCAGATGGCGCTCATTGGTATCAAGATTGCGCGTGCCAAATAGAATTGTGAAGAGCACGAGAACTGCCGAGACCCAAAAGGCTGTCGTATTGAGCGATGACTGATCGGTATTGAGTTGTGTCACGCCCTGAGAGGCTGCCGCGCTTTCTGAAAACACCGCAAACGACAAGGTAACGGACTGTAATTGCAGCGCGATATAGGGGGTGGTTCCGACAACTGCCAGCAAGGTGACGATCACAGCGACGGCAGAGGATTTTCCATAGCGTGATGAGATCAGGTCAGCGATGGAAGTGATGCGTTCGGCACGACCAATGCGCACCAGCTTACGTAAAATCCACCACCACCCCAGAAACACTAGAGTTGGGCCAAGATAAATCGTCAGATATTCCAGACCCGAGCGCGCGGCGTTTCCGACAGCGCCGTAAAAGGTCCATGCGGTACAGTAAACGCTGAGGGAAAGCGTATATGTCCAGGGCGATCTCAACCAGTGAACTGCGCGACCGCTGGCACGCCGGTCCGCCCAAAACGCGACCAGAAAAAGCAGCACAACGTAGGCAATTGCAACGGCGATTATGACGTTGAAACTCAGCGTCATTGTCCCCGACCCTCAGCCTCGTTCGGTACATCCTCGGACGGGCGCAACCAGCGCGATAAAACAAAGGCGATGCAGATGAGCGATGCCCAGGCACAGAAGAAGAAGACCAAGCGTGAAGCCGTCGAGTTTTGCTCCGCTTGCGTGTCATCAAGCAACAGAACCGGAAGCAAGAACACCGCGACACCCAGCATGGGCAGAAGCTTTACTGCATCGACAACGCGCCTGCGGCGATAGACGCCGCGCTCCAGAAAGACGGGCTGCTTAGGCGGCGTCACGCCTCTCTACCCTCTGCCAAGGCGCGAACGGTTTCTCGTATTTCTGAATTTGAGAAAGGCTTGGTCATGAATTTCGACACACCGTAGCTGGACGCCAGTTCACGATCTTTGGTCTGTCCGCGCGCAGTCAGCATCAACACAGGCAGATCGGCGGTCGTCTCATCCTTGCGCAAATCGCGCAATATGTCGAAGCCACTGCGTCCCGGCAACATGACGTCCAGTATAATGACATCCGGCTTGGTCCGCGCAACTGCATCAAGCGCGGTCACCCCTTCTGAGTGTATTCGAACGGTCCAACCATCACGCTCTAAAATAAAGCTGATCGCTTCAATGATGTTAGGTTCATCCTCGATCAGCAGAACCGATCTTCCCATCAGCCTAGCGCCTCCCTAAAGCTGGCCTCCCCATAGCGAGGATCAGCTAAGCCCAGAACGAACCGCCTGTCAAAGCTACGTTACATGCAGAACCGATGGCTCGCGCCGAGCGGTACAGCTTTCCAGAGGACAAACGCGGCAACTCGATCCGACTGCATTTGCATCTGCATAATCGCCCTCAGCCTCCACCAGCAGCATCATCGCCCGCAGGGTCGGCGATACCGAAAACGCCGCATCTTCTTGCGGCACGGCGATCGCATAGGCATCGAAGGTCTTGCCATCGGGGACGCGGACCTGATCGCGCAAAGGAAGGTTCGGACGCGTCAGTGCGGTAAACAAGGGCCATAGCGGGCAAGCAGCCCCGAAGCGCGGCATGGGAAATCCGGGCGCGGGTCTGCGCAACAGGAACGCACCCGCACTATCGCATTCGACATACGCAATTTCTGGAAGGTCGGGCTGGGCTGGTAGATGAGCGAGCCGCCGGAAGATCGTCGGCAAATCACATTTAAACTGCATCGACAATACGCCGGGGTCAAACGCAGCCCCTCTGGCCTGCGTCAGAAATGCATGGACAGGAATGGCTTGTGCGACCTTTGCATAGGCCTCAAGGCGGGATCGGGCGAGGTCACGCGCTGATGTGCTCGCAAGGGTTTCCGACGACCTTAGTACCTTTTCGATTGCCGCCTCGCCCTCTTGTTCAATCGCGTCGATACAAAATCCTTGCGAGTTGAAGAACGCATCCAATTGCTCAAGCGGCGTGGTAAACCTGTCATCGCGGCGGGTCAGCCGGTCAAAATGCGCGGCCATCGCGGCCGAGGTCTCAGCAAGCCTGCGGCTTTCCGCGTCGATATTGCTGTGGAAGCGATGCCTCCAATCAGGCGCAATATCGGGGGTTTCCATCAGAATTGATGCTGTCGATCGGATCGCAGACGCCGTCGACAGAACCTCATGCATCTTTTCCGACAAGACCGGATCGTGGGTCAGGCGATCATTCAGGCCGCCTACCATGCGTTCCAACGCGTTGATCCGATCCTGCTGCGCCAACAGAAAGCCAGCCCATCCCGGGAAACGCCCAGCAAATTCATCAACCCGCTCCACCTCGATATTGGCGTCAGCATCCACCGCCAGTTGGGTCAATCCGGTGACAACACGCGCGCCGCCCCCTTCGGACAAGAACTGCGGGTCAATGCCAAGGCCCTCTGAGATTGCGATCAGAAGCTTTCCGCCGATTCTGCGGCGATTGTGTTCAATCAGGTTGAGATAAGACGCCGAAATACCGGCCGCTTTCGCAAGGTCCGCCTGCTTCAGGCCCTGATCAAGCCGGTGCTGGCGGATGCGAGAGCCCGTCAGGACAGAAGTCGGCATTTACTTTTCCTTAACAAAACCAAGGTGCTTCGGCACCGTCTTGAAAAGTTATTTACAATTTCTGCACATGCACTGTCTACAAATTTACGAAAAAACGTCGCGTCAACAGGGGCTTGTTGCTGCCTTTGCAGATCAGGCGCGATACTGTCGCCAGCCCGAAACGGGCAGGATGCGCTCTGAGGAGGGTCGCATCCACTATTCACTTAGGGAGGATATTAATGTCCAAATCTAACTTCACACGTCGTGGACTGCTGAAGACATCTGTTGCTGCAGGTGGCGCTCTTGCAATGCCGACGATCTTCAGCCCGTCATGGGCTGACGGCCACGCAGGCTTCACCAATGCGCCTCAAGGCAGCACCGTTACACTGGGCTTCAACGTGCCCCAATCCGGGCCATATGCAGACGAAGGTGCTGACGAACTGCGCGCCTACGAGCTGGCAGTCGAGCACCTGAACGGTGGCGGCGACGGCGGCATGATCAACACCTTCTCGTCGAAAACACTCGACGGCACAGGTATCCTTGGCAAGAAAGTCGAGTATGTGACAGGTGACACGCAGACCAAATCCGACGCCGCACGCGCTTCCGCCCGTTCGATGATCGAAAAAGACGGCGCGGTCATGATCACCGGCGGCTCGTCCTCTGGTGTGGCGGTTGCTGTGCAAGCGCTCTGCCAAGAAGCCGGCATCATCTTCATGGCGGGCCTGACCCACTCCAACGACACCACGGGTAAGGACCGGAAAGCCAACGGCTTCCGTCACTTCTTCAACTCGTACATGTCAGGTGCCGCTCTGGCGCCCGTGTTGGCCAACGCTTACGGCAAAGACCGCAAGGCCTATCACCTGACCGCAGACTACAACTGGGGTTACACCACCGAGGAAGCCGTTACTCAGGCAACCGAAGCCGTTGGCTGGGAGACCGTCAACACGGTCAAAACACCACTGACACAGACGGACTTCTCGTCGTATATCGCACCTGTTCTGCAAACAGATGCTGACGTTCTGGTTCTGAACCACTACGGCGGCAACATGGTCAACTCGCTGACCAACGCAGTTCAGTTCGGCCTGCGCGACAAGCAAGTGAACGGCAAGAACTTCGAGATCGTCGTGCCACTTTATTCGCGTTTGATGGCGCGTGGTGCTGGTGCCAACGTTAAAGGCATCTTTGGCTCAACCAACTGGCACTGGTCGCTGACCGATGAAGGCTCCAAGGCGTTCGTTCAGTCGTTCGGCACCAAGTATGGCTTCCCGCCATCCCAGGCGGCGCACACATGCTACGTGCAAACGATGCTCTATGCTGATGCGGTCAACCGTGCCGGTTCGTTCAACCCATGCGCCGTTGTGGAAGCTCTTGAAGGCTTCGAATTCGACGGTCTGGGCAACGGTCCAACACTTTACCGCGCCGAAGATCACCAGTGCTTCAAAGACGTGCTGGTCGTGAAAGGGAAAGAGAACCCAACTTCGGAATTCGACCTTCTCGAAATCGTGGAAATCACACCACGTGCTCAGGTCGAATACGCACCGGATCACCCACAAATGGGTGGTGCCGCAGCCACACTCGGCAGCTGCAACCCGGGCGCATAAAGCCATACTGACGCAGGGCGCGCATCACGCCGCGCCCTGCCCTCCGTTTTCTTTCCGGGACACCACACAGACGGTGCTGCATCCCGACAGAAAACTCACACCAGCCAAAACCGTCAAGGTGGGGACATGGAAGCCATTATTCTGCAAATCCTGAACGGACTGGACAAAGGCTCCGCCTATGCCCTGATCGCGCTCGGGCTTACTCTGATCTTCGGCACATTGGGTGTCGTCAATTTTGCGCATGGCGCGATCTTCATGATCGGAGCCTTCTGCGCGGTGACGCTGCAACGTATGCTCAGCGCCTCGAAATCCTTCATCGACGAAACCCAGACCGACTTTCTGGGCAACCCGAAAAAGGTCGAAGTGCCCTACCTGCATGACTGGTTTGGCCCGGAAGTGGGGCAATCCATAATCGAATGGTCGGTCCCATTGGCTATCTTGTTTGCCATCCCGATCATGATGTTTGTCGGCTACGCGATGGAACGTGGCTTGATCAAACACTTCTACAAAAGACCTCACGCAGATCAGATCCTCGTGACATTTGGCCTTGCCATTGTTCTTCAGGAAGTCATCAAGGCTTTCTATGGCGCCAACCCTATTCCAACACCGGCACCGCCCGCCTTCACCGGTGCTTTCGATTTTGGCGCACTCCTTGGCTTTGACCCCAATACGATCATTTACCCGTACTGGCGCCTGATCTATTTCGCCTTTGCGGCACTGGTGATCACATCTGTCTTCGCCTTTCTACAATTCACCACCTTTGGCATGGTCGTGAGGGCTGGCATGGCTGACCGCGAGACCGTGGGCCTTCTGGGTATCGATATCGACAAGCGGTTCACCATGATGTTCGCCATAGCGGCGGTTGTCGCAGGATTAGCCGGGGTGATGTACACGCCCATCAACTCCCCCAACTACCACATGGGAATGGACTTCCTGGTCCTGAGCTTCGTGGTGGTCGTTGTCGGCGGTATGGGCTCCCTGCCCGGAGCGGTGCTTGCAGGCTTCCTTCTCGGAGTACTGGAAAGCTTTGCCTCCATGGCAGTGGTGATCGACCTCGTCCCCGGGATCAACCAGATCATCATCTATCTGGTTGCCATCGTTATTCTGTTGACCCGTCCACGGGGCCTGATGGGCCGCCGTGGCGTGATGGAGGACTGATCCATGTTTGGTCTCAATTCAAAGGACTCCACACTGCTTATTCTGGTGGCGGTCCTCGCGCTCTTCGCTCCGTTTATCCTGAACCCCTTCCCTGAAGGCTCGGCCCTTGCGCAGTTCAACGCAGGCTACCCGGACCTGATGCAGCGCTTCGTGATTTTCGGCATCTTCGCGATCGGCTTCAATATCCTCTTCGGACTGACAGGATATCTGTCCTTCGGGCATGCCGCTTTCCTTGGAGTAGGCTCCTATGCTGCGATCTGGATGATGAAGCTGCTGACGCTGAATGTGATCCCAGCCATTATCATGGCGATCATCTTTGCAGGCATCTTCGCGCTGGTTGTTGGCTTTATTTCCCTCCGCCGGTCGGGAATTTACTTCTCGATCCTGACGCTGGCTTTTGCGCAGATGTCTTATGCGCTCGCCTATTCTGTGTTGACCCCAATCACTGGTGGTGAGACCGGGCTGCAATTGAAGGCAACCGACACGCCGCTTCTGTCAAATCTTGGTCCAACCGAGATCGGACGTGCGAACCTTTTCGGCCTCGATATGAGGACCAGCTACGAGCTGGAACTTGGCACGTGGCTTTTCACCTTCAACACCGGTTACTACATCGCCGCCGTGTGCATGCTGATCGGCTTTTACGTCTCGATCCGCATCTTCCGGTCCCCCTTCGGCATGATGCTTCGCGCCGTCAAATCGAACCAGCAAAGGCTGAATTACACCGGCCTGAATTCCAAACCCTACACGCTTGCGGCATTTGTTATCTCTGGCATGTATGCCGGTTTGGCCGGTGGCCTGATGGTGGCAATGGACACGCAAGTGGGCCCAGAACGGATGTTCTGGACGGCCTCTGGCGAGGTGGTTCTTATGACAATCCTTGGCGGGGTTGGCACCTTGATCGGGCCAGTTCTTGGCGCGGGTATGATCAAATACATGGAAAACATCATTTCCAAGATCAACGACAACATCCTGCATCAATGGTTCGCCTTTATGCCTGATGGGATTGAGGACTTTCTCGTTACGATCATCCATCCGTTCATCGGCAAAGGTTGGCACCTGACGCTTGGCATTATCTTCATGCTCGTGGTGATCTTCCTGCCCGGCGGCCTTGTCGAGGGTGGCCAACGCATCGGACGCATGTTCGGGAGCGGCAAGAAGGCCGATGCCGATACCGGCGCTGCCGACACGAAACCTGCGGAATAAGGAGCAGACATCATGGGTATCCTAGAGATCAAGAATGTCAGCAAGAACTTCGGTGGGTTGAAGGCGCTGTCAGACGTGAACCTGTCCGTGCAGGAAAATACCGTGCACGCCATCATCGGGCCGAACGGCGCGGGCAAATCCACCCTGCTGAACTGCCTCGTCGGGAAACTGATCCCGGATACAGGATCAGTGACATTTCAGGGCCAGAGCCTTTTGGGGCGCAGACCTCATGAGATCAACCAGATGGGCGTCTCTCGCGTGTTTCAGACGCCTGAGATTTTCACTGATTTGTCTGTGTTCGAGAATATCATGATCCCCTGCTTTGCGCATCGCGACGGAGCGTTCCAGATGAACGCACTGGCCTCGGTTCGCAAGCAGAGCGACATTCACGAACAGGCAGAAGCCATTCTGGAAGATGTCGGTATGCTCGACAAACGTCATATGCATGCAGCTTCGATGTCGCGGGGCGACAAACGCCGCCTCGAGATGGCCATGTGTCTTGTGCAAGAGCCCAAACTTCTGCTTCTGGACGAGCCGACGGCGGGTATGGCGCGGGCCGACACCAACAACACGATCGACCTGCTCAAGGAGATCAAGGAGAAGCGCGATATCACCATGGCGATCATCGAGCATGACATGCACGTCGTCTTTTCCATGGCGGAACGGATCACGGTTCTCGCCCAGGGAACCCCTCTGGTGGAAGAAACACCCGAAAACATCAAAGGCCATCCCAAGGTGCGCGAAGCGTATCTGGGTGAAGCCCAGGTCTGAGGACGCGCACGATGACTGTGAAACCCGACTTCAACAAGAATGCCAATCACGCTGCCACCGCCCCCGCGTTTCTCGACGTATGGGAGATCGAGGCCTATTACGGCGAAAGCTACATCGTTCAGAATGTCAGCTTCAAGGTGCACGAGGGCGAAATCCTGGCTCTGCTGGGACGTAATGGGGCGGGCAAGACCTCGACCCTGCGGACCATTGCACGTCTTGGTGACCCGCAACTGCAACATGGTGAGATCTGGCTCGATCACCAACCGCTCCACAAGATGGCCTCGCATGAGGCCTCGCAGGCCGGAATCGGTCTGGTGCCCGAAGACCGCCGGATCATTGCCGGTCTGACGGTCGAGGAAAACCTGCAATTGGCCCAGATTGCGCCACCAATCGGCTGGTCGCTGGAGCGCGTCTATGAGCTGTTCCCGCGATTGGGTGAGCGCCGCAAACAGGAAGGCGTAACGCTTTCTGGCGGTGAGCAGCAGATGCTGTCTATTGCCCGCGCGCTTTGCCGCGACATCAAGGTTTTGCTGCTTGATGAGCCTTATGAAGGGCTAGCGCCTGTGATTGTCCAAGAGATCGCCAAGACGCTCGACGTCATCCGCGATCAGGGCATCACAACAATCATCGTGGAACAAAACGCGGTCGCAGCCTTGAAATTGGCCGACCGTGCTGTGATCCTCGACACAGGCTCAGTCGTTTATGACGGCTCAGCGGAAGAGGTGTTGAACGACGAGAAGCTGCGCGCCGAATACCTCGCGATCTGATTTAGCGGGGCCGGAGACGGCCCTGCCCACCATGGCCCTAGTTGCTCGGGCCAAACACAAGACGACCTTAGGGACATTTCAATGACTGATACCACTTATGCACCCGCTTCCGAGTTTGCGGCCAATGCGCATGCGGACAAGGCCACCTACGACAAGATGTATGCAGAAAGCATCGCGGACCCCGAAAAGTTCTGGGGCGAGCATGGCAAGCGCATCGATTGGATCAAGCCTTATACGCAGATCAAGGATGTCTCTTACGACTACGGCAATGTTTCAATAAACTGGTTTGCGGATGGCACTTTGAATGTCTCGGCCAATTGCGTCGACAGACATCTGAAAGATCGCGCAGATCAGACGGCGATCATATGGGAGCCCGACAGCCCGACCGAAGCAGCCCAGCACATCACCTACAAAGATCTGCACACCCATGTGTCGAAATTCGCCAACGTGCTGAAGGAACTCGGCGTCGGGCGCGGCGACCGGGTGGTGCTTTATATGCCGATGATCCCTCAGGCTGCCTACGCCATGCTGGCCTGTACACGTATCGGTGCCGTTCACTCCATCGTTTTCGGCGGTTTCTCAGCCGACGCTCTGGCCGCGCGCATTAACGGGTCGGAGGCGAAAGTCGTCGTTACCGCGGATGAGGCCCCTCGCGGTGGGCGCAACACACCGCTGAAGGCCAATGCGGACAAAGCCTTTGAAAAGGTGAACCATGATTGCAAGATGCTGGTGGTTCAGCGCACCGGGGGTGACGTCGCTTGGGACGACAACCGTGACGTCTGGTTGCACGAAGTTGAGAAAACGGTGTCTGCCGATTGTCCGCCAGAGGAAATGGGCGCCGAAGACCCGCTCTTCATTCTCTACACGTCCGGCTCGACCGGCATGCCCAAGGGCGTCGTACACACGACAGGCGGCTATATCGTCTATGCCTCAATGACCCATCAATATACGTTCGACTACCACGATGGGGATATTTTCTGGTGCACAGCGGATGTCGGTTGGGTCACCGGACACAGCTATATCGTCTACGGCCCCCTTGCGAACGGGGCCACCACGCTGATGTTCGAAGGCGTGCCGACCTATCCCGATGCGGGCCGCTTCTGGCAGGTCTGTGCGGAACACAAGGTCAACCAGTTCTATACGGCCCCCACTGCCATTCGCGCCTTGATGGGGCAAGGAAACTCGTTTGTGGAGGCACATGATCTGTCGTCACTGAAGGTGCTGGGCACGGTGGGTGAGCCGATCAACCCGGAAGCCTGGAACTGGTACAACGAGGTGGTTGGCAAGGGGCGCTGCCCGATCGTCGATACGTGGTGGCAAACTGAAACTGGTGGTCATCTGCTAACGCCCCTGCCCGGCGCAACCACGACCAAGCCCGGCTCTGCGACACTGCCGTTCTTCGGCATTGAGCCGGTTATCCTTGAGCCGACAACCGGTGCCGAAATTCACGAAACCGAAGCCGAGGGCGTCCTGTGCATCAAGGACAGCTGGCCTGCTCAAATGCGTACGGTCTACGGCGACCATGAGCGGTTCATGCAAACCTACTTCTCCGACTACAAAGGTTATTACTTCACCGGCGATGGCTGCAAACGCGATGCTGATGGCTATTACTGGATCACCGGTCGCGTGGATGACGTGATCAATGTCTCAGGCCACCGGATGGGCACCGCTGAGGTGGAAAGCTCGCTCGTGGCGCACCCCAAAGTCGCGGAAAGTGCCGTTGTGGGCTACCCGCACGACATCAAAGGGCAAGGTATCTACGCCTATGTCACACTTATGTCGGGCGAAGAACCCTCCGAAGAGCTGCGCAAAGAACTGGAAGTGTGGGTGCGCAAGGACATTGGCCCGATTGCCAAGCCAGATCTGATCCAATGGGCCCCGGGATTGCCGAAAACTCGCTCTGGCAAGATCATGCGGCGTATTTTGCGCAAGATTGCTGAAAACGACTACGGCTCCCTTGGGGACACTTCCACATTGGCAGAGCCCGCAGTGGTCGATGATCTGATCGAAAACCGGATGAACCGGGCCTAGGGCAGACAACCAAACCAAATTTCCGGGCGCATTAGGTTCAACCTAGTGCGCCCAATTTGTCTAAAGTTCTCAGCGCTTTATGACTAGACAAGCGACCTGCGGGTTCACATCTTTAACGCAACGACTGTGGTGGGGGTGTTCGAATACGAGGATACCTATGTCTGTACTAACGGGAATTGACTCATTGCGCCCCGTCCCACCGCAATCTACTTCAAACGGGACAACAACCAACTCAAACGGTCAGCAACAAACCAACGCGACCTCTGGCTCTGCGACTACGGCGTCGTCATCGGAGACCACATCTTCCGGCAACACGGGGAGCGCCTCGGCCCCTCCCAGTACCGGAAGCGCGCCAGCCCAAAGCAATTCAGAGGCAAGCCCGGCAGCACCGCCACTGCCCGCCGCCGGCATCGCAAAAGCTGCGAAACTGGCGCCTACGCCTGAAATTTCTGCAGTGAGCAAAAACACCGACGATGAAACCACTCTGCAAAACAATGAGGCCGAAGAACTGGCCCGTGTCCGCGCCGCCGCCGACGCATATCGCTCGCAACGCATGATAGACAATATCTTGGAGGGCATGTCTGGCGTTTACGATCAAGTGAATGTCGACAATCCGGACGAAATCGCAGTGCCGTGGATCGACAATCTACCGGACAAGCCCTGATCCCTAGCGATCTGCACTTGAAGGACTGCCGATAAATCGCGTCTTTTCAGCATCCATGGCTTGGCCTATAACCTTGCCAATAAGGTGCCCGTTTCGAAAATGCAGGGCACTGGGCGAGGAGTATCCGGATGGCAAAAAATACACATGAGGCCGATGTCAACTTTGTAAAGGCATTGGCTGAGTTGCTGCGCAAAAATGATCTGACAGAATTGGAAGTCACCCGGGACTATTCGGCTGATGACAGCCTGACCGTCCGCGTTGCTCGGCAGGAAAAAACGGTTGTTCAAACCGTCAGTTCGAGCGCACCAGCATCTGCGCCTGCCGCAGCCGCGCCCGCAGCGCCTGCGAGCCCGGCCCCTCAAGCGGCGGCAGCCACAAGCGATGATCCTGCTCAACACCCTGGGGCTCTGACATCGCCGATGGTGGGAACCTGCTATCTGCAACCAGAACCCGGTTCGAGCCCGTTCGTCTCCGTCGGAGACACGGTCAAAGAGGGTCAGACGGTCATCATCATCGAAGCGATGAAAACAATGAACCAAATCCCGGCCCCGACATCCGGTAAGGTCACACGCATCCTGATTGAAGATGGCAGCCCGGTTGAGTTCGGTGCACCTCTGATGATTATCGAATAATCGCATGTTCAAGAAAATCCTGATCGCCAACCGAGGAGAAATCGCACTGCGCGTCATCCGCGCAGCACGCGAGATGGGCATTCAGTCTGTAGCCGTTCATTCGACCGCTGATAGCGACGCGATGCATGTGCGTATGGCTGATGAAGCAATTTGTGTGGGCCCGCCACCGGGGACTGACAGTTACCTGTCGATGCCCGCCATCATTTCGGCCTGTGAAATTACGGGCGCCGAGGCGATCCATCCCGGCTATGGGTTCTTGTCCGAAAACGCGAACTTCGTGCAGATCGTCGAAGATCACGCCTTAAAGTTCATCGGCCCCACCGCGGAGCACATCCGCATCATGGGCGACAAGATCACTGCCAAGGAAACCATGAAAAATCTGGGCGTGCCGTGCGTGCCCGGTTCGGACGGGGGCGTTCCAGATCTCGACGAGGCTTACAAAGTCGGTGATGAAATTGGATACCCCGTAATCGTCAAGGCAACGGCGGGCGGCGGTGGACGCGGCATGAAACTTGCCAACTCCAAGGCCGAGATGGAAAACGCATTCCGGACAGCCCGCTCGGAAGGCAAATCCGCCTTCGGCAATGACGAGGTTTATATCGAGAAATATCTCGGCACCCCACGCCACATCGAGATTCAGGTTTTCGGCGACGGCAAGGGGCGTGCAGTACATCTGGGCGAGCGGGATTGCTCTCTGCAACGCCGCCACCAGAAAGTGTTTGAAGAGGCCCCGGGCCCAGCCATTGATGCCAAGACCCGCGCCAAGATCGGTAAGGTCTGCGCTGACGCTGTTGCCTCGATCAACTATGCAGGCGCCGGTACGATTGAGTTTCTCTACGAAAACGACGAGTTCTATTTCATCGAGATGAATACCCGACTTCAGGTCGAACACCCGGTCACTGAGGCCATATTTGGCGTCGATCTGGTGCAGGAACAAATTCGCGTCGCCGCCGGCGAGGAGATGTCATTCCAGCAGAAAGACCTCGAGGTAAACGGCCACGCGATCGAAGTGCGTATAAATGCTGAGAAGGTACCCGCATTCACACCCTGCCCCGGTAAAATCACGCAATATCACGCACCGGGGGGATTAGGTGTAAGGATGGACTCGGCCCTCTATGACGGCTATTCGATCCCTCCCTATTACGACAGCCTGATTGCCAAACTCATTGTGCATGCCGCTGACCGACCAACAGCTTTGGCCCGACTGAAACGCGCTTTGGGTGAGTTGATCGTGGATGGCATCGACACGACGACGCCGCTCTTTGATGCGCTGTTACAGGAAGATGCGGTGTTGACCGGGGATTATAATATCCACTGGTTGGAAAAATGGCTTGAGGCAAATACACCCGAGTAGCTTGCATTTTTGGGCCAACCGCCCAAATCTTTAAGCCATGAGCCATCCCCTATCCCCAGAGCTTGTCTTGCAAGCCTACGCACGTGGCATCTTCCCGATGTCCGAAAGCCGCGACGCGGGGGAGATTTTCTGGGTTAACCCTGAAAAGCGGGGCGTTATTCCGCTGGATGGGTTTCATATCTCTCGCAGTCTGCGACGAAAAATTCTTCGAGAAGACTTTGAGGTTCGAGTCGATACAGCCTTTGAGGCTGTAGTTCGGGGCTGCGCTGACCGCGATGAGACATGGATCAATGATGAGATATTCGCAATCTACCGGGCGTTGTTCGATGCCGGTTTTGCCCATTCAGTTGAGGTTTTCGAAGCAGAGGAACTTGTCGGCGGTGTTTACGGTGTAACGATGCGTGGCGCCTATTTCGGCGAAAGCATGTTTTCGACGCGAACCGATGCGTCAAAAGTCGCGCTGGCTTATCTGGTGTCGCGCTTGAAAGCGGGTGGTTTCACGCTGTTCGATACGCAGTTTCTGACGCCACACCTAGCGTCTCTCGGTGGCGTAGAGATCAGCCGCGCTAGTTACCTCCAAGCCCTTCAGGACGCATTAGCGGTCGAGGGGAACTTTCTCCTGCAACCACAGCCGGTGTCCGGTCATCAAGTTTGCACCTGATCACCCAGATGTCGTAGCGGGCATGGTCCAGAGCATTCAACGCCGGGCTTGAAGCAATCATCCAGCCATCAAAAACCGGATCACTTACGGCCTTGTCGTGAATGATCAACCGCACGTAAGCGTCGCCATTCGGATTGCCCTCAGGATAGCGGCATTCCAGCATGTTGATCTCCAACGCGCCAAACTCTGTGAGGGTATTGGCAGCGGCGGGCAAATCCACGCTTTGACCAGAGATTTTATCGAGGCCACGCAAAATAGCGGCAGGTGCGGCGTTGACCCTCACTCGCGTTTGTCGTGTCACATCGGACTGGCCTAGTGAAATGGTATCACTGTTACCCTGAATAGTCTGCGCGGTAGCGGGCAGCGCGCATATGAGCAGGGCCGCGCAGAAGGCGAGCCTCATTCGTCGTTCCCAGACACGAACTTCATAAGGAGCGTAATCAGACTGACCGAGCTCTGCGTATCCTCAATCTCACCGCCGGGATCCAGCGCAAAGGGTGAACCGCCCGGAATGATCTCAACAAAATTACCACCAAGCAGCCCTTCGGAGGCGATTGAAATTGCACTGTCGTCTGGAACTTCAATCCCCTGACTGACGGAGAATGTAGCGTCAGCGCGGAAGGTTTCCGGGTTGAGTGTCAGGCTCTTAATCTCACCAACGCTGACGCCGGCCATCCGAACATCTGTTCCGACATTCACACCTTCGACGGAACGAAAACTGGCGGATAGCTCATAACCCGAGGTGTTTCCGGTCAGGCCGAAGCCCATCGCGTAAGCAAGAAAGCCAAGCGCCACCGCCAATACGCCCGTGCCAACCAAAACTTCTGTTGTGTTTTCTGCCATAACGCCCTCGCGCGTTTTGCCTTATTCCGGCGCCCAGGCTTCGTAATCCTTGCGCGGCATTGGTTCGCCTTTGCGGATCGATCCGGCCGGAGCATAGGCCGCAGGCGTCCCGGTCAAGTTCTCCAGATGAGGCTTTTCCCACGATTTCCGCGGCAAGGGAGCTTCGGTGGGCGGCTCATCCCAAGTGTGATGCAACCAGCCGTGCCAATCAGGGCTAACCCGGCTCGCCTCAGCTTCCCCGTTGAAAATCACCCAACGGCGTTTGTCATCCTTGGTCCGGTAAAATGCATTGCCCGCCTCGTCTTCCCCAACCTTGACGCCATTGCGCCAAGTGAAAAATTGAGTGTTCAATGTCTGGCCGTTCCACCAAGTTACGGCGCGCAACAACGTGTTCAGAAGTCCCATGGATTACTCCGGTCCTGTAGTTGCTTTTCGATATGCCCGAGCCAGTGCATAAGGTCCAGAGGACAAAGCTGAAAATCGCTCAGCAAACCTTTTAGCTGGCAGACGCTTCAACCTCGGCAGGATTGCCATCCGCATAAATCAGCAACGGCTTCGCTTCACCGCTAACGGCCTCTTCGTTGACCACAACTTCATCAACGCTGTCGAGACCGGGCAGGTCGAACATCGTATCGAGCAGAATGTCTTCGAGGATAGACCTCAAACCGCGTGCACCGGTTTTCCGCAGGATCGCCCGCTTGGCTATCGCCGAAAGCGCATCGTCAGTAAACTTGAGCTTGGCGTCTTCCAACTCGAACAGCCGCTGATACTGCTTGACCAAAGCGTTCTTTGGCTGTGTCAAGATCGTCACCAGTGCGTCTTCATCGAGATCTTCGAGTGTTGCGATGACCGGCAAACGACCTACGAATTCAGGGATCAGGCCAAATTTCAGCAAATCCTCTGGTTCAAGATCCTTAAACAGTTCGCCGACGCCTTTGTCGTTCTCCTCACGCACATCAGCGCCAAAGCCCATGGCAGAGCCTTTGCCGCGTTGCGAGATGATTTTGTCGAGGCCCGCAAATGCGCCGCCGCAGATAAACAGGATATTGGTTGTGTCCACCTGAAGGAATTCCTGCTGCGGATGCTTGCGGCCGCCTTGTGGCGGCACCGAGGCAACCGTGCCTTCCATTATCTTGAGAAGCGCCTGCTGAACGCCCTCACCCGAAACGTCCCGCGTAATGGACGGATTGTCGGACTTGCGCGTGATCTTGTCGACCTCGTCAATATAAACGATGCCACGCTGCGCGCGTTCGACATTGTATTCAGAAGCCTGCAACAATTTCAGGATGATGTTCTCGACGTCTTCACCCACATATCCCGCTTCGGTCAGCGTCGTTGCATCTGCCATCGTGAAGGGCACATCCAGGATGCGGGCCAGCGTCTGCGCCAGCAATGTCTTACCGCAGCCGGTTGGGCCGATCAGCATGATATTGGATTTCGCCAGTTCAATATCGCCCGATTTGGCGGCATGGTTCAGACGCTTGTAGTGGTTGTGTACCGCAACGGACAGTACGCGTTTGGCGTGGCCTTGACCGATGACGTAATCATCAAGAACTTCGCAGATTTCCTGAGGCGTTGGCACTCCATCAGCAGATTTCAATCCGGAGGTCTTCGTCTCCTCCCGGATGATATCCATGCAAAGCTCTACGCATTCGTCACAAATGAACACCGTAGGCCCCGCAATCAGCTTGCGGACCTCATGTTGTGATTTGCCACAGAATGAGCAGTAAAGTGTGTTCTTACTGTCGCTAGAATTATTCGCCATTACGCCACCTCACATGGTGTTCTGCCTGGGTACAAAGTCGCGTTCAAATGCCTGTCGCGACAACTTTGGCTCAGGTTAGGCCAGCCTCGCGGCAGGCACAACAAAGAATTGGAACCCGCCCCCGGACAGGTGACAATCCTGCCCGGAGCGGAAAATTGGTGTTTAATCGTCACCTTTGGCCCGGTTTTCAACGATTTCGTCGACATGGCCCCATTCCTTGGCTTCTTCTGGAGACATGAAATTATCACGTTCTAGTGCCTTTTCGACGGCCTTCACGGTTTGTCCGGTATGTTTGGAATAAATCTCGTTCAGCTTTTGCTTCAGCTTCCGGGTTTCTTCGGCGTGGATCATGATATCCGTCGCCTGACCCTGATAGCCGCCGGATGGCTGGTGCACCATGATGCGTGCATTCGGCAGTGAGAACCGCATTCCCTTTTCACCCGCCACAGCCAGAAGAGATCCCGCCGAAGCCGCCTGCCCGACGATCAAAGTCGAGACCTTGGGACGGATGTATTGCATTGTGTCATAGATCGACAGGCCTGCCGTGACCACGCCACCGGGCGAGTTGATATACATCGAGATGTCTTTGTTTGGATTTTCCGCTTCGAGGTGCAGCAGCTGGGCCACGATAAGCTGGCTCATCCCGTCATGAATGGGACCGTTGAGGAAAATAATACGCTCCTTCAGGAGGCGCGAGAAAATATCATATGCGCGTTCGCCGCGGCTGGTCTGTTCGACCACCATCGGAACAAGATTGTTATAAGTTTCTAATGGATCAAACATGTGCCTGCCTTTGGGTCTGTGGGGGAATATCTTCCAATCGTGAACATCAGGTTAGTTACGCTGAAAACTGGCCGCAAGGGACCGAACGCCAAAAAAGCAACTTGAAAGCCGTCCATCGCGGAATAGCTGGCCAGCAATGACCGTTGAATTTCCACCAACCCGCGCCGCTGCCCTAGATCGATTGACCGAATTCGTCCCTCGCGCCGGGCGCGATTACGCAGCGCAAAGAAACTATGATCGCAGCGGACACAAAGATGTGTCGCGGCTGTCGCCTTATATCAGGCGGCGTCTGATCAGCGAAAGCGAGGTACTCGAAGCCGTGCTGTCGCGCCACACGCCCGCTGCGGCTGGCAAATACATCCAGGAAGTGTTCTGGCGCACATATTGGAAGGGCTGGCTGGAGATGCGCCCCGATCTCTGGAAAGACTACCTCGCTGGGCGCAATTCCGCGTTGAACCGTATTCAGACCGAGGATGGCTTACGCAGCGGCTGGGAGCGAGCCTGTTTGGGAAAGACAGAAATCGACTGCTTAAACAATTGGTCGCAAGAGCTTGTTTCAACGGGATATCTTCACAACCATGCGCGAATGTGGTTCGCCTCGATCTGGATATTCACGTTGCGATTGCCTTGGGAGTTAGGCGCGGATTTCTTCCTGAGACATCTGCTGGACGGTGACCCCGCATCCAATACGCTAAGTTGGCGTTGGGTGGCTGGGCTGCAGACAAAGGGAAAGACCTACCTCGCCCGGCCAGACAACATCCAAAGATATACCGAAGGGCGTTTTCGCCCCGAACCGGGCACACTGGCAAGCTTTGCACCAGCTCTGGATGGCCGGGATTTTGAGCGGCTGGATGTCCCGCAGTCAGACCCCATCGAACCACGATTGAAAACCGG
The DNA here is from genome assembly GCA_947504205.1 of uncultured Litoreibacter sp. Lineage (GTDB taxonomy): Bacteria > Pseudomonadota > Alphaproteobacteria > Rhodobacterales > Rhodobacteraceae > Litoreibacter. The sequence continues at coordinate 405,010 of CANNGL010000001.1, read as the reverse complement.
AATCCTTGTGCATGACGACGATCTGGACTTGGCAGCGTTAAAAGAAAGTCACCCCGATGCCAGCCTATGTCGGATATCAAGCCTGAGCGCCACAGATCATGTCAGGTTTTCACCGCAAGTAGTTGACTTTGTTGAAAACTGTTTGAGCAACTCGATGTCAGAGGAAACGACACACAATGCGCAGATCATTCAAAACGTCGCGGATTGGGCTAAAGAAAATAGCTTGGAACAGGTCATCACAAACTACGCGACGGTTGGACCTGCGCGAGACATGCTTGAGCAAGTTGACCTACGACTGAAGGCTTCAGGTATTCGCCTTACGCAATCGATCAAACCTTACGACCAAGCCTGTTGGCCTCACGCTACCCACGGTTTTTTCCGCTTCAAGGACAAAATCCCCCGTCTGATCGAGCAGCTTGGGCTTGATCAAGGTGGCGCCGGTGCTCGGCAGGGTGATTTGTTTGGGTGATCTCCCTCTCAAAATCGGTCTGTCTCTTTTCACTTCTGACTTTTTGCGGCATGCCTCTGCCAACAGGAGGCGCGATCGTGAACGATTCAATCCAGAAATTGCGTTATACCGCGAAGTCCCTTTTTGATGTCGCCGTTGCAGCTGCGGATCCCGCCGCTGCATTGCAAAACTGCTTGGCGGATCAACCGCTTAATGCAACGGGTAAACTTATCATTCTTGCGATTGGCAAGGCCGCCATCCCCATGATGCGCGTCGCCCTAGATAACGTCGCCCCCAACAGCAACCTGGTCGCACTGGCCGTGACCAATCCGGAAAACGCAGCAGAACTGCCCGGCGTCGAGATACATCTTACGGCGCATCCCGTCCCGGATGAAAAGGGTGCGGCAGCGGGCGCCCGTGTGATTGAGATTCTTCGGGATACGACGCCGGATGATCGTGTCATCGCGCTGATCTCTGGGGGCGGATCTGCGCTTTTGCCCTGCCCGGTCGAGGGCGTCAGCCTTGAAGATAAGGCCGCGGTTAGTCAGGCTCTGTTGGGTGCCGGGCTGGACATTGTGCAGATGAACTTGGTGCGTCAGCAGCTTTCGCAGCTCAAAGGCGGTGGTTTGCTGCGTCACGCCGCACCTGCACCGGTGACCTCCTATATCCTCTCAGACGTGGTTGGAGATGACTTGCGCGCGATTGCCAGTGGCCCAACCGTCGCACCTATCGGAACCCGCGCGGATGCAGTCAACGTGCTGCAAAGCGCTGGTATTTTTGAAGGCCTGCCCGAGAGCGTCAAAGCGCACCTGCTGTCAGTAGAGGTCGATGAGGGGCCGGTGCCAGCGGCTGACAACCACCTGATCTGCTCGAACCGCAAGAGCCTTGAGGCAATCCGCGATGCCGCCAACGTGGATTTTCAGGCTGAAATTATCGACGATCAGCTCGAAGGCAATGTGAAAGATGTGGCGCCGAGATTGCTAAAGATCGCTCAAGACGCAGGCCCCGGCCCACGTGCTCTCATTTTCGGTGGAGAAACAACAGTAACACTAACTGGCTCCGGAAAAGGCGGCCGAAATCAGGATCTTGCGCTACGTTTCTCAAGTTTGGCGGGCGATCTCGAAGGTCCGTGGGTATTTCTATCTGGCGGCACCGACGGGCGCGATGGGCCAACCGACGCGGCTGGCGGCATTGTTGACCCGCACACCATCTCGCGTATCGCTGCCGCCGGTTTGGACGCCGACGCGCTGCTGGCTGACAATGACAGCTATCGCGCGCTTGGTGCAGCCGGAGATCTGCTCATGACCGGAGGGACAGGCACCAATGTTGCGGATGTCCAAGTGTTCCTGAAGCTCTAGTTATCCGCAGGGATTTGGCGCAGCGACATGTTCCACGCGGCCCCAAACAACACCAGATAGGCAGAGATGTAGAACCACATCAGCAGTGCGGCTACCGCGCCGATAGAACCATAAATTTCGTTGTAGTTGCCAAAGCGTGACAAATAGAACGAAAACGCCAAAGACGCGAAGAACCATAGGACCGCAACGATCACCGCACCTGCCGACACCCATCGCACCCGCTCGCCGCGCAGGTTTGGGCCGAAATGGTAAATTGCGCCGAGACCAGTCATCACCACAATAATGGCAAGTAACCACCGCGCGACATCGACCACCAACTCCACAAACATTCCTGTTGGGAAAATTGCCAATAAAACCGGGGCGATAACGACCGCGCCTAATGTTACCAGGGCGACGCCCATCAGCAGGATCGTCAAACCAATCGACGCCAGGTAGTGGCGCAATCCCGGTCGATCCTTCACACCGCTGATTGCGTTGAGACCTTGGATCAATGCGCTGACAGCCGCGCGGGACGACCAAAGCGCCACGGCAAGCGAGACTATACCGGCGAACCCTAATGTGTCACTTCTCGCGCTTATCAATGCGCTGACCTGACCATAAAGCAGCTTAAACGCATCGTCGGGGATCACGCCTTGCAACGTGTTGGTTTGTTCAAGGACGACGGCGGGATCAGCAAAGAGACCCCAGATCGCAATAAGCGCCGCAATACCCGGAAAAAGCGAGAACATCGTGAAAAAGGCGACGCCTGCGGCGATCAGGCCAAGGTTAAATTCGCCCGATCTTTCAAAGACGCTTTTGGCGACCTGCCAATATCTACCCAAATTTATCATTCCGGAGTGTCAACTTGTGGCCTGCCCTTCAAGTTCCATTGTCTGGAGATCAAGGGAGTTCTCGCCAGCCCGGAAACATGCCACGCGGGCCTGATCTTTTTGTTCCAGTTCAGGACGCTCGCGTTTACAGCGATCAATCGAAAGGGGGCATCGGGGATGATAAGCGCAGCCTGATGGCGGATTGATCGGGTCCGGAATTTCGCCCGTCGGAGGTGGGACTTCACGACCGAACCCATCCATCTTGGGGGCTGCCGCCAGCAACATCTGCGTATAGGGGTGCTGCGGCTCTGCAAAGAGTTGCATTGGCGCCGCCTCCTCCACCAGTCGCCCGAGATACAAAACGCCGATGCGGTCCGCCATATGCTGGATCACGGTCAAATCATGACTAATGAAAAGATAGGTCAGACCCAGATCATCCTTGAGATCGGACATCAGATTCAACACCTGAGCCTGCACTGACACATCAAGGGCCGATGTGGGTTCGTCACAAACGATGAGTTTGGGCTCGCTGGCCAGCGCCCGGGCAACACAGATCCGCTGACGTTGACCGCCCGAAAACTCATGTGGAAACTTTCCTGCATCAGCTGCAGACAACCCAACCTTTTCAAGCAGATCTTCCGCCAGACCGGCAGTCTTTTCGCCCTTTGCTGCCACCGGTTCTTCAATGATATCACGGACGCGCCAGCGCGGGTTCAAGCTGGCATAGGGATCCTGAAAGATCATCGACAGATCGGATCGCACCCGCTCGATGGTATCTTCATCCTGCTCGGTGAAAAGGTTCACATCTTCGATCTCGACGGTGCCTTCGGACGGCTTCAATAACCCGACGACCATCTTTCCGATGGTCGACTTGCCGGAACCACTCTCGCCGACCAACGCGTAAACCGTCTTCTCTTCGATATCGAAAGACACATCCGAGACTGCCGTGAGCAGACTTTTGGGCAGCCGTTCGATCACTCGGTTCAGCCAGGGCTTGGAAACATCAAAGACACGCGTCAGGTTGCGAATGGAGACAATGGCGTTCACGTATGCACTCCCTGCCAAAAGGGTACTTCAGACCCAGAACTTTTCGGCCTCTCGACGTCGCTGCTCGATAAAAAACGCATCAGGCCACTCCTTGCTGTGCGGTATTCACCGGGAACCAGCAGGCTGCGCGCCCGTCACATGTCTTAAGCCTTGGCGTGTCGCCGGCTTGGCAGCGATCCTGCGTATAGGGGCAACGGGGGTGAAACGCGCAACCGTCGGGTAATGACCCCAAGCGCGGCATTGCCCCGGGGATTTGGTGCAACCGTTCTTTGCCTTGCGAGGCCAGCGGCGTGGACCCCATCAGCCCCTCTGTATAGGGGTGCCGTGGCGCGCCCAGAACTTCGCGTACGGGACCCAGTTCCGCCAGACGTCCCGCATACATCACTGCAACCCGATCAGCCGCTTCGGCGATGACACCCATGTCATGCGTCACCAACATCACTCCTGTCCCCTTCTCACGACAAAGCCGCTTCAGCAGCGCGATGATCTGGGCCTGAACAGACACATCAAGCGCGGTTGTCGGTTCGTCTGCAATAATGAGCGAGGGTTCAGCACAGAGAGCCAACGCAATAACCACGCGCTGGCGCATGCCGCCCGAAAACTCGTGCGGGTAGCTGTCAATTCGGTCGCGCGCAGCGGGAATACCCACTTCCTCGAGCGCCAAGATAGCGCGTTCTTCGGCTTCACGGTTGGAGACATCCAGATGCGCCGAGATCGTTTCGGTCAATTGCTCACCGATCCTCAGCAAGGGATTGAGCGACGTCAGCGGGTCCTGAAAGACCATTCCAATTTCTTTGCCGCGTAACTTTCGCATCTGAGTAATTGGCAGTTGGTCAATCCGCTGACCCTTCAGATAGATCTCACCCGAGCTTATCTTGGCTGGTCGATCCAACAGGCCAATGACCGCGTTACCGGTCATCGATTTTCCGGCCCCGGATTCACCAACCACACCAAGAATTTCGCCCGGTGCAATTTCGTAGTTCACCTGATCGACCGGGCGCAGGATGCCGTGTCGGGTTGGGATCTCGACCACAAGGTCGCGGACTGACAGGATCGGTTCAGTCAAAAGCAAACTCCCCATTCAGGCGTACGCCCCTTAGACAGCTGAAACTCAATCTCTTGGGTCAAGCGTTTCGGGTCGGCTAGCATCGTATTAAGCATCTCATTTAGGTCATCTCGTGTGCAATCTGAAACGGTCCCGGCCTGCTTTTTCTCAAACGCAGTATGATCCGCCGCTTTCCAGTCGCCGTTTTGCACAACATACCAACGATGGCTCTTGATCAACGGATCGAGAAACTTGGCCTCATCCTCGCGCGTCGGCTGGCATTGCTTTTGGTAGCTCCGCAGCCCCACAACCAGTGCGTAAGAGCACAACACGCCGATGCCCATGGTTGGCTGGGCCTTCGCGACACCACAGCACAAGGCCAAGCACAGGCATGTGGTCAGAGAGAGACGAGCCATCATTCTAGCATCCCGCCCAAACTGTCGTGTAACGCAAGGTCGTCTGAGAAGGCCGAGCATATCTCACGACAGAGCGCCCATCCGATCGCGAGCAACGAACAGGCCACTGACGCGGTTATGGTTGAAACGCTCCAGCTTAAACCCATGATCCCAAAGCAATTCGCAAACCTGTGCAACAGTATTTTCAGAGGTCGAGCCACGCTCTGGCCCCATATCGACGGTGAGACAATCAACGCGGGACAGGGTTTCTTTCATACCTTCAATGATCTCAGGTTCCGCGCCTTCCGCTTCGAGCTTGATCACGCGAATTCGTTTCCCCTCTTCAGGGCGCCCTTTCATGAACTCATCCAAGCTGATGGTTTGCACCCTGAGTTCCCGTTGCGCATCACCGGGATCAATCAGGCTGGAGTCAGCCGTGTCATTTTTCGCATAGAAAACCATCTCGGAAGACTCTTTCCACAGCGCCAGGTTCAGCGCTTCCATGTTGGGAAACATATCGGCATTGGCCTTCAACGCCTTGTATTCGACAGGATGGGGTTCGTACGCCAGAACATTCGCGCCCAATTTCGCCAGAGCGACAGACACCTCGCCAATATTCGCGCCGCAATCAATGACTAGATCGTCTGGACCGAAAGTGAAATCGTCCAACATATAGTCCCGCAACAACCGCTGTTGACGCGAGGACAGCCCCAAAAACTGATAGAACAGGCGACTGCGGCGCGCGACATAAAGTTTGTCATCTGCCTGGGTCAGCTCAAAAAGACCCGTATCCTCATGAAACGCAATGTCCGTCGCTTTGCCCGGCCGAAGTGGTTTCAACAAGTTGTATCGTTTGGCGTATTGAGCGTCAGATCCCCGCGAAATCCAGAAATCCAAAATGGCGCCCATTGATCTGATCGCTTTCTTTTGGAATGACATCGCAACGTCCTCACTAGCCAATTCTAACTATCGCAGCTTCGGGTTAAGCGCGTCACGCAACCAGTCGCCTAGCAAATTAACCGACAATGCCAGCGCAAGAAGCGTGATGGATGGGAAAAACAAAATCCACCATTCGCCCGAGAACAGAAACCCCTGCCCGATGCGAATAAGCGTGCCGAGAGACGGTTGAGTGGGCGGGGCACCAACGCCCAAGAAGCTGAGCGTGGCCTCCGCGATGATGGCCAGCGCGAGTGAGATCGTTGCGATAACCAAAACAGGGCTAAGTACGTTGGGCAGTATGTGGCGCATCATGATCGCTGGGCTGGAGCGACCGATCAGTTTCGCGGCCTGTACGTATTCCTTGTTCTTTTCGACCAGTGTTGCGCCCCGCACCACACGCGCAAATTGCACCCAGTCCGACAGTCCGATTGCAACAATCAGAACCCAAATCGCCATTTGGTCGCGGTATTCAACCGGCGTCACGCCCTTCGCGACCCCGAAAATCAGCATCGCCACAAGAATTGAGGGGAAGGTAAGCTGCACGTCTGCGACCCGCATGATCAGGGTTTCCGTCCAACCGCCAACATATCCTGCGATAAGTCCAAGCGTTATGCCGAGCGCCATCGCAAAGAGCACGGCCGCAAACCCCACAAAGAGCGATATACGCATTCCGTAAAGGATCGTAGAAAACACGTCGCGCCCCTGATCATCAGTACCGAGCCAGAAGCTATCACCGGTAAACGCATTGGGCGTACCGGGTGCTGTAAACCCGTTCATCAGGTTAAGACTGCCGGGATCAAAGGGATCGAACGGGGCAATAAACGGCGCAAAGAGCGCCGCCAAAACCAGCAGCATCACAACCGCGAATGACACCATGGCGACGGGTGAGCGACGAAACGCATAGGCAAAGTCCGACGCCCAAAAGGTTTTCAGGCGCGAAGGGTTTTGCACGCGAACCGGCCGCGCCTTTTCTACGGGGGTGTCGGTCATGCGTGCCTCCCATCGATGCGCAACCGCGGGTCGATGGCGAAATACAGCAGATCAACGACCAGATTGATTGCGACAAACATCACAGAGATCAGCATCAGGTAAGCGGCCATCACCGGGATATCGACAAACTGGATCGCATTGATGAACAGCAGGCCGACACCGGGCCACTGGAACACCGTTTCCGTGATGATCGCGAATGCAATGATCGACCCCAGTTGCAGCCCTGTCACCGTAATCACCGGTACCAGCGTATTCTTCAAAGCATGGCGGAAGTTTACGGCCCGCTCCCTAAGCCCTCGTGCGCGAGCGAAGCGGATATAGTCCTGCCGCAAAACCTCCAGCATCTCAGATCGTACGAGCCGCATGATCAGCGTCATTTGATAAAGGCCCAACGTAATGGCTGGCAGAATAAGCGCGGTCAGACCAGACTTAGTCAGAAATCCCGTCGACCAATTCCCGATCATAACAGTCTCCCCCCGCCCGAAACTGGGCAGAAGATCCAGCTCGACCGAAAAGACGTAAATCAACAGGATGCCGATCAGGAAGGTCGGCAAAGATACCCCCACAAGCGAGAGCGTCATAATCAAATTCGAAGCGATCCCGTTTTTGCGGATCGCCGTGAACACACCCAGCCCAATCCCAAGGATCATTGCAAACAGCCCCGAGACAAGCGCCAATTCAAGTGTAGCTGGCGCACGCTCTGCGATAATCGCAGAAACCGGCCGTCCCTGACGATAGGATATGCCAAAATTGCCCTGAACTGCGTTTTCGAGGAATTTCCAGTATTGCACGATGAATGGTCGATCGAGGCCTAACTGAGTGCGCAGCCGATCAATATCAGCCTGCGTGCGCTCCTGCCCCAGCATGTTATCAATGGGGTCGCCCACGAAGGTGAACATCGAAAACGCCACCAGTCCCACGACCAGCAGGACGATAATCGATTGAAAGACTCGGCGGATTATATAGGCAAGCATTGCAGATAACTGTTTCCCGTCCGACGCAACGCGTCAAGTTAAAGTCGAGTTTTTCTTTCAGGAACTGAGCGCTGCCTCACACTCCCAGAAACGCCAGAACGATGATGATTGCGAAGAACCAAAGGGCCCCTTTCCACGCAAAATCCGCAATTTGTTCAAAGGTGCTTTTCTCATCGGATTGGTCCGTCGAGCCGCCTTGATCGCTTGAGGTGTTCTGTGCCGTCTCCGTGGTGTTCGCCGTCGATGCCTTACCCTGATGAGCGTTAGATGGTTGGTCAGATTTATCACCAATATCTGGGTCCGGCTTCGGCTTCTTGTTACTTATAGTCTCAGCCGTCCCGTGCCCGACCGTGCTCTGGTTCGGGTTTTGCGATTGGCGGGTGCGCTCCCACTGCTCCATAAAACTGCCGGGGATAAAGGGATCCTCGAGGGAAGCTTTCAACAAGCCGAAACGGGCCTGCTCCACATCCGTCATTTCATAAGGGCGCCGATCAAGCTGTGCGATCGCCTCGGACACCACACTAGGGGCAAGTTGCTTTTCACGATGCAGCTCATGCAGACGGTGAGTGATCCGTTCGATCAACTCGTCATGCGGTGCGTGTCCCGTTTCCCGCAGGATCAAACTCGAACCTGCATCAATATTGAACCTGCGCGGCTCCTGGCGACCTTCGCGCATGGTGTTTTTGCGGACATAGCTGAATAATTCATCGGCCGAGACACGCCCGTCTCCATCCAAATCCGCAGCACCGTTCAGACCATCGACCAGATGCTTGGTGAACACACCTTGCCCGTATACCGGGCTCTCCTTTGCCACTTGGGATGAAGTCGCCGAGGTCATCACGAAGGTCCCGTGGGAGGATGCCTCGATCCGCACTGCGTCCTCTATGCTGGAGCGTTTGAACTCGGCCCCAATGGCCCCCGCATAGCAGCAATCCAAGACCAGCAATCGCGCGGACGGCTTTGCATCATCGAGAATATCCAACAACGTGCCGGCTTTCATTGCGGTGCTGTTGAGCAACCTGGCTTCCGTGTTTTCAAATGCCAAATGCAGCTTGTCATTGCTGCCAACCAACCCGTGACCTGAATAATAAACGAAGAGGAAATCATCCTCGAACAGATCAGCCGTTATCCGCTCTATCTTTCTCAAGGCTTGATGATGAGTGCCATTTTCGACTTTTTCCACAAGATCGTAGGTCGAGCCATCTTCATGCTCCAAGACGCCTGCAACTGCATTGGCGTCAGATCTCGCATAGCTCAGATCACCCAGATCATCGTCTTCGGGGAAGCGGTCCTGCGAAATCAGGATCGCGCAGCGACGCGCGCTCATGACTGGGACGGATCAACCGCTCCGTCGGCGGCCATCAAGTTCAAGGCCCGGTGGAATTCATCCGTTTCAAGATTGGTGGTGGTTAGCTCTACCTTGCGCCCGTCGGGGAAAGTAATCGTGCCTTTGAGCGATTTTTCTCGGGTCAGGAAGTTGCCAAGCACTTCGATAATCGCAGCCGTCCCTGAGGCCTTGAGAACCTCCATGACGATGGCGCCAATCGCCACCGCCGCCCCCTTGTCGCCTTCCCCGGTTGCTGCGCGTTTGAGATCTGCCGAAACGCCGCGCTCTTCATCGAGAGCTCTGCGCAGCCGTTGCGTTACGCTGTGCAGCTTGTCGTTGGACAGTTCTGTGGAGTTCAATTCAATATCTAACAACATCTCGGATAACCTCCGGAAAACTTCTTAAAACAATGGGGTAAGACTGCCCGAGCACGCCCTGTTCGGTCAAGTGGGACACATTTTGGCTAAATCGGTACAGTCGATGTCAGCTATTCTGCCGCAAGCGGTTCCGCTTGTAGCATGTGGCCATCGCGGGTCTGCGGCAGCTTCTGCCCCAACGCCCGGCTCGCGATCTGGGTGCGTAAAACCTGTGCCGTGCCCCCGCCAATGGTGAACATACGCACATCACGATACATGCGTTCCAGCGGCTCGCGATCCGAATATCCGCGCGCACCAAACATCTGCAGGGCATCATTCACCACTTTGATCGCAGTCTCGGATGCAAACAGCTTGGCCTTCGCCGCCTTTGTCGGGTCCGGGAACGTATCGGCCGAAAGCGCTGCGTCCTGAAGCAACAATCGAGCAGCACTCACACCGGTCTCCATATCAGCCAGCATCCATTGCAAACCCTGAAATTCAGCGATTGGGCGGCCAAACTGATGCCGTTCCTTCAAATATCTTATCGCATGCTGTGTGGCGCCAGCAGCAACGCCCATGGCAATCGCACCCGCCCCGACCCGCTGCGTATTATAGGCCGACATCAGATCAGCGAACCCACCAGCAGGCAGCAATGCCATCTCCGCATCGACCCGCAGGTTCTCAAAGCTCAGCGTCGCCTCGGGCATGCCGCGAAGTCCCATGGTCGTCTCGCGACCCACCACCTTGAAGCCCTCTGGCATCTCACCTTTCGACGGGTCACAAACCACAATGAATGCGCCGATCCCTTGTTCGAGCCCAGTGTCCGAGAGAACCCGCGCAAAGATCAGGTGCAGCTTCGAGACGCCGCCGCCTGTGATCCAGTGTTTCGTCCCGTTCAGAACATAGCCTGTGCCATCTCTGCGCGCTGTTGTTGTCATTTGGCTGGCTGCGCTGCCTGCATCGGGCTCTGAAATACAAATCGCCGGCTTTTCCCCGGCCAAAACAAGCGCGGCACAGCGCGCCTTCTGGACCGCGCTTCCATACGCCATAACAGCGCTGATCGCACCCATATTGCCCTCAACGAAGATTCGCGCCGTAAGCGTACAGGCTTTAGCAATCTCCTCGATCACAGGCAGGATATCCTGCAGCCCGGCACCCCGCCCGCCATAGGCCTGCGGGACCGTGGCGCCCATCAGACCCGCCTCTTGCAACGCCGCGACATTCTCCCAAGGATAACTCCGCGTCCGATCCCAATGGGCCGCGCGACCAGCAAATCTGCTAGACAAATCGCGGGCTGCATCGATCAGTGGCTTGGGCATGGTTTCCCCTTTTCGAAATCACCACGAGTGTAGTCATCTAACAAATTCAGTAAAACGTAATTGATTTGCAAATTAATTACAGATTTATTGAATTTATGCAGACCCGCGCTCTTCATACGCTTCTCGCAATCCGGCAATTGGGTGGCTTTGCCGCCGTTGCCGAGGCGCGCAATATGACACTTTCGGCTGTCTCCATGCAGATAAAGGCGCTGGAGGCTGATCTGGGTGTCACCTTGTTTGATCGAAGCCACCGGCCGCCGCAACTCACCCCGCTTGGCCGTCAGATCTGCGATAAGGCGGAGTATATGGCGCAGACAGAACGCGAAATACGCGCACTTGCAACACCCCAAACCGAGCTGCGCGGCCAGTTTCGCATAGGGTTTGTCCCGACCGCCAGCGTCAGATTGCTACCGAATTTTCTGATACAAAGTGAAAGACGCGCCCCCGCCGCCCGGTTCGAGATCGAAACAGACCTCTCTGCATCATTAGAGGCCCGTGTGCGATCCGGTGCGCTTGATGCAGCCGTGATCACGGCGGAAATTCAAACCCAAAGTGATCTGACGCTGCAAAGCCTGCGGGTGGAGCCGCTGGTTTATGTGGCCCCCAGCGACATGGCCAAAACCTCGCTGAAAAAACTGTTTGTGCAATCGCGTTTCTTCCACTTCATGCCCGCATCTGGCATCGGCAAGCTGATTGCGAAAGAAGTGGGCAAGCGCGCCTCCGACGTGGTCGTGCTCGACAGTGTTGAGGCGATTGTCGGGTGTGTCGCGCGGGGCTTGGGCTTCACGCTGCTCCCCCTCCCCGACATACAACGTTTCGATGATGGCCGGCTGAGCGTTCTTAAGTCCGAGCCTTGCCCTGTGACCCGCGAACTTGCCCTGATCACAAGGGGGAATGACGCGCTCATAAGACAATTGGGAAAACTCTTCGAAGACACACCCTCTTTCTGAATCCAGCCTGTCTTCCCATGTTCAAAAATATCCCGGGGGGAGTACGAGGGGGGCAGAGCCCCCCTCGCCTTGGTCGGATTGCGCCACAGCGCAATTCGAAATCAGTTTACTGTCACCCAGCGCAGGATGAAGAAATTGTCCGGGCGTTGGGTCAGTTCGATATTCGATCCGGTTCCCCAGACCAGCGGCTGAACATACATCGGGACATAAGTGTGATCGTCCTGATAGATCGATGTGACCTCATCAATCATCGCCTGACGCTTTGCGTCGTCAATCTCGGACTGGATCATCGGCAAAAGCTCATCAACGCGGGCGTTTGAATAGTCCCCGAAATTCCAGGATCCCAGCTTCTTCTCCGCATTTGGCGTTGTCACCAGAAAACGAACCGGATGCTCGTGATCGAACGTGCCCGGCGACCAGCCAAGCAGATACATATCGTAATTGTCTTCACGTAATTCCGGCCAGTAGTTTTGCACCGGCATCGCATCCAGCTCTGCCTTGAGACCGATTTGCGCCAACATACCCGTCACCGCCTGACACACCGCCTCGTCATTGAGGTACCGGTCATTGGGACATTTGAGGCCGAAGGAAAATCCATCTCCGTGGCCAGCCTCAGCCAGAAGTGCCTTGGCTCCTTCAACGTCGAAAGCCGGACGATCGGCATTGGCCGTTGAATAACCCCGCATGGCCGGGCTGACCAATTGGCTGGCAGGCTCAGCAGAGCCGCGCATGATGGTCTGCAGAATTGCCGGTACATTGACGGCCTTGGCCACCGCTTCACGCACACGGGCATCCTTGAAGGGGTTCGGCTTGCCCGCGTCTGCACCATACTTCAGCGCTTCGGCCTGATGCGGGAAGCCCAGCATTATCACACGCGCTTCAATGCCGCGGATCACGTTGACCTTGTCATTTCCATCAAGACGCGCGGCATCCTGTATAGGCACCGGGTTGATCATATCCACATCGCCAGACAACAAGGCTGCGACAGCCGTCGCAGGGTTCTGGATTGGTGTGAATTCGGCCCGGGTGATGTTATGCTCGGCATTGCCCCACCAGCCATCGAAGGGCTCCAGCACAGTCTTCAGGCCCGGTTGACGCTCGACAACTTTGAAGGCACCGGTTCCGTTTGTATTTAAGGTCGCATGGTTTTCGGCATCTTTGGCAGGGCGCTCGGCGCCATTGGCAGCAGCCCAACCGCTATCCATAATCATCCAGTTGGCAATACTGTCTGGGAAGATCGGGTTCGGTGCGGTCGTCATCACGTCAACGGTAAAATCATCGACCTTGGTCATGCCGGACACAGGTGCAAACCAGCTTGCCGTGTCAGCCTGCTCGGAAGATGCACGCTCATAGGAGAATATTACATCGTCTGCGTTGAACTCTTCGCCGTTCTGAAAGGTCACGCCCTCGCGCAATTTGAAGCGCCAGCCCGCACCATCACCAATCGCCTCCCACGACACAGCAAGCGCAGGCTCGATCGCCATATCCTTACCGCGGCGCACAAGTCCCTCATAGACATTGTTAAGAAAGCCCAGAACCGGGGCCGAATTGACCGCATGAGGGTCCATGGTCTGTGGATCGGTAGTTCCCGCAAAGCGGAAGGTCTCGGAGGCAGCGGGCATCGCAATGGCCAGCGCCAGAGCCGAGGCGGTCGTCAGTCTCAACATCGGGTATTCCTTTCGAAGTCTTGAGGACATGCTCTGCCCCCCATCACACCAGCGTGACCGTATCACGCGACGGGGTCACGTCAAATCGGCGTGATCGCAAGACAAGACAGAGCACAACAAGCCTGTTAGCCTGACCAGACTAAACGGTGAAAGGGGTAAAAGAAATGCTGCAGGATCGATATGGAAACCAGATGTCAACGAGCTCTGATGTGGCCCGGGACGCCTATATCGAGGGGGTAGATCATATCCTCGCCGCCACCCACGGCGCCATAGATGCATTTAACCGCGCGATCGAAGCCGATCCGGCATTCGCCCTGGGGCATATCGGGATGGCGCGCGCATTGATGTACGCCTCGGACATGGCCGGGGCCAAAGCGTCCGTGGATAAGGCCGTCTCGCTCAAAGACGGATTGAGCGCGAGGGAGCAAAGGCACATCGACATCTTCGCACTGCTCATGTCGGGCAAGCCCGTAGAAGCCCGATCTGCTGTATGGGCGCATGTCAAAGAAAGCCCTCGCGATGCGATTGCTGCCCAGTTGAACACCAACGTATTCGGTCTGATCGGCTTTTCCGGTCTGGCAGGTCGCGAGGCGGAGCTATTGGCCTACACCTCCTATCTGTCCCCCCATTATGGGGAGGATTGGTGGATGATGAGCATGCATTCCTTGTCTTTGTGCGAAACCGGTCAGGCTGCCCCTGCCCTTGCTTTGATGGAACGCGCGCTGGATCAGAACCCGCGCAATGCCAATGGCTCTCACTTCAAAGCACATGAGCAATACGAATTGGGCGACGCCACCGCTGGCCTTGAGTATCTGCGGGGCTGGATGACGGACTATGACAAGCGGTCCTTGCTGCATGGTCATCTAAGCTGGCACGAAGCGCTCTGGGCCCTGCAACTGGGCCAGATTGACCAGATGTGGGACACCATCGACACTGCAGTTGCGCCCGGCGCTTCGGACAGTATGGCGATCAACGTACTGACCGACACGGCGGCAATCTATTGGCGTGCTGATCTGGCTGGCGTCGAGGTGGCACCAGAGCGCTGGCGCGTGTTGAGCGACTATGCAGCAAAACACTTTCCAAAATCGGGGCAAAGCTTTGCCGACATACATGCAGCACTTGCTCACGCAATGGCAGGCGACGGAGAGCGGCTCGCCATTCTGACGGAAACGGCAAACGGCTTTGCGGGGGATCTCGTCGCGCCGATATCACGCGCATGGAAATCTGTCGCCGGTCAGGATTGGCAAACCGCCTTGCAGGAGCTTGTGCCTGCAATGGCAGACCACGCGCGCCTCGGAGGCTCGCGCGCGCAACGCGATCTGTTAGAGCTGACGTGCGTGAACGTATTGTTGAAACTCGGGCGCAGCGACGAGGCAAAACGCATGATGCAGATGCGCCGCCCCATCTTCGCCGAAAGAGCGCCAGTGCAAGGCTTCGCTGCAGCATAACTCTGCCCGCCGCAGATGTGATCAATACGAGCATCGGCACCCGTCTTGAAAACGGTTCAATACTTGCGACGAATGATCTGTCCAGTTTGGCCTAAGGCTGCAACCACATTGGACAATTCAGACGACTGATCGCCGCTCCCGCCATCAATGCACAAAGTGAAGATCGGAAAACACCTTGCGCCAAGAAGAGACCTCTGCCGCAATCGGCTCGTCGTTCAGTCCCCGCTTGATCAGTTCCGCCAATTTACCCGCGTCCTTGGATGTCATGCCCCAACGCACCAGTTCAGGCGTTCCGATCCGCAGACCGTTCATGTCGCCCTCGACCGCAGCCACGGGCAGACCAATACCGCAGGCGAGGAAGCCTTTCTTGCGCAGCAGCTTGGATGCAGCTTGCCCGCCTCCGAAGGACTCGGCCAGAACGGCGAATTGATGAGATCTTGTGAAACCTTGCGCACCAGAAAAGACCGGAACGCCCTGCCCATCCAACGCCGCTGCAAGGGCTTGCGACATGGCGATCATCTCTTTGGCGTAGGCTTGACCATGGTCCCGCCAATCCAGCATCGTAACGGCCAATGCTGCCGTTTTCGCAGCATCAAAATTTGCCGTCATACCGGGGAAAGCGATGGCATCAAGCGCTTCGGCCATCTCCGCATCATTAGACACAATCAGACCACCCGCCGGGCCACCAAGGCTTTTGTAGGTGCTCATCGTCATAAAATGCGCGCCTTCGGTCAGCGGGTTTGACCAAGCTCGTCCTGCAATGATCCCACATTGATGCGCCGCGTCGAACATGACTTTCGCGCCAATCTCATCGGCAATGGTCCGCACCTGGGCAACAGGATGCTCGAAGAGGTTGAGGCTGCCGCCAACGGTGATCAGCTTTGGCCGCTCAGAAAGCGCCAAGGTTCGCAGCTGGTCTAGATCAATCGTATAGCCATCGGCATTCACCGGGGCATCGATGGTACGCAACCCGTAAAGCCCCGCACACCCTGCGACGTGATGGGTCACATGCCCCCCGATGGAAGCAGGCGGCGCGATGATCGTGTCGCCGGGCTTACAGGTCGCCATAAAACCATAGAGATTTGCAATCGCCCCCGATGGAACACGTACCTCAGCAAATTTTGCGTCAAAGACATCTGCGCAAAGTTGGGCTGCGATAACTTCGATCTCTTCAATAGCCTCTAGTCCCATCTCATACTTGTCGCCCGGATATCCCAGCGAGGGCCGAGACCCGATGCCGGAGGCCAGCAACGCCTCTGCTTTGGGGTTCATGACATTTGTTGCGGGATTGAGATTGAAGCACTCTTCCTCATGGATCAGCCGGTTTTTTTCAGCCAGATGTGCAATCCGCGACAGGAGGCTTTCAGACGACAACGTAGTGGCTTTCGCAGCTATGTCCTGAACTAGGGTTTCGCTGGCGCCCGGCACCCAATCTCTTTGCGCAAGTGTCACGTCGTATCCTCCATCGTTGCGCCGATCTTGAAAGACTAACGGTGACAGTGCAAAGCAGAATTGCTATTTCTTGCCGTAGAAAAACTAAGGCTAAGAAATGAGTGTTGCGCCCAAGCGGCCGAAAGGTCCCCCCTTGAATGCAATGCGCGCTTTCGAGGCGGCGGCACGTCACGCCAGCTTTGTCGGCGCGGCGGAAGAACTGAACGTCACCGCTGGCGCTATATCTCAACATGTCAAAGCGCTGGAAAGCTGGGCGGGCATGCCCCTGTTCCGTCGGAACGCTCAAGGTGTGGCTTTGACAAAGGCAGGGCAAGCACTTGTGTCGGACTTTACCAAAGCGTTCGACGCGCTGGCGGATGCGACCCGCGCCTTGCGCAATCTCAAGTCAGATGCTGAATTTCATATCGCTGCGCTGCCGTCGATAGCGCAACTTTGGTTGCCAAAGCGGCTTAGCAAAATACGCGAGACTTTCCCGCAAATCAGCTTCTCAGTCACCGCCATGGAGACGCCACCAAGCCTGTCGCGGGAATTGTTCGATCTGTCAATTTTCTTTGCTGCGCCCAATGACTCACCAGATCAGATCAGTATCTGCCCAGACGAGATCATCCCTGTTTGCGCGCCGAGCCTTTTGGACCGCAGTCAGGGGGATGACCCTTTTGAAGTCATGTCGCTTCTCCACGACCAAACATGGATGCAGGATTGGTCCATGTGGGCGGAGAATTCGGGTATACAAATTCGTGACGCGCAAAACGGACCGCAGTTTTCCCTCTATAGTCTCGCGGTTGAAGAGGCCAAAGCCGGGGCTGGCGCACTGATGGGGCATCTGTGCCTGATCGAAGACGCACTTTCTGATGGCGACCTGCGAGCGATGCACAGTTTTTCGTGCAGCACAGGCAAATCGCTTATCGTTCATGTGCCACAAAACACACGACGTCGCCCGGAAACTGACGAGGTGGTTCAGTTGCTCAGCAAAGCTCCGTAGCGCCTCATCGCCGCAAGAGAAAGCGCCACCCCCAAATAAGAAAAGCCCCCGAACGTGGGGGCTTTTCGAACTGCGGTGTCTCTCGACTTTAGTTCAGCTTGAAGTACTTGAACTTGGCCGTGTCGTCAGGGGCAACAACCGTGTCAACGCCAGACTTCATGCCCCAGTTCAGAACCTGGTGGTGGATAGGAATGTAGAGCTGTTCTTCCTGAACGACCTCCCAGATCGATGCGATGTCAGCGTTCCGCTTTTCGAGATCCGTTTCGGACGCCAAGGCCTGAATTTTCGCGTCCAGATCAGGATTGGAATAGCGTGTGCCGTTCCATGAGCCATATTTCTCACCCTTCGTGTGTGCCAGGAAGTTAAAGATGTATTCCGAGTCGTAAGTCGGAACGCCCCAGCCGAGCATGTAGAAATCCGTCTCCAGATTGTTGATCAGCGGGAAATGCTGCGCCTTTGGCTTGGCATCGAGATTCACGGTCACGCCAACCTGCGCAAGCATACCGACAGCCGCCTGACAAATCGCCTCATCATTGATGTAGCGATCATTCGGGCAGTCGAGCTGGATCGAGAACCCATCGCCGTAGCCTGCTTCGGCCATCAGTGCCTTCGCTCCGTCGACATCGGTTTTCGAGGAGGCATCCATCGTCTCATCCCAGCCGTTCACAAACGGCGGTGAGATCATGCCAGCAGGGGCTGACTGGTCGCGCATAACGACCTTCTTGATCGCATCACGGTTGATCGCCATCGACATGGCCCTACGCACACGAACGTCGGAGAGCGGGTTCTTGCCCTCTACATTGTCGTTCTTCAGGTCAGCGTCGCCCATGTTCATACCGAAAAAGATCACCCGGTTTTGTGGCGCCGTACGCACATCCAAGCCATCTGTTGCGGCAACGCGCTCAAGGTCTTGAACAGGTACATCCTGAATGAAGTCCACTTCACCTGACAGCAAGGCTGCCACACGGGTCGCAGCGTTCTGGATCGGTGTGTATTCGATCCGGGTCACCTCCATTGGAAACTCATCCTTGCCCCAATAGGCATCGTTGATTTCCATTACAGTTCTGACGTCTGGCTCACGGCTGACCAGTTTGTAAGGCCCGGTGCCGTTGGCATTCTTGGCGGCGAATGTATCTTCGCCACCTTCGTAATCCTGCACCTTCACGGCGTTGTTCGCCTCGGCCCATGTTTTATCCATCATGAACATGTTGGTCAGGTTGTTGGGCATGATTGGGTTTGGACCGTTGGTTTCAATCTCAACGGTCAGGGGCCCTGCCGCGCGCACTTCTTTGACCGAGGCAAGCAGCTCTTTGTAATCACTGTCTTCGGTCATGGCGCGGTTCAGAGAGAAGACCACATCTTCACTGTCAAAGGCCGAACCGTCATGGAATGACACGCCTTCGCGTAACTGAAACACCCAGACATTGGGATTTTCTTCCGATGGGTTCCACTCTGTGGCCAGCGCTGGAACAATGGCACCGGTCATGTCGCGCATCACAAGCGGCTCCATGATCTGGTGCGCAAGCGCCGAGGTCGGGCCTTCGTTTTGTGCATGCGGGTCGAGCGTCAACGCGTCCCCAGCGCGCGCCCATTTCAAGGTCTCGGCAGATGCGCCAAGAGCGGTGCTGGCCAAAAGAACAGCGGCCAAAGTCGTCAAACGTGTCATGAATTACTCCCGGTTGGTTGTGCCTGAAAGGCACTTGGTATCGCGCCCCTTCGGGGGCTCATGCCGTGAATATGATCACCGCTTGCGACGGTTTGCAACCGGATCGCGACACGGTTTCTCGGCCACTTCCCTTGATCGCTAAGCATTTACGTGTAGGCTCATCGGACGGAGCCCAAACCAAGAGGCTCGCGACAAACATAATTTCTGGGAGGAAATCCATGAAACTGCGCAATATTGCGTTGAGTGTCATTGCGTCCGCGACGCTTGTAGGTGGCGCGGCTTATGCAGATGGACATGCTTGTGAAGATCTGGTCCTTGGATCTGCCATCTCGCTGACCGGCAAATACGCGACCAACGGTGTTCACGCTCAAAACGGCTATGAATTCGCCATGAAGAAGATCGCCGAGAATGGCGGAATCAAAATTGGCGACAAATGCTACAACTTCAAGGTCATCTACTACGACGACGAATCCAAAGGTGACCGCGGCGCGACGCTGGCAGAACGCCTGATCAATCAGGACGGCGTTCAATACATGCTTGGGCCGTATTCATCCGGCATGACCAAGGCGATTGCGCCTGTGACTGAGAAATATCAGATCCCGATGGTCGAAGCTGAGGGCGCATCACGTTCGCTCTTCAACAAGGGCTACAAGTATCTCTTTGCTGTTCTTTCCACATCGGAGCAATACCTCGCCTCCGCCATTACTTTGGCTGCAGAGCAGGCAAAGAAGGAAGGCAAGGATCCTTCAGAGGTCAAGGTTGCTGTCGCAGTCGAAAACGACCCCTTCTCGCTTGATATCCGTGCGGGTGTTCTGGAGGACGCGGGCAAATTTGACATGAAAATCGTGCTGGACGAAAAATTGCCGCGCGATCTGTCCGATATGACCGCCATCCTGACAAAGGTGAAGCTGGTTAAGCCGGATGTGCTTATTGTCTCTGGTCACTCGAAAGGCGCCGCAACGGCCGTACGCCAGATCGGCGAACAGAAGATCAGTGTTCCAATGGTTGCAATCACCCACTGCGAAGCGGCCGATGTGACAGGCAACTTCGGGGATTTCGCGGAGAATGTTCTGTGCTCGACCCAATGGGCTGAAACACTGAGCTATGAAGACCCGATTTTCGGCACTGCCGCGAATTACGAACAGGAATTCAAAGCGGCTTATCCTGAGTACACGGACAAGAAGGTGCCTTATCAGACTGCACAGGCTTCAGCCGCTGTCTATGTCTTCAAGGACGCGTTCGAGCGGGCTGGTACGCTCGACAAGGAAGCGGTTCGTGATGCGATCTCCGAAACCGACCTGATGACCTTCTACGGTGGCATCAAATTTTCCGAGTTTGGCAACAACATCGCCAAGCCAATGGTGCTGCGTCAGATCCAAGGCGGCGAATATAACGTTGTTGCACCTTCGGACTTCGCCAGCCACGAACTGGTTTGGCCACGTCCCTAAAGGACAAGAGCCTTAAAGCAATGACGCCGGGCACCACATTGCCCGGCGTTTCCTACAAATAAGCTCGCTGAACGAGCGACCGGGGGGAGGCCAAGGCAATCGCCATGGATCAGATACTTTTTAACCTGCAGCTACTGCTGGAATACCCGATTGTGAACCTGAAGATCATCATCGACGGGGTCATGATCGGTGCGCTGTTTGCCCTGTCGGCCTACGGGCTGGCGCTGGTCTGGGGGGTGATGAACGTCAAAAACCTCGCACAGGGCGATTTCGTCATCGCGGGTGGATATGTTAGTTGGACCTTGGCTCAATGGGGCATCAACCCACTGTTCGGAGTGCCTGCCGCCTTTGCGCTGATGTGGGTCCTTGGATGGGTCATATACAAACTCCTGATTACCCGCGTGATTGAACGCGATCTGTTCACGTCACTTCTGGCGACATTCGGTCTGGCCATCATGATGGCGCAGATCATGAACCTGATGTTTGGTTCTGACACCCAATCCGTGAACCTTGAGTTGCCGACGCTTTATTTTGCCGATGGATTGATCGACATCCCGATGGCCAAGCTTATCGGGGTTTGCATGGCCGCTGCATTGGCCACTGCCGTTATCCTGTTCATGAAAAAATCCCGCATGGGTCAGGCCATTCGCGCCACAGCTCAGGACGCTCGAGCCGCGCGCGTGCTCGGGATTGATACAGAAAAGGTCTATGCCTTCACCTTCTCACTGAACGCTGCCATCTGCGGGGCCGCCGGCGCAATCATCGTGATGGTCTGGGTCATTCAGCCCTTCTACGGCATCACCTATTCCGTGCGCGCTTTTGTCATTGTGACTGCCGCGGGCCTGGGAAATCTGCCGGGCGTCATCGCTGCAGGTCTGGGGATTGGCGCCGCCGAGCAATACGGCTCCCACATCTTCGGGATCGGGTATCAGCAAGCGATCGCGGTTCTGCTGTTGTTGTTGGTTCTGGCCTATCGCCTGAGCCAGCAAAAACGCAACCGTCAAGTGTTGAAGTGAGGGCGCGGGGATGAACAAAGCACTTCTCTACATCGCAATCATCGCTTTTACGATCGTCGCGCCATTCCTGTTTCCCGCCTACAATACCCAGCTGGCAACCTTGTGGCTGATGATCATCGTAGCCCTGAGCTGGGACATGACCGGCGGGCAGATGGGATACAACTCGCTCGGGAACATCTTCTTCTACGGCACAGGTATGTATGTGGCCGCAGTTGTCACCATCGGACTTGTTTACAATGTTGGTGAATACACCGCAGCCTCGGGTGGCGGCATCTATGAGTGGACGCCCACGCAATACTATACCGGCCTTGCGCTCAGTCTGATTGCGGCGGGACTGTTCTGCTCGCTTTGCGCGATCATCATCGGATACCTGACATTTGGGCTGCGTGGCCCCTACTTCGCCATCGGCACTTTGGGCGTAGCGATTGCGGCAGGTGAGCTGGTATCGAACTGGGATTGGGTCGGTGGTGGCCAGGGTATTTCCATGCCCAGCCCACCGGGTGACTTTGAGAACTTCAAGTTCCTGATCTACTTCCTCTACGCCGCCACGGGCGTCGCTCTATTCATGTTTTGCAAGTGGCTCTACTCGACCCGTTTCGGGGCCGCGATCAACGCGATCCGGGACGATGAGGAAAAAGCCGAAGCGATGGGCATCCATACATTACGCTACAAACTGGTGGCATGGGCGATGTCGGCCTTCTTCGTTGGTGTCGCGGGTGCGATCTCTGCCTTCCAGCTCATCCACTTCGAACCTCTGGAAACAGCCTATCAAACCATCAACCTTGGTATCTTCATGGTCGTTTGTGTGCTTTTGGGCGGCAAAGGCACGCTTTGGGGTCCTGTGATTGGCGCAATCATGTTCCATGTCTTCAAAGAGCTGACATGGAACTATTTCCTCGGCTGGCAATGGGTTGCGCTTGGAGCGCTGATCGTGGTCGTCGTGGTCTATTTCCAGGATGGACTGATGGGTTGGCTGGCGACGAAAAAGCCGGAATGGTTCGGTGAAACCATCGAGGAGAAACCGGTGGAGGCAGCGCAATGAGTAGCATTATTGAACTGAACGGTGTTTCCAAATCCTTCGGCGGTGTGAAGGCAAACGCCGATATCTCGATGAAAGTTGAGAAAGGCGGCATCACCGGTCTGATCGGACCAAATGGATCAGGCAAGACGACCCTGTTCAACTCGATCGTCGGCTATCACCCGATCGACAAGGGCAGCATTAAGTTCGAGGGCCAGGAAATCTCGAAAATGCTGGTGCCTGAGATCGCACGCTTGGGCCTTCTGCGAACCTTTCAGACAACCCGCATCTACGGAGCGATGAACTGCGTACAGAACATGCTGATCTCCCTGCCCCATCGCAAGATGTCGTTGATGGACGCGTTGAAGCGAAACACGCGCGAGGATTACGAGCGAGCCGAGCATCTGCTGGAGTTTGTAGGTCTCTACGAAAAGCGCAATCTGCGTTCGGGCTCATTGTCATTCGGTCAGCAAAAGCTTCTGGAATTCGCGATGGCATTGATGAACGAGCCGACTGTTTTGCTTCTTGATGAGCCAACGGCAGGGATCAACCCGACACTGATCAACGGCCTGATTGATCGCCTTAAGCGCGCCAATTCTGAATTTGGCATCACGTTGCTGATCATCGAACACAATATGCGGGTAATCATGAACATGGCCGACACGGTCTATTGTCTGGCTCATGGCGAGATGCTGGCGTCTGGCAAGCCCGAAGATATCCAGGATGACCCGCGCGTCATTGACGCCTATCTGGGAGCGCATTGATGGCTGATAAGAAGAAAACCACCGGGTATCACGGCGGGTCGGTCGATACGGTCATTTCAGTCGAAGCCGTCACGGCGCAAGCTGCTGCTATTGCGCAAGAGGTTCAAGTCGAAGACTTGCTCGCGCTGGCCAACAACGATCCATATCTGTCTTTGAACAACCTGCGGGCCGGTTACGGCAAGATGGAAATCTTGCACAACATCGACCTACACGTTGCGCGCAAGCAATCGCTTTGCCTGATCGGGCCAAACGGAGCGGGAAAATCGACGATCCTTCATGCGATTTTCGGGTTCAACAATATCTTCTCTGGCGAAGTTTTGGTCGGGGACGGCCCAGACAAACGGGAAATCGGCAAGCTGTCGCCCTCGTCAAAGTTGAGCGAAGCAGGAATTGCTTACATCTTGCAGGACAAATCCGTCTTTCCGGGTATGACAGTGGAAGAAAACCTCTGGATGGGTGGCTTTCTGAAAGACCAACCTGCCCGCGCCAAGGAAGCCGCAGAAAAGATATTCGACAAGTACCCGAGGCTAGCTGCACGCCGCAAACATCAGGCCAAGGTTCTGTCGGGTGGCGAGCGGCGTTTGCTGGAGATCAGTCGCGCTTTGGTTATGGACCCTGAAATCCTACTGGTTGATGAACCCTCCATCGGGCTCGAGCCACGTTTCATCGACATGGTTTTCGAGATTTTGCGCGACCTGCAGGAAGTCGAGGGCAAAACCATCGTCATGGTTGAGCAAAACGCGAAAAAGGGACTGGAGTTTGCCGATATCGGTTATGTTCTGGTTTCTGGCGAGCTGGCTATTGCGGGCAAAGGCGATGACCTGCTCGACAATCCGGATGTCGGGCGACTTTTCCTCGGCGGGTAACAGATCGTGATCGCGCGATCTGTTTTCTTCGTGTCACGCTTACCGTAGAACATCCCTAGGTGGGGAACTTTTTACGTCGTTCCGCTATTGAGTAGTGTCAGCTCGCTTCGGCGCGCATCACGCGATTTGTTGAGACCGGAATGATCAAGCAATGATCCGCATTAGGACGGCCCTGCGATATCTGACCCTCTGCGCTGTTCTTGTGGCGTCACAGGTCGCGGCGCTTGATGTTAAAATTCGCTCGACCCTTGATAATGAAGATTTGAACGCAGACTTGGAAGCGGCGTCGCTGCTGGTCGCGCTTCAAACCGGTGAACCGAAAAATTCTCAGGACGTACTGGCGGCCGCCAAAGCGGATTATCAGCGCCTTGTCACCGCGCTCTACAGATATGGCCACTATGCTCCGGTCGTCACAATCCAGCTCGACGGGCGCGAAGCTGCTGGCATCTCCCCGATCAACCCACCGGCCTCGATACGGGCGGCAACAATCAGTGTCAGGCCCGGCCCCGCCTTTCGCTTTGGCCGCGCAACTATCGCGCCGGTCGCATTGGACACCGAACTGCCCGAAGATTTCAGGCCGGGTGCAATCGCCCGTGTCGATATCCTGCGGGATACCGCTGCTGCCGGGATAGATGGGTGGCGGGCCAAAGGATACGCGAAGGCCCGCGTTTCAGACCAGAGGATCACAGCACGGCACGAACAAGCGCAGCTTGACGCACAGATAGCGCTTGATCCGGGCCCTCAGCTTCGGTTTGGCCGACTGATCATCACTGGCAACGAAGATGTCCGCACCCGCCGCGTCGAAAAAATTGCAGGACTGCCTACCGGCAAGGTCTTTTCTCCCGAAGAGATCGACCGCGCGACAACCCGACTGCGGCGCACAGGGACATTCCGGGTCGTAGCCCTGACCGAGGCAGAAGAGATCGGCCCGAATAACACCATCGATGTGACAGCACAGGTGGTCGAAGCGCCACCGCGCCGCATCGGGTTTGGCGCGGAAATCTCCTCGCTGGAGGGGCTCGGATTATCTGCCTTCTGGCTGCATCGCAATCTGCTGGGGGGCGCAGAGCGGTTTCGGATAGAGGGCGACGTTTCCGGGATCGGCGGACAAAGCGGCGGCACTGACTATAGGATTGGCGTGCGCATCGACCGCCCTGCCACATTCAACGAAGATACTGATTTCTTCATCGCAACCGAACTTGAACGCCTCGATGAGGTGAATTTCCAATCCAAGCAGTTCTCGCTTGAGGCAGGCATCAAACGCTATGCCACAGAAAAGCGCACATATACATTCGGATTGGGCTTTCGCACTGCGGATACAACCGATGCCTTCGGCACACGTTCCTATTCCATTCTGACGGCACCTGCATCGGCTGTGTTCGATTACCGCAATGATCGATTGAGCGCGACAGAAGGCTATTACGCTGAATTGAGCCTGACGCCATTCTATAGCCTGCGCGGCACCGAGAACGGCCTACGCACCTATGCCGATATCCGCGGATATAAATCAGTGGGCAGAGACGACCGGCTTACATTTGCGCTTCGGGGCCAGCTGGGCTCGGTCACAGGCCCCGGGCTGAACACGGCCCCGGCGGATTTTCTGTTTTACTCCGGCGGCGGCGGGACCGTCCGAGGGCAAGAGTACCAGTCGCTCGGCGTTGACTTGGGTGGCGGTAACGAGGTCGGAGGACGATCTTTCCTGGGCCTGTCCGGCGAAATTCGCCTAAAGACCGGCGACAAGCTGAGCGTCGCCGGCTTCTACGATCTCGGCTATATCGGGCCGGAAGCCTTTCCCGATGGTTCGACCGGCGAATGGCACAGTGGCGCAGGCGTCGGCATCCGCTACGACACCGGCATCGGCCCGATCCGTTTGGACGTTGGGCTTCCGGTCAGCGGACCCGGCGACAATAACGGTTTTGAGGTCTATATCGGCATTGGGCAGGCCTTCTGATGATACGCCTGTGCCTCCTTGTTTTGGGCCTTTGGCTGACATGTCTTGGTGCTGCTTCCGCGCAGGACGATGACAAAGGCTTTTTGACCAACCTCTTGCAAGACAGCTTGGCTGGCGACGGCCGTGATGTTCAGATCAACGGATTTCGCGGCGCACTATCCAGCGAAGCGACGATCGAGACCATCACCATCGCCGATGATGACGGCATCTGGCTGACGATGCGCGATCTGGTGCTTCGGTGGAATCGCAGCGCCCTTCTCCGCGGACGTATCGACATCGAGCGGGTATCAGCGGCTTCTATCGAGTTGGCCCGCACACCAAAACCCGTTGACGACAGAATGCCAGAAGCAGAAGCGCGCGATTTCAAACTGCCGGAGCTGCCCGTCTCTATCGACATCGAAGCGCTCGAAGTGGCCGAGATTATCCTCGGCGCGCCAGTTCTGGGCGAAGAAATGCGGCTGACTTTTGCCGCCTCCGCCAGTCTGGCCGACGGATCGGGACGCGCAAATCTGACCGCAAACCGGATCGACGGACAGGATGGACAGTTTGAGATTGACGCCGCTTTTGAGGATCAGACGCAAATCGTGGATCTCAAGATCAATCTCAGCGAGGGGCCGGCCGGGATTGCTGCACGTTTAATTGATCTTCCGGGACGCCCGGCCACGACCTTGCAGATAGAAGGCAACGGTCCCCTTGATGACTTTGTAACCGATATTGCCATCGCAACAGACGGGCGGGATCGCCTGACCGGTCAGGTTCGGCTCATCGCGGAAGCGGAACAAGGTGCAAAGCCCGCAAGGCGCTTTGAAGCAAATCTCGGCGGCGACGTCACGGCGTTGTTCGCGCCACAGTACCAAGCCTTCTTCGGACACGACGTAGCGCTGGAGCTTGCCGGGCGCCGGGCCGCCGACGGATCGCTTGATCTCTCTAGACTTGCGATAAGCGCAGAGGCTCTGACGCTGAACGGTTCCGCCGTCCTGAACCCGGATTTCTGGCCTGAACGCATCGATCTGGACGGCACTCTGGCCGCTGATGATGCAGTGCTCCTGCCCCTTCCCGGCGCGGAAACACGTGTTGATCGCGCCGATATCTCCGTGCAATTCGACCGCGCGGTATCGGACCGCTGGACATCAAAGCTGCGCATCCAAGGCCTTGATCGCAACGAGATAAAGATTGGCGATCTGCGCCTGATCGCGGGCGGCGATCTGGCCAGGGATGTTGGGGCCTTGGGCCGGGTGACGGCAAATGTGGACTTTGAGGCCGAGGCTCTTGATCCGACCGATCCCGCCTTGGCCGCGGCGTTGGGCAGCGCGGTCGACGGGTCGATGCAGATTTCCTACCTTGAGGGTGAGCCGGTTGAGATCCGCCAGATTGACCTGAACACCGTTTCCGCAAACCTGACGGGTGAAGCCACCATCAGCGCATTGGGTACAGGGTTTGAAACCGATCTTGACGCGCGCCTAATCACGCAGGACCTGAGCCGCTTTTCCCAACTGGCCGGTCGCGAGATTGCCGGTAGCGCGGAGCTTGAAGTAGACGGACAAGTCGCCTTGGGCGGCAAGTTTGACCTTCGGGTCGATGGTCGGACTGATGATCTTCGGGTTGGGCAGGAGCAGGCTGACAAGGTGTTGCGAGGCACAACCTCCGTCTCAATTGTTGCACGACGGGACACAACCGGGACCGTGCTGGAGGCCGCGAAGATAAACAACGAACAGATCGATTTGACTGCAAACGGGCGCTTCGCAACTGACGATTCTGAAGTTCAACTGGCTCTCACTCTGGCTGAATTCGCCGAGATCGAACCGCGGCTGCCTGGTTCTCTGAATGTGTCGGGCAACGCAACACAGAATGCGAGTGGCTGGAGTGTCGATCTTGCGGCAGATGGCCCTATCGGCAGCACCGCAACCGTAGCCGGACGTGCAACAGGTCCGCAGGCCCGTCTGAACGTCACTGCTTCCGTTCCGGATATCCGTCCACTTGTCAGGAATTATTCCGGACCGCTCAAACTGGATGGCGTGGTGGCACAATCGGACGAAGGCTGGACGGTCGAGACTGAGATTGACGGGCCCTATGGCCTGACCGCCGATCTGTCCGGCCGCGTCACCGGGGATAGCCCCGCGTTGCGCTACACCGCGCGCCTGCCTGATATTCGCCCCTTTGTGCCGCAATTAGGTGGCCCGCTTTCTTTGAATGGGACAGCGCGTCAACAGGCTGAAAACTGGCAGATTGACACAAACCTGACTGGTCCGGCAGGGACGACCGCAAAGGTCACGGGCACCGCCACCAATGCTGGTCTGTTAGACTTAGACATTACAGGGAACGCCCCGCTCGGCTTATCTGAACCTTTCCTGAAGCCGCGCAGCCTTCAAGGCGACGCCCGCTTTGATCTGCGCCTGAATGGCCAACCCAGCCTTGAGGCCCTGTCCGGCACAATATCTACAAACAATGGCAGGTTCAGCGCGCCGAACTTTCAACTGGCGTTGACCCAAATCTCGGCGACTGCCAGCATCAATAACGGACGTGTAGGCGTAGACCTCGATGCGGCCGTTTCCTCAGGCGGGCGCGTTGCCATTCGCGGCCCAGTCACCCTGACCGGTGCTATGCCAGCCGCACTTACAGTCTCACTCTCGGATGTTCGCTTGGCCGATCCGACCCTCTACGAGACCATTCTGAACGGTGCCGTTGAAATTCGCGGCAACCTTCAAGGTGGTGCGCAGATAGCAGGCCAAATCGACGTGGGTGAAACCAACATTATTGTGCCGTCAAGCGGTGTATCAGGCTTCGGGATCATACCAGAGATCGTTCATGTCGGAGCTTCCCGCGAAGTCAGGCGAACGCAAGCCCGGGCTGGCATCGGGCAAAGCTCAACCGCCAACAGCCGCTCAGGGCCCGTCTACGGGCTCAATATTCTGATCAACGCGCCGTCTCGTATTTTCGTGCGCGGACGCGGCATCGACGCTGAACTTGGCGGACGCGTGCGCCTCACAGGCACCACCGCGAATGTCATCAGCGCCGGGCGGTTCGATCTGGTCCGTGGACGTCTTGACGTATTGGAAAAACGCTTTCAACTCGATGAAGGGTCAATCCAGCTTCAGGGCGATTTCGACCCGTTCATACGCTTCTTGGCCCAGACCCGCACCGGCAATGGCACCGCCAGCGTTATCATCGAAGGTCGCGTCTCTTCGCCAGAAGTACGGTTCGAGTCCTCACCCGACGCACCACAGGATGAAATTCTTGCACAAATCTTCTTCCGCCGCGATGTCTCCCAACTGTCGGCATTTCAGGCGCTGCAACTGGCAAATGCCGTGGCGACGCTTGCCGGGCGTGGCGGGGAAAGCATCGTCTCCCGGCTGCGACGCAGCTTCAATCTGGATGATCTGGACGTCACAACCGATGACGAAGGCAACACCGCTCTGCGTGTGGGCAAATACCTGACGGACAATATCTATACAGATGTCACCACAGGGACAGATGGCTCGGCAGAGGTTTCGCTGAACATTGACCTGACCCCATCACTGAAGGCGCGCGGGTCGATTGGTCAGGATGGCGAGAGCGGTATCGGCATATATTTCGAGCGCGACTACTGATCCTCTTGATCAGTCGTTTCATCCTCAAGCAATATCCGCCAAGCATCGCCGTCGAGGTCGTCATATTGCCGTGCACGCAATGACCAGAGGAAGGCGAGAAGCCCCAAACCCGCCAGACTTAGCGACACCGGAACCAAGATAAACAGAACATTCATCGGTTCACCTCACACGCAAAGCATTCAGAAGAACAGTGATCGACGAAGCAGACATTGCGATGGCAGCAGCGAGCGGTGTGGCAAAGCCAGCCAAGGCAACGGGCACGGCGATCATGTTATAGCTCGCCGCAATGCCAAAGTTCTCTTTCACGCGCGCCCGGGCCGAGACGGCCACGTCAAAGGCGTCTGGCAGACCGCTCAAAGACAGGCCCAGCAACACGATATCGGATGCTGCGCGGGACGCATCCAGAGCCGACGCGGGAGAGATCGACGCATGGGCCTGCGCCAAGGCAGCCGTATCGTTCAAGCCATCGCCCACCATCAGAACCTTGCGGCCTTCACGTGCCAGCCTTTCGATCATGGCCTGTTTTTCCTGCGGGCTCATATCAGCATGAGCTTCATCCGCCTCAAGAGCGTTCGACACCTTTTCGACCGCCTCTGCTCCATCGCCTGACAAAACAAGCACCGGCAATCCACGTGACGCAAAACCCTGAACCGCATCTCGCGCGCCATCGCGCAGCGTTTCTGCAAAATCCAGCGTCCGTGCTGATTTCTCTCCGATAGCAAGCGCCGGAGACGAAGGCGCACCCAGCCACTCCCCTTTGCCCAGCCGAACGTTGCTGCCGTTCCATGTCGCTGAGATCCCAAGTCCGGGATGCTCGGTCACATCGTTCAGCGTGGCAGGTGAAATACCATCGGGTACGGCTTGCAAAATAGCCCGCGACACGGGGTGGTTTGAGGCTTGGGCCAAAGCCATCAAGACGGCAAGTTCTTCCGCGGGCATCACCGACAGGTCGAGCCGGGCCTGCCCCTCGGTCAATGTGCCAGTCTTGTCAAAAACGACTGTGTCGACCTCGGCCAAGCGCTCCAAGGCTGTGCCAGTCTTAACCAGCAACCCACGACGAAATAGATTGCCAGAAGCCGCCGTCATCACCGCAGGCACGGCCAAGCCAAGTGCGCAGGGGCATGTGATGATCAAGACGGCGATTGCCACGTTCAGGGCGTGGTTGAAGTCCCCGTCATAGGTGATCCAGCCAATGAAAGCCAAAAGAGCCAGAATATGGACCAAGGGTGCATAAATCTGCGCGGCGCGATCGGCCAGTGCCGTATATTTGTTGCGCGCGTTTTCCGCGACCTCGACAAGCGCCGCCATGCGTCTGAGCGTCGTATCTTCACCCACCGCTGTCACGCGCAATGTCAGAGGGGCCGTGAGGTTCACCTCACCTGCCGAAACTGTCGCCCCAACGCCAACCGGGATCGGACGGCTTTCGCCCGTCAACAGAGCGCGATCTACTTCCGCCGAACCTTCGACGACTACGCCGTCAACCGGCACGCGCATCCCCGTGAGAACGGAAATCTGATCACCAACCAGAAGATCCGCGACATCCACCGTTTCCAGGCGCCCGTCGACGAGACGCTGCGCCCTGGGAATTTCCAGTGCGCTGAGTTCCTGCGCAGCGGAACGGGCAGCGATGCGTGTGCGATGATCCAGATATCGACCAACAAGCAAAAAGAATGTCAGAGACAAGGCTGCATCAAAATAAACTTGCTCTCCGCCAAGTACGGTTTCGTAAAGAGACATCAGTGCGGCCAGGATGATCGCCAGCGAAATTGGCACATCCATGTTCAGGCGCCAGACCTTCAGGGCACGCCATGCCGATCCGAAAAATACCTGTCCGGAAAAGGCTAGCGTCGGCACCGCGATTGCCGCGGATATCCAATGAAACATCAGGCGCGTGGCCTCAGATGCCCCGGACCAGACCGCGACGGAAAACAGCATGACATTCATCATCGCGAACCCGGCAACAGCCAGCCGAACAAGCAATGCGCGCCCTGCGGCATCCGTTTCAACAGATGCCATCATTGAAGCATCAAGCTCTTGGGCCTCGTACCCCACTTGTTGCAAAGCCTCGATCATCATGGGTGCATCCAGCGCGACCCCGTCAATACTGACCCGCTTGCGGCTCAGGTTCACACGAGCCGCCCGGACACCCGGAACGGCCATGAGACGACGCTCAACAGCACCGATACAGGCCGCGCAATGCAGGCTCGGAATGCTGAGTACAACATCGCCCTGCAGAGCGCTTTTGCCAGCAATCTCGCGTGCGAGGGGGGCTGCCGCGCAGGCCGGGCAAGCGGATATCTGAACGCTTGCGGTCACCGGCGGACCTTCACGATAACCCGTTGTCGGAACTCGGTGCCGTCTTCAGCGAGCGCGACCAGCCTCAGGTTCCAATTGCCAGCCGCAAGCTGGACGGGAGCTGTGAAATCCTGACCGTCGAAAACCAATTCAGGGGTCTGATCCTGCGCCACATTGGTCGCACGACCCAAAACGGCTGAAGCGATTTCAGCCTCGACCGGTTGACCATCCTTGCGAATACTCAGGCGCAGCGTGTCCTCCTGCGCAGTTGCTGATACATCCCAACCCAAGGCCAGCTGTGCAGAGCGGTCGGCATCAAAGGATTGGCTGGCCACATATGAATTTCGTGTCTCCAACCCGGGAAACGTCGAAACAGCCTTGAACGCAAGCGTCAGATTCACGGCGATGATCACTGCAAAAGCTGAGCAGACGATCAGCAGAACTTTGCGACCTGTCAAAGGACGTGCTTCGGTCATGGTGACACCTTTCCATTAAAGACAGAGTTTCGATATGCGCGCTCGCCGCTCTCAATATCTTCGACCCAGAAGCGGAGCTCCGTGCGGTCCAGACGTGCTGCAGGATCCTGCGGACGCGCTGTGACATAGACACGTTGCTGGGTTGTGCTGTCAGGATCGACAGTGATCAGGTTGCGACGATCAGCTTCAAGATTGATACGCAGGATTTCTTCGGAGGAAAGCGACACCCGGAAATCGCGCGGCTCGCCATGCTTGTTGCGCAGACGCAGGGTATAGACATTCCGGATCGAGCCATCTGACAAGGTCACGAATGTCGGGTTGCGCACGGCCTCCACTGTCAGATCGATGTCTGACCGGATGAACAATGCGAACAGCAGACCAAAACCCACCAAGGACCACAGGATCGTATAAAGTATGGTGCGCGGGCGCAGCACGTGCTTCCAGATGGGGCGAGGCGCGGCCCCTGCCCGTTCGCGTGGTTCGTCAGCGAGTGCCAGATAGTCGATCAACCCGCGTGGTTTGCCGATCTTTGTCATGACATCATCGCAGGCATCAATGCACAGAGCACAAGTGATGCATTCCATTTGCTGCCCGTCACGGATGTCGATGCCCATCGGGCAAACATTCACGCAGGCCATACAGTCGATGCAATCGCCGGTGGTACCCTCATGCTTCTTGCCGCGCGGCTCGCCGCGCCAATCGCGATAAGCCACAGTCAAAGTCGCGTCGTCCATCATGGCGCCTTGGATGCGCGGCCAGGGACACATGTAGATGCAAACCTGTTCGCGCATGAACCCGCCAAACAGGAACGTCGTCGCGGTCAGAATAGCAATGGTCATGTAGGCAACAGGATGGGCCTGAAATGACAACAGATCGCGCGCTAGCTGTGGGGCATCGGTGAAGTAGAAAACCCAGGCACCGCCGGTCGCAACAGCAATCACGAACCAGACCGCCCATTTGGTTAACCGCAGCCGCCATTTCTTGGCGTCCCACTTGGCATTCCAGAGGCGCACCCTCGCGTTCCGGTCGCCTTCAATCCATCGCTCCACCAGAATGAACAGGTCCGTCCACACGGTTTGAGGACATGTATAGCCGCACCAGACCCGGCCCAGCGCCGAGGTGAATAAAAAGAGGCCGAGCCCAGCCATGATCAACAAACCCGCAACGAAATAGAACTCGTGCGGCCAAATCTCGATCCAGAAAAAGTAGAAGCGGCGCCCGGCCAAGTCGACCAGAACTGCCTGGTCAGGGAGATTAGGTCCCCGGTCCCAGCGGATCCAGGGGGTCAGGTAATAGATGCCCAGCGTTACAGCCATGATCCACCACTTGAACGTGCGGAAAAAGCCCTGCACGCGGCGGGGGAAAATTGGCTCCTGCGGAGCATAGAGTGGGGGTGGTGTGTCGGCGCTCATTGACGCAACTCCAGACCTGTTCGCAAAGTCTGTTTAGCGGCCACACCCGGGGCAAGCTTTGATCTGGGTCAAGTTTTTCGTGGTGACTAACTACTTACGCCAAGATGCGCGCCGAAGATCTCACGCAGCTCTTCGACACTACTCGTGCCACGTACAATCTGCACCATTTCTCCCCGGCCATCGAACAACAGCAAGGTTACATGCGGTACGCCATGGTTCGCCGCCAACGCACCGCCCTCAGCCGTTTTAATGTTGGCAACCAGAAATTCGAAACTGCCATCTTCAAAGCTTTTCAATGCCTTGCGAGATTGCTTTTGGAGCGTCCGACAAACCGGGCAATTGGGATCGTGGATTTGCACAATTGCCGGACGGCCGTTGCCGATCTTACTGAGATCCGCTTCGCAGATCGTCGCCTGCACTGACTGAACGGAGAAATAACCGGCAACACCCAGGACAGGCACCGCTATGGCAGCAACCCGGCCAAATTTCAGAAAGGTCCGCCGATTCAGGGTCGACCCACTTTGGCCCGAGGTTGAGCTCTTTTGCTTGGGCTTTCGTATAACTTTTTTGCTCTGCTTTTTCATCCCGCGTCCAATCATCGGCTGACAGTTGGCGGCAGTATGACCCGCGATCCGCAGGAATAGGCATCACATTCACTTGAGCACGGAAAAACCCCGGCCTCAGGAAAGGTGCGAACAGGTCCTGAGGCCGGGGTTCTTTGCGCGAACCGGTCGCGCAAACCCTCCCCAGCGAGGTTAGATATTGCTATTCGCCGCCGCCCAATTGGTGGACATAGGCAGCGACCGCCTTCACGTCAGCTTCGCCCAAACGATCCCCCCAGGGCGGCATGACGCCAAAGCGTGAATAAGTGACTGTCTGGGTCAGACTGTCGGTGTCCCCCCCATAAAGCCAGATGGCATCCGTCAGGTTGGGTGCGCCCTGCTCCCGATCCCCCAAACCAGCTTCGCCGTGGCAGGCGGAGCATTGTTCTTCAAAGATCACAGCACCCTGACTGGCGAGGTTCGCCTCATGCTCCTGGCCCGACAAAGCCATGACGTGTTGGACGACCTGACCGATCTCATCTTCTTCCAGAATCTCACCGAAGGCAGGCATTTGCGACCAATGGGCATCTGCATCAACTTCATTTCTTATGCCGTGACGCACGGTGTAGGCGATCTGGTCCAGTTCTCCGCCCCACAACCAGTCGTCATCGAGCAAGTTGGGATACCCTTTCGCCCCTGCCGCACCCGAGCCATGGCACTGTGAACAGTAAGTCCGAAACACAGCAGCACCCCCTGCAACGGCATACCTGTTGAGATCCGCATTCTCGCTCAACGCAGCCAGCTCGACATTTGCGAGTTCTGTCCGAAGCGCGCTGTTTTTCTGCTCAAACCTCGCGATCTCTTCCGCGACCTCGGCCCGCGTGGAGTACCCAAGCAGTCCGCTTGTCGCCTGTGAAACCAAAGGCCATGCAGGATAGGCGATTGTGTAGCCGATGCCCCAGATAATCGTGAGATAGAAGCACCAGAGCCACCAACGAGGTAGCGGGTTATTCAGTTCTCTGATCCCGTCCCAATCGTGACCTGTGGTCTCGATCCCTGTTTCCTTGTCAATATCTTGCTCACTCATTGACCTGCCTCCAGATCGAATTTGCCAGTCTCACCACAAGAACGACCCTCGCACTCTTTTCCGCAGGGCAACGTGTCATTGCGAAATGGAATATTCGATGTGTCTTGGTGGGTGGCGCGGCTTCCGGGACGAAACGCCCAGAAAATCGTGCCTATGAAAAACGCCGTCAGAGCCAGCAAAACCCAGCTGTCAGCCAACTCTCTGAGAAAAGAATAGGTTTCCATGTTCAGGGCTCCTTAGCGACTTGCATCCGGCACGAAGGTCGAGAAATCGACCAGCGTTCCGAGCATTTGAAGATAGGCGATCAGCGCATCCATTTCGGTGATACCGGGCTGGCCATCAAAGTTGCTGACGACCGCACCGGGATACCGCTCGAGCAATCCATCCCAGTCTTCATCCGGGTCAGCCTGAACTGCGAAGTCTGCCCGCGCCTGTTCGATCATCTCATCAGTATATGGCACGCCGACCATGCGGTGCGTCTCCATCAACTCACCCACATATTGGCCATCAATCGGTGTTCGACCGAGAAAGGCGTATTTGGGCATGATCGATTCCGGCACAACGGATTGCGGGTCATTCAGGTGATCAACATGCCACGCGTCCGAGTAGCGACCGCCGACACGTGCCACATCAGGCCCCGTGCGTTTCGAGCCCCATTGATGCGGATGATCATACATGGATTCAGCCGCCAGCGAGTAATGCCCATAACGTTCGACCTCATCTCGCATGGGACGGATCATCTGCGAATGGCAAACATAGCAGCCCTCGCGGACGTAGATGTCGCGCCCGGTCAATTCCAACGGACTGTAGGGCCGCACGCCATCCACTTCCTCGATCGTGTTTTCGAGATAGAAAAGTGGTGCGATTTCCACGATGCCGCCGACCGAGACGACGAGGAACGAGAAGACAAGAAGCAGTGTCGGGCTGCGTTCAAGGATTTGGTGTTTGGTGAGAAATGCCATTGATCTCGCTCCTTATTCTGCCGGGACGCCAACTGGGGCGGAGACTTTGCTCCCGCCTCGGATTGTCATCCACATATTCCAGACCATGATCAGTGCACCGCTCAGATAGAGCACTCCGCCCAACCCCCGCACGACGTACATCGGGAACTTGGCGCTGACGGTGTCAGCGAAAGAGTTCACCAGGAAGCCTTGGTCGTCGACTTCACGCCACATCAGACCTTCCATGATGCCCGTCACCCACATCGAGGCCGCGTAGAGCACGATGCCAATCGTGGCGAGCCAGAAGTGCCAGTTGATCGCACTCATGGAATACATCTGTGCGCGACCCCAGAGTTTTGGCGTCAGGAAGTAGAGCGCACCGAAGGTGATCATGCCGTTCCAACCCAAGGCGCCAGAATGCACGTGACCGATGGTCCAGTCAGTGTAATGGCTGAGTGAGTTGACCGCACGGATCGACATCATCGGTCCTTCAAAGGTAGACATGCCGTAGAAGGCAAGGCTCACAACCATCATCCGAATGATTGGATCGGTGCGCAGTTTGTCCCATGCCCCTTGCAGGGTCATCAGGCCATTGATCATACCTCCCCAGCTCGGCATCCACAGGATGATCGAGAAAACCATGCCAAGGGTCGAGGCCCAGTCCGGCAAGGCGGTGTAGTGCAAGTGGTGAGGACCCGCCCAGATGTATAGGAAGATCAGAGCCCAGAAGTGAATGATGCTGAGTTTATAGGAATAGACCGGCCGTCCGGCTTGTTTGGGCACAAAGTAGTACATCATCCCCAGGAACCCGGCCGTTAGGAAGAAGCCAACAGCGTTGTGGCCGTACCACCACTGGGTCATGGCATCTTGCACACCCGAGAACACCTGAACCGACTTCGAGCCCCAGATTGAGACAGGAATGGACAGGTTATTGACGATATGCAGCATCGCTACGGTGATGATGAAGCTCAACAGGAACCAGTTCGCGACGTAGATATGGCGTTCCCTGCGCATGAAAATTGTGCCCAGATAGACCGCCAGAAACGCGACCCAGACAATGGTCAGCCAGATATCGACATACCATTCAGGCTCGGCATATTCTTTTGATTGCGTGGCCCCAAGCACATAGCCCGTCGCCGCCAGCACGATGAACAGTTGGTATCCCCAGAAAACGAACCAGGCGAGATTGCCGCCCCAAAGGCGCGCGCCGCATGTGCGCTGCACGATATAGAAGGAGGACATGATCAGCGCATTGCCTCCAAACGCGAAAATGACCGCGGATGTGTGTAGCGGTCTCAGACGTCCGAAATTCGCGAAAGGTTGTGCCCAATCGATGTTCAGAGCCGGAAAGGCCAACTGAAAGGCGATAACGACACCCACCAGAAAACCCACAACGCCCCAAAACCCTGTAGCGATTACCCCTGCCCGAATGACGCCGTCCATATACCCGGATGCGTCGGGCATCGAAGTCCGCTCATCCGTACGGCGCAAAATCCAGACGAACATTCCACCTGACACGGCCATAATGATCAATGCGTGAACTTGATATGCCAAATCCCGGCCCCAGTCGGCAGCCAGCGCGGCAAACAAGAACACCAGGCCCAAAGCCACGAGCTTTACGTAGTTCAGCATGACGATTCCTTCTTTCCATCGGCACGCCAAACCCCAGCGCACCCGACCTGTTCGTGAGGCTGTTTTGCCAAGCGTCAGGTCGAGCCGCCTTGATCTGTGTCAATAGTTTCTGAAGTTGCCATTTGAGATGGATCAAAGACGAGATGCCCGGAACGCCCGCATCGTCAGGGCAATCCAAGGGAGCCAATTCAATGTACTACAAATCCATCGCGACCGTGCTGCATAACCCCACCGCCCATCACGAAACCTTGGAGCTGGCGATCAGCGCTGCGCGGAAGTGGGACGCGCATCTGCATATCGTCTGCATCGGGGTCGATCGCACCGAGCCAGGCTTTTACTATGCCGGTGCCCACGCGATCGCGATCCAGAGCAATCTCGAGTTTGCGCAAGATCAAGCCAGCGAACTGGAACAATCGGTCCGAAACAGATTGTCATCTGAAGACATCGCTTGGGATGTCGAAGCTGTCACGACGCTTGCCACCGGATTAGAGCCCTATGTCGCGGACCATCTGAGATTTTTCGATCTGGTTATCCTGCCCCTGCCCCTTGCGACAACGGCCGACCGTATTGATGAGCTGATCTTCGATGGCTGCATCTTTGGCGCAGACCGGCCCGTTTTGGCAGTGCCGAACGGCTTCAAAGGCTCTTGTGAATTCAAGCGAGTACTGATGGCCTGGAATGATGGTTTGGAAGCGTTGGCGGCGTGTCGCGAAGCATTGCCATTGATCACAACTGCGCGCGAATGCGACATCTCCATCATTGATCCCCCGGTGCATGGCCCAGAACGTTCCGACCCGGGCGGACGATTGGCTCAGTTTCTTGCCCGTTGGGGCGCCCGTGCGGAGATCAATGTTTTGGCGCGCACCCACTCAACCCTCGCGGATCAGCTTTCAAGCCGCGCGGTCGAGACCGGCGCCGATGTGATCGTGATGGGTGCATATGGTCATTCTCGCCTGAGAGAGGCGGTGCTAGGTGGTGTCACCCGAGATATGTTGCAGCGGGCGAGCTTGCCCGTGTTTATGGCCCACTAAGTTCACCAGCCATCATCACCGGCTTCTTCCATTAGCGCGGGCAGCGAGGGGATGATAACGCTGCGTTTACCCTCAAGCACGATAACGCCATCCTTTTTGAGCTTTGAAAACTGGCGACTGACCGTCTCCAAAGTCAGCCCAAGATAGTCGGCCATTGCTTCACGGGTCAGCGGCAGCTCTATATGCACCGCACCGTCATCCTTCTCAAAGCCGGGCGTCGATCTGCGCCTTGCAATCATCGTCAAAAACGTTGCGATCTTCTCACGCGCCGTCTTGCGCCCCAACAGCGTCATCCAATCGCGCGCGGCGTCCAACTCATCAAGCGCCATCTCAAGCATCCGCTGCGCAATATGCGGTGTGTCCTCGACAAGTTCCTCGAAGCCCTTCCGGCGGAAGCAGCACAGTGTAACTTCGCTGATCGCCATCACGTCATAGATCGCAGTATCCCGCCCGGGCCGGCCTATGAAATCCGAAGGCAACAGCAGACCAACGGTCTGTTTTCGGCCATCTTCCAACGTTTTTTCTATTGTGGCCGTGCCTGACACAACGGAGCCCACAAACTCCATCCGGTCGCCGCTCCACATGATCGTCTGACCCGGACTGTAGGTCCGATAATACTTTGTCTCTTCAAGGCGTTCGAACTCAACCGGATCACAGCTCGCGCAAACCGCACGATGCCGGATCGGACAGGACATACAACTTTGGCGGGTTTGTTCAGATAATTCCATCTGGGAGACTTCCATGGGCTGACAACAGAGAAACACGAAACACGATGGGTTAAAACTGCTTAGCCAGACTTAAGGGCTTTGTCTTGCGATTAGAAGATGTACGCAGGGCAAACTCAACGAAATGCTATGGGCTAAATCGCCGCGATCCTCTACGCTTTTTGGTGCTGGACCTTTTTCCATCCGATCTTTGTTCGACCACAGAGAAAGGAATAGAAATGTCCTGATCTATGCAATCCCACGAAGGCACTTCGAATGACTTTACCTGACACAATGAACGCGATGGTCACAATGGGTCATGGCGGCCCGGACAAGATGGTCTGGCAAGCGGATTGGCCGCGTCCCGATCCTGAAGCCGGAGAGGTCTTGATCAAGGTGGCTGCGTGCGGGCTGAACAATACCGACGTCAACACGCGCTCGGGTTGGTATTCCAAGGCCGTAAGTGGCGCCACAAGTGACAGCGGCCACGAAGACGTCAACGACGAAGATCCTACCTGGGGCGCCGCACCAATAGAGTTCCCCCGCATTCAAGGCGCTGACGTCTGCGGGTATATCGTGGCAGTGGGCGAAGGTGTCGACAGCGAAAGAATTGGTGAGCGGGTAATCAGTGACAATTGGCTGCGTGACCCCCACGATCCCGACAACAAAAGTAAGTCCGGATACTTTGGCTCGGAACGCAACGGAGGCTTTGCCGAATATACCACGATCCCAGCCAGCAACGCTATCACTGTGGTTTCCGATCTTAGCGATGCCGAACTTGCGACATTAAGCTGCTCCTATTCAACCGCAGAGGGTATGTTGAGCCGCGCGAAGGTGACACAGCATGACACCGTGCTTGTGCCCGGCGCATCAGGCGGCGTCGGAGGCGCACTTGTCCAACTGGCCAAACGACGAGGTGCCTGTGTGATTGCAATGGCCTCAGAGCCAAAACACAAAGAGGTCGCTGAACTGGGTCCTGATCATATCCTGCCGCGCGACCCCGCCGATTTGCGCAAGGCTCTTGGGCAGGAAAAAGTTACTGTCATCGCGGATGTGGTCGGTGGCTCCTACTGGCCCGCGCTGATTGATGTGCTGGAACGTGGCGGGCGGTATGTGTGTTCCGGGGCAATCGCTGGGCCTATGGTTGAACTGGATTTGCGCACGCTCTACCTGCGGGACCTCAGTTTTTTCGGCTCGACCGTCATCCCGCCGGAAATCACTGAAAATCTGGTCCGCTATATCGAAGCCGGAGAAATCCGCCCTGCATTGGCGGCCACCTACCCGCTATCTGAGCTGCACGACGCGCAGGCAGCCTTCGTTGCGAAGCAACATACCGGCAATATTGTCGTTATCCCCTAGCGGCGATCAAGCTGGATGTCTTCGGCATCTCACTACATCTTATTGTGCGCATGGCGTTGCCCAACCAGCGCCGATCCAATCGCTTTGGAAAACCTGCTTTTATCGAAAGGTTTCGAAATAAAACCTGTACCCAGATCTTGGCTCGTCTGACCGATCCCATGATTTTCGGAGTAGCCGGACATAAACAGAATTTTCGCGTCCGGTTGGACCCGCTGCAAAGAGCGCGCGAAATCCACGCCGCTTTTTCCGCCCGGAAGCAGAACATCGACAAGGTATAGGTCAGCGCTCGGATTCTCCTCGATCCAAGTCAGAGCCTGCGACACATCATTCGAGGTTGTGACCTCATATCCAAGCGAGCCAACGAGTTTCGAGACCGTTTGCTGCACATGATGATTGTCCTCGACAATATGTACATGCTCCCGATTGCCCAAGGCCACCTCCGCCTTCGGGTGCTTGACCACTTGCGAAGGCAATTGCCGGGATTTTGGCAGATAAAGCGAGACGGTCGTCCCGCGGCCAAGCTGGCTGTTTATTCGCGCATCACCTTTCGATTGACGTGAAAAGCCCTGAACCATCGATAGGCCCAAACCGCTTCCCTGCCCGACTTCCTTGGTTGTGAAGAACGGTTCAAATGCCTTGCTGAGCTGCTCACCCGACATGCCGTCACCGCTATCCGTTACGGAAATCTCGACATAATCTGCAACATCAAGTTCCAGATCTTGAGGCCTCGTAATCTCAGAAAAAGGTTTGTTGCTGCAGGTGATTTCGACCGTTCCGCCAGCCTTCATTGCGTCGCGCGCATTCAAGGCCAGATTTAAGATCGCGGTTTCAAGCTGAGTTTGATCGACATGAACATCCCACAGGTCGTCTGGCGCATGGAAATTTATCGTAACCGTTTCGCTGATGGTTCGCAGAAGCGTTTTCTCCATTTCCGGGATCAACTGGTTGAGATTGACCGGATGCGGGATCAAAGTCTGCTGCCGGGCAAACGCCAACAGATGCTTTGTCAGATCGGCTCCACGTCTGACAGCGCTAACGATCTCATCCGTCAGCTCAGTGTGGGATTGTTCAATCTCCGCGAGAAGCTCTGCATTACCTTGAATAACGGTAAGCAAGTTATTGAAATCGTGTGCAATACCGCCTGTAAGCTGCCCCACGGCTTCCATCCGCTGAGATACGAGAAGCGTTGCCTCAAGGTTCTTTCTCTGGGTAACATCCGTCAAAAGGCCAGCGGATCGCGTGACATTACCGCGACCGTCATGGACACATTTTCCTTGGCAATGAAACCACAAGATATCCCCCGATTTGGTCAAAAAGCGGACTTCATGAGACAAAGGCTTTTCGGGGTTGGCAAGATGGTCTTCGATCTTGGCTTCGTAATCGGCGACGTCATCAGGATGCAAAAACCCAATCAGGCGCTGGTTTCGCAATATCTCGACGAATTCCGCCTCTGTGTATCCAAGAGCGTTCACAAGGTTCGGCGACATAAACAGCTTGTCAGCCACAACGTCCCAATCCCAAATCGCAGCGGTTTGCACGGCAAGTTCGTAGCGCTCCTGTGAAACCCTAAGCTTGTCGTAGCTTTGGGCGACCTCCTGTTTGAGCGCCTCCTTCTCAGATTCCTGCAGCCGTCTGAGCTTAACCCGCTCCGTGACGTCTTCCTCACTCAGCACGGTGACGAAATCGCCTGTTATGGGATCGCGCCCTTTCCGCACGGACAAGGAATGTGTTCTGACGCCAGCGGCAGTAACAACCTCTGCCTCCCATTTCGTTGTCTTGTTCGCTGCCGCGTTTTGCAGAACCCTTGCAGCATCCGCTGGATGGACAAACCGGGCTTCAAGATTTGTCTGCTCCCCTTCCAAACCTGCGAGCGCGCCGTAGCATTCCAGAGAGGCCGGGTTCTGGGCCAGCAACTCCCCGTCCAGCGAATAGGTAGTCATCATCAGCGACGTGGCACGTGCGGCTTCCAGCAATCGCCAAGTGTCATTATCTGCGTCTCGGTCGAGCACTTGCAAAAGCTCGATCAGTACGCCCTTGAAGCGGTTTTCGATCTCGACGGGCTGGAAAGACAGAATAACCGTTTGCGGACTGCCGGTTGGATAAAGCGTCCAAGTATCTGTTACATGGCTATCGTCGGAGGCAAGCTCCACAATCTGGCGCAGCCGTTCCTGCACAGTGGCGCTGTCGGAGGAAAAGTCACGCTTCTGAAGCTCCTGAACAGACTCTGCTTTCCAAAATGCAAGACCTTGTGCGTTCGCCCACCAAATTCCATGCCGGTCAACGTCAAAGATCCAAACCGGGGTCGAAAGCTTCTGCAATTGGCGCAGATCGTCGCGACCTGCAATATTCAAACGGCTCAACTGTGATGTCTTTCTTTATCTCATCGGGACCTTAGAAAAACAGCCCGCAAGTTCTGAAAATCGGGATTATCTTACTGATCCTTGGGAGAAATACCAACCTTTGGTGCAAACCGACCATCGTAAAATTCAGAGGTCGATCTGACCCAAATCTGCCCGTCCTTATCATCATAGATCACGACATCACTTCGATCGGCTTCGAGAATACCG
Organism: uncultured Litoreibacter sp.; assembly: GCA_947504205.1. GTDB lineage: Bacteria > Pseudomonadota > Alphaproteobacteria > Rhodobacterales > Rhodobacteraceae > Litoreibacter. The sequence goes on along the minus strand of CANNGL010000001.1, from coordinate 361,142 downwards.
TGCCCCAGAACACGGTACTCTCCTCCTTTCTTGTGCTGATGCGTTGGACGCCATTTGGCGCACTCAAGGTTGGTCCCCCTCGACCAATCTGCGGTCGAAGGGGTGCGGGCACCGCAACCAAGTGCCCAAGCCAGTCGCTGCCTGATATTTAGTTTCATACCCATCAGCATATGCCCCGCGCTCATGTCGACAACACCGAGCCAGTGATCGCGTTCGGGCGATAGGTTGTGCAGCCCTTGCAGCCGCTGCGATAAGCTTCGCGGTAGATGCTCTGGAACGCCTCGAAGTCTATGTCAGCCGGACAGTTCACGGTTTTGGAAATCCCGCTATCCACCCAATTCTGAGCGGCCGCCTGTACCCGTAGGTGATCTTCTGGCGTGAGATCAGCGACGGTGACAAAACCCGCGGGCAGTGGCGCTGTTTCCCCATAGATCTGGTGATAGAGATGGGCGGCGTAATCTTCGATCACCTGCTCAGACTTCGATCCGTCAGCCTCTGTGATCTTGCGCTTGTACGAGGTTGAGAAGATCGGCTCGATCCCCGAGGAGACATTGCCGCCAAACATCGATGTAGTTCCGGTTGGTGCGATGGTTGTCAGGGTGGCGTTGCGCAAACCATGCGTCGCAATTGCGGTTTGCACATTCGCATCAAGTGACTGGATCAGTTCGTTTTTCATGTGCTGATCGCGATCATATACCGCAAAGGCGCCCCGCGTCGCTGCAAGTTGTGCAGAGGCCAGATACGCGGAGTTGGACAAGGTTCGCATCCAGCTTTCGATCAGGTCGGTCGATGCAGCACTTCCATAAGGCACGGACAACATCGCCAATGCATCAGCAACACCTGTGACGCCAATACCAATGCGCCGCTTCGTCTGGGCTTCGACACGCTGCTCTTCTACAGCATAGTCAGAGACATCAACGGCATTGTCCAACATGCGCACAGCAATCGCGGTCAGCCTGCGCAGCTCAGCCAGATCAAGACGCGCCTTTGGAGTGAACGGCGTAGTGACCAGCCGCGCCAGATTAATCGACGTCAAAGGACAGGTGCCATTGGGCGGCAATGGTTGTTCTGCACAGGAATTGGTCGAGCTTATTTGCTCAAGATAGTTCAACGGGTTCGAAGCGTTAATCCGGTCTACAAACAAAACCCCCGGCTCTGCCGCTTCATAATTCTGGCGCATGATCATCGTCCAAAGTGCCCGCGCTTTGACGCGGCGGATGGTTGAGCCCTTCCATGTAAGCTTCCAATCCCGATCCGCATCGACCGCTTCCATGAACGCGTCTGTAATCATGACGGAGAGATTGAAATTCCGCATCCGGGTGGCGTCGGACTTCACTTTGATAAAGTCCTCGATATCCGGATGATCAACGCGCATGGTGGCCATCATCGCACCGCGCCCCATTCCGGACACCAACATCCGGCAGACCGCATCGCAAATATCCATCGCCGCCAATGGTCCCGCAGCCGGGCAATCAAGACCCTGAACCAGCGTGCCCTTGGGGCGCAGCGTTGAGAAGTCGAACCCGAGCCCCCCGCCCATTTTCATCGTCATCGCCGCGTCCTTGACCACATCCATTATTCCGTCGACGGAATCAGGCAGTGTTTTCATCACGAACGTGTTCGACAACGAAACGCTTCGCTTTGTCCCGGCGCCCGACAGGATGCGACCCGCAGGCAAAATTTTGAAACCATCCATTGCATCAAAAAACAGCTTCGTGACGTCCTCGCGATCTTCAGCGCGTTCAGTCTGCGCCAAAGCGTGTGCGACCCGGGACCACGTGTCATGAACCGAATAATCGATCTCTCCGCTCACGGTTTTGTACTGATATTTTGCCCGCCAGATTTGTTCCGCAATTGGCTGCTCAAATACGCTGGTGGATGGTGTAAGTTCCAAGAAGTGATACATGTTTTTTTCCTCAATTAGACTGACGATTGTCTCAAAAACCGAACGGACTTTTTTGCTCCCTGAGCTTTCCGGCGGACATCAAAGAAACACGGTGCACACCGTTAATAATTAGTTAACGAGTCGACAGAGGTGAGCCTGAAGTGCCGCCATTTTGAGTGACTTTTCGCGGCGTTGGGTCGGCCATCTCGCGTCAGCCCCAAACACACGTTTGACCCCACGATCAACCGCGGCTACGCGCCCAGTGAAGCGTCGCATGGTGTTGAACAACATTGATTTTCTTTGCGTCAAAAGGCAGGACTGCACGATGCGTTTCGCAACTCTTGCCTCGATCATTCTTGCCGCTGCCTGCGCGACTGGCCTGTTTTGGGCATCCTATGCCTATTTCAAAGCACAAGAGCTGGAAAAGGCGGCAGCGCGTCTGACGCTCTACCGCAGCACAGTCGAGACCGAACTCAGGCATTTTGCGCATCTGCCATTTCTTCTGTCTCTTGATCCGGTGGTCGCACAAACCTTGACCGGCGGTGACACGACGACGCTGGACGCACGCCTTGCGCGGTTCGCCCAGAGTGCCGGGATTGACGCGATTTATTTGATGGATCGGACCGGCCTGACCCTCTCCGCCTCAAATGCGAAATCGCCGAACAGTTTCGTCGGCCAGAACTATGCGTTCCGACCCTATTTTCAGGACGCTATGAATGGCGAGCTGTCAGAATTTTATGGCATCGGCGCGACAACAGGTGTTCCAGGATACTTCTATGCCATGCCCGTTGGATCATCGGTCACAGGCCCCGAGGGTGTGATCGCCATCAAGCTTGATCTGGCCTATCTTCAGGACAGTTGGCAGGCATCGGGCGAGCGTATCATTCTGTCAAACGGTGACGGGATCGTGCTTTTGGCGTCTGATCCGGACTGGCGTTATCAGGCGCTTGCCCCATTGACCGATCAACAGCGCCAACGCATCATCGCAACCCGCCAATTTGGGCAAGAACAGCTTACAGCACTCGATTGGAAGCCGGACCCACAGGCGCAAACTGCAATGATCGGAGGCGAAGAGCTTTTGTATCTCAACTCCCGCGATCTGCCGAACAGTTGGTCTCTGCACTTCTTCGTACCGGACGACCAAGCCGCCACCCGCGCCTGGCTTGCGACGGGCATCATGCTGTTTTTGACCGTGCTGGCCTTCATCGCGCTTCAGGTTCGTCGCGTCCGCCGTATTGGCGCAGCGTTGTCCAAATCGGAACAGGAAGAAGCTCAACTCAGGCAAGCGAACGAACGGCTCGCCATTGAAATCGAGGAACGACGCGCGGCGGAGCGCAACTTGCAGAAAACTCAAGCCGATCTTGATCGGGCCAGCCGTCTGGCAGCACTTGGGCAATTGGCCTCCTCTGTTACGCACGAGTTGGGTCAGCCGATTGCTGCGATGCGAAATCAACTCGCGGCCGCCGAGATGACCGATGGAGCGACGCGCCTGAACGACAAGATGCAGGGCCTCGTGGCGCGGATGGAAAACATCACCAAGCAACTGAAATTCTTCTCTCGAAAAGGACGCGATCAGTTTGAACAGATCGACATGGCGAGTGTCATGACCGAAGCCTTGGAGTTGTTGGAGCCCAGCATCAAAGAGGCTGACGCTACAGTCGAGTTTGATCCACCGCACGACGACGTCACGTTGAATGGCAACCGGTTGCGGATCGAACAGGTGATGACGAATATCGTGCGCAATGCTTTGGATGCCGTACAAGGCTCGGATTTGCGCCAGATATCGATCCGGATGGGAGCTAACGAAACATGTGTCTGGTTCGAAGTGACGGATACGGGCCACGGTTTGGGGACCAGAACACTTGACGATCTGCGCGAGCCTTTCACCACCACACGCGAAAGCGGTCGCGGGATGGGGCTTGGCCTGACAATCTCTGCCGGCATTGTCTCAGATCACGGCGGCACGATCAGCGCCAAGAACAACACGTCCGAGGGGGCCAGTTTTCGGGTTGAACTGCCCCGCGCCGCGGCAGGTGGCCCGAGATGAAGACCTTCCGTGTGTTGATCATAGATGATGACCGGATGATGCGGGAATCTCTGGTGGACCTGTTCGAGGCGGCGGGCTGGGCCACTAAGGCTTTGGCAAGGGCAACGGATGTAGAGCGTTGGGTTACCCAGTTTTCCCCAGACGTTATTTTGTCAGACGTGCGCATGCCCGAGATGTCTGGACTAGAACTACTGCAAAGCCTTGGCTCCACGCCACCTGTCGTGTTGATCTCAGCCCACGGCGATATACCAATGGCGGTCGAGGCCATGAACCAAGGCGCATATAGTTTTGTCGAAAAGCCCTATGACCCCAAACGCCTGTTGTTGATCCTGTCACACGCAGCAGACCAGCATCAGATGCGCGAAAGCAATCAGCGACTCAGAGAGCGGCTGAAACAATTGTCGGGCCTTGATCGGGTCCTCATTGGCCAGACACCAGAGATGACACGCCTGCGCGACATGATCGCAATGCTCGCTGGCAATGATGCATCCGTGCTCATCCGCGGCGAGACCGGTACGGGCAAGGATCTGTCGGCGCGTACGCTTCACGATATCTCTGATCGATGTGATGGACCCTATATCGCAGTGAATGCAGCGCAGTTCAGCGCGGATCAGCTGCCACTTGTTGCGCGTAACGCGGCGGGCGGCACCCTGTTTCTTGACGAGATCTGCGCCTGCCCTGAAGAAATCCAGCCGATGCTTCTTCGGCTGATCGAAAACAAGGAAATACTGGAAACCGGACAAGGCGTGCCGGAGCGTATCGACCTGCGGGTGATCTCTGCGACCAATCAGGACACAGACGCAGCAGTCAGGGAGGGACGCCTGCGCCAGGATTTGCTCTATCGCTTGGACGGGTTCAGCCTGCAGCTGCCTCCGCTGCGCGCGCGGCGCGATGACATCGCCCTTTTGGCCTCCCGGTTTTTACAGGAGTTTGCGCAACAATACGCTATTCAGCCGCCTGAATTGACAGAGGCCGATCTCGCCACCCTCATTGCCCATGACTGGCCTGGCAATGTCAGGGAGCTGCGCAACGTCGCAGAAAGACGGGTGATGATGGCCCAACAAGGGCTTGGCAGTATGTCAGACGCAATTTCAGGCGTGGGTATCGATGTGATAGCGCGACCGGGCTTACGTGAAGCCGTGGCGGCGTTTGAACGCCAAATGATAGGCAAGGCCATACAACTTCATGAAGGCCGAATGGAAGACGTGGCAACAGCACTGGGGATCGGTCGTCGTACGCTGAACGAAAAAATCGTCAAGCTCGGGCTTGATAAGGACGCCTTGCTCTAGCCTTGCGGAAATCCGCAGACTGGGGGTTTGGCCTCGCGCAGTTTTCTTCATGGGTCTCACCCCTTGTAATCAGGTCATATGCCCACAGAGAAAGTTGGGAGGACCTCTGAAATGACTAAGTATCTAAGCCGAACAGCGCTGGCTGGCATTGCGATTGTCTTTGCGGGCGAAGCGGTGGCGACCGAATGGAATGTTTCCCTTTGGGGCAAGCGCCGCGCCTTTACCGAACATGTGGAGAAGCTGGCAGAGCTCGTCTCGTCGAAGACCGATGGCGCGTTTACGATGAATATCAGCTACGGAGGTTTGTCCAAAAATCGCGAAAATCTGGACGGCATCTCTATCGGGGCCTTCGAGATGGCTCAGTTCTGCGCAGGCTATCACCGCGACAAGAACCCGTCGATCACCGTTCTGGAACTTCCGTTTCTCGGCGTCACCTCGCTGGAGCAAGAGGTCGCATTGTCGATGGCTGTATATCAGCACCCCGCGACCGTGGCCGATTTGAGCCGCTGGAACGCGACGCTTCTGATGCCCTCGCCACTGCCACAATACAATATTGTCGGTGTTGGTGATGCACCAGAAACGCTGGCAGATTTCGAAGGCCTGAGCGTTCGTGCCACGGGCGGTATCGGAGCGGCGATGGAGGCCATTGGTGCTGTGCCGACATCCATGTCCGCCAGTGAAGTGCGTCAGGCGATGGATTCAGGCGTGGTCAAAGCCGTAAGCTTTGCGCCCCACGCCCATATGTCCTTCGGCACCATTGAAAACGGCACATGGTGGACCACGAACCTGAACCCCGGCACCGTGAACTGCCCCGTGGTCGTGAACAGTGACGCTCTCGCCGATTTGAGCGATGAGCACCGAGAAGCTCTAACGAGCTCGGTGGATGAAGCGCTTGACCATTACATCGCCAACTATAATGGGGCGACGATGGACGCATGGGGACCTGCTCTGGAGGAACGCGGCATCAAGCAGGTCACTTTTTCCGACGAAGAGATTGCAGCCTTCAAGGAAGCCGCCGCCGAACCTGCCGCAGCAGCGTGGCTGGAGCAAAACGCAGCAGCAGGTCTGCCTGCGCAGGAGCTCTATGATCTCGTAACCGGTATGATCGCCGAAGGCAGCTAAACCTCGCCCCAGCCCCTGCGATCACGCAGGGGCTAACTTCCTTTTCCCTCGAAACGCGAGGCCCCTATGGCAACCGCATCTCTTGTGCTGAGTGACGACAGCATGCTCAGCAGGTTTGATCGTGCATTTCTGCGGCTTGAACGTGCCTTTGCACTACTTAGCGGGATTGCTGTTTTCTCGTTGATGGTACTGGCGGTGATATCGGTGACCGGGCGCAATGGATTTGCCAGCCCCCTGCCCGGCTATGTCGATTGGATCGAGCAGGCCATGCCGTTGGTTGCCTTCATGGGCGTCTCTTTCGTGATGCGCGAAGGCGCCCATATCCGCATGGACATCGTCGTCGGCCAATTGCGGGGGCGCGCCTTGTATGTGGTAGAGCTTGTTACCACGCTCGCGGTGCTCGCCCTGATGGTTCTGCTCGTCTGGGGCAGTTGGGCGCATTTCGAACGGAGCTTCGACTTTTCAGCCCCCTTGTGGAGCAGAGACAGCTCCATGGACATCTCTCTGCCACTCTGGCCCGCCAAGCTGATGGCACCGCTGGCCTTTGGCGTGCTGTGTGCGCGGCTCTGCCTGCAGGTATGGGGCTACGCGCGCGCTATTAGAACAGGCGATGCCGTCGCTATTCCCCTTATTCCCGATGCCGCGAAGCAAGCGCAGATGGAAGCCAGTCAATTGACGGATCAAGACTGATGGAACCTATTGATATTGGTCTTTGGGTCACCGGCGGTATGCTGCTGATGGTTGTTCTTGGCATGCGTGTTGCGTTCGCCGCCGCCTTGGCGGGCATGATCGGTCTCATCTGGATTTTCTGGGCGAAGAAAGGCTATGCTCCCGACGAGTTCGGTTGGGCGCTGACTGTTGCTGCCAAAACAGCAGGACAGGTCCCGCATTCCAAGGTGTCGAGCCAAGCCCTGAGCCTAATCCCCACCTTCATTCTGATCGGCTATCTTGCATATTATGCGGGACTGACCAAAGCCCTCTTTGAAGCTGCAAAACGTTGGATTGCCTGGGTCCCAGGAGGATTGGCCGTCTCGACCGTTTTTGCCACCGCAGGTTTCGCCGCGGTCTCTGGTGCGTCCGTGGCGACATCAGCGGTCTTCGCGCGCATCGCCATCCCGGAAATGCTCAAGATCGGCTACAACAAGCAGTTTGCTGCAGGGGTCGTCGCGGCGGGCGGTACTCTGGCCTCGCTGATCCCGCCTTCTGCAATTTTGGTGATCTACGCGATCATCGTTGAACAGGACGTGGGCAAGCTCCTGCTTGCCGGGTTCATTCCCGGCGCGTTCTCTGCGCTGATCTATGGTGCTTTGATTGTAGGCCTCGCCCTGACCGTCAAGGATTTCGGCCCACCGGTCAGCGGTTTCACATGGCGCGAGCGTTTTGCTTCCCTGCCACCGGCATTACCAATTATCTTCGTCGTCGTGACGATCATCTGCTTCGTCTACAATCCCTTTGGCGGCGATGCCTGGGGCACGCCCACCGAAGGCGGCGCCATCGGGGCATTCGTCGTCTTCCTGATGGCACTTTATCAGGGCATGCGCTGGCCCCAACTCAAAGACGCCTTACTGGAAACGGCAAAATTAAGTGTCATGATCTTCACGATCATTTGGGGCGTGCTGATCTATGTTCGCTTCCTCGGCTTTGCTGATCTGCCCGGGGCCTTCTCGGACTGGATCACGTCATTGACCATGTCCCCGATGCTCATTCTGGTTTGCATCCTGCTCGCCTATGCAGTGCTTGGTATGTTCATGGACGCCATCGGGATGCTCCTGCTGACGCTTCCCGTCGTCTATCCGGCAGTCATGGCGCTTAACGGAGGTGAGGCTGTCAGCGCCGCTGACAGCACCTTTGGCATGTCAGGGCCAATGTGTGCCATCTGGTTCGGGATATTGGTGGTCAAGATGGCTGAGTTCTGTCTCATCACTCCACCAATCGGCTTGAACTGCTTTGTCGTGGCAGGTGTTCGGGATGATCTTTCTGTACAAGACGTGTTCAAGGGCGTGACACCCTTCTTCATTGCCGACGCAATTACGATTGCGCTTTTGGTCTCATTCCCTTGGATCGTATTGTGGCTTCCGAGCCTAGCCTAGGCGTCCAGACAAACCAAAAAAGGAACGGCACCCGTCGACCTATCCGTCGCGGTGCCATCGCCTAAGCGACGCCCAGACACGCCTGTCCGCAACGACCTTTGCAATCGCCAAAACTGCAAGAAGGCATAATGCGGATTTGCTCACCATCTCCATCGTGCCCTCTATCAGCATAGCGTGAACCACGCTGCCCAGAACTGTCACAACGACCAAACCAGTATGCCCAAACCGCCAGATAGGAAGGCCTTGTCGAAATCGATCGCGGACAGCAGCCAGACAAGCTGCAGCAAAAACCGCCCACATGGCGACCACACCCCAGATGGAAAAAGGCGTTGGAGAGCGCAGTAAGAGCGCGTCGACCACATCAGGGGGACTTGTGATCCAAAGCCCCGCCACATGGATCACCACCGCGAGAACCAGTGCCACACCAACCCAGCGATGAACTCTCCGCCCGCGTCGGCCCGAAAGTCCCGGCAAATAGCCCCCCATCAGCAAGGGTTGGACAAACAACAACACCAGTCCAAATATGCCCGCGAAACCAGCAGCAATGTAGATCGGCTCACGCCAAGCCAAAAGTGGACTGGTAGCGGCCGCTGCAATTGGAAGAGCGATCGCCAGCCCAAGCATCATCCATATCAGGACCGCGCGAAGCCAGCTCATCCGTTTCGATCCACTCGCTTCAAACCGGCTGAAGAACGAAATCCACACTCAGACGGGTATCCGCCGCGCTGGACATGATGGGTCGTAAAAAGACCGTCTCGAATTCGCCGCTGTCATAAGCGAGATGACCATGAGGTTGTCCGAACGCAGGAACAATCTGCGGCATCTCCAGACGAAACTCACCCTTGTCATCTGTGAGCGTCGCGCCATGGCTTTGCGGATCACGCTCATGCCCTTCCGTCGTATGCGCCCAGATCTGAATGCGTTGCCCCGGCAGAACCGCCCCGTCCCCTGCCCGACGCACGGTGCCGGTCATCCAGAAGCCGCCACCACCAATCCGGTCCACAATGGGCGCGCCGGGCCGGTAATTGTTGGCCCCGCCCCGCATGGTGGCTGTCGGCGCAAGCCCCTGAGCGGAGGCAGGTGCAACAAGACCGGCCGTTGCTGCGGCAAGTGCGGCACTGCCAGTGGCGATGAGAGTGCGGCGAGTAAGCAAGACTGAAGTCATCGATCATCTCCTATCAGGCGCATGTCGATCCTTCTCAGATCGACCAGAAACGTTTGATCAAGATATAGCGCGCTCGGGAGAATTTCCGAGGCCGGAGGGACTGACTACACAATCAATTGAAATCAACCGCCGATCACGCAGACCGTATCGCTGAGCAGTTCCAAGAAAACACGAATACTGTCAGCCCCCCCGCTCTGGTCGCCAGTAGATCGCCTGGTGCGCTGCTCCCCTCTCCGGCGCCTTACCTGTGCGACTTCTGCAAAGCCTATCCCTGCCTGCAAGGGACATGCCATATGTTCTCTTTATGAGCGTGGTCATTGGCGGCTTTCTGGCGTAGCAATCGAAGCTCCTGCTTGCAGCAAAGGCGCTGTACACTCGTAACAAATATCGTTCTACCGCCGAAAATTCTTAGTTAAACGTGCTGCTCCCACCAAGCTCCACGCTGCGTGCCTCTAGATCCTCGCTAAATGTAACCAACAGGTAGGAACCTCGAGAAAACACTGACAATACTTTTCCAAACCACATCTTTCGCTTTTCGATACCTTGGTCCACGGTCCAATGACCGCGTATGGCCATGGTCGCTCGTCTGCTGCCTTTGGCACCGTCCTTAGCATCTCGCACCCGAACGATGCCCTTGGTTCTGAAGTCGTGAAACCTGAACCACGCCTCGATCTTTTCAGCGTCCCTCAGACTATCCATTATTCTGAAAGCGCACATTTCAATTTCATACTTGTTCAATTGGTCCCAGTTCATGTGAAGCAAGTTTGGCGGGGCTGATCCATCACGAGTTGATGTCACACACTTTGCAGGGCTGTTGTAATTTCTGATCGCCCTTCGGTAGTCATTCCAGGCGGGGTTCTCGTCATCAACAACAAATCCGATCCGTTTGAACGGAAAAATCGACTGGTCTGATATGAATTCAGAAGTCAGAACACAGGTCGACGGCGTATCGGGATCGGAACAGGTTATGACGGCTTCGTCAGATTGCCCAAAGGCGACACCTGCAGATGCGATGATCCAGCATGAACCGGCCAAAAGGATCGCAACCCGGGAAAAGCGTTTGAACCGGACGTCTCTAACGGGTTTGCTTCTGAAGAAAATAATCGCTTCCAACCTAATCAATATTGGGAACCTACATACCTAACCAGCCGCGTGATTGGACGTAAACAGTCCGAAGATTTCCCGCGCAGCGTCGAGATTGGTCGCAAATTACGGTCTCTAGGCCCATCTAGGAATAGCGATGAAGTCTGCCCGCCTCATTCGCAAGCCCCAAATCTGTCTTAATGAAATAGCCCATGAGGATGTGGTCTTATAAAAGCTCACCAAACGCATATGGCAGAAAAGTTGATTTCATTGAAGTCTTTTAACATCAACAGCTTGATGGGCTATTTGCCAGAATGGCGGAGGAGGTGGGATTCGAACCCACGGTAGACTTTCACCTACGTCGGTTTTCAAGACCGGTGCATTCAACCACTCTGCCACTCCTCCGACGCTGCAAGCCTTATCGCGGCTTTTTCGATTCTAAAACCCATGTTGCACGAAACCCGCGATTACTGACATCTTGCCCACATCAGGCATAAACCTTTGCAATATGGGGTAATTTGCGTAATGTGCCGTCAGATAACGCGTCATAAAAACAAGACGCATGAGAGCAGGCCGTCCTCAAAGGCGGGAACAAGCACGCAGAAAACTGCGGCATATTGAGAGGCACAAAAAATGGGCACCCCTCGGGCGACACGTTTCCTTATTCCATTGACCGCAGCAATCGCACTGAGCGCATGTGAAGACGGCAAAGGGCCTAACTTCCAGTTTTTGCAGAAAAAACCTGCAGCAGAAGGTGCTGAGGCGACGCCTGAGGTGACCCGCAACCCGAGCTCGGTCAAACTGATTGAGCGCGACGTTGAAGCCCCCGACGTCTTCCAGAAGACGGGAGATGCTTTATGGGATGGGCGCCCCTCGCTGGGCGGCGTCTGGATCGCTCATAAGGATGTCAAACAGCCCGAACGCGTGATGATACGCAACGAAACCAACGGCAAAACCGTGATCGGTGCACTGTTTCAACGCGAACGGATCACCCCCGGCCCCGAGATGCAGCTGAGCTCTGACGCTGCCGATGCGCTTGTCGCAGTGGCCGGTGCCCCCGTGAAAATCAGCGTGGTGGCGCTGCGCAAGGAAGAGGCGCCGGAAAATCCTGTTGCTGAGATGGCCGATGCCGATGGGGAGCAAACGTTGCCCGCGGCCTCTGCGATTACGGCTACCTCTCTCGACGCCCCGGCCGATAGCGCAAAACCAGAGACCAAATCGAAGGACGTCAAGCTTGCCTCCGCCGCCGCGACGCCCGCCAAACCCACAAAAGCCATCGCGATTGAAGATCCGGTTCTTGGCTCAAAGCTTCCTAAAAAGACCGGCGGCAAGGTCGAAGGCATCGCTGCAGCGGCTCAGAAGGCTATCGCGCGCGGCACGACACCTGCAAAACCGATCAAAACATCGGCGCGAGCAAGTGGTGGGATCAGCAAGCCATTTATCCAAATCGGCATCTTCTCCGTCAAATCGAATGCCGATAACACGGCGACATCTCTGCGCAATATCGGCATCGTTCCGACAGTGCGGGAGCAGACCTCGAAAGGTAAAGTCTTCTGGCGCGTCGTTGTCGGACCGGCAAGTTCTGGCTCAGAACGCAGCACTCTCTTGAAAAAGGTGAAGGAATTGGGCTTCAACGACGCATATTTCGTGACAAACTGATCCCTAGGAAAAGGAATCGACTCACATATGCGCGCGGCCCTATTTGTTCTGACGCTTCTCCCCGTTTTTCTTGCGAGCTTTGCGGCGCAAGCCTTTGAGACGACTGCAAAATCGGCAATCGTTCTGGATGTTGGTACTGACCAGACCCTGATGGAAAAGAACGCCGATATGGCGCTTCCACCTGCATCCATGTCAAAGCTGATGACCCTCAATATGGTGTTCGAGGCGCTCGAAGATGGGCGTCTGACACTCGATCAAACCCTCGCAGTCAGTCAAGCCGCGCAGGCTTATGGCGGCTCAACCATGTTTTTGACCACGCGCGATCGACCGCGGGTGGAAGACCTGATCCGCGGTGTCGTGGTTCTGTCCGGAAACGACGCAAGCACGGTTCTGGGAGAGGCGCTCTCCCCCGATGGGACAGAGCGCGGCTTTGCTCAGATGATGACCGAACGCGCGCGTGCCTTGGGCATGACAAACTCCACATTCGCGAATGCCAATGGCTGGCCTGCCCCGGGTCATCGTATGTCGATGCGTGACCTGGCTATTCTGGCAAAACGCCTGATTGTCGATTTCCCACAATATTACGGATATTTCGCCGAGACGGAGTTTGGCTGGGACGGGCGTGCACCCGACAACCGGTTCAACCGAAATCCCCTGCTCAAGCTCAATATCGGGGCAGATGGCCTGAAAACTGGCCATACTCAGGAGGCCGGATATGGTTTGGTTGGATCAGCGAAACAAGGTAACAGACGGATTATATTTGTCTTTTCAGGTCTGGCGTCAGAAACCGCGCGCGCAAGTGAAGCCGAGCGGCTGACCAACTGGGCCTTCCGTCAATTCGCGGAAAAGCAGCTGGCCGAGGAAGGCGTTATCCTGACAGAGGCTGAGGTCTGGATGGGGCAAGCCGCCAGTGTTGGCATGGCAGCGACCGCAGATATCAAGGTTCTTTTGCCGGTGCTGAATCGGGATGGCGCCAATGCGAAGATCACCTACCAAGGCCCGCTGGAAGCGCCAATTGAAGCGGGTGACGAGATTGCTCAGCTTATTGTCAGCGTGCCAGGCCTCAGTGATGCCACCCACCCTCTTGTCGCGACAGAAACCGTGCCAAAAGGCGGTTTTCTGGTCCGCGTGAGAACCGCTGCGACCGTGCTGTTTCGTCAGTTGACCGGACAGGCCGCCACGGTATTCTGACCGTCTTGCGGCGGAGGATCAGGTGGCGGGAAAATTTATCAGTTTCGAGGGCATTGACGGGTCCGGAAAATCAACTCAATCCGCGTTGTTGGCCGATGCTCTGAGCGCTACGGGACATGATGTCGTCCGGACACGCGAACCCGGCGGCTCTCCCGGCGCAGAAGATATTCGCAGACTTCTGGTCGAAGGTGATCCGGGGCGCTGGTCGGCAGAGACAGAGATCCTGCTGTTCACCGCAGCACGGCGCGACCATCTGGAGCGGCTTATCGAGCCTGCCCTGACGGAGGGCAAGCTGGTCATTTCGGACCGTTTCGCGGACTCAACCCGGGTTTATCAGGGTGCGACACGTGGCGACCTTCGCGGTATGGTTGATGATCTTCATGCACGTATGATCGGACGAGAGCCCGATTTGACTCTGGTCATCGACATGGACCCCACCCAAGCGCTCAGCCGTGGCCTTGCGCGCGACAGTGGTGAGGATCGCTTTGAAGACTTCGGGCTTAGCTTTCAACAAAAGTTGCGCGCCGGATTTCTCAGTCTTACCAAAGACTTCGGCACACGTGTTCATGTTATTAACGGGGATCAGTCACAGGACCGAGTGGCCACAGATGTACTCGAAGTTGTGAAAGCGCATATGTCATGAGCGATGATGCGCTGCCGCAATCCGATCAGATCGCCGAGGCGCCACATCCGCGCGATACGCCAGTGCTTTTCGGCCAGACGCACGCAGAAGAAAGCTTCCTTGAGGCGTTCAATGGCGAACGGCTGCACCATGCATGGTTGATCACCGGCACACGCGGGATCGGCAAGGCCACCTTGGCATGGCGGATCGCCAGGTTCCTGTTGACAACGCCGCCCCGTGACGGTGACGGTCTTTTTGGCGCGCCGCCGCCAAGTGAGACGCTCGACGTTTCAGCGGATCATCCGGCCCTTCCCCACATCCGCGCCCTCGCCCATCCCGGCCTCTACCTTCTGCGCCGCACCTATGACGAAGACAAAAAGCGCTTCAAGGCCCAGATCGGTGTGGAAGATATTCGCGCAATGCAATCGTTCTTCGGATTGAGCAATACTGAGGGCGGACGACGCGTTGTCATCATCGATGCAGCGGATGATATGAACGTCAACGCGGCCAACGCGTTGCTCAAAGTTCTGGAAGAGCCGCCAAAAGACGCGATGTTGCTGCTGATAAGCCATCGTCCGGCAGGCCTGCTGCCGACGATCCGATCCCGCTGTCGCGTGCTTCGGTGCAACGCCTTGTCGACGGAAGACATGACCCGAGCCTTGTCGCAAAGCGGTGCGGACGCCGCGGGGCTGGAGGCTGTGGCGGAACTGTCTGGCGGCTCGGTCGGTGAAGCACTCCGCCTCATCCACGGGGACGGCTTACAAATGTATGCCACCCTGCTCTCCCTCGTCGAAACACTGCCACGCATGGACCGGCCAGCCGCATTGAAACTTGCGGCAGATCTGTCCTCCCGTGGCAAAGAAGCCCGCTTTGATCTGTTCGAACGGTTGATAGAACTGTTGTTGGCGCGGCTCTCGCGGGCAGGCCTCAATCTGCCCCAGGCCCCTGCCAGCGAACAGGAACCAGCCATTCTGGCCCGCTTGTCACCCGGCCCGCGTGCCGCACGCGCATGGGCCGAGCTTTCGGCCGAAGCTCTGCCAAGATTGCGCCATGGGCGCGCAGTCAATCTTGACCCTCAGTCCCTGATCCTCGATATGCTGTGGACACTCAATCAGACGGCGGCGCGCGAGGCCGCGTGAAAGATACCATGACCACGCCGCTTATCACCGACAGTCATTGCCATCTCGACTTTCCGGATTTCGACGGAGAGCTTCCGGATGTCATTGCCCGGGCGCGCGATATGGGTGTCCACCGTATGGTGACGATCTGCACCAAGTTGAGGCTTGAGCCGCAAGTGCGAGCGCTTTCCGAGGTGCATCCACAGGTGTTCTATGCAGCAGGCACCCACCCGATGAGTTCTGCCGACGAACCCATGACATCCGTCGAAGAACTGGTAACGCTGAGCAAACACCCCAAGATGGTCGGTATTGGCGAAACAGGGCTCGATTATCATTACACAGCGGACAGCAAGGACGTGCAGCAGGAAAGCCTGCGCATCCATATCGAGGCCGCACGGCAAACAAAGCTGCCCCTGATCATCCATGCACGTGCCGCAGATGAAGACATGGCCCGTATTCTGAGCGAAGAACATCAGGCAGGTGCTTATTCCTGCGTGATGCATTGCTTTTCCTCTGGGCGTGCCTTGGCCGAAGCTGCGTTGGACCTTGGCTTCTATCTCAGCATGTCCGGCATCGCCGCCTTCCCCAAATCGCAGGACCTTCGCGATATTTTCGCCCTCGCCCCGCTTGAACGCGTTTTGGTGGAAACTGACAGCCCGTATCTGGCGCCCCCGCCCCATCGTGGCAAACGCAATGAACCCGGCTACACGGCCCACACGGCCAAGATCGGGGCCGACGTCTTCGGCGTGGATTATTCCGAGTTTGCCAAAGCGACCGAGGCTAATTTCGAGCGCCTGTTCTGGAAAGCCGCCACGACAAAGGTCGCCGCATGATCCGGCGCTTCACCATTCTGGGCTGTGGCTCTTCGGGCGGCGTTCCGCGCCTTGGCGGACATTGGGGCGCGTGTGATCCGTCCAATCCCAAGAACCGACGGCGCCGCTGCTCCCTGCTTGTCGAGCAAGAAGGTCCGGACGGCACCACAACAGCGCTGATCGATACATCTCCCGACCTGCGCCAACAATTGCTGGACGCGGAGGTGGGTCAACTCAACGGTGTGATCTACACCCACCCGCACGCAGATCATGTGCACGGAATCGACGATCTTCGCATGGTCGTCTTCAACATGCGCGAGCGGCTCAACGTCTATGCGGATGCAGAAACCTCGGACGCACTGATCTCGCGGTTTGGATATGTGTTTGTGCAGCCACCCGGCTCGGCCTACCCCCCCATTCTGAACCTGAATTCGATTGCCAGCCCGACTGTGATCAGCGGTCCCGGTGGCGACATTGCTTTTGAGCCGTTTGAGGTCAAACACGGGGCTATAGACAGCCTCGGGTTCCGCATTGGCGATATCGCGTATCTGCCCGATGTCTCCGACCTGACCGAGGCAAGCCGCACCGCAATGTCAGGGCTCGAGTGGTTAATAATTGACGCATTGCGCCGCGACCCGCATCCAAGCCATTCCCATCTAGACAATACCCTAGCGTGGATCGACCAGCTAAAACCGAAACGGGCTGTGTTGACCAATATGCACATAGATTTGGACTACGAGACGCTGGAAACAGAAACACCCGAGCACATAACGCCCGCCTACGATGGGATGGTTATCGAGGTTCGCCCCTAGTGTCCGCTTTGATCGAGGTGATCCTGCCCGTCTTTCTCGTGATCGGCTTCGGGTATGTCGCCGCAAAACGGAAACTTCTCAAAGAAGAACACTACGACGGGTTGATGCTGTTTACACAGGGCTTCGCAATTCCCTGCCTGCTCTTCCGCGCCATCGCGCAGTTGGAGCTCAGCATCTATTTCGAACCCACACTTCTGATCAGTTACTTCGGTCCGGCCATTTTGGGATTTCTGGCCGGCAGTATCGGGGCGCGCGTGTTCTTTGGCCGCCCATGGGAAGACAGCCTGGCGATCGGATTCTGCTGCATGTTCATGAACGCCGTGTTGTTGGGGCTACCCATTACCGAGCGCGCCTACGGCACGGAGGCGTTGAAACCAAACTACGCAATCGTCTCGATAAATGCGGTGGTCTGTTATGGCATTGGCATCACCGCGATGGAGGTCTTGCGCAACCGTGGCGGTGGTCTGGTGCAAACCTTCGGAGCGACGTTCCGCGCCATTGCCCATAACAACCTGATGATCGGGATCGCGCTTGGGTTTCTGGTGAACCTGACTGCGCTGCCCCTGCCCCAGGTTCTCTGGGACGCGATTGACCTAATGATCCGCGCCGCCCTTCCCGCTGCGATCTTCGGTCTTGGCGGTATTCTGGCGCGTTACAAAATCGAAGGCGATATAGGCCCGGTCCTGATGATCTGCGTAATAGCCCTGCTGCTTCAACCTGCGATGAGCTACGGACTGGCCTCTGGGTTTGATCTTGATACCGGGGCCACCCGATCCGCCGTGCTAACAGCTGCGATGGCACCCGGCGTGAACGCCTATGTCTTTGCAAATATGTACGGCGTGGCAAAACGTGTGGCAGCCTCTGCCGTATTGGTATCCACGGCCCTGTCGGTTCTCACCATCTGGGCGTGGTTGGCCATTCTTCCCTGAACTCTATCATTGCTAATATCGGTAGGGCGCTGCCGCGCCCCACCGACATCAACCGGGCGGGTTGAATTTCTTACAAAGCGTAGACCTGTTTGGCACGTTGATAGGTCCGATAGACCAGCCATCCTTCGCTGGCGATCATAGAGATGCCGACTGCTACTGCCCACATCGGGTGCAGCAGCCCGACCCACGACAGGCCCATTGGAATATGCCCGACACAGACATAGGCCATATTTCGTTCCATGCGATTGGCGCGCGCATCCTTCTCCGCCTCGCTCAAACCGCTCAGCTTATGGGCACGTATCCCGTTGTAGAAATGCAGCAAGACCGCGATGCCCGTCAGCGCCAGATACGCCCAACCCAATTCAACCGGCCCCATGGCATGATGCGCAATCTCAACATGTGCCGCCGTTCCATGTGTCGCGTGTTCCATATCAACTCTCCTGAGATGAAAATCCGGCGCGCACTATCGGAGATATCTGCCAGCGTTGCGCCCATCGCCATAACGACGACCGCCATTAGCCATGTGTTAAGAATTGAACAGAGCGGCACCGCCAAGCACAGCACCTGCGCAGAAGCTGCGTGTTTCTATGGTGGGTGGGGATGGTGCGGTCGGAGGGACTCGAACCCTCACTCTTGTTACAGAACAGCGACCTCAACGCTGCGCGTCTACCAATTCCGCCACGACCGCTTGTCCGACAGAGTGCGCCGCTTCTAGCCCGACAATTCCGCCTTGTGAAGCCCAAAAAACCACAAAGAAAAAGGGCCGTGGCGATGTGCGCCACGGCCCTTGATGTCGTCGATGATGTCCCGGTTTATTCGGAGACGTTGAAGCTTGGCAAAGCCGCCGCAGGTTGCACCGTGGCTTGCCCCGGCGCGCCGTTCAGATTAGCCGTGGCTTTGCGCAACAATGCAGTCCGCTCAGGCTGGCCCGGCGCAAACACCGCTGGTGTGCCTGCTTCAACCGCACCCAGGCTCACTTCGAACCAAGGCATGGCCTTGGCCTGATCTTTGCCAACACCAAAGCCCTGCGCCATGTGGTGACCGATCAACTCGCCATAGACAGGCTCGCCACCAGCAACCATCAGAAGTGCGGACCCGGCTGCCATATCCATGTTGTCGGTCCGGTAGCCCACGCTGAGGCAGATTTTAGCCGTGGTTGCCATCTGTGCAGCGGGCATGCCGGAGCTGGTGATGAAGCTGGACACGTCCTGAACCACCTCAGTCTGCGTTTTGTTCGCCAAAGAGGCCACGAACGGCTTCAACAACGGCGTGAACGACTGGCACTGCGCTTCGATCTGTTGAGGGGTTGCCCCGGTTACGGCCGCCGCTTTTTGCTCGCCGATCGAGATGGCATAGGTCCGTGCAAGACAAAACTGCTCGTTCATCGCGAAATTCACATCCGTAATGGCTTCAGCTTTTGTGAATCCACCATTGGTCGTCGTCAGAAGACCGATCTGATTGCAATGAGAGGCCAGAGATACAGGCTCAGCCGTTGCCATGAAGTTCGGCAACGCAGGTGCAGGAGCTGCAGCAACTGTCGTTGCGGCAGGTGCTTGAGGCGCAAGAACT
The DNA here is from genome assembly GCA_947504205.1 of uncultured Litoreibacter sp. Lineage (GTDB taxonomy): Bacteria > Pseudomonadota > Alphaproteobacteria > Rhodobacterales > Rhodobacteraceae > Litoreibacter. Next base: position 341,749 of record CANNGL010000001.1, on the reverse strand, counting down.
TGCGGCTGAACTGCTTGCGGTGCCGCGACAACGACAGTGGTCGTTGCAGCAGGCGCGGTCGGCTGAACAGCAGTTGCTGTCGTCACACCAGCCGCTTCGTTGCGATACTGGTTCAATAGACCGCGTGGTCCCTGAGGGTTGGCTGCAATCTGCTGAGTGGTCAGTGCGCCACCCGCCAAAGCCCGGCGGTAAGAAGTCAACAGGAAGTCTTTCTCATATTGGGTCAGTTGCCCCGTCGCAGGATACCCAAGATGGGCCTGATAGCTTGAAATCGCTGCCCGCGAATTGCGCCCCAAAACACCATCCGGCGTTCCTGCAGGGAAACCAAAGTAATTCAGCGACGTCTGGATCTCGCGCCGTTCTGCGCGAACAGCCGAAGAAACACCGCTTGAACGATAGGTTTTCCGAACGACACGCTTCTGCTTTCTTTGGTTCTTGCCGATCGCATGGCCGACAACGCCGCCGACAATCGCGCCACCAACAAAGGCACCAAGATTATCACTCTGCGCTCTTGTGGCCGGAATCACCATTAATGAGGCTGCGGCACAAGCCATTGTAAAGTGTTTCAAAAACATGCAAATCCCTCCGGAATACTAATACGCTTTAACCAAGCGTAACATGAGAGTTTCTGAACTCAAAGAGCCAGCTATGGTTGAATGGATCACGACACCGGGCCTGACAGATTACGAGGCCGCCGTGCAGGAAATGGAGCGCCGCGTCGATGCGATCATCGCGGGCACCGCCGACGAGGCCATCTGGCTGCTCGAACACCCGCCTCTCTATACCGCCGGAACGTCGGCACAGCGTGACGATTTGATAACGCCGGATCGATTCCCGGTCTACGACACCCGACGCGGCGGGCAATATACCTATCACGGCCCAGGTCAGCGTGTTGCCTACGTCATGCTCGACCTCAATCGGCGCGGTCGGGACGTGCGCGCCTTTGTCAAATCTCTGGAACACTGGGTCATCGAAACCCTCGCCAGCTTTAACGTGACGGGCGAACTACGAGATGGCCGTGTCGGTGTATGGGTCCCCCGCCCCGAAAAGCCAAAACACCCTGATGGAAGCCCCGCAGAGGACAAGATCGCGGCTATCGGGGTGCGGTTGCGCAAATGGGTCAGCTACCACGGCATCTCGATCAACCATGACCCCGATCTTGAGCACTTCTCCGGGATCGTGCCCTGCGGCATCTCGGATCAGGGCGTTACATCTCTCGTTGATCTGGGGCTGCCCGTGAGCATGGACGATCTTGATGTGGCGATTAAAGACAATTTCGCCCGGCATTTCTGAACAGTCCAAATTGCTGCTCAATGGGTTGTTTTGGTCCGCTCGACGGTGAAGAAAAAATCGTCAGGCAATGTGTCCTGCTGCCAGATGTCCTCTGGAATGACCTCGGGGCCGGACAAGAACACATTCGCACCGAAATGCGTGTGCAACCGCGACAAGCGCTCCATCCGGGCACTGGATAACTCCCGGTAAAATGCCTCATAGTTATCGGTCGCGCGCAGTTCGGTGATCTTGTCGCGATGCGCCGCAACACAGGCATGATGCTGCGCTGCAATCTCGGGATCGGCCATCAATCGATCAAACTCCACCTGCAACACCTGTTCTTTCGACAGGATCGAAGTGTCCTGCTCCGCATTATTATTCATTCGAAACCAGTAACTTAGCCCTTGATCGCGATCCACATGGTTCACGCGACCCCGATCCCGCTTGACCAAAAAGCTCTCTGCTGAGCGAACTGCATAGTGGTTCAGCGTCGCCAGCTCGTAGCCGTAAGTCTCGACCGTAGATCGCCACCCGTTGCGAAGCATATTCTTCGGCATCGGTCGACCCGACCCATTCACCCAGTTGATCTGATCCCATAGATCAGGCTTCAGGCCTTTGGGGCGATGAACCCCCATTTTCTTGTAAATGCCAATATTGCGAAACAGCGTTTTGAAGCCCCACGCCTGATGAGGTTTTCGCGCCATTTCAGGCGCACATCGATCAAACTGCGACGTGATGAAACCAGGATCAAATTCGTGGATATCGGCATTCCCAAAAAGCCGCCACGTCAGCGAGATCAAATTGGCATCGCCGACCGCGCGGTAAAGATCATCAATCTTCCCTTCGCCAACATGAATGTTAATGAACTCGTCCACATCCATTGAGATTGCCCAGCCCGAGCGCTGCAACAGCTCTTCTTTTTCAGCGGCAGCCAAGGCCCAGTGCTGCGGCTTGAGCGCACTTTGGGCGAACAGATTATCCCGTCGCTGAACCAATCCACGATCTTGCAACAGGTTGAGAAGCTCGTCCGTCCCATCGGTGCAGTCATTGGTGTAGATCAGAAAATTCTCGATCCCGATGGCCCGGTGATAGGCCACCCACTCCAGAATGAACGGCCCCTCATTTTTCATACAGGTCACGATGCAGGTCGCGCCACCATCAATAGCCCGCCCGGGCTTCGCCGTCATCTTGTGCTCAGGCGCACGCACCGGATTATGCCCAAACACCTCCTGCGCTTGGGTGATCAACGCCGGGTCTTCGATCAACGATGTCTTAGGCACGATTTCCGCAGCCGTGTTATTCGGATGCCGAATTGCCATAGCCCGCCAGAACGGGACAACCTCATCTGGTTGAGGTTCTGCCTCTACAATCCTGACAAACCGCCATATTTTGTCATTCCCTACACGCCCCGGCGCCACACACCAGCGTCGGTTGGCGCGCGGATTATCAAACTGATGGCAGATGTGATCCCCGAAACTGGGCTGGTCTTTCGTACGAATACGCCAAGGATAGATACGCTGCCCCAACAGGCGCAAAACCCCCGCCGAACTGTTATGCACCGCCTCAAACGGATCGAACCCATCTTGGACGAGATCGGTCAGATCAAGGTTCATCACCGCTCGGGCACGTCCCAGGAACCGCCATTTCACCAACTCATAAATCGACAACTCGGCCAAAGGTGAGGTTGCGGCGTCTGGCGCTAAATCGTCCATCCGATCTTTGCCGGGTGCATCGGGCGAGTTGAATGGGTGCGACGCCGGAGGAAGCTCGGGATTTCCAAGCGGCAAACCGGACTTCAGATGTACGAGGCGCAGCAGTCCCAACTTCTTGCTCAGTGCTTCAAGTTTTCTCTCGAAGCCTTTGCCGTTGCTAGGTTTTTCCCGGTCAAGAAGCAGTACCGCCTGCAAACCACACCGCTCAACATGGTAGCGTATCCAGTCCTCGATCACCTCGATGGGTTCGCCATTCCGCTCAGCGAAACAGACATTCATATCAGCAAAAAGCTCGGTTTCCGGCAGTTGCACCTGTAGCTCGATCCCACCATCTTTGAGCGCCATTCGGATGGTGTGAGAGACCTCGGGCGCGGTCCCGCTGAAGACCAGCCCCCCATTGATTGATCGAGCCTCCGAAAAGCGCGCAAAGCCATCTCGCGGGGTCGTATCAAACCGCGTGATCTCAACGCCGCTCTTGAAGAACACCCTCAGCCCCATGCCCCCGGTCGGATCGGACCAACCAATGCAATCAAGCACCCCAAGGCCTTGATATTCCGACCCATTCAGATCGCGGCGCAGGTAGATGTCAGGTTTGGGCATGTGCAGCCTGATACATGTTTATCAGCGACAAACTGGTGTCAGGATCCAAAACATCGCTCGATCCCGCCAACAACAAACGCGCGTAAAGCTTTTGCTCTGCCGAATCCGCCATCAACGCCTCAAAGCGCGTCCGATGCCAGCGCCGTGATGCGTCTACGGCCTCCTTAACCCCCTCGATATTCAAAAACTCTGCCTCTTGTGCTGCCGTGGCTGCACGCATCCAGGTGATAGAGCTATCTTCCACGGCGTTGAAATTTCGCTCCACCCAATACGTAAGATCGATCTGCTTTTTGCGATGGTTCGGCAGCCCCCTGTCACGCTTCGTCATGAACTCCCCAGCGGATCGCAAGGAATAGTGGTTCAACTGCACCATATTGCGTGCAATCGGTGCCCCCCAATCCATGATCATTCCATCATCCTCGACCAGCCGGCCTGACCGCCGATCGCCCGATCCGTCGTGCCAGACAGGCGCCGCGTGACGCTCCGGGTTTTTCTGACGCGGCCTGTGCACGCCGAGTTGGCGAAACGGACCGTCTCGCCGAAACAGCGTTTTGAAGTAACTGCCAATCGCCGGATAAATCAGATCTTCGGGCGCAGCTCGACAGAAACGCTGTGTCGTGGGCCTCGCCGACATCTCAGCTTGATCAGAATTTCCAAAGAGCCGCCAGCGCAAGAGAATGGCATCACCTCCAACGGCGTCAACCAGATCAGGAACGCTCGGTATACCTTTGGAAAGATTTATAAATTCGTCGCAATCCAGGCAAGAAACCCAGTCCGCTTCGACGACCAAAGGATGCGCCCAAGCCTCTTTCAGCGCACGCCACTGCGGAGGTTTGCCTTCACTTTCCTGCTGAACCACCTCAACCCCGGGAAGCGCGTTCAGGATCGCCTCCGTCCCGTCTTCGCAATCATTCGTGTAAACCAGAAATCCGGTAACGCCGATCGCTCGATGATGGGCAATCCACTCCAACAGGTGCGGGCCCTCATTACGCATCGTGGTCACAATCGTGATCTTCACAGCTCGTCGCTCTCTGGTTCGCTGATCCATCAAAACCCCGGATTTTCACGCGGTCCGCGAATCAGCTTTTCCTTGCGTTTTAACCCGGCCTTTGCGAGAATCGAAACAACCATAAGAATAACTCGGGAATAATCCCGGGAAACGTGCGAGGCAGACACGTGCCCAAGGACTATCAGATCGCCCAACTTTGGATCGGCGGCAGTCTCTCCTACATGGAGCAGCTTTGCGCTGTGTCCTTCCGTGACGCCGGTCACCACGTCAAAATGTACACCTATGGCGATGTCGGAAATATTCCCGATGGTATCGAGATTGCAGATGCCAACGAGATCATGCCCTTAGGCAATGTGATCGCCCATAAGCGAACCGGCTCCCCCGCGCCGCAAGCCGACAAGTGGCGCTATAATATGCTAGCCAAAACAGACGATCAGATCTGGGCCGATACGGATGCTTATTGCGTAAAGAAATTCACCACCAAGACAGGCCATTTCCACGGCTGGGAAAGCCCGCACCACATCAACAACGGCGTGGTCGGCCTTCCCTCCGACAGCGAAACGCTTGCCGGGCTGATCAACTTCACATCCGATGAATACGCCATCCCCGACTGGTTTGATCCCAAGCTCAAGGCCGAAATGGCTGAAAAGAAAGCAAACGGAACACCCGTTCATGTCGGAGAACAAAGCTGGGGCGTCTGGGGACCGCAAGCGTTGACGCATTTTCTGCACAAAACTGGTGAGCAGAAATACGCGATGCCAATCGAGGCGCTATTTCCAGTGAGCTTCAAAAAGCGGCGTATGATGCTGAAGCCGCACGCCGACTTGAGCCACTATATCACCGACAACACCCTCTCGATCCATTTCTGGGGCCGTCGCATGCGGATGCGCATCATCGAGGCTGAGGGCGGTGAACCACATCCGGAAAGCCTGATAGGAAAGCTGCTGAAAAAGCACGGCATCGTGCCCTCGGACGCACCTCTTCCAAAATCCAACCCGCATAAACCCGCAGAAAAGAAGCTGGTCCCCGGCACCGAAATTCCCGTGATCACCAATGCAGATCGTGCAGGTCGCGGGCAGATCAACCTAACAGATATCGCCGACGACCTGCGATTGGATCAAGGCAGCGCCAAGCACGGGTTTACCGAGCTCTACAACATGCTGTTTCAGCCCTTTAGAGCCCGGGCCATAGACATGCTCCTTCTCGGGCTTGGTGGGGCCAAAGCCGTTGAACGCGGCGAGAGTGACGAACTGAAGATGTGGTTGAGCTACTTGAGCAAAGCCCGGATCGCCGGCCTCGATCAAGCCAAGTTCAAAGCCCCCAAGGATAAACGTGTCAAGCTCGGGGTTTGTGATTTCAACTCACGCACAAACATCGCAAAAGCCACCGCCAAACTGGACAAACTCGACATCGTTCTTGACGACGCCACCCACGCGAACATGCATCAACAGATGTCCTTTGTAGAGCTGTTTCCCAAGCTGAAATCAGGCGGGCTATATATTGTCGAGGACTTGAGGTTCCAACCAAAACACATTGATTCAATGGGGTTTCCCAAGACAGCCACGCTCTTTCAGGACTATTTGCATACAGGCGGGTTCAGCCACCCTGACGCGCAAATTCAAAGTGATTTAAACGCGTTTCGCGAAGATATATCGGGCTGTTTCATCTTTCAGGCCAAGTGGCACAAAGAGAAGCGGGATCAGGTGCTGGTGGTTCATAAAAGATGAACAAGTATCGCCATATCACGCTGACCTGCATGAAAAATGAGGGTCCATTTGTCCTCGAATGGATCAGCTATCATCTGGCCATCGGCTTTGATCACTTCCTGATCTATTCGAACGATTGCGAGGACGGGACCGACAAAATTCTGGATCGGCTGGCTCAGATGGGTTTGGTGACGCATCATGACAATCATCGGCGCAAGGGGCGTGCCTCGCATCAGGTGCGTGCCTACAGGCAGGCCCGGCAAGACCCAACATATAAATCGGCAGACTGGGTTGCCGTCATCGACGCCGACGAGTTCATCAATGTGCATGTGGGTGACAAATCCATCCAATCGCTTGTCGGCGCGGTCCCGGATGCCAATGCGATTTCCCTCACTTGGCGCTTGTTCGGCTGCGCTGATCGCACTGGCTTTCATGACAGCTTTCTGACGGCCTCGCTTCGCCGCGCAGCACCTGAATTTTGCCCGCGCCCTGCGCAGGCCTGGGGCATGAAGACCATCCACCGAACCACTGCCGTCGATGTGATCGGCTGCCACCGTCCGCGCAGCGTGCCCGGTGACGACTGGCCGTCGCTAAACTGGGTGGATGGCAACGGCAATCCCATGCCGGACCGCTTCTTCACAGGCAACTGGCGCATGAACAGACAAACCGCCGGATACAAACTGGCCCAAGTGAACCATTACGCCGTGAGAACACGCGAGACCTTCTTGCTGAAAACCCTGCGTGGCCGTGCCTTTGGTGGCAACGACATTGATGCCGGCTATTGGGATAAAATGGATCAGAACAGCGATGCGGATGCCTCTATCCAGCCCGTTCTGCCTCGTGCGATGGAAATCTTCGAAGGTTTCATGGAAGACCCGATCCTGTCAGAGTTGCACGGCGAGGCTGTTCTGTGGCACCGCGATGCTATTGATGCCGTGCTCGCAACTGATGATGGTCAGCGCCTGCTCAGACGCATCACCCCCGCCATGTTCGGACGTGTGGCATGACGGCCAAACCTAAACCCATCGAATTCAAAGCCGACCCGGAGGCCCTTGATCGCGCCACATGGAACGCAGAATTGCGCGCCATGGGCGAAGAGCACGGATTCTACCAGGAGCTTGGCGACGAACACACAGCACTTTTTGTCAAATCCGGCAAAACGCTGATCGTCACCTTCGAAAACCTCGACCACGTCTTTGAGCATGGAAACCGACTGCCTTGGGGGTTCGATTTCGTTCAACAACAAGGATGGTCGATTTTGGGGCTCATGGCCCACGGCTGGACATGGTATCGTGATGACGCGGTCTACAAATTCTTCGACAAACTCAAACGTGAAAAATTCTTCGACCAGTTTGACAATGTCGTCTTCTACGGCGCGTCGATGGGGGCCTATGGCGCCTGCGCGTTTTCGGCAGCCTGCCCCGGTGCGACGATTGTCGCGATCAGCCCACAGGCCACGCTTGATCGCGATGTCGCCAGTTGGGAGACCCGCTATCACAAAGCCTGGATCAGGGACTACACGACCAAATATGGCTACGCGCCCGATCAGGTCAGCAAAGCGCGCGAAGTGTTCATCTTCTACGATCCGCTCGAACCGCTCGACGCGATGCACGCAGCACTGTTCCGCGGCAAGAACATCACCAAGCTGAAATGCCGCTTTCAAGGGCATCGCATCGCTTCAGGTCTCATTCAGATGGGCTTGCTCAAAAAGGTGGTCGCGGGCTGCGTTGACGGCACTTTGACCCGCATCGAATTCTACAAAATGCTCCGCGCGCGACGTGATCTTCGCCGCTACCTGCGGGAGCTGATAAATCGTATTCCTCTGGAGCGTCACCCCTATTTGGTGGCAATGCTCGCAGAACGGGTTCTGAGCCAAGGCGCAGGCCCCGTATTTCGCCGCAAACTTAACGCGGCCAATCAGATCCTTGAAAAAAATGGGATCACTCCCCCCGGACAAAGTGGGGGCAAAAACAAATGAATTTTAGCAGGCAGAACAGGCGGAAATTATGGGACAGATATGGATGCATATCGGTTCTCCGAAAACGGGGACCACTTCTCTTCAAGGGTTTCTGAACGACAACGCCGAGACGCTCAGGCGCGAGGGTCGCTTGAATTTTGTTCAGGCGGGACGTTCACATATCGCACATAATCAGATCGCATCCACCGCGAGAATGGAGAATGTTGCACCAATTTTCGAACAAATCTGCCGCGAAGCGGATTCCATGCCAAACGCGGTTCATGTTGTCAGTTCCGAGCTGCTCTTCAACCTTTTCACTGCGCGCAAGATGGGCAAGGACATGCCCGACGAGTTCAAGGCGCGCACGAAAGTTATTACCTATCTGCGTCGTCAGGATGCCTATCTCGAAGCGCTCTACAAACAGTTTTTGAAGAACAGCCGCATCGAACCGGACCGTCAGGCCTTCCTCGAAGATGGCCCCCGCCGCGTACGCTATCTCGATACGCTCGACAGCTACGCACAGATGTTCGGCGAGGAGAATATCGTCGCACGCCCCTTCTCTTCCGACAAGCTTGTCGAAGGAGATATCGTCCATGATTTCGCAGCTCAGATCGGGCTGGATCTGACCCCCGGCCTGAAGATGTCTAAGGACTACGCCAACCGTACATTTTCTGCCGAAATGTCAGAGATGCTGGCCGTGCTGAACGATAATACGGATTTCAATGTGCGCGAGGTCGTGCGCGAACTATTGGCGGTGGATCATCCCGGCACAATTCGGTCACGCGATGTGTTTACCCGCGCAGAACGCCGCGGCCTCATGCGCCAGATGGGGCCGGAAAACAAAGAGATCGTCGCGCGTTATATGCCCGATGATGCTGATTTCTTTTCCAACAAGTTTCTCGACGGTGCAGGCGACCCACCTGCCCTCGCGGGCGAAGAGCTTCTGCAACAACAACTGAAAGATCGCGTCGCTGCGTCCGAGGCCCTCGTGATTGCCATGGGCAATATTCAGCGACGCAAACTTGCCGAGGTTGAGCTTGCCGCCGAAGAGCGCTTCGCCGACACGCCAAAACAAGCCCCGGCCGAGCCCGACGAGGCCCTGCCCAGCTGGTATCAGGAGATTTATCCCGGTGGCGACAAACAAGGCTGGTTCCACAAACTGGGGGATCACAGCGCATCCTTCGTTGAACGCTCCGATGAGCAGCTTGTCGTCAGTTTCGACAATCTTAGCCAGGCCGGCAACGATGCTTTCGCCCGTGAGCCATGGGCTCAGAAATTCTGCGCAGACCGCGACTGCTCGCATCTGGGCATCTATGCGCAAACCGCGACCTGGTTTCGTGACGCCACATTGATCGATCACCTGACACGCCTGCGCAGGCAGGGGTTTTTCAAGGACTTCAAGAAAGTTGCTTTCGTTGGCACCTCGATGGGTGCGTTCGGAGCGCTCAGCTTCGCCTCCCTCGCACCCGGGGCCAATGTCGTGGCATTCAGTCCGCAGACAACCCTCGATCCCGCGATGGTGCCTTGGGAAGACCGCTTTGGAAAAGGCCGCGTCGCAGATTGGAGCTTGCCTTTCTCTGACGCTGCGCGCGCCACGTCAAAGGCTGGAAAGGTCTACCTGATTTATGATCCTTTCCATTTGGGCGACCGTCTGCATATCGAGCGCCTCAAGGGCGACAATCTGGTGCATCTCAAGGGCTTTGGCATTGGCCATAAATCAGCGCTGGTGCTCAACCGGATGGATATGCTGAAGCCCGTGATGGAAGCCGGGATTGACGGCACGTTGAACCCGGCCGACTTCTACCGCTCTCTCAGAGCGCGCAAGGATATCTATCTCTACCGCTCGACGATGGAGGGCTATCTCAAAGCCAGCGGTCATGAGGAACGCGCAAAACGTTTTGCAGCTGCATTCAAACGGCGCAAAAGACGCCAGAATACAGACGCTTAGTCAGAGCGTTAAGCGGAAAACCTAACAGCGGTAAGCGGTTCCGGAAACGATGAACACATCCGCGTTTGGATCGACCGGGTCAAATACGATCCGGTTCGCACCCGCTTTGGAGGCCGACGCCCGCGCCGCGCGCCTGCCATCTTCAAGACCCACACGCTTCAAAGGGCCGAAAACCTTCGGCACAGACTGAACAGTTCCCAAAGCGGTGCATCCCACGACCTCGGAAGCGCTGGCGTCACTCACATTGAGACCAGCTTCCTCGCGCACGGTGTCACATGCCGCAAGGGCCACAAGACAGGTGATAAGACTGATATGTTTCATGACCTCAGTTTAACCCGCGACAAAGCCTATGTCTTTGTCGAAATCCGGCCCGCGCAAGGTTTTGCCACCACTGCTCATGAAGGATCGCCTTTTCAATCCAGCCACGATTGTCTAAGTCGGGGAAAATCAGGGATAGCTCATGACCTCACTGACAATTCGCCGCCCCGATGACTGGCACCTGCATCTGCGCGATTGCGCGATGCTGAAGGCCGTTTTGCCGGAAACCACCCGTCACTTTGCCCGCGCCATCATCATGCCAAATCTGGTGCCCCCCATCGTCACCGCAGCCGAGGCCGCCGACTACCGCGACCGCATCCTGTCTGCAAAACCACGCGGGTCCAAATTTCAGCCCCTGATGACACTCTACCTTACGGAAGACACTGACGTCAGGGATTTGCGCGCCGCCGCCGAGATCGGTTTGATCCACGCCGTAAAACTCTATCCCGCCGGGGCCACCACCAATTCCAGCTCCGGCGTGCGCGATTTCACCAAAGTGAAGCGCGTGCTTGAAAACATGGCCCAGATCGGCCTGCCGCTTTGTGTACATGGTGAAGTCACAGATCCCGAGATCGATATTTTCGACCGCGAAGCCGTGTTCATCGACCGTGTCCTTGACCCGATCCGCCGCGATATTCCGGACCTCAAGGTGGTGATGGAGCATATCACCACCAAGGACGGCGCAGACTATGCGCGCGAAGGCGGCGATAAGCTCGGCGCGACAATCACCACGCATCATCTGGTCATCAACCGCAACCACATCCTGGTGGGCGGAATCAAGCCTCACTACTATTGTCTGCCCGTGGCCAAACGGGAGGAACATCGTCTGGCCCTGCGTAAAGCGGCGACATCGGGCGATCCGAGCTATTTTCTTGGCACAGACAGCGCGCCGCATACCGATGCCAACAAACTTCTGCCATGCGGGTGCGCGGGATGTTTCACCGCCACCAACACCATGTCGATCTTGGCAGAAGTGTTTGAACAGGAGGGCGCACTAAATCAACTGGAGCGCTTCGCCTCGCTCAACGGCCCGGCCTTCTACGGTCTGCCCGCCAATGACGAGACGCTCACGCTGACCAAGGGCGACCCGGTCGCCCACCCCGACAGGATCGAAACCGACGATGGCCCCGTCACCGTGTTCGACCCGCAAATGCCGCTCCATTGGCACGTCTCGGAATGAGCCTTCCCATGTTTCAAAAATATCCCCGCCGGAGGCTCCCGCAGCCTGCCTGGGGCGCAGCTTTCGAAAGACCAGATCCATGATCCCCACAAGCTTTCCCGCCAAAGATGAAATTGCCCGCCTGACCGCCTCTATGCTGCTGGAGGTGGGGGCCGTGCACTTCAACGCACGCGAGCCATACATCTACTCTTCCGGCCTGCCAGGTCCCACCTATGTCGATTGCCGAAAGCTGATCTCTTTCCCGCGAATACGCGCGACCCTTATGGATTTCCTGACCATCACCGTAATGCGTGATGCAGGGTTCGAGGCCTTCGACAATATCGCCGGGGGCGAAACCGCGGGCATACCCTTTGCTGCATTCGTCGCGGAACGCATGGCCCTGCCAATGACATATGTGCGCAAAAAACCCAAAGGATATGGACGAAACGCCCGGATCGAAGGGGTGATGGGCGAAGGCGACAGGGTGCTGCTTGTCGAAGATCTGACAACCGATGGCGGCTCGAAACTGTCCTTTGTCGATGCCATCCGCGAAACCGGTGCCACCTGTGGGCATACCGCCGTGATCTTTTACTATGGCATCTTCCCGGACACCGAGAAGACCTTAGGGGACCACGGCGTACAGCTTCACGCATTATGCACATGGTGGGACGTTTTGGCCGTGGCCAAGGAGCAGAAGAAGTTCGATGCGCAAACCCTCAGCGAAGTCGAAGCTTTCCTGAACGACCCACGCGCCTGGCAGGAGGCCAGAAAGGGGTAAGCGGCCACCCCTGATTCTGGGGACGAGTGAAAAACCTGTCCCCAGACCCTGCCAGTGCCCGACTAAGACCACTACATCTTGACGTGCGCATGTCAGATAGCTCAAGATAGGACGCAAACCACCCACATTCTATCCACAGGATATCCAGATTGATTTGGGTCTCCAGACATCCCATTACATGGGGCCAAGGGGACACGAGGGCAGAGATGAACGATCTGAGCACAGTACCGGGCAATGCACCCGGTGCGTCGGACGACACCGACACAACCGGCGCAATGCCGCACAATATCGAGGCCGAGCAGCAGCTCTTGGGCGCGATCCTGACCAATAACGAGGTCTTCGATAGGGTCGCGTCCATCATCACCGCTGACCACTTCTTCGATCCGGTACATCGCCGTATTTACGAGACGGCTGCGGCACGTATCCACAAGAACCTGCTTGTCTCGCCAGTTACCCTAAAACCCTATTTCGAAGAAGATGAGGGCCTCAAGGAACTGGGTGGTCCAGCCTATTTCGTGCGCCTGCAAGGCGCCTCGATTTCGGCGTTTGCCGCGCGCGATTACGCCCAGATGATCTATGATCTGGCGATCCGGCGCGAATTGATCGGACTTGGACAGACCATTTCCGCAAAAGCCGCAACAGTGGATACCGACAGCGATCCCAAAAGCCAGATCGTGGATGCCGAACAAGCCCTTTATGCACTTGGTGAAGATGGTAAGTCCGAAAGCGGATTTCAGAGTTTTCTCAAAGCAGTAACAGATGCTGTTAATGTCGCAAACGCCGCCTATCAGCGCGATGGTGGCCTCGCCGGGGTTTCGACCGGGCTGATGGATATGGACAGGAAACTGGGCGGACTGCACCGCTCCGATTTGCTGATCCTCGCCGGCCGTCCCTCAATGGGAAAGACCTCGCTGGCCACAAATATCGCGTTCAACGTCGCCAAGGCGTTCAAGAAAGGTGCCCTGCCTGACGGATCAGAGGGAGCGATTGAGGGCGGTGCGGTCGGCTTCTTCTCGCTGGAGATGAGCGCCGAACAATTGGCCGCCCGCGTATTGTCCGAAGCATCCGAAGTGCCGTCGGAACAAATCCGCAAGGGCGACATGACCGAAAGCGAATTCCGCCGCTTCGTCGAAGCGGCCAAGGCGCTGGAAAGCTGCCCACTTTACATTGACGACACGCCCGCTTTGCCGATCTCTCAGTTGGCGGCACGCGCGCGCAGGCTCAAACGCACCCACGGGCTCGACGTGCTGATCATCGACTATCTGCAGCTTGTGCGCCCCGCCACCGCCAAAGACAGCCGGGTCAACGAGGTCTCCGAGATCACCCAGGGCCTCAAGGCCATCGCCAAGGAGCTGGATATTCCGGTGATCGCCCTCTCCCAGCTCTCGCGGCAGGTTGAAAACCGCGAAGACAAACGCCCGCAATTGTCGGACCTGCGTGAATCCGGCTCGATTGAGCAGGACGCCGATGTGGTCATGTTCGTGTACCGCGAGGAATACTACAAAGAACGCGAGAAGCCGTCTGACCATGAACTCGAAAAAATGGCGCAATGGCAGACCGCCATGGAGCAGTGTCACGGCAAGGCCGAGGTGATCATTGGCAAGCAACGCCACGGCCCCATCGGCTCGGTCGAGCTTAGCTTCGAAGGCCGCTTCACCCGCTTCGGCAACCTCGTGAAGCCTTGGCAGAATGGTGGAGGCGATTCAGACGAATTCTGATCGCGGTGCATTGATTTGACAATCGTAGCCAAATACCGGATTTTAGGTTCGGTATTTAGATTATCTCGAAATTTCAAAGGGCTGTCGATGGTAAGTCATGCTGAGCAGCAGATGGTAAACGGCGCATTATTCACAGAAGAAGAGGCAACATTCCTCCGGGATAAAATGCCGACTTTGGCTGGTGGCAAAGCCCGTCGTTTTCTCGATCGCGGTCGCTGGGTTGATGAGCAAGAGGGCTTTTTCCTGACCCTGGAAGGCGAGGATGTCGGGCGTCTGATCTATCTCCACTCCGGTCGCGCAGATGTGCAACTTCAGGGGAAAACCGTTGGAAGCTGTGTTGCTGGCAATTTCATCGGCGAGATCACCTGTCTCGATGGTGGACCTGCGACAGCCACATCGGTTCTGACTGAGGATGCCCGCTATTTTACGATCGACGCACCGAACCTGAAAAAGCTGTGCTTTGCCGATCCGGAACTGCGCCTGCATCTCGAGCGTGCGATGGCACTCGACACCCGCACCAAGCTGAAAGCTGCCAATGCAGCGCTGACTGCTGCGACTCAGTCAAAAATGTGATATGGTCTGAATATGAAGCCGGTCTGTTGCGCTTCAATTCCAGGCATAACCTCTTAACATTGCGCATGAGAGATGCTTCACCGAACCGCCGCGCCCAAGCGGCGGTTCTGGCGTTTCAGGGTCAGATCAGTCCCGACGACCATCGATATGTTTACGTAGCTTCGACGGGCCAGCTTTCTTGCGGCCCTTGAACGGGTTCGCCTCGTTTTGCGACCGCATATGCAGCCTGATCGGCGTGCCCGGCATGTCAAAGTCGACGCGTAACGCATTGACAAGATAGCGGGAATAGCTGGCCGGAAGAAGATCAGGATGGGAGCACATGCACACAAAGCCCGGCGGCCGCGTCTTGGCTTGCGTCATATAGCGTATCTTGATCCGCTTGCCGCCCGGCGCGGGCGGCGGGTGCTGCTCCAACATCCCAACAAGCCACCGGTTCAGCGCAGATGTGGGCACCCGTCGGTTCCAGACCTCATGCGCCCTAAGAACCGCTTCGTGCAGGCGATCCAGACCACGGCCCGTCAAAGCCGAAACCGTGATCAGAGGCGCTCCGCGCAACTGCGGTAGTAGCCGTTCAAATTGTTCCTTCAGATCACGCAGCTTCGCCTGCTTCTCGGCTTCCAGATCCCATTTGTTGACCGCCAGCACGACCGCACGCCCCTCGCGCTCGGCCAGATCGGCAATTCTCAAGTCCTGCTGCTCGAACGGAATGTCCACATCCAGCAAGACGATCACCACCTCGGCAAATTTTACGGCCCGCAGACCATCGGAGACGCTCAATTTCTCAAGCTTTTCCTGCACCTTGGCCTTCTTGCGCATCCCGGCGGTATCAAAAATCCGCATCGGCGTGCCGTTCCAGTCCATGTTCAGGGAGATCGCATCCCGCGTGATCCCGGCCTCTGGCCCGGTCAGCAACCGATCCTCACCGAGTATCTGATTGATGAGCGTTGACTTACCAGCATTCGGGCGACCCACCACTGCAATTTGCAAAGGTTTTGAACGGGTTGGCGCTTGGTATTCAACCTCTTCCTCACCATCCTCGATCTCGGTTTCGACCTCTGGCTCGACCGCCAGTGCAGCTTCATCTGCTGCCTCAACCAGCGGGCGCAGGCGTACCGATAGTTCCGCGATGCCCTCACCATGTTCGGCAGACAGCGGCAAGGGCTCACCAAGCCCCAATGCATAAGCCTCCATCAGGCCAGCCTCGGCAGCGCGGCCTTCCGCCTTGTTCGCACCAAGGATCACATGTGCAGATTTTTTTCGCAGAATATCCGCGAAAATCTCGTCGGCAGGCAAAACCCCTGCACGTGCATCAATCAGGAAAAGACAGGCATCCGCCATTTCCACAGCGCGTTCGGTCAGCCGCCGCATTCGACCCTGAAGCGACTCGTCGGTGGCGTCTTCGAGCCCCGCCGTGTCAATTACAGTAAACCGAAGATCACCCAGTCGCGCTGCCCCTTCGCGCAGGTCACGCGTCACACCGGGCTGGTCATCGACCAGCGCCAGGCGTTTGCCCACAAGGCGATTGAATAGCGTGGATTTGCCCACATTCGGGCGGCCCACAATGGCGAGAGTGAACGACATGTTACCAGTCCTGACAGATCAGGCGGCCCTCTTAGCGGTATTCGCGCTTAACGGAAAGCGGCGAGTTGCCCGTTGGCCGTAACGACATAAAGTGTGCCACCCACCACTGCTGGATTTGACGCGGCACCACCGCGAATTGCGGTCTCGCCGATCTGATCCCCGGTGGCCGGATCAAAATGACGGATCATCCCGTCATCAGAGGCCACAACAAGACGTCCGCCAGCCAGAACTGGCCCGTAATGAGCGAAGATGCGGCTCCGACGCTTGATCTTCGCCTTGGTAAAATATGGCAGACGCTTCGACCAGATGGTCTCTCCGGTTTCACGATCGAGACGCACCAGCTCCGCCTGATCCGAGATCAGGAAGATCGAATCGCCCGACGGCCATACAGGGCTGTAAGCACCTTCGCGAGCCGTCCAGAGACGCTCGCCCGAACTCGACTTCAAGGCCACAACACGGCCACCCTGGTTAGCGGCATAGATGACACCTTGGTCAATCACCGGATCACCCGTGATGTCCGAAATATTTGCGTAGGCGCGCCCACGTCTCTGTCCGGAAACCGACGATCCCCAAACGCGGATACCGGACTTTTTCAAGGCTCCAGCGATTTCGCCCGATCCAAATGGGAACACAACGACCCGGCTGGCCATTGCAGGCCCCGAACCGCCAATCATTACGGCTTGCGATGGCGCACCGGGCAACTGCCATTTGATACGGCCGTTGGTTGTATTCAACGCCCAAGCGCGGCTGTCGCGCGTCACGACATATACAAGCCCGTCAGCAACCGTCGGCGCGGCCGTTACAGGCGCTTCGAGCTTTTGCCGCCATTTCGTGGCACCAGAGGTCGCCTCAAGTGCAAACAGCTCTCCAAAACCAGTGGTGGCAAAGATGGTGTTTTCGCCAAAGGCCAACCCACCGCCCGACGCGTCTTTGTCTTTGTCAGATGCCGGGACCAGCTTGCGCGACCAAAGAACCGATCCATCAGACCCGGTCGCCACGACTTGCGACTGCGAATCCATAGTGAAAATTCGGCCATTCGCCACGATTGGATCAGCCGTAATCCGGGCGCGCTTTGCATTGCCCTGACCGATATTTGCAGACCAGACCTGTGTCAGAGTGCTGCCCAGGGCCGGGTGCTGAATCTTCCGGCTCGGCGTGCCGTTGCGATGCGTCCAACTGGAATGATTAACCTGTGCGGGTGCTGCAAAGGCGCGGGCTTCAACAGTGTCGCTGGCTTGAGGGACGCCATTTTCATCAAGCTGCGGCAGGGGCTCACGGACGTCAAAACGCTCGCCATCCAAGATCAACTCGCCATCGCCGCAAGCCGAAAGCACAGCAAGCGCCAATCCAAGCCCTAAGACTGTCCCAAACCTGACACGCTGAAACGCTGTCAGTGCCTGTGTCGTTGCCCCACTCATTGTTCTTGGCCCTCGCTTTGTTTCGGGTCCTGTCTGGTCCGGCTAGCCTTGGCCACCCGGAGTACCACCCAAAGCCACAATCAACTCTGAGACACGACGTTGCAAGCCCGGCGTCGCCTCAGCCTCTTCCAAAATTCCGTTGAGCGATATTATGGCCGCGTCTGTCTCTCCGGTCTCGATCTGGATAAGGGCCATTTGCTCGACAGCGAGCACGCGAAACGGCGATCCGGGTGCGGACAACGCCTCGAACGCCGCGCGACGCTCTTCGACCGGTGTATCAGGGGAAAGTGCCAGTGCCGCTTTGAAGGCCGCGAGGTCTTTATAGATGGCCGGAACTTCACCCAGACCTTCCACAGTCTCCAGTTCCGTGATCGCAAGATCGCGATCCCCGCCTGCCAAAGCATCGGCCGCCGCCAGATGGCCCGCAACAGCAGCTTGCAGCTCCGAGCTTGTCTCGACAGCGCTCAAACTCTGGCCCTGGTCATTTGCCTCGATGCCAGCCAGCAATTCCGTACCAAACCGCTCCGCTTCAGCCGCCTGAGACGCTTTGCGCCACTCATTATAGGCAGCACCGCCCACGATCAGCAGGATCGCCAGGACACCCACCGGCGCCCAGCGTTTAAACGTATGAAAAAGCCGGTCGCGGCGAACCTCTTCGGTCACCTCATCAATGAAACTGTCGGTATTGCTCACCCGCCGTTCTCCCGTCGGTCAATTCTCTTGCAGATTGCCTTACCGCGAAGCATTAATCCTTGCCAAGCAGATATGCACACTGAGTGTGAGCGCCATAGCGGATTCCGGCTCTTGCACGGCACAGCAGAAAACCGTAATCTGAACTGGTTAGTTTAGTGCGTTGCGGTTGTGTTTAGGGCGAAGTGCCTCCCCCAGACCCCTACATAACACCAATGCCATCCATGAAAGAGGCTGCCGTTACGGCAGAACGACCATATGAGAATTTTCTCAATAATCACCGCTGTTTTGGTGAGCGCAACTTTGTATCTACTGGTTTTTGAACGTGAGCGTTTATTTGCCTTCGCGGGCCGCGAGGACACGGAAGAAGTCACCCAAGACGCTGAAGTTGCTGCGGAAGAGACGCCGGCCACAGCCATCTCCGAACAGAACGACGAGCGCGTCGTCTCTGTGGTCGCGATCAAATCCGAAGCGCAACAAATTGATAGTGGTGTCTTGTTGCGGGGTCGCACCGAAGCGGCAAGGATTGTGGAAATTCGTGCGGAAACCTCAGGTTTGATTGCCTCTGACCCTTTGCGCAAAGGCGCAACAATCGAACAAGGCCAGTTGTTGTGCGAAATCGCGCCGGGCACCCGCCTGACAGCGCTGAAAGAGGCACAAGCCCGCCTACCCGAAGCAGAGGCACGTTTGCCCGAAGCGCTGGCACGGCTGCCTGAAGCCAGAGGGCGCTTGTCGGAAGCCGAAGCACGGCTGACCGAAGCACGCATCAATGACAATGCCGCGCGCAGCCTCAGTCAGGATGGCTTCGCCTCCGAAAGCCGTGTCGCGGCGACCTCTGCCGCCGTGCAAGCCGCGTTGGCCGGTGTCGAAACCGCAAAAGCAGGCGTGATTGCGGCAGAAGCCTCTGACAAAACAGCGCGGGCCGGGATTGAAAGCGCGCAAGCTGCCATCGCAGCTGCAGAAAAAGAGATTGAGCGCCTCAGCATCACCGCACCGTTCAGGGGTCTCCTGGAAACTGACACTGCAGAGCTTGGGACGCTGATGCAGCCCGGTGCGCTTTGCGCAACGGTCATTCAACTTAACCCGATGAAACTGGTCGGTTTCGTCCCCGAGACAGAAGTGGCGCGGATCAAGGTTGGCGCCATCGCTGGTGCCCGCACAACAGCGGGCCAAGAGGTGCAGGGCAAAGTCACCTTCCTGTCGCGCTCATCGGACGAACAAACCAGAACATTCCGCGTGGAAATCACTGTACCAAATGATGATCTGGTGCTGCGGGACGGTCAGACGGCCGAAATCCTGATCGGCGCCGACGGAAAACTGGCCCATCTGCTGCCCGCATCGGCACTCACACTTGATGACACTGGCGCCTTGGGTGTCCGCGTGGCCGAAAATGACAGAGCGGCTTTCCACAAGGTCAGCATTCTGCGCGACACCACCGAAGGTGTCTGGGTCGCAGGCCTTGAACCGTCAAGCGATGTGATTGTGATCGGTCAGGAATATGTTTCTGACGGCGTCAAAATTGATGTCACTTATCAGGAGGCCGGCCTATGACCGGCATCGTCGACTGGGCTGGTGGCCGGGCCAGAATGATCATCGCCTTCGTGGTGATGTCGCTGGTGATCGGCTGGACCGCGTATCAGGGTCTCCCGAAAGAGGGTGAGCCGGATATCGAAATCCCCGCATTGTTCATCTCGGTCCCCTTCCCCGGCATTTCGGCGGAAGACAGCGAAAAGCTATTGGTCAAGCCAATGGAGACGAAACTTCAGGACCTCGACGGGTTGAAGAAGATGTCTGGTAGCGCGGCCGAGAACTATGCTGGCGTGGCGCTGGAATTCGAATTCGGCTGGGACAAGACCAAGATCCTCGCCGATGTGCGCGACAAGATGAATCAAGCCGAGGCGGAATTTCCTGCTGGGGCCGATCAGTACACCATCAACGAGATCAACTTCTCCGAATTTCCGATCTTGATCGTTGCATTATCGGGAGAACTGCCCGAACGCACATTATTGCGCGTTGCCAAGGACATGCAGGACGAGCTTGAAAGCCTTGCACCGGTGCTCGAAGCCGGTCTGGCAGGCCACCGCGACGAAATGCTTGAAGTCATTATCGATCCGCTGGCTCTGGAGGCCTACAACGTCACCGCAAACGAATTGATCAATGTTGTGACGAACAACAACCTGCTGGTCGCAGCCGGCGAGGTCGAGACAGAGCAAGGCGCATTTGCCGTCAAAATCCCGTCCAGCTTTGATGAGCCGCGCGACGTCTATGACCTGCCCGTCAAAGTAAACGGCGACCGTGTCGTTACTCTGGGCGAGCTTGCGGACATCCGGCTGACATTCGAAGACCGTGCAGGCACCGCCCGCTTTAACGGCTCTGAAACCGTCGCGTTGCAGGTGGTCAAGCGTAAGGGCTTCAACATCATCGACACCTCGAAACTGGTGAACGATACAGTTGAAGCCTATCAGAAAACCCTGCCCTCCGAATTGCAGGAAGCCTTGCGGATCGACGTAACACTCGATCAGTCGAAGACCGTCGACAACATGGTTCGCCAGCTTGAAGGCTCGGTCCTCACTGCGATTGCATTGGTGATGATCGTGGTGCTGGCGGCTCTCGGCACACGCTCCGCGCTGCTGGTTGGTTTCGCTATCCCGACCTCCTTCCTGCTCTGCTTCATCCTGCTCGGCATCATGGGCATCTCGATTTCCAACATCGTGATGTTCGGCCTGATCCTTGCCGTGGGTATGCTTGTCGATGGCGCTATCGTTGTCGTGGAATATGCTGACAAGCGTATCTCCGAAGGCGCGGGGCCCATGCAGGCCTACACCGACGCCGCCAAACGCATGTTCTGGCCCATCGTCTCATCTACCGCCACAACGCTATGCGCCTTTCTGCCCATGCTGTTCTGGCCCGGTGTGCCCGGTGAATTCATGGGCATGCTGCCGGTCACGCTGATCTTCGTATTGTCCGCCTCTTTGATTGTGGCCCTGATCTACCTGCCCGTTATGGGTGGCGTTTCTGGTCGCATCAGCCGGATTATCACGCGCCTCTCTGATGGCCTGCGCCAATTCTCTTGGCCCGTCCGCCTCGTTCTGGCCGCTGTTGCGATTGTCGGTCTGTTTTCAGCCGCAATGCAGCTGCTGAACCCGTCATATCTGCTGCCTGTCGACCGCACCGAGTCGAGCCTGCCCGTTATGATCTTTGGCGCGCTCCTGTTTGTCTTCATGGCGATGTTCGCCTCTGTCGCAATGGGCGCGGTCGCGCGCCAACACGGTCCGCGTCGCATCCGCGCAGGCTATCGGCGCTCGCCTTTTGGTTGGGTTATCCGTGCTCTGACCGGCAACCCCATCATGCCCCTAGTCGCGATTGGTGCCGTGGGTACTTTCGTTGCCATCACCTTCGTCACCTTCTCGGCCAACAACAAAGGCGTTGAGTTCTTTGTCGAATCCGAAACCGAGCAGGCGATTATCTATGTCCGCGCGCGCGGGAACCTGTCGCTTTCGGAGAAAGACGATCTGGTTCGCCGGGTCGAAGAGCAGGTCGAAACCGTTGACGGGATCGACGCAATCTTCGCGTTTGCAGGCCAGGGCGGCCTCGACAACAACACCAGCGGTGCAGAGGGTCCGGTTGATACTATCGGTCAAATCCAAATCGAGCTGTCGGAATGGGGCACCCGCCGCGATGACAGCGAAATTCTGGATGAATTGCAGACAAAGATGGACACAGTTCCGGGCATCTTCACCGAAATTCTGAGCCAGGACCGCGGTCCCGCGTCAGGCAAACCGGTCAACCTGCGCTTGAAAAGTAACAACTGGAAAGAGTTGCAGGAAGCCACCGCGATTGCACGCGCCAAGTTTGAAGAAACGGAGGGCCTGATCCTGATTGAGGATACGCGCCCCCTGCCCGGCATCGACTGGCAGATTGACGTGGATGTGGAAGCCGCCGGGCGATACGGCGCCAATGTTGCAACCGTTGGTGCTATGGTTCAATTGGTGACACGTGGCTTGCTGCTCGACACGATGCGCGTCGACAGCTCAGATGAAGAGATCGAAATCCGGGTGCGCTTGCCTGCAGAATCGCGCGTGCTTGCGACACTCGACACCCTGAAGGTCCGCACCCCTGATGGTCTGATACCGCTGTCCAACTTCATATCGCGCAAACCCGTCGCGCAGTTGGCGCAGATCAATCGTGTGGATCAAAGCCGCTACTTCGATGTGAAAGCCGATGTTGCACCGGGCCTGACCAATGAAGATGGCGCAGTGATGAACCCGAATGAACGCATCCTGCACCTAACGGAATGGCTCGAAAGTGAGAACCCACTGCCAGCGTCAATCAGCTTCGAATGGGCTGGCGACACCGAAGAAGAGGCGGAATCTCAAGCGTTCCTGTCCTCCGCCTTCGCAGCAGCTTTGGGCCTGATGTTCGTTATTCTACTGGCTCAATTCAACAGTTTCTATAACGCCACGCTGGTTTTGCTGGCTGTGGTTTTGTCAACCACCGGTGTTCTGATCGGGATGTTGGTGATGGATCAGGCCTTCTCGATCATCATGACAGGAACGGGCATCGTGGCTTTGGCGGGGATCGTGGTGAACAACAACATTGTTCTGATCGACACCTATCAGGAATATTCCAAATACATGCCGCGTCTGGAGGCGATCACCCGCACGGCTCAGGCCCGGATCAGACCTGTGCTTCTCACCACGATCACGACAATGGCAGGTCTTGCGCCAATGATGTTCGGCCTGTCTCTGGATTTCATCGGTGGTGGCTACTCCATCGACAGCCCAACGGCCCTTTGGTGGAAACAACTGGCGACTGCCGTTGTCTTCGGGCTGGGTATCGCAACGGTTCTGACACTGATCTTCACCCCGGCGATGCTGGCACTGAGGGTCTGGATATCAATCGGGGCATATGCCTCCTTCAAGCAACTTGTCGCTCTGGGCGGCCGTGGCTCGCAATCCGCGCGTGATCTGGCTCTGCGCCGCGAGGCCGCGCGTGTCAAAGACCCCCTGCTGCTTTGGTCTGATCCCGAGGAAGAGACCCCTCAGCACGATGCTGTGGCAAAGGCAGAGATCGAATTGGCCGAAGCCGCGCAAGCGGTGGAAGAGGCCGAAGAACAAGTCGCTGCCAAGACGCCGGTGAAAGCCAAGCCAAAAGTCAAAGCGGCCTCCAAATCCAAGGCCAAACAAAAGGCTAAGGACACCGATGAGGCCAAGACCGACAAAAAAGATCCACCATTGCGCGCCGCCGAATAAGCACGGCGGCGCCAAACGGCCTCTTTCCCGCTTGACCCCAAAGCACGGGCTGTCGATACCCCTATTATGGCTACGGGAACCCTGCACACTGATCTGAATGCGCTCGTTGAAAACTGGCGCGCCCTTGATCGTCTCAGCGTCAGTGAGACGGCAGCCGTGGTGAAAGCCAATGGCTATGGTCTGGGCGCAGGTCGTGTCTCCAAAGCGCTGGCCAAGGCCGGCGTGCGTCAGTTCTTTGTGGCTGTGGCAGAAGAAGCCCGCGCCTTGCGCGCTGTTCTGGGCCCTGCCCCGGTCATCAACGTGTTCTCTGGCCACATGGCAGAGGATACGAGCCTGATCAATGATCTGGCGCTAACCCCAATGCTCAACAGCCCCGAACAAATCGCTCGTCACCGCGAACGGCTGCCCGGTCATCAATTTGGTCTGCAAATCGACACCGGGATGAACAGGCTGGGCATCGAAGCCTATGACTGGGCACCGGAGATGGCCGAAGGCGCCACCCTTGTCATGAGCCATCTGGCCTGCGCCGATACACCGGACCACCCGGCCAATGCAGCGCAGCTTGAGGCATTTCTGTCTATGACCGCAGGCCTGCGCGTGCCGCGATCACTTGCAGCTACGGGCGGCACCTTGCTGGGACCAGAATATCATTTCGACCTGACCCGCCCCGGCATTGGCCTCTACGGAGGAGCGCCCTTCACCCAAGCGCAAAGCGTGGTGCGGCTGGATTTGCCGGTCATTCAGACACGCAAACTTCAGGCCGGAGAAACGGTCGGGTATGGCTGCAGCTTTATCGCTGAAAAAGAGAGTGTCATCGCGACGGTCTCGGGCGGTTACGCCGATGGCCTGATCCGCGCCATGTCCGGACGGGGTCAGCTCTTTGCCGGTGACATCCCCTGCCCCATTGCAGGTCGCGTATCGATGGACATGATCGGTGTTGATGTCACCCACCTGGATCAAGTGCCACCAGCCCTGACAATTCTCGGGCCACAGCAATCGGTTGATGATCTGGCGGATGCTGCCGGAACGATTGGCTACGAAATCCTCACCTCGCTTGGCGCGCGCTATGCAAGGCAGATGGCATGAGGTTTCTCGCCGGTATCGGAGCCTTCGTGCTTGGAGCACTGGCAGCTCTTGGTCGTATTGCAATCTTTGCGGGCCAAACCGCCAGCCACCTGGTGCGCCCGCCATTCTACTCCCGTGAATTTGCGCAAGCGCTTCTGAATGTCGGCTACCTGTCCTTGCCAGTGATCGGCCTGACCACGATTTTTACTGGCGGCGCCCTGGCCTTGCAGATCTACGCCGGGGGCTCCCGCTTCAATGCCGAGGCCGTGGTGCCCCAGATCGTCGCCATCGGCATGGTCCGCGAGCTTGGCCCGGTTCTGGTTGGGCTGATGATCGCCGCACGGGTGACCTCCAGCATCGCTGCCGAGATTGCCACGATGAAAGTGACCGAACAAATCGACGCGTTGGTGACCTTGTCAACCAATCCGATGGCCTATCTGACATTGCCTCGGGTTCTGGCCGGTGTGATCACTGTGCCCTTGCTGACAGGTGTTGGTGATATCATCGGGATTATGGGCGGCTGGCTGGTAGCGACACAGACACTGGGCTTCAACTCTGCCACCTATCTGTCTAATACTATTGATTTTCTTCAGGCCTCCGACATCTGGTCATCGCTTGCAAAAGGCGCTGTGTTCGGCTTCATTGCGACCCTGATGGGGTGCTATTTCGGAATGGCATCAGGCCGAGGAGCACAAGGGGTGGGCAAAGCGACGAAGTCCAGCGTCGAAGCCGCTGCCGTTCTTATTCTGGCTGCCAACTTCCTGCTGACGGGAGTGTTCTTTTCAACATGATCGAGATGCAAGACGTCCATAAATCCTTTGGCGAAAACAAGGTTTTGCGCGGCCTCACGCTGGCAATCCCCAAAGGCGAAAGCATGGTGATCATTGGCGGGTCCGGCACTGGAAAATCCGTGGCGCTCAAATGTGTTCTGGGGCTGATCCGCCCCGATACCGGCGCGATCACGCTAGATGGCAAAGATGCCTTTGCAGGAGACCGTGACGCGTATCTGCAGCGCTTCGGCATGCTCTTTCAGGGCGGTGCGCTCTTTGACAGCCTGCCAGTCTGGCAGAACGTGGCGTTCCGCCTGCAACGCGGCGCTTTGAAACGCCCGGCAGACGAAGCCCGCGACATCGCTATTGAAAAACTGCGCCGGGTCGGGCTGAAATCCGACGTTGCCGACCGCTACCCGGCGGAGCTGTCGGGTGGGATGCAAAAGCGCGTCGGTCTGGCCCGTGCGATTGCCGCCGAGCCAGAGATCATCTTTTTCGACGAACCCACGACGGGGCTGGATCCGATCATGTCTGGCGTGATCAACGACCTGATCCGCGAAATCGTCGTCGAAATGGGCGCAACGGCGATGACCATCACCCATGACATGAGTTCTGTGCGCGCCATCGCAGACAAGGTGGCGATGCTGCATGATGGTGTGATCCAATGGACCGGTCCCGTTGCAGATCTCGATGCGTCTGGCGATCCCTATCTGGATCAGTTCATTCACGGTCGCGCCGAAGGGCCGATCGAGGCGGTCAGATGAGGTGTTGCGCAGCCTTCGGCTGCGCTATGGCGGGGGGACGCTGTCCCCCCGCACCCCCCTGGGATATTTTTGAACATGGGAAGAACGGAACGGATCGTGTCACTTAAACTTCTGAACCTGTCGTTGCTGGTCCTGTTTCCAATTGCGTGGATGGCCCCTCTGCTGAAGGCGGGCTTGCTGCCGTTTTTTGCCTTGTCGGAAATCTCGGTCCTGACCGGACTACAAGCCCTGTGGGAAAAGGATATCTTCCTCGCGGTCGTCGTCACCTTCTTTGCCCTTGTGGCGCCCTATCTCAAAGCCATCGGTCTGGCACTGGTGCATTTCAATCTCGCCTCTGCAAAGCTGGTTCCGGCCATCTCGGTGATGGGCAAGCTGGCAATGGCCGATATTTTCCTGATTGCGCTTTACATCGTCGTAGCAAAGGGTGTGGGCATTGGGCGCTTGGAGACCGGCTGGGGGCTTTATCTTTTCACGGCCTGCGTCGTGACCTCTCTGGTGATTTCCTTCTGGTCGAAAAAGTCTGATGATTGAAGTCCTTGGCGGCGTTGCACTGGCCGCATTTCTCTTCTCTGCTCTGCTGTGGTCGATCTATCGGGCCGTTGTCACCAGCGGTTTTCGCAGACAGGTCGCGATATTTCTGAGCCTCAACACAGTGTTTGGCATGATCGCACTCACCATGCTCTGGCAAATCCCTGCGCAAGTGGCAGGCGGGGGCCTGATCGCCCTTGGCCTGATAGCCGTCTGGACGGATCCGGGCTGGTCGAAACTTCTGCCTTTCATACAGGTTCTCTTCGGTGCCGTGCTGATTGTCGGCTTGCCTTGGATCGCGGGTTAGGCGAAACCTCTGGCCTATGGCAAAACACCAAAGCTTCTCTTGCACAGCCTGCGGCGCATCCCACAACAAGTGGTCGGGGCAATGCGATGCGTGTGGTGCATGGAACTCGATCATAGAAGAGGCACCACTGTCCAAAGGGCCGGGCAAAAAGGCCATGGGCGCTACGCGCGGACAGGCCATGCAACTGACTGATCTTGCAGCCCAAGGTGAGCCGCCGGCGCGTACGGTCTCTGGCGTTGACGAGCTTGACCGTGTTCTAGGGGGTGGATTGGTCGAGGCCTCAGCCATTCTGGTGGGGGGGGATCCCGGCATCGGCAAATCCACCTTGCTGTTGCAGGCCGCGGCCCGCTTCGCCCGCATGGGGATCGAGACGATCTATGTCTCGGGCGAAGAAGCTGTTGAGCAAATTCAGATGCGCGCGGTGCGACTGGGATTGCAGGAAAGCCCGGTTCGGCTGGCAGCCGAAACCAACCTGCGCGATATCCTCACAACATTGGACAAGGAGCGCCCGAAGCTGGCCATCATCGACTCGATCCAGACCATGTGGGCCGACACCGTCGATAGCGCCCCCGGCTCGGTCAGTCAGGTACGCGCCGCCAGCCACGAGTTGATCAACTTTGCCAAGCGGCGCGGCACATCCGTTATTCTGGTCGGGCATGTGACCAAAGAGGGCCAGATTGCAGGCCCGCGCGTGGTCGAACACATGGTGGATTGTGTGCTCTATTTCGAAGGTGAGCGCGGGCATCAGTTCCGCATCCTGCGTTCGGTCAAGAACCGCTATGGGCCCGCGGGCGAAATTGGTGTGTTCGAGATGACCGGCCGGGGCCTGATCGAGGTGAAAAACCCGTCAGCCCTGTTTTTGGGCGACCGTGACAAACCCTCCCCCGGGTCGGTGGTTTTTGCCGGGATTGAAGGCACGCGCCCCATGTTGAGTGAAATTCAGGCGCTTGTGGCCCCGTCCCCCCATTCGCAGGCGAGACGCACGGTTGTCGGCCTAGATTCAGGGCGTCTGGCGACTATTCTGGCGGTACTGGAAGCGCGCTGCGCTGTGCCATTTGCAGGTCTTGACGTCTATCTGAATGTCGCTGGCGGTCTGCGCGTCAGCGAACCTGCCGCAGATCTGGCTGTTGCGGCGGCGCTACTTTCCGCACGCGAAGACGTGGCTCTGCCGCCCGAAACCGTAGTTTTTGGTGAAATCAGCCTGTCAGGTGCGCTAAGAGGTGTCACACAAGCAGAAAACCGGTTGAAAGAAGCTGCAAAACTTGGTTTCTCAGCCGCAATTACACCGGAGCAGAAGAAGCTGGCTTCGGTGACAGGCATGACGCTGAAACCGATGGCCGATCTGACCACGATGGTAAGCGAGATATTCGGGGCGGAGTGATCCCCCGGGGACGAGAGGACGAGCAATGGAAGGCTTTACCATAGTCGACGCAGTTTCGGCGGGTGTGATCGTGATTTCGGCCATTTTGGCCTATTCGCGCGGATTTGTGCGGGAATGTCTGTCGATCGTGGGCTGGGTCGTTGCCGCGATCGTGGCATTCATGTTCGCTCCTCAAGCCGTACCGTTGGCAAAGGAAATTCCCTATCTCAACACGTTGATCGAGGGCTGCGAGCCGGCAACGATCACCGCATTCGCCTTGGTGTTTGCCGTCGCGCTCGTTGTGTTTTCGGTGTTCACCCCGATCTTTTCAGGCGCGGTGCAACGCTCTGTGCTGGGCGGGCTCGACCAGGGTCTGGGTTTTCTGTTCGGGGTGGCACGTGGCGTGCTGCTCGTTGTGGTGGCAATCGTTATCTATGACCGTGTGGTCGCCGATCAGGCGATCCCGATGGTTGACGACAGCCGGACCTTCAAGGTCGTGGGCCAGATGTCAGCGCCCATCGACAACGCTATCCCCAGCGATGCGCCGGGCTGGATCGTCGGAACCTACGAAGATCTGATCTCGCATTGTCAGGCGCCCGAAGCAGCCCCTCAGACGGATAACGGCTAAGACTTACCGGCGGGCGATGTCCGCGTTGACCTGCTTCCAATAGCCCGGAGCAAGACCGTCCAGCGCCCACGCCCCCACCTGACTCCGGATAAGGCGCAAGGTGGGATGGCCGACCGCCGCCGTCATGCGCCGGACCTGTCTGTTGCGGCCCTCTGAAATCGTCAGCTCGATCCAAGTGTCAGGCACGGTTTTGCGATAGCGCACTGGCGGGTTCCGCGACCACAGCCAATCCGGCTCAGCAACAACACTGACCTTTGCAGGCCGCGTCTTGCCATCCTTTAGCACAACCCCCTGACCGAGTGCGGCCAGTGCGGCGCGATCCGGCACACCTTCGACCTGCGCCAAATAGGTCTTGGGCGCCTTGAACTTTGGATGTGCGATCTTGGCTTGCAGCTTTCCATCGTCAGTCAGAACCAGCAGCCCTTCGCTATCGCGATCCAACCTGCCTGCGGCATAAACCCCCGGTAGATCGATGTAATCCTTCAGGGTTTCTCGCCCGTCAGCATCGGTGAATTGCGACAGCACACCGTAAGGTTTGTTAAACAGGATAAGACGGCTCATGGCCCTTCTTGCCACGCCCGGAAACAAACCCGCAATATCTTGTGGAGTCAGGCGTGACTTCTTGTACGAACCGCCCTATCTGTTGTCATAATCCTGTCACGCGGATTCGGAGCTGCCACCTGATGTCTGACGCGGAACCCTCGCCTGAGCCAGTAGACTGGTATTCCAATCCGTTTGACGATGATAAACTCAAAGAAGAATGCGGCATATTCGGTGTCATCGGCACCAAAGATGCATCCAACTTTGTCGCTCTCGGTCTGCACGCCTTGCAGCATCGCGGGCAAGAAGCTGGCGGCATCGTCGCCTATGATCCTGACATCAGCTTTCAGTCCGTGCGCCGCTTTGGCTATGTGCGTGACAACTTCACCTCTGCCAACGTCATGGAAAAGCTACCGGGGCAACTGGCTATCGGCCACGTGCGCTACTCCACCGCCGGCTCAAAAGGGCAGACCGCCATCCGCGATGTGCAGCCCTTTTTCGGCGAGTTCTCCATGGGTGGAGCCGCCATTGCCCATAACGGCAACATCACCAATGCAGACGCCCTGCGCCGGGAACTGATCGAGCGCGGCTCGATCTTCCAAAGCTCGTCGGACAGCGAGTGCATCATTCACCTGATGGCGCGCTCTATGGGCCGTTCCATTCCCGACAAGATGGAAGAAGCATTACGCCAGGTCGAAGGGGCGTTCTCGGTTGTTGCCATGACCCGGACCAAGCTCATCGGCGTGCGCGATCCGCTGGGGGTCCGCCCTCTGGTTCTGGGCAAGGTCGGCGATGGTTGGGCGCTGTCTTCGGAAACATGTGCGCTCGATATCATCGGGGCCGAATTCGTGCGTGAAATCGAACCCGGCGAAATGGTGGTGATCAACGGGCAAGGCTTGCAAAGCCATTTCCCGTTCCGCCCGGCCAAATCGCGCTTCTGCATCTTTGAACATGTCTATTTTTCACGCCCTGACTCGATCCTTGGCGGTCGTTCAGTCTACGAGACCCGCGAGAATATTGGCCGTGAGCTTGCCAAGGAAAGCCCGGTGCAGGCCGATCTCGTCTGCCCCGTACCCGACAGCGGCACACCTGCGGCCATTGGCTATTCACTGGAAAGCGGCATCCCCTACGCGATGGGCATCATCCGCAACCAGTATATGGGCCGCACCTTCATCGAACCGACAGAGCAAATCCGCAATATGGGCGTGCGCCTCAAGCTCAACGTCAACCGGGCCCTGATCAAGGGCAAACGGGTGATCCTGGTGGACGACTCGGTTGTGCGCGGAACAACCAGTCGCAAGATTAAGGAAATGATCCTTGATGCGGGCGCAGCCGAGGTACATTTCCGTATCGCCTCCCCGCCCACCGCATGGCCCTGCTTTTATGGCGTTGATACGCCTCAACGCGAAAAATTGCTCGCCGCAACGATGAGCGAAGAGGAAATGCGCGCCCATCTGGAGGTCGACAGTCTCAAATTCATCTCGCTCGACGGTCTCTACCGGGCCGTGGGGGAGGCCCGAGGCCGTGATCCGAACACGCCGCAATATTGCGATGCATGTTTCTCGGGCGAATACCCGGTCGAGCCTGCAGATCAGATCGAAAAAGGTTTTCAACTAAAAGCCGCAGAGTGAAGCCAGTCCACGCGCCGCCCTCTGACGGCATACTGTGCGAACGGTCACTTAAAGTTTGCTTAACAACCGCCAGTTACACCCCGGCTCGGTTAACCAACAAAGCGGTACAGTTTCGACAGAAGGGCATGACGCCTGTCTGACCTGACAGATCGATCGCAGCTGAAGCAAGATATCAGCAAACTGGGTGCGAGGGGGTAAAAGCCCTCGGGTTGAAGACGTATCCGGCAGGCCTGCCGCTCCTCTTTTGTTCATAAATAGCAAACTATTACAGAGATAACTTCAGACAGGTTTCGCTTTGCGAAACGCTGAGTTTTCGACATTCCCATTGCACATCTTGGCAAAACTTAGGCAAATGTCTGCGTGTAGTGTGGGGAAGTGTAGTGAGTCGATTTTTGTTTTCGGGGCCGGTTCTCGAACTGGCCTTCTTTGCGCTTCTTATTGTGGCTTATTCTAACTAAGCACATGAAGCGTAAAGCTTAAAAAAGAAAAGCGCCGCTTGGGGAAACCCAAACGGCGCTTTTTGAGTCTAAGGTCAGATTTACTTGCGCAGCAGCTTCAGACCACCAGCGACCACCATGACCGCAACCAGTGCTTTGATCGCATCGAGCAGCACGAACGGGCTTACCCAATAGGCCCAGATGGAGACTGCACTAGAGCCAACCCACTTTGCGTCGACCGCGAAAAGCTCAGCCAGATACATCGGCCAAGCGACGCCTGGGATATAAAGCACAACGGAGGCCACCAGAGACGCAACCAGCATGGCGACAAAACCACGCCCGGCCGCTAGGCCCGCAACGTAGGCCAAAGCCACAAATCCAAGCAGAAAGCCCGCAGTCGGTCCGGCCATATAGGCAAGACCCGCACCGCCATTGGCAAACACCGGCAATCCAGCTGCACCTTCAAGAAGATACGCCAGCACTGTGATCGCACCCAAGCGCGCGCCAAAGCTCAGCCCTATGATTAGAATGGCCAGCGTCTGGAAGGTTGCCGGCACAGGATAAAGCGGCACTGCAATCTGGGCCGCAATCGCTATAAACATGGTCCCGGCGACCACCAGAAGCGTCTTTTTCAGTAAACTATCTGCCCCAAAGGCAATTTGCGAAAGCGTCATGGCGTTGTCCTCGTTTCAACTGCATTGGTTTTCGGCAGTGCAGCATCGAAAGTCAAGCAATCTGCCCCTTGCCACGAACACCCAGAGGTGGGAAAGACCGCCCCCATGAACACATCAGATCAAAAGACGGCATTGGTCACCGGTGCCTCGCGCGGACTTGGGGCTGCTCTTGCCGAAGCCTTGGCCGCGCAGGGTCATCACGTCATCGCACTGGCCCGCACCGTGGGCGCTTTGGAAGAACTGGATGACCGCATTCAGGCAGAGGGCGGCTCCGCCACGCTGGTCCCGGTCGATCTGACCAATGAAGATGCGATGCGGCAAATCTGCAGATCGATTTATGACCGCTGGGGTAAGCTTGATCTGCTCGTCCATTGCGCCATACATGCCCCACCCCTGTCGCCGGTCGGGCATATCGACGAAAAAGACCTCGATAAAACACTGGCCAACAACATCCGCGCAACATCGCGCCTGATCGCCAATACCGAGCCCTTGCTGAAAGCCGCACCCGGCGCAAAGGCCGTGTTTTTCAATGACCCCGTAAAGGCCGAGAAATTCCACGCAGCCTACGGACTGTCAAAGGCTGCGCAAATGCGCCTCGCCCGAAGCTGGCAATCGGAATGCGTGAAGTCCGGCCCCGAAGTTTTGGTTCTGACCCCCAACCCCATGCCGACCGCCACCCGAGCCCGGTTCTATCCCGGCGAAGACCGCAGCGCCTTAGCCGACCCGAAAGACGAAGCCGCCCGCCTGCTGGCAGAGATGCTGTAGCAGCAAAGCAAGGCAAGTCGGACCTGACTGCCAAGCGCGTTGACTCGGCTCAGCTGTCAATCTTCCACGATACCAGCTTTTAGGGTCCGGGCATCAAAGCAAACCTTCACCGCGAACCCTGACGCCACCTTGAATTAGCGCAGAGGCGGAGATTCTCGCGCAACTCAGTGATCGGTCGCCAGATCATTCAGAGGTGCCGCAGTGCCGCTCTAGGCCTGACCAGCCTTTCGTCTTGTCAGACCCAGGAATGCGATGGCCCCCAACAAAAGAGGCAATCCGGCGGGAAGTGGCACGACGCTTGGGTCCGCTCTTGGATCGATCCACTGGTTGTCAAAAATGTTCAGCTCCGGCGCGTTCACCGTGAACCCATCGGGCAAGATGAACGCAGGGCCGTCGGTTGCAAAGGACAGTGAATTGAACCCATCAAAATCGGCAAACGCGTTTGTATCGGCAAATCCGCCGATATTGCCATTACCGCCAAACCGGAAGTTGACCTGAAATGCTTGCTGCCAATCCGCAAGGACCGACGGGCGCAGATTAGCACCCAGGAAATTTGTTCCAGACACCTTCGGATCCCGAATGGTGTTGAACCCGTAGTTCGCGCTTGCCGACTGCATGTCACGACCCACAGGCGTGATCAGCTCAACAGAGCCACCCATAAGAACGCCAGCGACACGGGCAAACTGTGTGTCACCGGGGGAGACTATCCCCGTCAACGTACCGCTGACAGAGGCATTCACCGTGATGTCGATGAATTGTCCGTATTGGGCGAGCAGGTCTGCCGTGGTTCGCCCCGCACCCGGAGAAATCGTGATGCCGCGCATGAAAGAGGCGCCGCTGGCCTGCATCTCGTAGGTTCCGGTTCCCGGCACAGGGCTGGAACTGAGGTTGCCGCGGACCCCGACATAGCCCGCGCCAGCGCGTGCGGAAATCGCAGCACTACATCCACCCTGACCAGTGCTGATGTTTATCGCCGCATTAGTGGTGCCATTATCTTGTGCCACACCATCTGTCGAAGTCGTGCAAGATGTCCGACCGAAGGCGGATGTGGTTACTGTCGCAGCTTGGGCCAGTGTTGCGCAGGACAGACCTGCTAGGAAAAAACCAACCGCTGCCGTCTTTTCAAATCGCTTAATTAAAACTCTGTACATTTTCTCACCTACATCTGGTTGTGAATCATAGGTATCAAAAATGAATTTTGGCCGCATACCACATATGTTGTAGGCCACGAAAATGGCGCCTCAGCCGCGTCAGGATTGGATCAAACGGCCCGCAAGTGCCGACAGGAAAATGTCGGGCTTGGAGTACGGTAGCATAAAGCCTGCATCTTCGACTTCGGTGAGATTAATCAGTTCGTCAAAGTCGCCCCGCAGTCGGCGGATATCGGAGATTGAGACGGCCTGATCGTGTTGGCCGTGCAGAATTGAAATCGGCACGCGACACTGCTTCAAGTCATCGGACCAATCGCTGATGGCCATCTCGAAATCCTCGGCAACCATGTCGAGGTCTTGGGCAAAGCGAGATCGCATGGCTTCGTCAAATTCTTCTACGATCTCTGTCCGCTTGAGAAATTCCAGATCCGGCATGTACGGTGCCATTTGGCGGCCATGCACGCGTTGCACACCCCCGATTTTCCAGGCACGGACCGAAAGATGCATCAACAGTCGAAAGAGCTTTGGTGACACTTTTCGCGCTCGGATGAACGCGCCGGACAATTTGGAATTCGAGTTTTGAACAGAAAGATACGGCAGCGGGGGCATGGCCGACACCAGCAGGACATCCGAAACGCGGTTCGGAACATCGCGGGCCAGGCCCACCGCATATCCGCTGCCAGTATTCTGCGAAAGAAGTCTTGCCCTGGACACACCGAGCTGGTCCAAAAGGCTCTCGAAATCACCGGCAAAGCACTGCCTTGTCGACTGATCAACCGGTGCGGGATCGGTGCCACCATATCCGGGGCGGCACAGGGTTGCCACGCATAACCCGTGCTTGCGAAATCCCTCCTCCAGTTCCGCGGGGAAGGTCCGCATCGTGACATTGGGCACAACAACCACCAGCTCGCCCCCCATGTCGCCCGCCAGAAACACTTCAACCGCCCGCCGACCGGGACGCAGCAAGTCAACTCGCCTGCGATTGGGGTGCGATACCGCCTGTGCAATCGGGTTGAGCTGTTCAAGGAAATGGGACATGGTCAGCACCTTGCTGACCAGATCGGCTTGCCGTTTGACACCCGCCTTTCGCATAATCGTATGAAATTGCGTGCGCAGCGTTTTGACCGATTTGTCGGTTTCGTCCGCGATTGCCTTGAGATCCTTTCCATCCAGAAATCGTTGCAAAAGAGACTGTTCCGCACGGGTTAAACCAAAGAACTCGGCAAGGCGGATCACGATCTCCCGACGAACCTTGTTTTCAACGACCAGAACCAGACTGCACGGGTTTCTGACACCCTCCAGCATGGCCGGAATAATCGCCAGAGTTATCGGCGAGCTGGAATGCGACCGCTCGGCTGCAACCAAGCGTATCTCGGCCTTGGAATTTGCCCGTTCTGGTCTGTGTGGCAACAGATCGGAAACCGAGCGACCATCCCCCGACAGCAAATCGGTTCTGTCTATGTTGTCATCTGGCAGGACGCTGAATTGTGCAATAGCCGCTTCGTTCATGCGAACTATTCGGCCCGTTGATAAAACGACAAATGCAGCATGCGGAAAATTGGACACCAGCGCCCTTAACTTGAGGTCAGTTTGATCAACCCAATTCTGTTCGGTGAGAGCTGCGAGAGCCTTTTCAACAGCCAACTCTGACGCGCGTGGAATTCCATAATCGTCGCGATCCCCACCATCGAAATTTAGCTGATCCGCCCATTCCCCGACGATGTCGTCAAAACTCCGACCATCCGAAGAGAGGTCGGTTGGATCTTTAGAATTGCTTTCCGATTGGTGGTCTTTTCGACGGTCCATGACGACAATTGATGACATGTACCACCAAGGTTAGACAAGGAACTCCAAGGCAGGTCATCGGTCGATGCAGATCAAATAAGACATTCTGACGGGTCTTTTGGCCCGCATATCAAGAGCTTCGAAATCGCCCGAACCTGATTGTGAACGGAGTGCCCGGAATGCAGGCTGAAAATGCTGTATGCAAAACCATATTCTAGGTGGGCTTTAGGTCGCATTTGAATATCTGAACGGTAAGCTGGAGCCTTCTCGCCGACCTTAACGCTTTGCAAACGATTGTGTTTGCACACAGCCAACCCTACGCTTCCAACGCTCATGGTCTGGTTCAGACGACCAAAAAGTCAAAAGGGATAGACAGATGCTTCTGCGATCACTCCTTTGTCTGTGCGCGCTGCTCATTGCTACGACATTGAATGCGCAAAATCGTGACTATGACGGCGTCCCCTTGCCCGAAGCGACTGAGCTGGTTGCACCGTCTGAGCGTGACGGCTTTGCCGGGGCATGGTCTGGCCTGTGGGGCCATCGGCTGAAACATATATTGGTAGTGGACAACGTGCAGCCGGACGGCAATGCCGAGGTAATTTACGCATATGGCGATATGGTAAGTTGGGGCATAACCCGCGACTGGCAAAAGTATCCGGCGCAGATTGAAGGTGACATTCTGACCGTTTTGGGGAACGGCTTTGTGACCAACTATCAAAAATTGCCCTCCGGTGTTCTGATGGCCGGTTTTCAGGCGGAACGCGCGTTCTCGCAAGCCGTTTTGCACCCATTAGATCAAGATATGGACAAGCCGAAATGGACTTCGGCAAAGTTTGAAAAGATTACGACTGAACTTACCGAAAACGGCCGACCTGTCACATTCGAGATCGTTACCTTCAAACCCGTGGGCGCGGGCCCCTATCCCCTTGCCATCGTTAATCACGGCTCAACGGGAGATGGAAAAAACCCGGCCATTGCTAAGCTGACCTTCGTGGACACTGCGATAGCCCAATTTCTTGTGGATCGCGGATACATCGCTGTATTTCCCCAGCGACGTGGAAGAGGGAAATCTGACGGCGTGTATGACGAAGGTTTCAACGACGACCGTGCAACCGGCTACAGTTGTGCCACGGACAGATCACTGGCCGGAGCAGAACGCGCCATTGCCGACCTCGATCACATCGTCAAAGCTCTCACAAAACGGCCCGACGTTTCCTCGGACCCAGTACTTTTGAGTGGTGTATCGCGCGGCGGCATCTTATCGATGGCATATGCAGGCCGCAAACCAAGCCAAGTTTCAGGTGTCATCAATTTTGTCGGCGGCTGGATGGCGGAAGGCTGTCCCAATGGTGCAGAAATCAACGATGCACTTTTCGCTCAGGCAGCGGAATTCCCCAACAAGACACTGTCACTCTACGGCGAAAACGATCCGTTTTATTCCATCGCGCACACGACAGATCGATTTCAGACATTCAAAGCCAAAGGCGGTCAAGGCACATACGTCGTGTTCGATGTACCTGGTGGAAATGGACACGCTCTTAGCGCAGCTCACGGTCTTTGGGCTCCAGTTGCAGACGCGTATCTGGAAAGTTTGGACCGGCGATAGTCCGGCAACGTGAACACGTACAGATGTAGGAAAAACCACTCCTTTCGACAGTGGCGAATGTCTGCTTTTGCGGGTACGCAGACCAATCCGCTTGAGTTCAGCCAAAGCTCGGCTCTGGGACGACCCTGTTCAAACCGCCCACGACGCCGCCCTACCTCAAAACGCTCAGGCCGCCTCTTCCTCGGCTTGTTGGCGCAACCAGAGGTCGGCGTAGCGGCCTTGTTTGGCGAGCAGGTCGTCATGGGTTCCGCGCTCGACGATCACACCTTTTTCCAGAACGATGATCTGATCGGCATGGGCCACCGTCGACAGGCGGTGCGCGATGGTCAGCACCGTGCGCCCCTGCCCCATCTCCTGAAGCGCGTCCTGAATATCTTGCTCAGTCTCGGTATCAAGCGCCGAGGTGGCTTCATCCAGCAAAAGGATCGGTGGGTTTTTCAGTATTGTCCGGGCGATGCCCACGCGTTGCTTTTCGCCGCCTGAAAGTTTCAGACCACGCTCGCCGACCTGAGTTTCGTAGCCCTCGGGCAAAGACAGAATGAAGTCGTGTATCTTGGCCGCTTTTGCCGCGCCCTCGATATCCTGAAAAGACGCGCCGTCACGGCCATAGGCGATATTGTAGCGGATCGTATCGTTGAACAGCACAGTGTCTTGTGGCACCACACCAATCGCATCATGCAGCGAGGTCTGGGTGACCTCCCGCACGTCCTGATCATCGATCAGAAGAGCACCGTCATTCACATCATAAAACCGGAACAAGAGCCGTCCGATGGTGGACTTGCCCGACCCGGACGAGCCAACGATAGCGATGGTCTGTCCTGCGTCCGCCTTGAGAGAAATCCCTTTCAGGATCGGTCGCGCCGCATCGTAGCCAAACTGCACATCGCGCAGTTCCACAGCGCCGCCCCTGACCTGCAAGGGTTTGGCGTTGGGCGCGTCATTCACCTCGGCAGGCTGTTCGAGCAGGCCGAACATCTCCCCCATATCGACCAAGGCCTGCCGGATCTCGCGATAGACGGTGCCAAGGAAATTGAGAGGCATGGTGATCTGGATCATGTAGGCATTCACCATCACAAAATCGCCCACCGTCAAATCACCCCGCTCAACACCAAGCGCGGCCATCACCATGACCGCAACCAACCCTCCGGTGATCAGAACGGATTGCCCGAAGTTCAGAAAGGCCAGCGAATAGGACGTCTTCAGCGCCGCCTTTTCATACCCCGCCATCGCCACATCATACCGCGAGGCCTCGCGCTCTTCGGCACCGAAATACTTGACGGTTTCGAAATTGAGCAGGCTGTCGATGGCCTTCTGGTTGGCATCGGTGTCCTGGTCGTTCATTTCCTTGCGGATCTTCACACGCCATTCGGTCACGGCAAAGGTGAACCAAGTGTAAAGGGCAATCGTCACGGCCACGACCACCAGATACCAGATGTCGAACACCACCGCCAAAATCGCGGCGATCATGATCAACTCCAGGATCAGCGGACCTATCGAGAACAACAGGAACCGCAAAAGGAATTCCACGCCTTTGACACCGCGCTCTATGATACGGCTGAGCCCACCGGTCTTGCGAGTGATATGATAGCGCATGGACAGGCGGTGGATATGGGTGAAGGTTTCAAGCGCCAAGGCGCGCAAGGCCCGTTGGCCCACGCGTGCAAAGAAGGCGTCGCGCAGCTGCTGAAACCCGACATTCATCAAACGCGCCATGCCATAAGCCACGGTCAGGCCCACGGCTCCCATGCCCAACATCCAGGCGGCCGACACGTCTTCACCAGACAGCGCGTCAACCGCGGCTTTGTAGAAAAACGGCGTCGCCACGGCGATCAGTTTTGAAAGGATCAACATGGCGAGGGCAATCACAACCCGACGCTTCACCCACCCTTGGCCATCCGGCCAAAGATAAGGGATCACGCGCTGAATAACGCCCCAGCCTGAAGCCGGCATTTCTGCCTCGGGATCAGGTGCTGTTGCTGCAGGGGAATTTCGTTTGTCTCGCGCCATGAGCGCCTACATCTAGGAGCGCTGAAATGGTTTGACCAGCCCTCACGCCACAGCAGCTTAAAAAAACACCCTGTGCAGCGCCAATACAGACCCCTTGCCGGGGCTCAATTGGGCAAGGCGAAAACCTGACCGGGGTAGATCAGATCGGGATCGCGGATCAGGTCACGATTTGCCTCATAGACGCGCACATATTGAATGCCGTCTCCGAAGCGTTCCTTGGCGATCCCCCAAAGAGTGAAGCCCGGCTGAACAGTCACCGCCTGCACAGTGCCCTCAACAATCTCGGGCTCTTCGCGCTTGAAGGGCGTCTCGACGCGGGAGGTCACAGCGCCGCTGGCGTCAACCTCATCAATACGCAAGGTATAAACCCCGGCGTCAACATTGGGCAGATCAGCGGTCCAGCTTCCATCCGCCTCAATCCCCGTGGTCTTGATCGGTTGTTCGTTGAGGTAAAGACGTACGAACCCCTCACCTGTGCCACGACCGGCCAAGGCAACCTCGCCCTCTGTATCGTAGGTAATCGTGTCGATCACCACATTGGCGGTCACTTCTGGGCTGTCGCCTGGCACTGACGGCTGTTCCGTAGGCTGCAACACGCGAACGCCTGTGCTGTCTGCAACGACCACCGCGGGCGCCTCAGGTGCATCGGGGGCCACATCAGGCGATGTCCCTACGGGCGTCTCGGTTTCAATGTCAGCAAGCGCCACCGTATCTTCTTCCGTCTCTGGTGCGGCGGCGCTATCCGTTTCGGGAGCTTCCGCGACACTCTCTGTCTCGGTGGGGGTCTGCGGCGTTTCGGTGGTTGCGGTGCTATCAGGTCCCGCTTCGGCAACCGCGACAGGCGCGCGCACGGGCGCTATCAGAATAGCACCATCCGAGGGGCTGGCACCGCCTTCGCTGCGCGTGACGGCGGTTAAGTTTCGTGGGGCGTCTGAGGCACCCAGATCAAAAAGTGCAACAAACTTGCCTGCGGCATCGGCTTGAGTTTCGATTATCCCAACACCATCAAGCAGCAATTCCACTACCGCCCCGGGCTCTGCCGTGCCCGCAATGACTGCGCTGCCTTCAGGATCGATCCGCACCACATCAAAAACCGGGGCTGCGGGCGCAGCGGGAGCGCTGTCCTCTACGGGCGTCTCCACTTCGGCACTTTGTGTGGTCGAGGCCTCGTCGGTTGTGGTTTCCTCTGCTGAGGCCACGTCATCGGCAGGCTGTTCTGTCGGCGCATCGGTCGCTGTCTGCTCGGCCTCGGTCGTTGTTGCGGGCTGCTCCGTATCCGACTGCGATGCGTCTGAGGTTTCATTAGCCGTCGTGTCCGCTGGTGCCTGCGCGGTCTCGGTCGCAACGGCACCCGTTTCAACTGGCTGCTCAGGGCTTGCGACCGCCACAGGTGTAACCGGCTCGGGCGGACGCTGGGTCACAATGAAATAGACGCCACCGATCAACACCACAGCCGCGCCAACCCCAAGAGCGGCACCCGTTGCGTTCAGGCCCAGTTTTTCCCAAACCGCCATGTCAGACTTCCTTTATCCCCCTGCCCCGGACCCGCGACCAGCACGTTGCGCACTCCGAAGCTTGTGCGACCCTAACAGGCCCTGTTAGAGGGTGCAAAACAACCCCAAGTGAACGGAGTAGTCGATGCGCACGTCCATGACATCAGTTTGTGTGTTCTGCGGATCACGAAACGGGGGCAATCCCGCATATTTACGCGACGCAGAGACCATCGGACGCGCAATCGCCGAGAATGGCTGGCGGCTTGTATACGGCGCAGGCGACGTTGGATTGATGGGCGCTGTTGCCAACGCGGCGCAATCGGGTGGAGCCGATATCTTCGGCGTGATCCCGGTTCACCTGATGCAGCGGGAAGTGGGTAAAGCTGACGTGACCCGCTTTGTTGTCACCGAAAACATGCATGAAAGGAAAAAGGTCATGTTCATGAATTCGGACGTGATCGTCGTTCTGCCCGGTGGCGCGGGGTCTTTGGACGAGTTTTTCGAAGTGCTCACATGGCGGCAACTGGGTCTTCATGACAAGCCGATCTTCGTCCTCAACACCGATGGCTATTGGGATCCACTCGCCCAACTGATGTCACGCATCACCACAGAAGGTTTTGTCGATGCCAGCATCCATGATTTCTTCCAACTGGTTTCAGACCCGGCAACGCTGATCGAGAAAATCAAATCAATTTAACAGAATGAAGATTTTGTGATGCCGCGATGACGCGGCTTTGGGGGTATCGTGTCAAAGAATCGACAGGAGGATCACCATGAGATTGATAACAAGCGCCCTTGCCGCGCTGACATTGGCCAGCCCCGGCTTTGCCGCCGAGGGTGAGCGCATTCAGATCACCGGCGAGATCATCGATACATGGTGTTACTATTCCGGCGTCATGGGCGGGCCTGATGCGGTAACTGGCTCGGCGCATCACACCTGCGCGCTGTGGTGTTCGGCTGGCGGTATTCCCGTGGGTCTTCTGGGTGATGATGGCGAAGTCTACATGGTGCTCAAGATCGAAGACAGCGACGAAAATGCCTCGGGCGACACGCAACTGTCTTTGGCCTCTCACGAGATCACCGCCGACGGGATGCTCTATAAGCGCGATGGGCTGAATTATCTCGTGGTGGAAAAGGTCGTCACCGATGCCGGCATCACCAAGCTGAACCACGAAGATTATGGCGTCGTGCCACCCTTCGCCATTCCGAACCCGAACAAGTGAGGCTGGACATGAAAAAGTTTCTTATCGCAATCGCTTGTCTGTGTGCCGCTCCCGCAGCGGCACAGGATTTCTCCGAAGGCTCTGAAGCGAAAAGCTGGAACCTCTACGCAGAAGTTCCCGCAACATTCGAGGCCAAGGTCGTCGACATCACCTGCGAAATTACTGGCGACTGCGCCGATAATTGCGGCGACGGAAAGCGGCAAATCGGGCTACTCCGCGCAGCCGATGGGGTGCTCATTTTCCCCAACAAGAACGCGCAAACGGGCTTCCAGGGTGCGGGCACCGACCTGTTGCCGTTCTGCGGTCAGGATGTGCAGGTCGACGGGCTGATGCTGGTTGATGAAGATATCGGCCTTAACAACATCTACCAGTTGCAGAAAATCCGTGCCGTCGGATC
This sequence comes from uncultured Litoreibacter sp., assembly GCA_947504205.1. Taxonomy (GTDB): domain Bacteria; phylum Pseudomonadota; class Alphaproteobacteria; order Rhodobacterales; family Rhodobacteraceae; genus Litoreibacter. The sequence continues at coordinate 298,927 of CANNGL010000001.1, read as the reverse complement.
CGAGGATTGGGTGAAAGCCAACACATGGTCCAAACAATGGGCCAAAAGACATCCCGAAGCCAAAGGCAAAGGCCCGTGGTTCCGCCGCGATCCGCGGGTAAATGCGATCATCGCCGAGACCGGATATCTCGGGCAAGGCCTTTCGCATCAGGAGGCTTGGGATATCACGCAATGATCATTCGAAGCCTTTGCCTGTCGCTGGCGCTGTGTGGGCTTGCACTCGCTGAAACTCCGCTGCCATTTGATCTGGGCGGAAGCTACACGCTGATAGATCAGACCGGCGCGACGCGAAGTGAAGCTGACCCCGACGGTCGCCCACAACTGCTGTTCTTTGGCTATGCCAATTGCCAGCAAATCTGTTCGGCCGCCCTGCCCCTGATGGCAGAAATCACCGATCAGTTGGCCGACAAGGGTCTGGAGGTCCGGCCCGTGATGATAACGGTCGACCCCACCCGGGACACTGTCGACAAGATCGGTCCCGCTCTGGCCGTGCATCATCGTGATTTCGTCGGATTGACCGGAACTGAGGATGCGTTGCAGGTGGCCTATGACGCCTTCTCCGTCGAGAAAGAGGAAATCTTCCTCGATCCGGAATTCGGGCCGGTCTTCTCTCATGGCAGCTTCATTTATCTGCTGGATGGCGATGGTGCCGTTGTCACGCTTTTCCCGCCAATCCTGAGCCCTGACGAGGCGGAGAAAATCGTGCTGACCTACAACAAATCGAGCTAGTCCATGCGATCAAGACGTCTCTTTCTTCTGGGCGGCGGGCTGCTGATTGCAGGCGCTGGTGTCTATGCTGCGGGCGGGCGCAACCTGTTCTACTCTGCAATCACCGAAGCCGTGGCGGGGGAACAGCTCGATGCGCCAACCGCCCATGATTACGCCAATGCCGGGCGCATCACATTGGTAGACATACGCCGCCCTGATGAATGGGCGAAGACGGGCTCAGGTGAAGGGGCCGTGCGTCTCGATATGCGCCGGGATGATTTCATTGACGAACTGAAGAAAATCACAGGTGGGGAAACCTCCAAACCGGTCGCTCTGATCTGCGCCCGCGGCGTCAGATCTGCACGTATGACCAACCTGCTGACCAAAGCTGGCTTCACCAACATCATTGATGTGCCAGAGGGCATGTTGGGCTCTGCCGCGGGCCCCGGCTGGATCAAACGCGGCTTGCCACTGGACAAGAGTTGATGCGATGGCTTGCCCTTGTTGCCGCCTTATGGACGGCTGCGGCTCAAGCTGACTGCGCTGGGCAAGACGGGCCGTGCAACGTGCCCTTGGGCGACTATCACATCGCCCTGCCTGACGGCGACGGACCTCACCCGGTTGTCATCTTCCTGCATGGTGCAGGCGGCAAAGGCGAGAGTGCCACCAAGATGCGCGGCATCATCGCGCGCGGCTATGCTGTGATCGGTCCGCAGGGGCTGAAACGCGAAGGATCACGCTTCGGCTCCTCGTGGTTCTTTCATCCCGACCGCCCGAAACAACGCGATGAACACGCCTTCATGCTTGAGATTATCGAGGACGCAGCCACCAATCATCAGATCGACCGTGATCGCGTCTTGCTGGCTGGGTTTTCCATCGGTGGATCCACAACAAGCTATCTCGCTTGCGAGGACCCCGATCTTGCCCGCGCCTATGCCCCCGTTGCCGGCGGTTTCTGGCGCCCGCATCCGACAGAGTGCACAGGCCCCGTCAATCTGCTGCACACCCATGGCTGGAGGGACAAGACCGTCCCACTGGAGGGACGCCCCTTGGGAGGTGGCCGCATCTATCAGGGCGATATCTGGCACACGATGCTGCTCTGGCGCACCGAGAACGAATGCGCAGGAATGCGTGCCGACACATTCGAGATAAGCGACCAGTTCTGGCGCCGGAAATGGGACAGCTGCACCGAAGGCAGCCTCGAATTCGCCCTGCACCCCGGCGCCCACGGCATACCCCGCGGCTGGTCAGATATGGCCCTGGATTGGTTCGAAAGCCTGCCTGACTGACCTGAACGGCCATTGACCCAGAGCCAACAAAATCGCCAAAAGATAGATTGGATGGCAGCTTAGAGCCCACAGTGACCAAAACTGTGCAGGGCGGCGAATGGCGGCTTCGCTGGTCATACTGCTCTGGCCGCGTTGCGTTTCGCAACTCGCTCAAAATGTGTTTGCGGTCGTTCAAGAAGAGCGGCGACGTCTGAAAAACTTGCACCGAAGTGCTGTTACGTTTGGTCTTTCCATCGGCTTGCGCTTCATGAGGACAGCATCATGCGATGAAGCTGATCCATATCCGAAATCCGCTGTTCGGTCGTGGCTGGCGCGATCCCTGTATAGAAACCGAGCCACGCAACATAGGCGATCCGCGCTCGCGCCTCAGCGTCCCTTTTTGGCGCTCCTGCCTCGCAGGCGAGTTTAGCCATATAGGCGATGCGGGTATCGTCCACACGACGAACAATGTCGCGCGCGTCTGCGTCACCTGCCGCCCACTCGCGGACGCTCATCTCAAGGCGACCATCTTCGGATGCGCAGGCCCGTAGAAGACGTCGCAGGCGGTCTGCAGCCGTTCCACCGCCTTGCTCGTTCTCCTCGATCACACGTTCAGTTTCACTTTCGACCCAACGATCAAGTAGCGCGCGCAAAAGAGCGTCCCGGTTTTCGAAGTGCCAGTAGAAACTGCCGCGCGTGATTCCCAGCCGTTTGGCGAGCGGATCTACCCGCACGGCCGAAACGCCGCCTTCTTGAAACATCTCATAGCCAGCGGTTACCCAAGCATTTGGGTCAAGGTGAGATGGATCGGAAGTTTCCATACAGTATGTATTGACATTTAGAACACGAGCGTCAACAACGTAGTCCATACATACTGTATGGAGAGATGCTATGAACTCTTTTGCATCACCGGATGCCGAGCCGACTCGCACGCCGAAAGAGCAGGCCAACGTTGCCACCGCCCTGACAATGTTTGGTGACGGTTGGGGAGCAAACGCCGGTTGGGAGGACGTGTGGCGGGCCCACGTCGCGCCGAACGTCAAAACCTACTTTCATTCCCATCCACCGATGGAGGGGCTGGATGCTGCGATAGAATTCAATGCCGGACTATTCGCAGGTTTTCCGAAGCTGCGGATGACGGTCGAGAACACGATCGCCGAGGAGGATACGGTGATCGTACGCGGTCGCCTAAGGGGCTCGCAGGACGGCCCTTTTCTTGGAGCACCGGCGTCGGGAGCAGTCGTTGACGTACCAGACGTCACGCTGTTCCGCCTGGAGGACAGCAAGATCGTAGAGAGCCGCTACTTCACCGACCTGTTAGCTGTGATGACCGCCATCGGTGCTATTGAGATGACGGAGTGAGTTATGTGTCGTTTTCAGATGATGGTACGATCTGCAGTAGATCGTTCAAAGAAGCGGACATTGGCGTGAAGTACCGCCGACGGCAGAAAAGTCCGCCAAGCTGACCTTGACACCGCCACGATGAATGTCGGTAGACCCCCGCTCCTGACGAGCCGGCGCAACAGGGAGCGAAGGCCCGGTCGCAATGGTTGCTTTCTCCTGCCGTTTGATCGGGATAAGACGTCAGGGCCGGCTGCAGTCTTGTCTTTGCTCCGGAGAACAGGGGGGTCCGATCACTGCCGCTCAGAGTGCCAAACTTCCAGGGGACCGCATTTTGCTTGGCCTGGCCCTCATGGCGGTGGCGATGTTCCTGATCCCGATCCGGGATGGCCTTGCAAAATACATGAGTGATGCGCTCCCGGTTTTCACAATCGCCTGGGGGACCTATTGCGCAGCGGCGGTCATTGCTGCGCCCTTGGCGATCCGCAAACACGGGCGCGGCGCGATCCTGCCTGCCGGATTGCCGTCACAGACCACGCGCACGTTGTTGTTGGTCGGTGCGATGACGATGTTCTTCTTTTCGATCAGGACCGTGCCGCTGGCCAATGCGATCGCCGCATATTTTGTTGCACCCTTTATCGCGGCGGCGCTGGCACCTTTCGTATTGAAGGAGGCCTTCACCTGGACCGTGGCAGGCGCGGTCACACTTGGATTTATCGGGGTAGTCGTGGTGCTGCAGCCTGACGGAAACTTCGATTTCAATATCCTCTGGGCCGTCGGTGCCGGGTTTCTGTTTGCGCTCTATATGCTCACGACACGTCTGGCTGCACGGCAAGCACCTCCCCTCGCCGCTCTGTCCTATCAATCAATTCTTGGTGCAATCGTTTTGACACCGTTTGCCCTCTTCGCTGGCTTACAAGGTGCAGGCACGTTTCTCAGTGTCTTCGTGCTGATCGGATTGCTGCAAAGCGCATCACACGGACTGTCCATCGCCGCCTTTCGATTTGCCCCGGCAAGTGTGCTTGCGCCGCTGGTCTATCTGGAAATCGTCGCCGCGGTCATCGTGGGCCTTGTCGCGTTCGGCGATTGGCCTGCTGCTCAGACCTGGGTTGGCATTGCGATAATCATTGCCGCTGGCAGCCTTGTCGCATTGCGGAGAAGCTGAGCGTCGTCCGGCACACGAGCTGTTCAGCGATCACGCCTTCGGCGATACCTTCCGACGTTGGCTATCCCCGACGAAACGGGCCAGCGTCGTTTCCATCTCCTTGGCGCTGACCGATGGGCTTAGACCGAGAAACGCCGCAAAAGCCCGGGTCATGTGCGACTGATCCGCGAACCCGCAGGTTGCCGCGATCTCTGCCAAGCTTGGGGGATCATCGGCCAACAGCCACGCGAGCGCGGTGTTCACCATGAGGATGCGACAAAACTCTTTTGGAGGCAGCCCTACGACATGTTGGAAATCGCGGCGCGATGTGCTCATCGATGGGCCAAGATCGGCGAACAATTCATCAACCCGGATCGACCCATTGGCCGCTTCTGCGCGCGTGACCGCCTCCACCACATGAGAGGCAACGGGGTATGGGGTTGCAGCAAGATGTTCCAAAAGCACAATTGCCGCCTTGGCCAGCACGTCACCCGTCTCGGCCTTAGCACAGGCGTCGAACGCATCTTGCGGAAGCCGTTCAAGCAGGCGCGAGCGCACAACCGGGATGACGCTTTCAAGGGTTTCCTGCCCGGGCACTCCGAACAAGGACATCTGGCCCGTCGGGGTCAACTCCACAAAACACTGCATCAATGGGCCACTAAATTGCACCGTGACGGTCGCATCCTGAATTTGGCCCGACAGGTGTAATTTGCCGTCCAGATCCGTATCGAACATATGGCGCCCATTTACGAACCCTTCCCAACGCCCTCTGAGGGTAATCCCGAGATAGCAATAGCCGGTTGCGCGGACATCAGCGGTCATTTCAACGGGTTCAGCAGAATCGGCGACCAGAATTCGGCGGACATAAGGTTCAAGCGAGGCAGGCAATTCGTAATCGGTGAAGATATCTTGGTTCATGAACTTTTGTGGCCCGTTTTCTGACTTTTGTGTTCAAGACTGACAGCTCTTGGGGCGCGTAACCTTCTTCAATTGCCTTCGCGATTTGCGAATGAACTTTAAATTAAGGGAGTTACGATGAAAAGCTTAGCGTCAACAGTACTTACAGCAGGACTTTTGTCCGTTGGTTCTGCCGCGTTTGCAGCAACGGTCTCACTTACACCGACCGCCGATGCAGGTATTACCACCCAGGATGTCAGCCTTGGCTTTGTGGGGAACCAGCTCATTGGCGATGTATCGGTCGTGGCAACACGTGGCAGTGAGCAGCGAGGGGTGTTCGAATTCGATCTCTCGGGTATCTCACCCGGAGCAACGATAACCGGTGCAACGTTGACCCTTGAGCAAGTTCAACCCAACGGCTTCAGTCCGCTCTATCCGTATCCATTGGAAATTGTTGCCTATGCGGCTGACGGTGTGGTTACGGTCGATGATTTTGGCCGCAGTGCCACAAGTGTGGCGTCGACAAGCATACCAGATGCAGGTGATGTCGGAACGGTTCGCGCGTTTGATCTGGATGCTTCGTTTTTCACCAGTCTGATAGGTGGCTTTGTGGGCCTGCGCCTGAGCACTGAATTCCAAGGTAACCGGCAAATGTCATTCGCGTCTTTGGAAATCGTCAATAACCCGAGGTTCACGCTCAACCCGCCAAAGCTCGAGCTTACCTACTCAGACGCACCGCCGGTGTCGCAAGTGCCCCTTCCGGCGAGCGGGCTTTTGGTGTTGTCGGCGCTTGCTCTCTTGGGTTTGCGGCGCAAACGTTTGGTTTGAAGAGGGCGTGCCTGCAGACTGATTAGAAAACGGCTTTCCACGCCGCATGTGACGGAACTTATTCCGCCGCGATCCGATCAGTCTGTTCCAACAACCCGCGTAGGGCCAAGCGCTCGGCTTTGGCGGAGCGGATGATGGCCGGGGCGTTAAACACCTCATCGGTGCCCATCTGGCGCGCGGTCCAGCGAAAGCGGGTCAGGTTCAGTCCCGAGACGGCAGAGAGCGGCACAGCCAGAGACAGACTGATCGCAATTGGCAACAGCCAGAGCGTCACCAAGCCGTAGCTCATGCCCACAACCAGAGCCACACCGATAAGCGTTTCAAGAAAGTGGAACTTGATCAGTGCGAGCAATCCGTAGCGGGCGCCGCGGCGTGATTGCGGCGACCATGCCTCGCGGATCCCGAGCGCCGTGCGGGCAACAGCCATGGTCTGCTGGACCATCAGGATAGGCGCATAAAGGATCGACACCACGATCTCGGTCAGGAAAGACAGGGCAAACTGCATCGGCCCACCAAGATCGCGCATCCGTAATCCGTTTTGATGGATGGCCCCTGCCCCAAGCAGTTTCGGGGCCAATAGCATCCCGTACATGAAAAACAGAATGAAGAGGTTGTTCACATGGCTCATCTCTGGCCATGCGACCTGTGGATTGGCGCCGTAGAAATAGCGGATCACGTTGCTTTCTTCACCTTTGCCGATCAACGCCCAGACCGTGAGCAGCACGAACCAGGCAGGTGACAGCAGGTAGCTCATGGCCCCGTGAAACAGGTGAAACCGTGTTACCGAGTGAAAGCCGCGTGCGCCAAGCAGGCGCAGGTGCTGCAAGTTGCCTTGGCACCAGCGGCGATCGCGTTTGATGTAGTCAATCAGGGTTGCGGGGACTTCTTCATACGACCCCCGGATACGCGGCAGAAATCTGACGGCCCAGCCTGCACGTCGCAGCAGACCGGCCTCAACGAAGTCGTGGCTCAGGATCAGAGCGCCTTTGCTGCGCAAGCCGTCCACTTTGGGCAAACCTGCACAAGACGCAAAGGCACGCGTGCGGATGATCGCGTTGTGGCCCCAGTAGTTGCCTTCTCGATCCGCCCATGTCGCCAAGCCTTCAGACAGCGCGGCGCCATAGATGGTCGATGCAAATTGCTGCACGCGGGCAAACAAGGTTTCTGCCCCAAACAACTGGGGAAAGGACTGGATCAGGCCAGCGGAGGGATCACAGGACAGCGCATCCGTTAGCGCGACGATCGCTTCCCCTGACATCAGGCTGTCAGCGTCGAGTACCAGCATGGCATCCGAACCACCGCCCCAATGCTCTACCCAATCCGCAAGATTGCCGACCTTGCGGTCCGTATTCATCTGGCGTCTGCGATAATAGACCTCTTGCTCAGGCAGTTTCGCCCGCAAGGCAGCAAAGGCGCGTTGCTCCTGCTGAGCGATCAGATCGTCGCGCGTATCGGACAGCACGAACAGGCGATAGCGATGCGCGTGGTCCAACGTCTCAAGCTCATCCAGCATCGCGCACGCATTGCCGAACACATCCGACGGAACCTCGTTGTAGACCGGAACAAGAAGGGCAACTTCCATTGGAGCTATGTTGGTCTGGGTCGCCGCAGGACGGCCCCGGATCATATTCAGGATACCAACAGTGACAGTGCTGACCGAGAGCGATATCCAGAAGAAAGTCATGGCGATCAGGCCGATCAAAATCCCTTCGAACAGGTTCAGTCCGTCCATCGCGAAGAAGTCTGTAAAGACCGCAATAAGGGCTGCCGTTGTCAGGATTGCGGGCAAAAAGGTCAGAGCGCGCCACCATTGAACCGCGGGTCTGTTTGCGGCCAGTTCAGGGGCCGTGCCATCGCGATACGGCGCGGCGAGGTTTTGGATCGGATGATCCAGCGGCGCCTCTGGCGGCATCCAATCGGACGCTGATATCGTGCGGGTCTCGCTCAAACGGTCCACCTGTACAGCCAAACCTCGGTGACGGAGCGGCCATCCTTGATCAACTGAACGCGCAGATCAGCGGCGGTCGCCTCTTCAGGGTCATACTTAAACGCAAGTCGTACGCCTCCGGTTCCCGGATTGCGCTGAAGAACACCATCGCTGACCGTTCCGCGGTTAGCCGAGATATGGCGCGTCAACTCATCAAGTTCGCCCTCAAACGCCTTGTGAGGTGCAAAATCGACGGTAACGATCTGGTAGGGCACGGTCTTGTCGTAACCTTTGCCGATGCGCGTGTTGACAACCTCGGCCACGTCGCGCGGGCGCGACGGCTCAGCGCCCCAAAGCATACGATAATTGAACATGTATGTGCTGCCCGCAGCCAGCGGCTCACGGGGCCGCCAATAGGCGACGATATTGTCGTAGATCTCTTTGTCGGATGGTATTTCGACGAGGGTGACGGCCCCCTTCCCCCAATCCTCGGACGGGGTGATCCAAAGCGAGGGGCGATTGTGGTAGTGAGCTTCAAGATCGGCGAAATCCTCGACATCGCGCGCCCGCTGCATCAAGCCAAAGCCCTGCGGTCCATCATCGACAAAACTGGACACTTGAAGCTCGCGCGGATTGCCCAAGGGCCGCCAGAGCAATTCCCCCGCCCCATTGTGAACCATCAGCCCCTCGCTATCATGGACAGCAGAGCGGAAGTCATCGAAACGCGCGCGGTTGGTTTCATCAAAAAGGAACATTGAGGTCAGCGGGGCCAAACCAAGATGATCGAGCTCCCGACGCGGGAATATCTTGGCTTGCACGTCCATCTCAGCAGGCAAGCCCGGCGTGATGCGGAACGTGTAGGCCCCAGTAACGGAAGGCGAGTTGAGCAGCGCATGAACCTTCATCATGCGGTCGCCAGCGGCGGGGGCCTCCAGCCAGAAATGCGTAAATTCAGGGAACTCTTCGCCCGTGCCCTTCGCTGTATCCAAGGCCAGCCCACGAGCCGACAGGCCGTAGTTCTGGCCGGTGCCAATCGCGCGAAAATAGCTGGCCCCCTGGAAGACTGCGAATTCCTCGAAAATGTCTTTCTCGCGCAACTCGGCGCGCAGACGCAGCCCGGAATATCCAAGCGTGTCATCTATAGGCAGATCAGGCGCATTGTCGGTCTTGTCGAACAAAGCGTAGTCAAAGCCCAGCATCCGGGCTTCACCATCTTCGACGATGGCGACTTCGACCGGGCGTGGGAAATACAGGCCGGGATGGAAGAAATCCACATGGAACGGGCGCGCCGTATCGGTCCAGAGACCCTTTTGGCTATTGAACCAGATGCGCTTGTATTCATCATAACTCAGATCACGCCATGCCTGCGGCACCTCGTGCATCGGCGCATATTCAGCTTTCGCAAGGCGCGCAGCTTCGCTCTCCAACCAATCGCGTGAAAACGGCTTTGCCTGCCCTTTGAACAACGGCATAGCCGCCCCGGACTTTGCGAAGGCGGCAGCGGCCATAAGGCCCAATGTTGCGCGTCGGGTCAGCATCAGGTCGCCCTCTTTGGTCGCCAAGGTTGAGATTTGATCCACGCCACGAAGAACGCCACGCATATGATGGCGAAAACCCCGACGAGATTGACGCCGACTACGGTCCATGTTTCCCGGCCGATCTGGTCCATCGTAAAGCCCATGATACGTGCAAAAACCATCGAGAAGACAAAGACCGCAAGCGATTGCTGGCCGATCTTCATGATGATGCGCACCACATGACCCCAAAGACGCGAGGCAAATGTAGCGCCTGAGGCAATCAGCCGATGGCCACCTACCCCTGCGGCAACCCAGAAAAGGTAGGCCAGAGACAGGAAGTGGATATAGCGCAGCAGGCCGAAGCTGGATTTGTCGATCCACGGTTTGTTGGCGACACGCCAATCAATGACCGGGTTGCCCTCAAAAGCGCCGAACCATTCGCGATTGACCGCACGCACCCCGATATTGGACAGCGGGATGTTGGCCAGAACGATGATCAAAGCCAACGCGATCAGCCATAGCTTCACCGGCGGCTTCGGCAGCCAGCCACGCATAAAGGCAAAGCCCGTAAAAAAGATCAATTGCCAGCCAAACGGGTTGAAAAACCACTGCCTGTTTGACCAAGGCTCTGCCGGAAAATTCAAGGCCAGATGCTCGGCGCCCCAGCGTTCGAGAAGGCCATCTTGCGCGAACAGCCAAACCGTCGCGATCACGGCAAACATCAGCCAGATATTGATCCGCGACAGGGCAATGACGAATGGCATCATCACCAGGATCACAAGGTACATCGGCAGAATATCGAAGTAATTCGGCACGTAGGTCAGCGTGAAGACACCGACAATGTTCTCGGCGGTGCCTGCAAAAATTCCCGTGCTGCGCCCGGTACGGCCCTCAAAAAAGGGCTGAAGGTTCAACTGATTGATGTAGTTCCGGTCAAATATGCCGAAACTGTCCCACCAGGCCATCATCATCGCGATGAAGAAGAACATCGCGATATGCGCCCAATAGACCTGCCAGACACGGTAAGCCACGCGGCCTGTGCCCAGAACCCAGCCTGCCCGGTCGAAGGTTCGGCCAAAAGCTATGGCCGAGGCCATGCCAGAGCAGAACACGAATATCTCGGTCGCATCCGAAAACCCCCAGCGCGCCGGAATCCAGCTTGTGAAGAAATTGCCGGGAGTATGGGCAAAGAGAATGATAATCATCGCAATGCCGCGGTAGAAGTCGAGACGCGGATCGCGTGTTGTCGCACCAGACGTGCCAGACGCGGCATAAGCTGCCACCGCGGCACTGGGCTGCGGAATATCGTTCGGGCTCGTGGTTACCATTGTCATCTCTTGGCCGCTGTCGTGGCGCTTATTCCGCAGGAACGCGGCCCGCGCAAGCGGCAGCCTCTCGTCCTTCGGAAATCAATGCGGCTCTGGCGGCGGCATATCCATCCTCGCGGCCGGCGCGCTTCGATGTGCGCTCTCCCAATATCGCTTCGGCCTCGTCCAGAAACCCTGCGCGAATACCGGCATCAATTGTCAAACGCTCAAAGACATCTCTTTGAGCATGCGAGCCGCCAGCCAGTTGCATCGTGCGGCGGGCGCGGGCCAGATTGAGGAAGGCGGTTTTGTAATCCCCTTCACCAAAGGCTTCCAGACCTGCCGCGGCGGGCAATCCCGGCGCTTCCATGCGTGCGTCCATTTCGATCCCGTTGACCTTCGCGTCGCGATGCATGCGCCCCATGAGCAAGCGTGTGGCTTCTTTGCGATCGCCACCGATAAGTGCCAGAAGATAATGCAGGTCAGCAAAGATCACGCAGCCGTCTTCCGTTCGGGTCATCGAGATATCTGCCAGCTCTTCCCAGCGGTCGCCCACGTCAACACCGTTGAGCTCAAGGCGGGACAGAAGCGAGGTAGCATTCGAGATATCGCGGTAATCATCTGTTTTGTCCTGGCGTATCTCTGTGTCGTAAAGCGCCAGCACGGTATCCGTCTGCCCAAGATCAAGATGCATCAACGCTTTATGCCACCAGACGTGATACCGAAAATTGTTGCAATGCGCCCAAGCCGCCTCACGCCCGGTGAGCCACTTGATGCCGCCATCCGCGTCACCCGTCATGTCGAAGACATGCGCCACCGCGTGCAACCCCCAGGCGTCATCCGGGCTGATCGCCAGCCCCATCCGCGCTACGGTTTCCGCTTTTGAATACTCGCCGGTCTCTTCCAGAGTGAAGGCGTGACAGCCCATAAGGTAGCCGCGGCCCGGATGGTCAGGCCCATAAGCGCCCATGACCCGCTCGACAGAGCGGCGCATGCCTTCACCATCACCCAGCACAAAGCGAATGGCATGGGACAGTTTCATCGCCAGCGTGTCACCTTCATGGACACGCAATACCTGTTCGAGATGTGCTATGGTGCCGCTTGGACTGCCCGCCATCCAAGACTTCAGTGCCTCGACAAAAGATCGCTCGCGGGCAGAGACCTGCCCGGACATCACCGCGGCTTCCGCGAGGCCAAGCGCTGTATTGGCTTCGGCCACCAATTCCCGGCGTCCCAGAAGCATGTAGAACATACCCTTAACCGCCTGACCCAGCGCGAAATCGGGCTCTGCATTCAGCACTTTGCCCAAATGCTCTGGCGTGGACGCGCCATGAGCGAGAAAAGCCATCTGCGTGTCATTCCAAGACGCCAATGCGTCGCGCGTGCGAAGAGTGGTATCCTGACCGAAGATGTCTAGCTGCATGTGTTTACCTGATTCCTGTCCTGCGGACCTGCCGCTCATCACTAGCCATAGCGAATACCTATGCTCGGTAAATGATTGAGCGCACTCAATAACAGACATGTGACGGGCATCACGTTTGCCGTGAACACCCAGAGGTATTTTGACGCCCATTTGAGCAGAATCTTGCAGGTCTGGCCTTGGCAACGCCGCCTTTTCGCTGAAAGCTGAGGCAGTTCGTGAATTTAAGCGCTGGATCCCGTTATGCCACATGCAGACCTAAAATACTCTGCCGATCTCAATATTGACCCCTTGGCGTTGCTCAAGCGGATCGAAAGCATCATCCAAAGCCAGGATGCAACATCGGGGGATTGCAAGGGGTGCGCATATCCGACGGCGCTGTTCCACCACACCCATTTGCTGATTGAGGTCTCGATGCTGCCCAAGGTCCATCGCGATGCAGATTTTGTCAGACAACTCCGCGACGCGCTGGAGATCGGGGTGAAGGCGGAAATCAATGCGCCCTGCGCTTTCTCACTGGCGCTGAAATTCTCGGATGAGGGTTACGTGACCAACATGCACACTCCGGCGCCATCAGGCCGGATGGCCTGACCTGACGGCATCAGCCACCCGTTTGCCCCACTCTGCATAGACCTTCGGGCCGGGATGAAAGCCATCTTGGGCCATGTTCTGCGGCCCCAAAGGCAGATCGAGCGTCTCGTAGTGATAGCTCGTACGTTGTTCCACCAACTCACGCAATCCGGCATCATAGCGCAGCGCCTGTCGGCCCAAGATCCAGCCCAAGGTTGGCGGCAGCAAAGGGAACTGATGAACCGGCGGCAAACCCGACACAACAATGCGCTGCACGCCAAACTTGTCTTCCAGCAACGCAAAAAGCTCCCGTTGGTGCTTGAGCCAGGTCTGCATCGACAATCCGCGTGTGATGTCATTGACCCCCAATGCCGTTACGGCGATGTCAAACCGCTCCGCCGGCAGCGCCTTGAGCCGTTTGATCGCCTGCGGCGTCGTGGCACCGGTGCGCGCCACCAGTTTCCACTGAACCCGGTAGTCAGGCGCAAGCTGACGCATTGTCTGGCCGCTCAGCGCCTCGTCCTGACTGGCCGTCCCGACGCCCGCTGCAGAGCTGTCGCCAGTGATCAGCATCCGGATCAGAGGGCCCTGCCCGGTTTCCCCTTCCCGCGGACCGGGAGGTTCCGGCAAATCCAAAGCGGTGCGCCTCAAGCGCGCGCCCTGAACGGCGAGATAGGGAAACAACAGTGATTTAAGAACTATTTCAGGATGAATACGGATCATGATGACAACTTCGAACAATTACGAAACGCACCATAACCCAGTTTTCAAAGCTCGCTGAAAACGCCCTTACGTCAACTTTCAGGCTTGGCGGATTTCAGCTTGCTTAGAATATCGTCGGTGTCCTGTCCGAACCGCGGTGGCGCCCGCCGGTAACTTACAGGCGTCTTGGACAGTTTTAATGGATTGCCGATCAGCTCAACCCCACCTCTGTCCACATCCGCGCGTGGCATATCGATGCGCATCTCGCGAGCCGCCACCTGATCAGAGGCAAAGACCTGTTCCAGCGTGTTTACGGGTCCAACCGGCACTTTGCGCGCCTCAAGCCCTGCAATGATATCCGACTGGCTATGGGTTTCGACCAACTCTGCAAGCAGCGGGATCAGGATTTCGCGATGCTCCAGACGCGCCGGGTTCGTCGCAAACCGGGCATCCTCGGCCAAATCAGGGCGACCAAGATAGTCACAGAACCGCTGATATTGTCCATCATTGCCAACGGCCACAAGAACGTGGCCATCAGACGTCGCGAATGTCTGGTAGGGCACGATTGTGGCATGCTCATTGCCGCGCCGCTTACGGGGTTTGCCCGTGGTCAAATGCGCAACACCTTCATTGATGAGCCAGCTGACCTGCGTATCAACCAAGGCCAGATCAATATGCTGCCCCTCGCCCGTGCGATCCTTGTGGCGCAAGGCCGACAATATCCCGATCGTGGCGTAAAGGCCGCACACCACATCCGCGATGCCCACCGCCACCTTCATCGGCTCGCCTTCGGGCGCGCCGGTCAGGGACATGATCCCGCCATAGCCTTGTGCCATCAGATCGTAGCCCGGCTTTTCCCGGTTCGGACCGGTTTGGCCAAAGCCCGAGATCGAACAATAGACCAGATGCGGATGAGCGGCACACAGGCTCTCATGATCCAGCCCGTACTTCTTCAGCCCACCCGGCTTGAAATTCTCGATCACAACATCAGCACTCGCCGCCAGCGCCCGGATCGTCTCCTGCCCCTCTGGATCGGCGATGTCGACCGCGACGGAATATTTGTTGCGGTTGGCTGACATGAAATAGCTCGACAAATCCGTCGGCGCACCATCAGTGCCTGTGGCAAAGGGAGGGCCCCATTTACGTGTATCATCGCCCCCCGTGCCGGGGTTCTCGATCTTGATGACCGTCGCGCCCAGATCTCCCAGAAGCTGCGTGCATGTAGGCCCCGCCAAAATCCGCGACAGGTCCAAGATCGTCAGCCCGTCAAGTGCACCCGATGTCATCGCCCGCCCCTTCCCATGTTCAAAATATCCTCGCCGAAGGCATAGACTCAAAACGCACCGTCATAGGCCTTTCGGTCAATCATGGCCGCTATCACGGTGAAACCCTCGGCCTGCTGCGCCTCGTTTAGTGCAGCGCGAAGCGCAGAGCGGCTTGTCACCGTGTGCCCATGTCCGCCAAAAGCGCGACCGATCTCGGCAAAATCATGTTGGTCGAAATCCACACCGGCGTTTTTCATCTGCCTTTGGCGCTGCTTCAGCTCAATCAATGCCAGAGAGCGATCCACGAAAACCACGAAGATCGTGTTCAGCCCCATCTCTTTCGCTGTCGACATCTCGCCTGCAACCATCAGGAAGCCTGCATCTCCCGAGAAACTTACCACCGGGCGATCAGGCGCGGCATATTTCGCACCCATCGCGAGAGGCACCGCCACACCCATCGTGCAGAGCCCAGAGGATTGCAGCAGGGTCTTGGGCGACGGACAGGCCCACATCTGGCTGAGCAGGATGCGGTGCGCCCCGCTGTCGACCGTTGCGATTGTCTCCGGTGGCAATGCGCGGCGCGCTTCGTCGATAACAGCCGCCGGACCCCATTCCTGATCGGTGGGGAAAGCCTCTGCCAAGGCGGATTTCACCTTCTGCAATCCCCCATCAAGCCAGCTCTCGGTCGCATTCAAACCATCTCCCAAGGCAGCAAGACTGCTGCCGGTGTCGGCAACAAAGCTGAGAGAGGCCTGGTGCATGTAGTGGTGGTTCACATCCGCATGAATGTCGATCACCCGTTGGCGGCTGGGATCCCATATCTCGCGCCAGCCGGTGCGCATCTCGATCGGGTCATAACCGATGCAAAGAACCAGATCGGCTTTCTGCAGAAACGGGATCAGGTGTTTGTCCGCTTTAGGCGACAATCCGGCGCCCCCCAGAGCAAGCGGATGGTCCTCAGGCAAGACGCCCTTGGCCTTATAGGTCGTGATCACCGGGATCGCGAATTTCTCGGCAAAACTCTGGGCCTGAGCGGCGCTGCCATCCTGCAAAACATCAAGCCCCACGATCATCACAGGCCTTTCAGCTGCAGCGATCCAATCGCGGGCCGTTTGCAGATCGGCACCGGCTGGCGCAACCGGGCTGGCAGCCCTTCTGCGACGCGGCGAAATCGCAACTTGTTGATCTGCCACGGATATCGGCACATCAATCTGTACGGGTCCCCAGCGTCCCTCCATCGCGATACCCAACGCTTTGTCGGTGATCGTATCCGCCCCTTGCGCCGTGAGCGTGAACGTGGCTTTGGTGATCTCTTCGAATACCTTGCGGTGATCCAGCACCTGATGCGTGTAGGTCAGCGCCTCATCTGCATCGACACATCCCGTCAACACGATCAGCGGCACGCGGTCCTGATGCGCATTGGCAATGGCGTTGACGCCATTCATCGCCCCCGGGCCCACGGTGGCCACCAATATTCCGGGCGCTCCTGTGACGTGATGCACACCTTCGGCCATGAAAGCCGCTGCGTTTTCGTGTTTGCACAGGACGAACTCGATCCCTGCTTTTTCAAGCGCATCCACGAGCGTCAGCACCTCGCCACCGGGCATCCCGAACGCGTGCCGACATCCGGCCTCGTACAAGCGTTCCGCCACCAGATCGGCAGCACGTTTCATTTCAGGCATGGACGTCCTCTCGCGCAGTCAGCCGCGACCCTAATTCGCGACAGCTTGCTGAGCAATGGTATTGAAGGCCGCATCGAGCTCTTCGGCAGCAAGGCTCAAATCTTCACCGGCTTCTTCCATATAAGGCTCAAAGACCATGGAGGGTGTCTTGTAGCTTAGCGTGGACGAGCCATCTGCATTTTCAGTCACATAGAGCCGGATCGGCGCTTCGATCATCGCCGCTGTCGAGAGCCCCAGGATACGCACAGCATATTTGTTGTTGAAGACGCCAATAACCCGGTTACCGGGGATATCGATGCCGCGCGACTTCGCCGCTTTCGTCGGACCAGCTTGTGTAACAACCCCAAATTTATTCGCTTTCACGGCAGTCTTCACGTCACCAATCAGTGCCTCGTAAGGCTTGGTGGTGGGAAGAACCACCCATCCCTCGCGCTCTGCCATTTCAGCCTGTGCTGTTGCACCCCAAACGACCAGCAGCGCTGCCATAATGTACTTGGTCATGATATTTCTCCCTGAACTCAGATTTGCTTTGCCAGAGAAGACACGCGCACGCCAATCACGTCCGCGCTAGGCGGTCCCTTAGCCGCTTCTGATCGTGACCAGCGTAATCTCCGGCATCACGCCCAGCCGGACCGGAATGGAGGAGCAACCCAACCCACCCGATACAATCAGGTCGCGGCCATTCTCGACGCGATGCCCATAAGCGTAACGCCGTCCATATTCCGACGGGATGACGGGCCGTGTGTGAAAAATCTTGATCTGGCCACCATGGGTATGGCCCGACAGAACCACATCGATGGGTCCGTTGAGGTTGCGATCCGGCAGCTTTGGGAAAATGTCAGGCTCGTGGGCCAGCAGCAGGCTGAACGCGTCAGGCGGAACATCGGCCAGCGCCGCCTCAAGATCATGGGCACCGATATGATTGGGATATTTCCGCTGATAGGCCCACTGGCTTTCGATGCCAGACAGCCAGATGCCGCCGGGATGATCCAGTTCAACTGCTTCGTTGCGAAGCACCCGGATACCCGCATCCTGAAGCTTCGGTACGATGAAGGGCGTGTCGCTCTCCTCGTTCTGGGTTTTAGGATCATCCCACCAATCGTGATTACCGGTGGTTGCAAAGACGCCAAACGGCGCCTCAAGCCCGGACAGGACATCGACCACGCCATCCACGGGCTCAGGCGTCATGATCCAATTGTCCTGCGCAAGAAGATCGCCGCCCATATAGATCAGATCCGGTTTAAGGTCGTTGACCATGGAGACGGCCTCCTCGATACGCGAAAGCGGCATAAACCAGCTATCGGCATGTATGTCGGATATGATCACGACGCTGAGCGATTGGCCCGGCTCGAACTTTGACGTCAGAACATCGTGCTTGATGATTTTGATACGGGTATAGGCGCCCCACCAGTAATCGGCGAAGCCATTGAAAAAACCTGCCCGATGCGGGTCGGGCAGGTTCATATTGTCTTTGGATGACATCTGTGCGGATTACATGCGCGAGGCGACGTTTTCCCAGTTTACCAGATTGTCCAGGAAGTTGGTCAGGTAGGCTGGGCGTTTGTTGCGGAAGTCGATGTAGTAGGAGTGCTCCCACACATCGCAGCCCAGAAGTGCCGTTTGCCCGAAGCAAAGTGGGTTCACGCCATTTTCGGTTTTGGTGACCTTCAGGCCACCATCGCTGTCCTTTACCAGCCAGCACCAGCCGGAGCCGAACTGGCCCGCGCCTGCGGCAGAGAAGTCTTCCTTGAATTTATCAACGGAGCCGAAGCTGTCTTTCAACGCGCTTTCAAGCTCGGAGGGCATGGACGAGTTACCAGGTCCCATCATTTCCCAAAACTGGTTGTGGTTCCACAACTGAGAGATGTTGTTGAAGATACCTGACTGGGCCACCGCATTGGCATCATAAGTGCCCTTGATGATCTCTTCGAGGGACTTGCCCTCCCACTCAGTGCCTTCAATGGCCTTGTTGCCATTCGTCACATAGGCGTTGTGGTGCAGATCGTGGTGATACTCCAGCGTTTCCTTGGACATGCCATTATCTGCCAAGGCATCATGTGCATATGGAAGGTCGGGAAGTTCAAAAGCCATTGCGGGGCCCCCTTGTGTGCTGTGTCAAATTACATATGCCTAACTGAGCGCTTGCGCGCGCGCGGTCAAGCCTTCGCTCACCGGACAACGCCGACCACCGCGAATGGTTCCCCGAAATATCGCGTCTGGTATCAGCCAAGCTTGCAGGTGCCCTTACCCTGAAAATCATTCGCATACCTGATCGGCTTGGTGATGACGCTGACTTGCCCGGTTCCAAATAAACGGAGTTCTGGTATGGACAGACCGGCGGCCCTGACCTTAGTTTTTCCACACTCGTTTCATCGGGAAAGATGCGTATCATGTTGTCTGTGAGTGCCTGTTGATTGCTGCATCCCTCCCTGCCGCTCTTTTCATTTTCGCGGGCCTGTTTTCGCCGGGCCCCAATGTTGTGATGCTAACCGCTTCGGGTGCGCGGTTCGGGTTTCGCAAGACAATTCCACATTTGCTGGGGGTGCCAGTGGGTACTGGCATCATTGCGGCGGCAGCGGCATTTGGGGTAACTGCGCTTCTGCTGGCCTCCCCCGGTATCAAGATCGCCTTCCAAGTGCTTGCAGCTGCTTGGATTCTGTGGCTTGCATGGAACACGGTTAAAGCGGGCCGCATCGGCACTTCACGCGATGCAGGATCGCCGTGGTCCTTCGGTCAGGCTGTGCTTTTTCAGGTGATAAATCCCAAGATCTGGGCCGTCGCATTGGCTGCATCCGCAGGCTTCGGCATCGGACTTGCGCCCACATGGGAGGCCGCACGTCTTTTCCTGCTTTTTTGCACCATCAATCTGGCTGTCTGCTTGTTCTGGACAACAGCAGGACATCTGCTGGCACGGCTGCTGCAGTCAGACCGGGCCTGGCGTATTTTCATGACGGCAATGGCTGTGGCGATGGCCTCGACGGTCATCCTGATTTTCATCTGAATGCAAGCATAGT
Organism: uncultured Litoreibacter sp.; assembly: GCA_947504205.1. Lineage (GTDB taxonomy): Bacteria > Pseudomonadota > Alphaproteobacteria > Rhodobacterales > Rhodobacteraceae > Litoreibacter. The sequence continues at coordinate 279,337 of CANNGL010000001.1, read as the reverse complement.
CGCCTTAGAAAACACCAACCTCCGAGCCCGGCTTCGCTGCGTTGCACAGCAGGTCAAACACGTAGCCCGCCACGGAGCGGAAACAGATCAGCTCGAACGTTGTTTCATCCCGCATCCAAAACGCTACGGGCACCTGCGCCATCCGTGTGCGCCGGAACTGACCGGGTTGAAACCTGCCAGGCGACAGATCGACCGGAACAAGCTTTGACATCACTTCGCGCGCTTGGGGGCCACGGATGAAGAACACGGCGCGCGCATCCGAGACCTCGGCCACGAGATGGTGCTGCTTTTCCAGTGCTTTCGACATGCGCTGCGCGGCGGCAGGTGCCTTGTCATAGGGCGTCATCAACAGAAGCTCGTCCGGGGACATCCATGCAAGGCCGCTTTCTTCGACGCAGTTGCACTCACCCGTGCTCGGAAAATCCACGGCAGACAGGCTGGTCGCCGCGCTCTTCAGCTTGGTGTTTGATAGATTGCCCCGCACGGTGATCATGCCGCGCAGACCCGCCTCTTCCACGCGCACCAATCCATCATAAGCTTTGCCCTGCAAGGCGCTGACTGCATTAGACATTTTGCTTCTCCCCCTCAGGGTCGTAGAAGATCGGGCTGACAATCTTGGCTTTCACCTCGGTGCCATCAGTCTTGGGGAAGGTCAGCACCTCTCCCATTCTGTCCGGGCCCAGTTCAATAAGGCCCATGGCGATGCCGCGGTTCAAAGTTGGCGAGTGATAGGTTGAGGTCACGCGACCAATCATATTGCGCTGGCCGTTTTCGTTCTTGCCATCTCCCACAGCATAGGCGCCATCTGGAAGGACCGAGCCGTCAACCGTTTCGAGACCGACGAGCTTCCAGCGCATGGGGTCAGTCATATGGCTGCGCTGCTGCGCGCGTTTACCAAGGTAGTCCTCTTTCTTCTTGGAAATGGCCCAGCCGAGACCGAGGTCCTGCGGGATCACCGTGCCGTCGGTCTCGTCGCCAATCATGATGAAGCCTTTTTCAGCCCGCATGATATGCAAAGCTTCGGTTCCATAAGGGGTTACACCGAACTCTTCACCTGCTTCCAGCAGTGCGTTCCAGAAGGCCAGACCCTGCGATGCCAGCACCGCAATCTCGTAGCTTAACTCGCCCGAGAAGGAGATGCGGAAGACGCGCGCATCAAATTCACCGATCTTGCCATCGGCCCATTCCATGAAACCGAGCCCCTCTTTCGAGACATCCATGCCGCCCAGTTTCTCGAGAACCTTGCGCGCATTCGGACCAACGACGCCGATCTGGGCAAATTGCTGGGTGACATTGGCCACGTAGACTTTCCAGTCCCACCATTCAGTTTGCAGCCATTCTTCCATATGGGCATGAATGCGGTCCGCCCCACCCGTCGTGGTGTGGCAAAGCCATGTGTCCTCATCGAGCCGTGCGACCACGCCGTCATCGGTCAGGAAGCCGTTTTCCGTGCACATCAAGCCATAACGGCATTTGCCGACCTTCAGCGTGCTCATCATATTCGTGTAGAGCATGTCGAGGAACTTGCCCGCATCCGGCCCTTTGACAATCAGTTTGCCAAGCGTGGAGGCATCCAGCAGACCAAGGCTGTCACGTGTCGCTTTGACTTCGCGGGCGACGGCGTCTTCGACCGTTTCACCAGACATCTGGAAACAATAGGGCCTGCGCCAATGCCCAACAGGCTCAAAGAAGGCGCCATTGGCTTCGTGCCATTCATGGATCGGCGTCTTGTCGATAGGTTGAAAAATCTCGCCCCGCGTTTCGCCCGCGATCGCGCCCATCGAAATTGGTTGATAAGGCGGGCGGAATGTCGTGGTGCCAACCTGCGGAATATGTTCATTCAGACTATCAGCAAGAATGGCGAGGCCGTTGATATTGCTCAATTTCCCCTGATCCGTTGCCATACCCAATGTCGTATAACGCTTGGTATGCTCGACGCTCTCGAAGCCTTCTTGGGCAGCCAGCATCACGTCTGAGACTTTCACATCATTCTGGAAATCCAGCCACATTTTGGCGCGCAGCTTCTCGCCCGCACCCTGCGGCATTTTCCAGACGGCAAGCATCGGCGCTTCGTCTACATCCGATGCCTTTGGCGCAGCGGTCCGTTTGGCCTTTCCGCCCACGAGCTTCGCGACGGATTTGCCGGTTGCATCTGCGTTTTCGAGGCAAGCCCCAGTTTCCATCGAGCCATTGGCGATCCCAACGACCGAGACAAAAGGCTGACCATCATGCCCTGTAGGAGCTTTTTCAGCATCCGGGCGGAAATGCGATTGGGTTTCGTCCCAGATCAGCTTGCCCCCGCAATGAGACCAGAGATGAACCACGGGCGACCAGCCGCCCGACATAGCAACGGCGTCGCAGGCGATCTCCTCCAGCACAGCGCCTTCGCCAGCCTGTGCACACAAGGCCACGCCTTCGACGCGCTTGCCGCCCTTGACCTTGGCGATGCCCTTGCCCTTCTCGATCCGGATGCCCAAAGCCGCGGCGCGGGCGGCCAGTTCTCCACCACCATCCGGACGAGCATCAACGATGACCGGCACGTCCAGCCCTGCCTCCTTCAACACAATGGCGGTCCGGTAGGCATCATCATTGTTGGTGACAATCACGGTGCGGTCACCGGGGCTGACGGCATAATTCACCACATAATCGCGAACCGCCGAGGCCAGCATGACGCCTGGAATATCATTGCCCGCAAAGGACAGAGGCCGTTCAATTGCGCCGGTGGCGGTAATGATCTGCTTCGCACGAACCCGCCACAGACGATGACGAGGGCCTTCTGCCAACGGCGCATGATCGGTCAAACGCTCATAACATAATGCGTAGCCGTGATCGTAGACCCCGGCCCCCATCATACGGGTGCGCAGGGTGACATTCTCCATTTTCTCAAGAGCCAGCGTCGTCTCGGCAATCCAGATGTCAGCGGGCTGCCCCTCGATCTCGGCCCCATCGACAGGCGCACGCCCCCCAAGGGTGGCTGTCTGTTCGACCAGCAATACTTTGGCGCCCGCCTCGCCCGCGGCTTTTGCAGCCTGCAGGCCTGCTATGCCGCCGCCGATGACCAGAACGTCCGCAAAACTGTAGAAATGTTCATAGGTGTCGGCATCACGGTCTTTGGGGGCTTTGCCCAAACCTGCAGCCTTGCGAATGAACGGTTCAAACACATGCTTCCATGCAGCCCGTGGCTGAATGAATGTCTTGTAGTAAAACCCAGCGGGCATGAAGCGCGCGGCGAGGTTGTTCACCACGCCTACGTCGAAATCAAGCGAGGGCCAGTGGTTCTGGCTTTCGGCGCTCAGCCCGTCGAACAATTCCGTTGTCGTGACGCGGGCGTTAGGCTCAAAGCCGCCTCCTTTGCCCAGATTGACAAGCCCGTTCGGCTCTTCCGCGCCCGAAGCGACCACGCCACGGGGCCGGTGATACTTAAACGAGCGGCCCATCAGCATTTGGTCCGAGGCAAGCAAAGCCGAGGCCAGAGTGTCGCCCTCAAAGCCACGCATCTGTTTGCCATTGAAAGTGAAATTTGTTGCGCGGTCTCGGTTCAAAAGCCTGCCGCCGGTTGCAAGGCGCGTGCTCATGAGAAAATCCCCCAACTCCAGCCCGGGCGTTTGCCGGAAATCTTGTCGCGAATGTCTTTTGGCGGCTCGGTTGTTTGCGCGCTATAGGTGCCAAACACCTCAAGTGTGTTTGTGCAGCGGGCCGCGTGGAACCATTTTCCGCAGCCATAGACATGCCGCCAGCGTTCGAAATGGATGCCTTTCGGGTTCTGGCGCTGGAACAGGTAATCCTCGAAATCTTCGTCCGATGATCCGACGGTTTCGCGTGTGATATGGGCCTCGCCACCGGCATGAAGCTCGGTTTCGTCAGCCTCCACACCGCAATAAGGACAGGTCAGGATCAGCATGGCAGCCTCCGCGCGCGCACAAAAAATCCGACAGCCGCCATAAGGCCGCTGCCGGATCTCAGAGAGGGAAGTGAGTGGTGGTGGTCGTGGTTATTCGGTCGGCGTTGGGGTTGGCGTCGGCGCAGGAGCGACCTGCTCCGTTGAGCCAAGCGGTGTGCCGTCGGAATTGACGACTGACCCTGTGCCACCGATGAAGGCCATGAGGCCAAGCAGCGATACAATGATAAGCGCCAGCACGAGAAGGCCGCGTCCGCCAACACCGTCGCTTCGTGTAAGATGTTCGTCCATGCTATGTCTCCTTGTGTTGTGAGACCCATGGTGCGGCTTGGCGCGTCAGATGGAATATAAGCGGGATTCCCCGGTGTTTTTGGGCTGAAGAAGGCCGTTTGCCCCCGAAATAGTCGGCAAAAGCCCGCTTTGTTAAGAAATTCGAGGGCCATCAGTGCGCAACCCCGGCTGCAACGCTCTCGTCGATGAAGCGGCCTTCCTTGAAGCGGTCGAGCCCGAATTCGGCGGTCAGCGGCGAATACCCCTTGGCCATCAACTCGGCAAAGCCCCAGCCAGAGCCGGGTATGGCCTTGAATCCGCCTGTGCCCCACCCGCAGTTGATAAAGCAGTTCTCCAGCGGGGTTTTCGACAGAATGGGTGAGCGGTCGCCAGTGACGTCTACGATACCGCCCCATTGGCGCAACATTTTCAGGCGCGAAATCATCGGGAAGGTCTCGATCAACGCGCGCACCGTTTCCTCGATGTGATGAAAAGATCCCCTCTGGGTGTAGTTGTTATAGCCGTCCGTGCCGCCACCGATCACCATTTCGCCCTTATCGGATTGCGACATGTAGCCATGCACGGTGTTGGCCATGACGACCACATCCATGCAGGGTTTGATCGGCTCGGAGACCAGCGCTTGCAGGGCCACAGATTCGATCGGCAACCGGAAGCCTGCCATCTCGGCCAGAACGCCGGAATGGCCTGCCACGACGATGCCGAGCTTGTCGCAATCGATATCACCCTTGGTCGTGGTGACGCCGACCACCTTGCCGTTTTCCTGACGAATGGCTGTCACTTCGCATTTCTGAAGCACATCCATACCCATATCTGAACAGGCGCGCGCATAACCCCAGGCCACGGCATCATGACGCGCGGTGCCGCCACGTGCCTGCCAAAGGCCACCCAGAACCGGATAACGCGGCCCATCAATGCACATGATCGGGCAAAGCTCTTTCACCCGCTGCGGGCCGATCCATTCGGTCTGCACGCCCTGCAGGGCATTGGCGTGTGCGGTCCTCTGATAGCCACGCACCTCGTGATGGGTCTGGGCCAGCATGATGACACCACGGGGACTGAACATGACATTGTAATTCAGGTCCTGGCTCATCGTCTCGTAAAGAGAGCGGGCTTTCTCATAGATCGCAGCCGAGGGGTCTTGCAGGTAGTTCGAGCGGATGATCGTGGTGTTGCGGCCCGTATTGCCGCCCCCAAGCCAGCCCTTCTCGATGATCGCGACATTCTTGATCCCGTGGTTCTTGCCAAGGTGGTAAGCAGTGGCAAGACCGTGCCCGCCTGCCCCGATAATGATCGCATCATACTTCTTCTTGGGTTCTGGCGCGCGCCAGGCCCGCTCCCAACCGGTATGATACCGGGCGGCTTCGCGGGCAATGGCAAAGGCGGAATAGCGTTTCATGATAGGCCTCTCCCACGGGGTCATGATCTTGATAGGGTATTGCTCAAATAAGCCGCGATACGTGAACTCGCAGGCGACCATCTTATGCGGACTTGCGACATGCAAGCCTGCGCGTTGCGACCATGTGTCAGAGGTGGCGCTTCCGGCAGACGCAGGATATGCATATTTGAGGCAAAAAGAAGCGGAACGGATGGGCGAAATTATCGACGATATTGCGGGGTTTGCAACGGCAGTAGCGCCGATGCAGGCGCTGGTGGGATTGGACCTGGGGACCAAAACCATTGGCGTTGCGGTGTCTGATCGGCTGCTCGGCTCTGCCACGCCGCTGGAGACGATAAAGCGTAGCAAATTCACGCAGGATGTCGCAGCGCTGATGGCCATCATGAAAGAGCGCGAGATCGGCGGCATTGTTCTTGGGTTGCCGCGCAATATGGATGGCAGCGAGGGGCCACGCGCGCAGTCGACCCGCGCCTTTGCGCGCAATCTCACCCGTCTGACTGAGCTTCCGATCACCTTCTGGGATGAGCGGCTGTCGACGGTTGCGGCAGAAAAGGCACTGTTGGAGGCGGATACGACACGTAAACGTCGCGCAGAGGTTATCGATCACGTGGCGGCTGCCTATATCCTGCAGGGGGCGCTGGACAGGTTGCGCCATTTGAGGCTGGGATAACGATGGCAGATGATCTTTGGAGCCGCGACGAAGTGCAGAGCCCCTGCGTCAAGATTTGCGTCGTGCATCCTGCAGAGCGGATCTGCACAGGTTGTCTTCGCACGATTGACGAAATCGGTGCCTGGTCCCGGATGTCGAACGAGGAGCGGGCGGAGCTGGTGGCAGCGCTGCCGGCGCGCGCTGATCGCTTCAAGAAACGCCGAGGCGGCCGAAAAGCCCGTTTGCGGGCCTAAACGCTCGCCGCAGATGCGAACCTTGGCTGCTACAGAAACGTGCTGAAATCGGGCAGCGGCGGCCTGAAATAGAGAATCATTCGACCCTCGGGCGGCGCATAAGCGCCGGGAGCCCACGGGCTGACCCCATGAAGAGCGAGCCGGTGCACAAGATATGCTTCGCCCGGCTCGGCATGCACGACCACGCGCGGGCGGGTCTCGAATATCTCCGCCCGGATCGCCTGATACGCATCGGTCATATCCACGGTCTCTGGTGCGGCACCCGGAAAGCGGGCGAGATGCGCGCGGAAGCCCCGCGCGATATCGTGATGCGATCCTTCCCAGATAACCATGGGGCTGGCGCCGGGATCAGTGTGGGTCAGTGGAATTCCCAGAACATAAGCATGGGGTTCCCGTAAGAAGCGGCGACGCTGTGGTCCTTCGGGCAGAAGACCGTCAACATGGGCGGCATCGCGATTGCGCCGGAACCGGTGAGCCGCGTCGCTTTCATCGGGATCCTGCATGGGATAGCCCGGATACGTGACGGAGATTTGCGCCTGATCCAGATGCAGAGGCAAGCCGTTTTCTTTCAATACAGCGCGCAGCGGCTCAGGCAGGGCTGGCCCATTTCCCACCCGGCCATCCGCATCGTTGGGAAGGCCATTCACCCCGGCGAACCAAGTGCCCCCGTGGCGTAACCATTTGCCTTGCTCTGCGGGGTCTTGAGACAGCGACGTTGCGATTGGGAGGATATGCCGAGCCCAGGCTTCAACCGATGAATGAAAGGGCAGTTTCACCCAGCCCCGGGTCTCCAGCTCCGCCGTGCTCACTTACGCAGCCTGTGCCAGAACATGAGACAAGGCAGCGTCAATCAGTTCTGGTCCTGCCGTTTCCAGTACCGCCCCTTCGGACAAGGTGCGACGCCATCCCCGTGCCCCCGGTTGACCAGCAAACAGCCCAAGCATGTGCCGGGTGACCTGATGGACCCGACCACCAGCACTGAGATGCCCTTCGATATAGGGCATCATGGCGCGGGCGGCATCAATGCGGGTCGGACAAGGATCACCGGCGCCAAAAACCGTGCTGTCTGCGCGCCCGAGGATATCCCAAGGCGTGTGATAGGTTGCGCGTCCCAGCATTGCGCCGTCCAGACCCGAACCAATAAATTCCACTGCATCATCAAGGCTTTGCAGGCCGCCGTTCACGCTGATATGCAGATGCGGAAACTGCTCTTTCATACGCCGCACCAAGGGATAATCCAAAGGGGGGATGTCGCGATTTTCTTTTGGGGACAGCCCTTTCAGCCAAGCCTTTCTGGCGTGGATTGCGACCCTTTTGACACCTGCATCACTCATCTGGCTCAGGAAATCCGGCAGGACAACTTCCGGATCCTGATCGTCCACACCGATGCGGCATTTGACTGTGACTTCAACAGGTTGCGCCGCGATCATCGCGCGCACGCAGGACGCCACCAGCGACGGGTTTTCCATCAGAACCGCACCGAAACACCCCGATTGCACGCGGTCCGAAGGACATCCGACATTGAGATTGATCTCATCATATCCACGCTCGGCGCAAATCACGGCGGCTTGCGCCAGTTCTTCGGGATCGGACCCGCCAAGCTGGACAGCAACCGGGTGTTCTTGCGGCGCAAAATCCAACAGATACAGCGCCCCACCACGCACAAGAGCGGGAGCCGTTACCATCTCGGTGTAAAGCAACGTCTTGCGGCTCATAACCCTGTGGAAATACCTGCAATGCCGGTCCGTCCAATCCATCATAGGTGCGACGGAGAGGCGCGCGGCACCGGTCACATCTGCCACGTCTTCGAGCGGGCTGGTGGGTAAATCCTTGGTCATGAGGCTTAGGTAATGTGCTTTCGGCGAAAACGCAAAAATTGTGGTCTGGACCCGTTTTCCCTGCTCGCATAACGTGCCGCGAAACTATGGAGTGCGTGACATGATCAAATTGCTTGCGACAGGTATTGCAATCTGGGTCAGTATCCTGCCCGTTCAAGCTCAGGATCGCACTCTGATCGAAGCCGCCCGGCTGACATTGGAGGGGCTACAGGAAAACTCCTTTGCCGCAAACCGGGAATATTGTGGCCTAATCGGCGTCACAGAGACAGGTCAGCTGATCTCGACACGGGCGCGGAAAGGACGCGCAGACAGTTGTCGACCGCGCGATTTTTCTCAGAGGTCGATCACCCCAATTGCGTCTTACCACACTCACGGGGCCTATGACCCCGACGCAGATGCGGAAGTGCCCTCGCTTGGTGATCTGGACGCGGACACCGATGAAGGTCTGGAATACGGCTTCATGTCATCGCCCGGCGGCCGGTTCTGGATCATCGACACAGCGAAATCAGAGGTGCGCATGCTGTGCGGAATCGGATGCCTGACCGCAGACCCTGATTTCGTCGCATTGGATTACGGACCGATCGCAAAACGCTACTCGCGCGACGACCTGGTCCGGCGCGAGGCTGACTGAGAGGCACCTGGCCCGACCGTTCTAAGGACCAAAATTATTCCGCAGCGCAGGCCCCCGGATTGTTGGGATGGGTGGTCCAGTTGGCGTATTCGTCTTCGACGACCTTGCCCGTGCGGGGATCAACCTCACCCGGCTTCATCGGCACCATCGAAATACAGTCTTCAACGGGACAGACATCGACGCAGAGATTGCACGCAACGCATTCCTCGTCGATCACCTCGAATACACGGCCCTCATTGATCGCAATCGCCTGATGCGACGTGTCTTCGCACGCGGCGTAGCAGCGCCCGCATTTGATGCACGCATCTTGGTCGATCTTGGCCTTGGCGACATAGTTCAGGTTGAGATACTGCCAATCAGTGACGTTTGGCACCGCGCGGCCTTGGAAGTCGGCCAGCGTTGCGTGGCCTTGTTCGTCCATCCAGCGTTCGAGCCCGGCGCACATCTCTTCCACGATCTTGAAGCCATAGGTCATCGCGGCTGTGCACACCTGAACCGTTCCACATCCAAGGGCGATATACTCCGCCGCATCGCGCCATGTGCTGATCCCACCGATGCCCGAGATGGGCAGGCCACGGGTCTCTGCGTCACGTGCAATCTCAGCCACCATGTTCAGTGCAATCGGCTTCACGGCAGGACCACAATAGCCACCGTGGGACCCTTTACCGTCAATCGATGGCTCCGGGCTGAAGTTGTCGAGATTGACCGAAGTAATCGAGGAGATCGTGTTGATCAGTGAGACCGCATCAGCACCACCAGCATTTGCTGCGCGGGCCGGATAGCGGATATCAGTGATATTTGGCGTAAGTTTAACAATGACCGGTAAGTTACCGTATTGTTTACACCATTCGGTGACCATCTGGATATATTCAGGCACTTGGCCAACCGCCGCACCCATGCCGCGTTCACTCATCCCATGCGGGCAGCCAAAGTTCAGCTCGATCCCGTCGGCGCCGGTATCTTCGACACGCGGCAAGATTTCTTTCCAGGCCCCTTCTTCACAGGGCACCATGATCGAGGCAATCAGAGCACGATCCGGAAAGTCCTTCTTGATCCGGGTCATTTCATCAAGGTTGGTCTGCAAGGGTCGATCGGTGATAAGCTCGATATTGTTCAAGCCTAAAAGCCGCCGGTCGGCACCATATATCGCACCGTAACGCGGGCCGTTAACATTCACGACCGGCGGGCCTTCCGCCCCAAGCGTTTTCCAGACAACGCCGCCCCAGCCTGCTTCAAAGGCTCTGCGGACATTGTATTCCTTGTCGGTCGGCGGCGCTGAGGCCAGCCAGAAAGGGTTTGGAGATTTAATCCCCAGAAAATCGGTGGTGAGGTCTGCCATATCGTCCTCCGCTCAGCTCGTCAGAGCCGTGTGAATATCTTCTGCCGCATCACGGCCTTCCGCCACTGCGGTCACTGTCAAATCATCGCCGCCAACGGCGCAATCCCCGCCAGCCCAGACTTTCCGCAAGGAGGTGCGTCCGGGGCCCGTGACAGATATCTTGCCAGAGCTCAGCGTCAGGTCTTCCGGCACGCCATCGAGTGTCTGACCGATGGCCTTGAACACTTGATCGGCTGGCAGCGAGAAAGTTTCGCCCGTGCCTGACAGCCCGTCGCCGCTGTCCTGAGTGTATTCAAATTCCACTGCCGCAGCCACGCCGTTACCATGCACCGCCACAGGCTGCGCGTGGGTCAAAATACGCACACCTTTTGACGTTGCCAGATCCTGTTCATAGCGAGACGCGCTCATTCGGTCACGTCCGCGACGATATGCGATTGTCACCGTTTCTGCGCCAAGAAGCTTTGATTGCACCGCCGCGTCCACGGCCGTCATACCGCCGCCTATCACGACGACATTGCGTCCGACCGGCAGACCTTCGAGATCTTCAACCTGCCTAAGTTCAGCAATGAACGAGACAGCGTCCACCACGCCATCTCGTTCTTCGCCAGCGGCGCGCAGGGAGTTCACACCGCTCAATCCGATGCCCAGGAAGACAGCATCGTAGTCGTCGCACAGTTTGGACAAGGCGAGCTCGGTGCCCAGACGTTGTCCCGTCTCAATCGCAATGCCGCCAATTTTCAAAAGCCAGTCGACCTCCGAGGCAGCAAAGTCATCGGTGGCCTTGTAGGCTGCGATGCCAAATTCGTTCAGCCCGCCCGGTTTGTCGCGGCCATCGAATATCGTCACATCATGTCCATAAGTTGCAAGCCGGTGTGCACAGGCAAGACCCGCAGGTCCGGCGCCTACAACGGCTATCTTTTTGCCGGTGGGCGCAGCGCGTGAGTAAGGATGCTCGCCCGTCGCAATCATCGTGTCGGTGGCAAAGCGCTGCAGGCGTCCGATCTCAACCGGTTTGCCTTCGGCGGCTTCGCGCACGCAAGCCTCCTCACATAGGGTCTCGGTGGGACAAACCCGCGCGCACATGCCACCCAGTATGTTTTGATCAAAAATGGTTTTGGCCGCCGCTTCCGGCTGGCCGGTCTGTATCTGACGGATGAAAAGCGGAATATCGATATCGGTCGGACAAGCCGTGATACAGGGCGCATCATAACAAAAATAGCAGCGATCCGCCGCAACCGCAGCTTCATGGGGTGCATAGGCCGTATGCAAATCAGAAAAGTTTTCTGCTAGCTCCGCCTTGCTCAACCGGGCTGGGGCGATGCCCGGGGTGAATGCGCTGTTCGCCATGGGTGGTCATTCCTCCGACTGCCTTAGCGAAGTCTGACACAGAAAAATTTTTTATCAAATGGTAAATTTTAGGCAGGTTACAAATTTGACAGATCCAAAGCGCCCGATTTCGGCCCGCGATCCAGCCGGAAGACATGCCCTGCCCCATCCTGTGGAAAGGCTTTGCACATCAATGGATCGTGACCAGGCACGACAAGTTCCCGCGACGATGCAAGGCGTTCGAGCCGATCAAAGCCCTGAAGCATGTCTTCGAGATCAACCACGATCAGGAATGGTGTTCTCTTCCAGATGTTTTCATAGAAATGCGCAGCATCGGAGGCCAGAACCAGCCAACCAGCCTCTGTTCGAACGCGTACCGCCTGCAAGCCACGGGAATGACCGCCAATACAATGCACCGTCACACCCTCTGCCACCTCTCCGTCCCCATCGTGGAAAATACAACGTCCGGAATAGACCCGCTGCACTGCTTCGCAGACATGATCGGCCGTGAACGGGAACCGCAGAGCGTCATGGCACATGCAAGGGCCAGTGGCATAAGCCATTTCAGCCGCCTGTAAATGTATGGTCGCATTGGGAAAAAGATGGAGCCCCCCCGCATGATCAAAATGCAAATGGGTGACGATCACCTGCGTGATATCTTCTGCCTTCAAGCCCAAAGGCGCGAGCGCCGCGTCAGGTTCCATGATGACATCCCGCCCGCGGCGATCGGCCTCTCCAGTATCATAGCCTGTATCGACCATGATAACCTCGTCACCCCTGCGCAAAACCCAGATGAAATAATCAATAGGAGCCAAAGCGTCATGGTTATCGGTGAATATGAAATTTTCGCCGCGTGTCCGTTTTGGCTGTGCTGCGTATTTCAGAGCGTGAACCTGCCATGTGCTCATTGGGCGACCTTTCCATAGGTTTTGACCTGCTTGGACGCCACCATATCCGAAACAGCATCGTTAAACGTCAGGTAGTGCGGCATCTTCTGATGCGCGGCGAACGCCTCTGCATCGGAATAGAGCTCATAGAGGAAAACTTCGGTAGGGCGATCGGGATCGGTGCAAACATCGAACTGTTGGCACCCCTCCTCTTCCGACACGCTGGATCGAGCATTTTGCAGCATTAGCGGCAAGAATTCCGCCATGTTTTCAGGATTGATCTGAAATTCAACAACAACTGCAAACATAGCTTCCTCATAAGTTATTTGCATTATTCATGCAATAACGTATACGTTATTGCAACCATTGAATCAGTGTGAGTACGACCGCCCATGACGAAAACATTTGAAATCGCGATCTTTCAAGGTGATGGCATTGGACCCGAAATCATGGCCCCAACACTGGCGGTTCTGGAAAGTATGTCCGGCCTGGATTGCGCGTTCTCATTCAAAGACTTACCGGCCGGAGCTGAACACTACGCCCGCACGGGCGACGCGCTCCCGGAAGCCTCGATGCAGGCCGCAGAGGCAGCGGATGCGATTTTGCTATCGGCCATGGGGATGCCATCAATCCGCTACCCAAATGGGCAGGAGATTGCGCCACAGCTTGATCTGCGCGAGCGCATGGGCCTGTTCGCTGGTGTCCGCCCGGTAAGGATCGCAAAAGGTCAGCCGACCCCACTGAAGTTAGACCACGGTCAGGAGGTGGATTTCGTTCTGGTCCGCGAAAGCACCGAAGGGTTGTTCCATTCGCGCAAATCACCAGATGTCCGGGCCAATGAAGCCTATGAGACGATGAAGATCACCCGTGAAACCTCTGAAAAGCTTTTCAGATTCACGTTTGAGCTGGCGCGTCAGCGCAAAGCTGCGGGGCGCGGGCCCGGTCGGGTGACATGCGTCGACAAGGCCAACGTACTTGGGGCCTTTGTCTTCTTTCGTGAGGTCTTCGACGGAGTAGCGCAGGACTATCCCGATCTGAACGCGGACCACACCTATGTTGATGCCACAGCACTCTGGATGGTGGAAAAGCCTGAAAGCTTCGATGTCATGGTCACGGAGAATATGTTCGGAGATATCCTGTCTGACCTGGGTGCGGGTCTCATGGGCGGGCTGGGGCTGGCGCCTTCGGCAGATATCGGCGCTCAGAATGCAGTATTTCAGCCCTGTCATGGCAGTGCGCCGGATATCGCGGGCAAAGGGATGGCCAACCCGTTTGCCATGATCCTTTCAGCGGCAATGATGTTGGACTGGCTGGCTATCCAGCATGACCATGCGCCATTGGCCGCAGGCGGCACGGCCCTGCGCGAAGCGGTCGAGGCCGAAATTGCCCAACGAACCTGCGTAACACCCGATCTTGGCGGCACGGCCACAACGGACGAAGCCGCAGCCGCTATCGCGGCACGTTTGACATGAGCGATCTGCGCATAGGTGTTCTGGGCGCAGGGTACTTCGCGCAGTTCCACATCGAGGCCTGGCAGCGCCTGGATGGATGCGAATTGGTGGGCGTGGCAGATAGCGACCCTGCCAAGGGCGCAGATTTCGAGACGCTGGACGCGTTGATAACCGCAGAGACGTTGGACATCATCGACATTGCGACACCGCCTCCAAGCCATGCGGGCGCCATTCGTCGCGCTATTGCAGCTAAACCATCCGCAATTATTTGTCAGAAACCGTTCTGCACTTCATTGGCGGAAGCTACACAGGTTGTACGTGATGCAGAAATGGCTGGCATCCCCCTGATCATTCATGAAAATTTCCGTTTTCAGCCGTGGTTTCGTGCGATGAAGGCGGCGTTGGAAGACGGGCGCATCGGAGAGGTGCACCAGATCTCGTTTCGGCTGCGTCCGGGAGATGGACAGGGCCCGCGCGCCTATCTGGATCGACAACCTTATTTTCAGACGATGGAGCGGTTGCTAATCCACGAAACTGCCGTTCATTTCATCGACGTTTTCTGCTTTCTGCTGGGCAAACCTCAGGCGGCATACGCCGATTTGCGCAAGCTGAACCCGGTGATCAAGGGGGAGGATGCTGGCTACTTCATTCTGGATTTTGCCGATGGAAAGCGCGCGCTGTTCGATGGTAACAGGCATCTTGATCACGTGGCCGAAAACACGCGACTGACGATGGGCGAAGCGCATATCGAAGGCTCTGGTGGGACGCTGACCTTATATGGTGATGGCGGGCTTTATCTGCGCAAGTTTGGTGATCAAAGCGCCGAGACACTTTTACCGGCACAGGACTGGCCGGGCTTTGCAGGTGACTGCGTCGCAAACCTGTGCGCCCATGTAAGGGACCATCTGACGCAAGACCGCGCCTTGGAAAACACCGCGCGAGACTACCTGGCCATTCTGGCTATCGAGGAAGCTCTGTATCAATCCGCCAAGGAGGGTCGAAAACTTGACCTCTGACGCCCTATCCAACACCGATCGCGCCGTCGCTGAACTGCGGGAGTTGATCTTCTCAGGCCGACTTGCGCCTGGCTCCAACCATTTTGAACAGGATTTGGCCGACAAGCTGGGAATGTCGCGCACGCCCGTTCGCGAAGCTGCGCTGATGCTGGAGGCGCAAGGGTTGGTTCAAATTCAACCCAGACGTGGTGTGCGGATCAATGGCCTCTCTGTGGATGAGATGGCCGATATCTACGATGTTTTGGGGGTTTTGGAGGCACTCGCGGCCGAACGGGTTGCAGATAAGATCCGCACGGGTGCTTTGAGCGGCACCTCATTGGGTTTGCTTCGTGAAAGCACCGCACAAATGCGTCGGGCGCTGGATCGGGGCGATCGCGACAGTTGGGCAACGGCTGACGAGATGTTTCACACGGAATTGGTCCGACTGGCGGGAAACACCCATCTGGAAGAGGCAGTGACCCGTACGCTGGATCAGGTGCGGCGCGCGCGGATGATGACCCTGCACTTGCGCGACTTGCCCGTGGCCTCGACCGATGATCATGCCGCCGTGCTGACCGCCATCGAAGCGGGGGACGGGCAAAAGGCGCGGGATGTTCATGCCGCCCACCGACGGGACGCCAAGGACGTGATGGTCGATCTCTTGCGCCGTATGGGCACGCATCAAATCTGATGCACGCTCCCGCGCGTTTGCTGCTCTTTAGGCTTTAAACGCCTCATCCACCGGAACTTGCATTGTGGTTACAAGTGCATTGGTTTGCGCGGCCATACCAATGACGCTGAGCAGTTCTCCGTGCTGAGCTTCGGTCATGCCTTTGGATTTGGCGGCGGCGGTGTGGGAATGAATACAGTACTCGCATCCATTGGTTGCGGAGACGGCGATATAGAGCATCTCCTTGACCAAAGGGTCCAGTTCCCCCGGGCCCATCACCATTTTGAGCCGCGCCCATGTGCTTTCGAGCAGCTCGGGGTCATGCGCCAAGGCGCGCCAGAAATTGTTGATGAAGTCTGTTCCGCGCGTGGCGCGAATGTCTTCGAAGACGGCCAGCGCTTCGGCGCTGACCTCTTCATCACTCAGCAATTTGACCGTAGCCATCAGACCATCGCGAAGATGCGAGCGGGGCCACCTGTGCCGCCTTTGTGTTTTGGTGCACCAACAACCAGCGTAGCGCCCGCGGCAGGCACCTGATCAAGGCCAGCGATATTCTCGATACCGTAACGTCCGGAGGGCAGCCACGCATAATGGGTGGCAAAATCGCCCGAGGGTCCGTGATCCAAGGACAGCGTGTCCACGGCCAGCGCCGCGGCAGAGGTCTGCTCCAGAAGCATTTGGGTCGCTTCTACGTGGAAGCCCGGGAAGTGCAGCCCGCCATCTCCATCCGCATTGCGGAACCCATCGGTGCCAACCTTGTCGGCCCAGCCTGAATTCATCGCCACGCAGGCGCGATCCGGGATGTCGCCATTGTCGCTGATCCAGGCTTCCAGATCGTCTGGCGTCACTTGGGCATCGGCATCTGCCGCAGCTTTTTCGCGAATGTCGACAACGCAAAGCGGTACGATCAGGTCAGAGACCGCGAGCTCATCTACCGCTTTCCCATTTTCAGAGAAATGCAGCGGGGCGTCGATATGGGTGCCGGTATGTTCGCGTATGGTCAGATCAAACAGGTTAAACTTGTGTTCGTCCCAGTTGAATATTTGTTTGTAGCTGATGCCCGGCTCATTGAAGAACGTCGGGAAGTCGCCATCATAAGTATGGGTCATTTCCATGATTGACCCGTGCCCATCCGCCATCGCCTGAGGGGCGGTGGCGACGCCCAATGTCGCCGCAGCGCCGACAGCGGCAGAGGCTTTGAAGAAGTCCCGTCGGGACAGCATACGTTCCTTCACTGAATTGATGACGCAGATATCGCACATGGGCTGAGACTCCTGTTTTGGGATTTGGGGATGAAAAGCAAAACACCCCGCCGTATCGGGCGGGGTGTTGAACGTTTTGGTTCAGGCGGCGCTGACGGCCCGGCCCGTGAGCACCTTCACCAAATGCGCGCGGTAAGCGGCGGAGCCATGCAGATCCGTGATCATGTCGTCGGCAGACACCGTCAGATCAGACAAAGCACCGGCAGAGAAATCGCTGCTCAACGCGGCTTCGGCCTCGGACCAGCGGAAGACGCCATTGTTGGAGGCACCGGTCACCGCGACCCGCACTCCATCGCTGTGTTTGGCCACAAAGACCCCGACCAGCGCAAAGCGTGACGCAGGTTGCAGGAACTTCTGATAGTTCGCTTTCTCCGGCACCGGGAACTTCACTTCAGTAATGATCTCGCCTTCATCAAGTGCCGTCGAGAACATGCCTTCGAAATAATCATCCGCAGCGATTTCGCGCGCGTTGGTGACCACAGTGGCGTTTGAGGCAAGCACCGCAGAAGGGTAGCATGCCGCCGGATCGTTATTGGCAAGACTGCCGCCGATGGTTCCGCGGTTGCGCACCGCCGGATCACCAATATGGGACGCCATGGCCGAGAGAGCCGGATAGCTGCCATCCGCGGCCACGGCCGCATGGGTGGTCGCGCCCCCAATACAGAGCCTGCCGCTGTCATCCTGACAGATGCCTTTCATCTCATCGATGGCGCCGAGACTGACCAATCGATCAGGACTGGCAAGGCGTTGCTTGAGCGTCGGGATCAAGGTTTGGCCCCCACCCAAAGGCTGACTTTCGACGCTATCGCTGAGCAGTTTCACCGCATCAGCCACGCGCGTCGGACGTTCCAGATCAAAGTTATACATGTGGATTAACCTCCGTTCATGGCCGACCACACGCGCGATGGCGTGAGTGGCATATCAATGTGATAGACATCTTTGTGGCCCGCTGATTGCAACGCATCAACAACCGCGTTGACCACAGAGGGCGGTGATCCGATAGCGCCGGCCTCGCCACAACCTTTCACGCCCAAGGGGTTATGCGTGCAAGGCGTCTGGCAGGAATGGTCGACGTCGTAAAACGGCACATCGTCCGCCCGTGGCATCGCGTAATCCATGTAAGAGCCGGAAAGAAGCTGGCCGTCGTCGTCATAGGCACAGTTCTCGAGCAGAGCCTGGCCGATACCCTGCGCCAACCCGCCATGGACCTGACCATCAACGATCATCGGATTTACGATATTGCCGAAATCATCGGCGGCAGCAAACCTTTCGATTGTCACTTTGCCCGTCTCGGGATCAACCTCGACCTCGCAGGAATAGGCTCCTGCAGGATAGGTGAAGTTGGCAGGATCATAGAAGGCAGTTTCCTCGAGCCCCGGCTCGATCTCTTCGAGCGGGTAGTTGTGCGGCACGTAGGCCGCCAGCGTGACATCGCCCCAAGCAACCGACTTGTCGGTCCCGGCCACGGTGAAGGCGCCGTCTTTCAGCTCGATGTCGCCCTCTGAGGCTTCCATCAGATGCGCAGCGATTTTCTTGGCCTTGTTGATCACCTTCTCGGCGGCCTTGACCATCGCAGAGCCGCCCACTGCAAGCGAGCGAGATCCATAGGTGCCCATGCCCATTGGCGTGTTCGCAGTGTCACCATGCACGATTTCGACCATGGATGGGTCAATGCCGATCATCTCCGCGATCACCTGCGGGAAGGAGGTTTCATGCCCTTGCCCGTGGCTGTGAGAGCCGGTCATCACGACGACACCGCCAGTGGCATTCACCCGCACTGTGGCACTTTCGTATAGACCCGCGCGCGCACCAAGCTGCCCGACGAGGTTTGACGGAGCGATACCGCAGGCCTCGATATAGCAGTTGATGCCCAAACCGCGGAGCTTGCCATTCTTTTCACTTTCCGCACGGCGGGCGGCGAAGCCCTTGCGGTCGATGATCTCTTCGAGCTTGTCCATCGTCGCGTGGTAATCGCCGGTGTCGTATTCCACCGCCACAGGTGTGGCATAAGGGAATTCGGTGACGAAGTTTTTGCGGCGCAACTTGATCGGGTCCATACCCATTTCGCGCGCGGCCTTGTCGATCACGCGTTCCAGCTGGAACGTGGCCTCTGGCCGCCCTGCCCCGCGATACGCATCGACCGGAACGGTGTTGGTAAAGACCGCTTTCACGTTCACATAGATAAGCGGCGTCTTGTAGTTGCCTGCCATCAAGGTGCCGTGCAGCCAGGTTGGAACCGACGGTGCAAAGGTCGACAGATACGCGCCCATGTTGGCGTGGGTATCGGTGCGCAAGGCTAGGAAATTCCCATCCTTATCCATCGCCAATTCGATCTTGGTGACGTGATCGCGGCCATGCGCGTCCGACATGAATGCCTCGGACCGGCTAGCAGTCCATTTGACTGGCCGCCCCACGCGTTTGGCTGCAAAGGTACAGGCCGCTTCTTCCGCGTAGTGGAAAATCTTTGTGCCAAATCCACCGCCCACATCAGGCGCAACAACACGCAGCTTGTGTTCTGGAATGCCAAGGACGAAAGCGCCCATCAGCAACCTGATCACATGGGGGTTTTGCGAAGTGGTGTAGAGCGTGGAATCGTCCGTGCCCGCGTTGTAATCGCCAACCGCCACACGTGGCTCCATAGGGTTCGCGACAAGGCGTTGGTTTACCAGCTCAAGCGTCGTGACATGATCCGCGCCCTTAATGGCTTCGTCCACCGCGTCGCGGTTTTCTTCGACAAAGCCCCAATCATAGCAGAGGTTCGATGTGAGGTCGTCATGAACCTTGGTGGCCCCATCTTTCAAAGCTTCTTTCATGTCGACAACAGCAGGAAGCTCGGAGATATCAACCTCAATCGCTTCGGCCGCGGTACGCGCTTGTTCAAGACTTTCAGCAATGACCATCGCAATCGGGTCGCCCACATGGCGCACCTTACCTTGGGCCAGAACCGGGTGCGCCGGCTCCTGCATCACCTCGCCGAACCGGTCCGTGACCTGCCAGCCGCAGGGGATACTGCCGACACCTTCGAAATCGGCACCTGTCAGGATACCGACAACGCCATCCATCGCTGAGGCGGCAGAGGTATCGACCGAATTGATCGTTCCATGCGCTACGTCAGAGCGCAGAAAATAGGCATAGGCTTGACCGTGGATATTGATGTCATCGGTGTAGCGTCCCTTCCCGGTGAGGAAGCGGACGTCTTCGCGGCGCTTGTTCGAGGCGCCAATTCCGCCATCTTTCGGCATATTAAGTCCTCCCAATACGCGGGTCAGGCCCGCTTATCTATTCTTCTGTTTCAAGTCTCAGGGCACAAAATTTGCGCGCCCTGCTCTAATCCTTCTGGTGCAAGCCAAACCGCGCGCCACTGGGGTCTGCACAGGTGGCAAAACGACCAAATCCCGGGGCATCAGCGATTTCGCCGAACAGGCTGCCGCCGAGCTCTGTCACTTTCTGCGCCATGGCCTCGATGTCATCGACAAGCAGATAGGGCACCACGCAAGGCGTTTCTTCGACATGCATGCCGACCTGACGGTCGCCATCGGTAAAGAACCCTTGGCCTTCCTTGCCCATGCTTTCCCACGTCCAATCAAAAAGCTCTGTATAAAAAGCCTTTGCAACTTTGGGATCATCCGTGCCTATTTCGATGAAATCAGCCACTCAGCGCTATTCGGCCGCGATGGCCGAGACGTCCTGCCCGGAGGCTGCCATGATCGCCTTGACGATATTGTGGTAGCCGGTACAGCGACAGATATTGCCTTCGAGATATTCGCGGATTTCGCCTTCGCTGGGCTTGGGGTTGTCTTTAAGCAGCGAGGCTGCGGACATCACCATTCCCGGCGTACAGAAGCCGCATTGCAAGCCGTGGTGGTCCTGAAAGGCCTGCTGGATTGCGTTAAGCGATCCATCGTCATTAGCCATGCCTTCAATCGTGGTGACATCGGCGCCATCAGCTTCGCCAGCCAGCATGGTGCATGCTTTCACAGCTTCCCCGTTCACATGCACAACGCAGGCTCCGCATTGAGATGTGTCACAGCCCACATGGGTTCCGGTCAGCTTCAAATCTTCACGCAGAAAGGCGGACAATAAGGTACGGCCCTCCACGTTACCCGAGACGGACTTCCCGTTCACGGTCATTGAGACTTTCGTCATCTTCTACACTCCTCCCAAATTCAACTGCCCGGGTCGACTACGACACAAGCTTCTTGATCCAACTCTTCTTCGCCGCCCCGTCACTATCTTCCGGCGCGTCCTCATCCGAAGCTTCTTCGTCTGATGGCCCTTCTATCTGGGCTTTGAAGTTTTCGAAAAACTGATCTGCCATCTTCTTGGCGAAACCATCGATAATCCTTGAGCCCAACTGGGCGAGTTTGCCACCGACCTTCGCTTCGACATCATAGCTCAGCACGGTTTGGCCATCTGCCTCACTGAGGCGGACATTCGCACCGCCCTTGGCGAAGCCTGCGGCACCGCCCTTGCCAGCGCCCGTTATGGTCAGACTTTCTGGCTCGACCATCTCGGTCAGGCTGACATCGCCTTTGAACGTCGCTTTCACCGGGCCGACCTTCTGTACGACAGTAGCTTGGAAACCTTCCTCCGCTGAGCCGGAAAGCTCTTTGCAGCCTGGGACTGAGGCCTTCAATACCTCTGGATCCAGAAGCGCTGTCCAGACAGTCTCCACCGAGGCTGCGATTGTTTTCTCGTCACTGAGTTCCATAACGGTCCTGCAAACAATTGGGCGTGATGCACAACCGACTTGCCCGCTTGTGGCGGGGCGTCAGACCAGACGTATGACAATAGGGCGGCGGTTGCATTGGGCTGATCCTTGCAGATTCGCGCTCAGGACCAAACCATTTCTTTTGTCTGTCGTCGTTTTTTCGCTGAACACCGCCTGTGAAGCGCTTGATTTTTTGCATCAATATCACGTGAAGGTGCTGGGCCTGGGCCCTTGCAAGAACTGCTGTGATCCGACACTCTTACCTCATAATTTTTGCGGGTCGGGTGGTTCTGGGACGCGGCCCCGTCCCAGTCGGGCCTGTTGTGTTTGTGGGTGTAAACCAGATTTTCAGGAAAGTGTCGTTTGCTATGCAAAGGATTGGTAGGTCATGGCGGGCAAAGGGCGATCACCTATGACTGCCAAACGACAGCTCAGACCGGGACGTTGGTTGCTCAAAACGTTTTTTATGCTGCTGCTGGTTGCAGGTGTTGCACTGGCGGTGGGCATTGGCCCGCTGTTTTTGCAAGATGAGCCCATTCTGGAAGCGGCAGCCCCCCCATCGCCTGAGGATGTTTTAGCGACACGGCAACTGGTGCGCGATATCAGAGGCTCGGCCGCCAGCGGAGCATTGCTGCAATCCGACGCGGTGCAGCTCAACAGTGCCATTCGACTGGGATCCAGATTTATCGACGGGTTTCGCGGTGATGTAGAGGTGCAGCCATCACAACTTTTGGGTCGTGTTTCCGTTCCGGTGCAGTGGTGGACCGGGCCGAAGTGGTTGAATATGTCCGGCCACGTTCCGGAATTCGAGGGCACGGTGTCTTTGAGCCAACTGACCATTGGCAGCACGGATGTGTCACCCGGTTTTGCGCTTGGACTTGCGCGCCTTGCAGCCAATCTGGGGGTTGGCAATCAATTTGGGGACAAGGTGCTGTCAGCCGCCTCGGCCATGACGATCAGCAAGGACAAGGTTGCGTTCAAGCTACAGATCGATGACGTCGGCAAAAACGGAGTGATGCGAGGTGTGTTTGGCAGCTTGCGCGGGCAAGATATGCCCCAACCCGATGAGATCGAGACCTATAACACGCTGATCCGTACAGCGATTGACGATGGTCACTTGCCCGAACAGGGCAGCTTCCTGCCCTATATTCAATTCGCGCTGAATGCAGCTTGGGAGCGAAGTGACGCGGAAACACTGCCAAATGCCTACACTGCAGCGATCTTCGGCTTGGCAAAAGCCTGCGGCGCACGCGATTTTGCGATGATCGTCGGCAGGCTTGCCTTCGCCGACACGGCACCCGCAAAAAACTGGCAGCGAGACTGTCGTGAGGTGACGTTGAATGGCCGCATCGACAGCCGGCGGCACTTCATCACCTCATCCGCCTTGCAGGCGGCCAGCAATACGGGCTTCGCGGTCTCGGTCGGTGAATTCAAAGAGCTCTACGACACGATCTCCGGCGCGGGCGGGTTTGATTTCACCGATATGGCCGCCAATCTGTCGGGCGTTCGGATGTCAAACTATCTGATGGCCCAACCGCACGACACATGGCCAAACGCCCTGAACCGTTTGAATGCAGAAAAGGATGTTATCATCGGGTATGAGGGCATCCCTCAATTGATGCCGGAGGCCCAATTCGAAGCCGAGTATGGCGACGTTGAGAGCGCGCCTTACAAACAGATGATCGACAAGATTGAGGGCCGCATCGACCAGCTTGGTCTGTATACGCCCGGTTAAGCTGCCGTACCCCCGATTGATGTGGTCAGCTCAAGGGCTGCATCTTTGACATGCACGCTAAGCTCGGCCACCTTTTCCGGGCTGACACGACTGGTTGGACCGGAGACAGAGATACCGGCAACAGCTTCCCCATGCATATCAAAGACCGGGGCCGCGATGCAGCGCATGC
Source organism: uncultured Litoreibacter sp. (assembly GCA_947504205.1). Lineage (GTDB taxonomy): Bacteria > Pseudomonadota > Alphaproteobacteria > Rhodobacterales > Rhodobacteraceae > Litoreibacter. Next base: position 255,835 of record CANNGL010000001.1, on the reverse strand, counting down.
CCAAGTTCCGCTCCTCCGCGTCAATGGAATAGCCACGCGATCTGGTCTCGCTGAGGTCATGGCGAAGGGCGTCGGCATCTGAGAGCGTGTAGTCCGTGAATTGTTCCAGATCGGTCTGTCTGAGTAACCGGGTCAGACGATCTTCCGTCATCTGAGACATCAGGGCTTTGCCAATACCGGAGGAGTGCATGGGCGCGAGTGTCCCTGGTGGAAAGAACGCGCGAATGCTGGCATGGGTTTCGACTTGCGAGACAAACAGGACCTGACCCGTCTGCTCCACCCCGAGATTGGCCGTCTCGCCTGTGCGCTCCATAAGGCGGCGCATGATGGGACGGGCGCGATCGACAAGGCTGGTTCGACGCAAAAAGCGCGCACCGATGACAAAGGCCTGCGCGCCGATATTCCAAACCTGATTGTGAGGATCAAACTCAACAAGGCCACGAGATTCCAAAGTGACAAGGATACGATAAATCGTGGCCGGAGACTGTCCTGTCTCCGAGGCCAGCGCCGACAGTGGCTTACCCTGTCCTTCGCTAAGAAACTCGAACACTGCCATCGCTCGATCTAGTGATTTGATGGTATTTTGTTCGGTTTTGTCATGCCATGCCCGCGGACGACCTCTAGCCCGACGGAGCGGTTCTTCCAGTTCATTTTGCATGATCTCCGAGCTCCTTTTCAATTATTTGAAAAATGCCACCGTAATATGAAAAATTCAAGATGCTGATAAATAACAGATTTATCGATCATATTCAAAATGAAAAATAATTTCAAAAAAATTTCAATCGTCAATGTGCAGCTTTAGGTTGCGCATATCACCCAAGGAGACGGCCATGAGTTTTCAGAACCCAGTATTCATCCCCGGGCCGACCAATATCCCGGAGAAACTGCGCAAAGCGTGCGACATGCCGACGATCGATCACAGATCACCGTTATTTGGCAGCATTCTGCACCCGGCCCGTGCCGGTGTCGCCAAAGTTCTGAAGACGAAGGCGGCCGAGATCTTCATCTTTCCGGCGAGCGGTACAGGTGGTTGGGAGACGGCTCTGACCAACACGCTTTCTTCAGGCGACAAGATTTTGGCTGCACGCAATGGGATGTTCTCGCATCGCTGGATCGACATGTGTGAACGTCATGGGCTCGACGTCGAGATCGTGGAAACACCTTGGGGACAGGGTATCCCGGCGGATCGTTATGACGAGATACTGACGGCTGATAGAGGGCACCAGATCAAGGCCGTCTTGGCCACGCATAACGAGACTGCAACAGGGGTGAAATCTGATATCACGGCTATTCGCAAAGCGCTCGATGCGGCGGATCATCCGGCGTTGCTGTTCGTGGATGGCGTGAGCTCCATCGGGTCAATGGACTTCCGCATGGACGAATGGGGCGTCGATGTTGCCGTCACAGGCTCACAGAAAGGGTTCATGTTGCCGGCGGGGCTTGCGATTGTGGGCTTCAGCCCAAAAGCTATGGACGCTGTTTCGTCTGCCGGCTTGCCGCGCACCTTCTTCGATGTTCGCGACATGCAGGCGGGATATGCGAACAACGCCTATCCTTACACCCCCTCGGTTGGTCTGATGAACGGTCTCAACGAAGCGTGCACCATGCTGCTCAACGAAGGGTTGGAGAACGTTTTTGCGCGGCATACGCGTATTGCGAATGGTGTGCGGGCTGCCGTTGACGCCTGGGGTCTTGAGCTTTGCGCGGCGTCGCCCGACCTCTACTCAGACACAGTTAGTGCGATCCGAACGCCGGAAGGCTTCAACGCGACAGAGATCGTGACCCATGCCGCTGAAACCTACGGCGTGGCCTTTGGGGTGGGACTGGGAGAGGTCGCTGGCAAGGTGTTCCGTATCGGTCACCTGGGCAGTCTGACCGACGTCATGGCCCTGAGCGGGCTCGCAACGGCTGAGATGTGCATGGCGGATCTGGGACTCGATATCAAACTGGGCTCAGGTGTTGCCGTCGCCCAGGAATTCTATCGCACCAAGCCAGCCCTGACCCATCTGGATGCAGCGTAATGAAGGACGCAATGGAGATGTATATCCCGACATTTGACGACATGTTAGCGGCCCATGAGCGGATTAAACCGTATATTCATCGCACGCCCGTTCTGACCTCGTCCTATCTCAACGACCTGACTGGTGCCGAGCTATTTTTCAAATGCGAGAACTTCCAGAAGGCCGGAGCCTTCAAAGTGCGCGGCGCGTCAAACGCGGTCTTTGGGTTGAGCGACAAGGAGGCCCAGTTGGGCGTCTGCACACACTCTTCAGGCAACCACGCATTGTCCCTGAGCTATGCTGCGGGTCGGCGGGGCATCCCGTGCAACGTGGTCATGCCACGGACCGCGCCGCAGGCCAAAAAAGACGCGGTCAAAGGCTATGGCGGGATCATCACCGAGTGTGAGCCGTCCACGTCCTCGCGCGAGGAGGTTTTTGCGGAGGTGCAGGCAAAGACCGGCGGCAACTTCGTGCATCCCTATAACGACCCCCGAGTGATCGCGGGACAAGGCACGTGTTCGCGTGAATTGATGGAGCAGACCGATGGGTTGGATATGGTCGTGGCTCCGATCGGCGGTGGCGGTATGATCTCAGGCACGTGCCTGACACTGTCCAATCTCGCCCCCGAGACACAAATCATCGCTGCCGAACCGGAGCAGGCAGATGATGCATATCGCAGTTTCAAGGCGGGTCGTATCATTGCTGATGATGCTCCGAACACCATCGCGGACGGCCTCAAGGTGCCGCTCAAAGAGCTGACCTGGCACTTTGTCTCAAACCACGTGGGCGACATTCTGACCGCTTCCGAGGACGAGATCGTCGAGGCCATGAAACTGACATGGAAGCGCATGAAAATCGTCATGGAGGCCAGCTGTGCTGTACCGCTGGCGACGATCCTCAAGAACAAAGACCGTTTTGCCGGCAAACGTGTCGGCGTCATTATCACAGGCGGCAATGTCGACCTCGACACCCTGCCTTGGCTCAATTGAAGGGACCATCACGATGAACAAGCAATCCAAATTTGAAGGCCTCGAAGTCGGCTACGACGTCCCTGCCCTGCCCGGTATGGACGCCGCAGACATTCAAACGCCAAGCCTGATCCTTGATCTGGATGCGCTGGAGCGTAACATCAAGAAAATGGGCGATTATGCCAAAGCACATGGGATGCGCCATCGCGTACATGGCAAGATGCACAAGTCTGTTGATGTGGCAAAGCTGCAGGTCGAGCTGGGCGGTGCCTGTGGCGTTTGCTGCCAGAAGGTTTCGGAAGCGGAGGTCTTCGCTCGCGGTGGCATCAAGGATGTGCTGGTTTCTAATCAGGTGCGGGATCCCGCGAAGATAGACCGCTTGGCACGCATGCCGCAGTTGGGTGCGCGGACGATCTGCTGTGTCGATGACCCGAGCAACGTGACCGAGCTCTCCGCTGCGGCAACCACCCACGGCACCCAAATCGAATGTCTGGTGGAAATTGACTGTGGTGCCGGACGGTGCGGTGTCACCACGACGCCCGAAGTTGTAGAAATCGCCAAGGCTATTGATGCAGCTGACGGCCTGAAATTCGCGGGGCTTCAAGCCTATCAGGGCGCGATGCAGCATCTTGACAGCTATGACGATCGGAAAGCCAAAATCGATATTGCGGTAGCCCAGGTGAAAGAGGCCGTCGATGCGCTGAAGGCAGAAGGGCTTGAGTGCGATATCGTCGGCGGCGGCGGCACCGGCTCTTACTACTTCGAGTCGAATTCTGGCGTCTTTAACGAGCTTCAATGCGGCTCTTACGCTTTCATGGACGCTGACTACGGACGGATTCTGGACGCAGACGGCAATCGTATCGACCAGGGTGAGTGGGAAAATGCACTGTTCATCCTGACCTCGGTGATGAGCCACGCAAAGGCGGATAAGGCTATCGTGGATGCCGGGCTGAAGGCGCAATCCGTTGACAGTGGCCTGCCCGTGATTTTCGGGCGAAATGACGTGGAATACGTCAAATGCTCCGACGAGCACGGCGTCGTTGCGGATCCGGACGGTGCTTTGAAGGTCAACGAGAAACTGCGCTTGGTGCCCGGTCATTGTGACCCGACCTGCAATGTGCACGATTGGTATGTCGGTGTGCGCGACGGCAAGGTTGAGACGCTGTGGAATGTGTCGGCTCGCGGCAAGGCCTACTGACCCGCCAACATTCACGATGAAATTCAGGGGCCAATTTGCGGCCCCCTCAGACCGATGGAACCGAATTGATGATCATTGTCCCTGAACGCGAAATCGCTGACCTCATGACCCGTGAGGCCGCTTTCGAAGCCGTCGAAAACGTCTTTGCTGCCATGGCTGCAGAGCAGGCTTATAACTTTCCAGTTGTTCGCGAAGCGATCGGCCACGTGGAAGCGTTATACGGCTTCAAGGGGGGCTTTGACCGTGCGGGCATGACGCTCGGCCTCAAGGCAGGCGGCTACTGGCCCAACAACCTTGAGACCCAAGGCATCATCAACCATCAATCCACGGTGTTTCTGTTCGATCCCGACACGGGCCGGGTCAGCGCAATGGTCGGTGGCAACCTGTTGACGGCATTGCGTACAGCGGCGGCGTCATCCGTATCAATCAAGCACCTCGCGCGTGACGATGCGAAAGTCATGGGCATGATTGGCGCAGGCCATCAGGCGACGTTTCAGTTGCGCGCCGCATTGGAGCAACGCGCGTTCGAAAAGGTCATCGGCTGGAACCTGCACCCCGAAATGCTGGGTAATCTGGAAAAGGTCGCTGACGAAGCAGGAGTACCATTTGAAGCGGTGGAACTTGATGGGATGACAGAGGCTGATGTGATAATCTCGATCACCTCCTCTTTCGATGAAATTCTGACCACCGGCCATGTAAGCCCCGGAACGCATCTGGCCTGCATGGGAACCGACACAGCGGGCAAGCAGGAGGTTGCGCCGGCCCTGCTATCTAAATCCAAGGTCTTCACCGATGAGGTTGCGCAGTCAATCAGCATTGGCGAAGCCCAGCACGCGATAGCAGCCGGATTGATCCGCGGAGAAGACATCACGCAGATCGGTGCCGTGATCAACGGTGCGCATCCGGGTCGCAGCTCTGACGAGGACGTAACTCTCTTTGACGGCACCGGCGTCGGGCTTCAGGATCTCGCGGTCGCAGCCAGTGTCGTGGATTTGGCTGTGAAAAGTGGCGTGGCGATTGAGGTAGACGTCTGAAACCTCAGGCAGCGATGGAGGCTTTGAGCAGTGCCTGAGAATACGGGTGGCTCGCCTCCATCTTGCGCAAGGCATCGACTGACATGACTTCGACAATCTCTCCATCTTTCATCACGGCCAGCCGGTCACACATGTGACCCACAACAGCCAGATCGTGGGAGACCATCACATAGGTCAGCTTTCGTTCGTCGCGCAAATCCGTCAGAAGGTTCAGGATTTCCGCCTGCACTGAAACATCCAGCGCCGAGGTCGGTTCATCCAACAACAGGATATCCGGCTCACCGGCCAGAGCGCGGGCGATGGCGACCCGTTGACGTTGCCCCCCAGAAAGCTGGTGGGGATATCGAAACCGGAAGCGCCCACCAAGGCCCACGTCATCCAGCAGTTTGACGACCCGTGCGTCGATATCCTTGAACCCATGCAAATGCAGTGTCTCACCCAGCACCTGATCAACCGAATGCCGTGGATGCAGCGAGGCGTAAGGGTCCTGAAACACCATCTGGACGTTCTTGTAGAACTTCCGAGTGCGTGCCTTCCCGGTCAGTGTTTCGCCCTCGATGGTGATTTGCCCCGACCATGTGGGCGCAAGGCCGGTGATGGCGCGCAGGATCGTGGATTTGCCTGAGCCACTTTCTCCGACCAAGCCGAAACTTTCGCCTTCAGCTACCGAAAAGGAGGCCTGCCTGACCGCATCGACCCGGTCATGACCATCGCCGAACCAGACGTCCAGATTTCCAATCTCAATCATGCTCATGAGTGGCCTCCGACGCTGGGCGCTTCTGACCACTTGGGATCGCGTTGCAGCACCTCAAGGTGTTTGCGGGGCTGATCCAGTCGCGGCAATGAATTCAGCAGGCCCCGCGTATAAGGATGTGAGGCTTCATGCAGTTTGTCGGCGTCGCAGACCTCAACCACGCGTCCAGCATACATGATCAGGACGCGGTCACAGAACTCCGAGACAAGATTGAGATCGTGGCTGATAAAAATCAGACCCATCCCCCGCTCCTTCACTAGAGCATCCATTATATCGAGCACCTGACGCTGGACGGAGACATCCAGCGCGGATGTTGGCTCATCCGCGATCAGGATTTGCGGGTCCGGGATCAGCATCATCGCAATCATGATGCGCTGTCCCATGCCACCTGAAACCTCGTGTGGATAGGCGCGCATGACACGCTCTGGATCGCGGATGGACACGGCCTCCAGCATCGCGATGGACTTGGCACGTGCCTGCGCTTTCGATGTGTTGTTGTGAAGCAGATAGGCTTCCATGATTTGCTCGCCAACGGTCATGACTGGGTTTAGCGAAAACTTCGGGTCCTGCATCACCATGGAGATCCTTTGACCGCGCACCTCCCGCATTTGCGGCTCGCTAAAGTCCAGCAGGTTTTGCCCCTCCAGTTTGATGTAATCCGCCTCGACAATACCCGGCGGCCGGATCAGTTGAAGGATCGCCCTGCCGGTCATGGATTTGCCAGACCCACTTTCGCCAACGATACCCAGACGCTCCTTGCCAAGGGTGAAGGAAACACCCCGGACCGCATCAAAGATGCCTTGCCGTGTCGGGAATTTAACCCAGAGATTTTCGACCTCTAACATGTTCATTGGCCGCTATCCTTTGGGTCGAGGACATCTCGCAAGCCATCCCCCAACAAATTAAATGCGAGCGAGACGGTGAAGATGGCAAGTCCAGGCACTGTCGCGACCCACCAGTGATCGAGGATGAAGCGGCGACCTTCTGAAATCATCGCACCCCATTCCGGGCTGGGAGGTTGCGCCCCGAGACCCAAAAACCCAAGACCGGCTGCGGCCAGAATGATACCCGCCATATCCAGCGTGACCCGCACGATCAGTGAAGACACGCAGAGCGGCCAGATATGTTTGGTGATGATCCGAAGCGCACCGGCCCCTTGAAGGCGAATGGCACTGATATAATCAGACGACCGAATAGTCAGCGTCTCTGCACGTGCAATCCGTGCATAGGGCGGCCAGGCGGTCAGAGAAATCGCCAAGACTGCGTTCTCTATCCCCGCACCCAGCGCCGCGACAAAGGCCAGCGCGAGAACCAAGCGTGGAAAGGCCAGAAAGATGTCGGTGATCCGCATCAGGATCGTGTCGGTCCAGCCACCGACATAGCCCGCGACCGTCCCAACCAGAAGGCCCGCCACGGGCGCAATCAGCGCCACAAGTGCCACGATATAAAGCGTGATGCGTGAGCCGTAGATCAACCGGCTCAGGATATCGCGGCCCAAGCTGTCAGTTCCCAGAAGATGCCCCTCAACCCCGATTGGTTGCAGCCTGTTGCTCAGGCTTTGGGCGAAGGGATCATATGGTGCCAGCAACGGGGCAAACGCGGCCACGAGCAGAAGGAAGACGAGAATGCCAAGACCAAACATCGCCATAGTGTTTGAACGGAAGGACAGCCACCCTTTATAGAGGCTTGCCAGCCGTGCATGCCTGCGCGATGTCGGAGCATCGCTGAGCAGCCATTGTCTGAGAGTAACTTCGCTCATTTCGACCTCGGATCGAAGACCCGGTAGAGCAGGTCGGAAAAGATATTGAGACATATGAAGATCAGTCCCACGACGACAGTGCCGCCAAGAACCGCATTCATGTCCGCACTTAGCAGTGCTGTCGTGATGTAGCTGCCGATGCCCGGCCAGCTAAAAATGATTTCGGTCAGCACAGAGCCTTCGAGAAGGTTGGCGTAACTCAGCGCGATCACGGTGATGAGCTGCACGCGGATGTTCTTGAATGCGTGTCGCCAGATCACCGCCCGCTCCGACATGCCTTTGACGCGCGCGGTGGTGACGTATTCTGCACTGAGTTGCTCCAACATGAAGCTGCGGGTCATCCGGCTGATATAGGCCAGCGAATAATATCCAAGCAGCGAGGCTGGGAGAATAATATGCGAAAACGCATTCTTGAAAACGCTCCAGTCCCCGGCCAACGCGCTGTCGACAAGGATCATGCCGGTGCGCGCGGGAACAATATCTTCATAGAAGATATCGAGGCGTCCGGGTCCTCCGACCCAGCCCAGAATTCCGTAGAATATCAAAAGTCCCATCAGGCCGAGCCAGAATATAGGCATGGAGTATCCGACCAGCGCCACAACCCGCGCCACTTGGTCGATCCATGAGCCACGGCGCACGGCCGCAATTACGCCCAAGGGCACACCCAGAACAATGCCCATGAAAACGCCCATCGTGGCCAGCTCCAAGGTCGCCGGGAAGACCCGCGCGATGTCTTCGGAGACAGGACGCGCGTTGAGCAAGGACATACCAAAATCGCCCCGCATGACATCCGTCAGGTAATAGAAAAATTGCACGAGCAAGGGCTTATCGAGGCCCAGTTGTTCGTAAACCGCATCATAGGTCGATTGCGACGCGCGCTCGCCCACAATGGCAAGCACAGGGTCAATCGGCATGACGCGCCCAATAATGAAGGTTACAAATAAAAGGCCCAGCATCGTCACGGCAATCGAGCCGAGCGTCAGAAGCGAGCCTTTCAACCAAGGAGCGAGAGGCGCACGGGGGCGCCTCTGCTCAGTCCCATCGGTCAGTGCCATTACTTGGTGATTGGCCAGTAAGACACAGCGGTGGTTGCACCACCGAGATTGACGTTCGCAACATTGTCACGCATAGCCGCCTGCTCGATCTTCTGGAACATCACCGCGAAAGGAGAGGTATCGCGGAACGTCGCCTGAATGTCCGAGTACATTTGCTGACGGATATCTCGGTCGTTCTCCACCACGGCCGCAGAGACCTTTTCGGTCAGACCACCGGTGTCCCAGCTGTTGCGCCAGGCCAGCAGACCCGTCGCATTCGCTTCGTCCGAATTGTCCGGATTGAAAGCAAATGTACCGGCATTTGTATGTGGGTCAGGATAGTCAGGCCCCCAAGCGCCGATATAGACATCCAGTTCCCGGGCGCGGTAGCGCGCAAGGATCTGTTTGGCCGTACCAACCGTGATGTTGAGCTTGATACCGACCTGCGCCAGGGCGTTCTGATAGGTCTGTGCAATCTCGATGCGTTCCTGTGCTTCGCGCACGCCCGCTTCGATCTCGAGCCCTTCAGGCACACCCGCTGCCGCCAGCAACTCTTTCGCCTTCTCGACATTCAGGCTGAACGGGTTTTCATCAACCGCGCCTAGGAAGGTACGTGGCAGGAAGTTCTGATGAATGGTGTATTGACCGTTCAGGAAGCTGTTTTGCATGCCTTCATAATCGACCAGGTACTTCATGGCCTGACGCACTTCGGGCTTCGACAGTTCAGGATGCTTCTGGTTGAACGCGAGATACATCAACCGCCCACGCAGCTCATCATGGATCGTCACACCATCCGCGTCACGGGCACCCGCGATATCTTCGGGGTTGAGATCGCGCGCGATATCGATATCGCCGCGTTCCAGCAACAGCCGTTGCGAGGCACTTTCGGTGACGTGACGCACGATGACGCGCTCCATCGCCGGTGCACCAAGATAGAAGTCGGGATTGGATTGAAGCGTTACGCTTTCATTCGGCTTCCAGCTTACCAGTTTGTAAGCGCCCGACCCGGCTGAATTGGTCTTCAACCACTCATTGCCCATGTCGCCGTCAACTTCGTTGGCCATAACGGTCTGCATGTCAACGACACCACCGATGGTGGAGGTCAGGCAGTTCAAAACAAAGGACGTCGCGTATGGCTTGTCTGTTGTGATCGTCACAGTGTTGCCGTCAGCAACGATGGTTTCACCCACATTATCTGCGGTGAAGCCGAACTGCGTCAGGATGAAGGATGGCGTTTTGTTGAGCACCACGGCCCGGCGCAGGGAGAACTCGACATCCGCTGCTGTCACAGGGTTGCCAGAATGAAACGTCAGCCCGTCACGGATCGTAAAGGTAATGGTCTGGCCATCGTTGGAAACTTCCCAGCTTTCTGCAATTTCAGGCTGATACCCGGCATCGAGATCGCTGGGGTCAAAATTGACCAGTTTCTGATAGATGTTGCGACTGATATCGGAGCCCGCAAATTCGAAACTTTCTGCAGGGTCCAGCGTGGTGACGTCATCGATACGGTTCGCGATAACCAGCATATTGGCCGGTGTTTCCGCGAAGCTCGCTGCGACCCCGGTCACACCAATCGCAAGCCCGAGCGCCGCGCTTGTCAAAAGTCTGTTCATAGCATTCATTTGTTATACCTCTCCTATTGGTAGTCATTGTCAGTCGCCGGGCTGATCAGGACCCCCAGGTCTTTTCCAGCACACGCAACCAGTTTTCGTGGCACAGTTTTCTGATGAGGGGCTCATCATATCCGTGCTCTGCCATTGCTTGTCTCAGTTTCGGCAAATCTGCGAGCGTCGTCAGATCTTCCGGAACCACTGCTCCGTCATAGTCGGACCCCAGACCGACCCGATCCTCTCCAAGGACACCCATCAGATGATCAAGATGTTTCATCATTTGGGTCAAAGGCACATCTGCCAGCATCTTGCCGTCTTCCCGTAAGAAAGCGACTGCGAAATTTATTCCAACCATTCCATCGCTCTGCGCAATCGCACGAAGCTGATCGTCGGTCAGATTTCTGGAATGAGGACAGATGGAATGCGCGTTGGAGTGGGTCGCGACCAAAGGTTTGTCTGAATATCGGGCAACATCCCAGAACCCTGCCTCATTCAGATGCGAAAGGTCAACCATGATGCCAAGCTCGCTGCAGCGCTTAACGAGTTGGATTCCGTGGTCGGTCAACCCTGCCCCAATGTCGGGAGATGCCGGATATCGGAACGGAACACCGTGACCAAATGCCGTGGGGCGGCTCCAGACCGGCCCCAGAGATCGCAGACCTGCTTGATAGAGGACATCGAGCACATGCAGGTCAGGATCGATCGCCTCGGCCCCCTCGATATGGAAGATGGCCGCGAGCTTGCCGGCATCAAGGCTGTGCTTAAGGTCTGCTGCTGTCCGAACCACGCGCAACGCGTCGCGGCGTTCCAGCTCAAACAGGATTGCAATCTGTGTCGTCGCCACAGACACCGCGTCTTCCCAATCAATCGCATCGGGAAGTGGCAGGTCGTAGCTGTCCTTGGTCATTTCCTGGAATTTAAACTCCAGATCTGTAGGCGATGGGACGTAAACTGCGAAGAACCCACCGCCGAAACCACCCTGTTTCGCCTTGGGCAAGTCAACTGCACCCTGGCGACCGCTGATAAAGGTCTCAACCTGCGACATACCACCGGCACGATAGAGCTTGAGCAAAACATCGTTATGGCCATCGAATATGAGTGGTGTGGTCTCGGACAAATACCATCCCCCAGGAATCGTCTTCTTATCCGAGTTAACCAAAAGTCTTTTTCATTGGTTAGGTTAAATGCTATGAGTTTTACTCATTGCTCTAGTTGATAAACGGGATTGGCATCAGGTGGTTAAACCAAAGAATTGGCATTCGATACCAGAGTACCAAGCGTTGCGAGCGCTCATGCAATCCGGCACCACCACGGGGGCCGCACGACAATTGGGCGTCTCACAATCCGCAATCAGCCGGTCTATTGGCAATCTAGAAGATCGCATGGGCTCAGCCCTGTTTGAACGTGAAGCCGGACGATTGCGCCCCACGCAAGAAGCCGTGCGCTTAAATCGTAGACTGGACCCACTCTTCGACGCACTTGATCGGATCGATGGCCCCGCAGAGCCAGTTCAGGAAACTTTGCGCCTGATTGCACCCCCGACCTATGCGCACAGGTTTCTTGTGCATCAGATCAACAGCTTTCTGACAATGAACCCTAATTTCTTTGTGAGCTTCGAGGTGAACACCTCGGACGAGGTGGTTCGCGGCATCCTCGATGATCGGTTTGATTTGGGCATTACCGGGGTCGAGCAAAGCCGTGTCGGCATCAAGATGCTGCCCTACCGAAAGTCGCAAGCCGTTTGCGTCATGGCGCAGAACCACCCGCTTTCTGATCGGCACGAGGTGCGTCCGGAAGATCTGGACGGCGAACGAATGATTGCGCTAACCCATCGTCATGCGCGGAGGGGTCAGTTGGAACGCCTTATGCATCAGACCCGTAGCGATCCTCAGATCATAGCGGAGGTATCTACCTCGTTCGCCGCAGCGGATTTGGCGAAAGAGGGATTGGGCCTTACGGTTATCAATCCATTCCCGCTTTATCACTATCGATCAGACGATTTGGCGTTCATCCCCTTCGTTTCACCCATTCAGTACCAAAGCAGGTTCATTGTCTCCGACATCAGACCTGTTCCGAGGGCGGCACGCGCATTCATGCGACACCTGCGACTGAACACGCCCGCCGATCCATTCTCAGACAAAGGCTGATATATGCCGTGTGGGCCTAAACGCCCTGACGGTTGAGGCTGATCACGTAGACGCTTGTGGTCGCGGTGATAAATAACTGTTGCTTCGCCCGTCCGCCAAAACAAACGTTCGAAACGAGCTCAGGCACGAGAACCTTCCCCAAAAGATCACCATCTGGCGAAATGCAGTGGACGCCATCACCGGCAGAGGTCCAGACATTACCGTCAGTATCAAGACGGAACCCATCTGACGCACCCGGTGACACAACATGAAAAACATCACCGCCAGACAGCGACCCATCGTCGGCCACATCGAAGACCCGCATGTGCTTTTTGTCATCGCTGAACATACGGCCGGTATCGGCAACATATAGGCGGCTTTCATCAGGAGAGAACGCGAGGCCATTCGGACAATTCGCGTCATCCACCATCACGCGCATATCACCTGTTTCGGGATCCACGCGATACAGGTTGCAAGGCAATTCCTGTTCGGACTTATGGCCCTCGTAATTCGTCTTGATACCATAGTGAGGATCGGTGAACCAAACGCTTCCATCGGATTTGACCACCACATCATTGGGCGAGTTGAGAGGTTTGCCGTCAAATCCGTCAGCAATAACAGTGATCGTTCCATCATACTCGGTGCGCGTGACGCGCCGTCCCCCATGTTCACAGGACACCAATCGGCCTTGGCGATCGCGTGTATGACCATTCGAGAAGTTGGACGGCTCTCGATAGGTACTGATGCCGGTATCCGGCGACCAGCGCATGATGCGATTGTTTGGAATATCCGAGAACAGAAGACAGTTGGCGTCGCCAAACCAGACGGGCCCCTCAACCCAATCGAACCCTGTCGCAAGCTGCTTGAGATGAGAGTTGAAAAGGACATACTCGCCAAAGGCGGGATCTACGATGTCATACTGGCTCATGAATTTTATCCTGCCTGAAACTGCGCTTACGTTGAAAATTCAAATATCACTGAGCAGACAAAATAGGCAATGTTCAAGTCGGAATGAGTGTGTTCCGCCTCTGCCAGACGAACAAAAGCCGAAATCCCAAAGCGCCCAACAAATGAGCAAATTGCTCAAGAAGTGCCGTTTCCAACATCGAAGCCGGAGGATTCACGGGTGTGACTGCCTGTTCCAATGGCCTGCCGTCAGCACTGGTGATGAAACAGGCCGGGTCAAGAAGCCTCGGAGACGGTCGCATCCTCAAGCGCATAGCAAAAGACTCGGTTTCACACACAAGTCCGGTTCCTCGAGCCAGAGGCGCGGCTGAGCTTTCTGTCAAGGCGCGCGGCAACAAAACGGTTGTTGAGCGGTTGCGCACGTCAGGATGCATGAAGCTTCTATTTCCTGTCGCTGAGACGCAACTCAAGGCTATCATGTTGAACACCGCCGGAGGTTTGACTGGCGGAGATGCGCTTTCGCTGAAAGCAACTGTTGGAGCGAGCGCCTCTCTCTGCATGACCACACAGGCAGCGGAACGGGCCTATCTCTCACAAAATCGCTGTGCGCATATTCGGTCGGATTTGCGTCTCGAGGCAGGTGCGACCCTTTACTGGTTACCACAGGAATTGATCTTATTCGAAGGTGCGGCCCTGACCCGTCATCTGAGCGTCAATCTTGCCCCAACAGCGAAACTTCTCTTGGTCGAGCCCGTCATTTTTGGGCGCGCCGCGATGGGCGAACGTTTGCATGACATTCAATTTGCCGATCACGTGGAGGTGCGACGGGACGGAGCACCGTTATATCGCGACGCTATTCGCATTTCCGGTGACCTGATCCGGCAATTGGCTGGTCTGGCCACGGCGCAAAATGCCGGTGCAATGGCAAATCTTTTATATGTGGGAGCGGATGCAGAAACCAACCTGCCCTCCCTGCGCACAATGTTGCCAGAAGCCGGGGGCGCTACGCTGTTGCAGGCCGATGTGTTGGCGCTGCGACTGCTGGCAACTGATGGCTTTGAGCTGCGCCGCTTTCTTCTCCCCATCATCGAGCGGCTGAGCGCCGACACTTTACCCACGTCCTGGAGATTGTGAAATGAACCTGACCCCAAGGGAGCGCGACAAATTGTTGATCGCTATGGCGGCGGAGGTGGCCCGCAAGCGTCTGGCCAGAGGTGTCAAACTGAACCACCCGGAAGCGATTGCCCTGATCAGCGACGCGGTCGTCGAAGGTGCCCGCGACGGGCGGACGGTTTCCGAGATGATGCAAGCCGGGGCCGAAGTGATCACGCGAGAGCAATGTATGGAAGGCGTATCAGAGATGATCCACGAGGTGCAGGTCGAAGCCACTTTTCCGGACGGCACCAAGCTTGTCACCGTCCACAACCCAATTCGTTGAGGTACTACCATGATCCCGGGAGAAGTTTTTGCAGCCGATGGCACGTTGATCCTGAATTCAGATCGCAAGGCCGTCACGCTCATGGTCGCCAATACAGGTGATCGGCCTATTCAGGTAGGCTCTCACTATCACTTTGCCGAATGCAATCCCGCGCTGAACTTCGACCGCGACGTGGCGCGCGGCTGTCGTTTGGATATCGCGGCAGGTACAGCAGTGCGCTTCGAACCCGGGCAGCGTCGCGAGGTGCAGTTGATCCCCATTTCCGGGGCGCGCCGGGTCTTCGGGTTCAATCAAAAGATCATGGGGGACCTTTGAGATGCCAAGCACGATCAAGCGGTCGGATTATGCGGCGATGTTCGGCCCCACGACGGGTGACAAGTTGCGACTGGCTGACACTGACCTGATCATTGAAGTCGAGCGTGATCTGACCAGCGAAGCTGCCGGTGGCATTTATGGCGAAGAGGTCAAGTTCGGTGGCGGCAAGGTGATCCGTGATGGCATGGGGCAATCGCAGGTGACCCGTGCGGGTGGCGCAGTGGATACTGTTATCACCAACGCCTTGATCGTGGACCACAGCGGCATCTTCAAAGCAGATGTCGGGTTGAAGGATGGGCGCATCGCCAAGATCGGCAAGGCTGGAAATCCGGACACGCAACCGGGCGTAGACATTGTCATCGGACCGGGCACTGAGGCGATTGCAGGCGAAGGGCGCATTCTTACTGCGGGTGGATTTGACAGCCATATCCATTTCATTTGCCCCCAGCAGATTGAAGACGCGCTGCATTCCGGGCTGACCACGATGTTGGGCGGTGGCACCGGGCCCGCGCACGGTACTTTGGCCACCACCTGTACGCCCGGTGCCTGGCATATCGCGCGCATGTTACAGGCCGCCGACGCTTTCCCGATGAACCTGGCGTTTGCAGGCAAGGGCAATGCGTCACGACCTGCAGCACTGGAAGAGCAAATCAAAGCAGGCGCTTGCGCGCTAAAGCTGCATGAAGACTGGGGCACCACGCCCGCTGCAATCGATTGCTGTCTCGGGGTCGCGGACGCGATGGACGTTCAGGTAATGATCCACACAGACACGTTGAACGAAAGCGGCTTTGTCGAGCACACGATAGCTGCAATGAAAGGCCGCACCATCCACGCTTTCCACACTGAGGGCGCCGGCGGTGGACACGCACCGGACATCATCAAGATATGTGGCGAAGACTACGTATTGCCCTCCTCCACCAACCCGACACGACCATTCACGGTCAACACCATCGAAGAACATCTCGACATGCTGATGGTGTGTCACCACCTCGACAAGTCGATCCCGGAAGATATTGCTTTTGCCGAGAGTCGTATCCGGCAGGAAACCATAGCTGCGGAGGATATTCTCCATGATATGGGCGCGTTCTCGATCATCGCCTCGGACAGTCAGGCGATGGGGCGCGTTGGCGAGGTTTTGATCCGCACTTGGCAGACTGCCGACAAGATGAAAAAACAGCGGGGGCGGCTGGCCGATGAAACAGGCGAGAACGACAATTTCCGCGTACGCAGGTACATTGCGAAATACACGATCAACCCGGCGATTGCCCACGGCATAGCGCATGAAATCGGCAGTATCGAAGAAGGCAAACGCGCTGATCTTGTGCTCTGGGACCCGGCCTTTTTCGGCGTAAAGCCAGAAATGGTCTTACTGGGCGGCACAATCGCGATGGCGCAGATGGGCGATCCCAATGCCTCGATCCCTACACCGCAGCCGGTCTACTCGCGTCCAATGTTCGGCGCCTACGGCCGTAGTGTCGAGCAATCGGCGGTGACATTTGTGTCAGAGGCCGCGCAAGCGGATGGGATCGGTGCATCAATCGGCTTGGCCAAGTCAACCGTGGCTGTGAGCGGAACACGCGATATCGGCAAGGCAGATCTGAAACTGAACACCGCAACGCCGCATGTTGAGGTGCACCCCGAAACCTATGAAGTGCGCGCAGATGGAGAGCTGTTGACCTGCGAGCCTGCCGACGTCCTGCCGATGGCACAACGCTACTTCCTGTATTGAGAGAGGTCCGGATGACCAAACACCCGCTCGCACAAGTCTTGCACCGCGTCGGTACGTGGTCCGGACCCTCCGAGCCATGCCTGCTGAACTACGAGGACCGTTTCTTGCGGCGCAAACGGCTCGAAACCTCGGCAGGGCGTGCTTTTGTGGTGGACCTGCCTCAGACGATCTCGCTGGATGACGGGGACATGTTGGAGTTGACCGACGGCACCCGTGTCGAAATTCGTGCGGCGATCGAAGACGTGTTGCTTGTCCGGGGTGAAAATCTGGCGAGGTTGGCATGGCATATCGGCAATCGTCACACGCCCTGTCAGGTGCTTGCCGACTATCTGGTCATCCAGAGAGATCAGGTGATCCGGCAGATGCTGGTGCATCTCGGCGCGCAAGTCGAGGAGGCACGATCTCGCTTCACCCCTGAAGGTGGGGCTTATGGCCACGGGCGCACCCATGCTCATGAACATGGTGCAACCGCTCATGCACACTGACACGCGCTTTCTTACGTTGATGCAATGGCTGTCGCCTAGCTATCCATTGGGCAGCTTTGCCTATTCTCACGGCCTTGAGCGCGCTGTTGCGGCTGGCTGGGTCCATGACGGTCAAAGCCTGAAGGCCTGGTTGCTGGATTTGCTGAGCTCGGGCAGCGGTCGAACCGATGCGATTTGGTTGATGTTGGGCTATCAAGCTTCTGATTTAGAAGAGTTAATGACCCTTGATGCGGAAGCGCGCGCTTTTGCAGCCTCGGTCGAACGCATACGCGAAGCAGCGCAATTGGGTGCGGCTTTTGCGCGTACGACCACGGAGGTCTGGAAGATCGATCTGCCCGCTGTTTTGCTGCCCCTCGGGGTTGGTTATGCCGCGCGACAGCAGCAACTTGATCCTGCGCTTGTTGGCCCTGCGTACCTTCAAGCCTTTGTGGCCAATTTGATCGCGGCAGCGCAGAGGTTGCTACCGATAGGCCAAACCGAAGGTCAGCGCATCGTCGCAGAACTGAACACGACCTGCCTCATCGTCTCGGAGAAAACACGCGACGCCGGGCTGAACGACATCAGCAGCATCGCATTCCTTTCGGACATCGCGTCGATGCAGCATGAAACCCAACAACCAAGGCTGTTTCAAACATGAGTAAGATGAATGGACCGCTTCGCATCGGGATCGGAGGCCCTGTTGGGGCGGGTAAAACCACTCTGACTGCCCGGTTGGCTGAACGTCTGAAGGATGAATATTCCATCGGCGTGATAACGAATGACATCTACACACAGGAAGACGCTGAGGCGCTGATGCGGATGCAAATCCTGCCCGAAAGCCGGGTGATCGGCGTCGAGACAGGGGGCTGTCCGCATACGGCAATCCGGGAGGATGCGTCGATCAACCTTGCCGCGGTCGCTGAATTGCAAAACCGGCATGAGGCGCTTGATATCGTCCTGATCGAAAGCGGCGGAGATAACCTGTCAGCGACCTTCAGCCCCGAGTTGGCCGATATCACCGTTTATGTGATTGACGTCGCAGCGGGTGAAGAAATCCCACGCAAGGGAGGCCCCGCGATCACCCGCTCTGACCTGCTGGTGATCAACAAGACAGATCTCGCACCCCATGTAGGCGCATCGCTAGAGATCATGGACCGCGACGCGCAGAGGATGCGCGCAGAGCGGCCTTTCGTCTTTGCGTCACTTAAAACCGCTGGCGGTATCGACGATATCATCAAACACCTGCAAGCCGCAGGTGGGTTCTGATTTCGCTACTCCGCAGCCATCGCAAGACAGGGCTGGGAGGCCTTCGCACCTGTCGGCAATGTCTCGACATTTACAGCCTTTTGGCGCCGATGGATCAAGGCGAACAGCGGTGGCGTGAAGTAGAAGGACACGACCGTGGAGAGCAGCACGCCGCCAGCTATCGCGACCGCGAATGGTGGCCAGAAGGCGCCGCCATCAAGAATGAGCGGTAAGAAGCCCCCAAAAGTCGTGATCGTTGTCGAGATGATATGACGGCTTGATCCCGTAACGACGCGCGCCATTGCCTCGCGATCCCCCGCATTGGCTGCGGGGTCCTGCTGCAAGGCTGTCAGGATGATAATCGCCGCGTTGATCGACACTCCGATGGAGCCGATCACGCCGATAATTGCCTGAATACCGAACGGATACTGCATGACGGCGAGTGACAGCATCGAAAGGCCTGCTGATAACAAACAGACGACCAAGGCGACCGCCGTCAACCGAAACGAGTTGAACGTCAAAGCGATGGTCGCGATGGTGAGCGTGACGATCAGGCCAACTGATGCCATCAGGTTGCCCACTGTGTTGGAGCGTGCATCACTGTCTCCGCCCAACTCCATGGTGTAGCCCGCTGGCATCTCGAAGCCGCTGTCCTCAAGTGCGGCCAAGACATCCTGCAGCGCTTCCTCCGGAAGCACACCCGGGACGATGAAGGCTTGGATCGTGTTCTCGCGAATACCATCAGTCCGCGTGATGACACTTTCGGCGGGCTCGATAATTGGTGTGGCCAATTCGGACAGTGGGACCGCAGGGAAGGCACCGGTTGCGGACACCGCCACTGCGTCTGGCAGTAGGATTGGCATATCCGCAATCGCCTGAATATCGCCGCGCAATCCGTTGCCCATCCGCACGCGAACCGGCAATTGCTCGGTTCCTTCGACCAACGATCCGCCAGTCAGGCCAACCAGCGCAGTGTTAAGCTGAGTTGCTACATCGGTTACATCAAGCCCCAGCAGGCGGGCCTTGACCTCATCAATCTGAAAGCGAATTTGCGGGGCTCCGCCATTCACTCCCGCGCGTGCCTGCGTCACCATATCCAGGTCAGCCATGATTGCACGCACCTGATCTCCCAGGTCGCGAAGTGTTTCGATCTCCTGGCCCTTGATCGAGATCTCGACCGGCGCGTCGACCGGAGGCCCCTGCACCAAGCCCTGCACGATCACCTGCGCTTGCGGGAATTCTGCGTCAAAGCGCTCTTGCAACGCTTCGACCAGCCGGATCGCGTCTGCATCGGTCTTGGTGGTGATCATTGCCTGTGCGAACCCAGGTTCCTGAGATCGGTTTCCGACGATATTGTAGTAAAAAGCCGGACCGGACTGACCTATTGTCCAATAGATGCTCTCAAGACCCGTATCGGCCCGAATGATATCATCCATCGCGGCCACGGTTTGGGAGGTCTCGGAGATGGACGTGCCGGGAGGCATATCAATCTCGACATAGAATTGGTCCCGCTCCACACCCGGAAAAAACTGCGCCGTCAATGTCGGAAAAGCCGCAAACCCCAGCACGGGCAAGATCAACGAAACAGCGATAGCACGAAGTGGGTTGTGCACCGCTAGTCTGATTGACGCCTCAAACAAACGACCAAGAGGGGCGATGCTGATCCCGGCGCTCAGGAATGAGCCGGATCGCGCTTCTGGCAATATCCACCCTGCCAAGGCGGGCGTGACGGTTAGCGCGATGAACAGCGACCATACCAACATCAACACCACCGCAATCGCAATCGCGCCGACGAAATCTCCTGCGGGTCCGGGCAAAAGGATCATTGGCGTGAAAGCCAAGGCTGTTGTGACAGTGGACGCCAGAAGTGGCGCGGCAAGGCGCTTGACCGAATCTCCGACGGCATCGACGCGCGCCATGCCGTCTTGCAGTCGGCGGCGCACCTCATCGGTCATCACGATGGCAGCATCGACCAGCAACCCGAGTGCCACGATCAAACCGGTAACCGACATCTGATGGATCGGAAGGCCGATGATGTTCATTGTTGCAAGGGTAGCCAGTGAAACGACCGGAAGAACCAGCGCGACCAGCGCAGCAGCACGCAAACCCAGCGTGAAGAACAGTACGATCACGACCAGCCCCACACCAATGGCCATGTTGATGCCAACGCTGGCAAGCCGATCCAGTGTATAGGTACTTTGGTCGAACAGCAGCGTTTCCTCAATTCCGAGCGGGATCTGGTCGGCGCCTGCTTTCAATTCTTCATGGACGAAACCCATCCAGCGGTCGATCTGAACATTGTCCTGCGCGAGAACACCGACAAGGATTGCAGGTTGTCCGTTCGCGATGGCCAGCTCGGTCGCAGGCGTGCGCGCGCCACGGTCAATCGTCGCCACGTCACCGAGCGTCGTGGTGTGTCCAAAAGCGTTTTCGCGCAGAACAACCTGGCGCAATCGGTCCAGTGTTTCGATCTCGCCCGTGATCGCGATGGTCAGATCGACGTCGCCTTGCAATCTGCCCGATTGCACCTTCCCGTCTGCCTCAAATATCCGGCTCGATATTTCGGTCGCGCTCAATCCAAGAGCGGCGGCTTTCGCCGGATCGATGCTGATCAGAACCTCCTCCTCCGGCACACCGAAGAAATCCACAGCGCGTGTGGCCGGGATAGCGCGGAGCCGGTCGCCCAATGCCTCAGCGTGGCGCGACAGCGTGGTAACCGGCAAGCCTTCGACATTTGCGGTTACCGCGACAACGGCTGAATAGGCTGAAATCCCTTCAGCATTGAAATCTGGCGCCAGCACGCCCGCCGGGAACCGGCTTCGGGCATCTTCCACTGCGTCGCGGGCCTCGGACCAAACCTGTTCAATCGTAGCCTCATCGAGAGTTTCGAGCAGCTCGACCGAGACAACAGACACCCCTGATCGGGACACTGATGATACCGTGTCAATCTCCGCGATAGTGCGCAGTTCTTCCTCAATCTCAGCAGTCACCAGTGCCTCGACACGCTCAGGGTCCGCGCCTGGGAACTGCGTTGTAACGGTGGCAAAAAGGTTGGTGATTGTCGGATCTTCCTGTCGGCCAAGGGACAGGAAGGATGACAAACCTGCCGAGACCAGTACAAGGATGATCAGAGCGACAAGACGGGGTTGGCGGAAGGTGAGCGTTTCCATGGATCAGCCCTCTTTCGAGCTGGATTGCGGAGCAACCTTCTGGCCAACTGTAACCCGCTGCGGGCCTTCGTCGATCAACAGCGTCCCGTCTGGGAATGCGCCACGCACATAAACCTGATCGCCGTCTGTGTGGAGAATTTCAACGGCAGCCGCTCTGACCTTTTGGTCTGGATCGACCATCAGAATGGTCCATTGTCCCCGCACGCCTTCCTTAAGGCTGGTTGTCGGTAGCCAAACCCCTTCGAGCGGGATGGTATCGATTATGTGAAGACGTGCAGTTTGGCCGAAAGCGGCGTCCCTATCCGTCTTCACCTCAAATATAGCGGTGCGGGTGCGTGTTACTGGGTCGATGTCTGGGCGTAATGTCACGAGGCTGGCAGGCGACGACACACCGTCGATGTCGATTTCAACTTGGGCAAGTTGTGATTGCTCGACATTCAGTGGCAAACCGATGCGCACTTGCGGCGCTTTTAACTGGACGAGGCCCAAAATGCCCTGCCCTGCCGCTAGAGTTTCACCACCATCCACCTGCCGCTGCGTGATCCGGCCGTCAAAGGGTGCAGATATCTGAGATTTCTCGATACGTATTTCGACTGTGTTCAGCGCTGCATCTGTTTCGGCAATGCGAGCCCTTAGTTCATCGCGCCGTGACACCGCTTCATCCAGCCCCGCCTCGCTAGTGAAGCCTCGCTCTGTCAGTGCTTCGCTGCGGCTAACGGTTTGAATGGCAAAGCGGAGTTGCGCTTCGATGGCGGCCTTGGACGCAAGAAGCCGGGCACGGTCTGCTTCCAACAGCGCCGTGTTTTGCGTCGCCAGCACCTGACCTTGGGAAACAAGATCGCCTTCGTCGACGTTGATTTCCTGCAGCCGTCCCGGCAACTCAAAGGACAATGAGACGGTTTTTTGCGGCTCCACCTGACCCACGAAGGTGCGGGTCAGGGTGTAACCCTCCTCGTATTTTAGTGGCGAGGCCGAGACCGGCAGCGTGGAGGATGGCGCCGGTGTCGGCGCAGCCTCTGCACGACGTGTTAGCTCGGAGGCACCAATCTGCACAGCGAGGCCGGCACCACCAATTATGAGCAGGGTCAGGAACACCCGCCCCGCCAGTCTTGCGCCCCATTTGAGAGGGCTTGGCTTTGTCGTCTCATGGTTGGTCTTCTGATGCTGTGCCATCTTCGAATCCTCGACAAGTTAATGCTTCTAACATATGTTAGAGATGCTTACTTTGACAAGTGTTACGTGATTTGCGATGGTTTGGATCATGACAAAAGACGAAAAAATACTTACGCCGGAACAAGATAGGGCGAGCGACAAACCGCTGCGAAAAAGCGGCTATCACCACGGTGATCTTCGCGCCGGCCTGATCGAGGCAACGCGCAGACTGGTTGAGGAGAAAGGCCCAGACGGGTTTTCCGTCACCGATGCATGCCGGCTTGCTGGCGTCTCGACCGCAGCTCCTTACAAGCACTTCAAGGACAAATCCGAGATGGTGTTGGCAATGGTCATGGAGGGCATGGAGCGGCACCGTGCCGACATGGTGGCCTCCCTTGACGGCATCCCCCCCGGCTCACCACTGCGGCTTCAGGCGCTCGGCAAGGAGTATGTCGCATTTGCACTACGAGAGCCGGGCGTGTTCCGTCTCAAATTCGGTGGCTTCACCGATGGGCTGGATGATCCTGCACTTCAGGCCGCGGGAGAAAGAACCTTCGGCATCGTGTTGAACGAGGTTGCCCAGTGTATTGGTGAAACCGAAATCACACCAGAAGTGCGTCGCCGCGGCTTCATGCTCTGGAGCTTCGTGCATGGGCTATCGTTTATCATGGATGATGAACGGCTGAAGGAGATGGGCGGCGAGATCAATCTGGATTTCTTGCTGGGCGATATGGCCAGACGCGTGTTGTCTGACTGATCACACAGCTGCCCCCTGGAGATCCACAGCTGGCCTATATAATAGCCAGCAAAAGCTGCCTTGTATTATCTGCCGTCATCTCGATCGGGTTCCCGCCTGTGCTTGGGTCTTTCAAAGCACCTTCGATAATCAGATCGATATCGGGGTCTTTGATGCCCAAATCTGAAAGCGACTTGGGAATACCCAAACTTTCGTTCAACTCGTCCACGAAACCGCAGAATCCATCAAACCCGCCGGCAATGCCAAGATATTTCGCGGCCTGCCCGATCACCTCTTCGATTGCTGGTCTGTTGAATTGAAGAACGGCCGGCATGCAGACCGCATTGGTTGTGCCGTGGTGGGTGTGATAGATCGCCCCAATCGGGTGCGACAATGCATGGATTGCGCCCAACCCCTTCTGAAAAGCTGTGGCCCCCATCGCAGCCGCAGACATCATGTGAGCGCGGGCCTCGAGATCGCTTCCATTATTATAGGCTTTCGGCAGATTTTCTTTGACAAGCCGCATCCCTTCCAAAGCCATACCCTGGCTCATGGGGTGATAATGCGGTGAACAATAGGCTTCCAGACAATGTGCAAAAGCATCCATCCCGGTGCCCGCAGTAATCGCAGGCGGCATACCAACCGTCAGCTCCGGATCACAGATCACGACGCTCGGAAGAAATTTCGGGTGAAAAATGATCTTTTTCTCATGGGTTCGGCTGTTCGTGATCACAGAGGCACGTCCGACTTCTGACCCAGTGCCGGCCGTCGTTGGTACGGCCACGATGGGTGCAATTGCGTCCGCATCTGCACGGGTCCACCAATCACCGATATCCTCAAAATCCCAGATCGGGCGGGTCTGACCTGCCATGAAGGCAACAAGCTTGCCGAGATCGAGCCCGGAGCCACCCCCGAAGGCAACGACGCCGTCATGCCCGCCCTCCTTGAAGACTTTGATACCAGCCTCCGCATTCACCTCGGTCGGGTTGGGATCAACATCGGCAAATAGGGCGCGTCCCAGACCAGCCTTGTCGAGTAGATCAAGCGTGATTTGAGTGATCGGAAGGTCGGCAAGCCCTTTGTCCGTGACGAGCAACGGTTTGGAAATGCCTGCCGCAGCGCAGGCATCCGCAATCTCGGAGATGCGGCCTGCACCAAAGCGAATGGATGTTGGATAGGACCAGTTTGCAACGAGGGACATAAGCTCAGGCCTTCTTAAAGTGGTAGGATTTGGGTCGGGTCAGGTTATGGTAACCAATCAACGAGAGGCCACCGCCCCGCCCGGTATCTTTGCAACCGGTCCAGCAGAGCCCGGGGTCAAGATAGTCTGCACGGTTCATAAAGGCCGTACCCGTCTCCAGTTGGTCAGCGACGGCTTCGGCCCGCGCCGTATTTTTTGTCCAAAGCGATGCGGTCAGGCCAAAGTCACTGTCATTCATCAACCTGATCGCCTCGGCATCGTCTTTCACAGGCATGATGCCCACAACCGGGCCGAAACTTTCTTCGCGCATGACCCGCATCGAATGATCAACATCGACAAGGATTTGCGGCATTAGATAAGCGCCCTCATCCTTTGGAAACAAGGCAGGATCGATCAAAGCCTTTGCACCGGCTGCAACGGCCTCATCGGTTTGTGCACGCACTTCGTTAGCGAAACGCACATGCGCCATCGGGCCCAGTGTTGTCTCCTCCTCCAAGGGATTGCCCAACGTGTAGCCTTCGACGATCTTGACGGCTTTCGCGACGAAACTGTCGAAGAGATCTTCGTGCACATAGATGCGTTCGATTCCGCAGCAGCATTGCCCCGAGTTAAACATCGCGCCATCAATCAGCGTGTCGACTGCCGCATCCAGATCTGCGTCATCCATTACATAGCCCGGGTCCTTGCCGCCCAGTTCCAGCCCCATACCGGTAAAGGTCCCGGCAGCGGCATCTTCCATCGCCCTACCCCCGCCAACAGACCCAGTGAAATTGACAAATCCAAATGCCTTCGAAGCAATAAGCTCAGACGTTGTCTGATGGTCCAGAAACACGTTCTGGAATACATCCTCGGGCACACCAGCTGCATGAAAGGCCTGCGCCAACCGCTCACCCACCAGCGGGGTTTGGGACGCGTGTTTCAACATCACCGCATTGCCCGCAATCAAGGCAGGTGCGACCGTATTGATCGCAGTCATGTAGGGGTAGTTCCAAGGAGCAACAACCAGCACCAAACCATGCGGTACGCGCTTGATAACGCGGCGAAAGGCGTCGCTGTTTTCAATCTCGATGGGTGCCAGTGCCTCTTGCGCGATCTCGGCCATATAGGACGCGCGCTCGTTAAAGCCGCCGAACTCACCGCCGTAGCGAACGGGCCTGCCCATTTGCCATGCCAGTTCCGGTACGATCTCATCATTCATCTCGCCAATTTTGGCGACACCGGCCATAACCAGCGCGATCCGGTCGTCGAGCGGTCGCATCGCCCATTCGGTCTGAGCGGACTTCGCATCGGCGCAGGCGGCGGTGGCTTGCTCCAAAGTGAGGGTTTGGCGCTCTGCATAGACAGAGCCATCGATAGGAGAAATGCACTGGATCATTTGAGATCAATTCCATGTCCGAGAGAGAAAGATATGGCTTCGGAAGGGGCGAACCCCCGTCGATTAAAAGGTTGATTGACAGCGCAAATATCGTCGAATTCGCCTGCGTCGATCAGTGAAGTTAGGTTGCCAGTCGTCATGCTCGTTCAAAACCCCGCGCGATTTCCCAATCGGTGACAACACGATCGAACTCCTCCTGCTCCCATTCGGCAGCGCGCGTATAGTGGTCGATGACATCGTCGCCCATCACGTCGCGCAGGAACTTGGAATTGCGCAGCGTTTTGGTGGCGGCGCGCAAGGTTTGTGGGATATCCGCAGCTTTGGCATCCTCATACACGTCGCCAGTGGTGGCCGGAGCCAGTTCCATCTTGTCTTCGATCCCCTTGATCCCCGCCGCCAGCATGGCAGCCTGTGCGAGATATGGGTTCAGATCCGATCCTCCGATGCGACATTCAACCCGCACGCCCTTGGTGCCATCGCCGCAAAGCCTGAAACCGGCAGTGCGGTTGTCCACCGACCAGACAGTCTTTGTCGGGGCGAACGTTCCCTTAGAAAAGCGTTTGTAGCTGTTGACGTATGGCGCAAGAAAATAGGTATAATCTGGTGCATAGGCGATCAGACCGGCCATGTAGTGCCGCATCAGGTCGGACATGCCCAGCTTATCGGATTTATCAAAGAAAGCCGGTGCACCGTCTTTCCAAAGTGATTGATGCACATGGGACGAACTGCCGACCTTGTCGTGATGCCATTTCGGCAGGAAGGTCGCGGCGTGCCCCTGCTGCCATGCGATTTCTTTCACCGCATGTTTGGCGATCGTGTGGTGATCAGCGCAGTCCAATGCGGCAGAATAGCGAATGTTCAGCTCTTCCTGACCGGTCTCCGCCTCACCCTTTGTGTTTTCGACCGGGATACCCGCAGCAAAGAGATGATTTCGAAGCGGTCGCATGACCGCCTCTTCCTTGGTGGTCTGAAGAATGTGGTAGTCTTCATTGTAGCCGCTGATCGGTTCCAGATTGGCAAAGCCATCTTTGCGGATTTCATCAAAGCTTTTCTCGAACAGAAAGAATTCCAACTCTGTTGCCATCATCGCCGTGAAGCCCAGCGCATCGAGGCGGGCAATCTGTTTTTTCAACACGGCGCGGGGCGAATGGGAAACCGGCTCATGGGTGTGATGATCGAGGACATCGCAAAGCACAATTGCGGTACCCTCAAGCCAAGGCGCAACGCGGATCGTGTCCAAATCGGGCTTCATCACGTAATCGCCGTACCCCGATTGCCAACTGGTGGAGGCATAACCATCTGGCGTGGCCATCTCCAAGTCGGTGGCCAGCAGGTAATTGCAGCAATGGGTTTCGTTATACGATGTCTCTACGAAGTTAACCGCGTGAAAGCGCTTGCCCATCAGGCGGCCTTGCATGTCTACCAGACACACCAGAACCGTATCGATGCTGCCATCGGAAACGTGGGATTTCAGATCGTCGAAGCTCAAATTGCCCGGCATTAAATGTCCAATTCTCTACAGATATCGGGGGCGACAGCGAGCCGCCCCCGAATTGGTTCAGGTGTAGCGGTACGGTCTACCCGCTTTTTCCATATCTTCGTTATACTTCTTGAAGATATCCACGACTTTGCGTTTGGTCTCGGACTCTGCAGCGATTTCTTCCCAGAACTCGCGCGCAGCGGCTTCGACAGTTGCCCATTCTTCGTCAGGGATCGAAGTCAGTTCCATCTTGGTGCCGTTGACACGCAAATTGGCTTCACCACCCCAGTACCACCACTGGCGGTAATAATGAGACTGATCACAACACACGCGGAAAAGCGTTTGCAGATCTTCCGGCAGTTCGTTCCAGCGCTCCATATTGGCAAAGAACGAACCAGCCCAAGCGCCGGAAATGTTGTTGGTCAGGAAGTAGTTTGTCACATCTGCCCAACCGACGGTGTAGTCTTCCGTGATGCCCGACCACGCGATGCCGTCCAACTCACCCGTTTGCACGGCCACTTCGATGTCTTCCCAAGGGAGGTTCACCGGCACAACACCGAATTGGCTCAGGAAACGCCCGGCGGTCGGGAAGGTGAAGACGCGCTTGCCTTTTAGGTCTTCGAGGGAGCGGATCGGATCTTTCGTCGCAAAATGGCACGGGTCCCACGCGCCAGCGGAGATATGCTTCACGCCAACCTTGGAGTATTCCTCGTCCCAAATCTCGTTTAGGCCGTACTGGTTGAACAGCACTGGCACGTCGAGGGAATAGCGAGATCCAAACGGGAAGTAACCGCCGAACACTGTTACTTCGGTGGGCGAGGCCATGGAGTCGTCATCGGACTGCACCGCATCGATCGTGCCACGCTGCATGGCCTGAAACAGCTCACCTGTCGGAACAAGCTGATCCGCAAAAAACAGCTCGATCTGCATCCGGTCACCCGCGATCTTGTTGAACATTTCGACTGCCGGGACGATCACCTCTGCTGCGAGAGCCGCGCCTGCATAGGTCTGCATGCGCCATCTGATCGTGTTTTGCGCCAAGGCGGGCGTGGCCAAAGCCGCCGCAGGAGCGATGGAGGCTCCCTGTATAAACTTACGTCTTGTCGTCATGTCTTCTCTCCTTTGTTGAATATACGACCGCTTCGGGACGGCTCTTCTTAAGGTTTGTTGTAAATGTAGTCGGGTAGCCACGTGGCGATGCCGGGGAAGATCATCACGAGGACAAGGGCAAGGACCATCACGAGCACGAACGGTGTGATGGACGCGTAGATGTCACGCAGCGAGATTTCCGGCGGCGCCATCGCCCGCATCAGAAACAGATTGTAGCCGAAGGGTGGCGTCATATACGCAATCTGGGTGGTGATGGTGTAAAGGATGCCATACCAGATCAGATCGAACCCCAACTCGCCCACCAAAGGCACGTAAAGCGGCGCGACGATCACGAGCATCGCCGTGTCATCCAGAAAAGTTCCCATCAGGATGAAGCTGAGTTGCATCAGGATCAGGATCATCCACGGGTTCAGGTTCAACTTCTCGGTGAAGAGGCTTTCGATTGCCTTCACCGCGCCCAACCCGTCAAACACAGCACCGAACGCCAAGGCCGCCAGAATAATCCACATGAACATGCAGGTAATGCCCAAGGTGTTCCGAACCGAATTCTCGAACACCTCCTTGGTCATACGCCCTTTCAGAACGGCAGCCGTGAACGCCGCCAGAGCCCCGATTGCGGAGCTTTCGACAAGAGACGTCCAACCATTCACAAACGGCACCATCATCGTGGCAAAGATGATGATCGGCAGTAGGCCTGCGCGCAGAAGGCGCAATTTCTCGGCCCTTGGAATATCGCGATCTTCAGCTGGAAGAACCGGACCAAGCACAGGATTCACCCGGCAACGGATCACGATATAGGCAATGAACAGACCTGCCATCATCAGCCCTGGAACAACCCCGGCCAACCAGAGCTGCCCGACGGGCTGCCGTGCGATCATCGCATAGAGAACCAGCACGACTGAGGGTGGTACGAGAATGCCAAGTGACGAGCCCGCCTGAATGACACCCGTCACCATGCGCTTGTCATATCCGCGTTTGAGCAATTCCGGCAGCGCTATCGTGGACCCGATTGCCATGCCAGCCACACTCAAACCGTTCATGGCCGAGATCAGCACCATCAGGCCTATGGTTCCGATCGCAAGCCCTCCGCGAAGCCCGCCCATCCAGACGTGGAACATTCGATAAAGGTCATCGGCGATTTTGCTTTCCGAAAGCACATACCCCATGAAGATGAACATTGGCAGCGTCAGCAACGGATACCATTTCATCAACTTCATCGCGGCGGCAAAGCCGATGTCGAACCCGCCCCTATCGCCCCACAACAAGAGCGCAGCCACAACGGCAATAAATCCAATGGCACCGAACACGCGTTGCCCGGTCAACAACATCAGCATCATGCTGGAGAACATCAGCGTGGCGATCAACTCATACGACATCAGACCGCCTCGCCCTGCAATCTGAGAACATCTTTCAACAACTCAGAGATGCATTGCAGCAGCATCAACAACATGCCGAGTACCATCACAGCCTTCACTGGCCAGAGGTATGGTCGCCATGCCGTGGACGATTGTTCCATCCGGCCGATTTCTTCCGTGCCTGTAATCAGGCCCGCGAAGAAGGAAAACGGCTCTGATCCCCAATAGCCCAGAGAATACGCGGTCGAACTGATCGCGCCATAAAGCAGCACGCAAAGATAGAAGATCAGGAACAATACAGTCAGCAGGTCGAATTGCGCCTTTTTGCGCACGGACCATCCGCCGTAAAGCAAATCCATCCGGACATTCGAGCCGAGCTGGATCGAATATGGACCGCCGAGGATATAGTAGGCGACCATCACGAACTGGGCCATTTCCAACGTCCAGAGCGATGGCAGAAAGAAGGTTTTGCTGATCGAAGACCACAGCAAAATCCCCATCAATACGAATATGCCGTACATCACGATGCGACCGATGCGGTGGTTCACGGCATCGACAGCCCTGATATAGCCGCGCATCACGCCACGCATTTGACGCGCCCCTCTGTCTTGGTCTGCGCAAAAGCATCGCTCAGCCAAACCGCGATCATGTCCGCGATTTCGCGTTGATCTGCTTCGGTTTTGATCAGGTCGTTTCTGATTTCCAGCATCACGTTCAGATGCTCACCCGGAATCGCATGTTCCTTTAGCGTATGGGTCACACCGTTTTCGGGCCCATAAGGTTGATTGCGTTGCACACTGGCGGATGT
This sequence comes from uncultured Litoreibacter sp., assembly GCA_947504205.1. Taxonomy (GTDB): domain Bacteria; phylum Pseudomonadota; class Alphaproteobacteria; order Rhodobacterales; family Rhodobacteraceae; genus Litoreibacter. The sequence continues at coordinate 224,868 of CANNGL010000001.1, read as the reverse complement.
GTATTTCGGCGCCGTATCAATCAAAGCGTCTGCCAAGCGCGCGTCGACATCATGCAGGATCCCGATTTCCACCGACCTGAACGCCCCGTGGAACACCGGCGTGAAGCTATGGATTGTGACAACAACAGGGGCCTGGGTCTTCGCGATCTGTTCATGCAAGGTTCGTTTGAAAGGTTCGTAATACCTCTTGATGCGTTCTCTGCGCTGCTCGGGGCTGAGAGCCATGTTTCCGGGCACATCAATTACCTCGCTGCGCGCGGGCATGGCATCCTCTGCCTCTGGCGGGCGATTGCAATCATAGATCAGTCGAGAGACAGCTCCGGCCACCAGCGCGGCGTCCAGCCGTCGCGCGAGATGTTGAGCAACTCCCATAGCGCCCGGATCCCAAACGGCGTGGCTCTGACGCACGTTCTCGGGCAATCCCAAATGGTCAAACTCGGCAGGTATGTGAGCGGAGGCATGTTCGCAAACCAGAACAATGGATGACGACCCATCAGCATTATCAAGCTGGACCACCCCTTCCACCGCGTCGATTTTGCTTTGTGTCATCGGACCCCCAGTTCAGAGTAAAATGATTAGCTCTCGGAGATTCTGTCAACAGAATTCTGAAAGATTTATTACAAAGAAGATCGATTTGTTATATTATCGATCAAAATGGAGGCGGTTAATGTCTGGCGAGACACTGACAATTTCGGATCGAATCCAGAAGGGTTTGGATGATCTGACCCGGGCCGAACGCCAATTGGCGCACTCAATTCTGGAGAATTACCCGGCCTCTGGCCTTGGACCGTTGAGCGCTTTGGCCAAGGACGCCAATGTGTCCGGACCGACCGTCGCCCGCATGGTTCAGAAGTTGGGTTTCAAGGGCTACCCTGAGTTTCAGGCGGAACTACGAGAGGAGTTGAAGGCCAAGGTCAAAAACCCGATTGCGAAGCATGACACATGGGCCGAGGGCGCTCCGTCTGAACACCTGTTGAACCGCTTTACGGATGAAGTGATTGAAAACATTCGTCATACTCTGGGTCAGATCGACCCCAACGACTTTGATGCGGCTTGCAGAACCTGCGCCGATACAAACCACCATCTCTATATCGTTGGCGGACGCATTACCCACACATTGGCCGAGTATCTGTTCTTACACATGCAGCTTATTCGCCCGAAAATTACGCATGTTCAGTCGACCTCCAACGCATGGCCGCACTATCTTCTCGACGTCGAGGATGGCGATGTATTCGTTATTTTTGATATGCGCCGCTACGAGAACAATACTCTGAAGCTTGCAGAGATGGCGCATGCCAAAGGCGCGCGGCTGATCCTGTTCACCGATCAATGGCGCTCACCCGTGCATCATCTTGCAGAAATCAGTTTCAGCAGCCGTATCGTAGTTCCATCGGCTTGGGATTCTGCGGTCAGCCCACTGTTATTGTTGGAGACAATGATTTCCACTGTTCAGGGACTGACATGGGGCGATACGAAAGATCGAATGGAAGCTCTGGAAGATATGTTCGATCAAACAAAGTTGTTTCGAAAGTTCACCTGAGGCAGATTTCACAAACCCGAATACAGACCGGCCAGTTAGGATTAAGTTATGGCTCAACGCCGACCCGTCATCATTACCTGCGCTGTCACGGGCGCCATCCACACACCGTCCATGTCACCACATCTGCCTGCAAATTCGGAGGCTATTGTGGCCTCTGCCATCGACGCCGCAGAGGCCGGTGCAGCGATCCTGCATCTGCATGCGCGCAATGATGAAACCGGCCAGCCGGATCAAAGCGTTGAGGGCTTCGAGCGCATCGTTCCTGCCATTTCAGAGCAAACCAACGCCGTTCTCAACCTGACCACCGGTGGCAGTCCTTACATGACCGTTGAAGAACGCGTGCGACCCGCCGCCCATTTTGCGCCGCAACTTGCATCGCTCAATATGGGTTCAATGAATATGGGGCTCTTCCCCATGCTCAAACGCCACCCGCAATTGCCTCCATGGGAAAATGATCATCTGGAAGGCTCGCGTGATCTGGTCTTTCGCAACAGCTACAAAGACATCACCTATGTGCTGGAGACCTGCCGCGCGGGGGGTACTCGGTTCGAATTCGAGTGCTACGACACCGCGCATTTGTACAATCTGGCGCATTTCGCGGATCAGGGCGCGGTTGAACCGCCATTCTTCGTTCAGACGGTTTTCGGTTTGCTGGGCGGCATAGGCGCACATCCAGACGATATCGCGCATATGAGACGTACAGCGCTTCGGTTGTTCGGAGACGATCTGGTCTGGTCCGCGCTTGGGGCTGGCGCAAACCAGATGCGCGTCGCTGCAACAGTGACGGCAGCAGGTGGGCATGTGCGCGTCGGACTTGAGGACTCGTTGTGGGCCGCACCCGGTGAACTTGCGACCTCTAACGCAGATCAAGTACGCGCGGCGATTGCATTGATTCAAAGTCTCGGCTGCCGCGCCGCGACGCCGGACGAGGCCCGCAACATCCTCGGCCTACGACCCGCGACGCGGCCCGATTAAGTGGTGACTAAAAACCTAGACCCCCAAAAACCTTTCCGAGATCTCTGGTGTCAAAGATGATATCTGGTCCGACCAAACCGTCGCTCCACGCTCCAGGATCACGGCGCGGTCAGCGATTTGGGACAACTCGTACAGTGACTTGTCAATCAGCAGGATCGCCATATCGGACTGCTCTTTCAGCCGCCTGATCGCTTCCCAAATCTCGGAACGTATCAGCGGAGCAAGCCCTTCTGTGGCTTCATCCAGTATCAGCAAGCGCGGATTGGTCATCAATGCACGACCAATCGCGAGCATCTGCTGCTCTCCGCCCGAGAGTGACGCCGCCTGTTGATCAAAACGCTCGCCTAGACGTGGGAACAAGTCCTCGATATTGCGCTGCGTCCAATCTCCGGGTCTTGCCGCGGCCAAAAGGTTTTCAGCTACGCTGAGATTGGTGAAACAGCGGCGGCCTTCTGGAACAAGGCCGATGCCGAGACGGGCGACACGATGGCTGGGTAACTGGTGCAGATCGTGACCGGAGAACACAAGCTGACCCTCTGACGGCATCATACGGCAAATGCACTTTATGGTGGTGCTCTTGCCCATGCCGTTGCGGCCCATCAGGGCCACAACCTCGCCAGCGCTGAGATCCAGCGACACGTCAAACAATGCCTGACTGGCGCCATAGCTGGCCTTGAGATGGGCAACCCGCAGCAGCGTCACGCTACCTCTCCCAAATAGGCTTTCCTGACGTCGGGGTTGGCTCTGATCTCCGCGACAGTGCCGGTGGCCAGAATTCTCCCGTAGACGAGAACGCTGATCCGGTCAGCCAAGGCGAAAACGGCATCCATATCATGCTCAACCAACAGGATCGGGGCTTCTGTGCGCAATCCGTCGAGCAACGTGACCAGTTGCTTCGAGCCCTCAAGGCCGAGGCCAGCCATAGGCTCATCCATAATGAATGCCTTTGGGGCCAATGTCAGAGCCACCGCGACCTCAAGCTGCCTGCGCTGACCATGGCTCAACGCAGCGCAAGTCGTATGCACATGATCGCCCAGCCCGACGCGTGTCAGGGCCTCCAGCGCACGCTCGCGGATTTCGTCTGCCGACAGAACCGGTTGCCAAAGTCGCCAAACACGACCGGACGCCCCGATCGCGCCCAACATCGCATTTTCAATTACTGTATCTTCCATAGCCAGTTGCGAAATCTGAAATGTGCGCCCCAGACCCAGGCGCGCGCGCTCAGGCACCGACAGCCTGTCCACGCCCTGCCCCAGCAATTCCACGTGCCCGCTGTCTGATCGCAGCTCCCCGGTGATCTGCTTGATCAGCGTGGATTTGCCCGCCCCATTCGGGCCAATGATCGCATGGATTTCAGACGGTCGCAGATCGATCGAAACATCATCGGTGGCGACAAGTGCAGCAAAGCTCTTGCTCAGACCAAATGTCTGAAGGACCGGATCAGACATGAGCGCCTTCCTTTCCGGTCAAAAGCCCCACTACGCCACCCCGCGCAAACAAAACAATGACCAACAAGATGGCGCCGAGGAAGATATGCCAAAACTCCGTCAGACCACCGAGCCAATGTTCGAGAACGACGAAGAGCGCCGCGCCCACCACCGGTCCCATCAACCGCCCAACACCCCCCAGGATCACCAAGACGATCAGTTCACCCGAGAGCTGCCAGCTGAACATCGTCGGGGAAACGAAGCGATTCAGGTCCGCAAATAATGCGCCAGCCAAGCCAGTGAGTGCCCCAGAGATCACAAATGCCAGCAGCTTGATCCGAGTTGGGTTCAAGCCCACCGCTTCGACCCGCGCGGGCACCTGCCGTGACGCATTCAAAGCGAGTCCGAAGGGAGACGCGGCAAGGCGGGCGTTTAAGTAGAGTGCTATGCAGAGGATGACAAAGCACACGCCGAAGAACTGTATCGGCACCAAGGTGTTAATGCCGGGAAACTCATTGCGAACGTAGATGGATAAGCCGTCTTCCCCACCGTAAGCGCTCCAAGATATCGCGAAGTAGAAAAACATCTGACCAAATGCGAGCGTGATCATGATGAAGTAGACGCCCGTGGTGCGAAGTGACAAAACGCCGATCCCCAAAGCGGCTAGCGCCGAGGTGATCATTGCGACAACCCAGACCACCGGCATGGACTTGGTTCCCGCAAGACTTAAACCGCCTAATTCCAGAGGCGTGTAGGTTTGCGCGTGAAAGGCAAGGATGCCCATCGCATAGCCACCAATCCCGAAAAAGACGGCATGGCCAAGGCTGACCAGCCCACCGATGCCGAGCGCGATGTTCAAACCAACTGCGGCGAGAGCTAGAATGGCAGCGCGCGTTGCCAAGGTGATGGTGAATGGCTCGTCAGCCAGAATTGCCCAAACCGGAATAGCCAGAAACGCCAGCAAAACCAACGCATTGAGGTAACGCTCAGAGATCATGCACGCGCACCAAAAAGACCAGTAGGACGCCAGATCAATACAAGGCTCATCAACAGGTAGATAAGCATGGAAGACAGTGCCGAGCCCGTCTGCGTTGCTGCACTCGGCTCCATGAAAAGCTTGAACAGTGGCGGCAAAAATACTCCGCCAAGTGTATCAGTCAAACCGACCAAAATCGCACCAATAAAGGCGCCCTTGATCGAGCCGATCCCGCCGATGACGATTACGACGAAGGCAAGGATCAAAACGGGCTCTCCCATGCCGACTTGTACCGATTGAATGGCCCCGACCAGAGCGCCCGCCAAACCGGCGAGCGCTGCACCCAAGGCGAAGATCAAGGTGTAGAGCCGTGAAATATCGACGCCTAGGGCCGCAATCATCTCACGGTCATTCTCTCCCGCACGGATTTGAATACCAATGCGCGTGCGCTCGATCAGCCACCAGAGGCCCGCTGCAATCGCAAGACCTATTGCGATCAGCGTTAACCTATAGAGTGGGTATTCGATGCCACCAGGCAACGTGACCGGACCCGCCAGCACGTCTGGAATATCGAGGAATAGTGGGAAAGACCCAAAGACCCACCTCGTTCCCTCGGAGAATACCAAGATCAAAGCAAAGGTCGCCAGAACCTGATCCAGATGCGCACTGGCATAGAGCCTTCGGATCACGACCATTTCAATAACAGCGCCCGCAAGCGCGGCTGCGGCAAGTGCTGCGATCAAGGCCAGCAGGAACGAGCCAGTTGCGCCAGCCACCGCAGCGGCCGCAAAAGCACCCACCATATAAAGCGATCCATGCGCAAGGTTGATCAATCCCATGACGCCAAAAATCAGCGTCAGCCCGGCCGCCATTAGAAACAGCATGACACCGAACTGAATGCCGTTAAGCACCTGCTCAAGAATGAGAATGGCTGACATCTACGCGCCTTTCGGTTGGCCCGCCTTTCGCAAGACGGGCCAGATCGGCTTACATCTTGCAGTCAGCCGCGTAGACGTCTGAGTGATTTTCCAGCGCCACACCGATGATTTTGTTGGTGAAAACGCCAGCTTCCTGAACGACTTCGCGTGCATAGATCGTTTGAACCGGATGGTGGTTCGACCCAAAGGAAAAATCGCCTCGCGTACTGTCAAATTCTGCAGCCTTCAATGCTGCTCGAAATGCATCTGCGTCCGAAACGTCGGCTTTCTCAATTGCCGAGATCAGAAGGTTTGCTGTGTCAAAGCCTTGGCTTGCGTAAAGCGATGGGAGACGTCCGTACTCAGCCTGAAAGCTCTCGACAAATGCGGCGTTGGTCGGATTTTCGATATCCTTGTTCCACTGAGAGGTGTTCACAACACCAAGGGCCGCGTCCCCGACAGCTTGCAAGATACCTTGGTCAAAGCTGAAGGCCGGACCAACCACGGGAATATCCACACCGCTATCTGCGTATTGTTTCAGAAATGAGATGCCCATGCCGCCCGGAAGGAAGAAGAAGACACTGTCTGCACCTGACGCTCTGATCTGTGCAATCTCAGCCGCATAGTCGGTTTGCCCCAGCTTGGTGAAAACCTCGCCCGCAAACGCACCCCCGAACTGGCGCTTATAGCCTGTCAGAGCATCCTGACCTGCCGGGTAGTTCGGCGCGAGAATGAAGCTGTTCTTGTAGCCTGCACTATTTGCATAAGCACCTGCGGCCTCATGCAAATTGTCGTTTTGCCAAGCGACATTGAAGTAATTCTGATGGCATCCTTTGCCCGCAAGTGCGGACGGACCTGCATTGGGTGAGAGATAGAACTTTCCTTGTGCCGTCGCGCTTGGCACAACCGCCATGGCCAGGTTCGACCAGATGATACCGGTCAGAACGTCGACGCGCTCGGACTGGATCATTTTGTCCGCAAGTTGCACCGCAATGTCGGGTTTGCGCTGATCGTCTTCGATTACGACCTCAATATCGTCGCGACCAGACTGCCCGATCGCCAGCATGAAGCCATCGCGAACATCAATCCCTAGCCCTGCACCACCACCGGAAAGCGTGGTGATCATGCCAACTTTAACCTCGGCAGATGCCAGCGATGCGCCAAGCGCAAGCGCTGTGGTCGCAAGTATAAGTTTCTTCATAGTCTGTCTCCCTTTTGGTTCTTATCTGTTGTTTCGGCTCTTTGTCCAAGCCCCCAGCCCGGCACTTTAGATTTTTCTTCAACGATGTTTTGGGTATCCTGCGAAAAAAGACAATCCCAGTCCTTGCCATCAAGGTAGTTGGATCAGCGCCGCCGGGACAATGGCAATCCCAACACCCTTCATTGTAAACATGCGTGACACTCCGTTTTGAGGAAGGCCCGATATGGATACGTTTAGGGGAGGTTGCCTCTGTGGCAATGTTCGATTTGTGGCATCAGGTCCACCTGATCGCGTCGGTCTGTGTCACTGCTTGAATTGCCGAAAACACCATGGAGCCTTGTTTTATGCTGCCGCGATATTCGCAGAGGGGGCAGTTCGCGTTGAGGGCAAAACCCATGACTACGAAGGGCGGCATTTTTGCCCGAACTGCGGTTCATCCGTGTTTGCGCGCAGCGGCGATGAAATCGAGGTCCACTTGGGTGCTTTAGATGAGATCGATCAACTGACGCCCACCTATGAAGGCTGGACCATCCGCCGTGAGGGATGGCTGCCGCCATTCCAGGGTTTTGAACAACATGACCGAAATCGCTGATAAGCTGTCAGAAAGTTACGGAATGAGTGTTGATCACGACGTGTTACTTTGAAACATCTCCGTCTCATTCAAGATCCATCTGACAAACTTGCGGATCTTGCCAGAATTGCGCCGGCTTTCAGGGTAGACGACCCAGTATCCGCTGCCGTCGTGGCAGGTCAGCTCGAATGGCTGCACCAGTTCTCTCCGCTGCACTTGCTTTTGAAAGAACGCAGGGCTCAGCATCGCCACACCTTGCCCCGCAATCGCGGCACTGGCTTCGATGATCTGAGATCCAAAGGGCTGCCGAGTGTTTTCGCTGTGACAAGAGTGGTCCACACCGGCTTCGTCGAACCATTGTCGCCACCACGGATCATCTTCTGAGAGGATCGGCAGGTTTAGTAAATCGGCGGGCTTTGACAATTCGCCTGACTTCGCCAGCGCCGGGCTCAACATTGGCGAAAACAAGGTCGGCAACAATAGGTGGGCCTTCATACCCTCCCATTTCCCCAGACCACCCCGGATCGCCAAATCAAAGTCACCTGCGCTAAGATCAACAAGCGCCTCGCCAATTTCGATCCGAACGGCGATATCAGGTTCGCTCAACTGAAATGTCCCGATCCGTTCGGCAAGAAAATTCGTCGCAAATGTCGGGATAATACTCATCACCAACGTCGCATCGCTTGTCCCACGCGCATCCGCATATGCGTCCGCCAGTATGTCGAGTGCCTCGCTCGCCCGAGAGGTGAGCACATGACCCACGGATGTCAGGCTGACCCCACGCGCGTGACGTTCAAAAAGGGCAGTCCCTACTCTCTCTTCTAGGATCTTAATTTGATAGCTCACCGCAGCCTGCGTCATCCCCAATTCATCAGCAGCCGCTGTGAAATTGCGATGGCGCGCAGCCGCTTCGGCTACACGCATCGCACTTAGGGGAGGAATATCTGGGCGGGCCACCAATAAGCTGCCTTTGTTGCAGGGTCATTCTATTTGATTGGTATATAGGCTCGCACAGGCGCAGTATCGCAGTCAACGTCACAGCCCGACTTCTGAGGAGGTCTCACTGGAGAAACCCCATGCTTGCTGCAATCCGACTTTTCCAAAAGCATAAACAACCGCCTGAAAAGCATTCAAAACAAGTAAAAAAGTATTTGATGGGAGAAGACATATTCCATTGGTCTGATCACATGAAAAACGATATCGGCCTATTAAACACTGATCTTGATAGTGGCAGATGGTCTGAACGGCGCATGCCCATAGGCTCTCAAATTTTTTGACCGTAAAACATGAGCAATCGTCAATCAGCGGCAGCCATTAGCATTATTTATGTCACGGTCAAACTACTACCATCGAGAAACCGGTTTAAGCCAGGCGCTTTTGTATCAGGTGCATGGCGTTCTGAAACAACTCGGGCGCTTCCTCCACTCGCGCGGCCAGTTGCGCTCCTTCGAGCAAGGACAGCATCGCCGCAGCCTCGGCATCTGGGTGGCTGACATGTGCTATGCTGCCATCCGTCTGACCGGCCGTGAACACGTCACGCAGCCATGACATCATCATAGCGCGAAAGCTACTCATCTCGGTTGCGACCTCTGAAGGCAGACTGTCTCGGCTCGCGGAGAGTGCGACGCACAGACAGAGGCTTTTGCCGCCGTCCAGTGCGCTGCGGTAACGCTCGATCATTGCGCTCAGGCGGGCGCCGCCGGTGGGCTCTGTCTGGTCAATCTGATCGCAGATTGATTGTAGCGTGTCATGATATCGCTTCATTAGCATGACGGCCAAAATGGCTTTGGTCGGGAAGTGGTGATGGATGCTGGCTTTGCGAATGCCAACATCCTGAGCAAGATCGGCATAGCTGAACCCGTCAAATCCGCGACGACGCGCTGCACGTTCCGCAGAGTCGAGAAGTGCTGCTTTTGTATCAGTAACCATAGGAAGTTTCCTTCGCTTGAAGCGCGCCCAAAACAATTTCAGCTGCTTCCAAGGCCCCTTCAAGATAGCCGCCGAACTGGGGCGCGACTTCGGTTCCGGCGAAGCACAACTTATCATCCCAAAGGCGTTCCATACTGGATGGAAGACCGTAGTTTGGGTGCGCATAAAGAGGTTCAAGGTCAGCTTGAGTAGATGTGTTGGGATCAGCGGCCCAGTCCTTTAGGTAGAGATGTTCCGGTGTGGTTGCTTCTTTCCCGAACAGTCGCACCAATTGCGCCACGATGTGCTGGCGCAATTTCAATTCATCGGCTCGAGCCTGCGGCGACACGCCGATAAAGCCAAACAGGGCGTACGACCCGCCCGTTTGGGGCGAGGCGTCATGGATCTCGACCATCGGCCCCACTCGACTGCTTGCATCACCGGACAACCCCGCATCACGCCAGAACGGTGTGCGATAGACAGCAACTGCCTTGGCTTGTCCGGCCATCCATGTGGCCACGTTATGCATCGCCATGACGGTTTGGTCAGGCAAACTCGGTGTATATGTGAGATTGGCCGCGAGACGTGGGGGCAGCGCCAAAACGACCCGGTCAGCGGTCAATACTTCACCATTAGCGAGTGTAGCCGTTACACTCTCGTCAGTCTTCGCCAGTGCTTCTACCCGCGCATTCAGGCGTTTGCGATTTTCAGGTAGGCGGTCCGCCAATGCCTGCGTGAGGGCTGCAAGCCCACCCTGCAAGCGCCACGAACCTCGCATGGAGGCGAACCCTCTCCCACGCTGCACGTTGCCCTTTTCGTCCTCATAGGACAGGAGACCTTGGGAAAACTGGTCGAATTTCTCCAGATCCAAGCGATCAATCAGGGCCGCAATTCGGGGTTGTCCGGGCCAAAACCAAGCGGGTCCCATATCGAAACTCGCCGCGCCAAATTGCTCAGTCTTGATCCGTCCACCAAAACGATTGCGCGCTTCGAGCAACAGAAAGTCTTGGTCAGCAGATTGCAGCATCTCCGCAAGCGCAAGGCCTGAAAGACCACCGCCAACAATCAGGGTTGTCATTGAATGCGCCAGCCTATGTGTACTGTGACATCCATCAGACGGAGGGCGCTTTGGCGAAAGGCAGGTGGCCCGTCTTGATCCAGACACTCGCGCCTTCCTCGGTTGCCGTCGCATCCAAAGGCATCCCCCCTGGCAGGCGCAGCCACGCCCCCTTGCCTAGCCTCTCTCCCGCTTCGATGAGCGCACCATCCAGAACCAGCATTTCAATCCCGCCCGCGTCGGAGTTGGAGAGACCGGCCCCCGGATCGAGGCGGCTGTAGGTTACTGTTTCACGGGCGTCGCTATGCAACTTAGCTGTCGCGACGCCATTCACAGGCGATGCCAACTCCTCCGCCATGGTTTTGCGGAATTGGGTCCGGTCGTCAGGGTCGAACTGCCAAAGCTTCACAAAGATCGTGCAACCAGGCTCCGATCCTGGCGTATGGGCCGAGGTTGGCGGGTTCCGCACATACGTGCCTGTCGGATAATCGCCGTGCTCATCCTGAAAAACGCCATCCAGCACGACGAATTCCTCGCCGCCCGTATGCGTATGGGCCGAGAATTTGCTGTTTGGCGCGTAGCGCACGATTGTGGTGGCACGGGCCACTTCTGCACCAATGCGGTCCAGCATCCGTCGATCCACACCCGGCATGGGCGACGGGGTCCACTCAAGCTGATCTGAATGTACGACAACGCGTGCCTGAAAGTCCGCATTGAGTTCCATTTCTATCCCTCCGGCATGAGTGTGGTGATCGAACCACCGCATTCTACCTACCTATAGGTAGACAATGATCGCAACCCCTAATCTGAATTGACCTTTACACTTTTTAGAGAGCTTCGCCCTTGGCGACGGCAGCTTCGACTGCGACGACGTCGTCAACACTCAGTCCGTAGTCCCTCTGCGCGGTTTCGGCCGTAATATACCCGCGCGCGAGATCACGAATAACCAGTTCCTTCGGGCGTTCAGATGCAGCACCGTATCCAGCACCACCAGGAAAGGCCATAACAACCTTGCGCCCATGGGCAACGAATTGTTTGCCTTTGACGTGCATCTCCGTGCCATCATCCTGTGCAATCGTTGTTGGCGCGCCATTCTGACCGCCTCGTCGCCCGCGCGCGGGATGCTGTCCCCGATCGAACATGGCCTGAATATCGAACTCATGACCTTCCTGCGCACCCACTTCCATGTATTGGCCGAGGCCTCCGCGGGTTTTGCCAGCACCGCCTGAGTCGGGCCGCAACTCCTTGCGCCAGATGATTACCGGACCTGCGTGTTCGGTCGCTTCGATAGGCATGGTCATCACGCCAGAGGGGAAGGCAGTAGCGTTGAGACCATCATGCTCAGGCCGGGCACCGGACCCGCCCGAGTTGAACGTAAGGACTTCGGAGCGGCGCGCATCCTCTGGCGCGGGCGCATCTGTGCGCGGGCGCAGAGATACCTGAAAATTGCACAAGCACCCTGCCCCTTCAGCAGGCACGAGACCCGGCACGATTTTGTCAAACGCATCGAAAACCGCGTCAGGCACGAAATGTCCAACGATATGTCGCAACGCAACAGGCGCAGGATGTGAAGCGTTGACGATGGTGTTCTCGGGCGCAGTCACCTCAAAAGGCGCGAGCGACGCTGCGTTGTTGGGAATTTCCGGAGCGATTGCGACCTTGAGAGCATAACAGGCATAAGCTTTGGTGTAGACCATCGGGCAATTGATGCCCTTCTTGTCAACGCCGGAAGTGCCAGTGAAATCAGTGACAATCCGGTCGCCCTTCACGCTGACTTCCACCTTAAGTGTGATTGGCTGCTCAAAGCCGTCCATCGTCATCTCGCCTATCGCAGAGGTCTGCGGCAACGCTACGATCCGTTCCAACGTGGCACGGCGGGAATTGTCGAGGATGAAGCCGGCAATGCCATCAAGATGATCAAGGTTGAATTCCTGCATCATGTCGATCAGGCGGCGATGGCCAATCTCGTTACACGTAGCCAAGGCATTGATGTCGCCAATCAATTGGTCCGGCTCACGTACGTTACCGCGGATAATGCGGGTCAAGGTCTCGTCCACTTCGCCCGCTTGCGCAAACTTCATGATCGGGATGTAGAGGCCTTCTTCATAGATGCTCGCCGCGTCCGCCCCAAACCCACGACCGCCAATATCTACGATATGTGCAGTGCAGGCAAAAAAGCCCACCAGAAGACCCTTGTGAAACGACGGCGTGACCATAGTGATGTCATGCAGATGGCCCGTCCCCTCCCACGGGTCATTCGTAATGTAAATATCACCGTCAAGAATGTTCTGACGCCCGATGCGACGGATGAAATGGGTAACGGCGTCGGCCATTGCGTTGACGTGACCGGGTGTGCCTGTCACGGCCTGCGCGAGCATTTGGCCTTTGGTGTCATAGACGCCCGCGGAGAGATCTCCGGCTTCGCGAACCGAGGTGGAGAAGGCCGTGCGCACCAGAGCCTGCGCCTGTTCTTCAACCACAGAGATCAGCCGGTTCCACATAACCTGATAAGCGACGTTGGAATGATCCTGTGCCATGCTCAGTTCTTCCTCAAGGTGACATCAATACAGCCATCCGGCTGACGTATGGCCTGCCGACTGGCAGGCAGAATAATGGTGGTTTCGGCCTCTGTGATCGCGGCAGAGCCCTGCACGATTTGGCCCGTCTTCATCGCTTCGCGGTCTATGACCTCAGCATCCAGATAGCCTCCCTGCGCGGCATCAAAGAGTTGGCGGGCACCAAGATTCTTTGCGGCTGTTCCGGCAGAGGCCGGCGCGATAGGTTCGACCTGCTCCGGCGGTGTCGTTGCGTTTACAGACCAGACAGTGATTTCCACATCCATCCCAGCAACAGTGCGCGCGAAAAGCTTGGCATACTCTTCTTCAAATCGGGCCTGAAAGGTTGCGGCATCCGGGGCCATAGCCTGTGCCTCAGTCAACGGGATCGGGATTTCCCAGCCTTGGCCCGTATACCGCATATAGACCTTGAATTCGGAGAGGATCGGACTTTCAGCGTCACAGGTCCGTACAAAGCCGGTTGCTTCTGCCTGCAACTCACCAAGCAATGTCCTGATCTTCTCGGGATCAAAATCACTAAGCTTCATGTAAACGGACCGATTTGCCTCGAAGCTGAAAGGCGCGCGCAAGAAACCAATGGCAGAGCCCACTCCTGCCCCGGGTGGCACCAGCAAGCGATCAACACCGAGCTTTTCGCAAAGCCGGCCTGCATGAAGTGGTGCAGCACCACCAAATGCAATCATCGTGTATTCGCTCAGATCCTCACCATTCTCGACCGCATGAACGCGGGCAGCATTGGCCATATTTTCATCCACGACTTCGGCCAGTCCAAATGCGGATTCGACTGCGTCCATATCCAGCGTCTGACCGATATGCGCATCCAGCGCGGAATTAGAGGCATCAGGATGCAGCGCAATGGAGCCACCGGCAAAATTATCAGGATCGAGTTTGCCGAGGATCAGATCAGCATCGGTCACCGCCGGGCGGGTTCCACCGCGCCCGTAACATGCCGGACCGGGTTCTGATCCGGCGCTTTCGGGACCGACACGGATCTGGCGCATCGCGTCAACATGGGCGAGTGAGCCGCCCCCCGCGCCGATCTCCACCATATCTATCACCGGGATAGAGATAGGCATGCCAGAACCTTTTTTGAACCGATAGGTCCGCGCAACTTCGAAGACGCGGCTGGTCTTCGGCGTCTGGTTCTTGATCAAGCAGATCTTTGCAGTTGTGCCACCCATATCGAAGCTAAGGACTTTATCCAGCCCGTATCGCGACGCGATATGTGCGGCGAACACAGCGCCCCCGGCAGGGCCGGATTCGACCAGACGCACAGGGAAGTCCGCCGCGTTCTGAATTGAGATGATACCGCCACCGGAATGCATCAGGAAAATACGGCAGGTCACGCCCTCATCCTTCAGGCGGTTCTCCAATCGGCCCAGATAGGACGCCATCAGAGGCTTGATATAGGCGTTGGCGACAACGGTATTGAACCGTTCATATTCGCGCATCTGCGGTGAAACTTCGGAAGAAATAGAGACCGAAACATCTGGCAAGCGTTCCATCAGGACATCACGCACCAGATTTTCATGAGCGGGGTTCAGATAAGAATGGATCAATCCAACAGCCACAGAAGTGAAGCCACCGGCAGCGATCTTGTCCACGACGCGCTCAACATCTGCGCGTTCCAGGTCTATCAGCACCTCGCCCTTGGCGTTAACGCGCCCCGGCACCGTGAAACGCATTTGCCGAGGCAATAAAGGCTCGGGTAAATTCAAGTTCAGGTCATATTGCTCAAACCGCGACTCGGTGCGCATCTCGATCACATCGCGAAAGCCCTCGGTCGTGATCAAAGCGGTCTTGGCGCCGCGCCGTTCAATCAGCGCATTTGTGGCAAGGGTCGTGCCATGAATAATCTGCTCGATTTGGTCAGGTGTGATCCCAGCTTTCGCACAGACCTGATGCATCCCGTCAATGATCGCATCTTCCGGCGCGGCGTAGGTCGTAAGAACTTTGGTTGAAAAGAGATCCCCTTTGCGTTCCAAAACAACGTCGGTGAACGTGCCACCAATATCAACGCCCAGCCGGGTTGAGGCGGTTTTCATGAGCGACTCCGGTCCGCTTGCTTCTACTTCCAGTGCTAATGAGCCGGAGCGCGGCAAAAAGATCAAACTGATTAAGCGCTCAAGCCAAACTATTTTTGATCGCCAGCCTATTCAGTCAGGGTCTTCCTCTATTTCAGAAGATCTGCAGTCGCGACCCCTGCCTTCAGGTCATTGTAGATTGTCGCACGGCTGACCCTAAGCATACGTGCGATATATGAGGCCGCATTGCGTTCGGCCAGCGCACCAGACATATCAAGCGCCATGATCAATGCTCGACGTGTCTCGCGGTCCAGCGCATCTGCACGCTGAGCGCGGGCAGCACACCATTCGCTGACAAAGAGGTTGAGCTTCTCGTGCCAATCTTGTCGAAACAACATCTCGGGTTGCCCGGTCGCGGGGGACGCCGCCGCGAATGCGCGCGCTAACATCTGCAATTGCTGAATGTCACTCTGGTCATGGTTCACACAAAGCACGAACCGCGCCTCCCCGGATTCATCTCGGATCACAACCGAGATGGAGCGGATCAAACTTCCATCCCAATTCACCTTCTCGTAAGGGCCGATAACGGTGTCGTGGGGCCCGAGGTCGATTTCCTGCATGTTCGATGGATCGCCGGGTTTCCTGTTGGAATATGGCTGAGAGATATGGGCTATTGTCTCGGACTTCAGATCGTGGACCACCACTTCAACGCGGCTCCCAAACAGCGCAGCCGTTGCATCGGCCGTCGCCTTCGCGTTGCTCAGAAGTGCGCCCTGGCCCTTCATTTCGCGGCCTCTTGCAAGATATCCGCCGTCAAATCGTTCAAGCGATCAAGCCCATCGCGCAGGTGGTCTTCCGGCAGACCTGAACTGAAGCGGAAATGGTTCTCGACGCCAAAACGAAAGCCCGGAATGACCAGAACGTCCTTTTCGTGAAGCAACCGCTGAGCGAACTCCTCTGAGCCGATAGGCAGGTTGAACCGTACGAATGACATTGCAGACGCTTGTGGGGGCACGACATCGAACACGCCCGGGTGCACGCTGAGTTTTTCTGTCAGTACATCGAACCCGGTACGGATCAGACGGCGGGCGCGTTCTTTAAGCTTGGAGCGCGCAGGCTCAACCAGAGCTTTATCTGCAAGCTCCATCGACAAGGTTGACGCCGCAATTGCTGCATATTCGTGGCGCCGCCAGCAGGCATTGATGACCTCGACCGGTCCAACCAGCCAGCCGAGTCGCAGTCCCGGCAAGCCGTAGGCCTTGCTCATGGAGTTGATGATCAGTACGCGATCATAGTCTCCCCAGAAGGATGCGGTATCGGTATCCCCTTCCCGCTCTGTTCCCGCGTAAACCTCATCCGCGACAATCCAAGCGCCAACCTTCTGGGCAGCGGCCACAACGCACGCGCGATCAGCCTGCGACAGGACACGCCCCGTGGGGTTGTTTGGGTTAACCACATGAATGAGGCGGGTTTTGCTATCAATGGCTGCCATCAACGCCTCAGCATCCACGGCCCAATCCTCATCCTCCATCAGACCTACCCAGCGCACATCATGTCCGTGGTTCAGAGCGTTGCCCGAAAACTGTTCGTAGATCGGACGGAAGCAAATCAGATTATCGCCTGGCTCCAGCAGCGTGTTCACCACCAAGGTATTTGCTTCGGTGGCCCCCACTGTAATCATCACCCCATCAGGGTCAGCACCCGGATAAAACCCTGCAATTGTGCGACGCAGGCTCTCTTTGCCATTCACCTGCGGGTAGTCGATCATGGTTGCCATCAGCGTTTGCATGTCAATCTCGGTCAACTCGACCAGACCACCCAGCGACATGGGATGCACGCCGCTTTCGGAGAAGTTGTAGACAACGCCATGCTCCATATCCGACAAGAATTGTTCGACCTGAAAGCTGTGAAAGGGCGATGTGGGCATGGTGGGTCCTCGTGCTTGCGGATCAGCAGAAATTTGACATGAATATCCAATTTAGATAATCGCGTCCAATCAACCGGTCAATGCAGAAGTGAGGGGCCTATGCTCAGCCTGAACCGAGATGACATTCAATCCGCCTTCAACATGGCCGCCGCGACAGACGCGATCCGAGACGCTTATATCGCTCAGGCGCAAAGCCGCGTTCAGGCACCGGACGTGACCTACCTGGGTTTCCCAACATCCAATGGCGATTGCCATGTCAAAAGCGGCCATATCGAAGGGTCCGAGGGGTTTGTGATCAAGATCGCCACCGGGTTCTATGATAACCCTGCCAAAGGGCTACCAAGCTCGAACGGCATGAACGTCGTGTTCAGCGCCGAAACAGGCGAAACCTTGGCATTGCTGAAAGATGAGGGGTGGCTAACCGACATACGCACAGGGATAGGTGGCGCATTGGCGACAAAAGCCTTGGCCCGACCGGGGTTCTCTAAGGTCTTGATCGTCGGTGCAGGACTACAATGCTTGTTTCAGGCGCGCGCATTGGTCCATTTGATGGCGGGTACTGATCTGGATATCGCAATCTGGGCCCGGGATAGTGCTAAGGCCCAAGGTGCAGTCGATACCTTGCAAGCGGAAAAGATAGCCGCGCGCGCTGTAGAGGACTTGCGCGCTGCAACGAGCGACGCCGATGTGATCCTGACAACAACTCCGTCCAGATCGGCGTTGGTCCGGGCGGACTGGGTATCCCCAGGCACCCATATCACAGCAATTGGAGCAGATACGGAGGGCAAGCAAGAGCTTGACCTAACGCTCGTCGCAAACGCTGACCTGCTGGTCTGTGATCTGGCAAAGCAATCATTGGATCACGGTGAGTTTCAAAGTGCTCACGCAGCAGGTCAGATCAATGCCGCAGATGTCGTGGTCTTGGGCGATGTCTTGGCCGGTGTGCATCATGGCAGGTCGTCAGATAACGACATCACCATTGCTGATCTGACGGGCATCGCAGCGCAGGACGCAGCTATATCACTAAGTGTGATACGCGCTGTGCTTGCCGCCAACAGCTCGGAAGAGGACAAAACATGAGCACACCATCTGATCTGATCCTGCAAAGTGCGGCACGCTCGGTTGCAGTTCGACGGCGGATTACACCGTTGATCAGTTTGACGCCAATGCTGACCTCACGCCTAAGCCTGCCTGCAGAAACCAAGCTGCATTACAAATGTGAAAATTTCCAACATACCGGGTCGTTCAAGCTACGCGGAGCGACGGCCAAGCTGACCGCCCTCCCCTTGGATCAGGCTGTTATCACCGCCTCGACCGGAAACCACGGCATCGCCAGTTCGCACGCTGCCCAGCAGACGGGGCACCAGTTGACGGTCGCCCTGCCTGAAACTGTCGTCGCGCAGAAACGCACCACCATCGAAGCTTACGGGACACAAATTATTCTGCACGGAACCGATGGGGCCATCGCGGAGGCCCACGCCCGCCAACTGGCAAAAGAGCAAGGTCAAATCTATGTCTCTCCGTATAACGATCTGGAGGTGATTGCCGGGCAAGGCACGTGTGGCTTGGAGATGCTCGATCAACTGCCTCAGATCGACAACCTGTTCATTGCAATGGGAGGCGGCGGCTTGATCAGTGGGATTGGCGCCGTGATGAAGGCTTTCTCACCAACCACGCGCGTGATCGGCGCAAGTGCCGTCAATACGGCCGCGCTGGCGGCCAGCATCACCGCCGGTGAGATCGTCGAGACAGAGCATCTTGACACATTGGCGGACGGTGTTGCGGGCGGCGTCGACCCTGGGTCAGTCACCCTGCCCTTGGCAAGTGAAGTGATCGACGAGGTCGTCCATATTGGTGAGGATCAGATTATCGCGGCATTGAGAGCTCTGGCCTGGACCGAAAACATGATCGTCGAAGGTGCTGCTGCGCTTGCCTTGGCGCCGCTTCTAGCCGCGCCCGAGCGCTATGCCGGGCAGGTCAACGTAGTATTGCTATGTGGCGCAAATTATGATTCCGCGCGGATCAAGTCAGTTCTTTAGACGCGCCGTTCCTCGGCCTGCCGACAAGCAAAAGGCCCCGGTGACACACCGGGGCCTGATCGTTGTTGTAAGTTATATTATTCGGCGGGCATAACCGATGTTTCGGGATCAATCGTGGTTGCCACCCCGGCCGCTTCGCGACGGCCGTCATTGAAGATCGCCTTGATCAGCGCGATGCACATCAGTGCCATCACGATCGAGAATGGCAGCGCCCCGATGACCATCGCGGTCTGAATGGCACCCGTGCCGCCAGAGATCAGCAGACCGCCAACCACCAGCGCCAAAGCAGCACCCCAAAACAGGATGTGTGGACGTGCCTTTGGACCTTCATCACCTGCGGCGTTGATCGTGTTCACGATCAGAACCGCGGAGTCGGCTGAGGTCACGAGGAACGTCATCAAAAGGACCACGATCAATACCGCCATTCCCCAAGCCAGAGCCTGCGCAATTGGTGCCAGCATGAACTCGGTCATCGCAAAGATCTTGTCGCCATTGGCCGCGTCAAGGATCACACCATTGGCGTTGCCATTCAGCTCAAGATCAATCGCGGTGCCACCAGCCCAAGCGAACCAGACAAAGCACATCAGTGATGGCACAATCATAGCCCCAAGGACGAACTCACGGATACTGCGGCCCCGTGAAATACGCGCCAGGAACAGCCCCACGAAGGGCGCGAAGGCAATCCACCAAGCCCAGTAGAACACAGGCCACCACCCCTGCCATTGCGTCAGCAGGAAGGCTTCGGATCCTTCGACACCGTCCGAACTATAGACGTTGAAGCTCAACCACGGCAGGGCGATGAGATAGTCCCAGATGCCGATAAAGAATGCCGAGGCACCAAACCAAGTCGCTCCGAAGATGATGAAGAAGCCCAGCAGAACGATGGATAGAACCATGTTGATGTTGGAAAGCCACTTGATGCCTTTGCCCACACCCGACAGGGCCGACAATGTCGATGCGCCCATGATAACAAGCAGCGCCACAACAATGCCCAACGTGGTGGCCGAACCGTCTTCCAGTGCGAGGCCTCCGATGCCGATCCGCGTCAGGCCTGCAACGAATTGCTCAACCCCGAAACCAAGCGTCTGAGCCACACCGAGAATGGTCGCCACAACTGCAACGATATCGATGATATGTCCCAGCGTTCCAGACAGAGCCTTGCCGAACAAAGGTGTCAGTGATGACCGAATGGTAAGCGGCAATCCGCGGCGATAGCTGAAGAACGCCAACGCAAGACCCGCAATCGCATAGCAGGCCCACGCGCCCAAACCCCAATGCAGATAGGACCAGACATAGGCGGTGCGCACGTTGTCCGCATCGAGCGCTGTTGTGACGCCCTGAATAACCGAGGGATTGTTTTTGAAGTGTGCCACCGGCTCAGCCACGGCCCAGGTCAGCATACCAACGCCGATCCCGGCGCCAAACATCATCGAGAACCATGAAAAGTTCGAGAATTCTGGCTTCTCGCCATCTGCCCCGAGATTAAGCCGACCCGCCGTAGGCCAGATCGCCAATCCTATGCAGACGAGGACAAACGCCGTCACAACCCAAATGTACCACGCGGCGAACTGCGCCAGGATGGCCGTGTTCCAATTGCCAAGAACCGTGCCAGCCTGTGTGGGCCAAACAATACACCACACCACCAATAGACTGATGATGATCTTACTGACGACTGTCACGTTCACACTGAAGCCGCGGTAAAAGCCGCTATCGGCAGTTGGTATCGGCAAATCCGATAAGGGTGGTTTCAATGACATTATGTTCTCCCTGTTTTCGCCGCGCGTCTCGCGCGATCATTATGGAGCCCACAATAAGGCGTATATCTTGTTTGTTAACCTGAAACTTTACACTCTATAGTTGCAGAAAAAGGAAACTTTAGATGGCCAAACGGGCACTCATTCAAAGCCTCAGTAATGTCGATATTCGCTTGTTGCGAATATTCATGACTGTGACGGAATGCGGTGGGTTTGCGGCCTCTGAGCTCGAGCTCGATATCGGTCGCTCGACAATCTCAAAGCATGTTTCCGACTTGGAGCTGCGGATCGGCCTCAAGCTGTGCAATCGCGGGCCATCTGGCTTTGCTCTGACCGCAGAGGGTGAAAAAGTTCTCGAGGCCGCGCACAAGCTGATGTCATCCATCGATGGGTTTCAATCGGAGATCGACGACATTCACTCAAAGCTGACCGGGACATTGCGGATTGGCCTATTTGATCAGTCCTCGACCAATCCCGACGCCCGCATTCACGATGCGATCCGCCACTTCGATATGGTGGCGCCTGATGTGGCGCTGGACATTGCCCTTGCGCCACCAAGTACTCTGGAAGCCCGCGTCACAGACGGCACGATGGACGTGGCAGTCGTGCCCATTCATCGACAGTCCAGTCTGCTTAGCTATACGCCACTCTATTTGGAGCATATGACGCTTTATTGTGGTGAAGGACATGCATTGTTCGATGCACCAGAGGAGCTGTCGATCGCCGATTTGAAACTTGGTACGCAAAAATACGCAGGATACGCCTTCAATTCGCCCAACATGAAAGCTGGCAGACAGTTGGGCATCAAACGCGCGGCCCAAGTTCAAGAGGAAGAGGCCTTGTCCCTTCTCATCCAATCCGGGCGGTATCTGGGGTTTTTGGCGGACCACGTGGCCGAAACTTTTCTTCGCAAAGGCACCGTGCGGCCCATCGCCCCCAACCATACTGGATACAGCACGACATTCGCCGCCATTACACGCAAAAAGCCGGAGCCGGACCGCAAGACACTGGAGTTCATGTCATGCTTGAGAGCGGCGCATGATGAAGTAATCAACCGGCTAGATGTGTCGTAACCCGAAGGCATAAACGGATCAGGCAGCACCCAGATGGGCATCAACGACGCGCTGCACCATCGGAGCAAAATGCGCGAATGGCGGGGTATCCATGTCAGGATGCTTGCCCGCCTCATCCAGAAAACGAACAGCGATGATCTGCTCCAGATTAGGGTTCTTCTCGAATTCCTCAACCTCGTCGTCACCCATCGGTCCGCCCTGCAAATTGAGGGAATGGATCGAGGCATCGGACAGACGATCAAAATAGCTGGGCCGCGTGGCACAGAGATAGCGTTTGGCCGCAACATGGTAGCGCACACAGTCGGTCACGAGCGTCGGGAAGAAATCCTGCAAGACTTCGGCACCTGCATCTTCGTGGAAGCGGTCCTCGGTATCGTCCATCTGGAACATACCAAATTCACTAGTAAAATGACCAATGTCGTGCAGCAATGCTGCGACAATGATTATCTCAGGCTGGCCGTTTTGTTCGGCAATGGTCGCACCCTGCAGCATATGTTGAGCCATGGTGACCGGTTCGCCCAGATACTCCTCACCTCCCCGGCGTTCGAAAATGTCTTCGAGAAACGGCACGATGGTATCGCGGGTGAGTTTTGGGGCGGTAGGCGCACTCATTCTGCAGCCACCTGTTTCTGCGCCTCGAGAACCGCAAGTTTCGAATAAAGCGCGTCCGTGTCAGCGTAGCAGCCTTGCAGCCAACGCTTGCCCGTTCCGGCATACCCTTTGCGGGCATGCAAGACACGACGATTGTCCACGAGGAAGCATTCGCCGGGTTCCAACCGGAAAGACACCTCCATCGCAGGGTCGTCAATCAGTTCGCCCATACGGCGGTAGGCGGCGTAATAGGTTTCCATCTTGTCAAAGGGCACATCTGTGATGGCGCTGGCGGAGCGATTGTTAAAGCGGACACCAACAAGCTCACCATCCGGGGCCAAGTCGATCATGGGCCGCCTCGATTGCAGCTTCACGTCCTTTGACCCTGCGTATTCGAACCGCGCACAGTGCTGTGACAACACATCAAACCAGTCCTGAGTTTCTGCCCGCAGCCTTTCGGCGACGCGGAAGCCGTCGACGACCATGTTATCCCCACCCGCGGCTGAGCTTTCGAGGCAATAAAGCACCTGAACCGTGGGAACGGGATCACGATAAGGATTGTCGGTATGCGCCTGCAAGCCAAGGCCGGTATAGGCAAGGTTTGTCGGGTTCACTTCCGTGCGAACCTCAAAATGTCTGCCGTAATTTGTTTCGCGAACATGGCCAAACAGATCCACAACCTGCATGAGCGCCAAGTCTTCAACAGGGCCGTTCTGAAGCCTTGCAAATCCGTAACGCGCGATATCGGCAAGCCAGAGCCGTAGGCTGTCGGCGTTCGTCTGCACTGCTTCGAAATCCGCCACTGGCACCCGTGACATCAACCCGCCATCCCAGGTCTCAACGGTCGGCCTGGTCCACCCGGCTGGTCTGGTGGCGCCGGGATCATATGCGTTTTCAAGAAGCCAATCTGTGTCGAACTCAATCGCTTTGCCTTCTGGCGCAAATGTCAAAAGAAGCGTCCTGCCGGATAGCTGGAGGTTGGAGATATATGTCTCGTTTGGAATGTCCTTGAGGGCAATCAGACATTGCCCGTTCTCGGCGGAACGGGTCGCTTCGTCCCATGCGTTATCGCGAAGCCAGACCGCGTGATATCGATGGGCAGCGCCATCCGAGATGAGTGTGATATAGCGCCCGTTTTCGTTCAGCGTGCAATTCAACATTGGCACAATACCTCCGTGATCTGGCATCAAACATTCTGGGGGATATCCAACGCCAAACTTGCGTGGCAATCAATCGTAAGATGGACTGCGCCACGCTCGCAGCAAACGCGAACCACGCTCGTTCATCACGATCAGGCCGGCCCCGAGGTCAGGGCGTTCACTCAAATGTATGATTGTGCAGCTCAAACAGCGGGCAGCAGAACAGGACCAATGTTGTCGAGTCCAACGGTAACTTTTGTATCGACATTATGCGGCGTATCGACGTTTTCGCTGGTGGCAAATACCTCTCCAAACCCGGCATCAAGCGTGTATTCCATACGGCTGCCAACATACGTTGCCTTCTTCACCACCATGGCCATGCCGGTCTTGACGCCGAGCACCAGCCGGGTTGGGCGCACGGCCAGCGAAGCTGGACCAAGCTCCATATCGCGCGCAGGCAGCTTGTGTGAAAACCCGCTGATATCAATCGTCGCCTGACCTTTGGATACCGATTTGATCTCGCAGGGAATGATATTCGCCTCGCCGATGAAATCCGCCACAAAGTGATCTGCCGGCTCATCATAAAGCGCGCGCGGCGTGCCAATCTGCGCAATTCCCGCATTGCGCATGACAACAATCTCATCGGAGACGGCGAGCGCCTCTTCCTGATCATGTGTGACGTAGACAACTGTCAGCCCAAGGTTTTGCTGAATGTCGCGTATGTCTTCACGGACCTGACGACGCAGCTTGGCATCAAGGTTGGAAAGCGGCTCGTCAAAGAGAAGCACTTGCGGTTCAAGCACCAACGCACGGGCCACCGCAACCCTTTGCTGCTGGCCACCCGACAACTCTGACGGCAGGCGGTCCCCGTAGCCTTTGAGACCCACCAGATCGAGACCTTGTGCTGCGCGATCTTTTGTCTCGGACTTATCAAAGCCGGAAAACCCAAGGCCGTAGGACACATTTTCCATCACCGTCATGTGCGGGAAGAGCGCGTAACTTTGAAAGACCATCGACACGTCGCGATCCGTGGCTGGCAAAAGTGTCACGTCCCGGTCGCCAATAAGGATCGCGCCTTCGGTCGCCATCTCTAGCCCTGCGATCATGCGCAAAGTTGTCGTCTTTCCGCACCCCGAGGGTCCGAGCAATGTAACAAGTTTGCCTGCTTCGATTTCCAGGTTGATACCGTCCACCGCGACAACATCCTTGCCATATATCTTGGTCACATTTCTGAAGCTGACCGGGGCGGCTTTTGAACTGATGCTCATTTATTGTCCTTACACATTGGTCCGCGATTGCGACATACGCCGCCCTATCTTCGTTCGTCCGATGATAAGCTGCATCGTTAGAACGACACTGAGCATCACAAAGATCAGTGTGGTCGAGTAGGCAATTGCCAGGCCATAGTCGTTATTCTCGACACGACCGATGATGTAGCTCGTGGCCATGTCGTATTCGGCACTGACAAGGAAGATCACCGCAGAAATCGCTGTCATGGCCCGCACGAAACTGTAGACCAACGCCGCGAGAATGGCGGGACGCAGAAGCGGCAAGATGATGCGGCGGAAGGTTTGCCAGGAGTTTGCCCCGAGGGTGAGCGAAGATTCGTCGAGCGATTTGTCCAACTGAGACATGCTGGCGATCCCTGCGCGCACGCCGACAGGCATGTTGCGGAAGATAAAGCTAACCACGAGGATAATCCCCGTGCCGGTGATCTCGATGGGCGGCACGTTGAAGGCAAGGATATAGCTCACGCCGATGACAGTGCCCGGAATGGCAAAGCTAAGCATAGTGCCAAATTCAAACGCGTTCTTGCCCGCAAATGTCTGACGGGTCAGCAAATATGCCGTGATGAGGCCCACCACCGCCGTCAACGGCGCGGCGATCGCGGCGATTTTCAAAGTGGTCCAGAAGCTGTCCCAAGCCGCACCCGACCAGCGGATACCGCCCTCCTCAAGCCGGAAGGAGAATGCGGTGACATAATGTTTGAAGGTCAGCGTGTTGTTCACGCCCCAAAGCTCGACCACCGAACCGTAGAAAATCATGAGGTAGACAATGCCAGTGAACGCGGCCCAGAGCATTGCAAGGGCCAGAACCGGGATCGACAAGGCGCGGGGCATGTGGGGATGCACGCCGCTGTCACCCTTGCCCGAGACGGTCGTATAGCTCTTTTTGCCCAACCAGAAGCGCTGCGCATAAAAGGCCGCCAATGTGAAGCAAAGCAGAACCATGGCCAGCACCGCCGCCTTACCTTGGTCGTACTGCGCCCCAACAATGGCAAAGAAAATCTCGGTCGACAAAACGTCGAAATTACCGCCCAGGACCAACGGATTACCAAAATCGGCCATGCTCTCGATGAACCCAAGCAGAAACGCATTCGCCAGACCGGGACGCATAAGCGGAAGCGAGACGGTCTTAAAGACCTGCCATTTCGAGGCACGCAACGTCTGCGCCGCCTCCTCCATCGAGGGGGAAACACCTTCGACCACACCAATCAAAACGAGGAAAGCAATCGGGGTGAAGGCCAGTGTCTGTGCGATCAGGATGCCGGGAAGCCCGTAAAGCCAGCGGGTGGGCTGAATGCCGAAAGCATCGGCAAAAAAGACCGTGACCGACCCCGACAGTCCGAACAACAGAATAAGCGCCAGACCAATCACAAATGGGGGCGTGATTATCGGCAGGACGGTCAGAGCGCGCAGAAGCTTTTTGTACCGGAAGCCAGAGCGCGTCACGACAAGCGCAAAGACAAGACCGAGCGCGGTCGTGATGAACCCGACCAGAATTGCGAGGAATAGAGAATTCAGCGCAACACCACACCGCCCGCCAGACAAGCAGCCCAATCCCCACAACCTGTCATCAAAAAATTTCGACGCAAAAACGCCAAGCGAATAGCCACCGTCCTCGGTGATAAATGCAGCGGTCAGCATCTTGGCAATTGGGAAGAACACGAAGGCAGAGACGATAACGATCACACCTCCAATGGAGCTGACGACGAAGACGTCTCCGTTGATCGCGCCCCGCGCTGCGATGCCTTGAGTGAAGATGAACAGGAATGCCGATGCACAAATCAGGGCACCATAGCCCATCCCAAATTGTCGGTCGCCAAGATCACCATAAAGCGCAGCGGCCCATTCAAAGTTCCAACCGCGAATGCCGATCGCAAACCCTTGCAAGATCATCCAGCCAAAGCCAAGCGCGCCTGCTCCGATCAGAATTTTGGCATAAAGCGGGTCTGTTTTCAGACGACCGAGAGCCGCCAAAGGCGCCACCAACGCCAATATCATCGGAGCCAACCAAAGCTTTTCGCCTTGTGCGATCAAGAAACCTGCTGGGGCATAATCCTCGTCGAACGGATAGCCGTCAACAAGCCACTCGAAAGAGAAAAACTCTTCGATTCCATACCACGGCAGTATGAAAAATCCGACCCACCCGGCGATGATCCAGAAGATCAGAACCGGATGGGTCGTACGTTCAGATGTCAGTGTGCGCACGTCTTACTGTGGCAGCGTTGAGACCTCGTCATCCCATTTCTTCAAGAGGCGTTTCCGCTCATCGGATGAGCCGTATTTCTTGAAGTCGTAGTCAATGAGTTTGATCGACGACATGTCCGGAGCCGATGGTGAAGTTTCTGCACCCGTATTCGAGGGAACTTGGAACGCATTCACTTGCAGCGCGAGGTTTTGCGCCTCAGCGCTCAGCGCCCAATCGTAGAACTTCTTTGCGCTGTCCATGTTGCGCGCACCGTTGATAATCGACATCGATCCGATCTCGTAGCCTGTGCCTTCCGCAGGCGCGACAACTTTCACTGGGAAGCCAGACACGGCTTGTTTCACCGCGTCGTGCATAAAGACGATACCAATGGTGTTTTCACCACGACCCGCAGCCTTGATCGGGGCTGAACCGGACTTGGTGTATTGGTTGATGTTCTTGTGCAGCTTCTTCATGAACTCAAAGCCGTCGTCTTCACCAAAAAGCTGCATCATCGTCGCCAGTGTGGTGTAGGCTGTCCCGGACGAGTTCGGGTTCGCCATCTGCACATGGCCCTTATATTCGGGCTTGGTCAGATCCTCCCACGATGTCGGCTCGGGCAGATTGTTAGCCGCAAGCAGATCAGTGTTGTAGCCGTATCCAAGCGCACCTGAGTAGATTCCGATGGTTTTGTTGCCAGCACTTTCAGCTTGCGCGATAGCCCACGGATGCAGCTGATCGCGCATCGGGGAAATATATTCGGCCGTTAGACCTTCCTCGGCGGCCTGCAAGTGCGGATCACCCGTTCCACCCCACCAGACATCCCCTTTCGGATTGGAGCTTTCGGCTTTGATTTGCGCAAAGGTCTCGCCAGATGATTTCCGCGTCATCGCGACATCAATGCCTGTCGCATCCTGGAATGAATTGGCCATCAACTGACACCAATCCTCTTGCGCCGAACAATAGAACGTCAGCTTGTCAGCCTGCGCCGCACCTGTCGCAGTCATCAGCGCGAAAGCCGACACCCCCAACAACGATTTCAAATTCATCATACTTATTCCTCCCAGAAACTCTGCTTTGTAACAGTTTTGTAAAAGAGAACCTATGAACGGAGAGCGACGCTGGCAAACGAAATCTGAAACTGTCGATAGGGGTATACCTCCGAAAGTGTTTCTCTGCGGAGAGCCGGCACATCCGATTTTTCCGCGCTCTTTCTCATAGCCTCCCGAAATGTATCGTCCCTTCCACTGTTGTCTGGAAGCGATCACTGTTGACGGTCAAACGGAATTGCATACAACAGTATACATTAGAATTCGCTGCGGTGTCGTTTGGAAATGGACGGCCCTCACACCCTAGGTAGCTACCGACAACCAATGCAAATGTTTGGATCACCCCATGACAAAAGTGATAATCGCAGGATCTGGAAACGCTGCACTTTGTGCCGGGATCGCCGCGTTGGAAAACGGCGCCGATGTATTGATGCTGGAAAAAGCGGGCAAAGATCTCGCGGGCGGCAACACGAAGTATACGGCAGGTGCCATGCGATTTGCATATACATCTGGTGAAGATCTATTGCCTTTGATGCGCAACGCCAACGATCCACGGTTGTCCAACACGGAATTCGGAAGCTACACGGTGGAAAAATTCACCGCAGATCTGCTGGGTTTTAACGGCGGGCGCCCCTTGAGTGTTGAGCAGGAAACGCTGATCTCCAAAAGCTATGAGACCTTGAAGTGGCTATCGTCCCACGAGGTCAAATTTGAACCGATCTATTCCCGTCAAAGCTTTGAGAAGAATGGCCGTCACGTGTTTTGGGGCGGCCTTACATTGGCCGCGGAGCATGAAGGCGTTGGGCTCTTTGACCAGGAACTTGCCGCCTTCAAACGCTTGGGCGGCGAAATCCGTTACAAGTGCGCAGTGACCGAACTAATTACAGAGGCTGGTGAGGTCACGGGAGTTGTCACCAGCACTGGGGAAAGCATTCGTGCGGACGCCGTCATTCTGGCCTGTGGTGGGTTTGAGGCCAATTCGGAACTGCGCAAACAGCATATCGGCTCGGAGTGGGACAAAGCCAAGGTGCGTGGCACGCCGCACAATACTGGCGACGGGTTGGTGATGGCCTCAGCCCTTGGCGCTCAAAACTACGGTTTTTATGCGGGGTGTCATGCGACACCGATGGATCTCCACATGGCCGACTATGGCAATCTCGATCTGGGGCCGGCTGAACGAAAGAACTACCGAAAAATCTGCTATTTCTTGGGCGTCATGTTGAACGCGAACGGCGAGCGCTTCGTCGACGAAGGCATAAATTTCCGCAACTACACCTATGCTCAGTTCGGGGCCGCGATCATGGAACAGCCTGGGCATTTTGCGTGGCAAATATTCGACGCAAAAGTGCTTGAGTTACTTTATGGCGAATACCATTTCCACGACGCCCATTACGTCGAAGCAGACACACTTCAGGCGCTGATCCCAATGCTTGATGGCGTTGACCATGCGGCAGCAGAAAAGACACTTTTGGCCTTTAATGCCGCTGTTGACACGTCCTCGACATTCGATCCGACAGTTCTGGATGGCAAGGGAACGCAAGGACTACCGTTGAACAAAACGAACTGGGCGCAGAGATTAGACCAAGGTCCCTTCCGTGCTTATCCGGTGACCGGCGGGATCACATTCACCTATGGTGGCCTGAAGGTAGATGACACTGGCGCGGTTCAGAATAACGAGAACGCAGCGATACCCGGACTTTATGCCTGCGGTGAACTGGTGGGAGGTGTGTTTTTCAACGGCTATCCTGGCGGATCAGGTCTCACATCCGGCGCAGTATTTGGTCGGTTGGCAGGCAACGGAGCTGCACGAAGCCATCGGTAAGTCCGGTTGCCCCAAGAATGGTGGCGTTGAGCATTGTAGATGGAGCACATGTTGCTCCAATTTGTTATTTTTTATGGTTAAGGTCTTTAGAATTTGTCCGCGCCAATATGTCGGGACTTTTCGAGTCCGCGCCGAACGGATCGGAAGACCGGACCGGCGTTTCAGATTACTCCGAGGGCAGACGAGTTGCCGCGAGACATCGGGCAACCTCGGCTTGGCAAATACGAAATTCAAAGGACTTAAAATGCAGGCAAATCTGAAAGTTACGGCAATATGCTTGGCGCTGGCGGTGCCAGCAAACACGTTGGCTGCGCCCATTGATGTATCGGCTGCGATTTGGGACTCCGGCGTCGATCTCAGCGCATCGACTATCGCTGTAAAGCGCATGAGCGATGGGCAGGTTTGGATCAGCAATCCAGATCGCGCGGAAAAACCGTTTATTCCCGCTTCAACATCAAAAATTCCCCATACGTTCATCGCATTGGAAACCGATATCGCTTCCCCAGAGACGGTTTTTGCATGGGATGGGAAGACCCGCTCGATGGCAGCGTGGAATGCGGATCACACGCTTAAGAGTGCGTTTCAAAAGTCAGCGGTCTGGGTGTTCCAAGACATCGCAATGCATGCCGGTCATTCTCAAATGGCCAGTTGGATTGGCAAGCTTGATTATGGGAACAAAGACATCGGGAATGCAGCGAACCTGACGACATACTGGCTGAAAGGCCCATTAAAAATATCCGCAATGGAGCAAATCGATTTCCTTGAACGGCTGGCTTTGAACCAGCTCCCCTTGTCGTCCGAAACACTGGCGCAGGGCAAAGACATAATGCAGGCAGACACGGGCGCGGGTTGGACTCTATATGCCAAAACGGGCTGGGGCTTGCGCGGCGATGATCCGGATATCGGCTGGTATGTCGGATGGGTCGAGCAACAAGCACCCTCTGTCGAGATTTACGTCTTTGCCTTCAATCTCGACATTCGACGCCGTTCGGATGGTCGAAAACGCGAAGCCGCAGCCCGGCGTGTCCTCGTTGAGGTTGGCGCATTGCCACAAAGTGCATCACAATAGCGCTGACCAGCGCTTTGGGAAATCCCTTCAGATAAGAAATGGAAAGCAGATGAGTAGCAGAAATACTCAAGCCGTCCTGGCTTGCGTTTCGGTGTGTTGTGCAGTCAGCGCTCAAGCCGAAGGACGTTGGAGCATCGGTCTTGGGGCCGGTGTAGAGAGCGAAGTCTACCAAGGAGATGATACTAATCTCGGCATAGGCGTAAACCTTGAGTACGAGACGGAAAGGTTGACGATTGGCTTCGGTGGGTTGTCATACAAAGCAGTGAGCAGCGACACTTATGAGTTCACCCTGCGAGTTGCTCCGCGTTTCGACCCTGACTTCCCGGATTCGGCGCTTTTTGCCGGTCTGGATCGTGACACGGCAATCGAAGCTGGTTTCTTTGTTCGACGTGACTTTGGCAACGATATCAGCGCTGAGGCGTCATTTCTTCACGACGTCTCCTCAACGCATGATGGCTATGAGGCACAAGTACAGCTCACAAAAGCCTTCTTCGCCCAATCGGCCAGAATTGACGCATCACTAGGTCTCCGGTATCGCGATGGCGATCTGAATGCGCATCTTGTCGGTGTGTCCGCCGCAGAGGCAAACTCTCTGAGAGGTGCCTATTCACCGGGCTCAACGATAAGCCCGAACATTCAGCTATCGGCAACCATCCCGGTGACAGCGAATTCAGCTTTGATCGGCACACTCGCCTACGAACATTTCGGCGGGTCATATTCAGATAGTCCGCTGGTTGAAAACGGCGGCGTAGCAGCCGCCGCTATCGCCCTCGTGTACCAATTCTGACCCTCCGTCAGAGCCGTCCTTGGTCTGCCCTGATGTGAAAACACTGGGCAGACCATTCCGCAAATCCAAATCCTTAAAGGACATGACATGCTGCATTTTGTAACGCGTGGCAGATCTGACAATCTGCCGGTGCTGTTTCTCCACGCCGGCAGTTTCACCAGTCGAATGTGGTTTAGCGCAGTTGATCAACTTCCCGAAATCAATGCTATTTTTCCCGACTTGCCCGGTCACGGAGGCAGCATCCACCGCATGCTTAGCACCCTTGAGCAAGCCGCAGATGATTTGGCGGAATTGGTCGAGCGGGAACTGGGCGGCGAGCCGGTCGATCTGGTTGGGTTATCCTTTGGAGCTTATGTCGGGCTGACATTCATGATCCGCCATCCGCATCTGGTTGACCGTGCCTGTCTAAGCGGGTGTCACGCCGGCGACATGCCAAATCCCCGACTTATGAAGTTGATGCTTTATCTTATGTCGCCGTTGACGCGCTTCGCATGGTTTTACGAAAAATCGGGCAAGTCGATGGGTCTGAAGGATACAAGTATATGCTTAGACCCTGATGGAAGGCCGAATGTCAGCCCTGCCACATTGCGCACCATCGCCCGTCTCGTCGTTGACTTCGACATACGCGCCACTCTTCCAGACATCCGCATCCCCACACTCGTGTTGGCAGGAGAGAAAGAACACGCGACGATCCTGAACTCTCTGGAGATATTTGAGGCGCACATGCCCAACTGCGAAGCCGGTATAGTTGCCGGATTAGGCCATGCGTGGTGCGCTGAGGATGAGGCTCTGTTCGTGCGGACGATCCGCTGTTGGCTGTCTGGTCAAAGACTGCCAACAGAAGTGCTGCTCAAAGACGCCAGCTTTTAGATGGTCGCTGGACGGCGGGTTGAGGACATGAACAGGCCGTAGGCCATCAGGGCATATCCCAGAAGTTCCAAACCTTCCTGCACGACAGTTTTGATGACGGCATTGTAGTCAGCGCCCATAACAAACTGCCAAAGCGAACCTGTTCCAAACAAACGACTGAACACCATCAACAGCAAAAATCCCAGATGGATGAGCGTCGCGTGCCGGGTTCTGAAATAGCGAACAAACGGCTCCGCCAGACTGTCCCTATTGAGATAGCAACAGGTGGCGCCAACGACAGCGATGATCCCGGCGGGGATCACCCAGAAGCCGTGACGTATCAGGTCAAAAAAAGCATCGTTTTCCCTGATGAGCATACAGGCAAAAAGAGTGGAGAGTGCGATCAGGCACCCCCGCGATCGAGCGTTGAGATATGCGCAAGTCACGAAAGTCAGAACCATCCCCAGAACCAGTGCACTTTGCAGCAGTTCCGTCAGAGACAACTCGCCCAGACGATTTTCCAAAATTCTTATGTCGACTAAAATAACCGCGACAACAGCGATCAGTAACGCGACAAGCGTCAGAAACTCACTCAGTATAGCGAGGAGTTGATGAGCGGTATCCGATCGGGACGACCGCGGAAGGCGCAATGTCTGTTCTGTGAGTATGGTCATTATTACTGCTCCGTTTGTCTTTATATCATTTCAATTCGCGCAACCGAATTGGATATAGTTTGACAAGCGGAGGAGCGCCGTTCGTCCGTCTCTAAAGGAAAACACCATACCAAATGTTCTCGCCTGCAAGTAGAGACCCTAGGTAATGCGCTCGACCCTCTGTTCGCCGTATGCAAAACACGCGAAATGCCCAGAAAACCAGAGTTCTCGCCTATATGCGAAGACGCTTTCTGGGGTGAGACTTTCGACGCAGATCGTTAAGAACCAGATGCCAATTTCAGGAGCCAATTATGACAAGCGAAGAGTTGCTATATTTTGGCGTTGGCAGTTTCCTGATTGGGTTGTCCTTGTTTTGCGCAAACCTTTTGATCCTGAGGCAACGACATCGACATATTCATTTGCCGCTGGCGTTGTTCTTTCTCGCAGAAGCCGCGTCTTCAGCGCCGCTGCTCTTTGATGCGATCGCCAAGGTATATGACGCTGACGACCTGCTCAGGGTGTTGACGCCGCTCAATCTGCCATTTTCAATGATGCTTGCTCCCTTGTTCTGGCTCTACGTCCGCGGACTAACAACGGAGGGCAGCTATGCGGACCTGCGGTACAAGGTCTTGCACGCGGTTCCTGCGCTGTTTGGCGCTTGTGTGATGGTCCTATTTCTCGTCCTACCCGCCGACATTCACCACTCGCTCGAGCAGGGCGACGCGGTTGACTATGCTTTGGTGCCGATCTTGATCGCAGGGATATGGACGCTGACAATCATGTTTTATGCTCAGGTGGCCTTCTACCTGTTTCTGACAGTCCGTCTGCTCATCGCCTACAACACGCGCCTCAAGGACATGTTTGCCAGCACCGAGAACCGGGAACTCTACTGGATTTGGTGGATCATGCTCGTCTCGGCATGTTTCTTGATCTTCAATATCGCCAATGTCGTAATGATCTTGTTCGGGCTACAACTTTTACCAAAGAGCGTGCTGGAACAGCCGTTTATCGATCTGTCTATCAGCGCGGCCATTATCTGGGTCCTTGCACTGTGGGGCCTACGTCAGAAACCCGGCCTCCTGCGCGATACTGTGAGGGACAACCGGGATGAGCGACAGGTCGCCAGCCCGGCGCAAAAATACGAGCGTTCGGCCCTATCCGAGGAACAGGCCCAGCGACTGGCCCGGAAAATCAAATCGGCGATGCAAAATGATCTATTGTATCGCGATCCGAACCTGTCGCTTTGGGATCTGTCGAAACATATCGGCGTGACGTCGAACTACCTGTCGCAAACACTCAACGAAACGATAGGAAGCAACTTTTTCGATTATGTAAATCGCTGGCGCATCGACGATGCGGTCAAGCGTGTAAGGGACACCGACGAAACAATTCTGGCAATCGCCTATGACGTCGGATTCAACTCGAAATCCTCGTTCTACAAGGCATTCAAAGCACATGTGGGCACAACACCCCTGGCTTTGCGAAAGGCGCGTACGTCGGACAGCGCTGTCATCCAAATAGCGATCTAAGTAAGCGCCTACCTTCTGGCCGAATTGACCCGCTTCAGTTTTTGAAACCTGCGTGGAGCGTCAGGCTTCGCGCGGTCTTGCATAACCGACACCCAGTCGGCATCGACCACGTCGCCTACATAAAGATCGCCCTTGCTATCATAGGCGATGCTATGTGGTGAAAGGAACTGACCCGGCCCGAGCCCGGCTCCCTGCCCTGCGTCGAGGCGAGAGACCATTTTGCTGTTTTGATCCATTATGCTGACAAACGGACCAAGATTAGGAAAATCACGGTTAACTTTCAAATAGGAAGCCAACTCACCGACGATGCAGTCGGGACAAGAGCCGGGCATTATGGCCAGCCCGCTGGGCCGGTGCATGTTGTTGATCTGCGTCTCGAAACGGCCATCATCATCAAAGATCTGCACACGAGAGTTTTCGCGGTCGGCGACGTAGACCCAACCGTCAGCATCACAACAAATGTTGTGCGGGAGATTAAACTCACCGGGTCCCGTCCCGGGTGAGCCCCAACTTTTCAGCAGCTTCCCGGACGGATCGAATTTGTGGATGCAGGCGTTTTGATATCCGTCTGACACGTAAATATCGCCAGAGGGTGAGATGGCCGAATGGGTGCATTTGCAAAACGGCTTTCCGCTCATGAACCCTGAACTGACGCCTGCCGTGCCGATCTCCAATAGCAGCCTGCCGTCCAGGGTGAATTTGCGAACCGTATGGTCAAAATTATCTGTCAGATAAAGACATTGGTCCGGACCTATCGATGCACCATGCGGATTTTGAAAGATGCCACGCCCCCAAGCATCCAGGACATCACCACTTTGGTTTAGAACGACGACGGGCGTTTCCCCGCGGTTAAACAGGTAGACACGGTCTTTGTCGTCCACAGCGATGCCAGCAACATCTCCCAGAACCAGATCGTCTGGCAGGTTCGCCCAATCCGACACTGGTTCATATGTATGGGCGCCCGACCCCAATCGTTCTGCCATGCTTACCACTCCTCTTTGTGGGAAATCCCGGCGTTTGCGGCTATCAATAAGGCGAAACCGCTTTGATAAGTTCCAACGCGGTCTTTCGCGCCTGTAAACCTTCAGCTCGCTCAATCATGTCATAACCGTCAGCGGTCGTTCGACAAATATTCGTCTCGAACAAGCCCTCTGCTTTGCGCAACTCCTTGAAGAACCGAATACTTGTCTCAATGCTCTGGTTCGAGAAGTTCAGAACCGGCAACACTTTTTCAAATAGTTCTCTCGCCTTCGCGTGGTCACCATTCTCAAAGGCCCTGTAAATCGCAACATAGACGCGTTCCATGCCTGTAGGGATAAAGGCGTTCACACCGCGGTTCATAGCATCGAGAAGCTGTGTCACCGCCCATCCCCCACAGACACTTAGCGCGCCATCGGTTGCCTTCAGAACCGTCGAGTATTTTGGCCCTGCATCGTGTGTTTCAATCTTGAGCCACGAAAACTTCTCCACCTCGCCAAACAGGAAGACGATATCCTCCAACGTCAAGCCACCACCTGTCCAATCAAGGTCCTGAACCATCAGCACTTCCGGCGCGTGCGCCGCCAGCTCTTGCAGAAATTCCAGTCTACCAAGACGGTCCATGTTGTCTGGCAGTTGAACACAGATGCCTGACGCTCCGGAGTAGGACGCAGCTTTGGTTAGTTCGACGCTGGTGGTGGCATCCGGTGCAGTAACGCTGACGATAAACGGAATTCGTCCCGCATTTGCCTCAGCCACAGTGTCGATGAATGCCAATTTTTCGGAAATCGAGAGCGTCATATGTTCGCCTGCGACCGCCAGCCCGAGCATTCCACCGCAACCTGCATCGACCGTGTGATTGATGAGCCGTCTTAGCGATGTGTGATCCAAGTTACCATCTGCATCAAAGGGTGTATTCAGGCTGGGTACGATGCCTTTCACGGCCACCCCTCTTTCAGCGCAAGGCCCCTGTTTCAGTCATCGGAAGTGATGCGGAGAGGCAAGCATAACCAAGATCATTATGAGCGCGCGGGTCCGGCCCGGAGAACCGCTCGTCCATCGGGTCAGCTTCGGGTTGAAACCGCGTGTCACAAGACAGCCGGACGGCCCCATTTGTGGCGTTGTTGTCGAACGATCCGTGTACCGTGAACATACCAAAGATCAGGCAATCACCTCGCACAAAGTCTGCGGTCAGCAGTCGGCTGCTCTTACGCTTGGCCAAAGAAATCGGCGCTTCTTCGATATGCCCCGGACGTGACGGGTCACGATCGACGTCATGTCCCTCAAAGGCCTGTCGGATGTCGGACCATTCATGCGACCCTTCGAGGATGTAGAGCGGACCATTGTACAAATCGATATCACACAGAGGCGTCCAGCACGTGACCAGGCGGTCAGACCCACGGTTCATGTAAGGATGGTCGATGTGCAGTGGGCTTGCGCGACCAGTAGCCATCGCGCGCAACCAAGCGAAGGTAAAATGTCGGGCTGGCTCTCGAAAAAGCTGACTCATCGTCCGAGTGATACGCGGGCCGTTAATGACAGCCCTCACCGCTGGGCCGTCACTGACTGATCGCCAAAATTCGCCCAATTTCTGCTTCGTCGGGTACGCCTCCCGGCGACTGGAGGTGCCCGACGCAATGCCATCTTCTGCCGGGGCTTTGATTTCGCCAACGTCGGCCAAACGGCGCAGCACTTCCAGCCGAGCAGCCTCGACCTCGTTGGCGTTATGAACGCCGCGCAAGAAAAGATAGCCACGTTGCTCCAGCTGTTGAGCCAGGTCACCTTTTGGATTGGCCGGTACAAGACCCCCAACCATTTCCGGGGGTACGGCCGCACCATTCAAGGACAGTGAATGTGTTTGCTCTGGCGTCATCCCACCTGATCTTTCGTTTGGCTGCCTAATGGTAGCTCTAACATGTTACGTTGACAATCAACTTGTAGCCAGTACGCTGAACCCTCGACTCGCAAACCACCCGCCGATTGTCAGGGAGGCGACTATCGCGCATTTTGGCATTTCTGTTGCATTGCTCACGCCCTTTCATGGGGATGGTCGGCTTAACCTCCCGCTGATGAGCCAGCACGCCAACCAGTTGCTCGACCATGGGCTCAAAGGGATCACGCTTTTTGGTACCACAGGCGAAGGGGCCTCGATTGGGATGAACGAAAGGCAGAGCGCAATTCGCGCGCTGCTGGACAGCGGGCTGCCTGCGGACTGCTTCACACTTGGCCTTTGCGCGACGGCCATCTCGGATGTAGCGCGGCAAGTTCAACAGGGCGTTGATCTCGGCATAAACAGATTTCTGCTATTGCCGCCATTCTATTTCAAAGGTCTCGATGACGACGGGCTATTTGATTGGCATACAAGATTGCTCGACGCTGCTGACCCGTCTGCAGAGTTCATCCTCTACCACATCCCGCAAATCACCCAAGTGCCCTTGTCGCTTGAACTGATCACGCGCCTTCGTGCAGCATTTCCTGATCGCGTCGTGGCTCTGAAAGACAGCGCGGGACAGTGGTCCGAGACCCGCGCGGTGCTGGAGCAGCGCAACATTCCTGTTCTGGTCGGGGATGAACGGCTGTTGCACAAAGCCGCGGCGATGGGCGGTGCCGGCTCCATCTGCGGCATGGCAAACCTTCATCCTGCCCGCCTGACCACGCTGTTTGAAACCCACAGACATGATGCAGCCTTGTCAGCAGATGTTGATCTGATCGTATCCTACCCCGTTATTCCAGCTTTGAAACAAGCGATGGTCGCAATGACGGGGAACCCAGACTGGGGCCATGTGCGTGCACCGCTCCGTCCCCTGGGCTCCGAGGCCCGCACCGCTATCGCGACAAGATTTGCACAGACAGAGACCGTGGCATGACCGAATTGACAACATTGCGCCTTCGCGACCATGCCTATTCGAATTTCACCGAAAAACTGCTGGCACGCGACATTCAGCCCGGCCAGATCGTGTCGCAAAGAGAACTTGTCGAGCTGACCGGTATGCCGCTTGGCGCCATCCGCGAGATGATACCGCGTCTGGAAGCGGACGGGTTGATCAAGACCGTTCCGAAACGTGGATTGCAGGTTCTGTCGATTGACGTTGAGCTGGTTCGAAATGCCTTCCAGCTCCGTGCCATCATCGAAGGCGAGGCGATTACAGAATTCTGCAAAACTGCCACGACTGAAGAAATCGAGCGTCTCGAGACAGAACACAAGCAAACGCGCGAGAAGGCAATCGCCTCGGTCTCTCCAGATATCCTGCAGACCGCGCAGCAGATCGATTGGGCCTTTCATGACTTGATTATCGACAAGATGGGCAATGCGTTGATCTCGGACATTCATCGCGTGAATGCGATCAAGATCCGCCTTATTCGCAACTCAGACACTCGGATGTTGCCCGAATTGGTGGTGCCGGTGCTCGACGAGCATCTCAGCATTCTTGCCGCCTTGAAAACACGCGACGAGGCCCGCGCTGTTGAGGCCATTCATGCACATATCAGGAGCGCGAAAAGGCGCGCGCTAGGCTTGTAGACGAAATTTCGGTGGGCAATGCTCCAGCGAATTAAATGGCGGACAAACCCCGCTGACTAAACTCGGAGGAATTCTTATGATTAACAAATTATCACGTCGCACGTTGATGGTGCTGACCGCTGCAGCATTGGCCCTGCCTGCCGTTGCCGCCGACAAGGTCACACTGCGCATGTCAACACCCGCCTCAGAAACAGATCAGCGCTCGATTGCCCTTGCCGAAGTCTTCGCACCTGCGGTTGCTGAGTTTGCGACCTATGAACCACATTACAACGGCTCACTGATTGCGCAGGGATCCGAGTTGGAAACCATCGCCTCAGGTGATTTGGAGATGTCGATTACGTCGGCGCAGGAACTTGGTCAGTTCTTCCCAGAGTTCACCATCTTTGCAACCGGATATGTTCATCAGAACGCGGCCCATCAGGTTGCGGTGTTCAATGATCCGCTGATGGATCCCTTCAAGCAAAAGGTCGAGGACGAGCTTGGCGTGAAGCTATTGGCCGTTATGTATCTCGGACAACGGCACGTGAATCTGCGTCAGACAAAAGACGAGCTGACCGTTATGACACCCGCCGATCTGGCAGGCGTTAACCTGCGGATGCCAGGCACCGATGCTTGGCAGTTCCTGGGGAAAGCCCTCGGCGCGAACCCGACACCGATGGCCTTCACGGAAGTTTACACCGCACTTCAGACAGGCTCCGTTGACGGACAGGACAACCCGCTTCCAACCGTCGTGGACGCCAAGTTCTACGAAGTGACCAACCAGATTGCCCTGACCTCCCATCTGGTTGATCTGAACTATGTGGCCTTCTCCAAGGCCGTTTGGGATGGTTTGACCGCTGATCAGCAGGCCACTGTGCAAGCTGCTGCTGAGGCCGCCGCGGAAAGCGGACGTCAAAAGCAGTTGGAAAAAGAGGCCAATCTGGTTTCGTTTCTGACGGAGAATGGTCTGGAGGTATATGAACCCGATCTGAAAGCCTTCCGCGATCACGTCCAAGCCCAGTACGCAGATTCAGAGCTTGCTGCGAGCTGGCCCGAAGGACTGCTCGACAAGATCAACGCTTTGGGAGAGTGAACGCGAAACCTCTGATAAGTGTGAGGGCGGCTCGCGCCGCCCTCACCTGACGAAAACTCATCAGCGTGTCTGAGTGCGGGACAGCCCAATGACTAGAAAGATAACGGCAGCCTTAAGCCATGCCGCACAGGCCGTTGCGGCCGCGATGATGGCGGCGATGTTCCTGACCTTCGTGCTGCAGATTGTCATCCGCTACTCGGCGCGTCTGGAATGGGTGCCGGAGCAGTTTCCGATACTTGACCCCTCACTCTATGGCTGGACGCTCGAGTTTTGCCTTCTTCTTTGGGTCTGGCTTGTGTTCTGGGGAAACGCATTCGTAGTACGAGACAGAGATCACGTGACCTTCGACATTTTGTACCATGCAGTACGGCCCGCAACACGTCGCTGGTTCGTCATCATCGCGGGTGTTGCCATCTGCGTAGCACTTATACTGTCGGTCGAACCGACATGGTCAAAGTTCCATATTTTACGCCTTAAAAAGACAGCGACCCTGTCCAACTTGTTCGGCGACTGGATACGTATGCGCGACATCTACGCGATTTATGTCTTCTTCCTGGTGGCTGTGTCCTTAAGGTACGCCTTCGCTACCTACCGAGCGATCCGATATGGGGTCGACGATGTGAATCACGACCATGCGGGTGACCCCACCAAATGAGCGTCGAATTCCTGATCTGCATTGGAACCCTGTTCTTTTTGGCGGGAATAGGCGCACCCATTGCCTACGCAATTTTGGTCGCGTCAATTGCTTATCTCTTTGCTGCCGGTCAGGGGATCGGCATTGCCGGCAAAGTGCTGATGGACGGTCTCTATCAAAGTTTCATTCTGCTGGCCGTTCCTCTATTCATAGTCGCGGCAAACATCATGAATGCGGGTACGATTAGTGATCGCCTGCTGAACTTTTGCGTGGCACTCGTGGGTCGGTTTCGCGGAGGCCTCGGTCACGTAAATGTCGTGGCCTCCCTGATCTTTTCCGGCATGTCCGGCTCTGCTGTTGCTGATGCTGCGGGCATTGGGAAAATCATCATTCAGATGATGACCAACAGCGGGCATTACACGCGCGGCTACGCTGCAGCGATCACCGCAGCTTCGGCCACAATCGGCCCGATTATCCCGCCCTCCATCCCAATGGTGCTTTATGCCTTGGTATCCAACACATCGATTGGCTACCTTTTTCTGGGCGGAATTGTTCCGGGCCTGTTGATGGGGGCAGTTCTGATGGGGATGAATACCTTTCTGTCCCATCGCCGCGGGTTCGCGCTTGAAGAACCGGTCCCCCTTTCTGAACTCCCCAGACGTACCGCGAATGCGTTTCCCGCTCTCCTTATGCCTGCCATACTGCTCTACGGGATATATGGCGGTGTGACGACGCCAACGGAGGCCGCAGCTGTCGCGGCTTTCTACGCCCTCATGCTTGCAGCATTCTTCTATCGCGCCCTCAGTTTTCGTTCGCTCTACGGAATTCTTGTTGAAAGCGCACGATCTTCCGCGGCGGTCGGATTGGTGATCGGCGGAGCGCTGATCCTGAACTACGTGGTTGCCTCTGAGAACATTCCCAGCCTCTTGGCCGAACGTCTGGTCGGGCTTGACGTAGATCCAGTGCTCTTCCTGCTCAGCGTAAATCTGTTGTTATTGCTTTTGGGATGCGTGTTGGATGCCACGACAATCATTCTGGTGATCATTCCGCTTTTTCTGCCCACTTGTCGCGAATTGGGAATAGACCTCGTTCATTTTGGCGTGGTCGCTGTGGTGAATTGCATGATCGGGCTAATCACACCGCCCTATGGCATACTACTGTTTGTCCTCAATGCTGTAACGCGCATTCCTTTGTCCGAAATCATCAGAGAAATCTGGCCCTTCCTGATCGCGCTCCTCGTGGCGCTCTTGGGATTGGTTCTTTGGCCTGGCCTTGTCCTGTGGCTTCCGAGGTTGTTTGGTTATGCTGGATAATCCCTGATCAGCAAAAACCTGAAAGCGTGTTCAAGGTGGCTGGACGCCAGCATGCAAGTCGACTAAGTGATGAGAACTTACAACGCTCCTAGAAGGATCGAAATCATGGATAGCCCGTCGTAGGCCTGAGCGCCCGTAAATAACACCGAGCAGACGCTTGGAAACGCGACATACATACCGGCCTTAGACCCGGTGGGAATACCATGAAAAACCAAACTCATACGACACAAGCGTCCACGCGCGCTGAATTCTGGCCATTGATCCGATTGGCCGTCCCTTTGATGGTCGGGCTGGCTGCAGCCTTGCTGATCGGCGTGGTCGACACAGCAATGATCTCTCCCCTTGGGACAGTACCTTTGGCAGCCGCAGGCGTGACAACGGCGGTGCTGATCATCATGATCTCTGCGCTTTGGGGCGTCATAACAGTGATTTCAGTACAGATCAGTCAGGCCGAGGGCGCCCATGATCCAGCGCGGGTCGCGGTCGCGCTGCGCTCTGGTCTGCTTCTTTGCCTGCTCGGCGGCGGCGGTGGCGCTTTACTGATGATGGTGATCTATCCATTTCTGGGACCACTCGGGCAGCCATCTGAGGTTCTCGACATCCTCTTGCCATATTGGATCTCGATGGCGATCTGGATCGTACCCTTCACACTGTTCTTCGGATTGAAGTCACTGTTCGACGCGGTGGACCGGCCTTGGACTGCCGTCGGACTATCCTATCTAGGCGTGCTCTTTAACGTTCCTGCGAATTACACCTTCATCCACATTATGGGCTTGGGAATTCTGGGTGCAGGACTTGCAAGCATTCTATCACAATGCGTCTCACTCCTTGCCGCATGGCTCGTTCTTACGCAGAGCCCCGGAATGGCTAAATTTCGCCAACGGGTCACCGTAGCCTGGAGCGATGTCTGGGGCCAATTCAAAGACGCTTTACCGCTTTGCTTGGGATATGCAGGCGAAGGCGGCGCTTACGCGATGATTGGCCTGATGATGGGGTGGTTGGGGGCCGAAGCTTTGGCCGCTCACCAGATCGTAAACGCGTTGGCGGGGTTGGCGTATATGATCCCGCTTGGAATGGCAGGAGCGGCATCAATCCGCGTCGGTTTGGCTGTCGGGGGCGGCAGCAGCGCGCGCTTGCGTCCTATCCTGAAAGCCTCCTTCATCATGGTTACTCTTTGGCAGAGCCTCGCCGCAGCCATGTTCATTTTGGCAGGACGGAGCATGGCGGAAACGATGTCGAGCGATCCTGTCGTCATAGATCTCGCGGTGACCCTCTTCATCGTTGTCGCTCTCTTGCAGGTCGCCGATGGCATTCAGGGAACTGCGCTCGGCGCATTACGAGGTATGTCAGACATGAACCTGCCTACGATTATCACTCTTGTTGCGTATTGGCCTTTGGCCCTGCCCGCCAGCTTCCTACTTGGGTTCACGGTTGACCTTGGCGCTGTCGGGATATGGTTGGGGTATACACTAGGGCTGGTTGTCGCTGCGATTGCGCTTCCCTGGCGTTTCTGGACGCTTACCAAGACGGGTTAGCGACTTGTCGGATGGGCCGTCTCAAGCCGCGGCCCATCCTTGCAGGTTGATCCGCTAAGACAGAACGTCACGGCATCGACTTGGTGCACATTCGTCCGCAGAAGAGCGATCAAAGATCAAACTTGCCTAAGTTCAGACGTGCGCCTAGCATGAATGGGCTATTGGGTTAGCGTCCAGGTCCGCGGAAAGCCGTCATCGGCAACCCAAACTATGAACACGACAGCCTTTCTTCGGTATGTCTCATGCTCGATCACAGCGGACCATCGAGCCTGAAATGAGGACACCGATGACAAAATCCATAGATCAATTGCGCCGTGACGCCAAAGCTTTGCGCAAGGCGCACCAGGCAGAAAAACCCCACGCCTTGCAGCGCATCCAAAACTACCCACCTCGACGAGATGGAAGCCCCCTAAAACAC
Source organism: uncultured Litoreibacter sp. (assembly GCA_947504205.1). Classification (GTDB taxonomy): domain Bacteria; phylum Pseudomonadota; class Alphaproteobacteria; order Rhodobacterales; family Rhodobacteraceae; genus Litoreibacter. Next base: position 180,477 of record CANNGL010000001.1, on the reverse strand, counting down.
GCAGATTACCTACACGTCGTCGCGCGGGAAAACGGGTTCCTGTCCTGGCCCGCGCTCAAACTTGCTGCGGATATGCTCGGGATGGACAAGGCAACCAAGCGCCAAAGACTAAAATACGCCCTCTATATGGGCCAGTTCAATGTCATCGACCAATTGCTTGCCCAAAACCCAAAGCTTTGGGAGGGCGATTTCGGATTGTGTCTCAGTCTAATTCGGAAATCAGACGTGTTCGAGCTTTTGGCCAACGATCCCAAGCTTGCCACACAGCTCATCGGGGACATTGCCCCACCGCTCACAATCCTGGCACGGTCGAAATGGGCACACCACGCACCTGAACTGACGGAGGACATGCTTCAAATCGCGAAGGCGTTGATCGATGATGGCGCTGACATCGATCTTGGCGCGCCGATTTATGACGGTGATGATCACAAGCTGTCGCCGCTGTATTTTGCAATCGGCCACGCAAACAACATGAGACTGGGTAAGTGGTTACTCGAAAACGGCGCGAACCCGAATGATGGTGAAAGCCTTTATCACGCCACAGAGCTCGGTCACCAAGAGGGCTTACGAATGCTGCTTGCCCACGGTGCGGATCCAAAAGGCACCAACGCGATGCTTCGGGCCATGGACTTTCACGACACCGAGGCCGTCCAAATGCTCATTGATCACGGCGCGCAGGTGGACGAATTTGACGGCACGCATGTGGGTGGCGAAGCGCCTTGGGTTATTCCCGCACTTCATCAGGCCGCGCGCAGAATGGCCGAGCCCGAGATGATCAAACTGTTGTTGGAGAATGGCGCAGATCCAAACCGGCGATTTGAGGGAACAACACCATATGCCTACGCCCGCGTCTTCGGAAACAGAGACTTGGCCCGCTTGCTTGAGACACATGGTGCGAACCTAGACCTGAGCGATGTCGAAACCACTTTGGCCAATGTCGCAGACGGTATTCCGAGTGCGAGCAGTCTTGATCCCAGCGATATCCCCGCTGCCTATCGCAACATCATCCGAATGATCTTACACATTCCGGGCAAGCTTGGGCACATCGAAAGGCTCATCGCGGTTGGCATAGACCATGATCAGCCGGACGCCGAGGGACTTACGCCTGTTCAGGTTGCAGGTTGGGAAGGCCTACCTGATGTCATGGCCTATTTGCTGGGGCTGAAACCGGACTTGACCCATGTGAACAGCTATGGTGGCACGTTGCTGTCCACTATTCTTCATGGCTTGGAGAACTGTCCTCAAAGAGACCAGCGTAACTATATTGGTTGTCTGGAATTGGCATTGAGCGAGGGTGTAGTACTGCCCCGTCGCGCGATCGAGTTAGTTGGCGATGATGATGTGTCTGAGTTCCTATTGGACTGGGCGGCGCAGCACCCGGAACAGGTCGTTGATAGCGGTGTGACCTAGTGGTCCACTTGAAACGCTTTTCCGCATTGTGTTCCGGCCCAACGGACGCTCAGCCGAGCTCCATCGTCGCGATAGCTTGAAATAACGAATCTTCACGGGCTGGCGGACGGCCCGTAAACATCCGGGCTGTCTCAAACACGGACTGAAACCCAAGCGATTTAAGTAACACTGCAAGTGGCGCGTCGTGGTTTTGGACGTCAACAAATTCTGGATCATGCGAGCTTGCGAACGGATTGCTGGACAGCAAGGCAAGCGCATCGTTTTCAGAAGATGCGTGCAACGGACCAACCTTGGTTCCGAGGTCGCAGCGTCGAAAAGTGGCGAAGCCTTCAATCTCGTCGCCTCGGACCAGCACCGTCGTCCGCCGATTTGGCGTTTGTGATAACCATGCCGTCGCAAACGACTCGCGATGAATGCCCGTCGCTTTGACATCGCGGCAGACCAAAGTTTGTAGTTCAGCCGCTGTCGCCTCGCGGATGTCGTGGTTAGGTCGCGCTGCAATCCGGCCCTCATAACGAACGGTGCTACCGCTTTTGACAAATCCCGAGCGGGCATAGTTCGCCTGTTGATCGGGCACACCGTCCAGCCCAATACAGCGCGTCCCAGCGTGGGCTATACCAGCGCGCCAGATATCCATTCCATGACCTTGGCCGCGATACTTTGGCTTACACAAATAAAGACCAAGAAATGCGAAATCGGGATCGTGGTTCACCACAGAAATAGCTGCGACAGGCTTTCCGCCGATTTCCTTTAAAAGGAACCCACTGGGATCTGCCGCAAGGAAGGCTTCCGCGTCATCCAAACCTGGGTTCCACCCCTCATCTGCGGCCCAATCGAGCACTGTTTGCAGATCATCAAGAGCCATCGCACGTATCGTCATTGTAATAATGCGTCCTTCAGCGACAACGCCCGACCATTCCGTTCCCGCAAATCCAACGCAGAGTGAAGATCAACGAGATGGCTGCGCATCAGTTCTTCCGCCAGTTTACCGTTCTTGTCGGCCAACGCTTGCACCAGAGCATGATGCGCATGTTTTTCGCACAAGGCACTTTCTCGGCGCCAATAGAGCGCAATGATAAGAGAGGATCGCGCGACAAGCGTTTCTATAAAGCCTGCGATTGTGGCCTGTCCTGCGATGCGCGCAATTTCGTTGTGAAACAACCCGGACAGGTAGAGCGCCCGCCCCGGGTCAGCGGCTTCGAGCGCGGCATGCTCGTCGTCGATATGACGTTCCAACTTCGCGATGTCGGTCGACGTCGTACGCTCTGCGGCACAGTGTGCTGTGCGCGGCTCCAACAACTCTCGCGCTTCAAACACTTCATGCGCTTCAACCAATGAGGGCGATGCCACGGACGCCCCCTTGTTCCGCCTGATCTCAACCAGTTGGATATGTGACAGACTGTGCAGGGAGGCGCGGATGACCGTGCGAGAAACACCGTAGATCTCGGCCAGTTCATCCTCGACCAACTTTGTACCGGGCGAAATGCGATGCTCATGGATCGCCAATGAAAGCGCCTGCGCGATGCTATCGCTGGTAGCGGCTTGGGACGGGGCTGAAAGCTTGGTGCGAGTCATAAATGCTCCTGGTCCTCTCCAAATGGCAGAGCCTTGCGAGCGCCTCAAGGCATTCAATTGTACCCAACCAAAACTTGTATTGTATACAATTATGTGTTCAATTTTAATCACAGACGGATCATAGAGCAAAAGTTTTGAGCAGCCTCGCATAAGACCTAGCAATTCTGACGGATCAAAATTGCAACAGGCGCTGCGGGAGGACTTCACTGCCTAAGCGTGCCCGGGGGATTTATGAACGTACAGAATAAAGAACTGGAATTGATCTCTGTGACAAAGCGCTATGGCGCTACCGTTGCGGTTGATGCGATCAGCCACAAGTTCCAGCCCGGCGGATACGCCTGTTTGCTCGGACCTTCCGGATGCGGCAAGTCTTCGACACTTCGTATGATCGCAGGGCACGAGATCGTCTCGCAAGGATCTATTCTGCTTGGCGGTTCCGACATTTCGCATCTGCCTCCGGCCAAGCGGGGCACGGCGATGATGTTTCAGAACTATGCCCTTTTCCCGCATCTGAGCGTCGCTGACAATGTAGCTTTCAGCCTGAAAATGCGGGGCGACGACAAGCCGAGCCGCCTGAAAAAAGCTGGTGAGATGTTGGAACTGGTAGACCTGAGCCCGCTCAGTGACCGCTTGCCGGACCAGCTCTCCGGCGGGCAGCAGCAACGTGTCGCTTTGGCACGCGCTTTGATCACCCGGCCGCAGGTGCTGCTTCTGGATGAACCGCTTTCGGCACTCGATCCTTTCCTACGTATCCGTATGCGCGGGGAATTGCGAAAATTGCAACGCGAGCTTGGGATCAGCTTTGTTCATGTGACCCATGGTCAGGATGAGGCTCTGGCCCTTGCCGACGAAATCGTTGTCATGAACAACGCGGTGATTGAGCAGGCCGGCACAGCCCGCGAAGTTTTCAATGCGCCAAAAACCGCTTTCGTCGCGCAATTTATAGGCGGTCACAATGTGATAGCCCTGCCCGACGGCCATTTTGCGATCCGTACTGATGCGGTGGGCATCGCACTTCCCGGGAACGGCAACCTGCAAGGCAACATTCTGGGTGTCGAATACCAAGGCGCACATGTTGCGGTTTCCGCCATGATAGCAGGCGACCAAGAGGTCAGCGCCACAATTCCCGAAGCAGAGTTTTTCAACAATCCTATTAACCCAGGCGATCAGGTCGGTTTGATCTGGGACGACGCAAATCTGCACAAGCTTACGGCCTAGACCACACCTAGCAAGGAGATAGAAATGACGAAGTTATCAAGACGTAATATCCTGAAGGGCGGCGCAGCCTTTGCTGCTGGCACTACACTTGGCGCGCCCATGATCTGGGCACAAAACATCAAGGACGTGACATTGCGCCAGTTCGGCACCGGCGTGTCGAACCTCAACGACGTGGCCAACAAGGTAAAAGAGGACCTGGGTTTCACATTGGAAATGACGGCGCTCGATTCCGACAGCGTGACTCAACGCGCAGCCACACAACCAAACAGCTTCGACATTGCCGATATCGAATACTGGATTTGCAAGAAGGTCTGGCCTACGGGCAACCTGCAAGCGATGGATACCTCCAAGATCAAGAACTACGACAAAATCGTGGGCATCTTCCGCGACGGGAAACTGACGCCGGACAGCACCATCGCCCAAGGTACCGCACCACACACTGTGGGCTTCGTTGAGGGACCGGATGGCAAGGGCTTTGTGGACAATGAAAGCGGCTGGATGACGCTTATTCCCACGATCTACAACGCCGACACGCTGGGTATTCGGCCTGATCTCATTGGACGCCCGATCAACAACTGGTCGGAGTTGCTGAACCCTGAATTCAAAGGCAAGGCCTCCATCCTCGACATTTCATCAATCGGGATCATGGACATGGCAATGGTCGTGGAGTCCATGGGTGAATACACATATCCCGACAAGGGCAACATGACCCGTGAAGAGATTGATCTGACGATGAAAATCTTCACCGAGGCCAAGCAAAACGGCCAGTTCCGCGCATTCTGGAAATCGTTTGATGAGAGCGTGAACCTGATGGCCTCGGGTGAGGTTGTGATCCAGTCCATGTGGTCGCCTGCCATCACGGCAGTTAAGGCCAAAGGCGTGCCTTGCGTCTATCAACCGCTTGAAGAGGGTTACCGTTCATGGGGCGGTGGCATCGGGCTGTCAGCCGCTCTGACAGGCCTCGAACGCGATGCTGCATATGAGTATATCAACTGGTATCTCGACGGCTGGGTCGGCGGCTACCTAATGCGGCAAGGTTACTACTCGGCGGTGCCTGAGACCTCCAAGAACTACATGTCCGAGAACGAATGGGGCTATTGGTTCGAGGGCAAAGCTGCCACCGACACCATAACTTCGCCTACTGGCGACGCGCTCGCACAAGCAGGCGACGTACGCGATGGCGGTTCGTTCCAAGATCGCATGGGAGCGGTCGCCTGCTGGAACGCAGTCATGGACGAAAATCAGTACATGGTCCGCAAATGGAACGAGTTTATCGCGGCCTGAATATCAAAGGGATGGGGCGCCAACGCGCCCATCCCACCCTCACGCTGAAAGACCCCACGTGCTGAAGAACAACACATTTCTAGGATGGCTCATGGCACTGCCGATCATCGCGGTGCTTATGTTCTTCTTGGTCCTGCCCATTGTCATGATCGTCACGGTCAGCTTCTGGCAAGCGACAGAATTCTCGATTATCCCGGCCTTTGATTTCGAGAATTACGAGTTCCTTTTCGGCTCAAACGTTACCTATCGTGTCTTCTTCAACACCTTCAAATACGCCTTTATTACTTGGGTTTTCACGCTCGGCATCGGTTTCACCGTCGCCTATTTCCTAGCCTTCCATATACGCAGCCTAACGTGGCAAGTCGTATTGTTTTTGCTTTGCACAATCCCTTTCTGGACTTCCAATATTATCCGCATGATCAGCTGGATCCCGTTTTTAGGGCGCAACGGAATCGCGAATTCAGCCCTGATCTCTTGGGGCGTGATCGACGAACCGGTAGAGTGGCTGCTGTTCAGCGATTTCGCTGTAATACTGGCGTTCGTTCATCTCTACACGCTCTTCATGGTTGTCCCGATCTTCAACACGATGATGCGCATCGACAAGTCGCTGATCGAGGCGGCGCGCGATGCGGGCGCTTCCGGTACGCAAATCTTGTGGAATGTCATTATCCCGCTGACCAAACCGGGCATTATGATCGGCACGATCTTCGTGGTAACTCTGGTGATGGGCGACTTCATTACGGTGCGTTTCATGTCTGGATCACAATCCGCGAATGTGGGGCGTCTGATCTCCAACGACATCGCACTTCTTGCCTATCCATCCGCCTCTGCCACGGCCGTGGTATTGCTGCTCACCGTATTGATTGTGATCGGCATACTCTTGCGTTTCGTTGACATCAGGAAGGAGCTGTAAGATGGAACCACGGCCCCGCTCCTTCTACGTGCTCAGCGCCTTTTTTGCGCTGTTTCTTCTGTTTCTCTATGGCCCCACTATTACCATCGCAATTCTATCCTTTCAGGGACCAGGCGGCGGGCTGACCTTCCCCATGCAAGGCACCTCTCTGCACTGGTTCCGCAACCTGTTTGAACAACAGGCAGTGGGTGACATCTGGGGCAGCTTCCGTCGCAGCTTTGCGCTTGGGTTGATGGTCATGATGACCACCGTGGTTTTATCTGTGATGGGTGGGTTGGCCTTCCGTAAGAAGTTCAAGGGCTCCAGCATCCTATTCTACCTGATCATCACCTCACTCGTGATCCCGTCCATTTTGATCTCACTCGGCGTTGGCCTGATCTTCTCGCAGTCGGGATTGAACGTGCATTGGTCAACGTCCGGTTTCGGATCCCAACTGACATGGACCCTTCCCTTCGGTCTTTTGATCATGTTCGCCGTCTTCAATCGGTTTGACAAAAGTTATGAAGAAGCCGCACGTGACCTTGGCGCTACCTCTTGGCAAACCCTGCGCCATGTGGTGCTGCCGATCATCGGGCCGTCGCTCATCGGTGTCGCGCTTTTTGGCTTCACACTCAGCTATGACGAGTTCGCGCGGACCCTGCTCACCTCGGGCAGCTACAACACCCTGCCGCTTGAGATTTTCGGCATGACAACCAATGTGACCACGCCGGTGCTCTACGCTTTGGGCACACTCACAACTGTCTTTTCGCTATTGATGATCGGGCTGTTCTTATGTCTTGCGCTTTGGAGCACGCGCCGCAAAGCCCGCGCCGGATCAGATGCGGGTCAGGGAATGCTATGATCGTCCTGATCAATCCAAACAGCACAGCGTCCATGACCGAAGCTATGTTGCGCACGGCACGAGAAGCTGTACCAGCGGCGGAGTTCCAAGGATGGACATCCCATGAAGGTCCACCTGCCATTCAAGGCGAAGCAGATGGCCGCCTAGCGGAGGGTCCTCTGCTTGAATTGGTAGCCAAAGCGTCTGAGCAAGGCGCGTCTGCAATCATCATCGGGTGCTTCGATGACACAGCTCTTGATGCGGCGCGCGAAATGGCGAGCTGTCCCGTAATAGGTATTGGTCAGGCCGCGTATCATTTGGCTGCAATTTCGGGGCGTTTTTCGGTCGTTACGACGTTGGATGTGTCAGTTCCCATATTGGAAGCGAATATCCGTGGCTATGGCTTGCAAGCTCAACTTGGTAAAGTGCGGGCCAGTGGCGTCCCTGTGCTGGCGCTGGAGCAAGACGAGGCAGTTGCGGGACAAGTGACGGCCGAGATCCGAAAAGCCGCAGCAGAGGACGGTGTTCAGTCGGTAGTCTTAGGATGCGGCGGTATGGTCGATATAAAGCAAAACACGGGCGAAAGCGGTGCGATACGGCTGATAGACGGCGTTCGTGCCGCCGCTTTCGTCGCCAGCCAACTCTGAGATTTGTTTGGCTCGAAGACGTTCGCCAATTTGTCAACGACGGCTGCCACGAACGGGCTCAGTCATCTAGAAATGGAGGTGCGCGCCTTGATGATAATCCCGCCGGAAAAAAGCGTCTACGCAGCCCCCATAGCGGCGGTAATGAGAAAGAAAATCGTTGCCGAAAGAATGGCGGCTGCGGGCACAGTGATTACCCACGCGGCAATGATTGTCATGAAATGAGAACGACGGACAAGCTTCCGACGCCGACGCTCCTCGGGCGCATAGGCCGGGCGATCTGGCATCGCAAGCCGAGCGTTGCGGATGCGGCGCTCCGCGTCCCACTCACGGAAAAAACCAACGCCAAACACTCCACCGACTGCAATGTGAGTTGAACTGACAGGAAGCCCCAACCAACTTGCAACAATCACGGTGATCGCTGCTGACAACGCGACGCAATACGCCCGCATCGGATTCAGCTTGGTGATTTGACTGCCGACCATGCGGATCAGCTTGGGGCCAAACAAAAACAGGCCAAACGAGATCCCAAAGGCACCGATTACCATGACCCAAAAAGGAATACTGACGGCCTCGGTGAAGTTGCCAGATTGTGACGCCTGCACAATTGCTGCCAGCGGACCGACGGCATTGGCGACGTCATTGGCACCGTGGGCAAAACTCAACAGAGCAGCCGACACAACCAACGGGATGCCGAAAAGTACCTTCAGCGATTTGTTGCGGTTCTCCAGCCCCTCAGATTGCTTTCGGATGATCGGGATCATTGTAACCCAAACCAATGCTCCAATCGCCGCACCAATAAGCAATGCGGTCGGCAGGTCGATCTTGATAATCTTCTTCAATCCCTTCAGGGCCAGATAGGACGCGAAAGCGCCAGCCATGATACCGACAAGCACGGGCACCCATCTGCGCGCCGCCGCGATCTTGTCCTCGCGATAGATAATCCGGGACTTGATCAACGCCAGAAACAGCGCGGCAATCACACCGCCCAGAACTGGCGATATCACCCAGCTCGCGGCAATCTTGCCCATCGTTGGCCAGTTCACGGCAGCAAAGCCCGCCGCTGCGATGCCAGCACCCATTACACCGCCCACTACGGAATGCGTGGTGGAGACAGGAGCACCGACCCAGGTGGCAAGGTTGACCCATAGAGCAGCCGACAGAAGCGCGGCCATCATGGCCCAGATAAAGATTTCGGCGGTCCCCATACTTTCAGGCGCAATGATACCCTTGGCAATGGTTGAGACGACATCTCCGCCAGCTATCAGCGCGCCCGCACTTTCAAAGACGACAGCGATGGCAATCGCGCCGCCCATGCTGAGCGCATTGGCCCCGACAGCAGGCCCCATGTTGTTTGCAACATCGTTGGCGCCAATGTTCAACGCCATGTAAGCGCCGAAGCACGCTGCAACGATCACGATCATCGCATTATTGGTTTGGCCAAAGAACAAAGCGGCGCTGAGGCCTGCTAGGACAACGAAAACAAGAGATATCCCCGGCCCGACCATAGGCCGTCCAACATAGCTTGTTGCCAACTCCAGATTACTGAAACGATCCAGATCACGATCCAGCGTTTCGAGATGGCGTAGATCGCCTTGTTGTTGCTCAGTCATCCTGCTCCCCCAGAATCTTGGGAGTGTTTAACTGTCACCGGGAAGATAAATCAATTGGATGCTGAGAATATTTTAGCAGTCCCGATCGAGAAAAATCTGCTGAAGCTCAGGCTCATCGACCATCGTCGCAGCAGTTTGCGCGGAAACCCACCTGCGTGTCCGTTCGTCTGCTTCCGGATACACTTCCAAAAGTTTGTTCACGGCCACAGAATATACGAGAGTTTCGACCGGAAAGCTCCAACCAGAGGCTTGCTTTTTCTGGTAGGTGTAAGTGCCTACGGGCCGAGTGCCAGCGACTCCAGACTTTACGCCTGCCTCCTCCCAAGCTTCCTGCAAAGCCGCCTCATTCGATTTCAGACCCCGAATAGGCCACCCTTTCGGAATGATCCAACGCTTGGTATCACGACTGGTAACGAGCAAATATTCGCGACTCTTTTTATTGCCACGATGGCAAAGTGCTGCAACTTGAAGGCGCTTGGGACGTTGTAGCATGGGACTGAAAACAGACTCCCACGCCCGGTGCAAAACCATATTCATATGAAACCGCTCATTTTTATATTTTCTACAGTTTATCGCAACATGGGCCGCAGTTCAAATTTCACTAAACTGACCTTCAGCGACCAAGCGTTAATTGCAGAAAAACCTGAACATGCGTTTAATCAGATTTTATGCGAAGGAGCCGAATGAAACCTACACCATGAAGCTAAAGCAACGTCGAAGCGCGGCCCAAATACTGCTTCCTTTGGATACATTCTTACGAAACTAGGGTAAGGTTTGGTTTAGACAGCAATTGGGTAGCCTCAGGTCAGATGACGCCGATCAAAGAGCAAATCGAAGACTTTCTTCGGCAGGAGGAGGTCAAGTTTGAACCACATAGCCAAAGCGCGCGAGAACACGTCGAGGAGCGCTGGCGCCTCGCATTCGCCCAGAACGTGAAAAAAACGACTGGCGCGTGGGTCCACAAACGCTTCAGATGGCACGGGTTTAGCTTTGAATTCCAGAAGGCGATCACTGGCGCGGCGGCCCTGAACGCCTATAGGAGCCAATGGGCCGCTCCCTATGTTCTGTTCGATGAAGAAGGACACTGGTCCTACGACTGTACTTCCGGGAACTACCCTGACTTCACGTCGTTTGCCGCCGACATCTATGTGGCCCACCACAACATGAAATGGACGATGGCATTTACGCACGAACAGCCAGACATAGGCCCATTTTTTGCAGAAGCGACGGCGAACCGCCGTGGTTAGTACAGCGCACAACCTGACAACCAGTTTGGGCGTCTAATCCCATCCACGGTTTACGTCTTCAAAACAACACGCAGGCTGACAATCTCGAAGGGATTTAGCTTGACGGAAAACAGATGATCCTTATGGGCGAGTGCTGATATCTCTTGCTCCCAGAAATCGACTTCCGAGACGGCTTCAATCTCTGCTGAAAACTCAATCTCCGCCGTCGTTTCGCGCCCGATTGCTTCGAACAATCGGAGCACAATGCCATTCCGATCGTCAGCAGGTTTGAGCGTTTCGACAATCACATTGCTCGGAGCTATCGACCGAAACGGTACTTTGGCTGGCCTTCCGTCGACATCAGCGGGCAAGAGCCGCGTGGCAGAGTTCAGATCGTAGGCCTCTCTATCAAGACCGTGTCGATCCTCTCCAAGAATCGGCAACAGGCTGTAGGTGAATTCGTGATGACCCTGATCGGCGTTCGGATCGGGCGACGTGGAGGATTTGATCAGCGTGATGCGGATCGTATCAGCGCGCACATCGTAGCCGTATTTACAATCGTTCAGCACGGCAACGGAAAGCCCTTCTGAGCTCAGTTTCGCCCATTTCTGGGCCGGCACCTCAAAGCGCGCGGCGTCGAATGAACTCTCTCGCGACGTGGCCCGCTCCACATGGCCCCATTGAATATCAAATTGCGCCTGTGCGGCGCAGATACAGGTGGGGAAAGCGGCCTTGAGCAGGGTATGTTGTTCGTGCCAATCCACCTCTGTGACGAAATCGATCCGGTTGGATTGTGCGCACAGCGCTATCGTCTGGGTCAGGCGGCTCGATCGCCAATGCGTGGTGATCCGAACGCTGGCTCGTATCGGTCCACGCTCCAGTATTTCAACCGTCGCAGCTCCCTGAACTATCTCCATCCGGTCTTCGAAATGCGGGTCTATATCCCAGGCGTCCCAGCAAATCGGGCGATCTTCAAACGCCTGCAATTGATTGCCCGTACAGCCCGGTTTCAGCACATCTTGCCTACTGTTTTTCTCAAATACCCGAGTAAGCTGTCCGTCCGGTCCGATCTCTACCCGCAAGGATGCGTTCTCAAGCACGATATCCGCTCCAATCTGCTCAATCGAAACAGGATCGCTCGGTTGGCTGGCTTCGGAAATCGGCGTGACGGAATAGGCCGGAAGTGTTTCGAAATGAAGGAGGGTCCCATCCTCGACCCCCTGCCCCTGTTCATTCGTTGTCCCATCCACCAACACCACGCGCGCGCCCGCTATGGGCGATAAATTGGCGATTGCTGGTTGGGATGTGCGCAGTACCTCTGCGGCCTGCCTAGCCACCCGTTCTGTTGCCTCCATAATTTTCACAAAATCCCGCCGCGCATCGTCAAAAACCGCTGCAACCGACGTGCCGGTGATGATGTCGTGGAACTGATTGAGGCAAAGCAGGCGCCACGCTTCAGACAAATCCGATGTCAAACCTGCCATGGCGGACAAGGCTTCAGCCTCATGCAGCGCGCGCTCGGCCTGCCTGTTCGCCCTTTTGATCCAGCCTTGTGATGTCAGAACCCCGCGATGACCTTCCATGTAATGCTCGCCAGCCCAGACCGGCAGGTCAGCCGCATCTGCTTCGATCTGATCGAAGGTCTCCCGAACTGTGCTCATCTTGAATTTCGGCATGCCGGGCATATTCCGAAAGGCCCGAGCCTTGGCCAAAAGATCCTCAGTCGGCCCACCGCCACCATCGCCGTAGCCATAACAAATTGGTAACGTGGTGATCTGTTTGGGAATGGAGGGATCGCTGGTCGTGCCCAAAACTTCGGCAGCACTCAGATCGCTTTTGTAGTTCGTCGGAAAGGGTAAATACTGCACATCTCTGGGCGTGGTCAGAATATGCGCCAGCACCCGGCTTCCATCCAAGCCTTCCCAATGATGCGTCGACCAGGGAACCTTATTGCTCTGGTTCCAGTTCAGCTTATTGGTGACAAACCATTTTAAGCCGGCAAGCCGCATCAGTTGCGGGATTTGTGCTGGAAACCCAAACGTATCGGGCAGCCACAGGACCGGGGTTTCCACATCTCCGAATGTCTCACGGAAGTATTTTCGCCCGAGCGTCAGTTGCCGAACCAACGCTTCAGGGCCCGGAATGTTCAGGTCAGGTTCGACCCAAGTGCCGCCCATGACTTCCCACCTGCCCTCCTCAACGCGGGATTTGATTTGCTCGAAAAGTGCCGGGTAGTCCTTGGCCACCATCGCGTAGAGTTGCGGTTGCGAGTGGGAGAATTTGAAGTCCTGATCCTCTTCCATCAGTCGCAGGACATTGGAATAGGTTCGGGCATTCTTGAGGCGGATTTGCGAGATCGGCCAGAGATACGCAATATCCATATGGGCGTGCCCGATCCCGTGCAGAGTTGCGTCCAGAGGCGCGCCAGCAGCGGCTATTCCGGACTCAAGGACGGCATGCGCAGCAGGAACCGAATTATAGAGCATATCTCCAATCGGATCGCGCGTATCCAGCAACTTGAACGCGCAATCGAGAGCGTCCAGCAAAGCCGGGCGCTCGGAACCGGCAGGGTCCAATACGCAAACTGTATCAAATACGGCACTGGCCAGTTGATGGAAGGCCAACAACGCCTCATCCCGCTCAACCAGTGAAGGCGTCCCCATGAATAGCTTGGCTTTACTGTTTGGGTTCGGCGGCCAGCCCGCCAATCCCGTCCATCCATGAAGCGATAGAACATGCTCTGCGCCATCGGCCAACGCCGCGGCAAGAGGCAGCGTGTGGTGATATCGGTCAGCAGACCCGATAGGCGCTTGATCAATGTGAACAAGCGCCTCGGGGTGGTTGAAGATATCTCCAAGTTCTCCAAGCGGTAGGTGCAGCGCGAGTTTTTCAGCGTTCCAATCCGGCGGCACCTGAAAGTGACTCTTGAGCACGAAATTAAGGTCACTTTGACCCCAATAGCTTTGATGCGGGACCTCTTCCCAGTTGCTCGGGTCGGCGCAGATCGGGGCGTCGGTCATGGCTTCATTTAGCGTCAACAATTTGAAATGAGGCAAACACAGCTTACGCCGGAAGATAAATGGCTCGATCAGCGCCAGACGGGAGGCGATTTTTTCCTCCGTGAAGGGCCAACGCCCGCCCATGCCCTGTTAGACCCGCGCCAGTTCGAAACCGACGACATCGCCACGATAGACAGCGCTTGCGCGCTCTGCCTCGGCCTCCAGCGTTTCTGGGTCCCAATCACTACGCCCACCGCCCCATGCACGATCCAGATCGGGCCACGGGATCGAGTCGATCAGAAGCTGCGTGTAGGGATGCTGTGGCTGGCCGATAACCTCTTTCGGCGGACCCGCCTCAACCACATGGCCCTTGTAGAGAACCATTACGTAGTCGCTGACGTGATATGCCGTGGCGAGGTCATGCGTGATGTAAAGGATCGAGATGCCATACTTGTCCTTCAGATCGTAGATGTTGCTCAGGATCGTGGCGCGCAGGCTGGCATCAACCATTGAGACAGGCTCGTCCGCGATCAGCAGTTTCGGGCTCAGCATCAATGCACGTGCCACGATCAGCCGCTGTCTTTGGCCACCTGACAATTGGTGTGGATAGCGCGACAGCACCAGATCAGGATCAAGACCGACGGCATCACACGCCTCCTCCATCGCTTGTTGAGTATGTGCTTCAGACTGCGCCAGCCCAAACTGTTTGAACGGAAATTTCAGCGCATGATTGACTCGGTAGAATGGATTGAAACAGGCGTAAGGGTCCTGAAAGACCGCCTGCACGTTCTTACGAAACTCAAGACTTTGCGCAGCGTTCATCGCCGCCACGTCCTGTCCTTCGAACAGCACTCTGCCCTGGCTTGGCGGGTTGAATCCCAGCATGATCGACCCCATCGTGGATTTGCCCGATCCCGACTGCCCCACGATGGAAATGATCTGCGGTGTGTCGCCCTGCAAAGCAAATGACATTGGGTGCAGCGCTGTGACCGCTCCATAGTCCTTACGCACCTTTTCAAAGCGCAGCAGCGGCTCGCTGCTGTCGCGTTTCGGCGCCTCGGCGTTGCGCTCGGGGTTAAGAAAACTGTCGCCACCCACCAGTGGCACCGAAGAAATCAAGTCCTGGGTGTAGGGGTGTTTTGGTGCTTCAATGATCTGTTTCACCGTACCATGTTCGACCAATTCACCATCCTTCAGAACGGCCAACTCATCTACCGATTGTGCCATCAGTCCCATATCGTGACCGATCAGAATGAGCCCCGAGCCGATTTGCGCCTGAATGTCGTTGAGCGTCTGCATGACCTGTCGCTGTGTAACCACATCAAGCGCCGACGTTGGTTCGTCTGCAATAATCAGGTCAGGGTTCAGGATGATGCCAAGCGCGATACAAACCCGTTGCTTCATACCGCCTGACAACTCATGCGGGAACAGCTCGCCAGTATGCGCAGGCAAACCAACGCTGGTCAGTGCTGCATCAGATCGACGCTTCAACTCCGCGCGCTCCATGTGGCCCTCATGGGCAATGATCCCATCCCAAAGCTGTGGCTCGATGCGCATTACGGGGTTGAGAGAGTTCATTGCGCCCTGCGGAATATACGCGATCCGCGACAGACGCGTCTTGCGCATCTCCTCCTCGGTCAATGCCAGCACGTCTGTGCCAACCAGGTCGATACTGCCAGATGCCACACGCCCAGGTTCGGCGAGCATCTGCATCACGGCCAAGGCGGTCGTTGTCTTGCCTGATCCGCTTTCACCAATAAAGCCCACGCGACGGCCCTTCTGAATAGTCAGATCGAGATTTTTCACGGCTTGCACGACCCCCTTGGGAGTCGGAAACTCAATGGACAGATCGCGCAAGGTAAGAACGGGTTTATCGCTCATGACAGTTTCCTCAGACGCGGGTTTGACACCTCATCGAGACCAAGATTGATCAACAAAAGCCCGATGAACATTGTGGCGAGCAGAAGCGTTGGAATGCCCCACCACCACCAGAGATTCTGGATCAGCGCGCCTGCGTTGATAGCTTCGTAGATCGTGCGCCCAAGCGTCGGGATCCGCTGCGGGCCAAGGCCCAAAACTTCAAGACCCACGGCGGTGACGATAGAGGTCGTGACCGACGCAATGAACGATCCGAACAGATACGGCACAAGGTTTGGCAACATCTCTTTGAACATGATGTGACCCGTCGATGCGCCCGACAATTGAGCCATCTGCACATAGCCTGATTGCTTCATCGAAAGCACCTGCGCTCGGATCAGCCGAGTTGGCGATTGCCAGACAAAACCAGCGATCAAAAGCGCCATAATGGTGAGCGTCACGTCGCCAAAAGCAGATTGAAACACGACAAGGATCAACAACGGCGGAATGGTTATCATGACATCCGCCAGAACACGGATCGTGTCGTCGATGCGCCCGCCGAGAAACCCGGCAGAAAAGCCAAGGAAAATCCCAATCGACATACCAATCAACGACGCCAATAAGCCAACAAATAAGGTATTCGGCGCACCAATGATGATCAGTGCGAGCATGTCACGCCCACCACCATCCGTGCCAAGCGGATGATCCAAGACACCGGGTTGCCCCCGCAGGTTCTCAAAGCCTAGGGGCGGCAGTTTCAAGGGGGCCGACCCCGTAAAAACCAACTCGGGGTCCCACAACACCCGACCGATCAAACCAAGCGCAATGATGCCCATCAGAAGGCTGACGCCCCAGATCAGTTTTGGGTTCATCCATGGGTTGTCGAAGCGCCTAATCCGACGAGCCTGTCGGCGTTCGGCGCGTGTCATGGAAACCGGCGTCTCGGCTTCGGCGGCGTTGTCATCTGTCGAATAATTGGGCATGTCACGCTGCCTCGTGCCGGATGCGGGGGTCGATGAACGGGTAGAGCAGATCCACCAGAAACACGCTCAAGGCGGTCATCAGAATGATCACGTAAGAGACGCCCTGAATAACCGGGAAGTCCTGATTGAGGATCGCATCATAGAGAAGCTTACCCATGCCATTATAGGCAAAGATGCGCTCCACGAGTACCTGTCCTGCGATCAGCAATCCGATCTTCAGAGCGAAGGCTGTGATCTGCGGCAGGATCGCGTTGCGGATCATGTAGCGATAGAGAATGTAGCGTGGACGCAGGCCCTTGGCCTCCGCCAGCTTGACGTAATCCTCGCCTTGCACGGTGATCATCAGGCCGCGCATGCCCAAGGTCCAGAACCCGAACGTCACGATCACGATGGAAAGGGCTGGCAAGAACCCATGATAAAGCACCGAGGACACGAAGTCCCACGTCCAGCCCGGCTCTACGAAGATCGAGTAGGCGCCGGTTAGGGGGAACCATTGGAGTTTGGCGGCGAAGATCCACATCAGGAGAAGACCGGAGAGGATCGGTGGGATTGATGTAAAGACCATCGCCGCCGGGATCGCCACACGGACCAGTTTTGGCGATCTGTCCCAGACCATCAGCGCGCCCAGAAGATTGCCGATGAAAAAGGTGATGATGAGGGAGAAGATCATCAGGCCCAATGTCCATGGCAGCGCGTTGAGGATCAGGGTCGAAACTGGGGTTGGGAAGGCCGCGGTCGACAGACCGAAATCGAACACCAACGCTCCCGTAAGATACTTAAAATATTGAACAATCAGAGGTTGATCGATGCCCATATTGGCGCGCAACTGCGCCAGTATCTCTTCTGAGTTTGCCACGGCACCGGCGCCCGACGCCATCCGGCCAAGCGCGATCTCGGCGGGATCAACCGGCGACAGGCGCGGGATGATCCAGATGATCGTCGCTGCGATCAGGATCGTCAGAACCAGGGTCACAAGTCGGTTGACAAGGTAGTCTCTGGGGATGCGTCCCATGTCTCAGACCTCCTCAATACGGCGGTACGGCGCGCGTATGGCTACACGTATGGCTCGGCGTATGGCAGCCTGCCATACGATTTGGCGTTTTGGACCGTTGCAGCGTGCGGCGGGCGCAGCCCTTGCCGCACGCGTCAAGGCCTCAGATCATCCTGCGGGTTGCAGATTATGGATGATCTGATGGGTGTGGTTCCACCAGAAGAACGGATGGTTGTAGTAATTGTCAGCCGATGGCCAACCGGTCCAATAGGTCGTATTCATCGGCAAAAGCTTTGCGGCCTGAACCAGCGGGATGAACGGCATCTCGGCATCCAGATGGGCATAGGCTTCGGCCACCATGCCCGGGATCGCGTCATCGCCAAGGGACAAGGTCCCGATCTTGTCGACAATTTCGGAATACGCCGCCGCGACG
This sequence comes from uncultured Litoreibacter sp., assembly GCA_947504205.1. Lineage (GTDB taxonomy): Bacteria > Pseudomonadota > Alphaproteobacteria > Rhodobacterales > Rhodobacteraceae > Litoreibacter. Next base: position 162,511 of record CANNGL010000001.1, on the reverse strand, counting down.
TCCCCATCCCACCGGCTGGTGTTGTTGAACCCAGGGCTGCGTTCGCCCACTGGCACGACATCTTTCACGGTATAGCGCCCCATGGAGGCCCAAGGCTCGTTCACCGAGCCGCATGACAGCCAGGAATAGCTCATCTCGTAAGCGCCGAACGGAAGCACTTCGCCCCAGAACACCCCATTCTCGACCGGCACTGCCTTGGCGTCGATGCCCGCGCGTTGGAGCTGCTCGACGATCACATCGATGGTGCGAGTGTATTCAGTGGAGGCGGAGTTGACGTGAATGTTCACCGACAGCGTTTCGCCATCCTTGGTGTAGTAATCACCATCTTTGGTCCAGCCCTCGCCTTCGATCAGTGCCTGCCCGGCATCGACATCCGCCTTTGCGGGCAACTCGTATCCGGCCGCAGCGACTGCGTCGATGAACGGCGCCATTGAACCGTACTGGGCAAACATTGTCCGAGAGGCTTCGGTGGTGCCTTCATATGCAACATTCACGATCTGGCTACGGTCGATGATTGCCGCCACCGCTTTGCGCATATTGGCGTTGTCCCAAGGTGCCACGGTCGTATTGATTTCCAGCTGACGCGCGCAAGGATCGGACGCCGCATAGGGGTAGCCTTCATGCCATGCCTGCACGTTGGGGTTCTGAGCGGCAATCGCCTCGAACGTGCCGATTGTCACGTTCTGCGCTGCGTCCAACTGATTTGACGCCATCAACTGTGCGCGGCTTTCCTCGCCGCCGCTTTCGAGGAAGATCACCCGTTTGGGCGCGGGAAGGTCCTGAAAGCCGGCTTTGGCCCCCCACCAATCATCGTTGCGATCCCAGATGGCGCGGTTGGAGGACGCGGAGGTGAACGTGTAGGGCCCGGTGCCAATCGGCGGGTTGAACGTGAAGGTCGCCGCGTTCTGACCATTCCAGACATGTTCCGGCATGATCAGGAACGAGCCAAAAATGCGCACCCCGAAGTTTTCGACAATAAATCTGGGGTTGGCCTCGGTCAGTGTGAACTTCACCGCCAGATCATCTACCTTCTCGACCGAGGCCACCTGTGCCCGGATGGTCGAGGCCTCACGAGAGGAGATTTCCTCGTTGGTCAGCGCCATATTGACCGTGAACACAACGTCGTCGGCGTTGAATGCTTCACCATCAGACCATTCCACGCCCTCGCGCAATGTGACCGTGAACTCTGTGCTGTCGTCATTGGCCTCAAAGCCCGTCGCGAGCCATGGATCAAGATCGCCAGTGCCGTAATTCAGGATGAACAGCGGCTCCCACATCGTCTGGTGCGCGCCATGCATCCGCTTGGTGCCAGGGGTCATCCAATTGAAGTTCTCAGGGTCCTGAATGGTGCGGTCGAGATCGAAAATGACCGTTTCCTCACGGCTGACATCCTGCGCAAAGGCCGTGCCGGATATGGCTGCAAAGGCCAACACGGATACCGCCAAAAGTGGTTTTGAAATTCTCATATTTTCCTCCCAATTGGTCCGACGGGCCCTCGCCCGCTTGTCTTTATCGAACGTAATCCATCACCAGAACGCGTGTACGTTCGGGCAAATCTTCGTGCGCCAGTTCAGTCGTCGCGCCAAAGGCGAAATCGACATCCTCCTCTTTGAAATGGCTCAGGAAACTCTCAATCCACATCGTATTGCGGGGTTTGTAGGTGAGCGTGCGAAAGTGCATCGGGATCACCAGCTTGGGGCGCGTGCGATGGATCATCTCCATCAGATCAGGCAATTCCAGTGTCAGGTAGCCCCCCGCCAACGCAAAAAGCACATCTGTGTCCTCGAAGAACGCCTGCTGCGCATCTGTGAGTGGATTGCCGACATCGCCCATATGGGCAAATTTGATGCCGTCCAGCGTGAAGCGATACATCCCGTTCTGTCCCGGCACCTCGTGTTCCGGGTGGTGGTCCCATTCAGCGGCTTCAATAGCCGTGATCTGCACATCCTCTGCCGTAGCTGATCCGCCATTTTGCGCCACGGTCAGCGCGTTCACGACTGTCGGCTCGCCCGAAATCAGATCAGCGCGGCAATGCGCGCTGTCATCGTCGGAGGAGATCACGACAAGGTCAGCCGCGTCCCTGATGGGTGCATAGCCGACACCTTCGGGCGTGTAAGGATCGGTGATCACGCGCGGCCCCCGATCGGGCTCAAGCCCGAAGGCCGCATGTCCGTACCATGTGATCTTCATTCAGTTGTTCCCCACGACATGAGGAGAGCTGGTTTTGGTGATATCGTTATTCTCCGGGCGCGGATGGGTCGCCCACTCTCCAGCCTGCCCCCGGCACAGGATCGCCTCGACCCCGCGCGCCCACGCCTCGTCTGTGATCTGAACCTCGGGCGGACAGTAGCGCAAGGTAAAGCCGCAGCGACGGCGGTCGCTGGTATTGGCTTGTGACCCATGCACCAGCATATCCGCGTGCAGGGAAATCTGCCCGGCCGTCAGGGTATTTGCGAACGGCTTACCCAATGTTTCGGCATTGGCGGTTTCCTTGTGGAAAACCGCTTCGCCCCCAGTTTGCTGCACTTCCATCGCACCCTGATTGTGGGTTGCGGGAATGAAACGCATCGCAGAATTGGCCTCATCCGCGTCATCGATGGCCAGCCAGACCGTAACGGTTCGCGCAGGCGACAGCGACCAGAATGACGCGTCCTGATGCCAAGGCACAGCCTTTGGATCATGCGGTTTTTTCGACAGGATGGCGGTAGCCCAACACAGAATGTCTGGTCCGATCAGGTCGGCAACGTGATCGAGGATCCGCGCATCGGTGGCGATGTCATAAAGCCCGCTCAGCCGCGCCTGATAGCAGTTGATGCCGTAGGCGCCATCAGGCCCCATATCGTGCATCAGGCCGTCGATATAGCGGCGAATTTCGGTGATCTCTGCGGTCGAGAAGATGTCAAAGGGCTGCACGAACCCTTGCGTGTTGTACTGCGCAATCTGATCGACGCTCAGCATCTTCGGGGCTGTATTCTGCACTGCCTGAAAGCTCAGATCGTGAGACAGATCCAACATCCAATTATCCTCCCTAAGTGTATCAGCTTACCGGCGAAGGGGGCGAAGTCAGCGACGCAGATTGACTTTTTATTGCACTATTTTGATTTTAGGACTGTCATGGCTCGGATTTATTGGCTTACATTGCTGCATGCGAAAAACGCGTTTCTATATCGAAAGCTATCTCGACGCGGATGAGGCGTTTCATTTCGCCCGTAAGCGACTGGCGACGCGCTATCCGGATGCGGCCCATGACCACGACTATTTTGAAGTCTTCCTGATTGAGCATGGTCGTACCGCTCATTGGATTAACGGGGTCACACAGAGGCTTGAACCGGGGCATCTGGCCTTCATCCGGCCTGGCGATGTTCATGCGTTTTGCGCGGATCGAAAGACGGGATGCCAGATCATCAACGTGATGTTCCGCGTCGAGACCGCCACCCATCTGGCAGCGCGTTACCACGATACGATTGAGGGACGTCTGTTTGACGCGGACAGCGAATTGCCGGATCTGCACACGCTTGGGCCAGCGCGGTTTGCCCGTGCGGTTACCGTCGCCGATCAGTTGCAGACCGCGCAGCGGTCACTCGCCGCGATTGAGGAGTTCCTGTTGGTGCTGGTGAACCGGGTTGTTCATGCCTCAAGCAGCCTGAATGCCTCCACGCCGCGCTGGTTCGCGGAAGCCTGTAGCGCGGCTTTGGCCCCGGATGTCTTTCGGCTTGGTGCTGCCGGTCTGATTTCTGCAGCGGGTCGGAGCCACGAACATGTCTGTCGCACCTGCAAGACCGTGACGGGGATGACGCCATCGGAATATATCAATCGCATCCGTATCGAACATGCCGGCCAATTGCTGCGGAGCACCGAGGAGCCGATCGAAGACGTCATCGAGGCCTGCGGTTTCGAGAATACCAGTTATTTCTACCGTCTGTTTCGCAACCAGACCGGAACCACCCCGCGCGCCTACAGGTTCGCCAATCAACGCGATCCGTTCCAGCCCGAAAGTCAGACCTAGCATCAAGTCAGGATACTGAAGGTGTGTCCTGATGTGCTTGGTAGCTCGCCTCCAATTCGCTTTTCAGAAATGCGCCAAAGTTCAGAGGCGTGAACCGGGCCTCGCCGGTGCCGGACAAAGGTGCAATCGTGGTCGAAACATGAGGATCGAAGAAGAACGGCACCGAATAGCGCTCGCGTCCGGTTGAATTGATCACCCTGTGCGGCGTGGACAAAAGTTTCCCGTTGGACAGGCGATGCAGCATATCGCCGACATTGACGATAAACGCGTCTTCAATTGGGGGCGCATCGACCCAAAGCCCTGCAGGTGTCTGGACCTGCAAACCGCCAACATCGTCTTGGGCCAGCAAAGTCAGGCATCCAAAGTCCTTGTGGGGCGCAGACCCGTACAGATCATCAGGCGATTGTGGTGGTTGTGGCGGATAGTGAAGCAGCCGCAGCCAAATCGTGGGTGTCTCGAACGTCTCAAGGATCGAGCGATCCTCATGGCCGATGGCATCCAGAGCCAACCCCATCAGCTTGTGAGCCAGTTCAGTCATCGCGCCAGCATAGGCTTCGCAGGCGTCTCGAAATCCGTTCAGGTCTGGCCACTGATTTGGTCCCGACAGATAAACATCGGGATCAACCACTGGGTCTTCACGCATCATCATGAATGACGACGATTGGTTGGGCTTTGTCACATCAGCCAACTCGGAGTTCACGTCCGTAGATGTATTGATCGCGATGTACCCACGATGGCGTCGGTCAACGGCAATCCGCTGTTTTTCTGCCTCGGGAAGCGCGTGAAACCTTTTTGAAGCGTCAAAAACTGCTGCGCGCAGCAAGGGGTCTATGCCGTGGTTGATGATGTAGGCAAATCCCGTCTCGCCATAAGCCTTGGCGAATGCCAAGGCGAGGGCCGCTGTGCTGTCACCAGTGAGGAGAGGCGCGAGATCGAGCACCGGTATTTCTGTAAACTCAGACAATGATGTTTCCCAAAGCGATACAGACTCACGTTTTACACAAAGGAAAGGCGACCGCGCTACAAAACTCGATCACCTGCCCGACTGCGCCTTACCTTGCGCATTGTCATAGCGCGAAATGCTACGGCCTGCGACTGAACTTGCGACGCAGACCAAGAAATGTGGTGCGGCTGAGATACCATATGAAATACCCGATCGCATTGTTTCGCGCATCGGTTTCTGGGGACAGGCCACGGGACATGCGGGTCATTTGCCACGCAAAATATTCCACGCGAGAGACCGTGTTGATCAGGTTTATGAGCCAGTTCTGGGCATTCACGCCAAATCGGCCACGCCCCATGACCAGCCCATCTTCGTCTATCCCGATCTGGTCCACCGTTCCTTCGAGAATATCAGCGACCCCATCAGGGTGAACGCATAAGGGGCGCGCGAGCCCAATGAAATCGACACCATCCTCTGACACGGCGCGCTCCATGGCGGACACGCTGCGAAACCCACCAGTAACCATGATCGGCACGTTGACCGCTTTGCGCATCTCGCGGGCATATTCCAAGAAATAGGCCTCGCGCCGGATCGTGCTGTCGCGTTGCTTTTCTTGTGTGCCGTTCACGAAGCTCATCTGCTCATATGTTCCGCCAGACAACTCGATCAGGTCGATGCCGTCTTGCTCCAGCCATTGTGCGACCTGACAGCTTTCCTCGATCGTAAACCCGCCCTTTTGAAAATCAGCCGAGTTCAGCTTAACAGCGACGGGAAAATCCGGTCCGACGGCGTTTCTTGTCGCCTCATAGACCCGGCGCAAGAACCGCGCGCGGTTCTCCAGAGAACCGCCCCAAGTGTCAGTACGTTGGTTCGTGATCGGAGATAGGAACTGGCTAATGAGATAGCCGTGGGCCGCATGAATTTGAACGCCGTCAAACCCCGCCTTGCGTGCAATCTCAGCCGTTCGCGCATAACGCCCGATGGCCTCTTCGATATCATCCTGCGACATCGCTTTGGGTTTTCCGAAAAGCCCAAGAATGCGAAGTTTTTCTGCGGAAGGTGACAGCGGGCGGATATTGACCACAATTGGACATTGGCGCCCCGGATGACTGATCTGCATCCAGATATGGCTGCCCCCGGATTTCGCCGCATCAGCCCATTGCCGAAGGGCATCCAAAACACTTTCATCTTCAACGACAACATTTCCGGGACGTTCAAGATAACGCCGGTCAACCATGACATTGCCGGTTATCTGAAGCGCCATCCCACCGTCGGACCATCGTTTGTAAAGCATCTGATGTGCTTGGGTGGGCGCATCGCTGGGATCTGCCAGTGCTTCGGTCATCGCACTTTTGGAAAATCGGTTCTTCACGCGGACACCGCATGGCAGATCAAGATGGTCGGACAGGCTCAGGGTTGCCATCGCATGTTACCTCTATCAATCGGCAGCAAACGATAACGGTTTGCGTAAATCCTAAAGTAACGTGCCCGAATGAAGCACCGGTTGGCAAATCCAAATTTTGGTGAACCGACTTTCGCAGCAGTCGCGCAGATCGTTTCTGATCAAGCGCCTCGGGTTCGCTCTGTTCACGACATCGGGCCGCGCTCATGGAAGTGGCGCGGCCCGTGCATTCAAGCACTTTGTCTAGCTGAGAGCTGCTACGCCCAACGGGACGCCGAATTGCAGACACCAGATGTAGACTTCGTTGAAGTCGTCCACATTGATGCTTGGTGGTACGACATAGATTTGCAGACCACTGATATTCTGCAACTCACCCAGATCACTGGCTTCGGCATAGGTGCCATCTGATCCGAAGCCGACCCGTGGATCAGGCGCGCCATCAAGGCTGAAATCGGAGTCGAGAATGACGACTGCGCCGCCGTCAGCCGTTTTGACGATTTGCACCCCGCCGGTTGTGATGTGCTCGCTTGCGCCAATGAATGTTCCCTGGCTCCGCGTCTCGTCTGCCGATGCGGAAATCGGTGCGAGGGTGATCATTGCTGCCGCGACAATGCCGAGTGTGCTTATGAAGATATTTTTCATTTTGGTTTCTCTCTTGGGTTGATGCCCCGAAGGGCGTGTTGAGTGTTTCGATGGGGTATCTATAGCGTTCGGAACCAAGTGGTTCCAAACACCATTTCGTGATTGTGTACTAACCGGTTCCAAATTCACGTAAGGCCTGCTATTTGTCTTTGCATGGCCAGACCTCGCGAATTTGATATCGATGATGCGCTTACAAAGGCGGTGGATGTGTTCTGGGAACACGGCTACGCCGACGCGACGCTGCCCGCCCTGCTTGACGGTATGAATCTGACAAGGGGCAGTTTGTATAAGGCCTTCACCGACAAGAAGACGCTGTTTTTACAAGTTCTGGGCAGGTATGATGAGGAAGCTGTGAGCGAGGCTGTCGCACTTCTGACCGACCCGGATCAGGACGGCTGGACGCGGATTTTCAAACTGTTCGATTCCATTGAGGAGGCCGTGCGATCAGGTGATCACCGGGGCTGCCTTCTGTGTTCGGCCATCGCCGGTCCTGCGGCCTATGATGAGGATATCGAAGCCCGGGCCACAAAATCACTCGATCGCCTGCTCATCGCGTTTGAAGATGCGCTTGAGACCGTTGTGCCTGCCCCTGCCTCACGCGCTTTGGCAAACTTGCTGGTGACGCAATATGTGGGCATGCGGGTCATGGCACGAACGCACAGTTCTGCTGAGAAGATCCGAGAGAGCATCGTGTCATTGAAAGACATAGCGGCGCGGTATCGCCCGTAAGAAGAGCGCCGAGAGGGCGGATATTTTTTGCGTGGCAGGTTTTAGGGTTGCGGGGTGTGGCACACTGCTTCGATGTTGTGTCCATCCTGATCGAGAACGAAGGCTGCGTAGTAATCCGCGTGGTAGTGAGGGCGCGGACCGGGCGGGCCGTTATCGGTCCCTCCGGCGCGGAGGGCTGCCGCGTGGAAGGCATCGACACCGGCATGATCCTTGGAACCCAAGGCGATGTGGAGCATCCCGGAGGTCGGGTTTTCTTCGACAATCCAAAACCATGGCCGGTCATCGCCATAGCCTGTCACCTTTACACCCTCGGTTTCCTCAAGCGGTACGTCGAACAACCGTCGTATCCCCAAAGGCGCAAAGGCGCGGTCTTAGAATGCCACGGACCGCGAGAAATCGCTGACACCGAACGTAATGTGATCTATCACTGAATGTCTCCGGGCAACTGTGTCTTCCCTCCCCTGATAGTCTAACAACAGCCCGTGTTGAAGCGCGGACACCTGTCTGCCGGGAGGCAGATGCGTCAGGCCAATGCCGCGGGTTCAACTGCGCGGATGCAGACAGAATTGTCCCCCTCAACAGGGGCGGACAGATATTGCGCATTTAGAAGCATTGGCCCACTGGCCTAGCCGCATGGTTTGAGGCAGCTTGCGGCATGGACCAAATTTTTGCCGAAATGATCAGTACAGCCACCATCGCTATTGCGGTGTTTGGCATCGCCTTTTGTCTCACCCAGAGAAGCTATTCGCGCGTGAGCCGCAGCTTTGCGGCATTTCTTGCCGCTGTCGCAGTGAATAACCTTCCGGACGCCTTCGCTCGCATGACCCAGACGACACAGGAGGTCTATATGCAGCCGATTGACATGGTTCTGTGGTTGTCCAGTTCATTGAGCCTCGCACCGCTGTTCTGGATCTACGTCTTCACATTGACCTCGCCAACAGGGCGAGGACCTGAGCGTCTCTACCGACACTTCGTCCTGCCTGCTGCAGCGGTGCTTGTCGGAGCACTCATGATCCTGTCGCCGCAAAACCTGTGGTCAGAGACAGTTCCTGAAGACATTTTGTCGGCCTTCGGCTGGTGGTCTGCGCTGATCGCTGTCATCGCCTTTCTACAGCTCGCGGTCTACCCACAGATGGGTGTCTATCTGTTCCTGATCGTGCGCCGCATGATGCGTTACCGGCTCATGCTGCGCGATGTCTATGCCAGCACCGAAGAGCATGAGTTACGCTGGATTTACGTGATTGGGGGGCTGGGCGCTTTGTTCTGGGGGGCGCACGCACTTATTCTGCTGATCGCCTTCGGCCCGGAGCAACCCGACATTCCCCGCGCATTTATTGTTGTTGCAGGTCTTGCGGGTCTTTTCCTGGTAGCCGCGACAATACTCTGGGGGCTCAGGCAGCGCCCGCCATTGGCCCCGGGACCGGACAACGCACACCCCTCTGCGACCAGCGAAGACCGGCCCTCCGGGCCGTCGGGCGAGAAATATGAAAAGTCCGCCCTGAGCACAGAGGCATCCACGCGCATCGCGCGCAAACTGCGCGCCGCTATGGAAAAAGACCATCTGCATCGAGATCCAAACTTGTCACTGTGGGGCTTGGCCCGCCATATCGGGGCCTCACCCAACTATATCTCTCAAACCCTGAACGAGGCGATCGGCGCAAGTTTCTTTGATTTCGTCAACGGCTACCGGATCGCCGAGGCCAAGACACGTCTTTCCGCAACCGACGACACTGTTTTGAAGATCACATACGATGTGGGCTTCAATGCGCGATCTTCATTTTACAATGCGTTCAAGCGTGTCACCGGACAGACCCCGACGGACTATCGCAAAGCGCTGTCTCGCCGTGATGGGATGGACGACCTGAGCGGCGAATTGCGCGACATCTGATCGAATAACGATCGATCAGAAGGGCACCGCACCACTCCAGAAAACAAAGACCAAATCCTTGGCGATCCGCGCAACGGTTTCGATCCCTTTGCGCCCTCGCCCGACCTCACGAGAATTTGCAAAGATACTGAGAAAGACCAAACGATGAAAAGATATCTAGTTTTAGCTGTGCTCGCTTTGTGCGCATGTGAATCGCCTGCCGAGATTGCGGCACGCGAACAACTCGACGCCGCCTGCGTAGAGGGAAATCTGCAGGCCTGCGCTGCCGTTCAGCAACGGGTCGCTGCAGAAAATCAGGCCCTCGCAACGACCGCTGCCGGGTTCTGAGGGACGCGGCGATTGATCTGAAAGCTAAGTTCCCGCCTTGGATGAGCCTTGGCGGGTTCAGGCCAAAAATCTGGGCGGTTGCGGGGAGGGGAATATCTTCCTTTGCACCGCTCAGTCGCCTCCACAGCGAACTGCCCTCCGGTCGTGCACGACAAATGAGATGCCGTCAGAAACTGCGATCCACTTTTGCGCTGCTAGCGACAGTTTACGATCAACGGCCCCCTTGCCTGTTCACTTCGGGCCATTCCGGCTGAGGCGACAGAGCCTCGTCCCGACGCAAAGATGCGCCCACGAATGCCAAGAGATCAAGATGCGGTCATGATGGCCCATTTGGTGTATGCTGAGTGATATTCCCTCTCGAAAGGCTGCATTATGCTCAAACCCATTTTCTTGTCGCTCGCGTTGGTGACGCCCGCATTCAGCGATCCGGTCACAACTGGCCCGCGCCCATTATACCTGATTGACCAGATGGACCCCGGCCCGCTCAAGGACAAGCTCCTGTCCTGTGCGGGTGATCCGGTCAAGCGCACCGCATTCTCAATTGGGCACCGTGGTGCCGCAATGCAGTTCCCCGAACATACCGTCGAAAGCTACATTGCCGCCGCCCAAATGGGCGCAGGTATTCTTGAATGTGACGTGACCTTCACCTCTGACAAAGAACTGGTTTGCCGTCATGCACAAAACGATCTGCACACCACCACGAATATCTTGGCCACCGATCTTGCGCCGACATGCGTGGCCGGTTTCAGCCCGGCCGATGGGGAGACGAAAGCGAGTGCGGAATGCAGAACCTCTGACATAACGCTCGCCCAGTTTCGGACACTCAGTGGCAAAATGGACGCTGCAAACTCAAGCGCGACAACGGTCGAGGATTACATGGATGGCACGGCGGGGTGGCGCACGGATCTCTATGCCGCTGACGGCGGAGAGCTGATGACCCATGCTGAGTCGATTGCTCTGTTCAAATCACTTGGTGCAAAATTTACACCCGAGTTGAAAAGCCCGGCGGTCGAGATGCCTCACGAAGGCTTCACACAGGAAGACTACGCACAGAAGATGATTGATGAATACAAATCCGCAGGCGTTCCGGCCTCGGACGTGTGGGCGCAGTCGTTCAATCTTGATGATGTGCTTTACTGGATCAAGAACGAGCCAGAATTTGGCGCGCAGGCCGTCTATCTTGATAACAGTTATTCCATTGACGGCTGGGACCCCAATACCCCCGCCAGTTGGGCTCACCAGATGGATGAGCTCAAGACTATGGGCGTCAATTACATTGCCCCGCCTCTGTGGGTGTTGCTGACCCTGGACACGGACAAAATCGTCCCGTCCACATACGCAATTAAAGCCCGAGAAGCTGGCCTGAATATCATCACGTGGACTTTGGAACGTTCCGGCCCTCTGCAAAGTGGTGGCGGCTGGTATTACCGATCCATCACGGAAGCCATCAAGTCAGACGGCGCGATGTATGAGGTGGTGGATGTGCTTGCGCAAGAGGTTGGCGTCGCTGGCATCTTCTCTGACTGGCCTGCGACTGTGAGCTACTACGCCAGTTGTCTGGGGCTCGACTAAGGTGCCAACGGTGATGGTGGCTTTGGGTGAAACGGCCGCCTGCGTTGCGACAGAGGGTTAAGCGTTCGGGGGCCGTCGGTCGTGGAGGCTCTCGGACATAATCCCCTGGCACATATCGGCAGACGTTGTTGCCGTTGGCCAAGACATGGCCAACGGCAGGTCGTTAAAGCAGGCGCGTCGCCATGCCGCCATCTACTGCCATCGGTGAGCCTGTAATGAAGCTTGCCCGATCCGACAGCAAAAACAACGCTGACTGAGCAATCTCTCTGGGTTCGGCCATGCGTTTCAGGGGATGCAATCCAGCGACCAGTTCGTGTATCGCGGGATCATCTCCAGCCATATCCGTTTTTGTGCCACCAGGCAGTATCGTATTGATGCGAATGCCTTGCGCCGCATGATCCGCAGCCAAGGATTGCACGAACCCAATCAATCCGGCCTTCGATGCGGCATAGGCTCCCATTCCGGGCATACCGCCATTGCTGAAACCGACAAAAGTTCCGGTAAACACCATCGCCCCGCCGCCGCGTTTCTCCAGTGCTGGAAGCTGGGCTTTGGCCGCGAAGAAGGCGCTTGTGAGGTTTGTGGAAAGGACCGATTGCCAATTGCTTGTGTCCATTTCTGGAATTGGACCCATTTCGCCCACGATACCTGCATTATTGAATGCGCCGTCAAGGCCACCAAATTGCTGTTCCGCCAACGCGACAAGGTCTTTGGCATAGGCTTCGTCGTTGACGTCACCCGCGAGGCAAACCGCCTTGCCATTGCTTTGCGTGATCTGCCCGACAAGCACGTCCAGCTGGGTTTTGCGGCGCGCGCCCAACACGACATTCGCCCCCTCTGAGGCGAACAGAAGTGCTGCTGCCGCACCTATTCCGCTGCTCGCACCGGTGATGATGATCGTTTTGTCTTTGAGTTCCATGGTCATGCCTTTCATTGATTGCATGCCATCCGACTAATGACCGAGACAGGTGCGGAGCGACCCGTTTTATGCGCGTGTCGCGCGACCCGTATCGAAGGCGCAAGAACCGGGTCGGCTGAAAGCCTGAAGCGAGGGGTCGTCGTTCGTGAATATTGGCGCGTCGGTCACTATTTCCTCCACGGCGTGACCGATCCGGGGAGCGGGGAGGCAAGGCTTGGCTCGGCCTAGTGGTACGTTTTTGCAACCTATATACGAAAAATCTGCCTTCTTGCGAATACATACTGATTTCATAGGTTGCGACTGAGATCGCAGGTGGAGCGCTTAGGCATCTGTATTTCCAGCGATCTCAGGCGAAATCAACTGAAAGAAATCATCCATGTTACTCGAAGGAAAAAATGCACTGGTGTTTGGCGCTGGCGGCCATCTTGGACACCACATCGCGACACGATTTGAGCAGGAAGGGGCTTCGGTGTTTCGATCCTCCGCCACTGCAAAAGCCGGGCAACCGGCAATGAGCGTCGTCGATGCGACAGATGAAAGCGCGGTCGACAAATACATCGACGGGATCGCGGAGGACGCTGGCTCCGTCGACATCGTGGTCAATATGTCGGGTGTCGCACCCGGCCTCTATCATCATGGCAAGCCAGCAAGTGAGGTGTCTCTGGAACAGTTCCTGATGCCACTGGCCGTCGACACGGCCGCGCAATTTATCACGGCGAAATCCGCCTATCGGCACATGTCCAAACAAGGCAGCGGCGTTATCATCCTGAACACCTCAACCCTGGCCAAGGTCGGCTCCCCCTGGTCCCCTGCCCTCACAGCATCTCATGCGGCGACCGAAGGGTTAATGCGGTCGCTTGCCCATGAATACGGTGCTGCTGGCGTCCGGGTTCTTGGCGTGCGGTCCGAAGCCATGCCGGACTCGCCGACCATCCAATATACATTCGCCACCATGGGCGCGAATATGGGGATGGGGTTTGACGAGATGAAAGGGTTCATCGAGCAAAACAAGACGGCCCTGAAAAAGCTGCCAGAGGCCAAGGATACAGCGGCAGTTTTTGCCTTTGCCGCCTCTGATATAGCAGGCTTCATGGCTGGCACCATGCTGAACAACTCGGCCGGTCACATCGTGGATTAGCCACTGGGGTGGACGGGACTAACCGTCCGCCCGCATCCACCAGTTATGCATTGCGTGAAACATCTCTTCGAGGTCCAGGGCACGCTGCGTGGCAGTGTATTCCACCTTCGGCGGCACTTCCGCATAGATTTTGCGTGTGACCAATCCGTCAGCTTCCAGCGCCCGCAACTGATTGGTCAGCATTGTCTGGGTGACGCCCGGGATCATGCGTCTGAGTTCATTGAACCGTTTGGTGCCCTTGAAGATCAGAATTTGCAGAATGATGAGCTTCCACTTCCCACCGATCAGTTTTGCAATGTCGGGCATCGGACAGAGATCAGCCAACTCTGGATGTTTTTCTAGCGCTTCGGCTTCTGATGTTGTGACCATCTCTATCTCTCCGGTTACAGTATCTTTTTTGATACTATATGCGAAAATACTGTCTACTTGCAATGAAATACCAAACCCGTATCTCTGGAAACAGGCGGCCAGAAAGCAGGCCGTACTCTGTCACTTATCCGGAGTAGCGAAATGACAAGAACACAATGGGTGGCCTTCGTGGGCGCCTTTCTCATAACTGCGTGCCTTGCCGTCTTTTGGCATGTTTTCCTTTTTGAACAACAGTTCCTCAACTTGGGCGTCTTCACCCGCATGGACGACCCTCTGTACCTTTATGGAATGATCGCATGGGTCCTTGAGGCCTTAGCAATTGTTTTGCTCTACTTTCGAACGGATTGGCGAAACGGATCGGTGTTTGACGCGGTGAAAGTGGCGTGGCTCATGGGTCTTTTTTCGGCAGCATCGGCGCTATTTGGCATCGCGGCAAAGGTTAGGATTGACGATTTGGTGCTGTGGTTCTTGCTGACGGGCGGGTTTATCGCCCTGCATACGACGCTGCTTGGTCTTTGGATTGGGGTGGTATCGATGCGCGCGCAGCGCGCCTGACACTGTTTCATGCTGCCCAGTCTAGCTGGGCAGCATTGGAGATCAGCCGGAGGCGACAAGCACCTTTTGGGCGGCACATGCCGCCGTGCGATGCGTGAAGGCCTCGCGATATGCGGCGTCCTGATAGAGGTCGAGGAAAGCTTGCAAGTTCGGATACGCGCCGATGGCCACGAGATCCCAATCTTCGCCCGCACCGATCAAGGCAGCTTCAAATGGGGCGACGAGCAGAAATTTTCCACCCACACGCTGCATGGTCGGCACACTGACGGCCGCGTATTGATCGAAGGCGTCGCTGCCCGAAATTCCTCCAGAGCTTCCGGCATAGTTCGCAGTCTCGCGAAACTTGAAAAAATTGATCAGGGTGAGCGCCTGATCCGGATCTCGGTTCAAAACATGCGCCCACTGATCGGCACTGGGGACAGCGCCATCAGATCCATCTCCGTACCATCCAACAAGCTGATCCAGGATCGCTTCAATGTTCATTACTTGACCTCTTTTGTGATGTTTGCGTGGGGTTTCAGACCCAACTCCTTGTCCAGACGCGCGAGCATCTGCGCCCAGAAATCCTCTGTGGTGTGGTCTTTAGCTGAAGCAGATGTCTGGTCCGCTGCGTGAGACTTGCCAGCCTTACGCATGTGGCTTGCCAGTGCCGGTGTCGAGATAGGCCTGAAGGCTGTCGACAAAGAACATGTCCCACCCCGCCTCGCAGATGTCGAAACACAGAAGATCCGGTGTCAGGCCGTCATGGACAAAGTGTATCTCTGTCCCGTTGGCGCGGTCGCTCATGGTCCAGATCGCGCGGGTTCCGAGCCACTCGGTTTCAATCTCCTTGGGCTGCCCCTCATGGATATGCAGCGCTTCGACGCATTCCAGTTCCACACGGTCTTTGTCCAACGTCGTGGCCTTGAAGGTCCAGTAGCCACGCTTGCCGTTGAAACCGAATTTCGCGATATCGCCGGGTTCTTCAAACACGCCCGCATCGCTGGTCCACCAATGAGCGATCCCGGTGGTCAAAGCGGCGTAGACCTCGTCTTTGGATGCGGTTGTGCGGATCGTTCTTTCATAGCTATTGCTGGTCATGATTGCTCCTTTTCTGATCATGGTCGTCCCAGTGCGGCGGCACTGTTCTGGAATAGCCCGGCAGAGCGGCTATGCGGTCGCGCCATCGGGCAAGGTTGGGGAAATCCTGAGCGAGGTTTTCAAAGGCCAAGTCCGACATTGACCACGGCCTGGTCTGCATTGCGCGGACAATCCTTCCAACATCGGGAAAGGCGACCGCGTCAGCCGCGCTTGGCGTGTCTCCACACAGAAACCGCGTCTCGATCAGGTGGCGCTCCAGCTCTGCCAATTCAACGCGCAATAGACCACACGCCTGGTCAAGGCCTGCCCTGCCCTCGGCACCGGTCTTTGGTACGCCGTCCTCACCATTGAACACCGGGAAGACGACGTCATTTGTGGCTTTCAGCAGATAGTCGCTGTGGCGTGCGGCGGTCGTCCAAACTTTCGAGGTTTCATCGGTAGAGGCGCCGAAAAGAGGATTTTGGGAAAACTGTTCGTCAAGCCACCCGAGGATCGCGAGCGACTCGCGTCGGAATACCCCGTCAAATTCCAGAACCGGAACTTTCCCGTGAGGGTTCTTCTGCAAGAAATCCGCGTGCTTGTGTTCGTTGTCTGATCCGCTGAGATAGACAACTTCATAGTCGAGCCGCTTGAAGGTGAGCCCGAGGAGAACCCGCCACCCCATAGGGGATCCGCTGATATTGTAGACTGTGATGCTCATCTCATTTCCCTGATGCTCAGAGGCTGCTCCAGCCGCCGTCGAGGGTGATGATTTCACCCGTCATGAAGTCGGCTCCGTCCGTTGCAAGAAACAGAACTGCCTTCGCAATTTCGTCAGGCTGACCGATGCGGCCCATCGGGATCGTTGTGGTTAATTGTTCCATGAGGCCCTGAAGCTGATCGTCGCTCATGCCCAGCTTGCTCATGCTCGGTGTTGCGACCGGACCGGGGGCCACAGCGTTGACCCGGATGCCCTTGGGCAGCAATTCCGCGGCAAAGACACGCGTCAGCGATACGAGCGCGCCCTTGGTCGCGGCGTAAGCGCCTGTTGTTGGAACGCCCATCCCGGCGAGGTTCGAGGCATTGATGACAACCCTTGCCTCATCGGACAAAACCGGGAGCATTTTTTGCAGCGTGAAGAACGGCCCCTTCAGGTTTGTCTGATAGAGATGGTCGAACTGATCCTCGGTAACTTCCTCAACAGGCGCAGGCAGCGTGATCCCGGCATTTAGAAACAGGTTGTCGATTGATCCGAAGGCGTCGCCAAGCCGGCTGACCATCTGATCGATCTGGTTTAAATCGGTCTGATCAGTGCGCAACGCCAGAACATCGTCGCCGAGCAACTCTGCAGCCGCGGTCAGACGATCTGCATTTTGACCCGTGATCGCAACCCGCGCGCCTTGCGCCAAAAAGACCTCTGCGGTGGCGTATCCGATGCCTGTGGTGCCGCCTGTTATGAGCGCGTTTTTGTCATTCAGCTTTCCCATGTGACGGGGTCCAATCATCTCAGTTTCCGTGGTTCGAAACCGAAATAGGACCCGTGGTATTTTTCGACAAGAAGGCAGAATTCTTGGAAATAGTACGCTTTTTGATACCGCCCGCTCGGCGCTCTGACAGTACGAAACCTCATACTTGGGCCAGCAATTCTGCCTTCTTGCAAAGGCATTTCCGGTCGTTACGTCTCTCGCAGCACAAGGGAGAAACCGATGACACTTACACTTACGACTATCAGTGGCTCACCGCGTGGATGGCGCGTTCTGCTTGGGCTGGCCTTTAAAGGGCTGAACGCCGAAATCAACGAACTCAAGCTGTCCGAAAATGAACACAAAGCCGAGCCGTTCATTTCGCTCAATCCGCGCGGGACGGTTCCGGTCATTGAAAGCGACAGCGTCGTGATCCGCGACTCGATGGCCATTCTCGCATGGCTGGACCGGAAGTTTCCCGAAAGACCCCTCTTTGGCGCGACAGATCAGGAGGCCGCCGAAATCTGGCAAGCGACGATGGAAAGCCGGCAGTATCTGCGCAAAGCGGCGGCGGACTTTCTGACACCGGTATTCTTTGGAGGTGCGTCGATGGCTGACAAAGGCACAGCCAAGTGGCACCCCTTAAAGACAGCCGCTGAGGCGATGCAGGCGGAGATGCGGTTTCTCGACGACAAGTTGAAAGACGGGCGCAATTTTCTGGCGGGAGAAACACCATCAGCCGCCGATGCGGTGTCATGGGTTGAAATCAGGCTGGTCCAGAGGGCATCTGAAACCAAACCGGATCTCATGGCAGAGCTCGGGTTTGCAGAGCTTGCCAATACGCTTGAATACCTGGAAGCATGGAAGCAGCGCGTGTTTGAGCGTCCGGGTGTGGAAGCCACGATGCCCGGCCACTGGTGACGCGCAAAGAAAGGAGGTCTAAACATGCAATCTTGCAAATCCGATCTTGTCTTTGACCACATCGCCATCCTGGCGAGAACGCTTGAAGAGGGTGTCGACTACGTTCGCGACACGCTGGGAATTGACATGCCTCCGGGTGGGGCGCACCCACGTATGGGGACACATAACCTGCTGCTCTCGCTCGGAAAGGATTGCTTTCTTGAGGTCATCGCCATTGATCCGAAAGCGCCACGCCCGACCCGCGCCCGTTGGTTTGGTCTCGACGCGTTTGATGAAGACCCCCGCATCGGAACATGGGTGGTCGGGGCAAGCGATATCCACTCCGCTCTCGCCGGGCGGCAGGCCACTACCGGACCCATCATCGACATGACGCGCGGTGATCTCAAATGGCAGATGTCAGTGTGTGACGATGGGAAACTCCCTCTGTCGGGTGCATTCCCAAAGGTGCTGCAATGGCCGGACGGCCCGCATGTGGCAA
Organism: uncultured Litoreibacter sp.; assembly: GCA_947504205.1. Taxonomy (GTDB): domain Bacteria; phylum Pseudomonadota; class Alphaproteobacteria; order Rhodobacterales; family Rhodobacteraceae; genus Litoreibacter. The sequence continues at coordinate 144,100 of CANNGL010000001.1, read as the reverse complement.
CCAGAATGGAGGGTCGGGGTTGTAGCTTTGTTTCGCTTTCGATCACCCATCCAGAGGCCGATACGATCTCTACATGGCTTGATGGAAAATTGGATGATCCGCGGATTTCCGTGGAAAGCGGCGAAACGCGGATAGTGGCGGAGATCAAAACACCTTCGGGCCTCAAGACCTTGAGGTGATCGCCCGTAGGATTGTCGACTGCCCCACTTGGAATGGGGCAGTTGCATCAGCCAGCCTCCGTCATCCCGTTGCCCGTAATCACATAGGTGTTGGTCGGCAACGGGGCGGTCTCGCTCAACAGGTTCATCACATGCGCAGCGATGTCTGGGGCGGTCAACGCCTTGTCCCACTGCGCCCAGAACTGATCCAACGGCTTGCCAACCGCCGCTGAATAGGCTGTTGCGGCCCCCAACCCTTTTTCGGTTCCCTGCACGAGTTGCTTGGGAATGACCGACAGAAACCGCAAACCCAGATCAAGGTCATCCGCTTCTCGTTGCGCATATTCGGCAAGGAAGTGCTGCATCCGTTTCGCCCCAGCATATCCGCCAGAGAGACGCGATCCGCTCAAACCCGCGCCGCTGGAGAAACTGACAATTGTGCCGCCCCTTGCCATAGGCTGGGTCAAGGTCGCGGACATGAAACTGTGCGCCACTTTGACATCCGCGTTCCAAGCCTTGCTGAATTCATCCCAGGTTTGGGTCTGAAGCGGCGCCATTTCAGGTGTCGCGCCAACGCATAGGACCAAGAGGTCAGGCTGGACACGTGTCAGCAGCTCAAGTGCCACCCCCTCTTCCGCGGCGTCTTTCCTGATTGTCTTGATGCCGGGTGCGTTTGCTTGAAGTTCCGCGAGATCAGCCTGCGACCGCGCAACAACATGGGTTTGTGTGCCTGATGCCTCTAGGGCAAGGGCGAGTTCCTTCCCAATGCCTCTGCTGCCCCCGATGACGAGGGCTGTTTTACAAATCCGGTTCATTTGGGGTTCCTTTATATGAATGGAAGACGTGTCCGATTGGGCGCTTCATCCGGGTGGAGGGGCGTAGCCAAATGTTGCGAGCATCTCGGAGTCGCGCTGAAATATGTCGGCGTTGCCTTTGACACCGTGGCCATCAACGAGGCGGTTGAAGAAACTGAAAAGCGCGACAATCGCCACAACGTCTTTCACCGCAGTCTCGGAGTGCCCGGCATCCAGAACAGCCCGCCGGTCTGCGTCAGCGACCCTGGATGGCGACAGGGTGAGTTTGCGCGCAAATGCGAAGACAGGCTTTTGATCATCGGCAATGGCAGCCTGATCGATATCGGCCAACAGCGCCCCCAGCAAAGACGCATCAACGCCAAAGCGCAGAGCTGTCGCGTCATGAACGCCGTAGCAGAAGGTACAGTCGTTCAAACCAGATACGTAGGCCGCAATAAGCTCCCGCGTGGGCGTGTCGAGCGCCCCATCGTCCCGCATGACGTTATTTGCAAAAAGCAGGATTGGCCCGAAGCGTTCGGGGTCGGAAAACAGGATATCGCCGATGCTGGCATCCGGGCCCAGATTCGAGAAAGGGGTCATAGTGTTGCTCCATCTTGATGACACACGAGCCATTGGCTCGGCTTGTGGAAAACACCTAAGGAAGCCCATAACATATTGAAAGAAGGACAATTATTCTGCCTTAGTACGAGGATAGATACTATGGCTGGACGCGACGGAGCGCTTGTGTCCTCTCTATCGCAGACAAATCACGCTTCAGCTTCGACCCTCGTCTGCACAGCTACAAGCCGTGGGCCTGACATCAGGAGTCTTTAGAAAATCACCCCGCCGCATGCCGTCCAGATATCAACCTGACCGCCGCAATCTTTCGTTTTGTGGTTCGGTAGTGGCGTGTTTTGATCCGTCGTCAAATATCTGTTCAATCTGAAGCTCAAACAGGCGCGCGATCTTGAATGCCAAAGGGAGCGATGGGTCGTAGCGGCCCGCCTCGATTGCGTTAATCGTTTGGCGGGACACGTCAAGATACTCCCCCAACACGGACTGTGACCAGCCGCGCTCTGCCCGAAGCGCCTTCAGTGCGTTCTTCATCAGAACACGCCTTCCTTCTTGGAAAAGAACGCGGTTGCCGCAGAGTGGGACACCCAGAAGATCGGCAGCAACCAGAATACCTGCAACTTCGGAGCATCAGCCAGCAATTCCAGGGTGCCCCAGCCCGAAGCCAGGACCAGCAGGCAAGCGACGCCAACCAATGTCGCCTTGATCTGGATGAGGCGGAGATATTCATCAATTTCGCCGGCAAACCGCCAATGGGCCCAGAACACACACATCATTGCGAGGGTCGGGATGAGCGCCAATGCATAAAGCACGAATGGAGGCATGGTGATGTTTTCGGCTGCCAGCGTCAGGCCCACCGACCCAAAACCATAAACCAGAATGGCAGGAATGAAGACCTTGAAGTAACGATACGTGGCTTGCTCGGTTGTCATGGTGCATCACCTCAATTTTGGAAAGCACCCTTTACATATCATGTTGATCACAGATGTAAAGGTAGCTTTCCATAAAAGGCCGTCCGTCTGAACATAAGGCGGCATCGACAATTCTGAGTTGAACTGCAGCCATTCACTTGATGGCGTGCTCCAATTCGTTGGATGATGGCTTTGAATACATCTGGTTTTCGTGGCAGAAAATGTTGCAAGACGCATGTGGTTTCAACCTCACGAAGGGAGATATCGTTTTGTCCTCTACCGAATTTATCAAGCAGTACGAAGCCGCCCTCGGAACTCAAGATTGGACGACGGTTGCGCCGCTGATCAGTGACGAGGCCGTAGTGATCTTTTCCGATGGCTCTTTGCATGCGGGCAAAGATGCAATCCGGATCGCATACGAGCGCAACTTCGACGCAATCAAAAACGAAGCATATCGGATCGAGAACGTTCGCTGGCTGCTGCAAACACCAGACAGCGCCGCATATATGTTCGATTTCTTCTGGGCAGGCGTCTTTCAGGGCCGCGACGCCTCAGGATCAGGGCGAGGTACAGCCGTTTTGGAGCGACGGTCCGGCCGCTGGATGCTTGCTGGCGAGCAACTGGGCCCAAAGATTTAAAGTCGGACACTTCGAAAAATATGATGAATGAGCTTTGCGATGGGCGAAGCAAACCATCGCTGGAATTGCGTCGCGCAGATTTCGGGCAACCCCGCGACGATGCGCGCTCAAAATATCTGAAATTGAGAGAATGGTGCCCCCACACGGACTCGAACCGCGGACCTACTGATTACAAATCAGTTGCTCTACCAGCTGAGCTATAGGGGCACTGACGGGCGATTTAACGACAGTTTGCCTGCACTTCAAGCCTTGTTCGGCTCCGATTGCAACAAACTGCGAAACCGGGATCAATTTCTTGCCGAGTGTGACTGACTGGCGGTCTCATACAGGGCCGTTGACCCAAGGCGGCGTGATTGCGCGGCGGCATTAGAAACAGATTTGCCTGAACACCCACGCCGCTGTATGAGAGGGCTTGAAAAGTCAAAGCGCTGGTTTCCACATATATGCAAATCGCCCTCCATATCGGCGCTCATTCCACTGATGACGACCATCTCCTCAATTGCCTCCTGAAAAACCGTGGTGCTTTGAAACAAGGCGGCATCGTCGTCCCCGAACCGCAGCGGTATCGCCCTGTAATACGCGACACCCTCAAAATCTTGCGCAACGATGTCGCGACTGCCGAAACACAGGAAATCATCCTCGATGCCGTGTTGGACGAGGACGACGCGTCGCGGGTTGTTCTGAGCCACGAAGGCTTTTTGGGGCCCGCCGGAAACGCGGTTGGACAAAACCTGATCTACCCGCACACCTCGGGAAAATCAGCGCGGCTGCGTAACCTGTTTTCTCAATATGAGGTTGAGTTCTTTCTCGCGCTCAGAGACCCCGCGACATTTGTTCCCAGTGTGTTTGAGCGTGTCTCGGAGCCTGATTTCTCTGCCTGGTCCAATGGTCTGGATCCGATGACGCTGCGCTGGTCAGATATGCTCACCCGGTTGAAAAACGCAGTGCCGGATGCCCCGGTGACGGTTTGGTGCAATGAAGATACGCCCCTGATCTGGCCGGAAGTCTTGCGAGAGATTGCGGGTCTGGATCCGACACAGACCCTGATCGGTCAGAACGACTTTTTAGGCACGTTGATGAGCAAGGCGGGGGCGACGCGTCTGGAGGCTTATCTGGAGGATCGGCCACCGCAAAATGAGACACAGCGGCGCCGGATCGTAGCCGCGTTTCTGGACAAGTTTGCCAAGGAAGAGGCGATCGAGCAGGAGATTGATCTACCGGGCTGGACAAGTGCCTATGTGGAGCAATTGACCGCGCTCTACGACGAAGACGTCGCTCAGATTGCCAAGCTACCGGGCGTCCGCCTGATCGCGCCGTAGCGCTTACATTCCAAGCGCTTCCTTGTAGAGTTCCAGAACCGCTTCTTCTTCCGAAATCTCTTGGGGGTCGCGTCGTCTGATGGTGACCAGCTTGCGCAGAACCTTCGTGTCATAGCCCCGCCCCTTGGCTTCGGCCATCACCTCTTTTTGCTGATCGGCAATGTCTTTCTTTTCCATCTCCAGGCGCTCGAAGCGCTCGACAAACTGGCGCAATTCGTCAGCGGTTACACGGTAAGTCTCGGGAGAGGATGTGTCGGACATGTCAGGCGATTCCTTTCAGACGATCAGATCAAGACCCGAGCGATACAAAGCCCGCGCGCGTGTTTCAAGCACAGATCCACTTGCGCAGCGCGCGCGTCCAAGTTAGGCGCTGGGCAAACACAGGAGACAGCCATGCAAGCCCTGATCCCCCTTGGTGCAGTCGTGACCTTGGCCGGTCTTGCGTTGCTGCTTTGGTGTATCGTGAAAGTTGCGCGTGCGCGGCGCGCGAAACTGTCCGATGAGGCGCTAAGATCAACCCTTCAGGCGACCATCCCCTATAATCTGGCAGCGCTTTGCCTGTCTGCTATCGGTTTGATGATGGTGGCTGTTGGCATTCTTTTGGGGTGACGCCGTTTTAGTGGCAGACAACTTGTTGCCGACAGAGGGCTCTGAAAATCCTGCCATCCGGTAGATAACACGCGGCTTAGACTACTCAGTCTCCAGCCACTTATACATAACCAGAGCGTCCACCAGTCCCTGCTCGGGGTGATCAAAAGCCTTAGGCAGCCGTCCAATTTCGGCAAATCCTAACTTTTTCCAAAGCGCCACGGCTCCGACATTCGAACTCAGCACGAGATTATATTGCATGGCCTTATAGCCAAGTGCGCGGGCCTCGCTTTGCGAATGCAGGCACATTGTCCGCGCGATCCCCCTGCCCTGTGCCGCGTGCGCAGTGATATAGCCGCAATTGCAAACATGGGCGCCGCCACCGGCATTGTTCGTCTTGATGTAATAGGTGCCCAATATCTTCCCGCCCTCTTCCGCGACATAGGTCGCTGCCGGGGCATCGCACCACATTCTCAAGGCGTCCTCTTGGCTGATATCCCGTGCCACGGCATAGGTTGTGCCCGCTCGGAACACGGGCTGGAGCAAATCCCAGACCTGCGGTCGGCCCTGTCGCGTCGCGCGACGGATGATCAGATCAGAGTCGGGCACCAGTCGTCGCATCAAACAGATGGCAGATCGTCGGCGGAATTGATGCAGCAACCGGATCGCCGATTTCAGCGCGGTAGTCCTTGTCGGCCTTCACCGCAACAAGAGCCCCGCCTGCCTTGACCGTAACCATTGTGGCATCCCCCAGCAGTTCCATCGAATAGACTGGTGCTTGAAGCTCGCCTTTGGCGGCGATGGCCGCGTCCTCCGCACGGAATCCGAGGGTGACCTTGCCTGAGTGTTGCGAGGGCAGTCCTTTGATTTCGATGTTCTTTCCTTTGAATACACCGCCCGAAATCTCACCTTCCAACAAGTTCATGGCAGGGTTGCCGATGAAGCCGGCAACGAAGGTGTTGGCCGGGTTGTCGTAGATGTCGGTTGGCGTTCCCACTTGCTGGACGATCCCTTTTTCCATCACCACCACGCGATCCGCCAGCGTCATGGCTTCGATCTGGTCATGGGTCACGTAGATCGTCGTCACCTTCAATTCATGGCTCAGGTTCTTGATCTGCGCGCGGGTCGAGACGCGCAGCTTCGCATCGAGGTTCGACAACGGTTCATCCATCAAGAACGCGTTGGGCTCGCGCACGATGGCCCGGGCCAAAGCGACCCGCTGACGCTGTCCACCGGACAGGGCCGCTGGCTTGCGATGCAGGAAGTCATCAAGCTCGACCATGCCGGACGCGCGCATCACGCGTTCTTTGTGTTCGCTTTCCGGGATCTTCCGCACCTTCAGGGGGAAGCGAATATTCTCGTAGACATTCATGTTCGGATAAAGACCGTAGGACTGGAACACCATTGAGATGTCGCGGTCCTTGGGCTCCATGTCGTTGACCACCTTGTCGCCGATCCAGATCTCGCCTTCGGTGGGGTCTTCAAGGCCCGCGATCATCCGCATGGTCGTGGTCTTGCCGCACCCGGATGGGCCCAGCAGAACAAGAAATTCACGGTCCGCGATGGTCAGGTTGAAATCCTTCACGCCAATGAAGTCGCCCCAACGTTTGTTAATATTTTTCAAGACGATCTCAGCCATGAGTTATCCTTTCACGGCACCAGCGGTCAGACCGCTGACGATTTGGCGTTGGAAGAACATGACCAGCACAAAGAGAGGTGCGGTCGCGGAGACCACCGCAGCGACAGCAAACATCACGTTGCCTTCGGTCTGGGTGGTGCCAAGGAAGCTGGCGATTTTGGGGACCATGGTCTGGTTTTCCTTCGACAGCAGCATCGCTGTGACGGCGAAGTCGTTATAGGCCAACAGGAAGGAAAACAGGCCAGTCGTGATGACGCCGGGCCACATCACGGGAATGATCACATGCCGAAAAGCCTGAAAGCGCGTGCAGCCATCAACCATGGCGCTTTCATCGAGGTCTTTCGGGATTTTCATGAAGAAGGAATGCAGCATCCAGAGCGTGAAAGGTTGGTTGATCGCCACCAAAACGATGACAGTTGTGGCCAAGTGGCCCCAGAGGTTCCATTCGAAAAACGGCAACAGATACCCCGCGACCAAAGTGATCGGCGGCATGGCACGGAAAATCAGAGCAGCAATCAGAAGCCAGAAGACATATTTGAACCCGGACCGTGACAACGCATAGCCACCCAGTGTCCCGATGGTCAGAGACGTACAGACAACGAATATGCAGACCAGTGTGGTGTTGATGCCGGCACGCCAGAACTCTTCCTGAATCCATGCGCCCTCATAGCCTGCCCCGGTGAAGGGCGAGCCGTAAGTCGCCTCGGTGCGTGGGCCGGTCAGCGCGTCGGTCCAATCGGTGATCGAGAAAAAATCCAGCTCGACCTTGAACGAACCCCATAAGGTCCACAGGAACGGGAAGGCCGCCATGATCAGCCAGATAATGATGAACAGCGACAGGCTGGCGCGCAGCAGGGGTGATTTTCGTTGAGCTTTGGACATCTAGTGGCTCTTCTCGTTGAAGTCGCGCCACGTGCGCACAAGGACCGGCGACAACAGGATTGCCACGCCGATAATGGTCAGAACTGAGGTGGCAGATGCCGAGGACAGCAAGCGCGTTTCACCGCCCAGATCGTTGAAGATGATCCAACTGAGAGAGGTCGCGTGAGCCTCGGCGTTGAAGCCCACGATCTCTTCGAAGACCCGGAAGTTGTCCATCAGCTTGATCAGCGCCACGAAGGTCACGAGCGGCATCAGATGCGGAATGGTGACGTAGCGAATTTGTTGCCACCGCGTCGCGCCATCGATCTGCGCTGACTCAAGCGTGTCCTGCGGCAGCGTCTGAAGGCCCGCGTAGAACACCACGAAAGCGAAAGGGGCCGAATGCCAGATGCCGTAGACAATGATCGAAATCCAGACCAGCGGTGTCGAGGCCTTGAGGCTCAGATTAGGATCATCGGCCAAGTATTGCAGCAGGGATCCGATCACGCCGCGACTGTCGATCATCCAGAACAGGATCAAGGAACCAATGATCGGTGTGACGATCATCGGCAAAAGCGAGAAGAAGATCGTGAGACCCTTGAGCGCTCCGGGCAATGTATTTACCGCAAGCGCAATCATGAAACCGAGCGCCATCAGAAGTGGCACGGTCGTAAAGGTATAAGTCAGCGTAAAGGACAGGGCGCGATAAAACGGCAGGTTGCCCAAGCGGGACGTGAAATCGCCCCAGGTCTCGGTTGTTTGCCACAGGCTGGCGAGTTCATTGATCGCCAGATGGCCGCGGTCGAAATAGATCTGTGACCCGACAAAACGCCCGAGCGGCTCAGCGGCGCGTAAAGCCTCGGTGGCTTCCTGATCAATCGAGGTGGATTTGGTGATCCCAAAAGGCCCGGAATTCTCGACGGTAACCAGAACCGCCTCATGCGGGGCATAAACCGATTGGATCAGCACCGAGACTATGGGGAAGGCGATAAACAACAGCATCGCCAGTCCGCTCGGTAGAAAAAACCAGAAGAAGGTACGGTGTTTCATGGATCCCCCCGGTGCGCCTTATTTTTGTTCTAGCGCGTCTCAGGGGCGATCGAGCCCGCCCCTGAGTGTATCTTTTGGCTTATGCTTACTGCAGGAAGCCGTTTTCTTTGGCGGCAGCAGTATAGGCTGCTTCCACGTCGGCCAGCGCTTGTTCAGCACTTTCCTTGCCTTGCATGAAGTCGGCCAGCTCAGCACCCAGAGCGGTGTGCAGAAGGCCCTGATATGGCAGCATCGGGTACGGCGTCGCCGCCATTTCAACTGCACCGAAGACACCCGCGGATTGTGGGCTCGGTTCGTAGCCATCAATCAGCCAAACCGCCTGTGGCGTTGTGGTTTCATTCAGGATCGACGGATCAATCGCGGCTTTCATCGCGAGGAAGGTTGCCTCTGCATCTTCGTCAGAGATGTTTTTGGCCACTGTCCAGCCATCCCACCAAAGTGTCGTAGCAGCAGTCGAGCCGCCACCAACAGTCATTGGTGAGGCAAGCGAGGTGTGTTCGATCACTTCTGGCGCTGTGCCTTCTGCATCAACCAACGCACCTGTGCGGGAGCCCCACATGTTCATCAGAGCTACATTGCCCGCTTTCCATTCGGCAGATGTCGCGTTGCTGTCATGGGTCAGGAAGTCAGGGTTCATGTACTCGGACAATGATTTCATCATCTCGAGCGCTTTCACGCCCTGCTCGTTGTTGATCGAAACTTCAGCCGAACCGTCTTTGAAGAACTGGCCACCATAGCCGATATACATGTTGTTGAATTCCTGCGCGAGGTTCCAACCAGCTTTGTAGGCGCCGCCGACAGGGTTCTGAAGAATGCCCTTGTCACGAATGACTTTCGCCGCAGCCAGCATGTCTTCGTAGGTTTTGGGAACCTCAACGCCAGCCTCTTTGAGAATATCGTCGCGATACACAAGATGCTGGGCGTTCGCCATGAAGGCCACGGCCATTACTTTGCCGCCAACGGTGATCAATTGGTTGGGCTTGATGCCGTCACCATGCTTGGCCACCAGATCATCAAGCGGACGAATGACGTCTTCATTCATCAGCGCAACGATGGAAGAGTTGGCAACGATGGCCGTCGTGTATTCGGCAGGATTACCGGTCATGCCCGCAACGTTGATCTTCTGGTGGTCCGCCGTCAGATTTGCCTTCACTTCAACAGTGTCGCTTGCACAGGCTTTTGCGCCGGAGCCAATGGTTTGGATCGCAGGGAATTCGTTGCCCACGATGCTCACACGCCCTGCTTCGATGCCGCAGTTGGCGTGACCATCGGCATAGGATGTGGTGGCAAAAGCTGCGACGGCTGTCGCCGAAAGCAAAGCCAGCTTAAAGTGTTTCATGTTAGTCTCCCAGTTGATTGGGCCTCCCTCGACCCAGAATCTTTGTTGCGCAATTCCTGCGTTTTTCCGTTAGGAATACGTATTCAGGCAGCGAATGGCGTGAGTTTGGCAACCCATCTTCAACAATGCAAGCTCAATTTACAGCCACCTGTCAATTCAGGTCTGAGAACTTCCCTCGCTCGCGCGCCAAACGCTTCACCAACGGCGCCATACGCCATAGCGTAGTATCCTCGGCTTCCAGAGCCTCAATTCGTTGAGCGATTGCAAACAGCGTGTCGTGGTCGGCCTCATGGAGCGGCCCACCTCGTTTATCCGGATAGGCTAGGCCACAAACCAGCGCAACATCGATATCGGATGGCCGACTGGCGACGCCCTGCTCCAGCAAAACGGCGGCTTCATTGACGATAGCCAGAAAAATACGATCTCGAATTTCCTGGTTCTTGAACCGGCGAGGGACAATCCCTCGCTGCGCTCTGAGTTCGTCCAGCATGGCCAACAAATCGGTGTTCGGCCGTTCCCTGTCCTCGTCATAAATGTAATAGCCACGCCCGGCCTTGCGCCCCAGCCATCCGCGATTGACCATTATGTCGCCGATATCGACGTAACGCTGACTTGCATCGCGGGGCTGCCGCTGGCGTGCTGTATATGAAATATCGAGCCCCGAACGGTCGAGCACTTCGTAAGGCCCCAGAGGAAATCCAAAGCCGCGCATCGCCTGATCAATCTGCTTCGGTGTCGCGCCATCTTCGAGCATCGCATCGGCAACCAATCTGAGCCGCATCAAAATCCGGTTGACGATGAGACCCGGCGTTGCCGCAGATCGTACTGGGGTTTTGCGCAACTTCTTTGCAAGAGCATGGGTTGTTGCGACGGCCGTAGGGTGCGTGTCGGGGGCGACACCAATCTCAACCAACGGCATGATCTGGGCCGGGGCAAAGAAGTGAATATTCACGAAGTGGTTCGGCCTGCCCGTGGCTTCGGCGAGTGCTGCGGGATCAAGATATGAGCTGTTGGTTGCAATAACGGCACCATCTTTTGCATGGCGTCCGATTTGTTCGAGGACAACGCGCTTTGCGTTCAGGTCTTCGGACACTGTTTCAACGACAATATCAGCCGTCGAAATATCTGTGATCCGACTGGTCAGATTGAGTTGGGTCAGCGCATGTGCGCCTGCATCTTCAGAGAGCGTTCCTTTTGCGATCGAGCGCTGTAGCGCAGCGCCAATGCGATCAAGCGCCGCCGTTACCCCTGCCTCGCCATCCTCAACCACGGTTGTGGCAATGCCGGCCCTGAGGCACGCCAACGCGATGCCGGCACCCATTAGCCCGCCTCCGACAATAGCCACCTGCTCAGGAGTATTTGCCGTGGCCCCCTGCAGTTCCGGAAACTTCGCTGCTTTGCGTGTCGACAGAAACAAGTGTCGCAGAGCTTGGCTGTCCCGTGAGGCAACGCATTCGGCAAAGGCGTCGCGTTCGCGTGCGCAGCCAATCTCGAAGGGCAGCAAAAGGGCGCCCTCCACGCAATCAATTATGCGGGCTGTGGCCGGTTGTGGACCGGGCATTTGATCCAGCCCAGCGCGAAGTTCTTGCAGAAGAACCATGTCTTCATGCGCATTGCTCAATTTGGATCGGTTGTCTTGAGTGCGTCGGACGTCCATGCCGCTTTCGGCAAGCGCTCGCGCAGCGCCACGCGGATCCTCGTCGACGGCATCAATCAAGCCAATCGAAAGCGCCCGCGATGCCGAGATCGGCGTGCCGGATTGGATCAACCCATAGGCATGTTCGATCCCGACCAGACGTGGTGTGCGCTGTGTGCCCCCTGCCCCCGGCAATATCCCCAGTTTAACCTCGGGAAGTCCCAGCTTCGTAGACGGCGCTGCAATTCGGTAATGCGCGGACATTGCAACCTCGAGCCCGCCCCCCAATACCGTTCCATGCAAGGCTGCGAGCACCGGCTTGCTGCAGGCTTCGATCCGGTCGCAAAGCTTGCCAAGTTCTGGTGGCTGCGCGGGTTGGTCAAACTCGGTGATATCCGCGCCAGCCGGGAAGGTTCGACCATTGGCCGCGATGAGTATGGCTTTCGTGCTTTCGTCTGCCTCGGCCAAATCGAGGGCCACGAAAATACCCTGCCGGACAGCCGTCCCAAGGGCGTTCACAGGAGGATTGTCGATGACAATAGTGGCGATGCCGCCTGAGCGCTCCAGCCGCACAGGATTTTTAGCACGCCGCGGTTCGGACTTACCCGCAGGGTCATCCATCAGAGGTCTCCTTCGTAACCCGGCGCGCCATCTCGGCGAGTACCGGAATAGCCGTCTCATAACTGCGGGCGGTCTCGGGGTTCGAGGCATTCCCGTCCGCTGCGCGCCTTACGACGCCTTCCAGAATGGCAGCAAGCCGAAAGAAACAAAAGACCAGGTAAAACGCCCAATTTTCCGGCGGCGAAATACCGCGCCGAGCGGCATAGCTGGCCACGTAATCCTGCTCGCTTGGAAGACCGAGAGCCGCTCGATCAAGCCCACCCAGCCCACGCATTCCACCTGCATGAGGTAGTCGCCATTGCATGCATTGGTAGGCGAGATCGGCGAGTGGATGGCCCAGCGTCGATAGCTCCCAGTCCAAAAGCGCCACAACATGCGGCGCGTCTGGTGAAAAGATCATGTTGTCCAGCCGATAGTCGCCATGCACCAAAGCGATCTGGCCATCATCTTCGGGCATATGCTCGACCAGCCAGTCCGCGATATAGTCCATGTCTGGTCGCGGCGCGGCGCGGCTTGCCAGGTATTGCTGATGCCACCGGCTGGTCTGACGCTCAAAATACGAGCCCGGCTTGCCATAATCACCCAGCCCCACCTCTTCGGGACGCACATTGTGCAACCGGGCGAGCGTGAGGTTCATCGCATCATATAGCGCCGTGCGATTTACCGCGCTTTGATCAGGCAGGGCCGGATCCCAGAAGATCCGTCCTTCGACATATCTCATCAAGAAGAATGCCCGGCCAATTGGGCTGTCCTCATCCTCTGACAGATATACCATGCGCGGCACCGGAACTTCGGTGTCAGACAATGCAGCCATCACACGATATTCGCGCTCGACCATGTGTGCAGATTTTAGCAGCTTTCCCGGCGGCTTTGCCCGAAGAACGAATTCCCCGGCCTCGGTGCTAAGTCGGTAAGTCGGGTTGGATTGACCCGTCGCAAATTTTTCCAGCCCTGTAACGGCGCCAAGTTCCGGCAGTTTGGCTTGGAGATACTGCCCCAACACCTCCGCTGAAATCTCATGTGACTGGCCCATGCCAGCTACCTTTACGCGCTGCGATCTGATTGACAAGCTGGGATCAGAGCCTGAGGGTTTACCAAACAGACAGGGGTCACCATGCAGCTTGGATTGAACGAGAAATTTCAAGGGATGTTGGACAGCGTCCAGACCATGGTGGCTGACGAAATAGCCCCCTTGGACGCAGAGTATTTCGCCGAGGTCGAGATCGGAGATCGCTGGACCTTCACACCACGGCAAACAGAAATCATCGAAGGGTTGAAAGCGAAGGCCAAAGATCGAAACCTGTGGAACTTATGGCTCACAAACGACGATGGGCCGGGACTGTCGACGGTAGACTACGCCTATTTCGCCGAAGAGATGGGTCGCGCCCATCTGGCCCCGGAGACGTTCAACTGCAATGCGCCAGATACCGGCAATATGGAGGTGTTCACCAAGTACGGAACGCCCGCGATGCAAGAGCAGTGGCTGAAACCCTTGATGGCAGGCAAAATTCGATCCGCTTACCTGATGACCGAACCGCAAGTCGCCTCCTCGGACGCGACCAACATTGCGCTGTCCTGTGTCCGGGACGGCGACCACTACGTGTTGAATGGAGAAAAGTGGTGGGCGACGGGCGCCGGCGACCCGCGCTGTGCCGTCTATATCGTGATGGTTCGCACCGGGGACGAGAGCGCTGAAAAGCACAAACGACACTCAATGATTGTCGTGGATGCCGCGACAGATGGCATCGAAAAGCTGCGCGCGATGGAGGTTTACGGCGACGACGAAGCGCCACACGGACACATGCATATCAAGTTTACAGACGTGCGGGTGCCGGTAGAGAACCTTCTGCTGGGAGAGGGGCGCGGCTTTGAGATCGCACAGGGCCGCCTTGGACCGGGACGCATTCATCACTGTATGCGCGCAATCGGGATGGCCGAACGCGCGCTGAAACTGATGTGCGAGCGCTCCCTTCAACGGGAGGCCTTTGGCAAACCTCTCGCCCAGCTCGGCGGCAACTTTGATTACATCGCCAATGCACGAATGCAAATCGAACAGGCTCGGCTACTGTGCCTCAAGGCGGCTTGGATGATGGACCAAGGGGATGGAAGAGCTGCGGCCCCGTGGATTTCACAGATTAAGGTCGAGGCCCCGCGCATCGCGCTGGAGATCACCGACCAAGCTGTGCAGATGTTCGGCGCACAGGGCATTTCACAGGATACACCTCTGGCGCGTCAATGGGCTCATCTCAGGACCTTACGTCTGGCTGACGGTCCCGATGCGGTGCATCGTCGTCAGGTCGCCCGTGCTGAACTGCGTAAATATTCGAATAACAAGCTCTGAGCGGTCAGACCGGCATGTTGTCGAAATAGTCGTCACATTCCACGATGGGGCGATCAGACTTGTCGAGAACCTTCGCGTATCTTGGCGTATCGATCATACGCTGCAGGTTTTGTTTCACCGCTTCGGCACGACTGGGATCGGCAGCAACTTCGTCAATCAGGTCTTCAATTCGCTGGCGCTTAAATTGTGTTGTCATAGCATCCTCCCGGTAGCACAATCATACCAGAAAGATGGCTCCGATGTTAGGTGCGCCAACGCGACATAGCGCCCGATGCGCGAGGATCTGCTATTATTTTAGGCGAAATCAGGTTGTGTTGCTCAATATGCCATCTTCTCAAGGGCTTGGGCACATGATTGGGTCAAATATGTAACGCGGAGGCACCATGACTATTCATCCAAAGGTACAGAGCTTCTTTGATCAGGCGACAAATACGATCTCTTACGTTGTTCAGGACCCGCAAGGCAGAGCCGCTGGAATCATAGATTCGGTGCTGGATTTCGACTACGCCTCAGGCCGCACTGACACGCAATCCGCCGACACTATCATCGCTTATGTCAAAGAGCATGATCTGGATGTTCAATGGCTGCTTGAAACTCATGTGCATGCGGATCACCTGTCTGCAGCACCGTATCTTCAGGAGGCGTTGGGCGGCAAAATCGGCATCGGGAAAAATATCACGACGGTGCAGGAGACGTTCGGAAAGGTCTTCAATGAAGGCACCGAATTTCAACGCGACGGTTCTCAGTTCGATCAGTTGTTTCGCGAAGGCGACAGCTTCCACATTGGTCAACTGCGAGGCGATGTATTGCATACGCCCGGCCACACCCCCGCCTGCATGACCTATGTTATTGGCGACGCAGCCTTTGTCGGCGACACGCTGTTCATGCCGGATTTTGGCACCGCACGCTGCGACTTCCCGGGCGGCTCAGCTGAATTGCTTTACGATTCAATTCAAAAAATCCTGTCCCTGCCCGATGAGACGCGCATCTTTGTCGGCCACGACTATAAGGCGCCTGGGCGTGACGAATTCGCGTGGGAGACAACTGTTGGCGCACAGAAAGAGGGAAATGTGCATATCGGCGATGGCGCTGCCAAGGTCGATTTTGTGAAGCTTCGCGAAGCACGAGATGCCTCGCTCGGCATGCCCAAACTGATCATCCCATCGCTGCAGGTCAACATGCGCGCAGGCCACATGCCGGAACCCGATACCGACGGCAAAGTCTTCCTCAAAGTCCCGGTGGATGGGCTGTAGGACAAAACATCAGAACTGAATAATTTTGGAACGAAGAAGGAGGCGGTCAATGCCCGCTGATTGGCTATGGGGCCTTGTTGGAGGCCTGATGATTGGGAGCGCCGCCGCGCTGTTCTTGCTCGTTTCGGGGCGGATCATGGGGGCTTCCGGTCTCATCGGTGGTCTTGTCGATGGTTCTGGTCGCCAGAACTGGGCGGAGCGCGCCGTGTTTGTTCTTGGCTTGATCGCGGTTCCTGCAGTCGTCACAGCGGGCAATGCGGAGACACATCTGACATCAAACGCCGCAATCATTATATGCGCAGGGCTTCTGGTTGGCTTCGGCACACGGTTGGCTAACGGGTGCACTTCGGGCCATGGCGTTTGTGGAATTTCGCGCTTGTCGCTCCGCGGGATTGTCGCAACAGCTTGCTACCTCTTTGCGGGCGCGCTCTCGGTCTATCTGTTTCGACATATGCTGGGGTGGATCTGATGCGATTGTTCATAGCACTTTTGGCCGGTGGGCTCTTTGGCGCTGGGCTATATATCTCTGGCATGACCGACACCCGCAAGGTTCAGGGCTGGCTGGACATCCTTGGCGACTGGGATCCGACACTGGCCTTTGTTCTGGGCGGTGCGATCATTCCGATGGCTTTGGCTTGGCGATTGGCAAAAGGGCGGCAACACAGCGTACTGGGAAGCCCTCTCCCCGCCCCATCATCGCCCATACTGGACGGCAAATTGGTTCTGGGATCAGCGCTGTTTGGTGCCGGATGGGGGCTGTCGGGCCTGTGTCCGGGACCCGCCATCGCCTCGCTAAGTTTCGGCGGCTGGCAAGGGCTGTTGTTCTTCGTCTCGATGATCGCTGCAATGGCCGGTCTGCCGACTTTGCGGAAACTGTGGACCCGGAGACAAGAAGTCAGTATTTGAGACCCATGGATATTCGTGTTTTGTCTCCGAGTTTTGCTGTATCTCCTCAGATCCACGCACATGACATGTCTGCTATTGCGGATGCTGGCTACACCCACATCATCTGCAATCGCCCAGATGCCGAAAGCGCACCCGACGATCAGCCTGACGCAATACGCGCCGCAGCAGAGGCCGCTGGCCTGAGCTTTGCCGATAACCCCGTGATCCCGGGCCAATTGACCATGGAGAATGTAGAGGCACAGCACGAACAGGGGAAAACGCTGGCCTATTGTGCTTCAGGGACCCGCTCGGCAATTGTCTGGGCATTGAGCCAAGCAGGCAAGCAACCCACTCAAGCGATCATTGATACCCTGTCTGATGCTGGCTTTCCGATGCCACAACTTGCTGGCCAAATCGACGCGCTTGCGAACCGATAAACGAGGCCCTAGCGTAGGGTCATGAGCAAATCACCTTCGACGGATCCAGCACGGCGCTGGCACGATATGGGCGGAGATCCCGCTGGCGAAATTCCCATGGATGGGCACGATTTCGCGCTTTGGGAAAAGCGCGTCGACGCCTTGATGATCCTAGGATCACTTAAAGGTCATTTCACTGTCGATGGCCTGCGCAGAGCCTTGGAAGACATGGGCGAAGATGCTTTTGAAACAATGACGTATTATGAAAGATGGGTCGCTGCGGTGAATCAGAATCTGATCGAAGCGGGCGTCTATTCTCTGGAAGAACTCGCGACAAAGATGGCGGAGATCAAGAGCCGCGGTGAAACCTATGGGGCCGCGCAGGATGTTTGAACCCGGCACAAGCGTCAGCGTCAAGAAATTGCAGCCACCAGGTCATGTGAGGACGCCCACTTATCTGCGCGGGAAGACAGGAATTATCGAACGCGCCATCCGCCCTTTCAAGAACCCCGAGCAACTGGCCTACGGGCTGCCGGCTGGCGAAAAATATCTCTACCGCGTGCGATTTGACATGGCAGAGATATGGGGCTCCGCTGAGGTGCCCGGAGATACGGTTGATGCAGAGATATACGAACACTGGCTTGAGGAGATGTCCTGATGCCCCATGATCATGCCGAACATCTGTCCCCCTCCGGCCATCCTTACAGGCAGGACAATGATGGCCCGCTCACCTACTGGCAGACGATGGAAATCGCGATCCGCGAGCTGATGATCGAAAAAGGGGAAGTAAGCGCTGCGGAAGTGACCGCTCAGATCGAAGCGATGGACGCGCGATCCCCGGCAAACGGAGCCGCTGTGGTCGCCCGCGCATGGACAGATCCGGACTTCAAGGCGCGACTGCTTGATGATGCGTCCGCCGCGTCGCGCGAAATGGGCTTTGATATCGGCCCGATGAACTTACTGGCGGTCGAGAACACCTCGGACGTGCACAACCTGATCGTGTGCACCTTATGCTCCTGCTATCCGCGAAATCTGCTGGGACTTCCGCCCGACTGGTACAAAACGCGCGAATATCGCTCGCGCGCCGTTCGCGAACCACGAGCTGTTCTGCGCGAGTTTGGTGTGCAATTGCCCGAGACCAAAACGGTCAGGGTACACGATAGCACAGCCGACATGCGCTATATCGTTCTGCCAGCCCGGCCGTCAGGCACTGAAAACCTTGATACGCATGCTCTGGCAGCTCTGGTGACTCGCGACAGCATGATCGGAACCGGGCTTCCGAAAGACCCGGCTTGAACCAGTCCAAAACCGGTCTCGCCATAGGCCTGATGCTGATTGCAACGCTTTGCTTTTCGCTTATGGACCTGATGGCAAAGCTCTTGGCAGATCAGGTCCCGACGACCACCACGCTTTGGGCTCGATACGCAGGACAGATGATCATCGTAACCATGCTGATCCTGCCGCGTCTGAAAGACGTCCTGCAAACAGATCACCCTTTTCTACAAGCCTTTCGTGCCTTGGTTCTGTTGTCAGCGACTGGCTTTTTCTTCAGCGGTTTTCGGTATGTCTCGCTGGTCGAAACCACGACCATCATGCAGCTAGCTCCAATCATCATCATGCTCGGCGCAGCCGTTTTGTTGGGCGAGCGCTTTGGCATCCGCCGTGCAGTCGCCGCAGGGGTTGCCCTGCTCGGAGCTCTGATCGTCTTGCGCCCCGGTTCAGCTGAGTTCTCGTGGGCAATCCTGCTGCCGATCGGCGGCATGTTGTGCTATTCCGCGTATAATCTTGCGACGAGGCTTGCGGGCCGGGACGAAGATGTCTGGACATCGCTCTTTTATACCGGCGTGGCTGGCACCCTTGTTCTGTCAGGCGTGGCTCCTTTCTACTGGGAACCCACGCCGATATCCGCGATTGCGCCACTGATACTTGTCGGCGCCTTCGGGGCAGCCGGTCAACTTTTGCTCATCCGCGCCCTTTCTCTGGCCGAAGCATCACTGCTCGCCCCGTTCAGCTATTCCGCGCTTCTTTTTGCTTCGTTTTGGCAAATCACCTTCTTTGGCGACTGGCCTGATTTCGCAGTCTATCTCGGCGCCCTTGTGATCATCGGAGCAGGACTCTATGTCTGGCATCGCGAAACACGAGGCGATGATGCGCGGCGTTGAAACGGCCCAGGGCCAGAAAACATTTTCCGATCTTCTGGTCTATCTGGCGATCCGGCTAATTATCGGGACGGCTCTATTGCTGCCTTATCGAATTCGCGTCCCACTCACCGGCTGGTTGGTGGCTCATCTCGTCGCGCCAATTGCGGGATATGACAAACGCGTGCGCGAAAATCTGGCCTATGTTTGCCCGGAATTGCCCGAACACGAAGTCAAACGCCTGATCCGTGCGGTTTCCGACAATGCCGGGCGCACGTTGATCGAGATATTTTCCGGCAAGGGATTCACCAAGCGCTTCGCCCACGCCCCCTTGAAAGGCCCCGGCGTTGAGGCGCTGCGTTCTGCCCACGAAGCTGGCCGACCCGTTGTGTTGGTCACCGGGCATTTCGGGAACTACGACGCCCCGCGAGCAGCTTTGATCGCTGCTGGCTTCAATGTAGGGGCCCTCTACCGCGAGATGAATAACAGCTATTTCAATCCCTATTACGTGGATGCCATTTCAATTGTTGGCACTCCGGTATTTCCAAGGGGGCGCAAGGGCTTATCGGGCCTAATTAAGTTTCTGCGCGCAGGCGGTATGGCCGGTTTCCTGATGGATCAATACATGTATGACGGTGCGGACCTGACTTTCTTTGGCAAGCCGGCACCCACCGCGCTGTCAGCCGCAGAACTGGCGATCAAATATGACGCTCTTGTCGTCCCGGTATATGGCATCCGGCAACCAAACGGTCTCGATTTTGAAGTGCTCTGCGAGGCGCCAATCCCTCACACCACGCCCCGCGAAATGACGCAAGCTTTGAACGACAGCCTTGAAGATCTTGCGCGCGATCACATGGACCAGTGGTTCTGGATACATCGGCGCTGGAAGCCAGATCGGCAAAAGCCGCCTAGTTAAGCTGGACCGCTGCCAGAATCGGGCCCGCCCGCCCGTCCTGCAAAATGACGACGCCCGGCGCATCACCCTCTAAAGGTGCTTCGATGGACAGCGCCGCCAGCCCGTCCCAAACTGCGACTTCATTCCAGCTCGTCACGATATTGTGGTAGGTGATGCTACGCCCGGCATTTTCGCCGCGTTCGATCTTGACTGTTTCGCTGGGCAAATACCGAACCAGTTGAACAATCATCTCATCCGGGAGCGCAGACTGATCGCGCGCTTGCAGCGCAATTTCCGCGCGGGTTCCGCTTGAGCGCGCCATCAGGCTCACTGGCGACACCTTCGTGGAGTGCGCCTGAAGCGCGTCAGCGACTTCCATGACCCGCGTGCCCACAACCTGATCTTTGCCACCGATTACCATTTGTGGCGTGTAGATCATTGTACTGCCTGCAGCCTGTGCATAACGGCGCTGCCGGTCGGCGAAGGCGGGCGATGAAAACACATCCTTCCAGCCCAGGTAATCCCAGTAATCAACATGCAAAGACAGGGCTATGATGCCCTCTTTCTTTGCGAGATCCCCCAGCAGTTTATCTGCAGGTGGACAGGATGAGCAGCCCTGTGACGTATAGAGTTCGACGACAATGTTATCCGCCTTCGCGTCCGGCGCGATGGCACCGAAACTTACCAATGAAAGGGCGGCAGCCAAGACTAGTTTGCGCATTGAGTGAACTCTCGTTTCTGTAGCTGACCTCTACATAGCCTCGGCCATCTCGCACCGCCAATCAAGCCTTTGCGAGGCAATGTCATAACCACCGCCGGGTGCGCGCAAGATAGTCTTCTGCCTCGGCACCAAAAGCGTTTCGCAGCATTACCTCTTCCGGCTGCACGAATCTGCGAGTCAAAACACCAAAAAACAGGGGAAGGAGAACCAGTGCCACGGGTTGACCCCGACCAATGACAGCGCCCAGCAGGATAATCAACATCGCCAAATAGATCGGATTGCGCGAAATTCGGTAAGGCCCTTCGACGATAAGACGGCTGGGCTCATGATTTGGCTCGATGGTCGTTTTCTTGACCCAGAACCACGCCGCCGACCACGCAATCAGCAACAATCCGACCCCAATCAACGACCATCCCAGCCAGACCAACACCGGTGCAGACGGATTGCCGGGTATGAGTGTCGCGATGATCCAGTTCAGGATCAAAAACCCCACAAGCCAGATAGGCGGTAAATCAGGAAAACCTTTCATGGCCCTATCAGACAGGAAAAGAACGGCCTATGTCAAAGCCGGTTTCGGTCTTCCCATGTTGAAAAATATCCCAGGGGGGTCCCGGGGGGACAGCGTCCCCCCGGCCACCGCGCGGCGTCAAAGACGCCGCGCAAAGCATTCTCAAGCCGCCTTGGCCAGATTGCGCAGCACATAGTGCAGTACGCCACCATGCTCGATATATTCTTTCTCGATGGCGGTATCGATCCGGCACTTCAAGGTAATATCCTTGGTCGAGCCATCCGCCATTGTGATCACGGCAGGCACGTCCGACAAAGGTTTCAGATCACCCTCAAGTCCCGTGATAGACACGGTCTCCTCGCCAGTGAGGCCAAGCGATTTGCGACTGTCACCGCCGGTGAACTCGAATGGAATGACGCCCATACCCACAAGGTTCGACCGGTGAATGCGTTCGAAGCTCTCCGCAACGACTGCCTTCACGCCCAGCAAGGCTGTCCCCTTGGCCGCCCAATCCCGCGAAGAGCCAGCGCCGTATTGCTCACCTGCAAAGATTACCAGCGGCGTACCCTGCTCCTGATAGGCCATCGCCGCATCAAAGATCGACATCTGGCTGCCATCCGGTCCCTTGGTATAACCACCCTCAACACCATCCAGCATCTCGTTCTTGATCCGGATATTAGCAAAGGTGCCGCGCATCATCACCTCATGATTACCGCGCCGCGAGCCGTAGGAGTTGAACTCCCGCGGAGCAACCTGGCGATCTGTCAGATATTGCCCTGCCGGTGTTGTTTCCTTGAACGATCCTGCTGGCGAGATGTGATCGGTCGTAACCATGTCGCCCAACAGCGCAAGAACCTTGGCACCCTCGACATTCGAGATCGTTCCGGGTTCTGCACCCATACCCTGGAAATAGGGTGGGTTTTGCACATAGGTCGACGTAGACGGCCAGTCATAGGTCAGGCTATCGGTGGTCTCCACACCCTGCCATTTGTCATCGCCCTTGAAGACATCAGCATATTTCGACTGAAACGCTTCGCGTGTAACAGTCTTCTCGACCAGATCAGCAATCTCTTGCTGCGACGGCCAGATATCTTTCAGATACACATCCTGCCCATCCTTGCCCTGCCCGATCGGGTCCTTGGCAATATCGATATTCATGTCCCCGGCTAGCGCGTACGCAACGACCAGCGGTGGCGAAGCAAGATAGTTTGCCCGAACATCCGGGCTGATCCGACCCTCGAAGTTACGGTTACCCGACAAAACAGACGTGGCGATGATATCGCCCTTGTTGACGGCCTCCGATAGCTCTTTCTGGATCGGGCCCGAATTGCCGATACAGGTCGTGCAGCCATAGCCAACAAGGTTGAACCCAATGGCGTCCAGATCATCCTGCAGATCGGCCGCTTCGAGATAAGCGGAGACAACCTGAGACCCCGGTGCCAGTGACGTTTTCACCCATGGCTTTCGGTTCAGGCCAAGCTCGCGGGCTTTTCGCGCAACAAGTCCCGCACCGATCATCACATAGGGATTAGAGGTATTGGTACAGGAGGTGATCGACGCAATCACGATGGTCCCGTCATGGATTTTGTACTCTTCACCGGCAACAGCCACGCTTTTGTGGTGGCCTTCATCGCCCGGAATGCTGTGTGGCGCAGGCGCACCCCCTTCCGCAGTCATTTCGGCTTTCTCCAGAACCGGCGCAGATTTCCCGCCCCGCTCGCCTTTGACATACGCGCCGAATGCCTTTGCCGCCTCATCCAGTGCGATATAATCCTGTGGACGTTTCGGGCCGGAGATTGCGGGCACAATCGTACCCATATCAAGCTCCAACGTATCGGTATAAATCGGGTCATAACCGGTTTCACGCCAGAACCCGTTTTCCTTTGCATAGGCCTCGACCAGAGCAATATCGTCCTCATCGCGACCCGTCTGATGCAGGTAGTTCAGGGTGATCTGATCAATCGGGAAGAAACCACAAGTCGCGCCATATTCCGGCGCCATGTTGCCAATAGTTGCCCGGTCAGCGAGAGGCACATTGTCCAGTCCGTCGCCGTAGAATTCCACGAATTTACCAACAACACCCTTTTCGCGCAGCATCTGCACGACTTTCAGAACGAGGTCGGTGGCCGTGGTGCCTTCTTTCATCGCACCGGTCAGTTTGAACCCGATCACTTCCGGGATAAGCATGGAGATCGGCTGGCCCAGCATCGCGGCCTCTGCCTCGATCCCGCCAACACCCCAACCGAGAACCGCCGCGCCGTTAACCATGGTCGTGTGGCTGTCGGTCCCGACCAGCGTATCGGGATAGGCAACCATATCGCCATTTTGATCAGTATCGGACCAAACGGTCTTTGCGAGATATTCAAGGTTCACCTGATGGCAAATCCCGGTTCCGGGAGGCACAACGCGAAAGTTGTCAAAGGCTGACTGGCCCCATTTCAGGAAGGTGTAGCGCTCCATGTTGCGCTCATATTCCCGGTCGACGTTCATCTGGAACGCCCTTGGATTGCCGAATTCATCAATCATCACCGAATGGTCAATGACCAGATCGACAGGGTTGAGCGGGTTGATCTTTTCTGCGTCGCCACCAAGGGCCACCAAACCATCTCGCATCGCGGCCAAATCAACCACTGCAGGCACACCCGTAAAGTCCTGCATCAAGACGCGGGCTGGACGATAGGCAATTTCCTTGGGGTTCTTGCCACCTGCTTTGCCCCAATCGGAAAACGCCTTGATGTCATCGACGGAAACCGTCTTGCCGTCTTCAAAGCGCAACATGTTTTCAAGCACGACTTTCAGCGCTGCAGGCAGATTTGAAAAATCTCCCAACCCTGCGTCTTGAGCTGCTTTGATCGAGTAGTAAGCGAATGTTTTGCCGCCCGCAGTTAATTCGCGGCGGGTCTTGGCTGTGTCCTGTCCAACGACGATAGGCATGGCGCGCTCCCGGTATGATGAATGGAATTGGCCCTGCTCTAGACCCTCCGCCCCCCCGCGATCAAGGGCGAAACCGCTCTTGACGAGTTTTTTTGTATGCAATGGTATGCAATTTGACGTGATCGTGTGCTTTTAGATGCTTTTGCTTTGGGTTAAGCAGAGATCAAGATGGCATTTTCTGCACATAATCTAAGCTGCGCGCGTGGTGAGTTGACGATTCTCTCAGCACTTTACTTTGAGGTTGGTGCGGGTCAGGCCACGATCTTGCGAGGGCCCAACGGATCAGGCAAGACGACGCTCTTGCGCGTCGTGGCGGGTCTGACGCCACATGCTTCAGGCAGTTTGGATTTCTCCTTTGACGACGTTGCGTATGCTGCGCATTCCGACGGTTTGAAGACGCAGTTGACCGTGGCCGGAAACTTGCAGTTCTGGGCGAAGGTCTATGGCGCGTCGAACATCACACCCGCGATTGAGGCGTTTGCCTTGGGGGATCTGTTGGACCGACATGTGATGCACCTGTCGGCAGGACAAAAGAGGCGAGTGTCCCTCGCGCGTCTCTTGATAACAGGCCGTCCCTACTGGGCATTGGACGAACCGACCGTATCACTGGATGCCGAGGCTGTGCGCTGGTTTGCGACAGCCGTGCAGAGGCATCTGGACGATGGCGGCTCTGCCTTGATCGCGACGCATATAGATCTGGGTCTGCCCGAAGCACAGATACTCGATATAACGCCATTTCGGCATACTGGCTCACAAGATAATCCCTTTCTTGACGAGGCTTTTTTATGATCGCTCTCTTGCGCCGCGATCTGGCCTTGGCACTACGCTCTGGCGGCGGCTTTGGACTGGCGCTGGCGTTTTTCCTTATACTGGTTGTACTGATCCCGTTTGGCGTTGGCCCGGAGGGCGAATTGCTGTCACGGATCGCCCCTGGAGTTCTGTGGGTAGGCGCATTGCTGGCCTGTCTGCTGTCGCTCGACCGCATCTTTCAACTGGACTTCGAGGATGGCTCACTCGATTTGTTGGCCTGCTCTCCATTGCCTCTGGAAGGCGTCGCACTGATCAAGGCGTTGACGCATTGGCTGACAACTGGTCTTCCACTCGCAATTGCGGCGCCTTTTCTGGGTATTTTCCTGAACTTGCCGCAAGACGCTATATTTTGGCTTGTCAGCTCGCTGGCGGTGGGCACTCCGGCTTTGTCACTGATCGGCGCATTTGGCGCGGCCTTGACGATTGGGTTGAAGCGCGGCGGCTTGCTGATCTCATTGCTTGTGTTGCCTCTATACGTGCCCACACTGATTTTCGGCGCGGATTGCGTGCGTCGCGGTGCCGAAGGTTTGGCTGCCACAACGCCTTTGCTGTTTCTGGCCGGGATCACCGCAGGATGCATTGCCGCCCTGCCCTTCGCAACCGCAGCCGCGCTGCGGGCCAATCTGAGATGAGGCAGGCTGTCACGACCGCGTGGGGGGATATTGTGCGGCCCAGCCGCTTCGCTTAGGTATCGCTTATGTCACTCTGGGAATACGCAAATCCAAAGAAGTTCATGGCGACATCAAGCGCTGTGTTGCCATGGGTGGCGATCCTGTCGGCTGCCTGCTTGTTCGTTGGGCTCATCTGGGGTTTTTTCTTTACCCCGGATGACTTTCGGCAAGGCTCTACGGTCAAAATCATCTACCTGCACGTGCCCTCCGCGCTGATGGCGATCAATGCGTGGCTTATGATGCTTGTCTGCTCTCTGATCTGGCTGGTCCGACGTCACCACGTCTCGGCATTGGCCGCGCGCGCGGCCGCGCCGGTCGGCATGACAATGACGCTGATTGCGCTGGCAACCGGAGCGATCTGGGGGCAACCGATGTGGGGCACCTATTGGGCGTGGGATCCGCGTCTGACCTCGTTCCTGATCCTGTTCCTGTTTTATCTGGGATATATCGCACTCTGGGAAGCGATTGAGAATCCTGACACCGCCGCCGATCTGACATCGGTATTGTGTCTGGTCGGCTCTGTCTTTGCGCTCTTGTCGCGCTATGCGGTGAATTTCTGGAACCAAGGCCTTCATCAGGGGGCGTCGCTCTCACTCGATAAGGAGGAGAACGTCGCGGATGTTTTCTACTTCCCCTTACTTGTCAGTATCGCCGGGTTCGTTCTGTTCTTTTTGGCTCTTGTCTTGATCCGCACGCGAACAGAAATCCGCGCCCGGCGCATCTCCGCCCTTCATGCCCGTCGACAAGCACAAGCAAACACCACACACAGCGCTCTGCCCGGAGAATAAGATGCCCGATCTCGGAAAATACGCTGATACTGTTTTGAGCGCCTACGCCGTTTCGATTGTGTTGATTTTGGGCATTCTCATCGTGAGTTTGCTCAGGTCCCGTCGTATTAAGGCTGAGCTTGAGAAAGTAGAAGCGGATCAACACGCTGGCTGACCCGCTTCTTCCGCGACTGCTCGTTACGCAATGAACTCAGTAAATATAGCGGATCTGGTCTGACCAATACCGCTCCATACGGCGCAGTGAGCCATTGATTTCGTCCACACCGTTCACACCGAGAAGACCATTCTTTTCCAAACCGTCAGCGTGGCGTTCGAACAGTTCGGCAACATGATTGCGCACTTCACGCCCTTTCGTGGTCAAGCGCACGCGCACTGAGCGCCGGTCGATTTCGCATCTCTGGTGATGCATGTAACCCATTTCGACCAGCTTCTTGAGATTGTAGCTGACGTTTGAGCCCTGATAGTACCCACGGGATTTTAGCTCCCCCGCGGTTACTTCGTTCTCACCAATATTGAACAGCAACAGCGCTTGAACCGCGTTGATATCGAGCACGTTTAGGCGTTCGAATTCGTCTTTGATCACATCCAGCAACAGCCGATGCAAACGCTCCAGCAGGGACAGGCTTTCCAGATAACCATCCATGAAGTTCCGCACATTGATGGACGCCGACTCTGCCGCAACCTGCCCGTGAATACTCATGTCTGACTCCGCCTTTTTTCTGCTCTAGGCGGAGGATTCGTCTAAAAAACCAAACATTCCGTTAAAAGGCAGAACACAACTGGCAGAGAATTACAAAGCTCTGGAATCTTTCATTATTTTTTCGATCAATTCGGAGTATTCAGACGGGCAATCTTGCTGCCCGGAACACCATGCGTAAAGATCGTGGTCATTTTCGCTCAGCAATCGATCATAGAGAGCGATGTCATCCTCACCGAGTGCGGACAAATGATGGTCCGCAAACGCCCCCAGGATCAAATCCATTTCCTTGATGCCGCGTCGCCATGACCGCATTCTTAGCCGTTTGAGTGTGCTGACCTGGGCGTCCTCGTTCACGCGGCGCCCAGTAGTTTTGACACACGACGTTCCAGACGTGCGACCTTTTCTGCAAGCTGTTGTGCTTCAAGTTTGGACGATCTGAGATCTGCCAGAATACCCGCGCCATCCGCCGGCATATCGCTATTGGTGGCGGGCGCGGAGACACCGTCCCCCTCACCTGTGAGAAGCCACATTACAGAAACATTTAGAATGCCTGCCAGCATCTGCAGCTTGTTCGCACGAGGCTCGGCAAGATCTTCTTCCCACGCGCGCGCCGTTTTACTTTTTACGCCAAGGCGCTTCGCAAGCTCATCTTGGCTTAGACCCACAGTCTCTCGAGCTGCATAAACCCGGTCACCGAATGTAGCGCTTTCGTTCCCGAAATACTCAGCCTCAGAATAGTCTTCCATAATGCATTCTCCAAAATATCTGGTGTGCAGCTTGACCTTCTTCGCACGGCCTTTAAGACAAGCGATTGTGATATACAAACCGACGAGGCGTCGCATGTCCTTCCTGTCCCAGACACTTTCCCGCGTGAAACCGTCACCGACCATCGCCGTTACGCAGAAAGCCGCCGAGCTTAAGCGCGCCGGACGAGATGTTATCGGTCTGGGTGCCGGGGAGCCGGATTTTGATACGCCGGACAATATCAAGGATGCCGCGAAAGCGGCGATTGATGCAGGTAAGACCAAATACACTGCGCCGGATGGCATTCCGGAGCTGAAGGAGGCGATCTGCGCCAAGTTCAAGCGCGACAATAATCTTGAATACACACCTGCGCAGGTGTCTGTTGGCACCGGCGGCAAACAGGTGCTCTACAACGCATTGATGGCCACGCTGAACGAAGGCGACGAGGTTGTGATCCCCGCGCCTTACTGGGTGTCATATCCTGACATGGTTCTTCTGGCGGGAGGTACGCCCGTTATTGCCGAGGCGTCGTTGCAAACCGGGTTCAAGCTGACCGCCGATCAACTTGAATCGGCGATCACAGACAAGACAAAGTGGTTGATTTTCAACTCTCCTTCCAATCCAACGGGCGCCGGGTATTCCCGAGAGGAACTCAAGGAACTGACAGATGTTCTCATGCGCCATCCGCATGTTTGGGTGCTGACCGACGATATGTACGAGCATCTGGCCTATGATGACTTCGAGTTCTGCACACCTGCTGAAGTAGAACCCGCCTTGTATGATCGCACACTGACGGTAAATGGTGTTTCAAAAGCATATGCCATGACCGGCTGGCGCATCGGATATGCAGCGGGCCCCGCAGAACTCATTGCCGCAATCCGCAAGGTGCAGTCGCAATCCACATCCAACCCTTGCTCAATCTCTCAATGGGCCGCGGTTGAAGCTCTGAACGGAACACAGGAGTTTATCGCTCCGAACAACGAAAAATTCGTGCGTCGTCGCAATCTGGTCGTCGACATGCTTAACGCCGCTGATGGCATCTCCTGCCCGACGCCCGAAGGCGCCTTCTATGTCTACCCCTCGATCGCTGGCTGCATCGGGAAGAAGACACCTGGCGGTGTCACGATCGAGAATGACGAGATTTTCGCAACCGAGCTTTTGGAAGACAAAGGCGTGGCGGTGGTCTTTGGCGCAGCTTTCGGCCTTAGCCCGAACTTCCGCGTCAGCTATGCCACGTCTGACGAAGCGCTGAAGGAAGCCTGCACCCGCATTCAAGATTTCTGCGCCTCGCTTTCTTGAACAAGACCGCCGCGCAAAAACGGTCTTCGCGAAAGCCTGTGGCCTATGCTAGCGTCTCCGGAAGTCAAAACGAGGCGGGTAATTCGGATGTCAGGTGAGCTTCCAGAGTTTTATTTTCGTGTGCGCGAAAACGGAGCGACGGTTTTTCGGGTAGATACCGAAAATCGCCAGCGCCGCATCGACATGAAAGAAATTGCTGTTGTTAACGTGCGCAACGGTCAAATCAAGGCTCATGGCAATCATGAATTGTCCGAAGAAGAACTAGAGGTTCTTCAGGATTGGATGGAAGAGCGAACGGCTGTGTTGGCCACGCGCGATATTGACGACATTTACCGTGCTGTTGATTACCTCAATCTGACAACGCACTGGGCGCAAACCCGCGCTGAAGATGACCAGCTTGAGGACGTGACAGACGGCTTGCTTCTGGCCATGCACGATTTGCGCTCTGTTCTGGTTAGAAAGAAAGCTGATCGGTTGCTGAAAGGCAGTGGCTCGGACGAGTGACTACTTGACCTCAACTGTAGCATCCATCGCGGAAGCCAGTGACTGAAGGCGAGCTGCAGCAACCTCTCCATATAGATCGCGCGTTTCTGGATTGAGCTTCAACCTGAGGTGCCGTTTTTTGGGCTGCCACTTGAATTCCCCCATCAATTCTGGCCGGTCGGCGGAGAGCATGGCCCCGAAGCGCATCGCCTTTCCCAAAATCTCGGCTTGCAGAAGCGACTTTTCGTCCAACATGGCAAAATAGTCATCAAACCGCGTGCCTGCACGGCTGTTTTTGTAGCGATGGAGCAAGGCCACCCCCAGAAATATCCGGCCCGGATGGTCCAACCCGCCGAAATTGGCGCGTGTCGCATTGTCGAAGCATACTTCTGCCCGATAGTCAGGGTGCGCCCGCCAACTGACATCGTGAAGCAGACAAGCGGCCTTGATCAGACGTTTCCGTTCCTCGGAGACCCTCGGAAACAAGGGTGTGATAAACCGATGCATCACACGCCCAAAGCCAGGCGTCCGAGCATTCTTGGCCTCGTCATAGCGGCACGCTTCAATCAGAGGATCGCGGCGCTTCAATTCAAAAGGCATTTGCTCATACAACAAACCTTCGCGAATACCGTAACTGGAAACCGCGACTGACTTGGGTTTGAACTGCTGAACGAGGGATTTCAGAACTTCCGCCGCAATCGGAACAAGCCGCATCCGCGCTTCGGAGTTCCCCGTAATGGCCCGCAGATCTGAAACTGATTTGCCACGGAGCCATTTGACCGTCTGCAAGATTGACTTGGAGGTCATCCGATACTCGTGCAGAACCTTCAGCGGGTAGCCACGACGTTCCATATCCAGCCGCGCGATGGCTCTCCAGGAACCACCAACCAGAAATATCGTGTCGTAGTCCCCATCGATCTGCGATCGCAGGTCGGCAACGGTCGCATCAATCACGACTTTACGGGCCTTTCGACCGCCTTTGATATCCGTCAGTTTGAGAGGACCAAGTTGTGAGCTGACCCGCCGACCAACGGTGCCGTCGCCGAGTTCGGCCAACTCCATCGATGAGCCGCCGATATCGCACATCAAACCCCGCGCTGTAGGCCAGCCCAGAAACACGCCCTGAGCCGATAGCCGCGCCTCTTCCAAGCCGGAGGCGACCCACAAGTTGAGACCGGTCTCTGCTCTGACTTGCTCGCAGAATTCAGGCCCGTCTTGCGCATCTCGCACCGCTGCTGTGGCCACAGATGTGACCGGCGTCACGTTGAGCGCTCGGACCAACAAGGCAAAGCGCTTCAATGCGGCCAACGCACGTGCGCGCCCCTCGGGATTAAGGTGACCCGTTTCAGACAAGCCCTGTCCGAGGCCGGCCATTATTTTTTCGTTGTAGAAATAGGCCGGGCTTCGCGCGGCCCCGTCAAACACCACAAGGCGTACTGAGTTCGAGCCGACATCTATGGCCCCGACACGTTCAAGCGCCTTTGCTTTGGGTGAATCGAAAAGCGGGCGGCCAAAGGGCTCGTGCTCTTCAGGCAAACCATCGGTGGCACCGTCCATAGCTTTTCTTCTCGGATCCGTCACAGTTGACCGACCATGCGATGGAGAGCTTGCGGCAGTCAATGCAAGAGCGCGCGCAGATACGACAGAGGTAATACTTGCTGCAGTTTGGAGAGATCAGCCGGCTGTTTTTTCAGCAAACGGATCAAGTCGCAGCTAATCCCGGGAGTGGGTCAATTCTGGGACATCTCCGGCACCCGCTGACCCCCTGCCAGACAGCGACGGATTTTCCATGAAGAAGCGGTGGCAGTTGAAACCTTGCGCCTCATCTTCCAGGACATAGCGGTGGAATCGCCCGGAGGCATCCAGAACCCAGCTTTGCATCGTATCTGCCAAATTCGCCGCCATGATCTGGCTCATGACCTGCGCCTGAACAGTGTTGTTCGTGATTTCCACAAGGCTTTCGACCCGGCGGTTCAAATTACGTCCCATCCAATCGGCAGATGACATATAAACCCGTGCCTTTTTGGAAGGCAGCCCGAAACCATTGCCGAAGCAAACGATCCGGGAGTGCTCCAAGAAGCGGCCAACAACGGATTTCACGCGAATATTCTCGCTCAGGCCCTTTACGCCCGGCCTCAGCCCACAGATACCACGGATCACGAGCGAGATTTTCACCCCGGCCTGCGACGCTGTGTAGAGCGCGTCGATGACATCTTCCTCGATCACTGCATTCATCTTTGCCCAGATTTCTGCAGGCTTGCCAGCTCGAGCATGTTCCGCTTCCGCCAGAATGCTTTCAATCAAATGCTCTTTCATACCGCTCGGCGAAATATGAAGGTTTTCAAGTTTGTCTGGTTGCGCATACCCGCCGACGTAATTGAAAACCTTGGTCGCATCACGACCAAGCGCCTGGTCACAGGTGAACAAGCTCAAATCCGTATAAATCCGCGCGGTAATCGGGTGATAATTACCCGTGCCATAATGAGTATAGGTCACGAGTCGGTTGCCCTCGCGTCGTACGACCGTGCTGATTTTGGCGTGGGTTTTGTAGTTGATGAAACCATAGACCACGTGAGCCCCTGCCCGTTCCAGCTTGCGCGACTGACGAATATTCGCAGCTTCATCAAATCGTGCCTTAAGCTCTACCAAGGCCGTGACCGACTTGCCATTTTCCGCAGCCTCGCAAAGTGCATCCACAATGGGGCTCTCGTTCGAGGTTCGATAGAGCGTTTGTTTGATCGCTACCACATTGGGATCACGAGCGGCCTGCGCCAGAAACCGGATCACCATATCAAATGTCTCGTAAGGGTGATGCAGCAACATGTCCTTCTGGCGTATCGCCGCAAACATGTCGCCCTCGTGGTCAGTCACCCGCTCCGGGACGCGTGGCGTGAATTGAGGCCACAACTGATCGTAGCGCGCAGCCTTCACAAGCTCACTGAGATCGGCAAGGCCTATCATGCCTGACACTTCGATCACATCCGCGTCTGAAACTTCGAGCGACTTCATCACGAGATTGCGCAGCTTGGGCACCGTACCGGCCGACAGTTTCAGCCGCACGACCTCACCCCGCCTGCGGCGCTTCAGGGCAACCTCAAACTCGCGCACCAGATCCTCGGCCTCGTCCTCGACTTCAAGATCGCTATCGCGCAAAACGCGAAAGCCCGCTTGAGCCGAGACGGAATACCCCGGGAACAAATCACCAATTTTCAGAAGCAAAAGCTCTTCGAGCGGAAGGTAACGTTGCGAACCATCCTCAGACGGTAATGCCACGAACCGCTCAATCTGCGCCGGGATCGGCAGAAGCGCCTGCAAACTGCGTTTGTCAGACTTACGCTCCATCTGAAGGATCAGAGCAAATCCGGCATTCGGAATGAACGGAAAAGGATGCGCCGGATCGATGGCCAGAGGCGATAGCACTGGAAAGACATTCGACATGAAATAAGCATCGATGTGACTGCGATCGGCTTTGGTCAACGTGTTGCGGTCCAGCAGAACGATACCTGCCCGCTCCATTTCGCCTTTGAGGTTGAGCCAAACATCGGACTGTTTCGCAATCAATGCGCGGGCATCGGCATCAATCAGCTTGAGCTGCTCTGCAGGTGTACGGCCATCCGTGGACGGCATGGTGTTTCCAGCATGGGCCAACTCGCGAAGACCGGCTACGCGCACCGTATAAAACTCGTCCAGGTTGGTAGCCGAGATCGCCAAGAACCGAACCCGTTCCATCAACGGCACGCGCTGATTTTGCGCCTCATCCAGCACGCGCCAGTTGAAGCTCAACCAGCTCAGCTCTCGGTTGAAGAAACGGTCAGGACTTCCAGAATCGAAGTCGGGCAGTTCAACGGGTTCCGGGAAATCAGCGGAGAGGAAATCGGCAGGTGACATACCTGCCTTCTTTATTTCGGAATGTAACGTCACAGTGACTTATGCAGGATTTTTCCCTTTGTTGTCCAGATCATGCGCCAAAACCTCAGCGGCCAGTTTCTGTCCAATGGGCCGATTTTCGCCAAGCGCACGCGCGTCCAGCTCGGCCACGAATGCGCGTGCGGCAGCAAAGCTGCGTGGCAGCCGCGCCAGCACGTAGTCAATCAGCCGCGCAGGTGGATTAATCTGGCGATCCGCAAAAAGCTTCATCAACACAACTTGCAAAAGCAGCTCGTCAGGGGGGGCCAGCGCGACAGTCGTGGTTCCCTCCAAGCGGCTCTGAAGATCCTTGAGGGGAAGCTTTAGATGTGCAGGCGCAATACGCGCTGTCATCAATAGCGGCTGCCCAGTTTCCTGCATCAGATTGTGCAGATGGAAGAGCGACCTAAGCGCCTCGTCACTCCTCAGGGCGTGCAAGTCTTCAACCACGACGGGACCATTGGCCAGTTGATCCAAGCCCTGTTCCGTCAACGCGTTTGCATCTTCTATCCGGGCCGAGGTTTCCTGTGCCCAGACATGCGCCAGATGGGTTTTGCCTGCGCCCTCAGGGCCGATCAGCACAAACTTGAACAACGGCCAGGTTGTCCAGTCCTCCAGGGCTGTGACCGCCAATTGGTTGGCTTCGGAAACAAAGAAGTCATCGCGCCCCATGGCCGCCTTACTCGCCAGGGGCAGTCTGAGTTGTTCGGCCATTTCAGTTGTCTTTGTGAAGGCCCCGGTAGAGGCGGCTATCTTTGTATTGCGTCACGCCGAACCGGGCCACGACACCAAGGGCCGCCGCGACCGGAACCGCGACAAGCATACCAACAAAACCAAAAACCGTGCCGAAGGCCGACAATGCAAAGAGCAACCAAACCGGGTGCAGGCCGACGCTTTCACCCACCAGTTTCGGGGTCAGAATGTTGCCTTCCAAAAACTGACCTGCGCCAAAAATAGCGCCAACGGCCAGTATCCAGATCGGATCGCCCCAGAATTGGAACAGCGCCAGACCTATGGCCAAGGCACCGCCAATCAAAGCACCGATATAGGGAATGAAGGAAATAAGCCCTGCAATGACCCCAACAACGAGGCCAAACTGAAGTCCGACAATCGCAAGACCAACGGCATAGAAGGTGCCAAGGATGGCACAAACAGTCAGTTGACCCCGTACAAAGCTTGCCAAGGTTTCGTCGATATCAGAGGCGATCTTGCGGATGGCGGGTGCGTGATCCCGCGGCAAAAGCTCGTCGATACGAGCCACCATATTGTCCCAGTCGAGCAGGAGATAGAACGCCACGACCGGCACGACGACGATAAAGACCACCGCGTTTATGACACCCAACGCCGAGGTAAAGATGCTTTGAACAAGCTCCGCACCACGTGATTGAATGGTAGCACCGATTGAAGCAAGCGATTGGCGCAGCGTGGATCCCTCATCGCCAATTGACGGCAGGCGCTCAGACAAGAAGGCCTGAAGGCGTTGGAACAACTCCGGAGCAAACTTGAACAACTGCACGGTCTGCTCTGCCACCATTGGAACAATCAGAACAGCCATCAGAACAAATACGAATACCGCGAATATGGATATCGTTGCTGTTGCCAGAACCCGCGATGCGCCCATCCGTTCGAGGCGATCAGCCACAGGGTCAAGCATATAGGCGATGGCCCCGCCGACGATAAACGGCAGCAGGACATCGCCCAGAAACCACAGCGCAGCTCCCAAAACTACGGTGACCAATCCCCAGTATTTGACCTGCTCGCGGGCGGGAAGCGCCATGTGTTACCTCTTGTTCCGTCAAGATGTGGCCCAAGCCAGCACCATTTTCAACGCCTTATGCATCTAAATGGACGGTTTTCTGGACGTAACACGGACGCAGCCGCTTTAGGTAGCGGATCAGCAAGCAGAAGCGCGGGATTGTGCCCGCGCGCCGTAAGGCCTGCCTATGCCGCGCGTGCGGACCGGATCAAATCAAGGATATCCTTTGCAGCGGCAGGAATGTTCGTGCCGGGCCCAAAGATCGCCTTCACACCAGCCTTCTGAAGAAACTCATAGTCCTGTTGGGGAATGACCCCGCCGCAAATTACGATGATATCTTCTGCATCTGCCAGTTTCAGGGCCTCAATCAATTTGGGTGCAAGGGTTTTGTGACCCGCCGCCTGAGAACTGATACCGACAACGTGCACATCGTTGTCGACCGCGTCCTGTGCAGCCTCTTCCGGTGTCTGGAAGAGTGGCCCCACATCCACGTCAAATCCGATATCAGCAAAAGCCGTGGCGATTACTTTCGCGCCGCGATCATGTCCATCCTGCCCCATTTTCACAACCAACATACGCGGGCGACGCCCTTCATCTTCGGCAAAAACCTCGACGTCTTTTTGGATCTGGGCAAACCCCTCGTCGCCTTCATAGGCTGCTCCATAAACACCTGCCAACGTCTTCACCTCAGCCCTGTGCCGCCCAAAGGCTTTTTCCATCGCCATACTTATTTCCCCTACGGTTGCACGGGCGCGCGCGGCTTCCACAGCCAACGCAAGCAGATTTCCTTCACCGCCGGTCGCGGCATCCTCAAGTGCGGCCAAAGTGCTCTCGACAGCTGTCGCATCACGCGAAGACCTGATGCGATCAAGGCGTTCCATCTGCCCCTTGCGCACCGCAACATTATCAACATCAAGAATGTCGAGCTGCTCTTCCTGATCCAGACGAAACTTGTTGACGCCAACAATCACTTCGTCGCCCCGGTCGACCTGAGCCTGACGCAGGGCAGCGGCTTCCTCGATCCGAAGCTTGGGCATGCCGGTCGCCACCGCCTTGGTCATGCCACCCATCTCGTCGATTTCCTCGATGACCTTCCAAGCTTCGTCTGCCAGATCTGCTGTGAGTTTTTCGACATAATAAGACCCAGCAAGAGGATCGACGACCTTGGTCACTTTCGTCTCGTTCTGCAGGATTAGCTGCGTGTTTCGCGCAATTCGACTAGAGAACGCCGTTGGCAGCGCAATGGCTTCGTCGAAACTGTTGGTGTGTAAAGACTGAGTTCCGCCCAGAACCGCACTCATCGCTTCATAGGCGGTTCGGACAATATTATTGTACGGGTCTTGCTCCTGAAGCGAGACACCAGAAGTCTGACAATGGGTGCGAAGCATCTTGGAACGCTCTGATTTTGCACCGAAATCACTCATGATACGATGCCACAAGAAGCGCGCGGCACGCAGCTTGGCGGCTTCCATGAAGAAATTCATACCGATCGCAAAGAAGAACGAAAGCCGGCCTGCAAATTTGTCGACATCCATGCCCCGCTCGATCGCGGCTTTTACGTACTCCTTGCCGTCGGCCAGCGTGAAGGCCAGCTCCTGCACGAGGTTCGCACCAGCTTCCTGCATGTGATAGCCGGAGATCGAGATCGAGTTGAATTTGGGCATATCGGTCGATGTAAATTCGATGATGTCCGACACGATCCGCATAGATGGCTCCGGCGGATAAATATAGGTGTTGCGCACCATGAACTCTTTAAGAATGTCGTTCTGAATGGTTCCCGACAAAAGAGCCCGGTCATGGCCCTGCTCCTCTCCCGCTACGATGAAGGAGGCGAGCACCGGGATAACAGCCCCATTCATTGTCATGGAGACCGAAACCTGATCGAGCGGGATGCCATCAAACAAGACTTTCATATCCTCGACACTGTCAATCGCAACGCCAGCCTTGCCGACGTCACCGATCACCCGTTCATGATCGCTGTCATATCCGCGATGCGTCGCAAGATCGAAAGCAACCGAAACACCCTGCTGACCAGCATCGAGCGCCTTGCGATAAAAGGCGTTGGACTCCTCCGCCGTCGAGAAGCCAGCATATTGCCGGATCGTCCAAGGGCGCCCCGCATACATGGTGGCTTTGGGCCCGCGTGTGAAAGGCGCCTGCCCCGGCATGGTGCCCATATGCGCCAAATCGGTGGTGTCGTCCTCCGAATAGACGGGCTGAATTGCAATGCCTTCAGGGCTGTCCCAGGTCAGATCTTCCGGCGAGCGGCCGCGCAGCTCTTTCTCAGCGAGCGCCCGCCATGTGTCTTTCTTCGATGTCATCGGAGTTTCCTCTTGTCATGTCGTAGCCGCCGGATGTCCCTCCGGTCGGAATAAGGTAGGTCGCACGGCCATCAGCCCCGGCTTCCAGCCAGTCGATATCCGCGCGGTAATCTTCTTTTAGTTTTGCCCGGTGCATTGCCGGGAATGGATTGTAGCGCCCCATCTGTCCTGCGAGCTTCTTTGCTGCACCAGCATTTCCGCTCTCGCTCAGAATGGCACGCAGTTCTTGCACGCTGTGCGATCTGTTGGCCCATTCGATTGGGCGCAAGCCCTGAGCAGGTAAAGGTCTGCATGTCATCGCGGCCAAGAGTTGCGCTGGTTGCCCGACCCAGCTTTCGAAAGCCCAAACAATTATTTTGGCCTCTGGCAGAGCCAGCGAGATGTCTTCCACAACATGGCGCCATCTGCGAGGTTGGGTGGACAAGCGATCCAATTTGCCCTCACGTGGCAACGCACTGCCACCCTTGATCCGAAACGCCAATTGCGAGCTCCAATGAGCGTCATAGCTTCGGATGCCAACGCCAACGGTTAGCTGCCTGCCGTCAAAAGCTGGCGCAACACGCGCAAGACGTTCGCGAACTTGAGAATATAAATAGCAGCTCGACATGTTCTGGGACATCGTTCCAAGTAGGTTTTCTTCGCTTAGAACGAAATTTTGGACGCCGCTTTCGGCAGCCTGTGCGATATGTAACTTCACCCTTCCGATTGCGCGGCGCGCCAGCCTGTCGTCTTCTGCCGTGGCAAATTCAGGGTTCTTGATTACGCCATTGAGCAAACCCGTTCGCGTTTTGCTCGGACCAACGGCTGAAATACCCCGACGCAGCAAAACCTCAGAATTCTGCTCCATAAACCGCTGAAAAGTCGTCGTTCCTGTCCGATGTGCCCCAAGATGCAGACAAATATCCATATAACTCGTCACCTTCCAGACCGAAGCAAGCTGCTTCGATTTCACCGGCCGAGCATGGCAAAGGTTCCTCGCAATACGGTTAATTTCGCGCTTGTGATCAGCCGCAGTGCAAACCCTCTTAGCAATCTCGCGCAAACCCCCTATATCAGGGGAGAGAGGAACGGGTATGAAATACGCTATCGCATCTGTTTTTGTTGGTTTTTTCGCCTTTTCGGTCGCCGCGGCCGATGGCTCGCTCAATACCGACGAGACGGAACTAGGCATCGGGCCATTCGATGCAGTTGAATTGAATTTGAACGATTTTTTGTGGAAAAAGCGCCCCGTGGTCGTTTTTGCCGAGACCGAAGCCGACCCCGCCTTCCAGCGCCAGTTGGAGCTTCTGTTGTCACGCCCTGACGCTCTGACTGATCGGGACGTCATTATACTTGTTGACACCAATCCCGACGAACTGTCGGAATTGCGGCGGGAATTACGCCCCCGAGGCTTCATGTTGGCGCTGATCGGCAAGGATGGAGAAGTAAAGCTGCGCAAACCCCGGCCCTGGAATGTACGAGAACTCACGCGTGTCATCGACAAGATGCCCATGCGCCAGCAGGAGTTGAAAGACCGCCGCGCAGCAGCAACGGACGCCGACGGATAAAGTGGTTTGTTATTGAAAATGAAAGGCCTAGCGCCTATATCGGAGATGAAAGGACAGCTTATGTCGAACGCAGCAAAACCTGACATTCCATATACACCCGCACCGATCACGTGGCGGACCGGTCCGAAGCCGGGTTACTGACCAATCTGGGCGACATTGCAGCCCGGTTCAGTCGCGCTGCCTCCGCTTCCGCCCCTTCCTTTCCTTTCTCAGCAAATACCTTGATCAGATAATTGGCTGTTTTGCCAAAAATCAGGGCCTGTTTCTTCATCGCGATATAATCCGAATAAATCGCCATACGACGGTTTACCGGAAGTTTGGCGTAGCTCTCGCTGCGCATATCCTCGATCAGCGCTGAAATTGTATCCTGCAGACTGTAATATCGGACGATTGGGTCAATCGTGACCCGCGGAAGTACGTGGATTTCCGACTTAACCGTATCGAACAAACGATCATGGCGCTCTTTGGGGATAAGCGGCACGAAGCTGTCATCGTCTTGCATACGTTCGGCCATTTCTGCGGTCGAGGCATCCAAGGTTTCTTCATCGCCGAGATTTGCAAGATTCGTATCGATCTCGGCATAGATTGCGCGATGCATGTCGCGCAGTTTTTCATCGCGCAAACGTTGCGCCGCCAAGCGGTTCTGACGCCCATTCACCAGCCAGCCGGACGCCACAAATGCGCCCGCGACAACGGCCTGCCAGATGCGTGGGTCCAACGCCACGAACCACGCCCATATGGCCGCCAAAACTGTCATCCAAACTGTCCAAATTGGAAGCAGATCAACATCTGGGCTACTCGAACTCCATTATCACTTCGTCAACCGCCAGGTTATCGCCCGCGCTTGCATTGATGTTAGACACCACACCCTTGCGTTCGGCACGCAGGATATTTTCCATCTTCATCGCCTCAACGGTGCACAACGCCTGGCCCTCCTGAACCTCTTGTCCCACTTCGACGTCAACTTTGACGATCAACCCTGGCATCGGGCAGAGAAGCAGTTTGGATGTGTCCGGCGCTATCTTTTGCGGCATCAGCCGGGCCAGTTCTGTTTGGCGCGGCGTGCGCACGTGAACTTTCAGGTCTGCGCCACGCGAACGGATTCGGAACCCTTGGGTGATTTTATCGACTTTCAAGACCAAGGGATCGCCGTCTACCTTGAGTTCAGCCAAGCTGTCACCGGGGGTCCAATCGGAAGTGACCCGATGTTTCGGACCCTTCTTATGCTTGACCGTGGCGCCCTCTTTGTCCGCTTTTATCTTCACGCGAAACTCTTCGCCCTGCAGAGCAACAATCCAGTCTTTGCCAACCTTGCGGCGATGATTGTCCATCGTCCCGGAAATACGCGCCCGCCTGATCTCAGCCAGACGGTGCATGGCAGCGACGGCAGAGGCGATACGTTCCAACGTCTCCCGCTCTAGAGTAACCCCTTCAAATCCATCAGGATATTCCTCTTCGATGAAGGCCGTTGTGATGTCGCCCGACACAAATTTTGGGTGATCCATCACCGCCGAACAAAACGGCAGGTTGTGACCAATACCCTCCACCTCAAAGCTGTCGAGCGCGACACGCATATTTTCGATTGCGGACTCACGATCCGGGCCCCAGGTGCAAAGCTTGGCGATCATTGGGTCGTAATACATGGAAATCTCGCCGCCCTCGAACACACCGGTATCGTTTCGCACGACAACGGATTTTTTAGAGACCTCAGCGGGCGGGCGGTAACGCGTCAGCCGTCCAATCGATGGGAGGAAGCCGCGGTATGGATCCTCTGCATAAAGCCGGCTTTCCATCGCCCAGCCATTCAGCTTCACATCGCCTTGCTTGAGCTGAAGTTTCTCACCGTTCGCAACGCGGATCATCTGTTCGACCAGATCGACCCCTGTGATCAGCTCCGTCACCGGATGCTCCACCTGCAGACGCGTGTTCATCTCAAGGAAATAGAAGTTCTTGTCACCATCAACGATGAATTCCACCGTCCCGGCAGAGGTGTAGCCCACCGCCTGCGCCAGCGCGACCGCCTGCTCGCCCATGGCTTTACGAGTCTTTACATCCAGAAACGGGCTAGGCGCCTCTTCGATGACCTTCTGATTTCTTCTCTGAATCGAACATTCACGTTCGCCCAGATAAATTCCGTTCCCATGCGCATCGCAGAGAACTTGTATCTCTATGTGCCTGGGTTGAGTGACAAATTTCTCGATGAAGATACGGTCATCCCCAAAACTGGACGCCGCCTCATTCTTGGACGATTGGAACCCCTCGCGCGCCTCGTCGTCAGACCACGCAATACGCATACCCTTGCCACCGCCACCGGCGCTGGCTTTGATCATCACCGGGTAGCCAATCTCACCGGAGATCTTCACGGCTTCGTCCGCATCCTCAATCAGTCCCATATATCCCGGAACAGTTGAGACATCGGCCTCCTGGGCGATCTTTTTTGACGTGATTTTGTCACCCATCGCCTCGATGGCACCAACCGGAGGTCCAATAAATGCGACACCGGCAGCTTCAAGTGCTTCCGCAAACTTGCTGTTTTCACTGAGAAACCCGTAGCCCGGATGCACTGCCTCCGCGCCAGTTTTCTGTATCGCATCCATAACCTTGTCGATCACGATGTAAGACTGATTGGCTGGTGCAGGGCCAATATGTACGGCTTCATCAGCCATCTTCACGTGAAGTGCATTGGCGTCCGCATCAGAATAGATCGCAACTGTCTTGATACCCATCTTGCGCGCAGTCTTGATAACGCGGCAGGCGATCTCTCCCCGATTGGCGATCAGAATTTTCTTGAACATTTCAGTCCCCTTGGCAGCCTGTCTTAAGCAGGATTCAAACAAAAAAATCGCCCAGCCGACATCACGCCGACTGAGCGATTTCTATTCTCGAAAAGCGCCCCCAGAGGCGCTTGTGAATTAGTTCGGGCAGATGCCCACATCGTCGCAGAACACACCCGCAGCGCCGCCCAAAAGGGCCCCTGTGGTTGCGCTGCCTCCGGTTGCACTTGCAACTGCTGCTCCACCTGCTGCACCGACAACAGCGCGCTCGGCGTCGCTGTCACAGGCTGCCACGGTGAAACCAAGGCCCATAAGGCCCATAATGAATACTGCTTTTTGCATTGCTTTGCTCCTGTGGGTCTGCTGATGCAAATCCCGTTACCCATGCCTTCTTTCTCGATCGATCCGCGCCGATCTTGATCCAATATTTGGGCATTGGAGGAGCTTTGGTCAATGCACGGGCGCGTGAGCATGGCTGCACAAGCCAATTGTCGCCAACGTGCAAACAAGAAAAAAGGAGGTCTGCCAGGGTGGGCAGACCTCCTCAGAGGGGAAGGGTAACGGTTTTGTACATGCAAGCACGTCTCTGTGCTGGAGGGATATGCTCGCCCAACCACACTGACCAGTTTGCGCAGCGGCACAAAGCCTGATGCGACTCCAGCATCGTTTTTGGCCGAATCCCGCTTACCTAGGGTAATGTTGCGCGAATTCATGCCGAATACTCGCCAGCAGATCCGTCAAAAGCGCCGGGAAATGAAGCACTTGCGCGTTGAACATCGATTCTCAGCAATGCGTCGTAGCTTTCAGGGTCAAAGGGGTCCTCCGCAGGAATCACTTCGCGCCCCAAAAGCCAGCTCAACCGCCCCGCATCCAGATTGCCCCGTTCAAACGGTGCATCGCCAAAGTAATCCCAAAGCGCCCACATAAAGCCTTCATCAGCGCGCCGGTCTGCGGGCCGACGGTCTGCATAACGCTCGCGCGCCACCAGTTTGGTAGGCCCGGATTTGTTATCGCGACGAATTGTGAATTGGTGATCAGTGCCAGGCAGACGGCTCGGGAAGCCTTTGTGTTTCAGCATGGCACACCCTTAAAAATAAGGGGCGAGGTAGTATGCGGGGCGGCCGGAACCGCCCGCCCCGCAGAAGTATTAGTACTTGTTGGATACCGGCTCTGCTTCGATCGGCTCAACAATAACAACTTCTTCTTCTTGCTGGCCACCGCAAGCTGCAACGATTGCAACGAAGCTAAGTGCAACAAGTGCTTTGATGCTCTTGGACATCTGGTTCTCCTGTTTAAGTCTGACGATACCCCCCAACCAAAAAGACTGGAAACTGCATCGCACAAGATATGGGTCACAGAAACGCGACCTGACCGCAAGTTACCTTTTTCTGAATTAAAAAAATACCGGCTCAAACTTGGTTTAGCGGGTTGTGACGCGATTGCATCATTGGCAGGAAATAGCCCAATATATTGAGGAAACACTACAATCCTCCCCAAATGCATGAATTTTCGCGCACCGAAAAGACGTCGAAATATTGAACGACCTCCGGCGCAGATTCGCCGAAAACTGTTGGCGCGGAAGCGATCGAGATGATGATCTCTTCGGCATTTGGCGCGGATTTCGCCAAGTGATTCAGCCCATCGGTGTCGCAAAGATACTGAAAATCGGGCTCGATTGCCTCGAAAGCAACCGCGTCCTCACCCGCTATCTGAGGCAGGACGTAGCGCAAGCGGACAAGCTGAACGACATCAATATGAGCGCCGTCGGGTTCATATCGCACGTCATGAAGTTCGGCGACCAAACCGGAAGGTGCTGCATCCGCGGCACCAGCAACCTCGTCAGGCGCATCCTCGCATTGAGATAACGTTCCCAAAACAAGCGATATGGTGGCCGCCCGTATCATCAGGCGTCTTCGGCCTCAGTTGAAAACTCTGCGGGCGATGTGATTTCGATTAGCTCCAGATCGTCGGAATGGCGCACTTCCCTGTGCTTGATCCCCGGCGGTTGCAACACACAAGATCCTTCGCGCAGGATATGCTCGCCGGTTTCCTCATATTCAAAGACAACCCATCCCTTGGTCACATAGACCATCTGAAAGTCCAGCTCGTGCGAGTGCCAAGCTGCGGGGCTCTCCATCCCTGGAACGGCGCGAATGACATGGGCACCAAACTTGCCTTGTGTGGCCTCCGAAATCCCCAGTTGCCGGTACTCGAAGAAAGCCCGCAGCCCCTGCCCTTCAAATTTACCATCATCGGCATGGTTGATGGTAAACGACTGATTTTTCCACAGTTTTGTCATGCCCGCCTC
Source organism: uncultured Litoreibacter sp. (assembly GCA_947504205.1). Taxonomy (GTDB): domain Bacteria; phylum Pseudomonadota; class Alphaproteobacteria; order Rhodobacterales; family Rhodobacteraceae; genus Litoreibacter. The sequence continues at coordinate 99,775 of CANNGL010000001.1, read as the reverse complement.
GCAATGCAGTCGACCTCGACCAAGGCGCCAACGGCAAGCGCGGTCACACCAACCGTTGTTCGGGCCGGAAGTCGGTCGAGGGGGAAAAACGACTTATAGGTTTCATTGAAGGTCTCGTAGTCCCGCTCGAACTCGGTCAGAAAACACCGACATTGCACAACATGCGACAGATCCAAACCGATCCCCTGCAAAACAATCTCAAGATTGCGCATCACCTGCGCCGTTTGTGCCGCGATGCCGTCCTCGAGCGGATCGGATTTTGCCATACCCGGCTTGGTGGGCATCTGTCCCGTCACGATCACCCAGCCATCCGCTTCAACCGCATGCGAAAAGGGCGCGACATGTTCCGGCGCATCAGGAATGTTATGAAATAGTGGGCCCATTCTCGCTCCTAAATTGCCTCGGAAAAGGATCGCAGATAGCGGATATGCCAGAGGCTGGTCATCGCGTACGACCAAGACCTGGCCGCCCCTTGCTCAAAGCGGAATATTATCATGCTTTTTCCATGGATTTTTCAACTGCTTACCTCTTAGAGACGCGAATGCACGGGCTACTCTTTTACGCGTGGAATGGGGCATAATTACCTCATCGATAAAGCCCTTTTCAGCCGCCACAAAAGGATTGGCAAACCGGTCTTCATAGTCGGCAGTCCGAGCGGCGATTTTGTCCTGATCGCCCAACTCGGATCTATAGAGAATTTCAACCGCCCCCTTTGCGCCCATCACAGCGATTTCGGCAGTAGGCCACGCATAGTTGAAGTCTCCCCGCAGGTGCTTGGACGCCATCACGTCATAGGCCCCGCCATAGGCTTTGCGCGTGATCACCGTGACCTTTGGAACGGTCGCTTCACCATAAGCAAATAGCAACTTCGCGCCGTGTTTGATGACCCCACCGTATTCCTGACTGGTTCCGGGCAAGAAACCCGGCACATCCACTAAAGTCAGGATTGGTATTTCAAACGCATCGCAGAAACGCACGAAGCGGGCCGCTTTGCGTGAGCTGTCGATATCCAGACACCCTGCAAGAACCATCGGCTGGTTGGCAACAACGCCGACAGTCTGACCTTCGAGCCGTACGAAACCGGTCAAAATGTTCTTCGCAAAATCCTCCTGAATCTCGAAGAAGTCACCCTCGTCAGCGATCTTGTTGATCAATTCCTTCATGTCGTACGGAGAGTTCGGATTGCTGGGGATAAGCGTATCAAGGCTATCTTCCAACCGCCCCGGATCATCAAAGAACGGTCGAACAGGTGCCTTCTCTCGGTTATTCAAGGGCAGGAAGTCGACCAGACGCCGAACTTCGGCCAGTGCCTCCACATCGTTCTCAAACGCGCCGTCCGCGACCGAGGATTTCTTGGTGTGGGTCGAAGCGCCGCCCAGCTCCTCCGCCGTAACCACCTCATTTGTCACGGTTTTCACCACGTCCGGCCCCGTCACGAACATGTAGGAGGTATCTTTCACCATGAAGATAAAATCTGTCATGGCCGGAGAATAGACTGCACCACCCGCGCATGGCCCCATAATGACAGAGATCTGCGGAACAACGCCCGAGGCCATGATATTGCGCTGGAACACTTCGGCGTATCCCGCGAGCGATGCGACGCCCTCCTGAATACGTGCCCCGCCGGAATCGTTGATTCCGATAATCGGAGCACCGTTTTGCATCGCCATATCCTGGATCTTGCAAATTTTCTGCGCATGGGTCTCCGACAGCGATCCGCCAAAAACGGTGAAATCCTGCGAAAAAACATAGACCATGCGGCCGTTAATCGTGCCCCAGCCGGTGACAACGCCATCACCTGCCGGGCGATCTTTCTCCATCCCGAATTCGGTACAGCGGTGAGCCACGAACATGTCAAACTCTTCAAAAGAGTCTTCATCAAGCAGTAACTCGATCCGCTCCCTTGCGGTCAGTTTGCCCTTTGAATGCTGCGCGTCGATCCGACGTTGACCACCACCCTTCCGGGCGACGTCGCGCCGTTCTTCGAGCTGATGAATGATATCTTTCATGAATTCCCTCCGCAGATTACGCGCAACATACTGCCGCAGCGCAGCAATAAAAAGGAAAGAAGTGCAAATTTGCAAACTATGTGGAAACAGAATGGAGAAAACTGAATAACTGCAAATCCTACACGCCGAATTTGCACAGCAGCTGTGCAATCTCTGCAGTGGACCCCGGACAAGCAGCGCGTTACTTCTCAGGGATGAATAACAGACCAGCGGTGCGGTTTCTTGATCGCACCACTCCCCCGCATATATCTACGCTCATCTTTCTGGCGGGTATTTCCGCTATGACCATGAGTGTGTTTTTGCCCTCGCTCCCTGCAATGGCGCGAACATTTGGGGCGGATTACGGGGTAATGCAGCTTTCTGTATCGGCCTATCTGGGATGCACAGCCTTCATTCAGATCATCGTCGGGCCGATATCAGACCGGTTTGGGCGCCGCCCGGTTGTTTTGGGCGCGCTCGGCATATTTGTTCTGGCCTCCTTGGGCTGCTACTTCGCCCAAAACGTCGAAACCTTCCTGTTTTTCAGGATGACCCAAGCCGCAGTCGCGGTCGGCATGGTTCTGAGCCGCGCTATCGTGCGCGACATGGTTCCCCAAGAAGAAGCCGCATCAATGATTGGCTATGTGACCATGGGCATGTCCTTGGTGCCGATGATTGCGCCATCTATTGGCGGCCTTCTGGATACCACGTTCGGTTGGAGGTCCACCTTCCTGTTTCTCGCCCTGATAGGAGGTGCCCTAGCTTGGCTATGCTGGGCTGATCAGGGCGAAACCGCTTCCTCGGCAAATATGACCTTCAAAGATCAGGTTGCCGAAATGCCCGAGCTTTTCGGCTCCCCACGGTTCTGGGGCTACGTGTTTGCCGCTGCGTTCTCGTCAGGCACCTTCTTTGCCTTTCTGGGCGGCGGCCCCTATGTCGCGACGGAAGTCTACAATCAGCCTGTTTCGATGACGGGGTTCTACCTGGGCATGCCTGCCATTGGATATGCCGTCGGCAACTATATGTCGGGCCGCTACTCGGTGAAGATGGGTATCAACCGTATGATCGTAATCGGCAGCGTTCTGCAAATGTGCGGCCTCGGCATCTCTCTGCTTCTGAACTACTTGGGATTTGGCAGCGCTTGGTACTTTTTCGGCTTTGTTACGTTCGTAGGTTTAGGCAACGGGCTCGTGCTTCCGAACGCCAATGCCGGCTTGCTTTCTGTACGTCCCCATCTGGCAGGCACTGCCAGCGGCGTCGGGGGCGCCATTATGATTGGCGGCGGAGCAATCCTCGCGGCCGTCGCAGGTGCACTTCTGGAAGGCGGCAATGGCAGCTTCCCGTTGCAATGGATTATGTTCCTGAGCTCCGTCGCAGCTTTTGTATCGATGTTGTTTGTTTTACATCGCGCCAGAAAAGTTCAGAACACTTAAGGCAGTTGCCGTTACCACTTTGCAAAGCTACAGAATACAGACGCAAACTTGCAAAGAACTCCTATGGCACAACCCAAGCTCTACGCAGGGGCAAAGCTGCGCGAACAACGTACACGCCTCCAACTCACGCAGAAGGCGTTCGCCGCTAAGCTCGGCGTTTCTCTGCCCTATCTGAACCAAATGGAGAACAACAACCGGCCTGTTTCGGCAAGCGTGGTTTTGGCGCTTGCCCGCGAGTTTGGCTATGACGTCGCCGAGCTTGGTACGGGCGATGCCGAGAGACTTGTCAGTGACATGTCCGAAGCGCTCACCGATCCGCTTTTTGACGATGCTGAACCACCCCTTGCTGACTTGCGCCTCGCCGCGTCAAATGCCCCCGGATTGGCCCGCTCTTTCCTGGACCTGCACAAGGCCTATCGCGAAAGTCAGGAGCGTCTGGCGTCACTAGACGAAGCCTTGGGCCGTGACGGGTCAAGTGTACGACAAAGCCCATGGGAAGAGGTACGAGACTTCTTTCACTATTGCGACAATTACGTCGATGCCGTTGATCGCGCTGCGGAGAGAACATCTCGACAGATCGGCGCTGATATCTTGCGTCATTCCAATCTGAGCTTCGACGTTCAACTTACTGATATTGAAGAATTCCGGAACTACGACAAAGGCAGAAACACGCTTTATCTTTCGTCAAAGCTTCCGCCCGGCACACAGCGATTTCAGATCCTGCACCAGCTTGCGCTTCAGACACAAAACGAACTTCTCGACGCGACGCTTGATCTCGCGCGCTTTCAGAGCGACACGGCCCGACATATAGCCAAAATCGGCTTGGCAAACTACTTTGCCGGAGCCGCCCTGATGCCCTACGTCGCATTCTTGGAAGCCGCGAGCGAGACACGTCATGACCTCGAAAAAATGGCCGGTTTATTCGGCGCATCTATCGAGCAGGTCGCGCACCGATTGTCGACTTTGCAGCGACCGGGCGAAAAGGGAATTCCCTTCTTTTTCGTGCGCGTCGATCAAGCTGGCACAATCACCAAACGGCACTCTGCCACCCACTTCCAGTTTGCAAGATACGGCGGGGCCTGCCCGCTCTGGAACGTGCACCGAGCCTTTGAAACTCCGGGACGGTTCCTGAGGCAACTGGCGGAAACTCCGGACGGCGTTCGCTACATATCATTGGCGCGCGACGTGTCGAAATCCGGCGGCGGATTTAAGGCTCCGACACGCCGCTACGCAATTGCGCTTGGTTGCGAGATTAGCCATGCGGGCGCGCTTGTTTATGCCGATGATTTGTTACCAGCAAAGCCCGAAGCCTTCGAACCTATTGGGATTTCATGCCGAATTTGCCCGCGCACAAACTGCCACCAGCGATCTGTGCCGCCGCTAGAGCGCAAGCTGACCATAGACCATGGCCACCGGGGCGTTCTGCCGTACCGGGTTGATCCATGACATGGCTGATACGGGCGATTGTTTTGCTCGCCCTGTTCGTTGGGGGCTACTTTGTCGTAGAACGGTTCACAATCTACGCGTTCGATCCGAGACTGGTCGCGCCTGATATTCCAGGCGTGTCAGAGACCGTTTTCAAAAATACCGCCGGTAAAGACATGATCGTGTGGACCGCAGAGCCCAAACGCGGAAAACCCACCATCCTCTATCTACACGGCAACGCCGGAAACCTAGCCAATCGGAGCTTTCGCTTCGGAGCTTTTCGCGATCGCGGATATGGGCTGATCGCCCCAGCTTATCGTGGATCGTCGGGAAGTGAGGGATGGCCAACCGAAAACGCAATCCGGAAGGACATCCTGTCTTTATATGGTAGCTTGTTGAATGGGTCTCTGATGGGGCAACCGATCAAACCGGTAATCTATGGCGAGAGCATCGGCGCCGCGATAGCGATTCATCTTGTCGCCGATCTGGATGATCCCGAAGATGGCCCCAGGGCGGTGGTGTTGGAGGCACCGTTCACATCACTTGTCGATGTTGCAAAATCAATCCAGCCGGAACTGGCACTGCTCACTGGACTGATGATTAATCGATGGAATTCAATTGATTACGCACCCAATTTAACCCAAAAACTACTCATCTTGCACGGCACGAATGACACATTGATTCCGCTTGTCCAAGGTCGCGAAATATTCGAACAATCAGGTAGCACGGACAAAGCTTTCTTTCCGGTAGAAGGTGCCGGACACATCAATGTTTGGAAAGCATCAGCGCAAAGACGTCTCTACCAATTTTTGGCCAGCGTTCGTTAACGCTGCGCTTCTTGCCAGTTAGGGTGTTGCCAAGGAACGAGATTTTCTCGCGGCAATGGTGTGCGTCCCAAGATATGGTCGGAGGCTTTCTCGCCCACCATGATGGAAGGAGCGTTTAGATTTCCGTTTGGGATACGCGGGAACACAGAACTATCTGCAACACGCAGTCCCTCCACACCAATCACGCGACATTCCGTGTCCACAACAGCCATAGGATCGTCGCGGGCCCCCAGCCTTGCAGTGCCGCAAGGATGATAAGCACTCTCGGCATGCTCGCGGACAAACTCGTCGATAGCCGCATCGTCTTTTGCGCTCTCTCCAGGTTGGATCTCGGCCCCTCTATACGCGTCAAATGCTGGTTGCGAGACGATCTCGCGCGCCAATCTGATAGCAGCACGAAACTCAATCCAATCAATATCTTCCGACATATAGTTGAAGCGAATAACCGGCACATCCAGTGGATCAGCGGAACGGAGCGTGACCGCGCCACGCGATTGCGCCCGCATAGGTCCAGTATGCACCTGAAATCCGTGACCATTAGCGGCTGCCTTACCATCATAGCGCACAGCCAAGGGCAGGAAATGCATCTGAATGTCTGGATACGGGATGCCCGCCCTTGAGCGAATGAAACCGCCTGCTTCGAACTGGTTTGAAGCCCCCGGTCCTGATCCACGGAACAACCACTCCGCCCCGACCCGCGCTTTGCCTTGCAGGTTCCACAAGCTGTAGAGGCTGACGGGCTGGATCGCGTGGTATTGCAGATAAACCTCCAGATGATCTTGCAGGTTCTGACCAACTCCGGGTCGGTCGGCAATCACTTCAAGTCCATGACGTCTCAGCTCAGCTTCAGGGCCTATGCCCGACAGCATCAACAATTTCGGAGAGTTGATCGACGAGGCTGCCAATATGACTTCGCTTCGCGCCTTCAAAGTGCTGATCCGGCCACCTTGAGACAGCTCGATGCCCGTCGCGCGGCCGTCTGCAATCGTGACACGTCGCACCAATCCATTGATAAGGTGGCAGTTATCACGCCGAAGGGCGGGCTTCAGGTAAGCGTTAGCCGAAGACCAGCGGCGCCCTTTATAGATCGTAGCATCGAACCCGCCGATGCCTTCTTGCCGCTCTCCATTATAGTCTTCAGTGATCCCGTAACCACTCTCGGCAGCAGCTTCGATAAAGGCGCGCGTCAAAGGGTTTTGTCCCGCCGCCCGCGTTACGTGAAGAGGGCCGTTATGCCCTCGCCAATTGGCCGGGTCCCCGTCACCATGCCAGTGCTCCATACGTTTGAAGTAAGGCAAGACGTCAGCAAACCCCCAGCCGCGGGCGCCAGCTTCTTCCCAATGATCGTAATCGCCCGAGTTACCACGGACATAGACCATACCATTGATTGATGATGATCCACCGATGACCTTGCCCCGAGGGCAGGCCAGCCTGCGCCCACCAAGATGCGGTTCAGGCTCCGAGGTGTAGCCCCAATCATACCGGCTCATATTCATCGGGTAACTCAGCGCCCCCGGCATCTGAATGAACGGTCCCGCATCCGTACCGCCATGTTCAACGACGATCACCGAATGACCTGCTTCAGACAGTCTGAACGCGATTGCACAGCCCGCCGAGCCCGCGCCAACAACAATGTAGTCAGCTTCGGTCATGATGCAGTCCGCAGTTTTTCAGCCAGGAAATCGCGCAGGATTGCGTTTGGCGCACGTCGCAGGTCGCCAAGACTTGCGCGTATATAAAGGCCGTCGAGCATAGCGGCCGCGGCTTCTGCTATCGTCTCAGGATCCTGAACCAGCGGTCGGAGCGCGTGGGTCAGGTTGCTATGGAGCCGGCGCTGATAGACCTGCAACAAACGTTTCACCTGTGGGTCACTTTGCGCCAGCACATAAAAATTCAGCCAGGCGCTGATCGTCTGCGGGGCAAAATTCTCCGGGGCAAACGATGCGTCTACGATTGCCTCAAGCCGCGCCAGAGGTGTCTTGGCTGCATTGAGCCGCCGCACCACATCCTGCCCAAAGATGCGAAGGATATGACGCATCGCAGCGAGGAATATCTGATCTTTGCCGCCGAAATAGTGATGTGCCAAAGCAGACGACATACCTGCGCGTTTCGAAATCGCACCGACCGTCACATCAAGTGTGCCGGTTTGACCAATTTCAGCGATGGTCGCTTCCACCAGTGCTGCGCGACGCAATGGCTCCATTCCAAGTTTAGGCATGCTCAAAATCCCGATTTGATCCCGGGAATTTTATTTTGATTGACTCGTCAGTCAATAATAAATTCTGAACTCGCCTACACTTTCGTAGCAGGTGCAACGGGTGTGACCTGCTTTTGTCGGATCATCGCCTCTCGGAAAGTGATGAAAACAACCGATGCCATGATGATTGTGCCACCAAGGATTACAAAGTTGTCGATCCCTTCGTCGAAAGCCAGCCAGCCCAATAGCGTTGCCCAGATCAATTGCAAAAATGTGACCGGTTGGGTCACTGTCATCGGCGCCGCCCTGAACGCCAGCGTCATCGAGTAATGACCGGCCGTCGCAAAACAGGCGACAAGGAACATCCAACCAATCTGCGCCCATGTCGGCGGCACCCAGACCATCCAGGCCAAGGGAGCCAGGCCAATTGTCACGGTGATAGACAGCATACCGACGACCACGGCCGCACTTACCTCATCCGCCATTTTCTTTGCACTCAGATAGGACGAAGCAAACAGGACCGCCGTGAACATCATCGCAAAATGCCCTGAATTCAGCTCACGAAAGCCGGGCCGTAGGATTACCAACGCCCCGATCAAGGCGACAAACACAGCCAACATGCGGCGGAAAGCAAGCTTTTCACCCAGAAACAAAGCAGCGCCCAACGTTATGTATATCGGCGCCATATAGCCCATTGCCGTTACCTCTGCGATTGAGATGCGGGTCATCGCAAAGAACCAAAGTGTCACGGCAAGCGTATGTACGACGCCTCGAAATCCAAATATTTTCAACGCTCTGGGTGTCAGTCGCGCCGCACGTATCGGGCCGATCATTGGGACCAGGAATACCAGGCCCAGCAAATATCTCAGAAAGGCCGACTCTGCTGCAGGCAAACCGTCCCCGACATATTTAACGATCCCTGTAACGGCGACGAAGTTGGCGCCTGTTACAAGCATCCAGAAGACACCGAGAAGCGGATTGTTTCGGGAAGCGCTCATGTGTGCACCTGAGACTGCACAGCCCGAAGATGCAAGTCAGACTATGAGCTTGATCGCAATCGCCCACATCACAAGACCAACCAGAATGTCGAGCATCTGCCATGCACGTGGGCGCGCGAAGAAGGGCGCAAGATAGCGCGCGCCGAAACCTAAAGAGAAAAAGAAGACAAAGGAGGACACCATCGCGCCCATCCCAAACCAGAACCGGGAACCATCATACTGGGCCGCCACCGACCCCAGAAGAACCACAGTATCAAGATAGACATGCGGGTTAAGCCACGTCAGGCCCAGACAGGTGAAAAACGCTGCTTTCCAACTTTGCGTCGTGCTGCCTTCCGGGTCCAATGCGTCGTTCGCGGATAGGGCCGAGCGAAAGGACAAAAGCCCATAGATGAACAAAAACAATGCGCCGCCCCAGCGCATGGCGTCTCCAAGCCAAGGTACTTTGTCGGACAAGTATCCGAACCCGGAGACCCCTGCTGCAATAAGAAGAGCATCTGATAGCGCACAAGTCAGACACACCAAAAGAACATGGGAGCGCCGAAGGCCTTGCCGCAAGACAAATGCATTCTGCGATCCGATCGCCAGAATGAGCGAAAAACCCAGCGAGAAACCGGCAACCAGCGCTGCAAAGATCATGGCAGCCGACCTTCACCATTCGTGCCGGCGGAGCCGTAGCGTATCCAGGATACACGGCAGCGTTCATCCCAGCGGCAAGCCATCAAAGCTGCGCCATGACCTCATCGCTGGCTTCGAAGTTGGCGGTGACATTTTGAATGTCATCATCATCTTCAAGAGCGTCAATCAGCTTCATCAGCTTCTGCATTCCATCGAGGTCCAACTCGGTTGTCGTTGTCGGGCGCCAGATCAGCTTTGCACTGTTACTCTCACCCAACTCGCCTTCGAGCGCGTTTGATACATCGTTCAGATCCGTGTCCGCGCAATAAATTACGTGACCGTCCTCAGAGCTTTCCACATCCTCGGCACCGGCCTCGATTGCGGCCATCATGACAGTGTCCGCATCACCGGTTTCGGCGGGATAGAACACAGCACCCTTGCGATCGAACATAAACCCAACGGACCCTGTTTCACCAAGGTTGCCACCGTTCTTGGAAAAAGTGGAACGCACTGTTGACGCGGTTCGGTTGCGATTGTCGGTCATCGCCTCAACGATGACGGCAACGCCGCCCGGACCGTAGCCTTCATACCGAATTTCATCGTAGTTTTCGGCATCGCCACCCTGAGACTTCTTGATCGCACGATCAATCACATCCTTCGGCACGGATTGCGATTTTGCTTCTTTGACCGCCAGCCGCAGTCTTGGGTTCTTGTCAGGATCAGGATCGCCCATTTTGGCGGCAACCGTGATCTCTTTGGCGAGTTTGGAAAACAGCTTGGACCGCGCCGCGTCCTGCCGCCCTTTACGATGCTGAATATTTGCCCATTTTGAGTGCCCTGCCATCGTGCCGCTTGCTCCGAAATTACAATCGTTCCGTGATATAGGGCACCGACGCCATCAGGGGCAAGGCGTCTTGTGAAAGCGGCTCGTAGAGGACCAGTTTTTCCAAGCATTGAACCACCACCCGTAATACTTCTCGATCACACGACTCGACACTATCAGCGCCTTCAAAAGCGGTCCTGCACAACAACGCCTGCTGGTTCTCCAATACCCTTTCTTTGCAGTTTGACACTCAGAAACGCCACCAAACCAAGACCTGCCAAGTTGAAGATTGCATTTCCCAGCGCTTCGGCTTCATTTGGTGAACATCTTGCAGGCGACAAATATGACAACTGATCAAATCATTCTCTTCACCCTCTTCGGCGCAGTCTTTGGCTTCTTGCTGTGGGGCCGCTGGCGCTACGATCTGGTGGCCTTCACCGCACTTATCCTTGGTGTCATCCTTGGCGTGGTTCCCACAAAGGACGCCTTCTCGGGCTTCGGGCATCCTGCAACGCTGGTCGTTGCCTTGGTGCTTGTGGTCTCGGCGGGTCTTGTGAGATCCGGCGCTGTTTTCTTGATCACACGCACACTGGTTGACGCAACGCGTTCCCTTGGCGCTCATATTGCGATCATGGGAACTGTCGGCGGCATCTTGTCTGCTTTCATGAACAACGTCGCCGCCCTTGCTTTACTTATGCCGGTCGACATTCAAACGGCCCGCAAAGCAGGGCGCGCACCCGGCCTCAGCCTGATGCCGCTCTCTTTTGCGACGATCTTGGGCGGTATGGTTACGCTCATCGGGACCCCGCCGAATATCATCATCGCTACCATCCGCGAAGACAGCTTGGGCGAACCTTTTCGAATGTTTGATTTCGCCCCTGTTGGTGGCGTTACGGCCCTTGCAGGCCTGCTTTTTGTAGCGCTGATCGGCTGGCGTTTGATCCCGACACGCGGCGGAGAGCACCAATCCGGCGATCCAATGGATGACTACGCCGAATATCTTGCAGAACTCACACTGCCCGCAAAAACAAAGCTTGAAGGTAAACGCATTCGCGAATTGCTAGAGGAGGCAGAGAAGAACGATGTGGGGATTCTGGGTCTAATCAGAGATGGGAAACGGCGCTACGGAACGTCCCAAAATACACGTCTGAAGGCGGGCGATACACTGATCCTTGAAGCCACCCCCGACGCGCTGGATGAGTTTCGGGCCGCGCTTTCGCTCGATTTTGCCGACAAGAAGCGAGAGGAACACCTGCGGGCCGAGGGAGACGGCCTTACCGTCATCGAGGTCGTTGTGACAGAGCAGTCGCGCATCAACGGCAAGACCGCCCAGTCTGTTGGTCTTGCTTGGCGTCAGCGCTCAGTTCTTATGGGCATCTCTCGGCAAGGTACGAATATCAAACAACAAATCCGCAAAACCGTCATCCAAACCGGTGACATTCTCCTGTTGCTGGTACCCCAAGACAACGCCACCGATGTGACGGAATGGCTTGGCTGCCTGCCGCTTGCAGATCGCGGGCTCGCGGTGACCGAAGACAAGAAGGTTTGGCTTGCCATAGGATTATTTGCCGCTGCAGTTATTGCTGCTAGTCTTGGCCTGATCTATCTGCCTATCGCGCTAGGCGCGGTCGTTGTCGCTTTCGTCGTCACAAAAATAATCCCTATCGCGGAGATCTATGATCATATCGAATGGCCCGTGGTTGTCCTGCTGGGCTCAATGATCCCGTTGGGCGCGGCGCTGGATAGCTCCGGCGGCACCGAACTCATTGCCGGTACGCTGGTGGGGCTGACAGAGGGTTTGCCTGCATGGGCGATATTAACGGTCTTGATGGTCGTCACCATGACGCTCTCGGACGTTCTAAACAATACAGCCACCACCATTGTTGCAGCACCGGTCGGCATCCAAATGGCGCAGTCTTTGGGTGTAAACCCAGACCCGTTCCTGATGGCTGTTGCGGTCGCCGCATCCTGTGCGTTCCTGACCCCCATCGGCCACAAGAACAACACGCTTATCCTGGGGCCTGGAGGCTACCGGTTTGGAGATTACTGGTGGATGGGTCTGCCCTTGGAAATTCTCGTGGTCGTGGTGTCCATTCCTGCCATCCTCGTTTTCTGGCCGCTCTAGTCTCAACAGCTCCCAATTGGGATCAGAAACGAAAAAGGGCGCGGCAGCACCACTGTTTGGCGCCGCCCCGCCCCCAGGGATATTCGAGTGATCGGCTAAGTTAGCCGTAAACGGCTGTCCACGCGATTTTGTTCGCATCGCCACGGTAGATGTTGAGATCAAGTGCAACGTCCAAAGGCATCGCTTCAATCTCTGCTTTGGTGCGCAAATAAGCTGCCCGTTTCCGTGCAGCAGTTTTCAGGTTTTCCATCACATTTGACATGTGTCTGCTCCTTTCTGAGGGGCTTTGGTGTTTCGTTACTGCCCACATAACCATCCAGCCCGGCAATACAATTGCGTAATGAGACTGGCCGCTTTGCAAAAAATGCAAAGCCAGAAAGTTGTTTTATTTCAATGCATTTAGAAGCCTTCGGGGGTTTCAAATCTGTAAGACTGACCCACGCTGTCTGTCACAATCACTGCGGCCAGCGGTCGAAATGGCACTTCGCCGTCTTCGGGGGGCAGAGGTGGCCCAAAAACTTCCTGCAACTGGATGCGTCCCGAGGGTGCACCTGCGGCCAATTGCACGGCGTAGGTGTAGCGATAAGGGCATTCTGTCAGTGTCCCTGTCCAGCCACCTCCACTTGCAGCCTGCCCGCGTGAGGGGCCCTGACATTGAACCTGATCGTCCATCACAACAATCACGGCGTCTGTTTCCAGCACAACGAATACCGGTCGCGCCAGCCGCTGATCAGGAAGCGTGATCTCTTCCAGATCGGGTGTTTCGCGATCAAAGAGAAAGCCGCCTACCCGCTCACAGCCCGCCAAGGATATGGCCAGGAGAATAACTGACAAGATACGCATGAAATCAGCCTCCCATCGAAAGTGGCCAAATCAGTGGAATAACGGCCGAGGCCAGAATACCGATACTCAGGTTCAACGGAATGCCAACGCGCATGAAGTCGATAAAGCGATAACCGCCCGGCCCGTAAACAAGCATGTTCGTTTGATAGCCGATAGGTGTTGCGAACGAGGCCGACGCCGCGACCATTACAGCCACAACCAGCGGCCTCGGATCCACGCCAATAGCAGTCGCAAGGCCGATGGCAATCGGTGTGACAACGACAGCCACCGCATTGTTCGAGACCAGCTCCGTCAGAACCGATGTCAGCAGGTAAATTCCCCAGATCAGGAAAAACGGTGGCACGTCACTCAGCACAGGAGCCAGCGCTTCAACGATAAGACGCACGGCACCTGAGGCTTCCAACGCCACTCCGATTGCCAGCATGGCAAAAATAAGTGCCAGCAGGCGACCATCAACGAATGAAAATGCTTCGTCGGCGTCAATGCAACGACTGAGAAGAACGGCCGCGACAGCTAAAATCGCCAGAAGGAAAATCGGGGCCACGCCAAGCCCTGCAAGTGCGACGATCCCCACCAATGCTGCAATCGCCACCGGGGCATGAGATCGCCGAAATGCGCGCGCCGATGGTTTGGAAACGTCGACGAGCCCCATATCTGCCGCGAGCCTTGCAATATCTTCGGGCGCGCCTTCCAGTAGCAACGTATCGCCTACACGCACTACAAGTTCATCCAGCAACTCATTGGGTTTACTTCCGATATTCTGATTTCGCCTATGCACAGCAAGGGGGTAAACACCGTATCGCCGCCGCAGTCGCAGTGCCCCCAACGAACGCCCTATCATTTTGGCGCCCGGCGTAATCAAAACCTCTACTGTCGCAGTTTCAACGGCCGAGAGCTGATCCACTCTCTTCAGTTCTTTATTGCGTTGCAGCGACAGCAATTCCGACATCTCGGTTCGCAGCACGACCCGGTCACCAACCTCCAGCGTGACGTTCTTGAGGTTGCGGCGCAAAGACGTGTCGCCCCGCACCACATCAATCAGACGCACGCCGTCGCGTTTGAAAAGCTGCACATCCAATACCTCGCGCCCGATCAGATTGCTTTCTGCAGGGACAGCGGCTTCTGTAAAGAACTTCATCTTGGAGCGGTCCGACAGAAGGGAGGCCATACTGTCGCGCTCTGGCAGCAGCCACGGCCCGATGAACCGAAGATAGATCATCCCCCAGATCACCAAGATGATGCCCAGCGGCGTCACTTCAAAGATGGTAAAGGCTTCCATCCCATTCGCTCGCGCGACACCGTCCACCAGCAGGTTTGTCGAAGTGCCAATCAGTGTCAGCGTGCCGCCTAGAATTGCGGCATAGCTCAGCGGAATCAACAGCTTGGAAGCCGAAACACCCATGGTTTTCGAAAGCTGTACGAAAACCGGGATCATCACCACAACCACCGGAGTATTTGAAACAATGGCCGATGAAAAGATCACGAAACCGAGCAACGCCCCCAACGCCACGGCAGGCCGCGCAGCCGCGTTGCGGTCCGCAATCTGCGTAAACCAATCCAGCGCGCCTGTCCGTACCAGGGCGCCCATCACGATAAACATCGCTGCAATTGTCCAAGGGGCCGGGTTGGACAAAACCGTAAGGGCGCGGTCATAGGGCAGAACCCCTGTGATCAGGAGGGCTGAAACCCCCGCAAGCGCCACAACTTCTGTCGGGTATGTTTCGCGCATAAACAGCACAAACATCGCCGCCACTGTAATCAGTGCGATAATTGCCTGCGTCGACTCTGAGAACGCAAAAAGGTCCATTATTCCACCGGTTACACTGTTGGTTTCACAAGCATCGCCTCAAGTGACGTCGGGTGCAAGCGGTGCATGTTTGCGCGGTTGAACCAACGTCAATCCAACTAACAGAACCGCAAAGGCCGCCCAAATCCACAAGGAATATCGCTCTTGCAGAAATAGCATCGCCCAAATCACTCCGAAGCCGGTCACAAGATAACTGACCTGAACAGCAAAAACTGGCCCTGCTCGCCCGACCAGCCAGACGTAAAGCGTGTAGACGACTGCATGAACGATTGAAGAGGCGACCAACGCGTAATCCGGTGCACCCCAAGTGTTCGCCAATGGGTTGATCCACTGACCCGCCAGAATTGCGGCGGGCAGCGTCACAATCGCACCAATGACAGCAGCCCCGCATAACGTCTGTATCGGATCAAGACCAGCTGTGCCCCATCGGGCCACGTAGTTGCCCTCAAACGCGTAGAAAAACGGCGCTATCAAAGCCAAGGGCACAAAAGCTATCATCGCTCGGTCCGGCAGACTTGTTTCCGGGGCGACGATCATCAACACGCCGAGCAATCCCAACAAGAGCCCTCCCAATCTGCGCCATCGAAAGCCCTCATTGCCCAAAACCAACGCGATTGGAAAAGCCAACATGGGAACGAGTGACAAAAGAATGGACATCACGCCAGCGGGCAGATGCACCATCGCCTGATATGAAGCTCCGTTGGGAAGTATGGTACCGATCAGAGCCAAGATTAGATATGTGGACAAATATGAGCGCCCAAACGGCAATTTGCGCCGCGTCACCAAACAAATCATACCCAGAAAAAGGGCCGTGATCACCAGCTGCCAAAAGACCAGCCCGAATTGGCGATACTCTTCAGAGACCGCAACTTTTGTGAGCGGTTGGGTCAAACCCCAGCCTGCGCCCATAAAGATCAGAACGCACCACAGCAGCCATTGCGGCGGCTCTTTCGATGTCGCCATGATTAATCCAATGGCCCTGAACTGCTGAGCCGGCCGCCTTGGCGCACCATCTCGATGCGAGTGGCTTTTCCGGTGCGATCATCCGTCTCGACATACACGCCAGACAGGGTCGCCTCTTCCGTTGCTGGTACAAAACGCCCCTTGACCATGCCAGTCACGAAGCGGCGCATTGGCTCGGCTTTTTCCATTCCGATCACTGAGTGGTAGTCACCACACATGCCTGCATCACTCAGATAGGCTGTGCCACCCGGCAAAATCATCGCATCAGCAGTTGGCACATGGGTATGCGATCCGACGCACAAGCTTGCTCGACCGTCACACCAGTGCCCCATCGCCATCTTCTCAGATGTGGCCTCGCAGTGGATATCAACGATAGAAGCATTGACGAGCCCACCGAGGGTGTGTGTTTTCAAAATCTGCTCCAGCAACCCGAACGGGTCGTCGAAAGCGCGTTTCATGAACACCTGTCCCAAGACCTGGGCAACCAGAACTTTCCGCCCTCCGGGTGCGTCGAAAACCCGAAAGCCCTTGCCCGGTGCTCCCTTTGCAAAATTTACAGGTCGAACGATACGCGGCTCTGTCTCGATGAATTGCAGCATGTCTTTCTGGTCAAACGCATGATCGCCCAAAGTCAGGCAATCGATGCCCGCATCAAGCAGGCTTTTGGCGTGCGCCGCCGACAATCCAGCCCCGCTGGTCGCGTTCTCGCCGTTGACGACGATGAAATCGAGCTTCCAGGATTCCCGCAAACGCGGCACCTGTTCAATCACGGCGGCGCGACCCGCCCGCCCCATGACGTCTCCGAGATAGAGTAATTTCATATCTCTCGCCTATGCCGAATTAGGCTCAAGAGCAATGCTGATCAGATGCCCCTGATAATACCTGCATCTGTTACAATGATATCCAAGGGCTGATCCGTCGACTCCAGTGGCAAGTCCTCAGCCTCTTGAGCGGAAAAGGCAAATCCGATTGCTGTCACCTCCCCGCGCGCTCTCAGCCCTTGCAAGGTTCGATCGTAAAAGCCACCGCCATATCCAAGCCTGCCCCCACGTCGATCAAAGGCAACCAAGGGCACTATGACAACGTGTGGTGTGATCCAGACACCTGCCTCAGGGACTTGCGCGCCGAATGGGCCTTCCACCAAGGCGCAGCCGGGAGACCATTGGCGAAACTTCAACGGCTGCCCCGGTGCCTGAATGACCGGCACGCCGATAGCCCCGAAAGCGGCCATAGCCGCCATAGTCGGCAGCGGATCAACTTCGGTCCGGATGGGCATGTACCCCGCAAGGTTTTGACCCTGAAAAGGTAAAACAGCCTCAAGTAAAAACCGCGTCGCAGACGCATCATTTTGCGCAGTCTTTGCGGATTTCCGTCGACCGAACGCCTGTTTGCGCGCCTCAGCCTTCTGCAGGTTCAAATCATGGTCCATAGCCGCAGTCATGTCGCCAGAGCGCGCGCTTGGCAAGAGCCTTGGCAACCCATATCCTCACAGTATGAACCTTTTGAGACTTGATCATATCGCGATGTCCTGCACCGAGCTGGACGAGGCCGCAGGTGAGCTTGAAGCAATGTTGGGAGTTGAACTGGCACCACGCGGCCAACACACGCATATGGCGACACATAACCGATTGCTGAGCTTGGGGCCGGATATCTATTTCGAGCTTATTGCGATTGATCCCGATGCTACAGCTCCGGATTGTCCACGTTGGTTCAACCTGGACAATTTTGAAGGCGCAACACGGCTCACAAACTGGATCGTTGCTACAGATGACATGACGAAAGCGCTCTCTGAGCTTCCCGAGGGCATGGGAACGCCCATTTCACTGACCCGGGACGAGTTCTCATGGGAGATGGCCGTGCCCGAAAGCGGAGTGCTGCCATTTGATGGCTGGGCGCCCGCCGCAATCCAGTGGCATGGCGATGCGCACCCTGCCCCGCGACTGCAAGATCAGGGCGTAAGGCTACAGAGTTTGACGTTACTTCACCCCCAAGCCGAGCATCTTGCGCTTGCCTTTGCGCAACATCTGCCACGCGACACAATCCTTTTTGTGGCCTCAGAAACGCCGAAACTCGAAGCAGTATTATCAACGCCAAATGGCGATATCACATTGTCATGAGCCTTATCCGTGAGGCCGAGCCAGCCGATGCAGGCGGCATCGCGGCAATCTGGAACCCGATCATTCGGGAAACGGTCATAACCTTTACCACAGCAGAAAAGACCAAGACCGAACTGCAAGCCCTTATCGAAGACCACCACGCCCGCAACCTTCCGTTTCTGGTCAGCGAGCTTGATAGTACGGTTCAGGGTTTTGCTTCCGCGTCGCAGTTTCGCAATGGTCCAGGATATCTACACACGCTGGAGCTAACGATACATCTGGCGCCACAAGCGCGTGGGCAAGGGATCGCCACAAAACTGCTTGAAGCGCTTGAAGTAAAGGCCCGAACCGAAGATGTGCACATCTTGATTGCAGGTATCAGCGGAACCAACGAACGAGCGCTCAGATTTCACAAAAAACATGGGTTTCGACAAGTGGGATACATGCCCGAGGTCGGTTGGAAATTTGACACACCCCAAGACCTTTTGCTCTTGCAGAAATTCCTCTGACAGAGCCGTCTCAATCCGCTAACAAGGGCTTCATGTCGATTTGGGAACGCATTGCTGATGCGCTTGCTGCACTCGCCGCAGGTGAAGGCCTTTCAGAGGTCTTCGAACGGCTGCGACGGGCCCCCGAAACAACGGTAGCCTTCGCGATCGCGGTCATAGCCTTAGGCGCAAAGATGGCGAAAGCCGACGGGCAAGTGACCCGAAACGAGGTCGCAGCTTTCCGGGAGGTTTTCTACATCCCACCAGAAGAGGAAGAGAATGCAGCGCGAGTATTTAATCTCGCCAGACAGGACGTCGCCGGTTTCGATACCTACGCACATAAAATCTCTCGCATGTTTGGGGACCGCAAGGACCCGCTCATAGATCTGGTCGAAGGCTTGTTTTACGTGGCAATCGCAGATGGTGATTTCCACCCCGCTGAAAACGAGTTCCTCACACATGTGGCGGAAATCTTTGGCCTGCCCGACGCCGAATTCAGACGCATCCGCGCCCAGTTCGTACCTGACAAACACCCGGACCCCTATGCTGTACTGGGGGCCGATCCAGATATGAAAATGGATGAAATACGAACACTTTGGAGGAAACTGGTGCGCAACACCCACCCCGACCGCCTTCAGGCGCGCGGATTACCTGAAGAGGCCATAAGGATCGCTGAGAAACGCTTGGTGATCATCAACGAAGCTTGGAAAGAACTTCAGGAAATACACGCGCTATGAGGCTGGCGACCTACAATGTGGAGTGGTTTGCGAACCTTTTCGATGATGACGGCGCACTAATCGACGATAGGACTTGGTCGGGACGACGAGACGTCACCCGAACCGAGCAAATCGCAGCACTTGGCACCGTCTTTCAGGCGCTGGATGCGGATGGCGTCATGATTATTGAAGCCCCTGATACAAGTAGAAGCAGAAGCGGTATCAAAGCCTTAGAGACATTTTCTAAAGCACTTGGCCTGCGCGCCAGGAAGGCAGTTCTTGGCTTCACCAATGACACTCAACAAGAAATCGCTTTCCTATATGATCCGGACGTTCTTTCCGTAGAGCATGACCCTCAGGGCGAGGAAAGCGGTCGCAAAGGTGGTCGGGATGCACCCCGCTTTGACAGCGTATTTCGGCTGGATCTCGATGTCGATGCAACCGAAGACCTCATAACGTTCTCCAAACCGCCGCTGGAATTGGCGGTGACAACAAAGAACGGTGCAAAGTTACGCCTGATCGGAGCGCATCTGAAGTCCAAAGCCCCCCATGGCGCGCGCAATGAAAAAGCTGTCATGCGGATCTCAATCGCTAACAGACGAAAGCAATTGGCACAGTGCATATGGCTACGTGCACGCGTCGAGCAGCACCTGTCACAGGGCGAAAGCCTTATTGTGTTGGGTGATTTCAACGATGGCCCAGGCCTCGATGAGTACGAAAAACTGTTCGGCCGATCCGGCGTGGAAATCGTGTTGGGACAAGATGCGGAGCCAGACATGCAACTGGTTGATCCACATGCCCAAACCGCGCTTTCGCAGCGCATCGGTGCGCGTGTCGCAACCTCACGCTTCTATGTGGCGCATGAGAAACGGTACCTCAACGCTTTGCTCGATTACATCATGTTGTCGCAAGATCTGGCCGCCAAGCAGCCACACTGGCATATCTGGCACCCATTTGACGATCCAGCATGTTGGCGGAACGCGGATTTGCGTGAAGCCCTTCTGACGGCTTCAGATCATTTCCCCGTCACACTGGAAATCGAGCTCTAACGCGCGCATATTGAGCAAATGAGACACGTTCTTCCATTGATTTTCCTGCTTTGTCTGAACCCGACACACTCAGTTGCACAGGAAACCGAGAATCAATTCCCCGAAACGCTCGAGGAATTCGCTGACGGGATGCGTAATCTTCTCGAAGGGTTTGCCGATGATCTCGCACCAATGATGGAAGAGCTATCCGGGCGGCTTGAAGGCCTCAGAGGGTATCATGCGCCAGAGATGCTGCCCAATGGTGACATAATAATCCGACGCAAGCCAAAGCCGGAAGTTCCACCAGAGGCGGAAAAAGCCCCTCCTGAAGGTGCAATTGACATCTGAGCACACTTCCGCGGTCGTGCGTCGCAGGGAATTGGCAAGTTACCCAGCGAAATATCCAAGAATTTTGCGCCTCATACGATTTCCCCCTTGCGCGGCCCCGTCACCATCGCTAAATCACACGCCACCAACGGATGCGGGCGTAGCTCAGGGGTAGAGCATAACCTTGCCAAGGTTAGGGTCGTGAGTTCGAATCTCATCGCCCGCTCCAGTTGGAAAACTCAGCATTACTGCTCGTCAAGATTGCAGCTTCGAAAGAAGGCTGTTTATTTGCGCTCGGTCTTCTACGTGTTACCGGCGCTCTCTTTCGCAGCACCCTTGAAGATGCTTTAAAGGCACGAGCTTCTACGCAGCACGGGATGGCGGTAAGGATGAAACTGAGTAAAGAGCTGCAACTTGCTAAAAAGCTTGAACAATCCGGGCGCAGAGCAGACGCTCTGAGCATCTACCAACGGATCGCTGTTCAGTACCCCGGTAACGCGGAAGCCAAACGTGGAGTGGCTCGTCTGGGCGGGCGTAACGCCACAACAGATCCTGTCGCTCAGATGCGTGCCCTTTTTCAGCAACGCCAGTTCCAGGCGCTGGTAAAACTGTCGGGACGCCTGCCGAAATCCACCTTCGACACCACAGTGGCGCACACCCTGGTCGGAGCTGCTCAAATGGAACTGGGTCAGCCAAAACGCGCAGAGAAAGCATTTCGGGCCGCCGTGGCCACCAACCCAGAACATCCAGCAAGCCATAACAATCTTGGGCTGGCGTTGAGGGCGCAAGGGCAACCGCAGGACGCCAAAACCTCGTTCGAGGCTGCTTTGACCCTAAAGCCGGGCTATGCCGAGGCTTGGAACAGTCTGGGCGCGGCTCTGCAAGATATGGGCAATACCAAGGAGGCAGGAAACGCGTTCGAAAAAGCGTCACACCTAAAGCCGAAAGATCCGGAGATCTGGACCAACCTTGGAAACACGTACCAACAAACAGGTCAATTCGGAGAGGCCAAAGCAGCTTACAACAAGGCGTTGGCGCTCTCACCTGAACACGCTGGTGCGCATTACAATCTGGGCCTTGCTCTAAAATCAGCTGGGCAACTCACAGACGCAATCGCTCATTATCAAAGGGCCATTCTCTGTCGACCCGGCTTTGCCGCCGCTCACAACAATTTGGGTAACACGTTGCAGGCACTCGGCAAGCTCACAGAAGCCGAAGCCTCCATCCGCAAAGCGATTGCTCTGGCCCCAAATGATGCGGAGGCTCACAACAACCTTGGTACAGTGCTACAGAAGATGGGACGCCTCGATGAAGCCGTGAAAGCATATGAGGCCGCGCTGAAGGTTGACCCCAATCATTCCATGGCACAGGCGCAGCGCCTGCATCAAATGGCGCATATGTGCGATTGGCGTGCTTATACAGAATTCGCCAAAGTGGCGAATGAGCTCGGCATTGAGGGCGAGCCCGTGGCACCACTGACACTGTTGGCGATTGAGGATGCACCCGAACGCCAGAGAATTCGCGCCGAAAGATATGCAGAGGCCACCTTCGGCCAAATCAGCCCATTGCCCATCGGACCTGTTAAATTGGAGCGCCCTCAAAAACTGCGCATCGGCTATTTTTCCGCAGATTATCGAAACCACCCGGTCGCAAGGCTGATTGCTGGAATGATTGCAGCCCATGACAGGGATCGATTTGAGCTACTGGCCTATTCCTTCGGACCCGACACCAAAGATGAATTGAGAGACGACCTCAGCGCAGAGTTCAGCGCATTCCGCGACATTCGAGCTATCAGCGATGTGGAAGCCGCCCGATTGGCTGCCGAAGACGAACTTGATATCGCGATCGACTTGACCGCTTACACGCAACATTCGCGGACAGCGCTCTTCGCTCGCAGACTAGCCCCCATTCAACTTAATTTCCTTGGGTATCCAGGCACTTCCGGGGCGTCCTTCATGGACTACATTCTTGTTGATCCAATCCTGATCCCAGAAGCAGAACGCAAAAATATCTCCGAAAAGCTTCTGATGATGCCGCATTGTTATCAACCCAATGACGATCGGCGTGACATCCCCGTGGACAAGTCCAGCCGGGCAGATCATGGACTGCCAGAAACCGGCACCGTTCTGAGTTGCTTCAACAGCGCCTACAAGATTACGCCGCGGGAGTTTTCGATTTGGATGCGAGTGCTGAAGAAGTCGGAAGGCTCTGTCTTGTGGTTGTTGGACTCGAACCGGTGGGTGCGGGACAACCTTGAGCGAGAAGCAGCGAGACAAGGCGTCGACCCCAACCGTTTTATATTCGCGCCGCGCGCCAGCAATGCCGATCATCTAGCCCGACATCGCCATATTGATCTTTTTGTCGATACGTTTGCCTACAATGCCCATACCACGGGCAGCGATGCACTTTGGATGGGTGTTCCGGTCGTAACACTGGCTGGCAGGCAATTTGCGGCACGGGTTTGCGCCAGCCTGCTAGAGGCTGTCGGTCTGCCAGAATTGATCACAGCAACAGAACAGGAATACGAAGAACTGATCCTGAAGCTCGTGAATTCCAAATCCGATCTTGCGGCGCTTCGCGCTTCACTTGAGACAAAAGGGCGTCTTAGCCCCTTGTTCAACACCAAACACTACACGCGCGCTTTGGAAGCAGGTCTCGACACCATCGAAGCGCGCTGGCGTCGAGGTGATCCACCTGCGGATACGATCATTCCAGCACAGTAGTATGAGAAGACCCTTAAACAGTTCCCCCGATCAGCCCTTCCCGACGCCTGCCAGAAAATCTTTGAAATGTGCAATTGTAGGCTTCAAACCCTCTTCCAACGAGATGCTTGGCTGCCACTTCAGCAGTTTGTTCGCCTTGGAGATGTCAGGCCGCCGTTGCTTTGGATCATCCGCTGGTATCGGTCGGTAGACGATCTCAGACTTTGATCCTGTCAACTTTACAACCGCCTCTGCAAGCTCCTTGATCGACAGCTCTCTGGGGTTGCCAAGATTGATTGGCCCAGTGATTTCGGGATCGCTACCCATCAGCGCAAGGAAGCCGTCGAGCAAGTCGTCCATATAGCAAAATGATCTGGTTTGACTGCCATCGCCATAAAGCGTGATAGGTTCGTCATTCAACGCTTGGACAATAAAGTTGGAAACAACGCGCCCGTCCGCATGATGCATTCGCGGTCCGTAAGTATTGAAGATACGGGCGACCTTTATCTCCAATCCATTCTGCCGATTATAGTCGAAAAACAGCGTTTCCGCGCACCGTTTGCCTTCATCGTAGCAAGACCGGATGCCGATCGGATTCACATTCCCCCAATAACTTTCGGTTTGAGGATGCTGCGTCGGGTCCCCGTAGACCTCACTCGTGGACGCCTGAAAAATCTTGCAATTCAATCGCTTGGCAAGTCCCAACATGTTGATGGCTCCATGCACAGAGGTTTTGGTCGTCTGAATTGGATCGTACTGGTAATGCACCGGAGATGCAGGACAAGCCAGGTTGTAAATCTCGTCAACTTCGACGTAGAGCGGGAAGGTCACGTCATGGCGCATGAACTCGAAGCGGGGATTGCCATGCAGATGGTCCACATTTCGCTTGGTGCCGGTAAAGAGGTTGTCGAGACAGATTACCTCATGGCCTTGTGCCAACAGTCGGTCGCAGAGATGTGAGCCAAGAAAGCCAGCGCCGCCAGTTACAAGAATTCTTTTTCTACTATCATAAAGACGGGCCAATATCGCTTCTCCGTTTGAACTAAAAACTTAAATTTTCACAAGCTATTGATTCGGCACTATCGGCCACCCCTTTGATATCATTGAATGAGACAAACGGTATGATCTGAAATTCTATAACGCTGGCTCCCGAAAAGGGTGTCTGCGTGAGGCCTAAATCGACGTTCTTTTCTGGCCTCTCCGCGCCAACATCTTCGGTATCTTACTATTTCACAAATAAATCTATTGCCTTTTCTGAGTAAATCACTCAACTTTCTACTACCAAGCCAACCCAGACGACTCCGGGCGAGCCAGCGCAATCGCGACATCTCGATCGGAGGACCCTATGCAACGCAAAATATTTTGGACTCTGAGCAAATGTGCTGGCGCTCAAAGTCGCGTAGAGCTCATATGCTCCGCTTTTGAATTCCACCTGCCCTCCTGCCTGAACCTTGAATGGCGTTTGGACGCCGAAAGGCGTTTCGAAGAGGGCAGATCATGGACATAGCAATCTCCGACGAAGTCACACACCCCCTCGCCGACGACATACCCACATATGATGCTCAAACTCTGACCAATGGGGGTGATCTCGCAAAGATCAAGTTGGATGATCAGCTGTACACGCTGAGGATCACCCGCGCCGGCAAGTTGATACTGACAAAATGAGCAGCGCCAGCAAACATCGCGGTGGCGCACCTGTAGGTTATGTCACCGAACTGGACCCGATAGAAGCGGGAGCGGTCTTTTATCTGCGGCTTTGGTGCGAGGGCTCAGAGGCGAAGACACAAGTCTGGAACGACTTCGCAACGGCGCTTGGTCCGGAACACGGACGGCAGGCGTTGAAGTCGTTCGAGACACTTTGTGACCTCTGCGTAAAGTATGGTCGCCGGCCTTTGATGCGTCATCAGGTGAGCTGCAAGTGTTTGGGATCAGATGAGTCCTGTTTTGCAAATTTCATAGGCTACGCCTGCGATGGCGAAAGGGAAGACGCATTGATGCTCGCCACCACAATCGTGCGTCCAGACATGGCAGCCATACTCGTCGGAGTGGCACAGCAGTTCGGGCTCGCCTTGAAGTGCATGGCTCTCAAGGCGCAGACCACCTCGCCCCCTCAAACCAACACGACAATTCACTGATAAGGACAATGAAACTGATGAAACCCTACACCGTGACCACAAGCATCGTGGCCCTCTCATTCAGTCTCGGGACCGCAGCAATGGCGGACGAAGGCGCAACCAAAGCAGCAGTTCTGGACAACTATGCCAACATTGCTGCCGCCAAATATAGTGACAGCCTGATTACGGCAAAGCGGCTGCAAGAGCGGGTAAACGCCCTTATCGCCGATCCGTCAGCAGAAAACCTGAATTCAGCCAAGTCTGCGTGGCTGGCGGCCCGCGTCCCTTATCAGCAAACCGAGGTGTATCGCTTCGGCAACGCCATAGTTGATGACTGGGAAGGCAAGGTGAACGCATGGCCCTTGGATGAAGGTCTCATTGACTATGTCGATCCATCGTATGGAGGACCGTCCGACGAAAATGAACTAGCGGCATTAAACGTTGTTGCGAACCCGGCTTTGTCTCTGTCCGGAAACGAGATCGACGCCAGCGTCATCACGCCAGCGCTATTGGAAGGCGCGTTGCACGAGGCGGATGGTGTCGAGGCAAATGTTGCCACGGGCTACCATGCGATCGAATTTCTATTGTGGGGACAAGACTTGAACGGACATGGCCCCGGCGCAGGCAATCGTTCATGGACCGATTATGCAACGGGTGATACCTGCACGAATGGGAATTGTGATCGTCGCGGCGCCTATCTGGCCGCCGCCGTCGATTTACTGGTTTCCGATCTGGAATGGATGTCCTCCCAATGGGCCGGCACCGGCCCTGCGCGCGCAAACCTGATGTCGAATGAAGATGCAGGTCTCGCCGCTATTCTGACGGGCATGGGATCGCTTTCCTATGGCGAACAGGCTGGCGAGCGAATGCGCCTTGGGCTGATGCTGAACGATCCAGAGGAGGAGCACGATTGCTTTTCCGACAACACCCATAACAGCCATTATTATGACGGCCTGGGTGTCCAGAACGTCTATCATGGGGAATATGTTCGCGTAGACGGCACCTTGGTTTCAGGCCCTTCCCTGTCCGATCTGGTTGCAGCCAGCGACGCCAGCCTCGATGCAGAGATGACCGCCAAGCTCAACAAGACCATGCGAGCACTTGGCCGCATCAAAACGGCCGCGGAAGCGGGTTTTGCCTATGACCAGATGCTTGAACGCGGCAACGCCGCAGGCGAAGCTTTGATCATGGGCGGTGTGAACGGTTTGATCGACCAAACGCAATCCATCGAGCGGGTTGTTGCGGCGCTTGGCCTTAACCAGATCGCGTTTGAAGGGTCAGACAGCCTCGACGATCCGGAGGCAGTTTTTCAATAACGGCGAAGCATCTTCGGAAGGACACTCACCTGCCGCCGTCGATAGAAATCGACGCGCGGCAGGAGCAATTTACAAAAACCTCCGCGCTTGCGCGTCAGAGTAACGACACGGCTTATGAATCCCTTCAGGCACAAACGACGACCAAACAAACTATGGCTTTTCCTGCCGCTCGCCATCGCGTCGGGCGCCTTGGCTGATGCCCCGGTTTGGGACAATCTGGGCGACCCCCACCTTAACACCATCCCCCGCACCGAGGATGAGGCCAAACGGATTATCGCGGTTACGACGCCGACCGACGACTTTTCAGCCATGCAGAAATTCGAAGAACGCCCCGCAGGTGCCGCGACGGTGCGGGTCTGGCCGGACGCCAACGCTTTCTCGCAGCCTTCGGCTAACATCACTTTTGAGGACGAATTGAACTTTAAGGTCGGCAACGGACTTTTCCGAAAAATCTGGGTCTCATCTTCATCCTCAACTCTCGCCTCAGACGGTCTGGGGCCGCTCTACAATGCTCGCTCCTGTCAACGTTGCCACATCAAGGATGGACGCGGCCATCCACCAGAGGGCCCCAGCGACAACGCAGTTTCCATGTTTTTGCGCATCTCGATCCCGGACCCCGACCCGGATTCTGATCGGGTTGCCGCGATCAAAGACTATATCTCAACTCTGCCAGACCCGACTTACGGCACCCAACTGCAGGACTCCGCCGTACAGGGCCATGCCTCGGAATACCGCCTCGACATCACCTATCAGGAGGAGGTCATCACAATGGCAGACGGCACTGAGGTGTCCCTGCGCCACCCAACATACAAGGCCGCTGACCTGGGCTATGGCCCTCTTCACCCTGATGCGATGCTAAGTCCTCGTGTTGCGCCTCAAATGATTGGCCTGGGCCTGTTGGAGGCGATACCCGCCGCCGACATCCTGTCAAATGCCGACCCGGAAGACACGGACGGCGATGGCATTTCGGGCCGGCCGAATGTGGTCTGGTCTGTTGAATTTGAGCAACCCATGTTGGGGCGTTTCGGACTGAAGGCCGGCAACCCCACAATTAAGGAGCAATCCGCCGGAGCCTTTGCCGGCGATATCGGCATCTCCAACCCGCTTTTTCCGGCCGGTGCCGGGGAGTGCACACCCGCTCAAATCCTGTGTCAGGACGCGATCCATGGGGATGGCGATGATCGTGAGACCGAAATCGACACAGAGGGGCTGGATCTCGTCACATTCTATAGCCGCAACTTGGCTGTCCCCGCACGACGCGGCGCTCAGGAGCCGACCGTGTTGCGCGGCAAAGAGGTGTTCTATTCCACAGGCTGCACGGCCTGCCATACACCCAGTTTCGTTACGCACAGGTTGGAAGATCAACCGGAGCAAAGCTTTCAGTTGATATGGCCTTACACGGATATGTTGCTGCACGATGTGGGGGCTGGCCTTGCGGACAATCGCCCGGAGGGCAGAGCGACCGGCCAAGAATGGCGAACCCCACCATTGTGGGGCGTCGGCCTGACGGAGCAGGTCAGTGGTCACACATATTTTTTGCATGACGGTCGCGCGCGCTCGCTTCTCGAAGCCATCTTGTGGCACGGCGGAGAAGCCGAGGCGCAACGTGATGCCGTTATCGGAATGGCCACTGTGGACCGCGAAGCCCTGATCGCCTTTCTGGAGAGTTTATGAGACGAATAACCCTCGCATTTGTGCTGTTCTTGTTTCCGGTCGCGGGATTGGCAAACGACGCGAACTTGGTCATCGACAACATTCTTCGCGGGCATATTCTACCACGCTTTGACGCGCTTGCCGTCGAAACTCAGGGCCTCGACGACGCCGCGGCCAGGGATTGCGCGCCCACCTCACCAGAGCTTCGCGCAGCCTATGGCAAGGCCTTCGATGCATGGATATCCGCAAGTCACCTCCGCTTTGGTCCGACCGAGTTGGAAGATCGCGCTTTCGGTCTGGCTTTTTGGCCTGACAGCCGAGGCGCGACGCCGCGCGCGCTTGCAGCGCTCATCGCGAACGAAGATCTGATTGGCAGATCACCAAATCACTACCATGAGGTCTCGATCGCCGCGCGCGGATTTTATGCCTTGGAGTTCCTGCTCTACGACAAGGTTCTGATGACAGCCGGGGACGCGTCCTATCATTGCGCCCTTGTGCAAACCATCGCCGCAGATATCGCGTCCACATCCCAAGCCATTTGGGATGACTGGCGCATGGATTACGCAGTCACGCTGAAAAAGACCGGGCCGGGCGAGATCTATCGCAGCGATACAGAGGTGCTTCAGCAAATGTTCAAGACCCTGACAACGGGTCTCCAATTCACCTCTGAGGCACGGCTGGGACGCCCGTTGGGGACCTTTGACCGCCCTCGGCCCAATCGATCGGAAGCCCGCAGGTCGGAACGATCCAGCAGACACGTTGCTCTCAACCTGATGTCGCTGAAAGACATGGCAGCTCGTTTATCATCAAACGATCCAGACCTTAAAAAGGAACTGAACATGCGCTTTGCAGCAGAGCAGGATAAACTGGAGATACTAAATGACCCCACATTCGCTGGGGTCGCCAATCCTCAGTCCCGTTTGAAGATCGAGGTTTTGCAACAATCCATAGAGGCTATTCGCAAGACGGTCCGTGAAAGGCTAGGTCCCAAGTTGGGCGTCGCCGCTGGCTTTAACGCCCTGGATGGTGATTGAATTGGTGTTGCAGGTGACAGGTCGGCGCCAGTTTCTCGGTGGCCTCTTGGCAGCCAGTTTGGTGCCGAAACCAAGTTGGTCCGATGCCGGATCTCCGGTTTTCTTATCAGCCGCCTTGAAACCCAACGGCAGCTACGTTCTGTGTGGGATTGGCAATGGTCTCGACATAAGGTTTGAAGTCCCCCTGCCCGCTCGCGGCCATGCGGCGGCAGCACATCCCACGCGTCCCACAGCTGTTGCTTTTGCTCGACGCCCCGGAACGTTTGCCCTTGTCCTCGATTGCGTGTCTGGAACGAGACTGGCAACACTGAACTGCCCTGAAGGACGGCATTTTTATGGGCATGGTGCGTTTTCGTCAGATGGCAACCTGCTTTACACAACCGAGAATGCCTTTGATGCAGGTCGTGGCGTTATCGGCGTCTGGAACGCCCGCGACGGCTATGCACGGGTGGCTGAGTGGCCAAGTGGTGGCATCGGACCTCATGACGTCAAGCGTATACCCGGAAGCGAAGTGCTGGTCGTAGCAAACGGAGGCATCGACACTCATCCAGATACTGGGCGCACCAAGCTCAACATCCCGACGATGAACCCTAATCTATCTTACATCGAAGATGGCAACTTGATCGACGTGGCCGAGCCGCCAAAGGAACTGAGAAAGAATTCCATCCGGCACATTTCTGTTGATCCACTGGGCAATGTTGCCTTCGGTATGCAATGGCAGGGTGATGGTATGGCCCCTGCCCTTGTCGGCCAACACCATCGCGGCAAGCCATTGCATTATATGGAAGCGCCTGAAGACGCTATTCGCGCCATGAACGGGTATGTCGGCAGCATCGCACATTCAAAAGACCGACAAACCATTGCCGTCACCTCTCCGCGCGGAGGACAGGTGCAAACCTACGACACGGTTTCAAACAAACTACTGCACAGTACCAAGATTGCAGACGTTTGTGGTGTCGCGCCCAGCGCCGAAGGTTTCTCGGTGACTTCTGGCACAGGGGAACTGATCAACATCACAGCGCGCCAGAAATTCGGGCGGGTTACAACAGGTCTTGCTTGGGACAATCACCTGGTAAGCACTTGATACTGCTAGTTGATGATAATAGATACAACGCCTCGGCGACCAATACTTCAGCGGGTTTGAAAAACCGTAGGATTGATCATGTTAATAGGTGCACCCGCGGCATAGGCATTGATCTGATCAAAGATGTCGGAGAATTGCAGATCAAACTCGTCTTCTGTAACATAGCCAATATGTGGCGTCGCCAAAACATTTGGCGAAGTAAGTAAGGGGTGGGACGTGTCTGTCATGGGTTCGTTCTCGAACACATCTATTGCCGCCGTAATGCGACCACATCCGACCTCCCTCTCTAACGCACCCGGCTCGACCAGCCCCGAACGAGAGGTGTTCACAAACAGGCTGCCTTGGCTCATTGCCGCCAAATCCGCAGTGGTAATGATACCGCGCGTATCCGGCTTAAGCCGTACATGAACACTTACGATATCCGATGATGCAAAGAACGCAGTTCGTGACGATGCAAGGTTTTCGCCGTCTGCCCTGACCCTTTTGCGTCCCTCTTCTGAGGCCCACCAGTGCACATTGAGTCCGATCGCCTTTGCGTATTCCGCAACCGCCCTTGCAATGCGGCCATATCCGTATAGCCCAAGGGTCCGCCCCCTCAGACTGCGTCCGACCCCAGCCTGCCAATTGCCCGCTTTCAGAGAAGCGGTTTGCTCGGGAATTTGTCTATAACTGGCAAGTATCAGACCAAGCGTCAGTTCGGCTGCGGCATAAGACGGTGTGTCTGAATGCATGTTGGAACACAGCAAGACATTGGTTGCGCTACATGCATCAACATCAATATGCGGGTAGACGCTGCGTTGGGAAATAAGCTTGAGATTGGGCAGTCGGTTCAGCAGTTCCTCCCCGATCTTTGTGCGCTCGCGAAACAATACCAGTGCCTCGGCTTCCTGAACACGCTGGGCGAGCGCAGCGGGGTTAGGCTCGTGATCGGTCCAAATGGTTACATGGTGGTCTGAAAGTTTTTTAAAGCACGGCAAGGTAAGAAGCGTATCGAACCAATCATCGAGAATATGAACTTTCATCGACTTTCAACACCTGACCTCTGCGAGGGCGTGCGCGGTGTTGGCACGAAGACAAATTGATCAAGCGCCTGAATCGCCAAAAGTACTTTTTGGCGCTCCGCCAGCAGGTGGTTGAACTGGGCGTCACAGCCCGAAATCGGCGCAGGGTAAGAGGAAATCTCGTCTTGCAACAGTTGGCGGGCAACTGTCAGCTCGGCGCGTGCCGCGAGAATACAGTTTTCAAATGAGTCGGTCATGAGAGTCCTCCTGATAATTGTATACAACGGTATACAATTAATAATCAAGAGTGTTTGCCTGCCCAGACTGATCCCGGAACAAAGACCTCCCCTGCCGCGATCTTGCGCGCGGTCCGAACCAGCCCGGCAGATTTGATCTGCGTACTGGTTTCATCCTTCTCATAGTCAACCAAGACATCAATCTGGCCAGAAGCATGTTCCAATACCAGTGCAGCCGGGATTTCGGTCGGCAACGCACAAAGCCCCTCCGCTACAGTGCCGGAAGTCAGCACACAGGACGCAAGACATTGCGCACCGGTAACCGCCATTGCCGGATGAGTTTGCCAAGGCATAAAGTAGCGCGCAGCAACTGTGCCCCCGTTCTGAGGACGCGCCAGAAGGCCGAATTTTGGGATCACAGAGGCAGAAACGTCGCCAAGGCCCATCATCTCACCAGCGCACAGTCGAACCTTTTCCATTTGCTCGAAGAAGGATCTGTTTTCGTCTAATTCGGCAACGGTTTCATACCCGGATAAGCCAAAGCTTTCCGCACGCGCTATGACCATGGGCATTGCAACATCCATGCAGGTCACAGGGACACCTTCGACCTCATCCACTGGATTGCCAGTCGGAAGAAACGCACCGGTCGCACCGCCCACGATATCCATGAACTGCAAAGAGACGGGCGCTGCCGTTCCGGGCACACCATCAATCCGCACGTCACCTTCATATGCCACTTTACAGTTCGGTGTTTGCACAAGGGCCGCAACTTTTGCGCCTGTGTTGACAGCCCTGATCTTCACCGGCGTTTGGCCATCTTGTGCCGCAATCAACCCCATCTCGATGGCTGCAGGCCCCACGCCTGAAAGGATGTTGCCACAGGTGGGTTTGAAATCCACCATCCTGTCAGCCACGCTTACCTGTGCAAAGAAATAGTCAACATCGGCCCACGGATCAGCCGACTTGGACAACATGGCAACCTTGGTCGTTACCGCAGCTCCCCCTCCTAAGCCGTCAATGTTAAGGGGATGGCCGGACCCAACGATTACAATCAACACCTCTGCCAGCGCTTCCATATCGGCGGGCAGATCGTCGCGGCTCATATATGGGCCTCGCGAGGTACCCCCACGCATAAGTAAATACGGGATAGCTGTCTGCGTCATGTCAGCGGCCACGGCAGATCAACATAGGTCTGCAACAGTCCCGGCGGGAAGTCACGGTTTAGAAGCCAAGCCATGCCGCACATCAGCAAGAGACCCAATGCGGTGTAGCTCGCCGCGAATGCCATGCCGAGACCCGCGCGAATTCTAAGGAAACTGAAAAGGAAAAGAACGAGCGCCAGAATGAACCCCAGCAATGAGGTGAGAACCAACAAAGCCGCAAACCAGCCCAAGGTTGGCCAAAGGCTGTGCACGGCCTCTGCATCGTCTCCATTAACCTCACGATCCGCAAAGATCGTGTCAGTCTCCGGCTTCAGCATCATGCGAATGATCAGCACCGCGCATCCGACAAGGCAAACTCCGGCGACAAACATCGGAAAGGTCCGGTCGCGGCTAAAGCTTGGTATCGAAGCCGCATCATAGAATGCATAGGCGATGTAAGCCGTGATAAGCAGAAGAAAAATCAGTGGGGCGCGTTTGGTTCCTGATTGAACATCCCCCTCGGCCATGATGTTTTTCGCTTGGCGCAGCCCCACGACCACCGAGACCACCGTGATGATCAATAATACGATTACGATGGGCGAAAAGATATAATCCAGACCTTCGTCAACGCCCTTACGGAACCGCGATTGCGCGATCTGAAGCGCCTGGTTCGCATAGGTCTCTGCCGGGTTTGACAGAACAAACCCGATCAAAAACGCCGGGCGCGACCAGTCAAACCGGCGCATCATGATGCCCAGAAACCCGATCCCAAACAACGCCACGAGATCCATCAGATTTTGTCCGGATTGGAAGGCCGCAAAGCTGATGATCATAAACAGGAACGGTGCCAGCAAGGCGAACCGGATCGTCGTCAGCTTCGCAATACCGCCAGAGGCAGCAATGCAAATGACGGTACCCACGACGTTTGCCAATGCCAGGAGCCAGACGATCGAATAGGTGATATCGAGGTTGTTTTTAAGCATGGCGGGACCAACTTCGATCTGGCCGGAGCCCAGAAGCGCAATGGCACCGATGAAGATCGCCATGGAACCCGATCCCGGGATGCCAAACAGCAGCGTCGGCACAAGACCTCCGCCCTCTTTGGCGTTGTTCGAGCTTTCCGGGCCAATGATGCCGCGCACCTCACCCTTACCGAAATTTGTTTTGTCCTTGGTTGTCTGGACGGCATGACCATAGGCAATCCAATCCACCACCGAGCCCCCCAACCCGGGAATAACTCCTACGATCACACCGATGATCGAGCAGCGCACAGAAAGCCAGATATTCGCAAACCAGTCTTTGACCCCGTCGAGCCAACCGCCTCCAAGAGACTGTTCTTTCGCAATCGCGCGATCCTGCCGCAGCAGCGAGATGATTTCGGGGATCGCGAAGATACCCAAACCCACGATGACCAGCTTCAGCCCGTCCGTCAGATAGGGAAAGTCGTAGGACGACATTCGCAGGTCGCCGGATGACGCACCTTCGCCAATGGTGCCGATCAACATCCCAAGACCCGCCGCGACGATCCCTTTGATCGCAACACGACCCGCAAGAATACCCACCATCGAGAGGCCAAAGATGGTGATCATCAACAGCTCTGGCGTCCGGAACTCCAACACAATAGGCCGCGCGACCAGAATGAAGATTGTAAGGAAGCTGGCACCGACCAGGCCTCCGAAAAGCGAAGAGGCGAAAGCGGCTGACAGGGCTCGGGCGGCTTGGCCCTTCTTGGCCATTGGAAACCCGTCAAGAACCGTCGCTTGCGACGCAGAAGAGCCCGGTATGCCCATCAGGACTGACGCAAATGTATCCGAGGTGGGGACCACTGCGACCATCCCGACCATCAAGGCAAGACCAAGGATTGGATCCATGCCGAACATGAAGGGCAGCAGAAGCGACAGACCTGCAATGCCACCCAATCCGGGGAACACTCCGATGCAAAGCCCCATCACGACGCCCAGGACCAAGTATCCAAGCACAATCGGTTGCAAAATCAGGGCCCATGCATCGCCAAGTGCGGGCAGTGCCGTTGCGATAACGTCAAGCATGGTGTTCCCTGCGTCTTTGGCTTCGCTTGAGGAAACGCTCCACCACAAGAGTGGAGCGTTCTGAAAGCGAAGTTATTTGAGCGTCACGCCGTAGCGCTCTTCCAACCAGCCAGTGACAAAATCTTTGGCCGCTTGTGGCACCTGTGTGGCGCTGGCCTTGGCGGTCTGAGCTTCTTCACCGGTCAACTGCGGGTATTTGCCCAGACGCTTGGAGGAGATCTCTGCGAAATCCGCACGGGCCTTCACAGCTTCAAACGCGGCGGTGTATGTCACCATTGCATCATTGGATGCGCCGTTCGGCAAAAACACCATTTTCTGAGCGGGGAAACCCGCTACGAAAAAGGCTTTCCATGCATCCCACTTTTCGCCGGAGGTTTCACAACCGGCCGTCGCCTCGCAGACCTCTTTGAAGGTCGGCATGTCCGGGAATGTCGGATCGCGAACGATGTTCCCATCCGCATCGAGTGCGCCCCAGCTCATCATCGGCACAGCAGTGCCAGCTTCGACCAGAGGCGTGACGCCTTTGAGGTAGGATGAAGAGGTCTGATAATCGATATTGGCTTCGCCACGCTCAAACATCAGGCGCCCATCGCCGCGACCCTTGATGCCGAAAACAGGTTCGACACTCAGGCCCAACATTTCCCAAGCCAGCAGTGGAACCAGATCGAGCCGTGTGGCCCCTTGAGAGCCATAAATGAAGTCCTCGCCCTGCAAACCCGAAGCATCCAGACCATTCATTTTCTCGGCAGTTTCGGGCGGCAGGTAGGCTACGCCACCTGTGCCAGAGGCCAGAACCACGTTCCAATCATCATAATTGTACTTCACGCGTGGATCGCCCAGCAGAAACGGAAACTGCGTTGAGCCGGATGATCCAAAGATCAAGGTGCCATCGTCATAACTTTGTTCTTGAAAGAAGTTCGCGCCCTTCGTGGACCCGGCACCCGGCATGAACTTGACGACAACGGTCGGGTTGCCCGGCAACGCTTCGGATAGAAGTGGTGCATAAAAATTGGCCCACTTGGCCGATCCACCGGTTTCCGAGAACGGGATAATCCATTCCACAGTTTTACCAGTGAGATCGATGCCATGGCCGCCAGCCTGCGCTTGAAACGAGAATGTCGCAGCGGCCGCAGCGACAAGGCTGTAGGCCACACGACGTGTGGTTTTCATAAAGGACATATGTTCCTCCCTAGGATACGGCCAGACCTCCCCGGAATGGCCAAAACAGAATCACCGGACTGTCCTCGCCCAGTTGATGTTTCAAACCTGACCTGCGAACCTTGCATGAAACTTTCGGGCTCTGAAAAAGATGCGGATCACTGTGGTGGAAGACAATATCGGCCTTGCCAAAGGCATCGCCTATCGTCTTCAGGACGAGGGTCACGCGGTTGATTTGCTGCATGATGGAAACGAGGCCGCCGCGTTTTTGCGAGGCGATGTGTCAGACCTCATCATTCTCGACATCAATCTGCCGGGAACCGATGGCCTGACACTATTGAAGGAGTTGCGAGCGCGCGACGACCATCGTCCGGTCATACTGCTCACAGCGCGCGCAGAGACCGAGGACCGTGTTCTTGGCTTGGATGCCGGCGCCGACGACTATCTGATCAAGCCCTTTGAAATGACAGAACTGGAGGCCCGCGTCCGGGCCCTGTCCCGCAGGCGCAGAGTGCCACAACGCAAGTTGGTTGAGCTGGGACCGCTGCAATTTGACCCGGCGGCACGTCAGCTTTCCGCAGGAGACGAACCTATCGAGCTGCCAAGGCGGGAGCTCTCGATTTTCGAATGCCTGCTGTCAGCTCACGGTCGCCTAGTCTCCAAGACTGCGCTGCTGGACTACGCCTACGGTGTGGGTGCCGATGTCGAGGAAAAAGTCATTGAGGTTTATGTGTCCCGCATCCGATCACGCCTGAAACCTTTTGGTGTGACAATCACGGCCAAGCGCGGATTGGGCTATCAGTT
Organism: uncultured Litoreibacter sp.; assembly: GCA_947504205.1. GTDB lineage: Bacteria > Pseudomonadota > Alphaproteobacteria > Rhodobacterales > Rhodobacteraceae > Litoreibacter. The sequence goes on along the minus strand of CANNGL010000001.1, from coordinate 62,781 downwards.
GCTTGTCGAGCCGGAGACAGAAGCGTGACGTCCCAATCCCTGCGCGCGCGCCTGATCGTCATTATTCTGACCCCGCTTCTTGCGATCTCCATCGTTGCAGCAATCTGGCAGTTTCGAAACACCACCACTCGGGCGGCGGACATTTTTGACCGCGGGTTATTGTCGGCCGCTTTGGCGATTTCGCGCGACGTGGCGATCTCGGATGGAGACGCGCTCAGCCCCTCTACCCGTCGGTTGGTCAGTGACACTTCTGGTGGAGAGGTATTCTACCATGTCTACGCACCGGACGGCGTCTTCGTGACCGGCTACGCCACGCCGCCGCCAGCACCGTTTCCGACGCCGCCAGAACTGACCGATCCTCTGTATTACAACGCGCTTTACAAGGGGCGTGACGTTCGCGTGCTGAGGTTTCAATATGCCACGACGATTGACGGCGTCACTGGCCTGTTCACCATTTCGGTTTGGCAGGATCTGAGCGTCCGGACGTCGTTTGTCCAAGATGTTCTGATCTTGGCGATTGGTGTTATTTCACTACTGCTGCTCTCGGTTGCTTTGATTGTCTGGTTTGGTGTCGGCTTGGGCCTTCGCCCTCTGCTGGACCTGCAAACCGCAATCGCCCGTCGCACCCCCAGCGATCTGGAACCGATCCGCCGGAACGTACCCATCGAAACTCAGGGCATCGTCTCGACCCTCAACGAGCTTCTCGATCGTGTGTCTCGCCGGATCAGTTCAAAGGACGAGTTTATCTCAAACGCAGCGCACCAACTGCGTAACCCTATCGCTGGCGTATTGGCCTTGGCCGAGGCGGTAGAAAGTGCGCCGTCACCAGAAGCCGCAAAATTGCGCAGCACAGAACTGGTAGCCGCCGCCCGGGATGCCACGCATCTGACGAACCAATTGCTTTCCTTTGAACGAGCCAAGGGATCAGACCTGAGCCAGAACAGCGTGCAGTTGGACCTGGTTGATTTGTTGCGCAAGGTGATTGAGCGCTTCGAGGCAACCACCGAAGATCATTCAGCCAAAATCACGCTGTCCCATCCACCGCGGCCGGTTCTGATCATAGGTGATGAGGTCATGCTGCAGGAGGCGTTCCTGAACCTGCTGACGAACGCTGTCGTCCACGGTGGTTCTCAGATGTCGAAGATAGACGTCACGATTGAACAGGACGCCAAGAACGCCATTCTCACGGTCGAAGACAACGGCATCGGAATCGAGTCTGAAATGCACACATTGGCCAAGGGAAGGTTCAGCCAAGCCAATTCTGGACGCGGCAGCGGTTTGGGGTTGCCGATAGCGTTCAAGGTCATCGAAAACCATGGCGGACAGATGAGCATAGAAGCCTGCAAAACCGGCGCGCGCTTGAAGGGCGAGCTGCCACTGATGACAGACGCCAGCCAGACCGCCGTTTAGGCTGTACGCTGCTTGTAATAGGTGTCCTTATGAATGATCAGGCCCTGTCTGAAGGTCAGAATGTCAACGCTCAGATACTCTTCTGCAGAGCCGTCTTTGTGCGTTGCTGTTCGACGATACTCGCAAAACGCCTTATCTCCTGCTATTCGGCAATCAAGCGTTTCCCAATGCACGGTTTCTACCTTCTCAAAAAGCCCGGAAAACACGGCACGGATCGCGTCTGATCCTTCGAACCGGACACCATGCGGTTCTGGCCCAACGGCATGGTCAAAGATTGCATCGGGCGCGAAATATTTCATTACGGCATCAATGTCATTTGCGTTAAAGGCGTCCCCTACGGCGTCAACCAGTGTACGGGTTAAGTCAGTCATCTGAGATCTCCTAAAGACCGAGCATCTTGCAAGTTTTGGCGAAGAACGGGCTATTGCGGTCGGCCAGCACGTTTAGCTCATCGAAGTGGTCGACCTCCGGCACGTTAAAAAGTTCGATCTGGCGGGCCGCACTTTCGAACTTTTCGACATACATCCGGGCCTGGCGATGAAATTCATCGGTCTCTCCTCCCCCGACCACAACCATTTGCGGCGCGTCGGTTATTGGAGGATGATTTGTCATCGGGCTTTCGGCCTGCGCTTCTGCGGCATCCATGCGAATGCCCGCGTTCAAAGCTTCGGTCAGACGCACCGGTTCGAGATAGCTGAGCGGAGAGACCGGAATACCAGATTTGATCAGGTCTGCCGGCATGTCTGGGTCGCGCGAGGGCCAATCGGTTGCCATCATCATCTGGGTGATATGACCACCCGCAGAATGCCCCATGACAGTGATGCGATCCCGATTGATCCCAAGCTTTGTGGCGTCCTGCCAAATGTGGCTTATGGCCTCGCGTATTTCTTCCGAAATACGGGTGATAGTGACTGCAGGACAGAGATCGTAGCCAACAACAATTACATTCACACCAGCGGCAGCAAACGGTGTCGCAAGAAAACTATAGATGGATTTATCGCCCCGTTGCCAATAGCCGCCATGCACATAGATCAGTGTTGGTGCCGAAGCATCACCGCAACGAAACACATCAAGCTTCTGTTTCTCGCCTGTGCCGTAGCGAATGTCCAAGCTACAATCGATCGTGGCACGCGCCCGTTCGCTCGCCTGCGACCAGCCTGGAATGACCGTTTCCTCGTAATCGGGGCGCCCCGCCCGCAAGTTATATTGCGCATCAAACTCCTCGGCGGAGAAACGAGAGTGATATGTTAGGGCATCGCTCATTGAAGCGCCTCCGATTGCGGGGCTGCAAAAAACGCACCCCGACAGTAAACAAGCGGTGGGGTCGGAGCATGATCATATCTGCTGACCTCGCCCAGAAGGATTTCGTGATCTCCAGCATCCACCCTCGAATGGACAAAACAATCCATGCGGGCCGAAGCACCGGGCAACAGGGGCGCACCGCCCTCCGATGCGTGCCATTGGGTACCATCAAAGCGGTTCTCGACATCGCTGGAAAAGTGCATCGCGAGATCTTGTTGGGATTCAGAGAGGATGTTCACTGCGAAACGCCCCGAGGCCGCCAGAGTAGGAAAGACGCGCCCAGACTTCGCGATGCACACCGATATTACGGGCGGAGCCAGCGAAACCGAAGTGAACGAATTGGCCGTCAGTCCCCAAGGCTGCCCGGCCTTGTCGAAAGCCGTCACAATCGTAACCCCTGTGGGAAACGAGCCCAGCGCTCGTCGGTAATCTGCAACATCCATGCTAAAGAACGCCCTCTTTGGCGCAAGCTCGCTCCAAGGCCTGCCATTCGTCGGGATTTGTCCCGAAGAAACGCATGACATGTTTCCGATAGGCCGGACGTTTGGAAAGCTTTGCATACCATGCTTCCAGATGAGGCAGGCTCGGCCGCTCCACGTCTACGTCGAAGTATCGGTAAGCCACGCAGCCCAATGGAATGTCGCCCATGGTAAACGTATTCCCAGCGACATACTCGTTGTCGGCCAAATGCGCGTCTAGCAGCGCTAAGACCTCGCTCGCCTCATCGCGCAGTGCAGATATTTTACTAGGGTCACGGCTTTCCGGGGCGGTTCGGACAGTTGCAAAAAACAAGTGAATCACCGGCATGAACGCCCGCGACCCCGACCATTCCATCCATTGATCGGCCAGCGCGCGGTGTTTTGCATCTCCAGGGCACAAACCACCCGTGCTGTAGCGGTCACACAGGTATCGCACGATCGCGTGGCTTTCCCAGAGAGCGAAATCACCATCCCTGATCGCCGGGATCATCCGGTTGGGGTTGATCTTTGCAAAGTCTTCTGTGTCGAGCTTGCCAAAGCTGCCACCTGCAAGTTGCAACGTGTAATCAAGTCCCAACTCATTTGCCGTCCAGATCACTGGGATCACATTCGACGAATACGGACGCCCCCAAATCTCAAGCATCGACCAACTCCCGTTTCTGAGCGATGGATGTGGTTCCAAATCTCGGCACCACATGCTCGAACAATCTGTGCCAACTGGCGAGAATTTTTTCGTAGGGAACACCCGTATATTGCTGCATCAACATCAGATGATCGAGACCAATGGTCTCCTGCTTCTCAGCAAACCTTTCTGCCACAAACTCTGCATCACCAACGACAATAATCCCACGCTTGTTGAGAAAATCGAACCAGTCCATCGCATCATCCTCTGGCGTCATGTCTTCCCCTACATCGAGGTAGCCATGCTTGGTCCATTCACCGGCCGGTCGTGATCCACCCAGAAATTCATAGTAGGCGTTAATGCTTGGACGAATGGTTTCTACGGCTTCTTCCATTGTCTCACCAACATAGAACGCCGTGCAGACCCCGACACCTTCGCCCAATTTGACATCGCGTCCCTCGCGCTTCGACAAGGCTTCCCGGTAAGGCTCCCAACAGGCCAACGTCCGCTTTTGCGCTGATGACATCGAGATGACCCCCCACCCCTTCTCGCCCGCCAGCTTAAAGGTCGGTGGCGCGTTGGACATCAACCAAACAGGCGGATGGCCCGCCTGATACGGGCGCGGGTGGACATACATGGCTTTGTATTCGCCGTCGTCAGAATGGTAACGGGGATCAAGTGGCTCAAAGAAGCGATTGGTTTCTTTCCAACCAGGAACGGGAAATTCATAGAACTCCCCCGTATGGGTAAAGGTTTCGTTCGTCCAAGCTTTCAAAATGACTTCGAGGCTTTCCTGATAAAGCCGCATGACCTTTGCATTGTCGCGCCGGTCCGCATTGGGGTTAAACTGGATCGTCGCGCGCTCATTGATGCCCTTCGCAACACCGAAATCCACGCGCCCCAGCGTCATATTGTCGAGCATCGCCACATCTTCAGCGACCCGCAACGGATGCCAGTCCGGCAGAACGATCGGGGCAGTGCCGACGCGCAATTTCTTGCAATGCGCGGCGACGTGGGTGCACATCTGTATCGGATTAGGCGGCGCGTTCATGTAGCCGTTATGGGCAAAATGATGTTCGGTGAACCAAGCTGTGGTGAAGCCTGCCTGCTCTGCCAAAGAGCATTGCTCCAGGATCATCTCCAACGTGCGAGTCCAGGGAATCGTTTCGCCCGGGCTAAAATTTGCAATTAAATCAAAGCGCATCTCGCCATTCCGTCCATTATTTACGAGTTGAATTTTTCTCCTATTTTCAACTAAGTTGAATTTCTCTTAAAAAATCAACTGAAATTTCGTATGGCAAGTGTATGCAGAAACGAGACCATGACATGGATTCCAGACGCCTCGGCAATGAAATCCGGGAAGTCCGCAAGGCCCGAGGTTTGACCTTGAATGCCTTGTCGGACGTCGTGGATTGCTCGACCGCATATCTCAGCCGCATCGAACGTGGCACCGCCCGGGTCTCAGTGAGCCTGCTCAATCAGATCAGCGATGCGCTTGCAGTCAACCCGTCCTGGTTTTTCCCCACCCAAGTGGGAGACGGGCCTTTGGAGCGTCGCCACGTCGTGCGCGCCGAACATCGTAGGGCTTTGTCGGGCATGTACACGCGAACTGAGGAAGAATTAGGCTTTGCCGACGAGCTTTTGTCCAGCACCTTGTCTGGCCAATGCTATCTGATCCTATCCCGTTTCCCTCCGGGATCCGGGTCGCCGCCGGACGGGCTTGAAGGCTATCGGTTCGAAGGCGAGCAACATGCCATCGTATTAACAGGCGAAGTAGAATTGCGGCTTGAAGGCGAAGTAATTGTTTTGAACGCAGGCGATAGCTTCTCCTATCCCTCTATGATCGCCCACCGGTTCCGCAATCGCACCGATCAGGAAGCCACAATGGTCTGGGCCATGTCTCCGGTGCGTATCAGCTGGTAAATGTGGTTATTCGATGGGCGACAGAAATCGAAAGATCGGTAATAGGCGACGCATCTGGCTCACAGTCTTATCAACCAAACTCACCTGAGTAACGAAGGCCGGATCATCGATGTCCAGCCATCCCGAAAACCCTTTTCGGCACAACGCTTCGGAGTGAGGATGATCTTTGTCAAAGCCCGGCGGCACCCGTTTAAGTTCGGGCTCGTCAATCCGAACGCTTGCCGATCTCAGCTCCTGCGTCAGGCGGATTAGCTCAGCTCCCCTTTCACCCGCCATTGCACCCCGGAAAGCCACCAATTCGGTTTTGTCATACTGAAACACTCCGCATCCCAGCGACAGTCTTTCTGGCGACAGGCCAAAGAACCACATCGGCGGATTTTCCACGCCCGCCTCCGGGATGAACGACATGTGCAAGTGAGCATTATAAGGCGTCTTGTCTTTCGAGAAGCGTATGTCGCGATGGATACGAAATACCTTCGTACTGTGCGAAATATCAGTGAGATCACTCAATGCCTCGCACATCGCTTCTCCAAACTCATGAGCTGGTGTCTTGATCTCGGCCTCATAGGTCTTCTTGTTCGCCGCAAACCAATCCCGGGTGTTGTTCGCTTTCAGATCGGACAAGAAGACCAGCGCTTCAGGCGAAAAATGATCGAAGTCTGACATGAAACCCTAGCCTGCTTTCGGTGGCAGCGCAGCGGCGTGAGCCAGACACATGCTCAGCCATCTTTGCAGATCGACATCATTGCAATCTGTGTCAGTCACATGGATGAAACCACCCAGTTTGCGCGTTCCGTGGATGACCGGGCTGGTGTTTGGATCGGACAGAGCGGCTTGCTCATTCTGCTTGCCGACCCGGAACATGAAACGCCTTACGCCGTCCTTGTCCCGCCGCGCGCCGCTCAACATATGTCCGTTCAGAAAGAAACATAGGCCGCCCATCATGCGTTTCTCGGAAATGCCAGCATGCGCCATGAGGGCATCGCGCATGCGTTGGCTTAATTCTTCGTCATGCGGCATTACACGGCTCGCGTCAGTTGCCACAGGATTGTGGTCGCAAGAACCAGCATCGTCGCGGAAGTTAAGGCTGCACCAACAAACCGCCCCTTGCTATCAGCCGCTGCCCGCAAGCCGAAATAATGGACCAGACGCGCCACTATCAATACAGCACCACTGCCCATCACAAGCCAAGGAGCGGCGCCCAGCATCTCAGCGCCAGCGAGCGCCAGAAGTGCCAATGGAACATACTCGACGAAGTTCCCGTGCGCCCGCATACGGCGCAACAACACGTCGTCCTCTCCGTGCAAGAGCATGATGCCGGTTTTGGCACGACGCAAACCCACGGAAATCGAGATAGGAATGCTCATCAAAACGAAAAAGGCTGTAACCCATAGGGTAATCTGCGGGATGGTTTGCATCTGCGCGTCTCCTGCTGAAGCGATCCTAGGAGGCCATGCTTTCATATGTGATGAGCGCGAACTTGGCCCCTTGTGGATCGGTTAAAGTCGCCATCCGACCAACGCCGGGCATGTCCATTGGCGGCACAATCACGCCCGCTCCACCTGCCTCGGCCTTGGCGACACTTGCATCGACATCAGCGACGGTAAAAAAGATCGTCCAGCTGCCGTTTTCCTCGGGCATCGGAGAAAAGCCTCCGATCGCGACCTCATCAATCACAGCAGTGGCGTAGCTTGAGCCATCCTGCATCGGCACCGTGTTGATCGACCAACCCAGAACATCTTTATAAAACGTCTGCGCCTTTGCAGCGTCAGGCCCGGCATGGCCAATCCAGCCGGAGTTTCCAACAGTGGTCATTTCCAGAATACTCATCTTTATCTCCCTTGGTGTTTGTCCGCGAATTACGGATCTGAACCAAGGACGGACAGACCTGTTCTGTCCCTACAAGCCAGTCAGTTTTTTTCTGCACAGAGTGATTTTTTCATTAAGTACGGCCCGCTCAGGTTCTGTTGGACCCAGGGCAAGGGCCATCTCAAACGCCGCGAGCGCTTGGTCGTGCTCAGCTGTTTGTTGCAGAAGGCCGCCGCGCATCGCGTGATACCAGCGGTATCGGTCCAGGTCCTCGGCAAGTTCCTGCAGCTCTTGCAATGCGAACTCAGGACCTCGTGTCTTGGCTTGGGCTGCAATATGGTTCAATCGGACAACTGGCGTGGGCTGAAGAACATAGAGCGACGCATAATGGGCCTCTATCCCCACCCAATCCGTGGCCTCAGCCGAGGGTGCCCGCGCATGTATCCCGGCGATAGCGGCTTGAATAAGATAGGCACCGTGGTGATTGGTCCTCTGTGCCTTTTGCAAAAGGCTCAGGCCCTCCGCGATGTTTGCGGAATCCCAAAGTTCGCGATCCTGCTCTTCCAACGCGACAAGATTGCCATCGGCGTCTGAGCGGGCTCCGCGGCGCGCGTGCTGCAAAAGCAAAAGTGACAACAAGGCCACCTGCTCCCCCATGCCAGGGAACAGTGCCACCACAAGTCGTGCCAGACGGATCGCCTCCTCACACAGGGTTAGGCGCATCTGTTGACTTCCCCCCGATGTCGACCAACCCTCATTGAACATCAGGTATATCATCAACGAAACATCCCCCAGGCGCTGGCCGCGTTCCCGCGGGGTCGGTGTTTCAAAGGCGACGGGGTTGTTGGCGATCTTCTTCTTGGCCCGCGTAATGCGTTGCTCCATCGCCTTGGGTTTCACCAGAAACCCCCTTGCGATCTCCTCCACAGTCAAGCCGGCCACAATTTTCAGGGCAATCGCGATCTGGTCTTGCCTGTCCAGCGCGGGATGGCAGCAGATGAAAAGCAATCGCAGAACATCGTCACGCAATTCGTCTGGATCGGGCACCACCGCCTCCACAGTCGTGAAATCCGCTTCGTGTTGTTCAAGGATGCCTCGGCGGCGCTTCGTCTGGCGGAGCTTGTCGAGCCCGGTGTTTCTGGCAACAGTCAACAACCACGCCAGCGGGTCGCGCGGCACCCCTTGTTCCGACCATCTGACCAACGCTTTCACGCAAGCGTCCGAAAACGCGTCTTCGGCCATGTCGACATCCCGAAAATACCGCGTCAACGCTGCAATGGCGCGGGGCCGCTGCTGAGCAAAAGTCGCTTCTAGCCACTCCGACACCGCTTTACCCTGACGAGATGGCGCCCCCTGCCCAAGCCACCGGCCTGACCTCCAATCGCGCGATCGGGGAGGATATCATTTTTGCGTGCTCCATAGCTTCGTCCAGATTGTCGAACTCTGCGGCGTAGAAACCCAGAAAACTCTCCTTGGTCTCGGCAAAGGGTCCGTCTGTGATCAGGGGCGATTTGTCCACTGCAGATGCCGGATTGATCGTAACCGCAGAGGTTGGCGGCATTAGCTTGATCGAGACAAACTCACCGCGCGCCTTGAGCTTTTCCTGCAGTGCTCCATGCCCCGACATCACTTCGTCCTGACGTTCTTGGGGCAGGCTCTCGAAGACCCCCGGCTCCCCGTAGATCGTGATAGCGTAAATCATCGCGCACCTCCTATATCGCCTGATGTTGCAAGGACGCGCGACGCATTGCAAATCCGACAACAGCCGAAATTTCGCGAAAACGCTGCCCGAGAATAGACGCCCCTTGCCTGCGATGGTGTCTATTTTCGAATTTTGGGCAGGGATTTTTCAGGCAGAAATACAGTGAAGAGCAGCTCTCTGTGCGTAATCAGCTCATTAGCTATAAGACATGTTGTTGTGGCTATGCGGTCATATGGCTTTCGGCCCATTGAATAATATACGCATGATGATCTGACCAATCATCCCAAGCCGATTGTGCCCATTCCTTTACCAATCGAGCATGTTCAGGCTTGCCTGCGAATTTGGCGACATCCGATACGGTCATCGTGTATCTCTTGGGAGGCTTGAGGGATACCAGCTCGGACTTGTGCTTGCCGAGAACGAGCATGATGTCATTGGCCTCTTCTGGCCGTCGGAGTTGCTCCAGTTGCATCCCAAGCCGGGCGAGGTGAAGGCCAACCGACTGAATCGCTTGGCGCGTAGAACCGTCGCCTGGATGCTGTACGGCAAAAGCATCGACGGTGAGGCGATGGATTTGCATAAGCGCCGGGTCGCTATATTCGTGCGCCAAAACCTCGCTATACAACGCAAAGCAAGCAGGCGATGAGAGCATATATCTGTGTGTGGGGCCAGTTATTGGTTCCAACATCGATCCACAACCGACACATTTGCTAAGCTTTTGCTCCATGCCCATGTCCAAAATATATATACTACGTGTCTCGCTCAGCGACAGCGATGTGCTCCGAGCAACCAATCTGGCGCGATAGCTATTTACTTTAAGAGCTATGCCTCGAATGCCAGACGGCTATTCCCTGATCAGACGACATTCAGCCATACACTGAGCCATTGCTCTCTCTAAAACGAGACTTTGGCATCCAAGGGCGCTCAAACGAAAAGACCGCACCCAAAGGGTGCGGCCTTGTATCTCACAATACCGCGTCTAGGCGGCGATCGACCTTAGAAAGTGGTCGAGATACCTTGCGAAGTCAGCTGGTTTTCGATGTCGCCAGACAGGTCTTCCAGACCGTTGGAGACAGAAGCCATAACGGCGATGCCCAGACCAACGATAGCAGCGGTCAGAACAACCCAGTCAACAGTTACAGCGCCGTCTTCGGCTTTGATGAAGTTTTTGAACATTTCCATTTTGTATCCCTCCAAGGATGCAGTCAGTTTCAGTTTCCAAGTCCACCTTGGCGTTGTCTACTCAGTGATCAGCCTCTGTTCCGATCACCTCGCCGCCTCGGTATGACTGCAGCTATCCCCCTCAATCTGGGCAAAAAGGAGACGTGCACCGGGCAAAATGGCCATTTTTAACCATTAATGATGAAACTGAGTGTTTCTGATTTTGAAACCAACGAGGGAGCATCCAGACAATTTTCGCATTAGACTTCCATAATTTTAACGGAGGCCGGCTGAACTATTGCGCAGCGCGTCAGGAACGAGAGGAGCAGGAATTTCAACGACAACCACGTCTCTCCAAACCAGCCGCCCTGAACGGACACATGTAGTCCGGACACCCAAACCGCCGGCTTGGCTGGTGTCGTCACCTTGCGATCGGGACTTCGGATGACCCGCAGAGTCTCAGGCGACGGACAACGCAGTGTCATCGCCGCAAGAGTCATACCGGCAATCCGCCCAACCCGCCGCGAGAAGCGACTGCGGACGCACCTTTGGCATTTCCGGATTCCAGGCAATCGCCGATTGGTTCATTCGCCAGCCAAGCGCTTAGAAAAGCAGCGTTAAACGCATCGCCCGCACCAGTGGTGTCAATAACATCGGCCGGAAACGCGGGCGCATGAATTTCTCTGCCTTCAATCACTGCCGTCGCGCCCCTCCGGCCCTGCTTGATCACCGTTAGTTTCGAGAATGGCTCTGGCACCCCAAGTTTTCGTAGCAATTCTATCTCGGCAGCGTTTGGGAGAAACACGTCAATCTCTGGCAGTAAACTGGCGATCTCCTCAGACCGGATGTGATCATCCCAACTGCAATCCAGTGACACGGTGGCCTCGGTGTCTTTGGCAATACGCACGAGTTCGGGGTTTTCGATCAGAGTGGTCGCCTCACCTATGTGAATATGACCGATCTGCATTTGATCGATATCTTCGGTATTGAAGCTCGGAAATACCCTGCCCTGTCGATGGGTCACAAAGGCACGTTCCTCATTATGGACCAGCGCCACAGTCAGTTGGGGGTCACATCTCGCATCTTGCGTGCCGCAGAGGCGAAGATCGACACCAGCGGCCTCTAATTCCGTTGTGACCACATCACCGAGAGCTCCGCTCGGCAGTTGCGCGGCCAACGCTGTGCAATGCCCCATCGCGGAAAGATGCCCGGCCGTAATGGCCGCTCCTCCGCCGGCATGCAGCCCGACACCGCCGGAATAGACCTCCGTCCCGGCCGTAGGCATCCGAGGCAGATCGGTAAAGATCACGTCGCAATAGACGCGTCCAACGCAGAGAATATTTGGCATGTCAGGCAATGCGCTCACACCAGCGCACCACCAGTTTCAGCATCAAAAATATGCAGGTTCTCCTGCAAAGCTCCAAGCCGAACGGTAGCGCCCACATCTGGCGGATGACGTCCATCGGCTTTCGCAATAAACTCACCAGCGTTGGTTTTGACGTAAATCAGTGTCTCATGCCCCAAAGGTTCGCGCACGGCGACACTGCCTTCAAGGAAGGGCGCCGAAGTATCCGCCGTAAGGTCTTCAGGGCGCACGCCCAGAGTGATCCTCTGACCCGGCTTGGCGGGTAAGTCCGCATCGATCTGCCCGCCGGAACTCAGTTGAATCGATCCGTTTTCCTTCACTTCGCCCTCGATCATATTCATCGCAGGCGCCCCGATGAATTGGGCCACGAAGGTATTTGCCGGATTATGGTAAACCTCTGCTGGCGTTCCGACTTGCTGAATGTAGCCGTCTTTCATGATGACAATGCGGTCCGCCATAGTCATCGCCTCGACCTGATCGTGGGTTACGAAAATAATTGTGGAGCCAACACGTTGGTGCAGTTTCTTGATTTCCAATCGCATCTGAGTACGCAACTGTGCATCGAGGTTCGACAACGGCTCGTCGAACAAAAACACTGCCGGGTCGCGGACCATAGCCCGTCCGATCGCAACCCGCTGGCGCTGACCGCCCGAAAGCTGGTCGGGTTTGCGGCTCAATAGATCAGTCATACCGAGCAGATCCGCAACCTGATCTATCCGGGCGTCTTTCTCCGCCTTCGGTGCGGAAGAACTCCGCAATCCAAAACCGATATTCTTGCGCACTGTCATATGCGGGTAGATCGCGTAATTCTGAAACACCATCGCGATGTTGCGGTGCTTGGGTTCCAGATTATTGACGACGCGCCCACCGATTTCGATATCGCCGGATGTGACCTCTTCAAGCCCGGCAATCAGACGAAGCGTCGTAGACTTACCGCAGCCCGAAGGCCCGACGAAGACCACAAACTCCCCGTCCTGCACCTCCAGATTGATACCGTGGAGCACTTCTACCTTGTCATAGGTTTTCACCAGGTCGCGGATCGCGAGGTTGGCCATCTATCAGGTCTCCATAAGCTTTCGGAACGCTGCATCCCTTGCAGTGTCGGCAGTTGCGATACGTGAATTGCGGGCGGCGCGTTGAGCGGTGAGATGGTCACATTCGCCGCGATAGGTCGCCAGCGCATCAGCCAATGCGGCGGGCGCAGGCCCTCCAATGCGATCTCTGCGCAAAACGAAAACCTCTGGCGACGTCGCTTGGGCGAAGGCATCCGCTGTAAGCGCGGTAGGCCGGCCAGTTTCTGCTGCAAACGCGTTCGCGAAGGCTTCAAACCCCAAAGTTAGTGGCTGACATTCCGAGATGACCGCTTTTGACGTGCGCGATGCAATGTCATGCGCAGCGCGGAAGCTCAAACCTTCGTCTCGGACAAGCGTATCGGCAAGCTCCGTGATGGTAATGCAGGCAGCGTCGGTCGTTTTGCGCACGCGGTCCGGATTAATCGAACATGCCGGTATCATGGCGGCAAGCAATTCGAGCACACGCCCCCCGCTTTCAAACGCGGCATAGCCAGCTTGTTGAACCTCTCCCTCACTGTCGTTCATGTCGGTGAACGGCGTGTTGTGCATGGTATTCACCACCATGTCGCAGCGGCCCAACGTGACAGAGGACAAATGACGCAGATGTTCTATCGGCACCGGGTTGCGCTTTTGCGGCATGATCGACGACACCTGCACAAGCGCGTTCGGCACATAGAGTTGCCCAACTTCGAAAGCCGACCAGAACGCCATGTCCTGTACCAACCGGCCAAGATGCAGGAACACCAGTTTCATCGCAGAGTAGAGCCCAGTGATGTAATCAACCGAGGCGATACATCCGTATGAGTTCAGCAGCGGCGCCTCGAAACCGAGCAACGCAGCGACACGCGCGCGATCGATCGGAAAGCCCGATGTGGTGATCGCAGCAGCCCCCATTGGGCAGTGATCAAGGTTCTGTGCAGCGGCCTCCAGCCGGGCGGCATCGCGCAGCAGAGTTTCCACAGCGGCCGCAAGATAATGCCCAAAGGTGGACGGCTGGGCGGGCTGGCCATGGGTGTAGGCAACAATCAGCGTTTCGGCCTCTTGTTCGGCCTTGTCGATCAGGTTTGTCGCGAGCATCAAAACCTGCCCCATCAGCAGGTCTGTCCGCGCACGCAACGCCATTTTGAATAGCGTATGATCCATATCGTTACGCGACCGTGCGGTATGCAGCGCACCGCCCAGATCACCCAGCCTGTCGCGCAGCTGCGCTTCGACCCAGAAAAAATAGTCCTCGTGCTCGCCGGTGTAGGACAACGTATCCAGATCGGTCTTCTCGGAAATCTCCGCCAACGCGCGCGCGATCTTCGCGGCGTCCTCCGCATTCAAAATCTCGGTTTCTCGCAGCATCACGAGATGCGCCCGGTTGATCTGATCCATTCCAGCAGCGAAATGGGTCTTAACCCCCTCGAAGAGAGGCGCGAGAACCGTGTCGCGATAGGTCGGATCGGGGAAGGTAGATGTATCCGTCATCCCTTCAGCCCCGCCATGACAACACCTCGAATGATGAACCGTTGGAAGATCAGGAAGACGATCAGCGTCGGGATCGTCGAGATCGCAGCACCAGTCATAATGAGTTCCCACGCCACATCCGCTTCGTCGCCAAACGACGAAAGACCGACCGGCAGCGTATACATTTCGACCGAGTTCGTGACGATCAACGGCCAGATAAACGCCGTCCAGTTTCCAAGAAACACAAAGATCGCCAGCGCGGCCAGCGCAGGCTTCACGAGTGGCATCGCCACGGTCCACCAGATCTGCAGCTCGTTCAGCCCATCGATCCGCGCTGCCTCGATGAAGTCATCAGGCACAGTTTCAAAGAACTGCTTCATCAGAAACGTGCCGAAGGCTGTCATCAGCCCCGGAAACATGATGCCCCAATACGTATCCAGCCAGCCGAACTGTTGGCTCATCAGATACCACGGGATCACCAGCATCTCGGTCGGGATCATCAAGGTCGACAGGATCGCGATGAAAACGATGTAGCGCCCCGGAAAGCGGAACTTGCACAGCGTGTAACCCACGAGACTATCAAAGATGACGTTACAAAGCGTCGTGATCAGCGCGATGATGATTGAATTGACGAACCACCAATAGAACCTCCCATCCTCTAACACGAAAGTGTAGTTCTCCAGATGCGGCTCGTCCGGGATCAGTTTCAAATTGTAAACTTCGTGCGGCCACTTGAGCGAAGTGGAAATCATGTAGACAATCGGCATGATCATCACGATGCCGCCCAGAAACAACAGACCCCAGCGCAAAAACTGCCCCATATTCGCAGGTCGTTTGGGCTTGTTTGCCTTCAGCAGCGCATCTGAGCTTAAGCGGATTTCCTCAGTCGCGGCCATCAGCGATCCCTCAGAATGAGCAGTTGCATCAGGCTGACAACAAGCAGGACGAGGAACAGCACAACGGTCTGCGCAGCAGCATAGCCCATATCGAACGAACTGAAGGCAGTCTCATAGATCATGAGCACCAGAGGTTTTGTCGAGTTCAAAGGCCCTCCGGGATTGCCCGTCGTCATATTGAAAACGTGATCGAAAATTCGCAAGAACCCGATGGAGGAGAAGACTACAATGAAAACGATGGTCGGCTTCAACAATGGGATCGTTATCTCCCAAAGCACGGTCCAGGGCGAAACACCGTCAATCCGTGCGGCCTCATAATAGCTTTGCGGGATAGCGCGTAGACCCGCCATGAAGATGATGATCTGAAACCCAAGGCCTGCCCAGATGGCCGGTGCCAAAACCGACGGAAGCGCATTGGTGGTGGAGTTCAGAAAGTTGATTTGCGGAATGCCAAAGGTCGACAGAAAATTGTTGAATAGCCCGATAGGCACCGGTTGATAGAACCATCGCCAGACCCAAGCCATAGCAACCGCGCTGGTCATGAATGGCAAGAAGTAAAGCATCCTGAGAAACCCATGCATGAAACGCGTCTTGTCGAGGTGGTATGCCACGAAAAACGAAATCACGAGACTGACTGGCGTTCCGATCAGCAAATAGACGAAAGTGTTCTTGAACACTTTCCAAAAAGTTGGATCAGCAAACAGCTTTTGGTAATTTTCAAGCCCGGTCCATGTCCGCTCGCCCAACAGGTTCCAATCCTGAAAGCTGATGAGTATCGCGTTGCCCGTGGGGTAAAAGCGAATGACCGTATAAAACAGGACCGGGATTGCTAGAAAGCCCCAGGCCCAGACGATCTGCTTCTGCTTGATCGTTAGATTGCGATATAGCTTCATGTCCGCCTCTGACGAAAAAGCCCCGGCGCAATCGCCGGGGCCAATCACTTTAGTCGGCATAATACTCGTCGAGGATCTTCTGCTCGGCCTCTGCTGCGATCGCAAGGCTGTCGGCGGGAGACATATCTTCGAGTGTGATGCGCTCAACCATTTCCACCATCAACTGACGCTGCGCGGACTCGTCTGCAAATTTCGTGGTATTCGCGTAAGCCAGACCGCGGATAAACGGGCCGTAGGTCGCATCGTTTGAGTTTGCATCGGTGAGACCGACAGATGGCTTGGCGGGCAACTCGCCAACTGTGTCGAGCCAGATCTGCATCGCCTCATCCGAGGTGATGTATTGCATGAACTTCACAGCAGCATCGTATTTCTCACCTTCAGCTTTCGTTGTGATCGCATTCACCCAATAGGAAGAATAGTTCGACCGTGTCCCGTCGGCTGTCGCAGGCAGCTCTGTCACGCCCCATTTCAGCCCACGCGTCTTGTTGAGCGAACCGATGCGGAAAGACCCGTCGATATGCATACCAGCGCGGCCAGCTTTGAAAGCGGCCTGTGGTTCATCCATAAACCCGATTGCCGTCACGGCGTCCTCGCCAGTGAACATGCTGGTATAAAGCTCCAAAGCGGCCAGACCAGCTTCGGTGTTGTAGTTAACTGTTGTGTAATCATTTAGGTAGGGCTCGCCACCCTGCTGACGGATCAAGCCTTCACGCCACCAATGGTGGTCCTGCGCGGTCATGCCAGCAGTGATACCAACCTGTGTCAGATTCCCGGCACCATCACGCTTGGTCATTGCCTTGGCCGCAGCGAACATTTCTTCAATCGTTGTCGGCGGCTCAACCCCAGCTTCTTCCATGAGCCGCTCATTATAAAATAATGCCAATGAGCGAACAGCGGTTGGCAGCGCCCAATACTGGTCCCCCTCCTTCATTGCCTGCACCATCGGGAAGAATTCTTCGTCAATCGTCGCTGCGGGGAAGGTGTCGGCGGGCAAAGGTTGGATCAGCTCCGCTTCGGCATAATCATTGAGCCAACCATAGAACAATTGCACTACATCCGGCCCCTCGCCTGCCGGGATCGCTGCGGCGACCTTCGTGCGGTAATCGGCATAGGGGAAATGCGTCATTGTAACGGTGATGTCCGGATTGGCGGCCCGAAAATTCTCGATCAGCTGCTCCATCGCTGTGACCCGCGCATCAAAGAAATACTGCCAATATTCTATTTCCACGGCATTGGCTGCCGTACTCAGAAGCGTGACGGCACTTGTGGCAACACCGAGCGCAAGTGCTTTGAACGTAACGGTTTTCATTGAATGTCTCCCTGCTGTTCTATCCATCCTCGGCGCGCAGACGGCGCCCGGGTTGGGATCGCATGTGCCTCAAGGGTTAGCTCAACTCTCTTGAGCTATCAAGTTGTTTGGGCTAGTCGAGGAATATGATTGCCCTCACCGATAGAGTTGTTGGCGCCAATGCCGGAAGGTCGCGCGGCCACAATCGGCAGGTCGTTTTAGGCCGGATTCGCAGTGCTACGCGGATCGGCCGGGCGGATATAGCCAAGGCATCCGGCCTGTCCACGCAAGCGGTTTCCAATATCATTGCCGACCTCATGGAAGACGGTCTGATCGTTCAACAAGGTCACCGTGCAGTCTCACGCGGCGTGCCAGTTGTGCAATATTCGCTGAACCCGGTCGGCGGCTTTGCAGCCGGGATCGAGATCCGTCCCGATGTGGTGTTTGGCACACTCCTTAACCTTTGTGGCGAACCCGTCATCGAACGACGCAAACAGGTACGCACCAAAGATCGGGACGGTGTCGTCGCCGCAATACACCAGATGCAAGCAGCCATTTTGAAGGATACAGACTGCACAAGCGACCGCTTGCTTGGCCTCGGGGTCGTAATGCCCGGCCCCTTCGGCCGTACTGGTATCGAAGGGGGCGCCTCCGAACTGCCGATCTGGGACAATACACCGCCTGATGTCTGGCTGTCGGACATGTTGGGGCAGCCGGTGCTCGTTGAAAACGACGCCAATGCTGCAGCGATCGCGGAGCGCGTGTCCGGCGTGGCGCAAGGGCTGAACAGCTACGCGTTTCTCTACTTCGGCAGTGGTCTTGGCCTGGGGGTAGTCCATGATGGCCGCTTGATGACAGGCGCCTTTGGCAATGCGGGTGAAATCGGCACATTACAGGTGTCCTCAGAAGGCCGGCACGTCATGCTTGAGGATGTGGTCAGCAGGCGTTCGCTGACCGAAGCGCTGAAACGTGCAGGCCTGGCTCCCCAAAACGTTGACGATCTGGCGCGGCTCTATCAATCAGGCGACGCTACTATGAAAGACTGGCTCACGCGGGCTGCGGAGCCCCTTTCTGCGGCAATTTCCATCGTGGAAAATCTGTTCGACCCGCAGACCATCATCCTCGGCGGGGCCATGCCGGACAACATCCTGGATCATCTGGCCAGTGCCGTTCGCCTTACCGAGCGATCCGTTTCGAACCGCACCACGCGTGCCTTGCCGCGTTTGATGCGCGGTGCGTCGGGACGGATGACGGCAACGCTGGGCGCCGCAGCGCTGGTGGTGAACCATGCCTTTACCCCTAAAATCGCCCCCCAACCGCAGGAACTTTGATGTCTACGACCCAACAGAGACGTATCGAAGCCGACCGCGCCCGACCGCGCATCACAGAGTTATGGTGGGCTCTTCGGTCGCTCAAGTCCGTCATGCGCTTTATGCAAACCGGTGCCCATCCTGACGATGAAATCTCCGGCATGCTGGCTGCACTGGCGTTCCGCGATGGCATCAATCTATCTTACGCCTGTTCAACGCGCGGCGAAGGCGGGCAAAACGACATCGGCACCGAAGCAGGCGCCGCATTGGGCGCATTGCGCACGCGCGAAATGGAAAAGGCCTGCGATATCCTGCGGATGCGGATGTATTGGCATTCCGAAACGCCAGATGATCCGGTCACCGATTTCGGGTTCTCAAAAAGCGGAGACGAGACACTCGGTCGATGGGGTGAGGACCGCACGTTGGCACGCTTCGTCGAAATTGTTCGCACCGAAAAACCCGACCTCATCTGTCCCACATTTCTCGACGTGCCGGGACAGCACGGGCACCATCGGGCAATCACACAATCAACCCATGACGTAATGAAAGCAGCAGCCGATCCGGCATTTCCGTCAAACCTGCCGCCCTGGCAGGTGAAGAAAATGTATCTGCCAGCGTGGTCTGGCGCAGGTCAGGCCTATGATGATGACCTTCCGCCACCGCCGCCCACGCTGACCATCAACGGACAGGGTGGCGATCCAATCAGCGGCTGGTCATGGGAGCGCATCGGCCAGCAGTCGCGGGCATACCACCGGACACAGGGCATGGGCCGTTGGATTGCCTCTGACCAGACGCGAGACTGGCCTTTGCATTTGGCCGAGAGCCACCTTCCCGGCCCGGACAGTACGTTGACCGCTGGGCTGCCAGCGAATGTCGGCGATCTCGCAATTCTGCCCGGCGCCGACGGTATGTCCGACGCACTTGACGAAGCGCAGCGCGCCATTGACGCAACAATCGCCGCCTTCCCTGACTTTGATCGTGTTGCCAGCTCCGCAATCCACGCGCTGACCGCCATACGCTCTGCACGCGCCGGTTGCCCGGATGCACTAAAACAGGATGTGGCCCACCGCTTGGACGCAAAAGAGGTTCAACTGGGCCATGTGATACGCCTCGCCTTGGGCATAGATGTGTGCTGTCGGACGGCTGAAACCTTCCTCGCACCCGGTCAATCGACGACGCTGACGCTTGAGGCCACGAAAGGCACGGCAAACGAACTGGATGTTAGTTTTGATTTGCCCAATGGATGGTCAGCGCGTGACGCGCAGCTCGTCCTGAATGAAAATGCCACGCCTACAGACCCATACCGAGACATCTACGATCCTGCCGATGCTCAGGCACCGGCCTGCATTGTGGAGATCACCCATGCGGGCGAGCGGGTATCGATACGCCTGCCGTTCGAAACTCCACCCGTCGTGCTTCCCTCTGTCCGGGCGCAGATTGCGCCCGACGCAGCTCTGATCAACCTGGCCACCGAAACACGGAGCTGCGAAAGCCGAATTGGCAACCTGTATCCAGTAGATGCGGCACCTTGCTTGGACTTGCCTGAGGGCTGGCAATCCAAGGTTGCTGCTGACGTCGTCTCGCTCAAAGCTCCAAAGGATGTGACCGCCGGACGCTACGACATACCGGTGAAACTAAACGGCAAGCCGGCAATGAGCGTTCAACGCATTTCCTATGACCACATCGCCCCTACAGCTCTGTCGCAACCCGCCGTCCTTCGCGTTCTTGCGCTTGAGGCCGATATTCCAGACGTAAAGGTTGGCTATGTCGGCGCTGGCAATGATCGGGTGAACCTTTGGCTCGCCTCTCTGGGCGCCGACGTGACAGACCTCTCCGACGCTGATTTGGCCAGCGACGAGGCCTTGGCACAGGTTGACACGATCATCATCGGCATCCTTGCGATGCGTTTCCGCGACGGGCTTGCTGGGCTGATGCCGCGCCTTCACGCTTGGACCAAGGCTGGCGGCACTCTACTGACACTCTATCACCGCCCTTGGGATAACTGGAAGCCGGACACGACCCCGCCCTACCGGCTTGAAATCGGCCAACCGTCGCTGCGTTGGCGCGTGACAAACGAAAACGCCGAAGTCCGCCACCTGACTGATCACCCCATTCTGATGACGCCGAACCGTATTGGCCCAGATGATTGGGCCGACTGGGTCAAGGAGCGAGGTCTATACTTTGCCAAAAGCTGGGACCCGGCCTACACGCCGCTGATCGAAATGGCTGATTCAGGCGAAGATGCGCATCAGGGCTCGCTCCTCGTGGCCGATGTCGGCAAGGGGCGTCACATTCACACCTCGCTGATCTTGCATCACCAGATGGAAAACCTTGTGCCGGGGGCTTTCCGCCTGATGGCAAATTTCATTGCCAAACGGGTATGACAAACGCCCCGCGCGATAATCTGAAAGGTGGCGCGTGGCTTTTGGCAGATTTGTCGCTGAACATCTGGTCGCTTTCATTGGTCAAATGGCTGGGGGCGGATTATCCGGCAGCACAGGTGGTTTTCTTTCGCGCCCTGATCGGATTTCTGGTGATTTCACCCCTGATCCTTAAAAATGCCGAAGACTTTCGACGCGTTCCTCAACTTTCGCTGCAAATAATGCGTGTCACGCTTTCAGCAGTGACGCTGGTCGCAAGCTTCTTCGCCATTGCCCGCCTGCCCTTGGCGATCTTCACAGCCATCAGCTTCACACGACCAATCATCACCATGTTGATGGTTGCGGTCATCTTGCGGGAGAAAATCAGCCTACGCGGATGGCTTGCGGCAGCCATCGCTTTGACTGGGACCATCATAGCGGTCAATCCCAGCGCGGTTCCTTGGAGTTGGGGACTTGCCGCAATGGTCCTTGTGGTGGTTTCAGCATCAGCCGTGGTCGTGGCAACGCGCGCACTGCGAGCCGCGCCGCCCATTGTCATGATGACCTTCTATACGGTCGGACTGACAATCCTGAGCGCGCCCATTGCTGCCTTGTATTGGGAGCCGGTGCCGCCGGAGCATTTCGTTGCCCTCTTCCTGATCGGGTGCTTTGCTCAAGCCGCACAGTTTTGCTTTCTGAGGGCTCATTTCCATGGGACAGCGGGGTATCTCTCCGTGCTAAGCTACATGAGCCTCGTTCTATCAGTAACTGTTGGCTACGCAGTCTTCGGCGAGGTGCCCGGCGCCAGCTTCGCACCCGGGGCCGCATTGGTGGTGGCCGCCTCACTCTGGGTGACGCTTAACTCGCGTTCCGAAGCACAGAAGATGTGACAACGACGACAAACGCTCGCCGAAACCGAGCTGTTCGCCATACGCCTCAGAACACCTGCCCGGGCAGAGTTTCAGGGGTGCGAAATCACCACAACGACAACCTCTAACGCACTTTCCTTTGGCCACTTTTTCCTCACCCCAGACATGTCAAATCAACTGCCATTGACCCCCTACGTTCAGCGGAAAGCTGCCACAGCCCCGCAAAGACCTTCAAAAAACGGCGGTATTAATGTATGATATAGACCATTATTTACATTCATTTGTTTTCAGGGATTGGGCTATGAGCGTTAAAATTCCCTCCAAGTTTACCTTTGGCGTCGATGTTGACGGTGGTCTCGATATCGACATTCCGACCAGCTACAACATCACCATTCCAAGCGATTTTACGGTCAGGGTGAAAGAGCTTGCACCGATCGAATTGAAACCAATTGAGATCAAACCGATTGACCTCTCAATTCGGATCAAGGAAATCCCCTCAATTCGCGGACATCTTCCGCTGAACTATAAAGTGGGCTTCAATCTGCTGGGTCGGGAACTGGCCTGCGTTTCGCTCTGCGGGCAAGGTCAGTTCATCACTGAGCCCTATGTCGCCTATCCGTGCGAGCCCAAGCCGCAACGACCGCCGAGGCCTCAGCCGCTAGAGCCGGTCCCGGTTGGGTAGGGCGGGATCATGGCTGCACGCGCCACAACACCCGTCAAAACGATCGAGTTCGTCGGCCCTCCAAGACGCTTGGTTGCCGTAGGTGATATTCCACTGATTGAGGATGTGCCCGAACTCAGTGGTCCGTTAACGAAACTGCTGCCGCCCGGACGGCAGGCCCTACGCGTACGGAATGGCGGGCGCCGCGCGGCCGCTCTGTCACTGCGCCTCGCCCCTGAAACACCGGCAGGCGACTACAAGGGCAAACTGGTAGCCGGGAAATCTGCCTATCAAGTGTTGGCACGGGTTTTGCCCGAGACCGGAGCCTCGGTACTGGTTGGCGGCCTGGATTTTGTGGGTAAGCTTGGAACGCGCGCCAAGGCAACGCTTGCGATTGCAAATACCGGGAACACTGAACTCCGCCTGCCCCGCGCATTTCCAATCGCTTTGTTTGACGATGACGGCCTTGAATCGGCATTTGCTGCCAGCTACGCGAAGCCGCGCAAGACCGTCGATGATTTCTTTGCGACGTTCCATGACAGGCTCCGCGCCTCGCATAGTGGCATTATCAAGCTGGCGGTCTCTCGTGGATATGGGATCCACGCACCCAGGACATCATTCTCGGCAGAGTTCACCTTAAACCTGACCCAACCCCTCAAGACCGGCCACCGCTATCACGGCGTGGCCAGCACCGATTTTGCTGAATTTCCTATTACCGTGTCCGTCATTAACGGAGCTGTCCGATGACCTCAAAATGTAAACCTGAAATGGATATGAGCGGCGTAGATTCCGCGCTAGGCGATCTGATCGCGGCCCAGTTGGGCCTCGGCAAAGAACTTCTTAAGGCCTTTGTCGCAGGCGGCAATATTTTGGCCGATGGGGCAAGGGGCATGAGCCTGCCACAAGGCTCAAGTTGCTGCGATATTCCCGACCCATGCTGGATGCCCCGCTCTCTGGGCGAGGTTAAATGCAATCTCGCGCCCGGTGCCGAAGGCGAAGTCTGCATAGATGTGATCAATGAGGACTTCCGGCCCCACAGCTATGAGATCAAGCCTGCCGGTCCAGATGCCGGCGCCGTGCAGATCGACCAGAAAGACCGGTCCTTCAATCTTGGCCCGAAGGAACGCCGCACAGTGTCGGTAAGGGTGACCGTGCCCAAACAGGAACGCGACCCCGACCGGCGCGAAAGCTGCTGCGAATGTGATGATCTAGATCTCCTGATCTGGGTGCGTGGCTGCGCCGAGCACTATCTCCGCTGGATCATCTGCCGGGACGAAAAAGCCAAAAAGCCCTGCTGTCACTGTGTCTGTGTGGAAGATGCGCCGGACTACGAGTTGCACTGGTATGACCATTTCCACGTCATGCGCCCCTGCCCGACTGAGATTGCAAGCAGCGGAAGAGGGTGACATGGCCGACAAGAAAATGAGCGATACAATCCGCAACACCTCAGCGGTCAATCTGAAGTACTCGGCCGAACTGCTGAACCTCGGGCGCGAATATGTCCGGGCGTTTTCGTCAGCATTGACCGATGGACGGACAGATCCGGAACCCGAGGAAGTGCGACGCCCTCCGCTTCTGCTCGCAGGAAAGGCAGGAGAAACCGCAAACGCGGCTTTCGCAATTACCAACCCCGGCACGATGAAAGGCACAGTGACACTGGCTGTTGCAGGTGATTTCTCGGACACAAAAGTGACTGTCGAGCCGGAACGTCTGTCCTTTGATGATGGAACGGATGAGGTGGTTGTCCGTATTCTGGCCCAGATCGGACGTAAAGCGGTGGCGGGTCAGGATTATTCCGGAACGGTGATGTTCCCCGAGATGGACTTCCGCGTCACCGATTTCGTCGTTCGCAAGCTCCCCAGCAAGTAGCCGGCGGCACTGCGCCCGCTATGGACGGAAACCCCAAGCGCGAACCGCAGGACCGCGACCTCTCCGACATCATAGAGGCGCTGCTAAGCGGTGGCCGCGATCCGCTCGGCAAGGCGGAGCGGTTGATGCGGATCGCATCCGATGTCCTTTCAGACCCGAAACTCAAGGCGTCACACTCAAGTGCAGCGACCGGAAAAGGATTTACCGAAACCTTCGCGCATCTGATCTCGTTGGCTCTGGAAAAGCCCGACCTCTTGTCGGAACACTTCTCGGCTTTCGCCGCGCAGGCAATTGATATTCTTCGGCAATCCGAGGCGGTTGATCTCCAGCCCAGTCCGAAAGACCGACGGTTCCGCGACCCGCTCTGGCGCGAAAGCCCCGTTTTGCGCGGACTGATGCAGCTCTATCTTGCTTGGAACATGCATGTGCAGGACTGGCTCGACGCGCAGGATATCGATGACGACGATCGCAAGCGGATCGAATTTCTGGTCCACCAGATGAAGGCCGCTTTTTCACCAACCAACCTGCCGTTACATCCCTCTGCCATCAAACGCGCCGATTCCAGCGGAGGGCGGTCGGCGGTTCAGGGTCTGAAGAATTTTGCGCTGGATCTGCAATACAATCGCGGGATGCCCCGTCAAATCAAACCCGGCGCTTACCGCCTGGGTGAGACTCTCGCAATCACGCCCGGCGCTGTAATCTTTCGTAACACGCAACTGGAACTGATCCAATATGCAGCTCAGACCGATAGGGTTCATAAGCGCCCGATCCTGCTGATCCCTCCGCAAATCAACAAATACTATGCCTTCGATCTGAAGCCTCAAAACAGCGTGCTCGGATATCTGGTCAAGCGAGGGTATCAGGTCTTCACACTCAGTTGGAGAAACCCTGGACCTGATGCAGCAGACTGGGGTGTCGAGACATACGTCGCGGCGATCCTCGAAGCGGTCGAGGCCATACGCGTGACAACCCAGACCGATAAGGTCAGCCTCATATCCGCCTGCGCCGGTGGGCTGACTGCGATGTCGTTGCTTGGGCATCTAAGCCAGCAACGCTCTCCGCTGATTGCCAGCCATTCGCTGCTTGTCACAGCGCTCTATCCCGGCAATGGCTCTATTCTGGAGGCGTTTACAACGGACGAAAACCTTGAACTGGCCCGCCGGATATCGAGGGAAGAAGGCACGATGGATGGGCTCGACCTTGCGCATCTTTTCGTATGGCTCAGATCCGATGATCTGGTCTGGAATTTTTGGGTCAATAACAACATTCTCGGACGTCAGCCGCCGCCGCTCGATGTGCTCTATTGGGACAATGATCCCACCCGCGTGCCTGCAAAGCTGCATTCAGACTTCATCAATATCTTCCTGAACGATGTTTTTCGCCACCCGGGTCGCCAATCGCTCTTCGGCAAGCCCATTGATTACGACAAGGTAGATGTCCCGACTTACTTTGTTGGAGGGTTGGAAGACTATTTGATGCCTTGGCGCGGAATTTACCGTGCGGTTGACGCGTTCGGCGGCAATAACCGGTTTGTTCTCTCGACCAGTGGGCATGTGCAAAGCATCCTGCGTCCACCCAACCTCGCCAATTGCGAGTATTTTGTGAATGAAGCTCATGCTCAAAACCCTGATCAATGGCTCAAAGAGGCTGATCGACGGGCTGGCACCTGGTGGGAAGACTGGTCGACCTGGCTTGCACAGTATTCCGACGGTGCAAGACCCGCGCCCGAGGCACCGGGTTGCAAAGAGTTCCCGCAAATTTGTCCAGCCCCCGGCACTTATGTGCATGAACCAATGGTTCTTTGAAGCACGCGCAATTGAATTTCGCGACTGCATCAACCCTTGCGAGTTCAACTGAGCAAGTTACGCGCCATACAAGCCGTATGCCTCGTTTGGGCATCTCCCCCACGAAAGGCAACTATAGTTTATTGGCTTTGATTAAGTGGTGGGCGACCCTGGAATCGAACCAGGCGTGCGTCTCCGCGAGGGAGTTACAGTCCCCTGCCACACCTTGCGGCCTGTCGCCCACTAGGGGGCTGAGATATAAGCGCTCTGCCAAAGCGTCAACTGCAAAATTGTGCTTTCTACGGGTCCTATTCTCGCCCTGTTTTCGCCATCAGGACGATCAAATGCTGGGCTAGAGACCCATATCATCGATTTGACAGAGGCTATTCATGCGCCCCGCTAAGATTATTTTGTTCGCGATAATCGCAACGCTCTTGCTGATTGGCCTCTATCTCTTGGCGAATCTGGCCCTTAGCGGCCTGTTCATACTGGCGATGAGTATCTTCGGAGTGGATCTTGAAACAGCCGTGGGTGGCTGGGGTGGCACGATCTTGTTGCTCGCTATACTTTATATGTTCCCCAAGCACTTGCTGGTCCTGAACCGCGAATACGAATGTCATGGCTCAGAGGTGATCGACGCCCCAGCGAGCGAAGTCTGGGATCGCGTGCGTATTCGGGAGCGTGATGACTATTTCACATCGGCAACCAAACGCATCCGCCGCATACCGGGATCAGACGACGAATTCATCATGCTGTTTGACGACAGGCTGCAAGATGAAGAAACACCCAATCACGTACATATAAAAATGATTGACGAAGTGCCGGGCGAATACATTGCGTTTCAGACATTGAATGCAGATGAAATGCCGTCCTTTGGCAAAGATCATCTGATGACCGAAATCCTGCTCAGCCAAGAGCCGGATGGCGTCAAAGTGACATATATCGAAAGCCTATCGCGCATTACACTGGCAAGCTTTCTTGCGTTTTTGTTTCTTAATCCGGCGAAGGACGCGATGAGCTCCCTCAAAGCACAAATCGAAGGAACCGAAAACCCATCCACGCTGACCCGATGGGTCGAAGGAATGGGGCCGGACGGAGAGCCGTCAGGTGAGGTCAAACGTGCGATCTGGATCGGCGGCAGCACAGCGGTACTTTTGACCACGATTTTGGCGGCAGCCTCCATCCTACTAGTTGTCTGGCATACGACCGGCAGTTGATCGGCTTGGCAAAGTAGACTGGGTCTTCTAGGGGTGTGGCGCAAGCTTACCCGGAGCCATCTCTCATGAAAAAACCGAAATGGGTCGTCCAGAAAGAACGCGACAAACGTGCCGCCGCAGCCGAAACGGTATGGCTCTTCGGCCTTCATGCAGTGCGCGATGCGCTAGGCAATCCGATGCGCGAGAAGCTGCGGCTTGTAGTCACCAAGAATGCCGCTGATCGGTTGGCAGATGCGATCGCTGCGTCAGGCATGACCCCGGAGATCTCCGACCCTCGGAAGTTCGCGGCTCCACTGGACCCGCAATCTGTGCATCAAGGTGCAGCGCTTGAAGTCAAACCGCTCGATTGGGGGAAGCTTAAGGACATTTGTGACCCGCGTGGCCAAGCCGCCCGAGTCATTTTGCTCGACCGCGTGACCGACCCCCACAATGTTGGCGCAATTCTGCGATCCGCCGAAGTCTTCGGCGCCCGTGCTGTTATTGCCCCGCATCGACATTCCGCTCCAGAGACTGGCGCATTGGCCAAGACAGCATCCGGCGCCTTGGAGCGCCAACCCTATTTGCGGGTCAAGAACTTGGCCGCCACGATGGAAGAGCTGAAATCGATGGGCTACCACCTGCTGGGCCTCGATGGAGAGGCGCCCACAACTCTGGATGACAGCTTGTCAGATGTAGCACCCGCTATTGGCCTTGTTCTTGGCGCGGAAGGTCCGGGCCTGCGCGAAAAAACCAAGGAGACATGTAACGATTTGGTGCGCATTGATCCTGAAGGTGAATTTGGCTCGCTCAACGTCTCGAATGCGGCTGCAGTCTCCCTATATGCAGTGAAGCGCCTTAAGTCGGAGTAACCCATGCCCCATCAGACCAAGATTGCGACCTGCTGCTATTGCGGGTTGCGAACCGCTTTGCGTCTGACCGCCCGCTCTGGGCATGAGTTGGCATGTGGATCTTGCGGCGCGCCATTGCATGAGATGAAGCCGCTCAAGCTGGATCCGACGCCGCAAACACCCCCCAAGCGTGAAAACATGTTTTCGCAGGCCGCCTTTCGAGCCAAATCGAAACCGAAGAAGAAGAAACGGAAGCCGCGCAAGAGTTTCCTGCGCCGGGCGATCGAAGATGTCTGGGATGAAATCGAAGACATCTTCGATTGACTTCCGCTTCACGTCTTTGTGGGAACACTGGAACGCGCCGCGCCAGCCCCTACATCTTAAGGCACGGAGGCAGCAACGGAACTGCTCCTCCAATTCACTGTCCCTCGTTCCGTAACTGGCGCCCGTGTTGATCACGGGCGCTTTTTTGTGGCGCAAGAGCAAGCAGGAGCGCTATGGGAGGGAAATGAGTTATTCGGACGCCCACCTCAAAGAAATACTGCGTCGCACCAAGGTTGTGGCCTGCGTTGGTGTGTCGATGAATCCTGTGCGCCCGAGCTATTATGTGGCGCGATACTTATCCCTGAAGGGTTTCACGGTTATCGGCGTAAATCCCGGGCACGCCGGTAAGACGCTGTTCGGTCAGGAAATCCGTGCATCACTTTCAGACATTCCTACAGATGCGAAGGTGGACATGGTGGATATCTTCCGCCGCTCCGACGCAGTTCCGCCGATTGTGGACGAAGCGCTGACGGCGCTACCCCGTCTGAAAACGATCTGGATGCAAATCGGTGTCGAGCATGCCGAAGCCACAGCAAAAGCCGAAGCCGCAGGTCTGACGGTTATACAGAACCGCTGCCCAAAGATTGAGTACCAGCGCTTGTTCGGAGAGCTTCGCATGGGTGGTTTCAACACTGGCGTCATCTCATCCAAGCTTTAGAGCCTGACAAAAGATGCCCCAACCCAGTGGCAGAACCGGCAAACTCAGATTTGTTTCAACGCGGTGACACGGGTTTGATGGAACAGTGAGTTGGTTTTCGACTATACTGCAATAGTCTGAGCTTGAATAGTCTGAGCTTGGGGGCGTGGACGAACGAAAGGGCAACGTGCGCATGAGTAACCGCCTCGCAAGCCTCGCGGGATATGTCGGCTCGATGAGTTCCCGACTGCGCCAACTTGCCGGATTTGGCCCTGCGCCAAGCTCCCTGCCCTCGCGCCGTGTGCGCGGTCCGGTCACCCACGTCGTCATCCTCGACGGGACAATGTCGTCTCTGGAAGAAGGGTTGGAAACACACGCCGGGAAAACCTTCCGGCTGATGCAGCAGGAAGCCCGCAAACACCCGATTTCACTCCACTATGAAGCCGGGATTCAGTGGCAAGGGTTTCGCAGGGCGATTGACGTTATGGCGGGTGTCGGGATCAACCGGCAGATCCGCAGGGCCTATGGGGTGATTGCCTCGAGGTATCGCCCCGGGGACAAGATCTTTCTCTTTGGATATTCGCGCGGTGCCTATGCGGTCCGTTCTCTGGCGGGCGTCATTGATCGCGTCGGCCTTCTGAAAGCCAGCAGCGCAAGCGAGCGCTATGTTCGCGAAGCCTACCGCCATTATCGCCGCGACCCCGATAGCCCTGTGGCAGAGACATTTCGCCAAGCTCATTGCCATGAAACCATCGATATCGAGATGATCGGCGCTTGGGATACGGTACGCGCACTTGGCTTTCGCGCCCCCGGGCTTTGGCGTTTCTCACCGATCGAGCACCAATTTCACGACCACTCGCTGGGTTGCACCGTACGCCATGGGTATCACGCCTTGGCCCATGACGAGACGCGCCGCGCGTTTGAGCCGGTTCTCTGGCAGAGCAAAGACGGGTATTCCGGAACGCTTGAGCAAGTCTGGTTCCGCGGCAGTCATGGCGATGTGGGCGGCCACTTGCTAGGCTTCGAGGCGGCCCGCCCCCTTGCCAATTTGTCCTTGGTCTGGATGCTGGAGCAAGCAGAACGCTGCGGTCTGCCTTTGCCAATGAATTGGAAGGCGCATTTTCCATGTGATGCCGATGCTCCATCGGTGGGAATGAACCGTGGCTGGGGAAAGCTGTTTCGCCTGCGCCGCAAGCGCATCATCGGTCAGGACCCAAGCGAGCGACTGCATTCCTCGGTCCGACCCCGTGCGAAACCCCTCTGGTTTGATCGACTATTCGGGCGCATCCCTCTGAGGTCACGTGCGGATGATACCGGGACCTGACACCAGCACGTTTTGACGCTCAAGCGCATTGTCTCTGGCACCACCCGCATTTTTCGGCAAGAGTGGCCGCGAAAGACTGTTCACGCGACAGACCTGACACGCGGGAGACAAGCGATGCGCAAATTCATGGTTGTGCTAGATGATAGCAAGGAATGCCTCAACGCGATGAGATTTGCCGCAATGCGCGCGTCCAATACCGGTGGCGGTGTTGAAGTCTTGGCCGTCATCCCGCCAGAAGAATTTAACCACTGGATCGGTGTCGGCGACATCATGCGTCAGGAGGCCCGCGAACGGATCGAGGCGCATTTCGAAGTCTTCGCCAAATGGATGCGTGACAAACAGAACATTGACCCCGAATTGGTAATCCGCGAGGGCGAGCCGGTTCCAGAAATTCTGGAACAGGTCCGTGACGATCCGGAGGTTGGCGTACTGGTCCTGGGCGCTGGCACCGGAACAGGCGGCCCCGGCCCCCTTGTGACGCAATTGACCCGCAACGCAGGCTCCCTGCCGATGCCGATCACCATTGTTCCGGGTGATATGACCAAGGAACAGCTAGAGGCCGTCAGCATCGGGCGGGGTGACGACTGATTTCTGCTTTAGAATTATTCTAAATCATTGACGTTCCGGCCGCACATTGCCATATTAAGGCAATCCTGATCAGAAAGGTCGACTTATGTTCATCCAAACAGAATCCACTCCGAATCCGGCGACCTTGAAGTTTCTCCCCGGCCAAACGGTTCTAGAAATGGGTACAGCAGACTTCCCGTCTTCCGATACGGCGGAAAAGTCGCCCCTCGCGAAGCGTATTTTTGCGGTCGATGGCGTTGAAGCCGTCTTCTTCGGCAATGACTTCGTAACGGTGACCAAGGCCGATGCGACAGAATGGGATCACATCAAACCGGCAATCCTCGGCGCGGTGATGGAGCATTATCAATCCGGCCAACCCGTGATCGAGGGTGAGCAAGCCGCCTCTGGTCACGCGGAGCATACCGGAGAAGACGCTGAAATCGTTGGGCAAATCAAAGAGCTTCTGGATACACGCGTGCGCCCGGCGGTTGCTCAGGATGGCGGCGACATCACCTTCCACGGGTTTGACCGCGGCGTTGTCTATCTGCACATGCAAGGCGCGTGCGCAGGGTGCCCGTCATCCACACTGACGTTAAAGATGGGCATCGAAAACCTCCTGCGCCACTACATTCCCGAAGTGGTCGAAGTGCGCCCTGTCGCGGCCTAGAAAGTGATTACGGGCAGTTGCTATTGCCGCGCGGTCCAAATCCGCGCCAAGGCAACACCACAAACGGTTGCATATTGTCACTGTAATGATTGCAGGCGTGTCTCCGGCGCGCCTGTTTCTGCCTTTGCAGTATTCGCCCGGGACGAGGTGCATATGACCCCCGATCAAGGCCGTCCGGTGTCTCACGCTGAGGGTGCGGAGCGCTGGTTTTGCAAGGATTGCGGCTCTCCTCTCGCGGCGCAATATGACTACCTGCCAGATCAGATCTATATCCCGATCGGGTTGCTCGATCAGGCGGCAGAGCTTGGTCCCAAGCTGCATGCCCACACCGGATCTCGTCTGCCTTGGCTACATCTCGACGACGATCTGACAAAAATTGACGCAAGCTCGCGCGCGGCCCTGCAAGAGAAATCCAGCCACGGCTGACAGAACAGCATCTGTTTGGTTGAGCTTGCCGTTCCTCTCCCCTAAAGCGAGCGGCATGATGCAATCCAAGGGCGGCTTCGACCCAAATATTCTTGCGTTTGACACCAGCGGACCGCACCTGTCGGCAGCCGTCATGTCAGATGTGGTTCTGTCTGAGCACGAAGTTGATCTGGCGCGCGGACAGGCAGAGGCTCTGGTGCCATTTCTCGAAGCAAGACTGTCCGAAGCAGGCGGCACTTGGGAAGATCTCGACTTGATCGCCGTGGGGATCGGGCCTGGAAACTTCACAGGCATTCGCATTTCCGTCTCAACCGCACGCGGCCTGGCCTTGGCACTCGGCATCCCGGCAATTGGCGTATCCATGTTCAATGCTTTGTTGGACTGGGATGGACCGCTGGCACAGCCCGCACAAATCCTGAGTCTCCCGGCGCCACGTGGTCAGGCCTACGTTCAACACTACCGCTATGGGGAACCTCAGAGCCCGCCACTGATGATCGATCCCCTCGCCCCACCTGCGCGGTTGGAATTGCCAGCCAACATGAAGGTCCGCGGTTTCCGCGCAGAGGATATCGCCCGCCCATTTGGTGCCACATCCGAAGATGCAGAACCGTCGAGGATCGCAGCACACTTGGCCCGGATCGCCGATATTCGCTACCGTGATGCGAACGAGGCCAATTTCGCCAGACCTGCACCGCTTTATGTGCGACCTGCAGACGCGGCCCCCTCCAAAGATCCCGGCCCGAAGATCCTGTCATGACCCCTGTTTTACTGGCTGCAATTCATGAGTTGTGCTTCACGACACCACGCGCATGGTCTGAAGCAGAGTTTGACTCCATTCTGGCCGGTCCGGGCGTCTTCCTTCTGCCCCATGAGTTTGGTTTTCTGATCGGTAGGGTGATCGCGGATGAGGCGGAGCTTCTAACCGTCGCGGTGCACCCAAACCGACAAAGATCCGGGATCGGCATCGCCCTGGTGAAACAATTCCTCGACGAAGCTGTGAAACGCGGTGCTGCAACCGCCTTTCTCGAGGTAGGGCAACGCAACAAACCTGCGCGCGCGCTCTATGAGCAAATGGGTTTTGTCGAAACCGGACGCCGCAAAGACTATTACCGAACCCCGGAAGGCGGTGCCGTTGACGCGCTGACCCTAAGCCGCACACTTGGACCGGAAACCTAGCATTCCGCTGCGTCAGCCCCCGTTTGGACGACCCATCCCACGGAAAAATAGCAAGAATCGGTTGACCCCCTGCCCCCAAGCCGCCCTTAATAGGCGATGATCTTCACTGAGAGAGATCTCTGCTCAAACGGGGGGGACGGTCCCCCGTATAAACAAAAACATCTGGGAGAGACATCCATGACACTTATGCAGAAATTCCTCGGCGCCGCTGCCGGTATCGCGCTTAGCGCTGGTGCAGCATTGGCCGAGCCTGCAATCATCTTTGATCTTGGCGGCAAGTTCGACAAATCATTCAACGAAGCTGCCTTTAACGGCGCAACACGTTGGGCCGAAGAAACCGGCGAGAGCTTTCGCGAGATTGAGCTGCAATCTGACGCGCAGCGTGAACAAGCGCTTCGCCGCTTCGCCGAAGCAGGATCCAACCCGATCGTGATGGCAGGTTTCGCTTTCGCAACCGCTCTGGGCGAAGTTGCTGGCGACTACCCCGACACATCCTTTGTCATCATCGATATGGTCGTTGATGCGCCGAATGTCCGCTCGGTTGTCTTCAACGAGCACGAGGGCTCTTACCTCGTGGGCTACATGGCGGCACAAGCCTCCAAAAACAACACTGTCGGCTTCATCGGCGGCATGGATATCCCGCTGATCCGCAAGTTTGCCTGTGGCTATGCCCAAGGCGCAAAGGCGGCGAATCCGGATACCAAAGTCATCGCCAACATGACCGGTACGACACCTGCGGCGTGGAACGACCCGGTGAAAGGTGGCGAGCTGACACGTGCGCAGATCAGCCAAGGCGCTGATGTTGTTTACGCTGCCGCCGGCGGCACGGGCGTGGGCGTCCTGCAAACAGCCGCAGACGAAGGCATTCTGTCTATCGGTGTTGATAGCAACCAGAACTACCTGCATCCCGGTAAGGTCCTGACGTCCATGACAAAGCGCGTGGATAATGCTGTCTATAACGCCTTCAAAGACGGTCCTGGTCTGGAAACGGGCTTCAACGTCATGGGGCTGGCCAATGATGGCGTCGGCTACGCGATGGACGACAACAATGCATCACTGGTTTCCGGCGAGATGGAAGCAACGGTCGAAGCCATCAAGGCAAAGATCGTTGGCGGAGAAATCTCGGTGCATGACTACACCTCCGACGAAAGCTGCCCGGCTCTGAGCTTCTAAAGTCAGCTTTGGCAATAGCGGGGCCGTGCTGAGCAATCGGCACGGCCCTCTTTGGCTAACCGGAGGGTGGGATGACCGACGCGCCAGCAATTGAACTCAAGGGTATTTCCAAGTCATTTGGCCCCGTTCAGGCCAACAAAGATATATCCATTCGCGTGATGCCCGGGACGATCCACGGGATCATCGGTGAGAATGGCGCTGGAAAATCCACATTGATGTCAATCCTTTACGGGTTTTACAAAGCCGACAAGGGCGATGTTTTCATCCGTGGCAACAAGACAGAAATCCCAGACAGCCAAGCCGCCATCGCTGCGGGCATCGGCATGGTGTTTCAACATTTCAAACTGGTCGAAAACTTCTCTGTGCTCGAAAACGTGGTGCTCGGTGCAGAAGACGGCGCACTGCTCGGCCCGTCGCTACGCAAGGCTCGCAAAGAGCTCACCCAACTGGCCGCAGAATACGAACTGAACGTCGACCCGGACGCGCTGATCGAAGAAATCGGCGTTGGCATGCAGCAACGGGTGGAAATCCTGAAAGCCCTTTATCGGCAGGCCGACATCCTGATCCTGGATGAGCCCACGGGCGTTCTGACACCCGCCGAAGCAGATCACTTGTTCCGCATTCTTGAAGGGCTCAAGGCGCAGGGCAAAACCATTATCCTGATCACCCACAAACTGCGCGAAATCATGGAAGTGACCGATACGGTATCGGTGATGCGGCGCGGCGAGATGACCGCGACTGTCAAAACATCCGAAACTTCGCCCGAAGAACTGGCCGAGTTGATGGTCGGTCGCAAGGTGCTGCTAAGGGTAGACAAGAAACCCGCCACTCCCGGCGACCCGGTGGTCGAGATCGACAACCTGCAAGTGGTCGACGAAAAGGGTGTCGAGCGCGTGAAAGGCATTTCTCTGAACGTTCGCGCCGGTGAAATATTGGGAATCGCGGGTGTCGCCGGAAACGGCCAATCAGAGATATTGGAGGTTCTGGGCGGGATCCGCTCCGCGACCGGATCGGTGCGCATCAAAGGTCAGGAGATTGATCTGACGGGCGCACATTCCGACGGACGCTCACGCCGCGAACGCGGGATCGCCCATGTGCCCGAAGATCGTCAGCGCGAAGGGCTGATCATGGATTTCAAAGCCTGGGAGAATGTGGCCTTCGGTTATCACCATGAAGACAACTACCAGTCTGGCTTGCTGATGGACAACGCTGCGATCAAACGCGACACGGAAGGCAAAATCGAACGCTTCGATGTAAGACCTGCCAACGGCATGCTGGAAGCAAAGAGCTTTTCCGGCGGCAATCAGCAAAAAATCGTATTGGCACGCGAGATCGAACGAAATCCCGAATTGCTACTTGTCGGCCAGCCCACCCGCGGCGTCGATATCGGAGCTATCGAATTTATCCACCAACGCATTGTCGAATTGCGTGACGCAGGCAAAGCGATCCTGCTGGTATCGGTCGAGCTCGATGAAATCCTGTCGCTGTCGGACCGGATCGCTGTGATATTTGACGGCCAGATCATGGGCGAACGCCTTCCGTCCGAAACAGATGAGAAGGAACTTGGACTGATGATGGCCGGGATCACCGACACCGCCCAGGATCATTCCATAGAAGAAATCGAGGCCAATCTCGCCGAAGCCCATGGGGAGGTGCATTAATGGATACCATGCCAAAATGGGCAGATATTGTCCTGATCCCTTTAATCGGCCTGATCCTCGCCTTTCTGCTATCGGGCCTCATGGTTCTCGCCTCGGGTCAGGACCCGTGGGAAGCGATCAAGATCATGGTCGAGGGGGCAGTCGGATCCAGCTACGGTTGGGGCTACACTCTCTACTACGCCACGAATTTCATTTTTACCGGATTGGCTGTCGCCATCGCCTTTCACGCCGCGATGTTCAACATCGGCGGCGAAGGCCAGGCCATGGTCGGCGGTTTGGGCGTCGCGATAGCCTGTCTCTTTATCCCTTGGCCCCATTGGACCCTCGCCCTGATCGGAGCGATGATCATGGGCGGCCTGTTCGGAGCAGTCTGGGCCGCCATCCCGGCATGGCTGCAAGCCAAGCGCGGCAGCCACATTGTTATCACCACGATCATGTTCAACTTCATCGCGGCGGGCCTGCTGAACTACATGCTGGTGGATGTGCTCAAACCCGTAGGCGCTATGGAACCAGCCACCGCGAAATTTCCCGAGGCCACACATCTTCCCAGCCTGAATGACGTTTTCCTAATCTTCGGTTTGGATTTATTCAAGCGCAGCCCGGTCAACGTCTCGCTCTTCGTGGCACTGGCCGCGTGTGTCGGTCTTTGGGCGCTGATCTGGAAGATGAAGCTTGGCTATCAGATCCGTGCCTTCGGACACTCCGAGCCCGCCGCGAAATATGCGGGCATTTCCCCAACCCGGATGATCATGATCTCAATGATCATCTCCGGCGCTCTGGCGGGTCTGATGGCGATCAATAACGTGATGGGCGAAGCAGAACGGCTGGTGCTGAACTCGGTCGAAGGCGCAGGCTTCATCGGCATCGCTGTGGCCCTTATGGGCCGCTCGCATCCGCTTGGTGTCCTGATCGCCGCTCTTCTC
This sequence comes from uncultured Litoreibacter sp., assembly GCA_947504205.1. Taxonomy (GTDB): domain Bacteria; phylum Pseudomonadota; class Alphaproteobacteria; order Rhodobacterales; family Rhodobacteraceae; genus Litoreibacter. The sequence goes on along the minus strand of CANNGL010000001.1, from coordinate 25,633 downwards.
TTCGGGTTTCTCTACCAAGGTGGCGCCGAGCTTGGCCTCTGGACCTCGATCCCGCGCGAAATGGTCACCGTCATTCAGGCGCTGGTCATTCTGTTCACAGGGGCACTCGATAACATGATCCGAATGCCGCTCGAGCGGTTCTTCCTCGCCCGCGCCATCCGCGCGCGCGCTGCATCAACACCGGCGGAGTAAGCGACATGGATTTTCTGACCATCCTGCAAATCCTCGACAGCTCGGTGCGCCTCGCAGTGCCCCTCTTGCTTGCCTGTCTGGCAGGTCTCTATTCCGAGCGCGCCGGTATCTTTGACATCGGGCTGGAGGGGAAAATGCTCGCGGCAGCCTTTGCCTCTGCAGCCATCGCCTATGTCTCGGGCTCGGTTTGGATCGGCCTTCTGGCGGGTATCGCCGCCTCGATGGCGCTGTCGATCGTTCACGGGCTGGCCTCCATCACCTTTCGAGGCAACCAGCTAATCTCAGGCGTGGCAATCAATTTTCTGGCTGCGGGGCTGACCGTAGTGGTCGCCCAGAACTGGTTCAAACAAGGCGGTAGAACACCAACATTGGAAGGCCCCGCACGCTTTTCTGAAATCACGCTGCCCTTCGCCGACGCCTTGTCGGGTATTCCTGTTCTGGGGCCCCTCTACGCGGAGGTCATTTCCGGCCACACAATCATTGCCTATGTCGCGTTCCTTTTCGTTCCCCTGACGTGGTGGATCTTGTTTCGCACACGCTTCGGGCTGCGCCTGAGAGCTGTCGGCGAGAACCCGGCTGCGGTCGACACCGCTGGCATCTCGGTTATCTGGCTACGCTATTCCGCCATTCTGATCTGCGGTGTGCTTTGTGGTCTTGCAGGCGCTTATCTGGCCACGGCACTGCAAGCTGGTTTCACAAAAGACATGAGCGCCGGGCGCGGTTTCATAGCGCTGGCCGCCCTGATCTTCGCCAAATGGCGTCCCGTGCCAGCGCTCTACGCGACCTTGCTCTTTGGGTTTCTCGCAGCGGTTGCTACGCGTTTCCAGACGATCAATATCGGTACGTTCCGCGTTCCCGTCGCTTTCACCGAAAGCCTGCCCTACATCCTGACCGTGGTCATCCTTGCAGGTTTCGTTGGCAAAGCCATTCCGCCCCGCGCGGGTGGCGCGCCCTACGTCAAAGAACGCTGATCCCCCCTTCCCATGTTCAAAATATCCCGGGGGGCTCGGGGGGCAGCGCCCCCCGCCAGCGCCATGCGGTTTCCGCAAGGCCACAACCGCGCAGGGCCGATCGCTCCGATTTGTCGCATCTGGCCTTATGCAGGCGCAGCAATTGGCTGTTGCGCGCCTGCATATGCAGGCGTAACGGGCTGACATGCAAATCTACCTGCCCATCGCTGAGGTCTCTGTAAACGCTTTCCTGCTTCTGGGATTGGGCGGCCTTGTGGGTGTGCTGTCAGGAATGTTTGGCGTCGGCGGTGGATTTTTGATGACACCGCTTCTGTTCTTCATCGGAATACCACCAGCCGTAGCAGTAGCAACCGAAGCCAATCAGATCGTGGCCTCGTCCTTCTCAGGCGTCTTGGCGCATCTCCGACGCAAAACCGTCGATCTGAAAATGGGCACGGTCCTGTTGATCGGCGGCCTTGCAGGAGCCGCGTTAGGCGTGCAGATTTTCGCGATCCTGAGAGAGATGGGTCAGGTCGACCTGTTGGTGCGGCTTTGTTACGTCGTCTTTCTCGGCATCATCGGCGGGCTGATGTTTCTCGAAAGCTACCGCGCGATCCGGCGGTCAAAATCACCAACACCAGTAAGAACACGCAAAAAACACGGGCTGGTTCATGCTCTGCCCTTTAAGATGAAGTTCCGCACATCGGGCTTATATATCTCGGTCATTCCGCCAGTTCTGGTCGGTGTATTTGTCGGCATATTGGCCGCGATCATGGGGGTCGGAGGCGGCTTTATCATGGTGCCGGCCATGATCTATCTGCTGGGCATGCCGACCAAGGTCGTCGTTGGCACCTCCCTCTTCCAGATCATCTTCGTCACCGGTTTCACCACGTTGATGCATGCGACCACCAACTACACCGTCGATATGGCCTTGGCCGTGCTGCTTCTGATCGGCGGGGTTGTCGGCGCGCAGGTGGGCACGCGGATCGGCACCAGGTTGAAGGCAGAGCAGTTGCGCATTCTGCTGTCGATTATGGTGCTCGCAGTCTGCTTCAAACTTGCCCTCGATCTTCTTGTCATGCCCGGAGAGCTTTATTCCATCGGTCAGGGAGCAGGACATTGATGCGCATTATCCTGCTATGCCTTGCGGTAGTCATCGCCCTTCCTGCAGCCGCCGAACAGGTCGTCGCCGGTCTGTCACGGGATGAAGTCGCGATCACCGCGAATTTTGATGGCTCCGACATCTTGATCTACGGAGCAGTCAAACGGGATCGCGAGCCTGATCAGAGCGAGCCCTTGCACGTGATAATCACAGTTGCTGGCCCCAGCGAACCGGTAACAGTGCGCAAGAAAGACAAACGCTATGGCATCTGGGTGAACACCGAAGCGGCCGAGGTCGATCTGGCTCCCAGTTTCTACGCAGTTGCAACAACTGCGCCCTTGCAAGAAATCCTCAGCTTCACCGAAGACTTGCGCCACCATGTGTCGATCCCAAAGGCCATTCGCGCCGTTGGCGTAACCGACATGGTTCAACACCCTCGGGATTTCACCAACGCCTTGATCCGTATTCGCACCAACGCCAACCTCTATCAATATCTCAACGCCGCTATTGATCTGCGCGACGACACGCTGTTTTCAACTCAAATCGATCTGCCGGCCAATCTGGTTGAAGGACCCTACCGGACATCAATTTTTCTGACCCGCGGCGGCACTGTTGTCGATCGCTTTGATACGGTCATCGATGTCAACAAAGTCGGTCTCGAACGCTGGATTTACGATCTGGCGCACAATCAGCCACTGATCTACGGGATTTTGTCCCTGACCATCGCCATCGCTGCGGGTTGGGGAGCATCGGCCATATTCCGGGTGATCCGCATCTAGTCTTCGCCCTGCGCTTCCAGCGTCAGAGGGGCGGGTGCTGTTCGAAGATCATCGACGACCAATTGTCCCTCGGGTCTGGCCAATCGGTTTCGCGTGACCCACAGCAAGCGGTTCTCAGCCCGCGTGATCGCCACATAGGCCAAACGCTTCCACAACGGCTGCCCCGCCTCGTCGCGCCCGGATCTTGCGGCAGCAAAAAGATCGGGGGCAAACACCTGAACGGTATCCCACTGAGACCCCTGTGCCTTGTGGATGGTCACCGCAGCGCCATGCAGAAATGTGGCGCCCATATGCGCTGCAAAGGGAATGAACGGCTCTTCCTCATCCGGCGCTTCAATCTTGATGATAGAGGCCGCCGACACCTGCGGGTCCTCCGCACCCAACACATGAAGGCGCGAAAAGCCCGTTCGTTTTCCAGGCCCCAGATAAATCACCTGCGCGCCCTTGATCAGACCCCGGGCTTCGAGATCAATACGCTTCTTCCGATGCTTGAGCGGCAACTCGATCCCGTCACAAATCAGCGGCTCACCCTCAAGAAGCGTGTCCACCGTTGCGCCATAGGCAGCGCGCCACGCCTGGATCAATCTGATACGCGTCGCATTGCGCCACACCAGTACGGGAGAGCGCGCCATCAGATCAGCTTCCACGCGGCCTGCGTAAACCACCCGATCATCATCGCGACTTTTATCCTCTATCAGACGCTCGAAATCCTCGAACCGCAGATCGGGATCAGACAAAGCATGAGCCAAATCCAGAATTGGATTATCCTGCTGCTGCCTGTGAACCCGCGACAGCACGAGCTTACGCCCATCCTTCAGCTTGTCGAACACCATCTCGCCCGACTGCCCAACCGGCGCCAACTGGGCTGGATCACCAAACAGAACCAGCGTCGGGAAAATCTCGCGTAGATCTTCATACTGCTTGTCATCAAGCATCGAGCTTTCATCTACAAAACCGATATCCAAAGGATCTTCGCGCCGCTTCCATCCTTGAATGAAATCGCTGCCTTTGAGACCGGCCGCCGCCAAAGCCCCCGGAATGGATTTGTGATCATCATAAAAGCGTTTGGCACGATCCAGTGCCGTATCTGTGAGGCCTTCGACCTCGGGCCGATCCCCATTGCCCACCAACCAATCAGCGATCTTTTCATAATCCGGATCATACATCGGCGTATAGAGAATACGGTGGATCGTCGTCGCAGGCACACCACGGTTCCGCAACACGCTTGCCGCCTTGTTGGTCGGCGCCAAAACAGCCAGCGTGCGCCGATCCTTGCGCGCTTTGCCCTCATAATCGCCCGAAACCAGATCAAGCCCGGCCTCCTCCAGCGCCTGTACCATCTGGGCCAGCAGCAGCGTTTTACCAGAGCCCGCTTTGCCAACAATGGCCATCACCTGAGAGCGCTCTTCCTGCAGCGGCAACAAGGTGGAGTTCATAAGGTCGACGCCCGCCCGCTCCAGCAAGTCGGTTAGAGCATCATAGGCTTCTGCCTGATCGTCTGAGAAGGTCACGGCCTGCATGGCTGCACCCTATCCCGCAGCACTGATGGGGACCAGTCAAGCCTAGCTCAGGCCGCGATTTTTTCGGTCGGTTTTTCAATCAGACCAAAGGCACGCCGGAACCAGTGCGTTGATAGCTCAGGGCTTATCCCGGCTTTGGCGGCCATCTTTAGCCTGGCGCTCTCCGAAAACTCCCACAAACCGGCGCTTACGCGGTCACGACCCTGCCCGTCCGTACCCAAAATCTCTGGCGACCATCCCAACTTCCGATAGATACGCACCATGCGCGCATCAAACACACCGATCGAATGGCTCAGGCCAAATCCCACGCCCAGCTCGGCACCGGCCAGCATCAGGGCTGCTGCGGTCTGACTCCCACTCTCGCTGTCGGGAGAGATGCAAAACCGCGTTGTTTCCCAGATAGTTGGCGCGCATATCTCACCTCCTCCAATAATGTGAGAGAAGAAGTCATTGACCATGGTATCACCTGTGGTCGGCAGAAACCGCATCGAGCCACCATGTGTGCCAGCCTGAGTTTCCCAGATGACGTAAAGCGGGTTCAACGTGTCATATTGATCCCTCTCAAAGCCGTCTTCATCAACTCTGACCTCCCATTTCAGTCGGTCATGAAATTGTGTGGCGCGGTCGCGAAGCATGCTGTCACGTAGCTTTGGCAACGCATCAAGCTGGTCTGCGTAGAGATATCTGATCACCGGGGGCCCTCCAACCGTTTCGGTGGGAGGCCTCTTGTCAGGCGTTACTTAAGGAAGGTGAAATGATGCGACCGTGCCGACCCGCAGGCCCGCAACGGCTCACACAACAATCAGACCATGAAGCAGCGCCATCGCGACCGCATGCGTGGTGTTCGTGGCACCAAGTTTGAAACGCGCGCTCTCAATATACACCCGCAAAGTATTTTCCGAGATATTGAGCGTTTCTGCGACATTGGCCCGGTTGTTGCCCAAGGCCAGAAGGGTGAGTGTATCCTTCTCACGTGGGCTGAGTGGCCGCACAGGTCCGCGTTCTTCGGACCCTTCAATCTCCAACGCCTTCTCGTTCAGATAATGAGCAATCAGAATGAGATCACTCACCCGTTCATTTGTGTAGGCGGCCCAAGCATCATCGTTGCCTTTCTGGTTCGCCGAAAACAGTGCGAATTGCCCGCTAGGCCCGCGGATCGGGATAGAGAAGCCTTGATTGCCAATACCTGCGTCAATCGCTTCCCCCAGAAACTGCCGCGTGGTCTTGGCAGACCAATCAAGAGCTTTCCAATCCACCGGATGAAACCGGCGATAGGCAGACTGCACAACTGGATCGATCCGCGCATAATCTTCCTCGATATAACGCTCCACCCAACTCGGATCGTAGGTCAGTGCCGCGTATTGGCCCCCTTTTGGGTTAACTGAGTGATAGACCAGATGTTCGATGTCATAGACATCTCGCAAGCTTTCGACAAAACCCTGTAGCGCTTCAAGCGTTGTTGCCTGAGATAGCATCTCTTGCATATCTACGAGCTTGTTCAACTTCACCTGCCATTCGCGGTCCCGTTGAACCCTGCGGCATCAGCTCAGCTGTCGCCACAGTGATCGTATCGTTGAGGTGCTCGGCAAGGTCGTCCATACTGTTCTTTGCCGAGAACTTCTTCAGATCCAACAAGACGTCGATAATCCAATCATTCGTCATGTCCAATGTCCTTCCCAATTAGTTAATCAACCGTTAACAAACAGATTAACCCATGGGTGGTTTAAAAAGTATTCACGGATATTCCCTCCCCCAAAATGGTGAGGGCGGCATTTTTAACCCCCTGAAATCACTTGATCGGCGGTTTTGGTTAACAAAAAAGACCCCGCGAACCGGTGATTCGCGGGGTCTTTGGCTAGTAAATTTTGGTCGCCACGTCAGGTAGGTCTTTTATAACCTTTCGCGCTCAAGCCTGTCGGCTTGCTTCGAGCGTGTCCTCAAAGGTGGACAACCCGGTTTGCGTAGCGGTGACAAGAACCGCCATGTTGCCCGGTTTGTGCTCGTTACGCAGCATTTTGGTATGCGCCTGAGGGATCTCGTTCCACGGGAAAACTTCCGACATGCACGGATCCAAACGACGCTCGACCATCAACTGGTTTGCAGACGCGGCCTGCTTGAGATGTGCAAAGTGAGACCCCTGTACGCGCTTCTGGTGCATCCAAACATAGCGCGCATCCATGGTCAGGTTATAGCCGGTCGTTCCAGCACAGATCACAACCATCCCGCCTTTCTTGCAGACGAAGGTCGAGACAGGGAATGTCGCCTCGCCCGGATGTTCAAACACCATGTCAACATTGTTGCCTTTGCCGGTGATGTCCCAGATGGCTTTGCCGAACTTGCGAACTTCGCCGAACCAAGCCTTGTACTCGTCTGTGTTCACCTTTGGCAGCTGACCCCAGCAATTGAAATCTTTGCGGTTGATCACGCCTTTGGCACCGAGCCCCATGACGAAGTCACGCTTGTCTTCTTCCGAGATCACGCCAATCGCATTTGCACCAGCAGTGTTGGCCAACTGGATCGCGTAAGAGCCCAGGCCGCCAGATGCGCCCCAAACCAGAACGTTCTGACCAGGCTTCAGTTCATGCGGATGATGGCCGAACAACATCCGATAAGCCGTTGCCAGTGTCAGGGTGTAACACGCACTTTCTTCCCATGTCAGGTGTTGCGGACGGGGCATCAATTGCTGACTTTGCACTGTGGTAAACTGCGCAAAGGATCCATCGGGCGTCTCGTAGCCCCAAATCCGTTGGCTGTTGGAGAACATCGGATCGCCGCCGTTGCACTCCTCATCATCACCATCATCCTGATTGCAGTGGATGACGACCTCATCACCCACTTTCCAGCGGGTTACTTTCTCCCCCACGGCCCAGACGATGCCAGACGCATCGGAGCCCGCGATATGGTAAGGTTCACCATGCACATCAAAGGGTGAGATCGGAACACCAAGGCCCGCCCACACGCCATTGTAATTGACGCCAGCAGCCATCACCAAGACGACAACTTCATGGCTGTCGGGTTGTTTGACATCCACAACCTCTGTCCGGAAAGCCTCTTCTGGCTCGCCATGACGCTCCCGACGGATCGCCCAGGCGTACATTTGTTTCGGCACATGGCCGAGCGGTGGGATTTCACCAACCTCGTACAAATCTTTCTCTTCGGCGTTGTAGTCCATCACAGTATCTCTCGTATCGAGTGCCATTCCCATTTCCCCGCAGTCTTGAGGGTTTCGCATTACGCCGCAACGCAGAATCACTTTCTGCGCTGCAATAGCGCACCGATACTAAGGGCAAAGTAAGATTACAACCCTTTTGGATACATTTTTGAAATTTTATGTCGCAGAGACTTTATCGATAATCCGCGCGGGAACATGAGAGATAGACGCGGCGTAATACTCCATCAGAGGCAGAAAACCGTCAGTAACGTGCACCTTGTCCTTGTCCATTTTGATGACTCCGCGCACTTCCAACATGCGCAGCGCGTCATGCATCGGTTTGGCCGGTCCATCGACAGGTAAATGAACCTCGGATGCATCGTGCTCGGCAGACTGCACTTCATGGGTGAAATCAGCTCTCAAGGCCTGAAGCGAGGCTTCGCCGCCCTGCGCAACGAGGTGACGCGCAATCAGCGGGACCGGAAGGATAGGCACCGCGCACCCCACCTCATGCATAAGATAGTCGGCCAATTGTTCGGGATCGCTCGTGCCTTTCTCCGAAACAAAGGCTTTGAGAGAGACTGGCTCCCCGAACGACACCGCCGCAAATCCCAACCGGTGGAACTGCCCCGTCACACGCTGCCAAAGGTGCCTGCGCATATAGCGAAATACGGTGATCCAGCGGAAGCGAAACCGTTTGCTGGTATCGGCCGCTGCAATCAGCGTCCGGTCTTCGAGTACACGATCATAATTCAACCCAACCGGCAGAAACACCACATCACGCGGGCCATCTGAATCAAACCCGTCAATGATATAAGACAGAATACCCAGTTTGGGTTTTTGCAAAGCACCGGTCCGGCTAAGACCACCCTCGGGGAAAACCGCCTGCGTCACCCCCTCTTTGGTGGCGAGCTGAACATATCGCGCCAAAACCTTACGATAGAGCGGGTTGAGCGATTTACGCCGAATGAAGTACCCGCCCATCGCCTTGATGATGGGCCGAAGCGGCCAGCGCGACGCCCACTCGCCCACCGCATAGGACAGCGACGTATCTCCCGCGACCAGATAGGTGACCAGAACATAGTCCATGTTGGAGCGGTGGTTCATGATCGCCACCACGGTGGCGTCAGGATCGATCTCGCCAATGATGTTGCGATCCTGATTGACGACCCGCACCCGGTAAAACGCCCGGGCCAACCATCGGGCCAAACGGGTGCCAATACCGTAATAAACCGAAGCCGAGAACGCTGGCACAATTTCGCGGGCATACCGCTCCGCTGTTTCAAAGGCGACGTTATCTGGTACGCCCTTTTCGTCCGCATATTCGTTTACAGCCCGGATCACATCGGGATCATAAAGAATGGATTGGATCATATCGTGACGTTGAGCCAGCTTGAACGGCTGGATCGGTCGGGTCAGTCGCGTATTGAGACGCGCCACCACCCGCTCGGCCCGACGACGAAAGAACCAGCGAACCGACGGAAACAACAGATGCGACGCGGCCGTCACCGCAGCCAGCAGACAAATCAGCACCAAAGCCCAGATAGGCAGTTCGACCGTATTGAACATCAAATCAGCGTGGCAGGCTTTTGCTTAGGCGTAAATCCTTGGCCTCGAATTGCCGCAGACTTGTTTTGTGTTGGGCACAGAGCTGAGCAAAAAGACGTCGCGGCCCAAAACCCATTTCTGCGTTGCAGCGAATTGACATTGGTATAATATTCCCCGTATCTATTGCTTCGCGCAAGATAATTACCTTCGAATGATTCACGAGGCCGCCCCATGTCCGAGACGCAGAAAGACCGCCCCTGGCTGTTCCGTACCTACGCGGGACATTCGACGGCCAAGGCCTCCAACGCGCTTTATCGGGGCAACCTGGCGAAGGGCCAGACCGGGCTATCAGTGGCTTTCGATCTGCCCACACAGACCGGATATGACAGCGATCACGAGCTATCCCGGGGTGAGGTTGGAAAAGTGGGCGTACCAGTGGCCCATCTGGGCGACATGCGGGCCTTGTTCAACGACATTCCGCTTGAGGAGATGAACACCTCGATGACCATCAATGCCACGGCCCCATGGCTGTTGGCCTTGTACATCGCGGTCGCCGAAGAACAGGGCGCAGATATCTCCAAGCTGCAAGGCACCGTACAAAACGACATTATCAAGGAATATCTGTCGAGAGGGACCTATGTTTGTCCACCCCAACCCTCTTTGCGGATGATCACAGATGTGGCTGCGTTCACGCGCGAGCATCTGCCCAAATGGAACCCGATGAACGTCTGCTCCTACCACCTGCAAGAGGCAGGTGCCACGCCAGAGCAGGAGCTGGCGTTCGCTTTGGCAACGGCAGTTGCGGTCCTCGATGATCTGAAAGGCAAGGTCCCGGAAGAGCATTTTCCCGCAATGGTCGGACGCATCAGCTTCTTCGTCAATGCAGGCATCCGGTTCGTCACCGAAATGTGCAAGATGCGCGCCTTCGTTGAACTTTGGGACGAGATTTGCCGCGAACGGTATGACGTTGAAGATCCGAAATTCCGCAGGTTCCGCTATGGTGTGCAGGTCAATTCACTGGGGCTGACCGAACAGCAGCCCGAGAATAACGTCTACCGCATTCTCATCGAAATGTTGGCCGTCACGCTGTCGAAAAACGCCCGTGCACGCGCCGTGCAACTGCCCGCGTGGAACGAAGCTCTGGGCCTGCCGCGCCCTTGGGATCAGCAATGGTCGCTCAGAATGCAACAGATCATGGCGTTCGAGACCGACCTTCTGGAATATGAAGACCTGTTTGAAGGCAACCCGGCTGTTGAACGCAAGGTCAGCACGCTGAAAGACGGCGCCAGAGCCGAGCTGGCTCAAATCGACGCAATGGGCGGCGCGGTGAACGCGATCGAGTATATGAAATCGCGTCTTGTCGAGAGCAATTCGAGCCGTATTGTCGGCATCGAAACCGGCGACACGACTGTTGTCGGGGTCAATAGATATACTGGCGGGGAAGACAGCCCACTAACGGCTGGGGACAACGCCATTATGGTCGCGGATGCAGATGCAGAGCGCGACCAGATCGACCGCCTGATCGCGTGGAGGGAGGCCCGCGATCAGGCGGCGGTCAAAACCGCACTTGGAGACATTCGCGCCGCTGCTCAGTCTGGCCAGAACATAATGCCCGCAACCATTGCTGCAGCCAAAGCAGGCGTGACAACCGGCGAATGGGGTGATGTCATCCGTTCTGTCTTCGGTCAGTATCGTGCGCCAACTGGCGTTTCGAAAAACCCGTCAAACCGGACAGAGGGTCTGGATGAAATCCGCAATGCTGTTGATGTGGTCTCGGACAAGCTGGGGCGCAGATTGAAGTTCCTGGTTGGCAAGCCCGGCCTTGACGGGCACTCAAACGGCGCAGAGCAGATCGCGGCGCGCGCCAGAGATTGCGGTATGGATATTGCCTATGAAGGCATCCGTCTGACCCCCGCAGAGATCGTAGCCGCCGCCGAAGCCGAGGACGCCCATGTGATCGGTCTCTCGATCCTGTCTGGCTCTCACATCCCGCTGCTGGAAGACCTGATCATGAGACTGAGGGAAGCAGGTTTGTCGCATATACCTGTCGTTGCGGGCGGCATCATACCCGAAGAAGACGCCAAAAGGCTGCGTGCAATGGGTGTGGCTAAAGTCTACACGCCCAAGGATTTCGAGTTAAACCGCATCATGCTAGACCTTGTCGAACTGGTCGATCCGGCTGCTGTGGCGGCTGAATAGACCGAACGCCGCGACAACGCACTAATCCACTGCGATATTGTCGATCAGACGGACCCCGGCCAGCCAGGCTGCCGCCAACAATCGTGCCGGTCTGTCCGGCGCCGCCAATTCTTCCAATGTGTCCGCAGCGCGCAGATCCAGATACTCAACCTCGGCGAACCCAGCCCGCTCAATCCGGGCGATGGCTTTAGCTTTTAGCGCCTCAAAGCTCTCGCCCTGCCCCAGGCCTTCTGCGACCTCTTCCATCGCACCATGCAATTCAGGTGCCCAAACCCTTGCACGATCGGACAAAAGCAGGTTGCGCGAAGACATGGCCAACCCGTCTTCTTCGCGGATCGTCGGGCAGCCCACAACCTCGATGGGAAGATCCAGATCACGCGCGAGACGCGTCACCACTTGCAATTGCTGGAAGTCCTTCTCGCCGAAATAGGCCCGGTCCGCCTGACTTTGCGTGAAGAGCTTTGTCACAACCGTCGCCACGCCGTCGAAATGGCCGGGTCTGTGCGCGCCGCACAAGGTTTCCGTCAACCCAGCCACAGAGACAGTGGTGGAGAAACCGTCCGGATAGATTTCTTCGGGCCCCGGAACATACACCACATCCACATCGAGCGGCGCCAGTTTGCGCGCATCGTCTTCTTCAGTCCGCGGATAGTTTTCATAATCCTCTGGCGAATTGAACTGCTTGGGATTGATGAAGATCGTGACGATGACGCGATCGCATCCCTCCTTGGCCGCACGGGCAAGGCTGAGGTGGCCCTGATGCAAAGCGCCCATCGTCGGCACGACGCCAACCGACTGCCCCGCCGCCTTCCATTCAGCGACAAGCGTTCTCAGCTCATCCAGCGTCCGGAGGATCACCGGGCTCATTTGCCCTTGCCTTTCGGCGATGGCGCTTCATCTGCAAATACATGCTCCTCAGCCGGGAAATTTCTTGCATGCACCTCGTCAGCATAGGCCTGTATTGCCGCCTTCGCCTGATCGCCAAGATCGGCATATCTTTTGACAAACTTGGCCTTGAACGCTGTGAACAGGCCAAGCATGTCATCGACAACCAGAATTTGGCCATCACATTGAGCAGACGCCCCAATCCCAATGGTCGGAATCTCGACAGCTTGCGTCACGCGATCTGCAAGTGAAGCCGGAACCTTCTCAAGCACGACAGCAAAAGCGCCAGCATCCGCAACAGCATGTGCATCCTCGATGAGCCGCGCAGCCGCATCGCCCCGCCCCTGAACCTTGTATCCGCCAAGTGTGTTGATTGATTGCGGCGTCAGACCGATATGGGCCATCACGGGAATACCACGCGCAACCAGAAACGCGATAGTGTCCGCCATCTCCCGCCCGCCTTCGAGCTTGACCGCTCCTGCATCTGTCTCAGACATCAGCCGAGCTGCGTTTTCAAAGGCTTGCTCGCGGCTTTGCTCATACGACCCGAAGGGCATATCGATCACCATCATGGTGCGCGTCAGGCCCCGGCGCACAGCTTTGCCATGCAGGATCATCATCTCCATGGTCACACCAAGCGTGGAAGACAATCCGTGCAGCACCATCCCAACAGAGTCGCCAACCAGAACAAAGTCGCATACGCCATCCATCAGTTCTGCCATGGGTGTGGTGTAAGCCGTCAGGCTGACAAGAGGCTGTCCACCCTTGCGAGCAAGGATATCCTGCGGCATCGGGGCCGATTTCCGGGCAGTGGCACTCATCTGGTTGCACCCTTTTCAAGCAATCTGTTTCTCGCAGCGGTTAGCAAGCCATCACCTCAGTTTCCACCCCAAGCTGCGTCCGTTGCTTGATTACGTTCCGTTTCCGCGACAGACTTCCCCCAAATCAGATCGCATTCTGCCAGTCTGATCTATCGCGAGGAGGATATTCATGAACCGTTCAATCTTTGCAGGCACTGCCATCGCCGCCCTGCTCACAGGCGGGATCGCCATTGCGCAATCATCGTCGGCCACTGTGGGAATGCAGCTTGAACCCCCTCATCTCGATCCAACCGGTGCCGCCGCTGGTGCGATTGATCAGGTCACATATTCAAACGTATTCGAAGGATTAACACGCTTCGGACCCGATGGTGCTGTGAACCCCGGATTAGCGGAGAGCTGGGAGATTTCCGACGACGGAACCACTTACACCTTCAAACTGCGCTCAGGCGTGACCTTCCATGACGGCACGGCACTGGACGCCTCAGACGTAGTTTTCTCACTGGATCGCGCACGTGCCGATGATTCAACCAACGCTCAAAAAGCCCTTTTCGAAGGAATTGAGAGCGTCGAAGCTGTCGATGACACGACAGTCAAAGTCACGCTGAAAGCACCGCAAGGACAGTTTTTGTTCAATATGGCTTGGGGCGATGCAGTGATCGTTGCCCCCGAGAGCATCGAGAACATACAGACAAAGCCCATCGGAACCGGCGCGTTCAAGTTCGACAACTGGAAACAGGGGGACAGTATATCGCTGGTAAAAAATGCCGACTATTGGGGCACGCCAGCCAAGCTAAACGAGGTGACTTTCAAGTTCATCTCTGACCCAACAGCAGCTTTCGCCGCCATGATGGCTCAGGACATCGACGCTTTTTACAGCTATCCCGCCCCCGAAAATCTGGTGCAATTTGACGCCGATCCACGTTTCGAGGTGCTGGAAGGCTCGACCGAGGGCGAGACAATCCTTGCAATGAATAACAAGGAAGAGCACTTCGCCAACCCTCTGGTTCGCAAGGCTGTCTCAATGGCGATCAACCGTGACGCCATCATTGATGGCGCAATGTTCGGTTATGGCACACCGATCGGCACGCATTTTGCGCCCCACAATCCGGACTATGTCGATCTTTTAGGCAACTCGCCCCACGACCCTGAAGCCGCCAAAGCACTTCTTGCCGAAGCAGGGTATCCTGATGGCTTCACAACCACCCTGAAACTACCGCCGCCCTCTTATGCACGGCGCGGCGGCGAAATCATCGCGGCGCAGCTGCGCGAAATTGGAATTCAGACCGAGATCAGCAATCTCGAATGGGCACAATGGCTGGAGGAGGTCTTTCGCGGCAAGGATTTCGGCCTGACCATCGTCTCACATACGGAGCCATTCGACATCGGCATCTATGCGCGGCCAGAATACTACTTCCAATATGACAATGCCGATTTCCAGGCGCTGATCGAAAAGCTCTCGGTCGAGAACGATCCGGAGATGCGCTCATCCATGGCGAAAGAGGCTCAGAAGATGATCTCGGATGACTATGTAAACGCCTACCTGTTCCAGTTGGCGTTGACCTCGGTCACCAATGCCAAGCTGCAAGGCATCTGGAACAACGCGCCGACACAGGCGGTCGACATGACTGCGGTCGGGTGGGCCGACTGAACCCACGGGGCCGCTTGAACAGGGCGGCCCTCGCTTCATGCTGCGCTTTGCCCTCCTCCGACTGAGATCGCTACTCCTCGCTCTGTTTGTGGCGAGTCTTGTCATCTTTGCGATGATTGAACTTGTACCGGGCGATCCCGCCTCTTTCATGTTGGGTATCAACGCCCGGGAGGACACGATCAACGCCCTCCGCGAGGAACTTGGGCTGAACCTGCCTGTCTGGCAGCGCTACACCTCATGGGTGGGCGGTATGCTGACTGGCGATTTTGGCACGTCCTACACCTATCGCACACCCGTCACCGAAATCCTGATCGAGCGGCTGTGGGTGTCGCTGCCTCTTGCCATCTACGCCCTGACACTGACCATTCTTATAGCCTTCCCCGCCGGTATTTATGCCGCGTCCAAACGAGGTTCCCTGACCGATCTCACGGTTATGGGTGCGACCCAACTGGGGGTCGCCGTTCCAAATTTCTGGTTCGCGATGCTTGCGGTGCTGGTCTTCGCGATCTCCTTGCGCTGGTTCCCCTCAGGCGGATTTCCCGGTTGGGACGCGGGGCTTTACCCCGCGCTGCGCGCCCTGACCCTGCCCGCGATCGCACTGGCCTTGCCGCAGGCGTCGATCCTGACACGGATCATGCGCTCCTCCCTGCTCGACACTCTGTCCGAGGACTATATCCGCACAGCGCGCGCCAAAGGATTGACCCGTGGCCAAGCCCTGCGCCGTCATGCACTGCGCAACGCTCTGGTCCCGGTTCTGACCATCATCGGCCTCCAGTTTTCGTTTCTTCTGGCAGGCGCCATCATCATCGAGAATGTCTTTTTCCTCCCCGGATTGGGCCGCCTCGTATTTCAAGCGATCTCCCAACGCGATCTGATCGTCGTGGAAAGCGTGGTCATGCTGCTGGTCTTTGCTGTCATCCTCGTGAATTTCCTCGTTGAACTCACCTATGGGTTTGTCGATCCGCAACTGAGGCGCGGCCGATGAGAAACCTCATCATCGGTCTCTCCCTTACCGCAGTATTTGTCGCCGCCGCGCTGATCAGCTTCCTGTGGACACCGTTCGATGTGACCAAGTTCGACATCCCCAACAAGCTGCAAGCGCCCGGCGGCGCGCATATCTTCGGCACCGATCAATTCGGCCGCGACATCTTCTCGATGATCATGGTGGGTGCCCGCACCTCGATCGCCGTTGCTGTTGTGGCCGTCGGCATCGGCATGGCGCTTGGCGTTCCGCTCGGTCTTGCCGCTGCCGCGCGGCGCAACACATGGGCAGACGAGTTGATCATGCGCGGAAACGATCTGGTGTTCGCCTTCCCGTCGCTGGTGATCGCCATCATGATGACCGCTGTTTTCGGCGCCTCAGCCCTGAACGCCATTATCGCCATCGGTATCTTCAACATCCCCGTCTTCGCCCGCCTCACCCGCTCCGCCGCGTTGTCGCTCTGGCAACGCGACTACGTCATGTCAGCGCGCGTCGCAGGCAAAGGCCCGGTTTTGATCTCCGTTGAGCACATCCTGCCAAATATAACAAACCTGTTGATCGTGCAGGGCACAATTCAGTTCTCCCTTGGTATTCTGGCCGAGGCGGCCCTCAGCTACATCGGCCTGGGTGCACAGCCACCCTTGCCAAGCTGGGGTCGAATGTTGGCCGAAAGCCAAACCCTGATTTCGCTCGCCCCACATCTGGCACTGTTTCCCGGCTTTGCCATCGTTCTAACCGTGCTCGGACTGAACCTTGCCGGAGATGGTCTGCGCGACCTGCTCGACCCAAAGCTGCGCGAGGTCCGCACGTGAGCCTGCTCAACATCCGCAATCTGTCTCTGTCGATCCATGGCACACCCATTCTGAAGGACGTTTCGTTCAGCATCGAAGAGGGTCAGATCCACGGCCTGATCGGAGAAAGCGGCTCCGGCAAATCCATGACAGCCTATGCCGCCATGCAACTCCTGCCCTACGGCTCGGTCTGTTCCGGGGAAATCACGCTGAACGGACGCGATGTCCTGAACAGCTCGGAATCCGAGTTATGCCAGATGCGGGGCAATCATGTCGGCATGGTCTTTCAGGAACCAATGACAGCGCTGAACCCGGTGCAAACCATCGGCCAGCAAGTTGCCGAAACCATTTTGATCCACGAGCCGGACACCTCGCGCACCGAGGCAACAACACGTGCGGCCCAAGCTTTGGCGCGTTGTGAACTGCCGCAAGACAGGTTTCCCCTGTCGCGCTATCCGTTCGAGATGTCCGGCGGCCAAAAGCAACGCGTTGTTATTGCCATGGCCATCGCCTTGCAGCCCAAACTGCTGATCGCAGATGAGCCGACCACCGCCCTCGATGTTACCACGCAGGCACAAATCCTGACGCTGCTTGAACGTCTCGTGCGTGAAGATGGGATGGGCATGCTGCTGATCACTCACGATCTCGCGGTGGTCTCGGACGTCGCCGACCACATCACGATTATGCGCCGCGGCGAAGTGGTAGAGGCGGCGCCAACCGCGCAACTGTTTGCGGAGTTGAAGCACCCTTATACGCAAGCCCTGTTCAAGGCCTCAACCCATCAGCCCGAGCGCGATGATCAGACGCATGACACCCCGCTGCTTAGTGTCAGAAATGTGATCCGCGACTATGCGCTGCCACGCAAAGCCCTCTTTGCTCCACAAGAGTATTTCCGCGCGCTCAAGGGCGTCAGCTTCGATCTTCATCATGGCGAAAGTCTGGGGTTGGTCGGGGAAAGCGGATGCGGAAAGTCCACCCTGACCCACGCAATTCTTGGGTTGGAGGAAACTCAAGGTGGGACGATTGAACTGGACGGCCAACCCGTCTTCACCAATCACAAACCCAATCGTGCCGTGCGCCGTCGAATGCAGGTCGTTTTTCAAGACCCTTACAGCTCATTCAACCCCCGTCATAAGGTCGCGCGCCTCGTGGCCGAACCCTTCCACTTGCACGACAACCCGCCCACAGGCAGCGCGAGGGAAGATGCCGTGGCCCACGCCCTAACCGCCGTTGGGCTGTCTCCTGATGATGCGAACAAATACATCCATGAATTTTCTGGTGGCCAACGTCAGCGCATCGCCATTGCTCGCGCCCTGATCCTGAGGCCCGACCTTATCCTGCTGGACGAAGCCGTCTCCGCATTGGATGTCTCCATCCGCGCGCAGATTCTTGATCTTCTGGCCGAGCTCTCTGACACGCTGAACCTGTCATATCTGTTTATCTCCCACGATCTCTCAGTCGTTCGCTCGATCACCGACCGCGTCTTGGTAATGAAGGCTGGCGAGATCGTCGAACAGGGTGAGACGGAAGCCGTCTTCACCAATCCGCAGCACAGCTATACAAAAGCGCTGATCGACGCCGCACCGACACTGCCGAAAGGACCCCGCCATGCCGCTTGATACATTCGGCTTTGCCCCGGCCCAGTCATTCATCAACGGCGCTTGGACGACTGCCGCTGATGCGCTCGATCTGATCAATCCATCTGACGGAAGCACACTGACGCAGATCGCCAGAGGGTCCGCCGATGACATAGACCAAGCGGTCAACGCTGCCGAAACTGCACGGGACGGCGAATGGGGCCGGATGACTGCCGCCGAGCGGGGCCGTGTCCTGGCCCGGATCGGCCAACTGGTTCTGGAGCGCGTCGACGATCTGGCCAGACTCGAAGCGCTCGATGTCGGAAAACCCCTGACTCAGGCCCGCAACGATGCGATTGCGCTCGCCCGTTATATGGAGTTCTACGCAGGCGCCGCTGACAAACTGCATGGCCAAACCATCCCCTATCTCGAGGGCTACACCGTCTACAGCCTGCGCGAACCGCATGGGGTTACCGGTCACATCGTGCCTTGGAACTATCCGATGCAAATCATTGGCCGCTCCGTCGGCGCGGCTTTGGCGATGGGCAATGCCTGTGTGCTCAAACCAGCGGAGGAGGCCTGCCTGACAGCGCTTGCCTTCACGCAATTGGCGCATGAGGCGGGCTTGCCCGCCGGAGCACTGAACACCGTACCGGGTCTTGGAGCTGAGGCTGGCGCCGCCTTGGCGTCGCACTCGGGCGTTAGACACATGTCATTCACAGGCTCCGTCGGTGTGGGAAAACTGGTCCAAACCGCTGCGGCCGAAAACATTGTGCCCGTTACGCTGGAATTGGGCGGCAAATCACCGCAATTGGTCTTCGAGGATGCCAATCTCGAAGACGCCCTGCCCTTTCTGGTGAACGCCGGCATCCAGAACGCGGGTCAAACCTGCTCCGCCTCGTCCCGCATCCTTGTGCATAAATCGCGCCTTGCTGAGGTGGCTGAAGCAATGGCGGGCAAATACAACCAGCTGCGCGTCGGACCGGCATTGGACGACATGGACGTCGGACCATTGATCTCCGCCCGCCAGAAGCAGATTGTCGACGGATACTTGGCGAAATCAGAAGGGTTGGAAACCTTGGCCACCGGTCAAATCAGCGATGCCGCACCAGCCACCGGGGCCTATGTCGCCCCGGTTCTGCTCTCGGGCGATGACCCCACTCACGTGTTAGCCCAGCGGGAAATCTTTGGCCCTGTGCAGGTAATCTTGCCGTTCGAGGACGAGGATCATGCCCTGCGCATCGCCAACGGGACAGATTACGGCCTCGTGGCATCCGTCTGGACCCGCGATGGCGCACGGCAGATGCGTCTGGCCAAGAAGCTGCGCTCGGGTCAGGTCTTTATCAACAATTACGGCGCAGGCGGTGGTGTCGAATTGCCCTTTGGCGGGATCGGTTTGTCAGGACATGGCCGCGAAAAGGGGTTCGAAGCGCTCTACGGCTTTTCCACCCTCAAAACCGTCGCGGCTCGTCATGGATAACCCATGTTCATAAAGGTCAACAGCGCACGACTGTTTGTCGACATAGAAGGCCCTAGTCTGGTCCCCGACGGCCCGGATATGCGTGAAAAACCAACGCTGATCCTGCTGCATGGCGGCCCCGGTGCGGATCACTCCTTGTACAAACCCGCTTTTTCGCAACTCTCCGACCTCTGCCAGATCGTCTATTATGACCACCTTGGAAACGGGCGCAGCGATGAAGGCGCGCCTGATCAGTGGACGCTGGATCGCTGGGGCGATGATATCAAAGCCTTGAGCGACGCGTTAGGCATAACAAAGCCCATTATCTACGGCGCCTCATTCGGGGGCGTCGTGGCCCAAAGTTACGCCACCCGACACCCCGAACACCCCGCCGCGCTTATCCTCGCCTCGACGACGGCCAAAACAGACTTCGAAATAATTTACGAGGCGTTCAGAACCGTCGGCGGCCCCAAAGCCCATGAGATCGCCAAGCGTTACTGGTCCGACCCCACGCCAGAGCGCCGTCAGGCGTATTTCGAAACCTGCCTTCCGCTCTATTCAAGGGTCGGTCTGAGCGCTGACGCCATGTCCCGCATGATCATCAAAAACCCTGTTGGTATGCACTATAACGGCCCAGCCAACGAGCAAGGTCAGTTCGATTTCCGCTCCAAATTGTCCCAGATAGAGTGCCCGACGCTTGTGCTGGCAGGTGACAGCGATCCGATCATGCCAAGTACATTTTCTGAAACCCTTTCCAAGACCCTGCCAAATGCGCGGTATCATTTGATCGAAGGTGCCAGCCATATGCTTGATCTCGACGCGCCAGAGGTGTTTTTCTCGCACCTGCGCGCTTTCATCTTGGAGATATCTTCATGATCCGTTTCACCAGCCTCGACCCAGACTGCCACATCGGCCCAGACGCCGCCCGCGTGATGGATCTTTTCGAGCGCGCCTCGGATTACGTGCAACTTGAATCCGGCAAGCCCCCCGATCTCGATTTTTTGCGCGAAACCTTCGACGGCCCCCCGACAATTGCGCCCGACGACCGCTTCGTTATCGGCCTCGAGGACGACACGGGCAAGTTGCGCGGCACAGCAGCCTATATCCGCAATTTCTACACGACAGACGAATGGTATATGGGGTTGTTGATCCTTGATCCCGAGAGCCGAAATCAGGGTTTTGGTGCACAAGCCGCAAAAATGGTCATTGACCACGTCAAACGGGAAAATGGCAAACGCCTGCGCATCGCTGTGCTCGATGCCAATAAGAACGGTCGCCGCTTTTGGGAACGACAAGGCTTCAAGCTGGAAAGAACCGTACCAGCCGACCCGGATCGCGACGACCATCCACGGCATGTGCTGAAAATCGAAATGGGAGAACGTCATGCGCCTTGATGGCAAAACAGCGATTGTCACCGGCGCAGGCTCTGGCTTTGGCGCAGGTATCGCCCGCAAATTCGCGGCCGAAGGCGCCCGCGTCATGGTCGCCGATATCAACGTCGGTGCAGCACAAGAAATCGCCAACGAGGTTCAAGGCATTCCCTGCGAGGTCGACGTGGCGGATGGAGCGTCTGTCAATGCCATGGCACAGGCTGCTTTGAACGACTTCGGCACGCTCGATATTCTGGTCAATAATGCGGGCGTCACCCACCTTCCGCAACCGATGGAAGAGGTGACTGAAGATGATTTTGAGCGTGTTTATCGCGTGAATATGAAATCTGTCTTTCTAACCGCGCAGGCATTGGTGCCTCACTTCAAGAAACAAGGCACTGGCGTGATCCTGAATGTGGCCTCTACCGCAGGTGTCTCCCCTCGCCCCAGGCTCAATTGGTACAACGCCTCCAAGGGCTGGATGATTACTGCCACGCGCACGATGGCGGTCGAACTGGCGCCGGATGGCATTCGGGTGAACGCGCTGAACCCGGTGGCAGGCGAGACGCCGCTCCTGAAAAGCTTCATGGGAGAAGACACGCCGGAAGTCCGAGCCAAGTTCCTGTCGACGATCCCTCTGGGGCGCTTTTCGACCCCTGAGGACATGGGCAATGCCGCATGTTTCCTATGCTCAGCCGAAGCGAGCATGATCACCGGCGTCTGTATGGAAGTGGATGGCGGTCGCTGTATCTAGCCGCGCTCAGGTCTTAGAACAGACCGAAGATGCCGCTCAGACCATTGCGGATAAGAATATCAACCAAGCTGAAAAAGATCGCGGTCAGGGTTGCCATGATAAAGACCATAACCGTGGTCAGCAGCACTTCGCGACGTGTCGGCCAAACAACCTTGGACACCTCAGCGCGTACTTGGCTGATGAACTGTGCTGGATTGGTTACGGCCATGCTGACGATCCTTGGGTGACTTACAGCCTGTCAGATACGAAGCTTACATGGGATTTGCAAGGGGCCTCAGGCCGTATCTTGCAACTGTGCGAAGTGGTTCAGGATCACATCAATGTAAGGTCTGCCAGCTTCGTCTTTCCCATCCAAGGCCGCATCAACCTGCGTCGAATGCCCCGGCACGCCGGTGTTGATCAGCGTAACGGGGGCTTCGACCTGCTCTGCACGTGCCGCCGCCAGTTGGACGTTGCCCAGATGGATGATCCTGTCCCGCGGTCCATGCAGCATCAGGCACGGCGGACCATCAGGCTCAAGACGCCAAGGCTGAACCATCGCACCGCATATTGAAACGACGGCCTCGGGGCGCACCACACGATCTGCCCAATGCATCGGAGGATAGGCCAGCGAAAGGCCAGCGATACCGCCGGCGGAAACACCAAGGATGCCCACCTTGCGCGATCTGATACCCAATCCCGACCCCTCGACCCAAAGATATTCCATGGCTTTCGAGACATCTTCCATCGCGGCAATGAAGGCAGACCCGTACAGATTGTCCGACATCGACAGGCCGACCTTCTTCGACCGGATCATGTAGGCCTTGATCAAGTCCTGATCATCTTGATCAAAAGCCTCTATCGGCGTCGCCAAGCGATAGCTGACAGAGGCCACCGCGAAATTCTGTGCTGTTAGTCGTTTCGCGAAATGTGCAGCTTCAACATGATGCCGCGCGCCACGGCGAAATCCACCACCATGGGCGTAGATGATACAAGCCTCGGCCCTCAGATCATCCGGCATGTAAAGATCAAGCGCCAAATCATGCGTAGGGTCATAAACGATATCGGCAACGCACTTCATCTTCGCGCCATACCCCAAGTCAGTCCAAACTGTGAAACGTCAATATTTATCAACGGCTTGCTCCATCTTCCCAAGCGCGAAGCGACTTTAGGGCAGGTCAGCGCGAAAAGATACAATTTCGTGCAACTGATCTCTAAGCATCGGATGATAACGAAAGGTAAAGTCCCACAGCAGCGCGGCGCACCATTCAACCGTTGAAAAAACGGCAAAGCAAAGAAGTTGTCGCGTCTGGGAGAAGACTGGCAGGGGCTGAGGGACTCGAACCCACGACCCTCGGTTTTGGAGACCGATGCTCTACCAACTGAGCTAAGCCCCTGCATGTCAGCGGGAGCTTTACGAAAGCGAGGTCTCGTTTGCAAGAGAGACCTGCGTATTTATGTGAGGTAAAACACCGGACGGAGCGAAAGAGTTACGTTCCGGACCGTCCGGTGCCTGGAGTTACTGTCGAGGCAAGCCTGACAGTATCGAAATCAAGGCGTCGCGCTGATCTTCGGTCAAAGTGCCGACATCATAAATCGCGTCACCGGAATCCTGAGCAAGAGCAGGACCAACGAGCAGGCTT
This sequence comes from uncultured Litoreibacter sp., assembly GCA_947504205.1. Classification (GTDB taxonomy): domain Bacteria; phylum Pseudomonadota; class Alphaproteobacteria; order Rhodobacterales; family Rhodobacteraceae; genus Litoreibacter. The sequence continues at coordinate 2,283 of CANNGL010000001.1, read as the reverse complement.
GTCGCAACTGCTAGTGATAGAAGGGCGTTTTTCACGTCGTGTCCTTTCGTGGCTCTCGACAACCTGCGAGATCGGGCCAAGCGTGATTGCCTGACACCCCCTCATATGGGTCAAACCCATGCGGATTGAAGACACGATCCGGTCACCGCCGTTCACGCTGTTTTGTATTCAGATCAGGGAACCAGTGCGGATCATTAGTGATCCACATTAACACATTGATTTTAAGTCATTAAATACGATCAAACTGGAGCACTCACCAAAGAAATGACGATTTAGATCCGCCGCACAGTCACTGCGCATTTTTGCTTTTTGCGACCTCTACCAACGCTCCGCGTCTGATCCTGTTATTGCTGCAGTGGCTTTTTGACTTCTTTTTCGATCCGGTCAAATGGATCGCGATCCGGAAGCACAGGCACGCGGCCCTCTCGGTACTTTTCCACCATCTTCAACGCCCTTTGCGCCACCATTGGCGGCAGCTCTTTCAACGCGTCGAAATTGGGAAGCGGAAGCCGTGGCTTCGCCGTCTCTTCTTTGGGTGCTGAGGCCACAACCTCAACCGGTGCCGGATCGTCAACCTTCGCCCGCGCCTGCGCAATGATCTTGTCATCCCGCGATGCTTTTTCTGCCCGCTTAGGCAGTTTGATGGCGAGCTTTGACCCCACGGCCGAAAAATCAGGCTTCAACCGGCCCGCGATCATCGCAAGCTTTGATGTCTCGGGGGCGTCCTTCGCCGCCTCCGCCTTCACCGGGTTGTTTGGTTTCGATGCCTTGCGGGAAAGGCTGGGCAAACGTGAAGCCGCGCCGGTCAAGATTGGCGCAACACGCGCAGCAAGGCTGACACGTTCCGGCTTTTCGATCTCGATATCATCTTCGATGATGCCAATCGGTTCGATTTCAGGGAAAGCGCTCGCCCCTTTGGATTGGCGAGGAACCTCCAAAGGTTCCGTCACTTCCAGTTTTTCAGCGGGTGCCGGTGTATCAGGAACGGGGTCTTGGTCTGAAATGGCCATCGATGGCTCAGGCACTTCCCTTTCGACCACATTCATGTCCTCGGCGTCAGGCTCAGACGGCACTTCAATATCCACCGCCACATCTCCCGAGGGCTCTACCGAAAGGGCAACGCTCGGCTCGGGGTCATCGGCAAGGGCCAAATGCCCGAGGTCTTCGTCCTCGTCTTCAACCAGCACCAGATGCGCCTCATCCACAAACGTCGTCTCGGTCGCGGGCGCCTCAGTTTGTACGCCTGATACAACGGGCTTTGCCGCACCGCGCAGCGCCTCGTCGTGATCACCTGCCAACTCGTCTGAGTTGTCCTCCACGGCAACCACTGCGAGATCACTCTCCGGCGTGGCGTCGCTCAGCGCAGGCTCTTCAACACTCTCCGAAGACTTGAGCCGAGCCATCAAACGCGCCATCCCGGCCTTAAGGCCCAGAAGCAACATCGCCCCAACATATTTCGTACCACGCCACAGGCCGCGTCCACTCGCCACCGACGCCCGTTTCAGGAAGCGCGCCAGTGCAGTGATTGCGCGCGACAGAAGCCCAGGTCCTTTGGGTGGCTGAGCCGCTGCAACCTCCGCCGCTTCCGCGGCCTGCTTCGCTTTGAGCGCCTTGCCGGGTTTCGGGATATCAATATCCCAGTCCTCGCGTGGAGGAGGCACATAGATCGGCACACCTGCATCGCTCATCTGCGGCTCGACGCTCTGCGCTGTTTCGGTTTTTCTGGATCGACGAAACAGGCCCTTGAGCAAAGAAATCAGCAAGGAAAACCCACCAAGCGCGAGCGGAATTGTTACGGCGAGTTGCCAGACATCGGGGCGCGACCAGTTATCGGCGTTTGGCCAGGCTTGCAGATAGGGCAAAATACCCGGCGCCAGATCGGCAATCTGCAAGGTCACGCTGGGCGGCAAGGGAAGCTTGTAGTCGCCCATGAACAGCAGCGCCGTTGCAATCACCGCAAAGAGCGCCGCAAGTCGGATATGTGTCTCTGAAGCAGCTCGAAAATAGCCCACCAGCATGATTGCACGCCTCATCCAGTTCTAGATCGTGCAAAAGCAATGTCAGACTTGTGTCGCGAGAACGAAGAGATTTGGGCAATTTAAAGACAGAGCGCATCTGTCGCAAAAAAGCCGCTCCTGACAGAAGCGGCTTTTTCAAAAGATCTGGTCAGGACGGGTCACCCCGTCCTGCCAATTATCTTCGGCACTTAGTCGATAATTTTGGAGACGACGCCTGCTCCGACGGTGCGACCGCCTTCGCGGATGGCGAAGCGCAGGCCGCCTT